>CAWCND010000027.1:0-160302 GCA_963796835.1 Candidatus Aminicenantota bacterium | reverse complement strand
CCGACCGGCTTGACTCCGAGTTTGTTGGCCTCTTCTGCTATGGCAAGGAAGACGTCTTTTTTCAGGCCACTATACACCTTGATTTCATCCACTCCGGCTGCAACCTGTTTGCGCACCGCCTCCCTTCCCGCTTCGGGAGTCCCACATGGTATGGAAATTTGAGGAAGAATGGGCGGATCGCCGTCGAGAATTGATCCGGTGGTTATCATCTCCGGGCCGAAAATTTCCCCGGTCTTCAGTTTGTCGCGCAGGGCAACCGATTCCTTCGTGGGACCGCCCATGTCCCGAACGAAGAGAACACCATTGGCAACCATCATAGGTCCGAATGTGGCCGGGTCAAAGTAGTGAACATGCGCATCAATCAGACCCGGCACCAGGAACAATCCCCTGCCATCGATGATTCGGGCTGGACTCTTGGGCACATCGGCGTTGCCCTGCTTCGAGATCCGTTGAATCTTGTCACCGGCAACGATAACCGTGCAGTTTGTCTGGAGAGTTCCGTGTTCAACATCCACGATCGCGACCCCGTTTATAACAAGGGTTGATTGTGAGGATTGCTCCTCTTGGCTGGCTGCAGCAACCAGCAGGACAATATGTCGAGAGAGATATTAATGCTAAAATCATCATGTATTTTTTCATGTGGGGGATTGCCTTTCGTTTTTATTTGTATGCTGAGTGATCTACCCCCGCTCAATTTACCACCCCTGAAGAGAGATATTCAAGCATCTGGAGACGCCGCGGGGACGTGTCCCCGCCAAGCACCCCGCGACGCTCGACCGCCGCTTCATCCACCCCAGGCCCGAGCCTTTGGAAGGACCAGGCCGGCATTAGGCCTCTTGACAAGGCAAGGACGCACAGAGGCCCCAGGTTTTTCTCCCACGCCCACACCAGGCACACTGCTGTCAAACGGGGAGAAACAAGGTCCTTCTGTATTCAAATGTGATATCTGAAATGGCCTTTGAAAGCTCTTAACAATCGTTTCGGGGTTTATGTTGCTGGCAAATGCCCCAGACATATCCCGTCCCGGTGTTTTCGTGGTCCTCTTGCTGGTCTAACAAAATGCTGGTTAAATGCGAAAAACCTCTCGGCGGCGCTGATCCAGCAACCGAACTACGCATTCCTTAGCCGCTTCTTCCCCACAATTGATACCCTTCTTGGAATCATATTCAGTTGAACTCACTGTCGCCTGGACACCTTTCTCTTTTAGAAGTGCCACAATCGCCTCAAAAGCGGGGATCAGAAGCGCTTGTTGAATACTTGAAAAAGAACTGTTTTCTTCGGGCATTTTCCCGCCCTCCTCTGACCTGATTCAATGGCACCCCCGCCGGCGCCGCAGTAGATGAGTTCCATAGCTGACGCCGCATGACTTTCAAGGGCTTCGGCTCCGGGCTTTTCTATTTCCCGCCAAACATCCCTCCCGGTTTCAAGTCATCAAGATATTTTGGACTCCGCCTTTTTCTGCCTATGACCCGGTCGATTGTTGGGATGTTGAGACACACCGACTCTCCCGTTTTGGCCCATTTCGTTTTTACCCACTTTGACAATTTTTCGCGCTCCTCGTTAGTCAGGCGCGGTGGAGCTGGCCCCTCGCTGAAACGAGAAACTGCCAAGCCGGGGAATTAATCTCAGAGTCCCAATTATAGCAATACGCAGCGTGTGGACCCTTGCTAATACTGCCTCCCATCCTTTCGCGTCCTCCTTGAGACAGAGATGACATCGACTTATTTTCGTATCGCCCCAAGTAATGCTCATCGTCCTGCCCATACTAACATGATTATACCCAACCCTTCCAGGAACACCCAGGGCGAATTCTCTGGCCGGCCGGGACCGCCGGACGCCAAGCCCCGCTGGTCAGGCGGGGCTTTTTTTGTCTCAAATTAGCCAGGGTTGGTCCATACTGATCCCTTACTCGGCCCGAGAACGGCCGGCAGAGGAAAGAAAGTCCCTCCCTGTGACCAGCACTCACTGCCCAGAGGTAGTGGCGGACCCCGCTGGTCTGGTCCCCTCGCAGAGAAGGACAAAGTCCCGTCCAGGAAGAAAATCAAAATCCTTGACCTGACCCGGGGAAGGACGGATGATTCTCTGCGGAAGGAGAAAGCGATGATGCCCAAAAGGAAACCCCAATGGTTACGGCATGATGAAGGGAATGCGAGGGAATTGAAATCGCAACTCGAGTGGAAGATATCCCCGATAGTGAGTCAAAGATTCACTGTCCTGGAGAGAAAAGTCGCCGTCCTGGAGAAAAGGCTCCATAACGTGGACCGAGGGTTGAAGGCGGATACTGCGTTGCTGCCGATTCGCGTGAGAGGGATTATACTTGACGCGCTGAAGCCTCTGCCCCCTACGAAGACCCTCACGATTTACAGAGACAATATTAAAAAGCGCCGCCCGCGGAAGAAAGGCTGACAGCGATGACCGAGGAAGAACGTATCAAGGCTCTTGAGGATAAACTGGTGAACGTGGTAAGAGCGCTGATGGCCTATACGGAGAGTGGTTTATTAGCCCGACTCCGTATGGACCTTTATGCGACGGGTGTGATACCCAAGCTGATCCCTCCGAGGATAAAATAGCAATCCCCTTTTACGATCTGTCTTAAGTGAAGAGCGCCTCGTCATGGTCGGCGCGGTACCGTATCCGCCATGACACCCCTTACTTTGGCTTCGTGGCTGACAGGTAGAGATACATCCTGATCGCTTGGATAACACAATCCTCTTTGCCGGCAGGTGCATCCTCTTTGAACCACCACTGGCATTCCTGTCTGATACAAGACACCTTTACAGCGATTCTGGACATAAACGGACATACTTTCTTGTCTGGGGCCATATCGATCTCCCTTCTACCTCAATCTAAGGAGGGGACCAGAGGCTTGTCAACCCGGTTTTCTAGTCCTGTTCAGTTAATTCGCCGCCAAGCACCCCGTGGCGCTCGACCGGCGCTTCGTCCATCCCAGGCCGGAGCGGAAAGAGGACTGAGATTACGCGGTCACGTCGGACCCGAAGTCCCGCCGGCCAGGCGGGCTTTTATTGTCCCCAAAAAACTAGGGCTGGTCCATGTGGTTGCGATTCCGGGACCGTCCCTGAACGCGAAAAGGGGCCGATACGGAAGATCTGCGGTAGTTCCCAATTCCGAACTCGTCGAGATCCATCCCGGGGTCGATCTCGGCCGGGCCGTCGAGGGGGGTTTGTCACGAATCCAGGCAGGGGGAGCAACCTTTTGTGTCCAGGGGATGTCTTATTACCTTGAAGGGTATTCTATAGTACTATACGAATTCAGAAAATAGGAGATCATCATGAGACGGGTTTCTTTCATTTCGCCTCTCATGCTCGTTATTTCACTGGTCGTCTTGATGACGGGCCTCTCCCATGCGGCGACTGGAGTTGCCCTAAGTGCTGATCCGTCCCTTGAGTCAAAGGTCGACGCCCTATTCAGCAAGTGGAATACGCTGGATTCTCCTGGAACAGCCGTCGCCGTCATCAAAGACGGGATCGTTATCTACCGGAAGGGTTTCGGATGCGCCCAGTTGGAATACGGCATCCCCATTACACCGTCGACGGTGTTCCACGTCGCTTCAGTTTCCAAGCAATTCACGGCGATGGCGATCACGATGCTGGAAGTGGCGGGCAAACTGTCCGTGGATGACGATATCCGTAAATATGTGCCCGAACTGGCCGATTTCGGGAAGACGATCACTATACGGCATCTCCTTCACCATACCAGCGGGCTTCGGGACCAATGGGAGCTGCTGGTTCTGTCGGGATACCGGATGGATGACGTCATAACTCAGGCCGACATCATGGACCGCCTCAAGCGCCAGCGAGAGCTGAATTTCGCCCCCGGCGAGCGATACTTATACTGCAACTCCGGATTCACCCTTCTGGCCGAAATCGTGGCCCGGGTAAGCGGTCAGCCATTCACCCAATGGACCCAGGAGAACATCTTCAGGCCGCTGGGGATGACGTCGACCCACTTCCATATCGACCACAAGGAAATCATCAAGAACCGGGCTTATTCCTACGAAGGCGATATGGAGAAGGGATTCAGACAGAGCCGTGCTCAACTACGCCAACGTCGGGGCCACCAGCCTTTTCACCACGGTGGAAGACATGGCCAACTGGATGCGCAACTTCGAAGACAAGCGGGTCGGCGGCGCTGCCGTGATGGATAAGATGCTGACCAAGGGTGTTCTGCCAACGGCTACGAGATCCCCTACGGCCGGGGCATCGAGTCAATGAATACAAGGGACTGAACTGTATCGGCCATAGCGGCGGGGACGCGGGATTCCGGAGCGACGTCATGTACTTCCCGGGCGAGAAATTCGGCGTGGCGATCTTCTCGAACCTCGCGTCTTCGATCCGGGAGCCATGTCCCGCCAGATTGCCGATATCTACCTGGCTTCGAAGCTCAAGAAACAAGAACCCGGCGCCAAGGGCGCCACGCGGCTTTCGGGAAAACCTGACGCTCGAAACCGTTCAGCCTGCCGGCGAAGAGCCTGGAAGCCTTTCAGGGACGTACTGGATCGAGGCCACTCAGGCCTTGCGGAAGATCGTCTTGGACAAGGATAAGCTGATCTATGTTCGATCCGGGACAACAAATCGGAGTTGGTCCCGGTTTCCGCGACGGAATTCACGATGAAGGACGTTCCGATCAGCGCAGGTCACCTTTTCAGACAAGACGGGGAAGCAGTACGAGACCTGACCGTGTCGGTCGCGAACGAGCCCACGGTCGTCGGGAAATGGATGGAGCCCTTTTCTCGACAGAGGATATGCTTAGAGAGTATGTGGGGCCGTACTACTCCGAGGAATTGGATGCCCGCTACGACCTTACTCAAATCCGGAGCGCTTTCCGTTCATGACAGGCATGGCGAGGATACTTCCGGCCTTGGCCCAGAAGAAGGACTCTTTTCTCGGCCGGGGGTATTGCGATGTTCCAGTTCCAGAGGGACGCGAGCGGTGCGATCACTGGATTCATGATTTCGACGGGGAGGGTCCGAACCTCAAGTTCGCGAAAATGAAGCCCAGCGATCGGCGATGAGTGAGGCCGGCCGGTTGCCCAAGAGCAAGTACGCCGAGCGGGTTGAAGCGAAGCACCTGGTGACGCTGGACAAGCGCTTCGTCCACCCCAGGCCGGAGCGGTAAAAGGACACAGAATATCTGGCAGTCCCCCTCTGTCGAACCAGGTATCACCAAATGCCGGGGATGAGCTTTTTGGTATGCTGCTGGTACTCCTGATATTCCGGCCCGATACCGGAAACCAGGGCAGCTTCCTCGATGTGGATACGGTACAGCAGGGCGATCAGCGGCAAGCCAACGGCGATGGCTAAGGACAGCCAGTTCTGATAGGCGATGCCGTAGCCGCAGCACATCAACAGCGCCCCGCTGTAAGACGGGTGGCGGATGAATTTGTAAGGGCCGCGCCGGACTACCTGCTGGTTATTGGATACTTCAACCGTGGTGCGGAATGAGCTGCCCAGGACGGCGATTGACCAGACCCGCAAAAGCTGCGCCGCACACCAAAATGGCAAATCCGAGCCAGATAAACCGCCAGGGTTCTGCCGCCGGGGAACCGGAACCTGGAATTCCCGTTGAGAATCCCCGAAGCGGTCATGGCAACGAAGATGGCGATGAAATTGATGTAGCGTGTGCCCTGATCTTTGCCGGTTTTGCCTTTGCCCTGCAGGCGGTCCCGGATGACGAGCGCTATTTCGAAGGCGATCCAGACGGCCGATACGAAAATAAGCAGGCGAGAGTAGATATTCATTTAACCTGCGCCTCCTCAATCTACTACCTCTGAACTGAGATTTTCAAGCATTCCAGATGCCGAGCACGTCGTGGCCAAGCATCTGGTGACCCTGGACAAGCGCTTCATCCACCCCAGGCCGGAGCGGAGGAGGACTAGGCCGGCCCTGTCTGTTGCCAAGCCCCGCCTTCCAGCGGGGCTTTTTTTCTGGGGAGGAGCCTCCATCTCAAAATGGGGCTCAACAAATCTCCTATTTTTGCTGTTGCACTTGGGACATTTGTACTGAGTTTATTTCTTTATCTTCTTCCCTTCCGAAAATGCATCGCCTAAGTATTTACCAATGCCATAATAGGCGCGGTTTGCCGGATCAAAGATCATCGGTTTTATCTTCTCGATGTCAGGCGCTCCGTCTTTCCCCAGCACCGCCTCATCGGCCTTTACATCCTTGATCTCGCCGATAAATAGCGTATGTAATCCTAATTTTACAACTTGGATTACGGAGCATTCCAAAATAAACGGGAACTCCTTAACATACGGGGCATCCACAAGGTCGCTTTTTACAGGCGTAAGCTTCGTAGCGGCAAACTTATCCTCTGTCCTGCCCGAAACGATCCCGAAGTAATCGGCTTCTTTGATAAATTTCTCTGAAGGGATACTTATCGTAAAGGCCTTCCGTGCCATGATATTGCCATAGGTATAAGTAGCTTCCCTGATGGAGATTCCGACACAGGGAGGATTTGAACAACAAATACCGCCCCAGGCAACGACCATTGCATTCGGCCTACCGGATTTATCGTATGATCCTACGACAAAAACAGGCGTTGGGAAAACAATGGTTTTCGCTCCGATAGACTTTTTCATGACCAGCACCTGCTCAATGTAAATCCCTTGAAGTGAGATTTTCAAGCTAACGCTATAACTGGACCATTTGTCAGGGATGAGGTCCCCGGGGCGGGATTATTCCGCTTTCGGCGGAGCGGGCCTTGTCGCCGCATAAAGCGCCACGGCGAGCGTCATCGCGAGGACGATGATCTTGGTCACGGGCTCTGGAAAATGGAGGACGAGCGCGGCGTCAAGGGAATAACGGCCAGGGCCCACCAGCCCAAGGACGAAGGCCAGGGTTCCCAGGGAGAGCGGAAATTCGATGCCCCCCGTGTGGTTCCAGAATCCATTCCGCCAATGAACCCTGATGACGGCTACGGCCATCGATCCAAGGATCCCCGCCGTGGCGAAAGGAGTCAGAAGCCCGAAGGCCGTGCCCAAGCCGCCGAAGAACTCTCCGGCTGTGCTGATCAGGGCAAACAGACGGCTCGGTCGAATCCCCATCGCCTCCATCATGGCCGTCTGGCCCGAAAATCCCGTGCCCCCAAACCAGCCGAGGAGTTTCTGGGACCCATGGGCGATGAAGATGAAGCCCAACAGAATCCGCAAAATCAAAAGTCCAACGTTCATCAGGTTTGGCATGACGAACCTCCTGTCTTTTCGAGATTGAGGGATCCCGGCAGCGTCCTATCCCCTTTCGGGTTCACGAGCAAGTCCTCCCCCCCCGCAGGGCCAGGGAAACGTCATCTTCGTTTCAGGGCTCATGTATTGTAGCACCCGTGATGGAGGAGTTCCAGGCCTCGGCCTCTCCCCAGAAGCGGCAGCTGATATAGACTTGGGCAGGCCGGCCGCCTGCCCAAGAGCAAGTACGCCGAGCGCGTCGCCGCAAAGCCCCGCTGGCCAAGCGGGGCTTTTTTATTCCCAGTTCGATTTAAGGGGGGCAGGTCAACATACGAACACAATCGGTATAAATCATGTGACGCACCCTCGCTTCATTTCTCATAGGGCTTTCCGTTCACAAGTACGTCTCCTCCGAGTTCTTTGATCTCGTAGGCAAACCATCCTCGCGCTGTCCGACGCCATGTCTCTCTATGCTTCTGAGTAGTCAAAACCGTGTCGATCGTCTTGCCGTCTCGCTCCAACATAAGTCGCTCCCACCGCTGAGATGTGACAACCGTCGCTGTATCACCTTCCACGTGGAGTTGATTGATCGTTTCGCTGATGGATAGCGTGCGTGGAATGATGCTCCAGTCGCGAAGCGTGTTGGCGCGCAGTTGCTCTTTCGTGATGACGTGGCCAGAACCATCTTGGATTGCGAAGTCGTCCGGAATCTCCGCCATGTAAGCATCGATGTTTTGAGTTCTGGTCGCTTCAAGTCTGCGAGCGACGGCCGTCTCGATCTGCGCCCGTGCGCCATCCGCCGCAGTGTCAAGTGCGCACGCAACAACAAGAGCGGTTGTTAATGTTAGAGCAAATTTCACAAGTCGCCGCATACGCATTTCTCCCTGTGGCGGATAGGAATTTCCTTTTTCTTCCCGCGTATCCGTTACTGGACCCTCGAAGGCCGGTTGTGATCAGTTTTCTTCTCTGGAACGGGTAGGCCATAGGGAGTGACGAAGTCGCGTTGAATCACGGGCGCATTCTTGTCGTCCCCCGGCTCCCGCACAGCCGGCAGGATATAATTGGGCGCGAAATCGTGTTGAATGTGGAGCCCGACCCGGCTGGCGTAGTTTCCGCCATATGTGGCGATGACGAGATCCAAGCTCCGGAATCACCATGACCCCTTGACCGCCGTTGCCGCCGGCGAAAAAAGCGCGGACGGTCCGATCCTTGTAGGGATAAACGATGCTCCACCAGAGGAACCCATACTGAATTCTTATCAGGTCGCGCAAAGGCGCAGACGCACGGGCCACGAAGTCGGCGCTGAGGATCCTGCGCCCCTGCCATGTTCCGCCGTTGAGCATGAGCTGACCGAGCTTCATGAAGTCGCGCGGCAGAAACGACACGCTGCCGCCGCCATAGGGATGGCCCGGCCGGATCCATCAGCCACGAGTAACGGGTGATCTTCATCGGGGCCCCGAGCAGCCGGTCAAACGTGTCCATCGGAGATTCCCCCGTCGCGCGGCTTACCACCCCGAGGGCGAGGTTTGGGTTGATGCTGCAATAGACGGCCTTCTCCCCCGGCGCCGACGGCCATCGGGACTTTCAGCGTATAGCGGTAGTAGTCAGGCTCGTCGGTCTGATCGAGCATAGTGTTTTCGTTCCCGGGCGCCTCGGGATTCCGATCATCGCAGAAATACCCGGATGACATGGTCAACAGGTGCTCCAAGGTCATGGCCCGCTTCCGCGGATCTAAGTCTTTGGGGAAGACCCCGCCGTTCATGATCTCGTAGACCGGCGTCGACAGCTTGAGTGGAGCGCCGGCCTGGATCACGGCGCCTACGATCGTTGCCGTCAGGCTTTTCGCTGCGGATCGCGTATCGTGCATTTTGTCCCGGTGCTCGCCATGGAAATATTCCTCCAGTACCAGCTTGCCATGCCGCGCGATCAGAATGCCGTGAACCTCTGGGGTCTGTGACGGACTCTATCGGCATGTCGATGATCATCTGGATAAACTTCTCGATGCCCGCGCGATCGATGTCCGTCTCTTCCAGCGTTCCCGTGGGCCAGCCGTCATCGCGGGCGAGCGGCGGACGGTAGACGTAATGTCCCGGGTTCTTGCCACGAGGATAGAAGCCGCTTTGATCACTGTCACGCCTGAAATCGTAGCTTGCGCTTTGATTGGGAAAGAATATGGACAATGCCTGGCTGTCTCGGTCGTAAACGCCGCTCAGAAGCACGCTCTCCTGTTTCTGCCCTGCACGCTTGCCGATGAGCTTCACAGCCTTGCCATCGCAGACGATATGGTCGACGTCGTACTTCACGCCGATGTTCCGCTCGGGGTTGCGCAGGAATGCGCCCAGTGATCCGTCAGCCCGTTTCTGCACCATCAAGTAGATCGTGAAGTTGTCGTCGGGCGGCGCCACGGTTCCCCGCAGACGATTTGGTCCATCGGCTTTGAGCACCACGGGGACCGCAAAAAAGAATCCGTTAGTGGGGGATTTGCCAGAAGTCCAATGCCCGGCAATGCTGCATTCGCCCTTCTGCATTCGGCCCTTGAATGAGCCCTCTCCGTTCGGCAGATCGAAGCTCATCTCCGTCCCCTCGGAACGTACTGGAAAGATACCGCCGAGGAAATCGGCGATCCAACCGCTCGACGTCCTCTGGATGATCAGCGGACCGCTCGCATCGGGGCCGAACCGCCGGTTGCTTTCCAGAGGCCCACCAATTCATCAGCCGAACGGGTGGCCTTGCGTCCGGCGCAATTTTGGGGAATGACGGAGGCAAGAGTCAAGGTGATGATCGCTGCGATCGTCATTTTCTTTGTCATTCTTTTTCCTCCGTGTCGACCTGTGGATTCAGGCGGTCCTCAAAATGCCCATAATTGGGTCCAAGGGCCTGGCGCGATGTAGAAGAACACCATAGATATAATATACAAAGGATCACCTCTCAAGGTTACGCCGGATATATCATAGTGCCATTGACTTCCTGTGGCTTCCAGGCGATCGGCATAAAATTCAAATATACGTTCAATTTATATAGGATAACCGTAAGAGTGACCGCTTCCTTAATGTACCGCCCTTGAATTGAGATTTTCAAGCAAGTACGCCGAGCGCGTCGCCGCAAAGCACCCCGTGACGCTCGACAAGCGCTTCATCCATCCCAGGCCCGCTTCAGGACACACGGTACGGAAGGCTGAAGTGCATCCGCTGATCCGCGATCCCGGGCAGTCCACCCAGCGTCATGGCAGACGCGGTCCGCACGAGCTCATCGCCGACCAACCGAGGTCAAGCACGACGTTGTGAGGATCTCGATCCTGGTCGCCGAGGGACCGGCAAAAGATCAGGAGCTGCCAGGTGCGCGGGGAACGATCGCGGGCAGCTGCGTACAGGTCGGGAGGATCCGGGTCGCCGAGGGACCAGTTCTCCGCTGTCCGTTTTTCCAGGACGATAGGAATGGCTCGCTCGAACGTCCTGATCTCGCCGAATATGTTCCCGTCGGCAGGTCGAACGACGGCGGCGCGGAGGCCGCGACACGATCGGCCGCCGGGCTTTTCGGGCTTCGCGTAGTCCGGGAGCATGGCGCGGAGTCGTTTCTTCGGTCACCCGGTTGACGAATTCGGTGTCGAACACGTTCATCAAGCACGGCGACCGCGATGTCTTCGGAGGGCAGAAGCTTCAGCATGGCACTGGCGCCCGTCCAGCCTCCTTCATGCCAAACCGTCCGTAAGCCGTTATTCGCTTCCCCTGCAAACCAGCCTAATCCATAGCATTCGCTTCCGCCGGCTCTATGCCGGGCGCCGTCCTTCTCCGTCTGCATGCGGTCGATCGTGGCATCGTCGAGAACCGGCCGCTGGCCCCTCACATGATCCTTGAGATGAAACATCCCGAACCGGATGAGATCATGGACACTCGTATAGCCGTATCCTGCCCCCGGCGTATCACATGTATGGAAGGGGACGACCGCCCCTCGATTATCGTACTCAACCGCGATGTTCCCAGGACTATGGAGGTCCGGATCGAACACCGTTGCCGTCATGCCGAGAGGCTGATAGACCTCCTCCCTCATGAACTCGGCAAGAGGCCTCCCCGAGACGCGAGAGATGATGTGCCCGATCATGGCATATCCCAGATTCGCGTATTGGAATTCCTCGCCGGGCGGCCGGACGATGATGGCGAAGCGCCGGATTGTCTCCTCCAGCGGCCGCGGCCGGTCGGGTTCATCCGCGTAGAAGTAGTTGAAATGCTGCGGCAATCCCGCCGTGTGATGGAGGAGCCGCCGGACCGTGACGTCCGCTGCGCGTCCTTCGTAGACCGTCAATTGACCCGGACCGAGATAACGTTCGACCGGGGCGTCGAGGTTGACCTTTCCCGCGCGCACGAGAATCATGAGCGCGGTCGCGGTCATCGGTTTTGTGGTCGAAGCCAGGGAATAAACCGTGTCCGGGGAGGCCTTGATATGCTTCTCGCGATCCGCCCATCCGAACGATTGCTCCCAGATCACGCGGCCCTTACGGGAGACGGCGATCGAGACGGACGGAATATTCCTCTGTTCCAGTCCGGACGAAATCAGTTCGCTGACCTTTGCCCATCGCTCGTCACTTGACGCGCCGCCGAGGGCGGTTCCCGGCTGCTGTGCTTGCAGGTCAGCCGGGACGCGGCCGATGACCATCATGAATATGGCTACGGAGACGAGAGCGAGCAGGATCGCCACGCCGAAGCAAACTCGTTTCATGCGTATATCTCCTTGCTTTCCATATTCTTATACGAGCGAATTCGCATTTTGGTTGACAAGGGCCTGTTCTGCGACCTCGTCTACATCGTCCTCTGGAAGGCCGGCCGCCTGCCCAAGAGCAAGTATGCGGAGCGCGTCGCGGCCAAACACCCCGTGACCCTTGACAAGCGTTTCGTCCACCCGAGGCCGGAGCAGAAGGAAGACTGCTAGAGCTGGCCCATACCAATCCGTTAACCCAGCCCGAGAACGGCTAGCAAAGGCGGAGAAAAGGGGAAAATAAAAAAAGGCGGGCTAAGAACTTTTAACGATTTTCGCGGTCTTTATTAGCGGAAGGGGTAATCCCTATCGAAGGCTTATTATCGAGCTATCAGGCTAGTACGAGGCGGGGAGGCCCGGGCAACAGTCCTCGGCCTCGTAGTGAGACAGACGCGGAAACCGAGTGAGAGATGAATGCACGCCCGACACCATCAGCCGTAAAGGTTTCTCCCGAATCTGCCCATTCTGCGGGGGCGTCCGAATCGATAGAGATGAACCCAGGAACAGACGCGGAGAGGCGGGAAGCGCGAGGAGGGGTCGTGGGTCAGGCTGTGTCATCTGGTATTGTTATGAATGCGCTCGATTTTTCTTTGTCGAAAGCCGCCTGGCCCAACGCCAGAACAGAGGGAGCCAAATGAAAATTGAAAAACTCTATAAAGATCTCGTCGAAGAGGCTGGGATCGCCATTTCGATTGATGATAGAGAAGGACGGGCCAAATATTTCAATAAGAAGTATGCCGCCACTTTCGGCTACTCCTCAAGTGAAATGGAAAAGCAATCTATAGGAACGCTTGTTCACCCCGATGACGTCGAAAGGGTGATGAAGTATCATAAAGAGCGAGTGGCCGGCAATGATGCTCCCGCTCGATATGAGTTCAGAGGAGTCAAGAAGGACGGCGCTGTCATATTCCTCGAAGTCGCGGCTGTTCCGTTTAAGGACAATAATGAGATTAAAGGAACGCGAGCGTATCTGTGGGATATTTCGGAGCACAAACAGCTTGAAAATAAGCTGAATAGCACCTTGAAAGCATTGCGCAAGACCACGGGAACAATGGTTCAGGTTATCGAGAGAATGCTCGAAATAAGGGACCCTTATACAGTCAATCACCAGCAGCGCGTCGCCGACCTGGCCCGGGCGATAGCCGGAGAGTTGGGGCTTTCGACGGACAGGATTGACGGGCTCCGCCTCGCCGGACTTATCCACGATATAGGGAAAATCGCGATCCCAGCGGAAATCCTCGCCAAGCCGACTCGTCTGTCTGAGGTTGAATTCCAACTGATCAGGACCCATCCCAAGATTGGGTACGATTTGATCAAGTCGATAGAGCTGCCGTGGCCGGTCGCCCTGACTGTCTTGCAACACCATGAACGGCTGAACGGATCCGGATATCCCTTTGGGATATCGGGCAATGAGATTCTCCTCGAAGCGAAAATATTGGGGGTCGCGGACGTGGTTGAAGCCATGTCGTCCCACAGGCCTTACCGGCCGGCTCTTGGGACGGCCAAGGCCCTCGAGGAGATATCGCAGAATGTCGGTGTCCTCTACGATAAGGACGTCGTTGAGGCTTGTCTCAAGGTCCTTCAGCAAAATGGATTTGGATTCAGATATGAAGGGACTCCGGCGCCGAATCCGGAGGCTGTCCAGGAAGGCTAGTGAACATCTAGAGTTGTTTCAATGATAGAACGTCCGACAAGAACGGAGAAGCTGGCGGAAGCCTTCCCTACGGGTTTGATAACAACGGAGGAAAAGAAGGAGCATACCGAGCGCATCGATCAAGGACAGGTAAAGCTCGGCCTTTTCATAATAACAGATCACCTTCAGAAGTTCGTAGAAAACCGCTCGCTCCAAGCAGTATTGAAGAAACATGATCTGGTAATCTCCTGGGACGACGGGAGGAAAAAGGTAGTCGTGGTGACCAGTCCGCGACAACCAGCAAAATCTATGAACGGGGAAGTGTGCCACCGGAGAACGACCAGCGGAAGTGCGGGCTGTAGTTAGCAAAAGGGGGGTTGATGGGAACCAAAAAGGTGGGGGCTTTCCCCAGCCCGCACAAGAAAGCCAATGCAATGATTCGCCAGCCAAAACAAAAAGTCAAGAAAAAGTTCTTATAATGCAGAATGGAAATCTCAGTAACGGGGTAGGCAATATGAGAGATTTCAACACGAAGTCTGATGGGAAATCTTTTGACAAGGCCACGATTGAAGCCGTCTGGCAAAAGGGAACGCCGGAACCAGGTTATATAAATTTCCGAAAGGATGTCTGTGGCGCGAGCATGCTGAGACAGAGGTATGGCAAACAAGAACAATGGGGATGGGAAATCGACCATATCAAGCCAGTCTCAAAGGGGGGAACGGACGATTTGAGCAATCTGCAGCCGCTCAATTGGGAGAATAATAGGTATAAGGGCGACGCTTATTCTAGTTGGTCCTGCAAAGTCAGAGACTAAAAATAAGCCTTGGCGGGCGGTCTATACAACGCCCTAGCTCGGCACGAGAACGGCCAGCAGAGGCGTAGGAAGACGGGGGGAAAAGGAGGGGTGACGTTCAAAAAGGCCGAGCGGTTCAAGGAAGATAGGTCGGAGCAGTTGGAGTTGACGGGTACGGACAAGTGAGGCATGGAATGCCGGCGAAAGTGGCTTCTAAAAATATCTATCTTGATGATACAAGTTTCTCCTTTTTATGGAACTTGTCTAGCACAGAAATGTATATGATTTGTGGATACGTCATTCCGGTCCAAAAAGAAAAAGAACTTGAAAGGGACATAGTGGCTGTAAAAGCCAAGTACAAGATAACATCTCAACATCCGGTCAAATGGAATTTGAAGGGTTTAAAAGAGTTTTATAAGAACCGGGACGAATCGGGTAAGTTGAATTATCTTATTAAGAATGCTGACGAACTAAGAATGGAACTTCTAAGCGTACTTACAAAAAAAGAATATGGGGTGGTCCTATATTCGAGTTCCATCATACGTTTGCTGAACAAATACAAACCGACGACTTCATATCAAAGGTGCTTTGTTAATTTATTGCAACGGGTTGCACAGAATTTGGAAGGCGTCGAAAATCCGCATGGTCTCTTTATTGACTTCATTAAGGAAGATTCCGACACAATAGCTGATTGTTATGCAAAGGGAGTTAATGAGGGAGTTGATTTAGAAGGTAATAGGCATTATTGCGGACCGTTTATCAAAAAGGGCATGTCTCAGAATCTCTACTATGGAAAAACTAATCATAACCAATTCCTTCAACTTGCTGATATGGTAACTGGTTGTGTGCGAGATTTTTTGGAGTATTGTTTTGCTGATCAAGGGTTTGAAAGGGTTATTAAGTTTTTCCCAAAATTAGTACGTTACTTCTGTTGGGATGAACAAGCGGGTAGCCCTATGAGAAGAGGTATCGTTATTGCTCCCAATACCCTTTATGCTTATGTTCAAAAAGGATACTCGAAAGTTATGGACGAGTTGGCTCGGGAGTTTCCGAATTAGTGAGGCGCCGTGGGGAGCAAGAAATGCTTAATGTTGTATGTGACATTAGCATTAAGATGAAACAGCCGATATGGGAGGTGACGATGAATACAATTAATTTGTTCGCCATTCTACTTTCTCCTCTTGTTGCAGTTTTGATCTCGATGTGGTTGCAGGACAGAAAAGAAAAAAGACGGCAAAAGCAAGTTATTTTTGGCAGTCTAATGTCTACAAGGCATCAAATTGTTTCCGATGAAATAGTACGCTCCTTAAATATGATTGATGTGGTTTTTTATAACAAGAAGACGGTTAGGGACCTTTGGCATGAATACTTTAGCATGCTTAACAACGAAGGATTGAATAACCCTACCGGTTGGAAGCAAAGAGATGCTAAGAGACTTGACCTGATTCACGAAATGGCGGCGGAGGTTGGATTAGGCAAAAACATTACTCATCTGGATGTTGATAGAGTATATTTCCCTGTTGGGCTATCTGAAGCAAATACGATAGCAAGAGAGATAGGGACTGAATTACTACGCGTGCTAAGAGCAACGCAAAGCCTGCAAATTGTTCCAAGAGAACCAGGGGGCCATGGAATCCAGTGACCGCGGACATATGATCGAGGCGCTGAGGGGTCAGAGGTCCTGTTCATAGGGCATGATCCCGATGATCAAAAAGACGCCGTGGAAGGCGGATGATCGCGCCTCGTCCGGGATAGGCGTTCGATGAGGGCTTGCATCGTCGCCAAGGTCAGCGGTAGAATCGAGAATATAAGGGGTAATTAAACTCTACGCCGATCCTGCTAAATAGGGGCGATGGCCATAAAACCGACAAGGAGAAGAGAAATGCCAACTAGGGCTGTGAGATTTAATAAGACCGGTGCCGGCAAACTCCAGGACGACAAACCTGCGGTGTATAAGATTCAGACAGAGATGGGCAAGACGAATTACGTAGGTATTGCGAAGCGGGGTCGTTTGCAAGATCGGATTCAGGAACATCTAGACAACGGCAAAATTCCGGGAGAGAAGGTCCATATCGAACAGGTTTCATCCATCCGAGATGCATAAGAGAAGGAACAGAACATGGTTTCCCGAAGCCAACCCAAGTATAACGAGCAGAAAAAATAAAACTTGGGTTTAGAAGCGGGCGATTTTAGGAGCTAGACCAGCGGTGGGCCGGGGGGCGTGGAAGTCTCACAGGAGCTAAGCATGAGTGAAAAAGGACGAGATAAAGTGATGATCGCCGAACATGTCCTTGAGGTTCGATATGACGCCTCCGGAGCATTCTTAGATGTCAGAGGGTACGTTGCGGACTATATCCGACAGGAGGAGAATTTTCTTCCCCATTGGAGCATAGACGCGAACGTCGTTAACTTTAGAGACGATCCACAAAAGATCATAAAAGAAGGAGGATTCGTAGGTTATAGGAGTTCAGGATATGTGGTCTTCAACCCAGAAACCCAGAATTTTTTCGTGGATAAAGCCTCTGTCTTTTGGAAACTCCTATTAAAGAATCCTCATTATAAACTCCCCACTCCAACAAGATTCGGTACTCGAACGAAGGTTTTTATTCCATCCTCAAAGTCATTCGATGATATTAACAAAAAAATGTATGAAGTTCTTTTCGCAGAGAAAGCGCGGTCCCTGTTCGGTGGAAATGAACAAGATTTAATGTTCACCGTTGTGCTAAAAGAGGCGGGCTTCGAAGTGCGGGTGCTCGGCGGGCCGATCCATAAACAGGAGGCAACTCAGTACTTTCAGTTCGGATCCGACCATTTTGACAAGTGTGGGCTGTTTTTGGATATTGACTATTACAAGACCACTGACCTAGCACAAAAGGATGTTCCCCAGCTTCTTCATTCTTCTATCGATCTTATGTGGAAAAAGGCTGAACGAATTGCTGAGGGATTAGGACTCTGAAGATGGCTGTAAGGCGGCGATTTTATGAAGAGATAGTTGATGCTCCAAGTTCAGATATGAGTACAGTTCCCCCTTCCTCCTTGGTCCCCAAAGCAGATTCAACCCTCACTTCCAAAGGACAGACTTCCACTCCATCAATGCAAAGTGACTATGGTGAAGAAGGGGCTCCGTATGAGGGCGAATATCCGCCTTTCTCTGGTAGGGAAGCGATCGGCAGAACCTGGCCCGATTTAGCATTTGCCTTTTTTAGCCGATCCCAGTTTGTACCGACCGCCCTCACTTTGATTGCCTTTATTGTTTTTGGCAGGCAACTTCATACGATAGGTGACGTCTGGCGACCCGGACTTTTAGCCGGTCTCCTCAACGCAATTTGGTTTGGGGGAAAGGCGATCACTAACCTAAGGAAGCGCCGCGGCAAGGAAGAAGGAGAAAAGCAGATAACCGAGAAACGTGGTAGCACTTAAGGAAGTGTAAGCCAGAAAGCGGACGGTACCCAGCTGTCAAATACTATATAGGAAGCCTGATCAGCCTCGTTTTCGAGTCGGCGTCAAGTGAGAGGGGGACCTTCTTTATTAAATCGTCATCGACAAGGCGATAAGAAAGAACAGATTCTAAGAAGTGGGAGTGTACGCTATTTTGGGCAAATCCCTTCTTCGCACTTAAACAGGTTCCCCCAGCTGTTCGCCAAAATGGATAATCGTCTGGGAGTACATCTAAGCCCAGTCCCTGTGGCGGAAGGTCCTCTTCTTCAAACATTGCAACTGGTAGTTTGCCTCTCCCATGCCTGCAGAAGGCCCCTCTCGCGCGCTCTAGCGCATTTTCTGGGCTTCTCCAGCACCGGGCACAGGGTATGCCTAGATCTGAACCATCTGGGGGCCTCTGGGGACGAAAAAATTAACATTTTCGGTGGACCATTTTTCCCGGATTAGGTCGCATGCCGCAATGACCCAACGATCACGAATCCGCCCGTTGCGTCGCCGTCGGCATAGCAGTAGAATCGGGGCAGCAAAGGACAAATGAGGTGACTGGGCCCGGGCATGGCCCCGGATCCTTGAAACAGATGGTCATCATGTGAGTGATGAACTCGTAGAACGGAGGTCAGGAATGAACATCCCAAAATTCCTCGACCTGGGCGTGGAGTTCGAAACTCAGATCTCGAAGCTTTATGAAACGATCGCCGAGCGCTCCGGAGACCCGCCCATCGCTACACGGCTCAAAACACTGGCGAAAGAGGAAGTCAACCACGCCAATGTTCTCCGCAGGGGCAAGACGTATTATGACGAGATGCCTGACGTGTTCTCCGGAATCACGATAGATGACAACGATGCTAGGGAAGGATTCGAAGAGTCCAAGATGTTCCACGCGTCGCTCGAGCACGGCAAAGTCCCTCTTCTGGAGTGCCTCAAGAAAATGCTCGAGTTCGAAAAGAGGTTCGAAAGAATCCACCTGGGGACGTCCATTAAAATTACGGACCCTTCCCTCAAGAAGCTGTTCGTCGACCTTACGAAGGGAGATCAGTCGCATATCCTCGTGCTAAAAGGACTGATCGAGTCATTCGGCGAGAATGCATGAGGCGCCTGGGCGCAGGTTTAGCCGCGTGCCCCTGGAATGCCTATGCGCCCCAGAACAGAAATCCCCCTTTTCTGCCCCCTGGCCCCCTCGAGCGCATTTTCTGTGCTTTCCCCAGAATCTGCCCACAATGCACGCCCAGATGTGAAGCTTCTGAGGGCCCGTAGGGCCAAGAATTGCTAGAGACGATGCCTTAAAACGATCCCCCAAACCCTTTTTTGGCTACGGATCGTTTCGGAGTATAATATTAAACGACATTTATGAGCAGGACTCCAAAGATAAAAAGTAAAACGCGGAAAAAGGTCCGTTTTAGTAAGGCCTTTGTGGCGAGGAAACTCGCTGAACTTTCTGGTCGGGCGATCAGTTTTAATGGGAGTGAAAAAACAAAAGGTACAGTCGGGACCTATATAAGCTCATTAATTGGTCATATTGCCAAGGTGATCGGCATTTACGATGAATATAGGAAAGAACTCATCCGCCTGATCCCTGAGTTTGAACCTATTATTAAGCGAACAGATTCCGACTTCGAAAAAAGGCTAATCGAATCCGAAAAGGGCCATTGGCGTACTGCTGAAGAATGTAAAAAATAGCGTTTCTTTCCAAATAGCTGTTTCCCATCACGCTGTCTGCTTCAGAATAAAAAAGACGTATAATACTCGTATGGTTAAAATGGGAAAGAAGCAGAAACCATCGTACAAGGTCGCTGACGCCCGGAGGGATAGGGAACAACTCGTGAAAATATCCAGGCGTAACCTCCAGGAATCCCTCGAGGAACCTGGCATCGACAATCTCGGCGGCCTCGCCGAAATCCTCAAGAAGATCAAGGGGAAGAAGAAATGAAGGGCGTCATCTGGGTCCGCGTCTCATCGGTTGACCAGTCGTCCGGCTATTCGCCGGACGCCCAACTCCGATCGCTCCGAGAAGCCGCCCAACGGAAATCCATCGAGGTCGTCAGGGAGTTCAACGTCTCGGAATCGGCCAAGACGTCAGAGGCGAGGAAGCAATTCCGCGAGCTCATCCAGTTCATCGTCGAATACAAGCCCGACGTCCTCATCGCCTACGCCATCGACCGCATCACGCGGAATCCCGAGGACCTGAACACCATCCACAACCTCATCCAGAAGGGCGGCCTCAGCGTTTTCATCGTCGACCAGAACAAAATCATCAGCAAGAACTCCGATCCCATGGAAAAGTTCACCTTCCTGATGTTCGGCAACATCGCTTATTTCGACAACATGCGGAGGGCCGCGAACGCCAAGATGGGCATGATGGAGAAGGCAAGGAGCGGGATCTTCCCGTCGAAGGCCCCTGTCGGATACCAGAACGTCGTCACCGCCGACGGCCAGAAACGGACGGTCGCCGTCGATCCCGTGAAGGCGCCGGTCGTGCAACTCGCCTTTGAATTGTACGCGAAGGGCGGCTATTCCCTGGCATCCCTCCGTGACGAGCTGAACCGGCGCGGCCTCCGTCAACGGTCCACGTCCAAGAACCCGAACGCGCCCATGAGCATCTACGGGCTCGAGGTCATCCTCAAGAATCCGTTCTATTGTGGTTCGATCCGTTGGGACAAGCAGGTGTTCAAGGGCAATCATAAGCCATTAATATCGATCGATTTATTTAACCGGGTCCAGGCCCGCCTCAGCGAGAACCAGAGTTATGCGAGGCCGGCCTCGAAGAAGAACTTCGTCTTCAAGAAATTCCTGCGCTGCGGATACTGCCACACCGCCATGACGGCGGAGGAGAAATCAGGCGCACACAAGAGCGGCCACTACGTCTACTATAAGTGCACGCACTCCAAGGACAGGAACTGCCCCCAAGACTATTTCCGCGAGGGAGATATCGACCGGATGTTCGCCGAGAACCTGGGAAAACTGTATATCGACAAGGCCATCGCCGAGAAGATCAGGGAGGGGTTGAAAAGATCCCACACCGACCAGCAGGCAAGCGACAAGAGGGAGTTACAACGGCTGCGCTCAGAAGAGACGCGGAAGACGAATCATATTAACCTGCTTTATCAAGACCGTTTGGACGGCACCATCACGAAGGAGCAATACCTGGAGAAGCAGGCCATGATCCAGCAGGACCTAAGGAACATTCAGGCCGACATCGAGAAGCTGGGCCGCTATAACGTGAAGTACCGGGAGGAAGGTTCGGCCATCATCGACCTCCTCAAGGACTTCAAGAAGACCTACTTGGCCGCCGACCTAGAGGGGAAGGCAGCCATCCTCAGCGCCCTCGTCGACCGGGCCGCCATCAGGAACGGTGATCTCTTCATTTCTTGGAAAAAACCCTTCGATGTCCTGTTCATTCTCGGCGAAGGGGTTCCAAGAAAACAAGAATGGCGTGCCTGAGAGGATTCGAACCTCCGACCTTTGGATCCGGAGTCCAACGCTCTATCCAACTGAGCTACAGGCACGCGAGTTCCTTCATATTACATGAACCCAAAATAAATGTAAAATAGGGTCCGGGACCGCCGGATTCCCGGCGACCAGAGGCTTCTTTTAGGAGGTCGATATGATCCTCAACTCCAACAACTCCAGGTTCCAATCCCCGCAGATCCGGAACCCTGATCATGGCCGCTTTGGCCATCGCGGTTTTAGCGGCTCTTCCCTCTCACGGAGGAACCGCGAAGGAAATCATTGCCGCTCCCTCCAAACCCCTCACTCCCGAGATCGCCATCAAACGATGGTCGATCGGAGACCTTCGCCTTTCGCCGGACGGAAATCGCGTCGCCATGGTGGTCTCAGAGCCGGCCAAACCCACCGGCCAACGCCGGGACATCTGGGTCTACGACTTCCCGGGCCGCGCCCTCAGTCAGTTCACAGCGTCGGCCAAGTCCGATACACGGCCCCGCTGGTCGCCGGACGGCCGGACCCTCGCCTTCCTTTCGAACCGGGACGGCGAGAACCAGATCTATCTGATCCCAGTCGACGGCGGCGAAGCCCGGGCGATCACCGAGAGCAAGACCGGGATCTCTTCGTTCGAATGGGCCCCGGACGGGAAACGGCTCGTCTTCGAGACGACAGTCCCCGAAGACCGACGAGGAAGAGAAGAAAGAAAAGGATAAGGACGACGCCAGGATCATCGGAAAGCCCGAGGCCCGCACGCTCCTCCAGGTCATCGAGGTCGAGTCCAAGACCATCAAAACGCTCATCCAAGGGGCGTGGCGGATATCGGAATACGTCTGGACCCCCCAGGGGGAATCGCTCATCGTGGCCGCCACGGATGATCCGCGGGAAGAGCTTTTTTCGGAAAAGATCTACCGGGTGAGCGCGGCCGACGGCAAGATGACGCTCTTCGCGGCTCCGGCCGGCCCCTTCTCCGGCCTCAAGGTTTCGGCCGACGGCAAGATGCTGGCGTATATCGGATCGCGGGGCGACGGACCCGATCCTCACGACCTCATCGTCCGGCCGCTCAGCGGCGGCGAGGCCAGGAACCTCACCTCGCATTCGATCGACCGGCCCATCGGCGCTTATCTCTGGGAGGATGCGGGGAGGTTCTTCGCGGCCGTCTCCACGGGATTCGGCAACGCGTTCTTCACCGTGACGAGCGACGGGAAGGCCGAAAGGTCCGAGTGGACGCCGTCGCTCCTGGTCGGCTCCTACGTCAAGGGGAAGAACGGGCTGGCGTTTGCCGGCGAATCCGCGACCCAGGCCCCCGAACTCTGGGTCGCCCCCTCTGCCGGACACGCCGAGAAGGTGAGCCATTTCAACAAGGACTGGGACGACGTCAAACTCCTCAAACCTGAGATCGTCCGCTACCCGAGCTTTGATAAAAAGGAAATAGAAGCCGCCCTCCTCAGGCCCGAGGGTGCGTCATCCGCGGCCAGGCTCCCCGCGGTCATCCTCGTCCATGGCGGCCCGACCGGCGCCTGGACGGACCGTTTCGACGCCTGGGCCCAACTCCTGGCCGCGCGAGGCTTCGTCGTTCTCTCCCCGAACATCCGCGGTTCGACGGGCTACGGCTACGATTTCATGGTCGTCAACCGTTTCGACTGGGGCGGCGGAGATTTTAAGGACGTCATGGCCGGCGCGGACTGGCTGATCAAGAAGGGACTCGCCGACCCCGACCGCATCGGCATCGGCGGCTGGTCCTACGGCGGTTACATGGCGGCCTGGGCGGTGACGCAGACGACGCTTTTCAAAGCCTCGGTCTCTGGCGCGCCCATGACGGACTTGGCCTTCGAATACGGCTCCGAGGCGCCGGGCATCAACATCGGGGACACCTGGGCCCTGGGCAATCCTTACGAGAACCTGCCCCTGTTCACGGCGCGGTCGCCGGTGACGTATGTCAAAAAGGTCAAGACGCCGACGCTCCTCCTCTGCGGGGAGAACGATACGACCGACCCGGTCGGACAGTGTTCCCAGTTCCATCGCGGGCTCAGGCGATACGGCGTGGACACGGAGCTAGTGGTTTACCCCAGGGAAGGGCACGGCCCCCGCGAAGAGAAACACAGGCTCGACGTCCTCAACCGGGTCGTCGGCTGGTTCGAGAAATATCTGCGTCGCCCTTCCCGGCCTTGACGATCCTCGCCCACTCGTCGCGCAGGGTCACCGTCCTGTTGAAGATCGGCCGCCCCGGCTTGGAATCGCGCCTGTCCGCGACGAAATAGCCCATCCGCTCGAACTGCCAGCGGCTCTCGGGCACGGCGTCCTTCAGCGCGGGTTCGATCTTGGCGTCCTTCAGCGCCTCGAGGGACTTCGGGTTCAGGGTGGTTTTCCAGTCCTCGCCTTCCGGGACGTTCGCCGGGTCCCTCACCGTGAACAGCGTATCGTACAGCCGGACCTCGGCGTCCACGGCGTGCGGCCGCGGAAACCCAGTGCAGGGTGGCCTTGACCTTCCGGCCGTCAGGCGCGTCCCCTCCCCTCGTCGCGGGATCGTAGGTGCAGCGAAGCTCGACGACGTTTCCGGCCGCGTCCTTGACGACGTCCTGACATCTGAGGAAATAGGCGTAGCGCAGCCTGACCTCCCGTCCCGGCGCCAGACGGTAGAACTTCGGGGGCGGGTCCTCCATGAAGTCCTCGCGCTCGATCCAGATCTCGCGGCCGAACGGGACTTTCCGCGTCCCGGCGGCCGGGTCCTCGGGGTTGTTGACGGCCTCGAACTCCTCGACCTTCCCCTCCGGATAGTTGGTGATGACGACCTTGAGCGGCCTCAGGACCGCCATCATCCGCGGCGCCGTCCTGTTGAGGTGCTCCCGGACGCACATCTCGAGCAACGGCATGTCGACGATGCTGTTGTCCTTGGCGACGCCGATGATGTCGGCGAAATTGCCGGATGCTCTCGGGAGTGTAGCCGCGCCGCCGGAACCCGGAGATCGTCGGCATCCGGGGGTCGTCCCAGCCGCTGACGAGCCCGCCCTCAACGAGCTCGAGCAGCCGCCGCTTGCTGAGGACCGTGTGGCTCAGGTTGAGCCGGGCGAATTCGATCTGCTGGGGATGGTGGACGCCCGAGCTGGTCGAGGTACCAGTCGTAGAGCGGCCGGTGGACCTCGAACTCCAGGGTGCAGATCGAGTGGGTGACGCCCTCGATCGAATCGCTCTGGCCGTGGGCCCAATCGTAGGTCGGGTAGATGCACCAGGCGTCGCCCGTCCGGTAATGGTGTTCGCGGCGGATCCGGTACATCAGCGGGTCCCGCATGAGCATGTTCGGTTGGGCCATGTCGATCTTCGCCCGCAACGTCTTCGACCCGTCGGGGAACTCCCCCGCCCTCATCCGGGCGAAGAGGTCGAGGTTCTCCTCGACGGAGCGGTTCCGGTTGGGGCTTTCCTTGCCGGCCTTGTTGACCGTTCCCCGGTACGCGCGGACCTCCTCCACGTTCAGATCGCAGACGTAGGCCACGCCTTTCTTGACGAGCTCGACCGCCCACTTGTACAGCTGCTCGTAATAGTCGGAGGCGTAGAACTCCCTGTCCTCCCAGTCGAAGCCGAGCCAGCGGATGTCCTCCTTGATCGAATCGACGTATTCGATCTCCTCGGTCTCGGGGTTCGTGTCGTCCATCCGGAGGTTGCACAGACCCCCGTAGTCCCTGGCCAGGCCGAAGTTCAGGCAGATCGACTTGGCGTGGCCGATATGGAGGTAGCCGTTGGGCTCGGGCGGGAAGCGGGTCCGGACTTTCGTGAACCGGCCGTTGCGGAGATGCTCGTCGATGATGTCACGGATGAAATTGGTCTTGGGCTTTGGGGTCTCATCCATGGGCGGCTCTCCTCAAACGCTCCAGCACGCGGTCCCGGCCGAGGACCTCCATCATCTCGAACAGCCCGGCCCCCTTGGTCTTCCCGCTGACGGCCATCCGGGCCGGGTGGATGACCAGGCCGGCCTTGATCTTCCGCTCCTCGATGAGATCCCGGAAAACCTTCTCGATCCGGGCGTGGGTGAAGGGTTCGAGCCCGGCCAGGCGCCCGGCCAGGGCCTCCAGCAGCGCGCGGCTCTCGGGCTTTTCCAGGGAGGCCTTCCCTTCCTCTTCAAGGCTGTAATCGTCGCGGAAGAAACAGTCCGTCATGGCCGGGAAATCGCTCAGCGTCTTGATCCGGACCTTGTAGAGGCCGAGGACCTTGGCGATATAATCGTCCGCGATGCCGGACGTGTCGAGCCCGGCCGCGGCGAGCCGGCCCTTGACGAGGGGCAGGAGCTCTCTGTCCGGCTTGCCCATGATGTATTCGCTGTTCAGCCAGCGGAGCTTCTGGAGGTCGAACTTGGCCTGGACGTCGTTCATCTCCTTGATCTCGAAGAGCTTGACGGCCTCATCGAGGGGCATGACCTCGCGGCCGTCCCGGGGCATCCAGCCGAGGAGGACGAGGTAATTGACCAGGGCCTCGGGCAGGAAGCCCTCCCGCTTGTATTCCTCGACGGACACCCCGCCGTGGCGCTTCGAGAGCTTGGCCCCGTCCGGCCCCATGATGAGGGGCATGTGGCCGAGCTTCGGCGGTTCGAGCCCGAAGGCCTCGTAGAAAAGGATCTGCTTCGGCGTGTTGCTGATGTGGTCGTCGCCGCTGCAGGATATGGGTGACCCCCATGTGGCTGTCGTCCACGACGCAGGCGAAATTGTAGGCCGGCGAGCCGTCGGACTTGATCAGGACCTGGTCCTTGATCGCCTCGGTCTCGACCGTGATCCGGCCGTGGATCATGTCGTCATAGGCGACCGTCCGGCCCGGCTCGACCCTGATAGAGGACGGCCGTCGCCTTCCTTGTAGGCCTTCCCGGCCGCGACGAGCTCCTCCGCCTTCTCCCGGTAGACCTCGAACCGCCGGCTCTGGAAGATCGGCTCTTCGTCCCAGTCGAGGCCGAGCCAGCGAAGGTCCTCGAGGATCTCCTCGAGGAACCGCGGCTCGGACCGACTTCAGGTCCGTATCCTCGACCCGGAGCAGGAACTGCCCGCCGGTATGCCGCGCGTAGAGCCAGTTGAAGATGGCCGTCCGGGCGCTCCCGAGATGGAGGAAGCCCGTCGGGCTGGGGGCGAATCGGACGCGGACCATGCTTCTCCTCTGTTCCGGGCCTGGGAATCCTTATTCTTATAGCACAGGGAAAAAAGGCGGTCAAACGGCCTCGGGGCGCCGGGGCCCTCCAACGACGCGGTGGGCGGCGGTGCCGCCTCAGGCGAACGGCTTATCGATGGCCGGGCTGGGATGCGTGAACCACTTCGCCCCGTTCTCGGTGATGTGCAAGTCGTCCTCGAGCCGGACGCCGAACTCGCCCGGGATGACGATCATGGGTTCGTCGGTGAAGCAATTGCCGGGCCGGATGAGGGCCTTGTTCCCCTTGACGAGATAGGTCCACTCATGGCCGTCCATGCCGATGCCGTGACCCGTCCGGTGCGGCAACCCCGGGAGCTTGTAGCCGGGCCCAAAGCCGGCCGCGACGAGGACTTTCCGGGCCGCGGCGTCCACGTCCTCGTGGGGGACTCCCGGTTTCGCCGCGTGAAAGGCCGCCAATTGGGTTCTCTGCTCGACCTCCCAGACGTCGCGCTGTCTTTGATTCGACTTGCCGAAAACGACCGTCCGGCTGACGTCCGACTGGTAGCCGCCGACGCTGCAGCCGCCGTCCATCAGAACGATGTCGCCTTCCCGGAGGGTCCGCGGCTTGATGCTGCCGTGCGGCAGGGAGGACTGCTCGCCGAAGCTCGCGCTGGCTCCGCCGGAAACGCCCAGGGCCGCGAACGCGGCCGCGGTGTTGGCGCCGAAATCCTCTTTGGTCATCCCTTCCTTCATCATGGCGAGGGCGGCCTTATAGGCTTCGAGCGTGATGTCGCAGGCCCGTTGCATGAGGGCGATCTCCGCCGGGGACTTGATGGACCGGCAGCCGGCCGTCACCGGGTCGGCGCTGACAAAGTCGAGGCCCGAGGCTTCCTTCCGGAGGCCGTCGTAAACGAAAAAGCGGACGCGCTCCTCGATCCCGACCCGGCCCGTCCGGATCCCCCGGTCCTGCAAGATCCCGGCGATGGCCTTGTACGGGCTCTCATCCTCTTCCCAGGTCCGGATGTCCGTCCCGAAGCGGATGAGCTCTCGGGCCCTGTCCTCCTCGAATTT
Source organism: Candidatus Aminicenantota bacterium (assembly GCA_963796835.1). Classification (GTDB taxonomy): domain Bacteria; phylum Acidobacteriota; class Aminicenantia; order Aminicenantales; family Saccharicenantaceae; genus DATKJS01. The sequence continues at coordinate 132,898 of CAWCND010000027.1, read as the reverse complement.
CGGGCAGACCCAGGCCATCTCGCCCTTCGCCGGCAGGATCCAAGCCAGGACGCGCTCGCTCAGCCACCAGCTGACGTCCGTGAAATAGATGAGGCCGGTCCCGCCTTCGATGAGGATGGCCTCGAGCTTGTTCTCGATCATGAGCTTGCGGGCCTTCTCCATCCGGGCCAGCCGCTCGCCGTCCGAGATAGGGACGACGCCCGCGGTCATGGGTTTGAGCCGGCTCAGGGGCGAGCCCTTCGCGGCAGCGGCCGGCGCCGCCTGCCCGGCCGCCGCGCTTCCGACCGACGCCGCGACTCCGTACGCTCCGGCCGCGCCGGCCGTCATTTTCAGGAAATTCCTCCTGTTGATGCTCATTCTAGACCTTCCTTCCTTCCGGGATCCCAAGGCAACAGATTCTAGGACAGCCGGGCCGCGAAACACAAGAGCTCTTTCCGGGCCGTTTCCTCCACCTCAACGGACCCTCGGGGGGTTAGCCTTTAGAGGTCAGGAGCCGGCCCAATAATTGCTCGGAGAAATCACCCCCGGAGGTGATTCCGCCTGGCGGGGGCGCCTGTCATGATGAACCCGCCATAATCCTCCACGGAAAAAGGGAGAGCGCTTGGATCGTGAGGCCGAAGGTCCTCCATTCATGAGACAAGGACGTCCGGATGGCCGCGGGACGGCGGGAGAAGCCCGGGAGCCGGGGATAAACCGGTTGCATCAGGCATCCGGAATTTATAAAATGCGAAAGGAGTGCGCGATCTTTCGGCAGGTTTGGGGAGGGACGCTATGGAGAGCCGCATGACAAAGAACGGATTCACGCTGATCGAGGTCCTCGTCGTCGTCGCGATCATCGGCACGATGATCGTGGCCACGTTCCCGAGCATCATGAACTCCCTGGAGACCCGGAACCTCGACAACAGCGCCCGCGACATCCAGACCACCCTGCAGCAGGCCAGGTACCGGGCCGTGAACGATAAGGTCGAGTACCGCGTCCGGTTCGCCCAGATCGTCGGCCTCTGGCAGATCTTCCTTGAAAGCGAGGACTCGAGCGGCAACTGGTCCGCGGTGACCGGGTTCATGGTCAAAACGGTCCCGTCGCAGTTCATCTTGTTCCTCAACCTCCCGTCGAGCCAGGCGGTCGAGTTTTCGCCCGTCGGTCTCGTCGACGGGTACGACAGCACCCACAACTCCCTGACCCTGCAGAGCATGAAGCTCAAGGACAGGAGGCAACCCGACCTGAGGATCCTGACGATCTTGGGGGGCGGGTCGGTCCGCTACCTGATCTCGGCCAGCGGGTGACGCCGGCATGAAAAGAGGGAACGCAATGATCCAGAAAACAGCGGAACCCCAAGCTCGGTCCAAGGGCTTTTCCCTGATCGAAGTCATGATCGGGGTCTTCCTCATCGCCGTCGCCGTCCTCGGCCTGGTCCAGCTTTACCTGATGGGGATCATGAACATGACCCGGTCGAGCGAGATCGCCAACGCCGTCTTCCTCGCCCAGCAGGAGGTGGATTATCTCCGGACCCTGACGAATTCGGAGCTCTCCACGTTCCCCGACGTCACGCGGGGCGAGTCGAGCGATGAGATGATCGATGTGAACGTGGACGGGACCCCGGACTACAGGCGCATCGTCATCCTCACGAACTTGAGCCCGACGTACGACCTCGAGGTCCTCGTTTTTCCTGCGACCGAGGCCCAGGTGCCCGCATCCAGCTTGGTCGCCAACCCTCAGGGGAACCGGGTCCGGGCCCGCATCGACACGGTGATCAGCAGGTGACCAGATGAACACACCCATGAAAAAGGATAGGAGCCACAGGCGCCCCCAGGGGTTCACCCTTATCGAACTCCTCGTCGGCAGCGCCATCATGCTCGTCGTCATCATCGCGGCCTTGTCCGTTTACTCCCGGAGCAACCAGCTCTCCGTCGACCAGCAGCAGTACGCGGAGGTCCAGAACGACGTCCGCTCTGCGATGTTCCTCCTGATGAGGGACACCCGGATGGCCGGGGCCGGCCTCCCCCAGCAGTTCCTGATGTACTCCCTGGAGGCCGTTGACAACGAGGACCAGGGCGTGGCGGTCAAGCCGGACCGGCTCACGGTCATGGGCAACATCAACAACTCGCTTCTTCTCTCTATCCAGTCGTACGGGGGATACCAGACGGCGTCCCAGGCGAGCCTGGATAACGACAGCTTCGAGAAGTACGCGTATGCCGACGCCTATTATCCCGGCAATTTCGTCCTAATCCTCCCCAACCCGGCGGCCTCCTGCAGGGCCGGAGAGGTCCGTCAGGTCGACCATATCACCCATAATGCCGACGGGACGAACGAGGTCATCTATTTCACGGGGGGGCTGGTCAGCCTCAGCCTGCCCGGAAATCTGCTCGGGACCTGCGGTGACACCACCAATTTCAGCGGCGGCCAGATCATGTTCGTCGACGTCAAGCAATACTGGTTGGACTTGACGGGAAAGTACCCGGGCCTGACGGCCGGCGTCAACGGCTACCTCGGGATCCCCGGGGTCTTTTATCAGACGGAGAACGGCGTCCACAACCCCATCGCCCAGAATATCGAGAACTTCCAGGTCCAATTCAACGGCGATTTTGACGGCACCGGCATGCTGAACGGGTTCCGCGACTGGGGCACGGCCGCGAACGGATCGCCCCTCGTCTGGACGGTGGACACGGTCTCCAACATCCGCCAGGTGAAAGTCTGGCTCTTGGGCCGGACGGCCAACGCCATGGTCAGCGTTTCGGGGAAATCGACCGGCGGGATCGCCGTGTACCGGCGGCCGGCCATGGCGAATTTCCCGGCGTCCGCCGTGGAGGACTTCCACCGGCGTTTCCTCCTGCAATCGATGTCCAACATCAGGAACATGTCCCTGAATCTCTATAACACGGGTGAACGGTGATGACGACCAACATGAATCAAAAGCGCGGTTCATCTCTTATCGCCGTGATCCTCGTGATGGCCTTCATGCTGTCCGTCGGCATCGCCCTCCTGACCATCACGGGAGTCGCTCCCAAGATCTCGGGAAGCGTCCGCAACCAGGAAGAGGCCTTCAACGTGGCCGAAGCGGGTTTCGAGGCCGCCCGGATCGCGATCGAAGGCAACCTCCTTTCCGGCGCCTGGACCAGCTTGTCCGACAACTGCCTCCAGACCCCGGCCGGCATCGACGTTCCCCTCCAGCCGAATTATTTCCGGAAGCAGTCCGATGTCTCCCTCCTGCAGACGATCTCGGCGGGCAATAAGGGCATCATCTTCTACGAGCAGCCGTTCGTCAAGAACGCCGACGGGACAAACGACACGACCCGGGAATACACCGTGTTCCTGATCAACCAGGGCATCTCGGCCGACGCGCTGATGGTCTGCATCGGGGTCGTCAAGGCGGGGGCCCAGGTCCTGGCCTCCTCCCGGCTCGAGATCGATATCGGGACTCAATCCTCTGGGAGCAATCCTTAAGGTGGAGAATGCCATGAAAACGATGATGAAAAAAGCCATTCGGATCGTCCTTGTGATGGCGATCGGAGCCCTGTTCATCCGGCTCCTGGCCCAGACATGCGTGACATACACGGGCACGTTTACGGAGAATTTCGGCACGACCAAGTACAAGGACCTCACCACCGGGGTGAACTCCGTCGCCGGGTGGCCCACCGCCCCGATCCAGCTCAACGGCCTGGGCTCGAATTTCAGCCTGGCCCCGCCCCAGGGATTGGGGGCGGATATCTACTGCGCCGCCGCCGGAGATTTCAACGGAGACGGGTATTCAGATCTCGTCGGGTTGAAACTCACCAACGGTCAAGACGCATCCCAGCTGGAACTCATCTGGAATACCTATCAATCGTCGAACGGGAAGACCAACTTCACCCTGGACTCCGTCACGGATAAGACTCCCATCGAAGCCTTCGCGACCCATGTCGCCCCGGCCGTCATCATCGTCGGCGACTTCAACGGCGACGGTCTGCTCGACTTCTTCTTCATGAGGAACGGCGCCGACCAGTTCGGATACACGAACTTCCTGGCCTGCATGTACTTCAACTGCGGGACGAAGACCGCTCCCAAGTTCTATCCCTCGACGGACTCCAACACCACCCATGTCCTCAACTTCACCTCCGCGTTCCAGACCGCCAAGGACAGCAAGGGCGTCGCCGGCATCTACGCCAACTGGTCGACGAACCACCTCTTCGCCGTCGACATCGACAAGGACGGGGACATCGACCTTCTCGTCGCCAGCCAGGACAAGATCTGGCTCGTCCGCAATCCCGGAACGGCCAAGGTCAGCGGGAAGCCCGCGTGGCAGACGCTCGCCAATTGGAGTATCGCCGAATTGAGCTATGACCAACGGACGGGCTTCACGGGGACGGGCGGATCGGGCACGAACTACCCGGACGGATACGCGGATCATGGGACATCCTGCATCGTCGCCGCGGACTTTAACGCCGACGGCAACATCGAGATCGTCTGCGGCACGGTCAACAGCGCGAACTATCTGGCCTATTATTCGAACGACGGGAAGGGGCATTTCACCTTCAACAAGATCCTGATCTCCGACTCCAGATGCTACGGCCCTACGGGCCTGGCGGTCGCGGACTATAACAACGACGGCCGCCCGGATGTCTTCGCGGCCGGGGACGGCTGGAACACCGCCAATCAACAGGGTTACTTGTGGATGTTATTGAATCAGGGGGCGTCGGGAAGCGTGGTCAGTTGGCTCTTCCAGTGCCTCAATAACTGCGCCAAGTTCCCCTGGGGCAACGACGTCGACATGGTCCTGCCCATTGATTACAATAACGACGGCGCGATGGACGTCATCCTCTGCGACGCGAACGATTCGGGTAACTACTATATCATGACCAATGCCATCGCCAATATCTACACGTTGGCCGGCACGGCCCAGTCCACGAATGTCGCCGCGGGGGCCTTCGATCCGACTCAATACGCCATCACCGCCGTTCAACTCAGCAACCTGACCCAAACCTATTTGGGCAAAACCAGCACGGGGCTGACCGTCCAGCTGTATTTCACGAACGACGGCGGCAGCGAATGGAAGCTCTATGGCACCTACACGGGCAGCCAGATCGCCAGTATCAATAATGCGTCCACCGCGGGCTGGATCAATTTCGACACATACGGCACCGACCTCAGGTGGAGGATCGTTTTCTCCGCGGCAGATAACAAGATCGCGGGTTATCCGAACGGGGCCTCTTACTCGACGCCCCAGGTCTTTTCGCTCACCCTGCAATACCAGTACGTCGCCCGTCAGGAATATTCGCGGTCCTCGGCCGCCACGACGATCGTGACGCCGGGCGGGGTCTCGAAGCAGCTCCTGATCGGCTCCTCGTTCATTTATCCCGGCTGGCAAGGATTTCTCCGGGCTTATGACGTGACGGGGATGACCCTGACCAATAACGGCTATTCGAACCTCTACACGGTCACCTCTTCGAACCTCACGGTGAGCTCGGGACGGAACCTGCAGACCGGCGTGAATATCTACTGGGACGCGGGCCAGATCCTCCAGAGCACGGCGCCGGCCAACCGGACGATATACACGGCGATCCGCGCCAACAAAGACCTGACCCAGCCCCTCCAGATGGTCAACTTCACGAGCGCCAACGCGACATTGCTCTCTCCGTATCTCCTCGACGTCCAGAATGACCCCGTAGACCTGATCAATTTCACCCGCGGCACGGGCAAGGACTGGGTCCTCGGGGACATCAACCATTCGACGCCCGTCATCGTGGGCCCCCCCAGCAACGACCCGGCCCTGTGGGGGAGCGCCTATGCCACGTTCAAAACGGCCTATGCCAACAGGTCGACGGTCGTGTACGTCGGGGCCAACGACGGCATGCTCCATTGTTTTGACGTGAATACGGGGACGGAGCTCTGGGGCTTCATCCCCTACAACCTCCTCCCCAAGCTGACCAACCAATGGAAAGTGGACCCGTCCGACAGCTCCCGTTTTTACTTCCACACGGTCTTCGTGGACGGGACGCCTTCGGTCAGCGACGTCTTCATCAACGGGAATTGGCGGACGGTCCTCGTCTGCGGCCAGGGTCCGGGGCAAGGCAGCACGATGGACGGGGGATACAACTATTATTTCGCCCTGGACGTCACCGACCCGGCCAACCCCCAGCCGCTCTGGGAGTTCACCCACAAGAACAGCAGCGGGAACTACACGACGGGCCAGACGATCTCCGTCCCTGCGATCGGGCAGATCAACATCTCGGGGACTCCCGCCTGGGTGGCCTTCATGGGGTCCGGATACGATAACATCGATGCGGCTCCCGTAGCCGGCACGACCCCGGTCGGGAAGAATTTTTACGTCGTCCGGATCGACACGGGGCAGCTGGTCTGGACGCAGGCGGTCACGGACGTCGATACGAGCCTGATCACCAAACCGAGCACCTCGTACGCCTATGCCGACATCCCGGATGCGATCGTCGGCTCCCCCTCGACCCTGGATACCAACAGCGACGGCCTGATCGAGTCCGTCTACGTGGGAGATCTTGACGGACGGCTCTATAAGCTCGACGTGAGCAACAGCAACCCCAGCGTCTGGAGCCTCACGGCCATCTACACGGACTATCTGTACTATCCCATCGTGACCAAGCCCGCCCTCTGGGTGGATCCTTTCGGGGCGACGAAGTCGCCTTTTATATTCTTCGGTACGGGCGGTGACGACGCGGCCCCGGTCAACGGGAATTACGCCTTCATCGCGCTTCAGGACACGGGAACCGTCCCCGCCCCGGTCCAGTGGTATATCGGAAGCCCGACCGACCTCAACTTCCCGACAACGGGACAAGTGGGAGATCCCGCAGGCCTCGGATCAGGGTATAAGGTCTGGGCCGATCCGGTCGTCTCGGACTTCATCATCTATTTCAGCACGTTGCAAGGCAGCATCGAAAACGTCAACCCGTGCGCCAACCTGGGCAGCCAGGGAAGACTCTACGCCCGGGTCCTGCGTCCGGGAGCCGGCCTTCCTGTCGGCGGCTCGGCCCTGAAATCGAGCGGCACCGTTCCTCCAGAATACCTCACGACGTTGAGCAAGGCCCGCCAGGCCGTGACGCTCGGCAGCGTCCAGAGCGCCTCGAACGGCCCGAACGAGAGACAGGTCTTCACTCAGGAATACAATTCGGCAATCGAAGAGCTGACCCAGCCGATCGGGTCCTATCTCCAGATCAAGTCCTGGAGGGAGATCTACCAGATCATTCATTGATGGCCGAACGGCCTGTTGTCAAGCCGCCCGGAATGCTGCCGCGGGGCAGCCGCAGCGGAAGCCCTGAGCGGGCCGAGGGTTGACTTGGGTTTCAAGCGGTGAGAAAATCGTTAGGCTGACCGGAAGATGAAAAGAATCTTGGCCGCGTCCCTCCTCCTCGCCGTCGTCGGCTCCCTCTATGCTCAGAGCGTGGCCGACGTCGCGCGTCAGGAGAAGGCGCGCCGGGAGAGCCTCAAAAGCCGGCGGGCCAAGGTCGTCACGAACGCCGACCTGGCCGCACTCCAGAAGCTTCCCGCGATGAGCGCGCCCGCTGAGCAACCCGCCATGGAAAACCAGCAGGCGTCGGGCGGGCCTGGCTCGAATCCCGCGGCTTTGCCGCGCAAGGATATGGTCCCCGCGGTCGCTGAGGATGGCCCCGCTCTCTCCTATTCGGGACGGTCCGGCTCCATCCGCGACGTCGGGAACATCGAGGCCCAGCTCAAGGCCGCCAATGAACAGGTCGATCTCCTGACGGACAAGATGAACCAGCTACTTCAGGCAGCCAACAACATGAACACGATGACGCCCCGGGACGTCATCATGCAGCAGATCGACGACACGAGCCAGAAACTGGCCCAGGCCCAGGACGACGCGGCCAAGCTGAAAACCCAGCTCGAAACGGCCCAGAAAAATCCGCCGAAGCGATAGCCGAGGCCTCGTCCCCCAGAAGCCCGTCCCAGTTCGCCCCAGAGCCGGCCCCCTGCGGGCCGCCCGTTCACTTGCCCTTCGGCGTAAGCCCCACGTTGGCGAACATGAACGCCCACGTGTCCGTCAGGGCGTCGATAGCCTTGCTTAGGTTGCTCGAGCCGTGGCCGGAGCGCGTCTCGATCCGGATGAGGACGGGGTTCGCGCAAGCCTGCTTCTCCTGGAGGGTGGCCGCGAACTTGAACGAATGGGCCGGCACGACCCGGTCGTCGTGGTCGGCCGTCGTGACCAGGGTCGCCGGGTAACAGACCCCCGCCTTGAGGTTGTGCAGAGGGGAATAGGCGTAAAGGTTCCTGAAATTCTTCTCGTCGTCGCTCGACCCGTACTCGACGGCCCAGCCCCAGCCGACCGTGAACTTGTGGTAACGGAGCATGTCCATGACCCCGACCGCCGGGAGGCAGACCCGGAAGAGGTCCGGCCGCTGGGTCATGACCGCGCCGATGAGCAGCCCGCCGTTCGAGCCGCCCGCGATGGCCAGAGTGTCCCTCGAGGCATATTTTTCTCTGATGAGGTACTCGGCCGCGGCGATGAAATCGTCGAAGACGTTCTGCTTGTTGAGGAGCATCCCGGCCTTGTGCCAGGCCTCGCCGTATTCGCCCCCGCCGCGGATATTGGCCAGGGCGAAGACGCCCCCGTTCTCGAGGAGGACGAGATAGCTGGGACTGAAGGAGGGTTGTTCGCTGATATTGAACCCGCCGTAGGCCGTCAGGTAGGTCGGGTTCCGGCCGTCGAGCTTTAGGCCTTTCTTGTGGACGATGAACATCGGGACCCGTGTCCCGTCCTTGCTGGGATAAAAAACCTGCTTGGTCTCGTAGTCGGCAGGATTGAACTTGACCTCGCTCTGGCGAAAGACCTCCGACCGGCCGCCGGCCGGCTCGTATTTATAGATCGTCGGCGGGTAGGTGAATGAGGTGAACGTGTAGAACAGGATCTTCTCGTCCCGCTTGCCGCCGAAGCCGCCGGCCGTGCCCAGGGCGGGCAGCCCGATCTCCCGGACGAGCTTCCCGTCGAGGCGGTGCTGGTAGATCTTGGTGTTGGCATCCTTGAGATAGTGGCAGAAGAGGTAGCCGCCCGCCGCGCTGGCGCGTACTCAGGACCTCGGGTTTCTCGGGGATGACGGTCTGCCAATTCTCCTTGGCCGGCTTCTCGGGATCGACGAGCACGACCCGGAAATTCGGCGCGTCGACGTTCGTGTAGACCAGGACCTTGCTTTCCCACGGCGTCGATGGGAGCGCTGTCGAACTCGAACCCCTTGACGAGTGGCCGTAGCTTGGCGGCCTTCCGGGCCAGGTCCTTGACGTAAAGCTCGTTGCCGCTCGTGCCCTCGGACACGGTGACGAACAGGAGCTTCTCGTCCTCGGTCGTCTCGGCGTTGAGATAGCGCAGAGGGTGGTCCCTGTCCTCATAGACCAGGGCGTCCTTCTCCTGGGGATCGCCGAGCTTGTGGAAGAAGATCTTCTGGAACTCGTTCTTGGCCTTGAGCTCCTGGCCCGGGGCGGGCTTGTCGTAGCCGCTGTAGAAGAAGCCGTTCCCGCGCCAGGCGGCGCCGGAGAACTTCACCCACTGATTCGGTCGGGCAGCTCCTTCCTGGTCGCGATCTCCATGATGCGGATCTCGGACCAGTCCGAGCCGGCCTCGCCGCGGGACAGGGCGACATAGCGGTTGTCCCGGGAGAGGCTCACGATGCCGAGGCGCACGGTCCCGTCCGGAGAGAGGGCGTTGGGGTCGAAGAAGACCTCCGGCGCCCCGTCCAGCCCCTTCTGGATATAGCAGACGGACTGGTTCTGGAGGCCGTCGTTCTTGTAAAAGAAATAGTATTCCCCCGCCCGGAAAGGCGACGAGTATCGGGGGTAGTTGAAGATCTCCGTCAGCCTTTGCTTGATCTTCTCCCGGAACGGGATCTGGCCGAGGTAGCCGAACGTCACGGCGTTCTCGGCCTGAACCCAGGCCTTCACGTCCGCGGCGTTGTCGTCCTCGAGCCAGCGGTAGGGGTCGGCGACCTTGGTCCCGAAATAGTCGTCCACCTGGTCGACCTTTTTTGCGACAGGGTAGGACAATCTCGCCGCGCTCTTCTGGCAGGCGGTCAGGGCCAGCAGGATGAACATCGCGCAGATGGTCAGCATCATCTTTCTCATTTTCACTCTTCTTTTTATTTCCCGAAGTCGACGTCGTCCGGGAGCTCGTCGACGTCGCCGGCCGGGTTACACGGGAAATGGACGGAGAGCTTCCTCCCCGCCTCCTCGATGGCCCGGACGAGGCCCTCGGTGAACTCGCCCTTGCGGAAGTGCCCGGCGAGGAGGGAGGCCAGAGAATCCCAGAATTCCTGGCCGACCGCGGCGTGGATCCCATCGTCTCCGAGGACGACGAAGCGCCGCCGCGAGGGGACGATGAAGAACAAAATGCCGTTCCTCTCTTTCGTTTGGTCCATCTTCAGCCGGGCAAAAGCTCTCCGGGCCACGCGATGGACCGGCCCCCAGAAAAACGGGGCGACCGAAACGCGGATCTCGCCCGAGGTCTCGTGCTCGGCCGCGACGATCGCTTTTTTGACCCGCTCGGCGTCGATCGTTTTCATCAGCCTGCGCCTGCTGCGGACCGTCATGGGCTCCCTCCTTCACCACGACCCGGACGCGCCGCCGCCGCCCGAGCGCCCCCCGCCGCCGCTAAAGCCGCCGCCTCCGCCGCCGCCCCCCGCGGCCCCCGGAAAAAAAGCTGAAAAGAAGCCACAGAGCCAGGGACGGATGGGTGATCAGGAGGATGAGGAAAAAAATGACGGCCACGACCGCAAAGATCGAATTCAGGGTGGACCTGCCCCGAGCCCCCCGGGACGTGCCTTCTTGTGGCCGGCTCGGCCTCTTCCCGGCCGGAGACGAGCGAAAGAAGGCCCGCGACGGCCTCGGAAACGGCGGCGTCCTGCTGGCCGCTCCTAAAACCGGGGACGAGGACCTCGTTGATGATCCGGAAAGCGCTGGCGTCGGGGACGCGCTCCTCGAGACCGTAGCCGACCTCGATCTTGACCTTGCGGTCCCCGGCCATGATGAAGAGGACCAGGCCGTCGTCGAGCCCCTTGCGGCCCACCTTCCAGGCCTCGAAGGCCTTGACGGCCCACTCCTCGATGGCGACGCCGCCCGTGGTCCGGCCGACATAGACGAGGATCTGATGCCCGGTCGCCTTTTCGTAGGCTTCGAGACGGGCATCGAGCAATGCGACTGTGTCCGGGGAAAGGAAACCCGCCTCGTCCGTGGCCCAGCGGACCGGGGCGGGCGGGATCTTGATGTCCTGGGCCGCGAGGAAGAGCCCCGCGCAGAACAGGAGGGCGGGGAGGACGGCGGCCGATCGGAGGCGGGCCGGCATCGGGGTCGCTGCGCCTAGAACTTGACCTTGGGCGCCGTTTCCGAGCCGGGCTGGGCCTTGAAGTACGGCTTTTCGTTGAACCGCGCGCCGAACAGCCCGGCAATAAGGACCGTCGGGAAGCTCATCCGTTTGGTGTTGAAGGCCTGGGCCGCTTCGTTGAAGCGCATCCGCTCCGTCGCGATCCGGTTCTCCGTCCCCTCGAGCTGGGCCTGGAGCGTCTTAAAATTCTCCGTGGCCTTGAGGTCCGGGTACTTCTCCATCACGACGAGCAGGCGCGACAGGGCCGAAGACAGGCCGTCCTGGGCCTGCTGGAATTTGGCGAAGGCTTCGGGATTGATCTTGTCGGCCGAAAGCTGGACCTGGCCGACCTTGGCCCTGGCCTCGGTGACGGCCGTGAAGGTCGACTTCTCGAAGTCCGCGGCCCCCTTGACGGTTTCGACCAGGTTCGGAACGAGGTCCGCCCGCCGCTGGTAGACGTTCTCGACCTGGGCCCACTGGGCCTGGACTTTCTGGTCGAGCCGGACGAGCTGGTTGTAGGTCCCGCTGACGGACAGCGCCAGAATGATGACCGCCAGGACGATGATGCCCAGGCAGCCGAACATGAGTTTCTTGGTGGCCATTCCTGTCTCTCCCTTCCGATGTAGATGAATCCCGGAGATCGGGGATCTCCCTCCATTGTAGGGTGGACGGCCCCGAATATCAAGGGTATAATCGTCCCGTGGAACGGATCGCCATCCTGACGAGGGACTGCGCGGGGGTCAATGCCGCCATCCGGGCCGCGGTCCGGACGGCGGCAACGGCCCGGCTCGAGGTTCTGGGCGTTCTGCGCGGCTACGAGGGCCTCATCGACGGGGATTTCGTTCCTCTCGACCGGCGTTCGGTCTCGAGCATCATCAACCTTGGCGGGACGATCCTGAAGACCGCTCGCTCGGAGCGCTTCTTCACGGCCGAAGGCCAGGCCCGGGCGTTCAGGAACATCGAGGCCCGCGGGATCGATGGCCTCATCGTCGTCGGCGGGAACGGCAGCCTGGCCGGCGCCCACGTCCTGGCGTCCGGATACGGGGTCAGGACCGTCGGCGTCCCGGCGACCATCGACAATGACGTCAACGGCGTCGACACCACGATCGGCGCCGACACCTCCGTCAACGTCGCCCTGGACGCCCTGGACAAGATCCGCGACACGGCCACAAGCCTGGAGAGGATCTTCGTCGTCGAGGTCATGGGCCGGCTCTGCGGCTACATCGCCATGCAAGTGGCCCTGGCGGGAGGATGCGAGGAGGTCCTGCTCCCGGAGCGCCAGTTCGACCCGGAGGCGATGTGCCGGGAGATCAACGACGGCCACGCCCGCGGCAAGGCCAGCTGGATCATCATCACCGCCGAGGGGAAGGCCCACGCGTCGGACGTCGCCGCGGCCATCACCCGGGACACCGGGCTCGAGACGAGGATCGCGGTCCTCGGGCATATCCAGAGAGGCGGCCGCCCGACGGCGATCGACAGGATCATGGCGGCCCGCCTCGGCCACGCCGCCGTCGAAGCCCTTATCGATGGGAAGTCCGACGTCTGTGTCAACATGAAGAACGGAAACCTCGAGTTCCTGCCGCTCGAGATCGCCGTCCAGCCCAAGGCCTGGAAGGTCCTGGACGACTACCGCCTCCTCAAGGTCCTGGCTTAGCGCGCCCGGATCATCATCAGCGACGGCCCGGCCCATCGGTCCCTGGGACAAGGCTCGGAGGAACGCGGGTCAATCGGCCAGGATGTAGTCGGCGGCCAGGCTCCCGGTATAGAGGGCTGACGGAACCCCGCCGAGGAAAAGCTCCGCGGCCGCATAAACGCCGGCCGCGAAGAGGCCGGGCACGGGTGTCCGGACGAGGACCTTTCCGGGCAGGAGGGCTGATCCTTCGGGGGACCACGTCCAGCCGGCGATCGACCCTTCATAACGGTTGCCCCAATCGCGGTACGTGAGAGGCGTCGCGATCTCCTGGACCTCGATAGCCTTCGAGAGAGCCGGGAGGATGGCCTCCACGGTCTGGATGAGGCTCCGGGCCAGCGTGGACTTATATTCCTTGTATCCTTCTTTTCTTTCCTTCTCGCCGGTCCGCCAGGCCGCGAAACGCTCGTACGGGAAGCCCACCCTCAGGACGAGAGAGGCGCGGCCCGCCGGGGCCAGGTCGGGGGCTTTCCTCGACCAGAAACAGATCTCGATCTCCCTGTCGTCGAAATCCTCCGGGCCGTCGGCCGCTCCTTCCCGGATCTCCTTCCGGAAGAACAGGTGCTCGGCGTGGATGGCCCTGAGGTCCGTCTCCTCGGGCCTGACGCCGAGGTAGACGCAGAGCTCGGAACCCGTGTAGGGGACGGCCCGGATGAGGCCCAGGTCCACGTCCGGGATGTCCGCCGCGTCCAGGAGATCGAGGAATGTCGTCTTGTAGTCCGCGTTCGAGACCACCCATCGGGAGTCAAGGGCCTCTCCCCTCGCCGTCACGACGCCCACGGCCCGGCCTCTCCGGACGACGATCCTCCGCACGGGCTCCGAGAGCCTGACCTCCCCGCCGAGGTCCGTGATCTTTCTCCGGAGAAGGTCGGCCATCCCGTGGACGCCGCAGGAGGGGAACCAGATGCCCTCCTCGGCCATGATGTTCCACATCAGGGCGAGGTTCAACATGGACATTTCCGGCGGGCTCGTCCCCATGGAGCCCAGGAAATTCCTGAGTTGGGCGTTCCCGATGGCCCGGCCAAGGAGGTCGGCGGCCGGAGTCCCGGACAGCCGCCGGACCTCGGCCGCCCGGGTCTCCGTCCCGGCCGCGCCCGGACGCGTTCCGCGACCTTTCGACCCCGGACGAGGGCCGAAATCGGGGTGCCAGAGGTCCATGTCCCTGGCCACGGTGATGGACTTTTGGAGCTCTCGGAAGAACTCGCCGAGGCCGCTTTTCTCTTCCGGGAAGATCGTGGCGAGGCCCGATTCCATGTCGGGCAGGGATTGGGACATCATGACGTCGAGGAACGGCGTCCGGAGCTCGAAGCCGTTCCGCCGGAAGCTGACCGATTCGGCGACGCCGGCTTCCTCCAGGAAATCGCGGACGCGGCCCGGAAAGCTGAACGAGAGAGGCCCCATGGGAAACGAGTGCCCGCCGCGCTTGAAGACGTAGCCCGTCCCTCCCGGGAGGAATTTCTTTTCGAGGACGAGGACCTTCCGTCCCCGCCGGGCGAGCTTCGCGGCGGCCATCAACCCGCCCAGGCCGGCCCCGATCACGATGACGTCCGTCATTGATTTCATGATATCACAACCGGGACGGATGATCCTCCCTCGTTTGAGGAGGAGGGGCTTCGACGAGGTGGGCGGCGGGCGTCCGCTCGGGCCGTGTTCTTGACGGCCGTCCCCGCCCTGGGATAGGATTCTGTCAAGCCAGGCGTCCGGCGTGATGAATTCAACCCGGGAGGACGGAGTGTCCGTGAAAATGAGATTCCCGAGCCATCCGCAGATGTGTCTGATAACGGCCCTCGCCGCCTTTCTCCTGTTCGCGCCGGCCTGCGTCGAAAAGCCGGCGGAAAAGACCGTCCCGCAGCCGGCCGCGCCGCTGGGCCCGGCCAAGGTCGTCTATGCCGGCGTCCGCTCGTCCAAGTACGGCATCAAGCCCTTCCCCGGGCCGGCGGCCTGGGAAAAGGCCGTCGGAGCCATGGCCGCCTACTTCCCCGGGTCGGCGCCTTGCGGGGTCTGGATCGTCGGGACGATGGCCAAGACTCCGCGGTTCGTCCACCTCGAGTTCCCCTCCGCCGGGAAGTCCTTCCCCAACGTGGAGTTCGAAGAGGCCGACAGGCACGAACGCTATCTCAGCGAATTCGACAAGTCCGGGATCAGTGTTTTTCTCCAGGTGGAGCCGGCCAACGCGGACATGGGCACCCTCATCGATCTCGTCCTCGGCCGCTATAGGCACCATCGCTCGGTCATCGGCTTTGGTGTCGATGTCGAGTGGAACAGGACGTCGGACCACCCCGAAACCGGGATGGCCGTGGACGACGCCACCGCCCGGGCCTGGGAAGGAAAGGTCAAGTCCCACAACCCCGCCTTCCGGCTGTTCCTGAAGCATTGGGACAAGAGATGGATGCCGCCGACCTATCGCGGGGAAATCGTCTTCGTCGACGACAGCCAGATCTTCCCGGCGATGGAGCCCATGATCAAGGAATTCGCCGAGAGCTGGGCCCCGGCGTTCTATCCCAACCTGGTCTTTTTCCAGATCGGCTACAATTCCGACAAGCCCTGGTGGTCGAAGCTCCCCGACCCGCCCAAGGCGATCGGGGAGGCCATCCGGAAGAGGGTCAGGCAGGAGATCGGGATCATCTGGGTCGATTTTTCCGTCCGTGAAGTCCTGCCGCTCAAGGAGGCTTACATCCCGGGTCCGGAGGTACAACCATGCCCAACGTCGTCACCATCATCCTGGCGGGGGGGCAGGGCAGCCGGCTCTACCCGCTGACCAAGGTCCGGAGCAAGCCGGCCGTCCCGATCGCCGGCAGGTTCCGGCTCATCGACATCTCGATCAGCAACTGCATCCACTCCGACTTCCGGAAGATCTTCGTCCTGACCCAGTTCTCGAGCGAATCGCTCCATCGCCACATTTTCACGACCTACCGCTTCGACAATTTCCACCAGGACTTCGTCACCCTCCTCTCGGCCCAGCAGACCCTCGAGAACCGGAACTGGTACCAGGGCACGGCCGACGCCGTCCGCCAGAACCTCGGCTTCATCGAGGACGTGGGCGACCTCGTCCTGATCCTCTCCGGCGACCATCTTTATCGGATGGACTACCGGAAGTTCGCCGAGTCGCACCTCGCGTCGGGAGCCGAGCATCAGCATCGCCGTCACCCCGGTCACCGCGGCCCAGGCTCCCGAATTCGGCGTGATGAAGGTCAACGGGCGGGGCCGGATCACGGAGTTCACCGAGAAGCCGAAAGACCCGGCGGACATCGAGGCGGATGCGGGTCCCGGAGGAGGTCCTCCGGAGGGCCGGCGTCCCGGCCGACAGGACCCATCTCGCGTCGATGGGCGTCTACATCTTCAGCCGGAGCGTTCTCAAGGACCTCCTGGCCCACACCGACTCCAAGGACTTCGGCAAGGAGGTCATCCCCCGAGCCATCCAGGACCGGAAGGTCTTCAGCCACTTCTTCGACGGCTACTGGGAGGACATCGGGACGATCCCGAGCTTCTTCGAGGCCCACATGGACCTCACCCGCCCGTTGCCGAAGTTCAACTTTTACGACGAGCGGAAGCCGATCTTCACCCATGCCCGTTTCCTTCCGGGCTCCAAGATCCTGGCCTCGGAGGTCGAGAGCGCCATCCTCTGCGAGGGCAGCATCGTCGACCGTTCCCGGGTCCGGGAGTCCATCATCGGGATCCGGTCGCGGATCGGGGAAAACTGCCGGGTCGAGCGGACCGTGGTCATGGGGGCCGATCTCTTCGAATCCCGCGAAGAGCTCGCGGGGAACCGGGAAGCCGGCATCCCCGCGATCGGGATCGGCCCCGATTCGGAGCTCCGCAACGCCATCATCGACAAGAACGCCCGGGTCGGGAGCGGGGTCAAGCTCATCAACAGGGCGGGAGCCTCCTCGGCGTCGGCGGAGAACTACACCATCGTCAACGGGATCATCGTCGTCCCCAAGAACGCCGTCATTCCCGACGGGACGGTCATATGAGAAGAGTCAACCCCTCGAGTCCCCGGCATGAATGCCGGGGCTTAGCGTCGGCGAACAGGTCAAGCGGGAGGTTCCGGACATGAAGAGATCACGCGCTCTTGCGGCCTTTTTCTTGGCCCTGGCGGTCCTCGCCCCGGCCCGTCTGCGGGCGGCGGAGGCGGCCGGGGAGCTCATCAAGGACGCCCCTCTCGTTTCCGTGTGGTGGGCGGCGGGGGCCTACAAGATCATGAAGGCGGACCCCCTTCCCGACCGGCGCGGAGCGGCGGTCATCATCCAGGCCGCCCGGAACGAGTACGAGCCCTTCCAGGTCGTCCTCGTCCCGAAGAAGCCGGCGGCAGGGATCCGGGTGGAGGCCGGCCCCCTGCGGCTGAGATCGGGGGCGGAGATCGCCGCGTCGAACATCTCCGTCGCCCGCGTGAGCTATGTCAACGTCACCCGCCCCACGGATGCCTTCGGCAAGGCCGGCGATTGGCCCGATCCCCTGCCGCCGTACGAAGGCCCGTTCGAGGCGCCGGCGGGCGAGAACTGCCCGCTCTGGATCACGGTGTTCGTGCCGGAGGGGACGCCGGCCGGGGATTATGAGGGCCAGGTCGCGTTATCGTCCGATGAATGGTCGGTCGCAGTCCCTGTCCGCCTCCATGTCTGGAACTTCACCCTCCCGCGGACGCCGAGCATCCGGTCCTCCTTCGGCCTCGTCGCCGCCGACATCAAGGCCTACCACAACTTGACCACCCGGGAGGAATTGGAAAAGGTCTACGACCTCTACATGGAGAACTTCCGGGCCCACCGGGTGGCCCCGACCTCCTTCGGTGACCTTTATCCTCTCAAGGTCACGTTCTCGGGCATCCACTGGCAGGGAGGCGAGTTCGTGTCCAACCCCGTCCACGGCGGCCGGCGGTCCCTGAAGATCGTCGACTCGAGCCCGAACGAGGCGGTCGAGGCGACAAGCGCCGCGCCCATCCCCGTGGCCGCCGGGACCCCCTACCGCCTGGCCTGGTGGGCCAGGACGGAAAAAGCGGGACAGGACTATACGGTCTTCCTGGAGGCCCTCGACGCAGCCGGCGCGCCCGTCCATCGTCTCAACCTGGTCAAGGTCTTCAAGGGTCAAGACGAATGGCGGGAAGAGCGGCTCGAGGCGCCGGCCTTCCCGGCCGAGGTCAGGTCCGTCGTCCTCCACCTCTTCCCGGTCTTCCGCGACGAGACGGGGGCTTCGATGGGGACGGCTTATTTCGATGACATTTCCCTGACGGCCTTGGGCGGGGGCGCGAACCTCGTCCCGGGCGGGGATTTCGAGATGGACATCAACGGGATGGGGGTCGAGACGGATTTCCGGGAATTCGACCGGGCCGCCCGCCGCTATATCGGGGAATTCGGCTTCAACTCCTTCGACCTCCCGCTGAAGGGCCTCGGCACGGGCTCGTTCTATTCCCAGCAGGAAGGGATGTTCGGCGGCTTCCGCCAGGGCACGCCCGAGTACGGCCACCTCCTCAGCGCGCACCTGGGGCAGGTCCAGAAGCACCTCGAAGAGAACGGCTGGCTGGGCAAAGAGTACATTTACTGGTTCGACGAGCCGGACCCCAAGGACTATCCGTTCGTCCGCGCGGGGATGATCAATATCCGGAAGAACGCGTCCAAGCTGACCCGGTTCATCACCGAGCACCGGCCCGGGCCGGACATCATGGACGTCACCGAGATCAGCTGCACGATCTTCCATCAGGTCGACCCGGCCGTTGTGGCCAAGCTCGCGGCGCAGGGGCGCGAGTTCTGGTCCTACCTCTGCACCGGGCCCAAGGGGCCGTGGGTGACGCTTTTCATCGACCATCCCGCCATCAACCTGAGGATCTGGCTCTGGATGTCGCAGCGGTTCGGGCTCAAGGGCATCCTGGTCTGGCGGGCCAACTACTGGTCGAGCCCGACGGTCTTCCCGGCCGGAGAGCTCCAGAACCCCTGGGAGGACCCGATGTCCTACACCGTAGGCTACGGCGTGCCCTATGGCCAGGTCAACGATTGGGGGAACGGGGACGGCCGGTTCCTCTACCCGCCGAACCGGCACCCCGGGAAGGACAAGACCAAGTACCTGACCGGCCCGGTGAATTCGATCCGCTGGGAGATCCTGCGGGATGGGATCGAAGACTACGAGTATTTCAAGCTGCTCGAAAAAGCCGTCCGGGACGCCCCGGCGAAGGCGGCCAAGGCCGCCCGCGAGGCGAAGAAGCTCCTCGATTTCCCTGCCTCGCTCCTTAAGTCCGGTCAGGAATACACCCGGGACCCCAAGGCCCTCCTCGATGACCGGCGGCGGATCGCGGAGGCCATCGAGAGGCTGACGGCGGCGAAATAGCGCGGCCCGGATCAGCCCCGCATGAGGCCCAGGAAGGCCGATTCGAGCTCGCCGGCCCCAGCCGGACGGAAACGTGACAGAAATTCCGGCAACCCCGAGCGGGCCACGACCTCTCCCCTCCGGATGACGATGAAATCGTCGCTGATCTTGACCATCTCCGCCAGCATGTGCGAACTCAAGAGGATGGCCGCGCCCCTGTCCCGCGTCTCCGCGAACAGGTCGCGGGCCCTCTTGATGGACGGCGGGTCGAGGGCTGAGAAGGGCTCGTCGACGACCAGGAGATCGGGGGCGACGGCCAGGCTCTGGAGGCAGGCGAACTTCTTGGCGTTTCCCGCGGAATAGGTCACGGGCCTCCGTTCGAGCAGGGCTGGGTCGAAGAGGATCCGGTCGCAGAGCCTCCGGACCTCGGCCGCCCATTTCGGCCCCCCGAGCCCCGACGAGCGGGAGGTCAGGTCGAGGAGGGCCTTCCCGCTGAGCCAGGGGAGGAACACGGGGTGGTCGGCGACGTAACCGATGCGGCCGGCGGCCGTCTCGACCGTGCCCGAATCCTGTTTCAGGAAGCCGAGGATGATCTTCAGCGTGGTCGTTTTTCCAGCCCCGTTCTCGCCGAGCAGAGCCGTCGTCCGGCCCTTTTCGAGCGAAAAGCTCACGCCGCGCACGGCCTGGACGGGGCCGAAGTGTTTCCGCAGCCCGCTCACGCGCAACATGTTCGCCTCCCCTACTTCCGGAGCTCGAGTCGCCCGACCAGCGCCTTCTGAAAGAGAAGGAGGATCGCCAGGCCTGCGGCGACAGTGAATCCGCCACGGAGGAGCCGCGGCGAAACGATCAGGTTCGGAAAAACGGAGGTGAACCCGACGAAGAGGAGCTTGGACCCCAGGTCGGGAAACCTCCCGGTCCCGAGATAGTCGATGAAGCCGGTCCGCGAGGTCGCGGAAAAGAGTAGGCCGATGAGCCCGGCGGCTTGGACGAGGAGGATGACGACCACGTTGGAGCCGGCCTTGAGGAAGTGGCTCAACGTCCCCGCGGCGCCGATATAATAGAAGCCGGCCAGAAGCCCGAGGCCGAATTGCGGGATCGTGACCGGATCGAACTTTCCGCAGGCGATTCCCCAAAGCGCCGTGAGGAAGAACAGGCAGGCCGCATAGGTCGCGGCCGCGGCGGCCAGGGCGAAATTCTTCTGCCAGAGGTATCGCCTGAACCCGCCCCGGATAAAGAGGACGTTCTCCAGGGTCCCGCCCGCGACCTCCGTCCCCACCATGTCCTGGGCCGAGACGAGAAAAACGTAGGGAAAGAAAAAGAGGAAGAACTTCATCGCCGTCGCGTAGGTGCTTCGGACCCCGAGGAAGACGAGGAAAGCCGGAAGAAAAACCGCTAGGGCGAGGTTGAACTTCGAGGCCCGGGCCTTCAGAATCGTCAGCCGGACCGTCAGCGGGAAAACATTTTTTTCAAGCATCTTTCGAGATCCTCCCGGCGCCGGCCGTAATCTTTGTAGGGGTCGTCGCGGTAGACCGCCTCTCCTCCCGAGAGCAGGGCCTTGTAGGGGACCACGTCCACCCGGAACTTCCGGAAGAGCGCTTTTCTCCTGTCCAGGACGACGGGCAGGCTCCAGGCGAATTTTTCTAGGAAGGCCCGGAGCGTATCCCTCGGGCCGGAGAAGACACCGATGACGGCCACGTCGAAACCGCCTTTCTCGACAAGATATCTTGCTTCGAAAAGGTCGTCATAGCAGGAGGGGCACTCCGTCGAAAAGAAGACCAGAAGGACGGGGCTCCCGGCGGGGCCGGTCGCTTCCTCGAGGGTCGGGCAGATCCGGACCTCGACATCGGCCGCTGAAGCGGCCATAAGGGCTGTCCCCAAAACGATAACGGCCAGAGCCGCGCTCCGTCGCGTCATCGGACGATCCTGAAGACCCGGAGCCCGCCCGCCCGGTCCACCGCGTAGATCCGGTCTCCGTCGACGGCCATCCGGCCGACCTGGGTCGGGAGGCTGACCTGGGCCTCGAGCCGGCCGGTCGCGTCGAGGACGGAGACCTGGTCTCCGGGACCCAGGTCTTTTTCCTCCGTGTATGCGGGAGCCAGCAAGTAGAAGCGTTCGCGGTCGAACGAACAATCCCAACAGAAGCCCTCGATCGTCTTCCGCTGTCCCCTGACCGGAAGGGAGAGGGTCTTGAAGACGTAACGTCCGTCCGCCGGGATCCGGGCCAGGAGATCTCCGCCGGGGCCGTACTGAAGGATCGACCGTTCCTGGCAACGGAAGACCACGAAAAAATCGCCCCGGGGACCGGCGGCGACCAGGATCATGTTTTGGAAAGCGTCGAAAACAGGGTCGCCCGAAAAGCGGGCCGGGAGGCCTTCCCAGAGAAGGTCTCCCCTCCCGTTGAAAACGTGGAGGAGCTTCTCCGGGCCCGACCGTCCGGAAGGAATGTGAGTGACGAGAATCCTGTCCGCCGTGAGGACGAGAATCCGGTCAGGGGCAAAGGGGACTCCGAAGCTCCGGAGATACCTTCCCGAAGGGTCGAGGACCTGGACCCGGTGGTTGAGCTTGTCCGCCACGAAGAGCCGTCCTCCGAGGACCGAAACGCCCGAAGGGAAGGAAAATTCCCCCGGCCCGCGACCTGTCCGGCCGACCGCGGCTTTGAACCGGCCGTTTTTAAAAAAGATCTTGACGGCGCAATCCTCCGCGTCGGCGACGTAGATATGATCGGCGTCGAACGCCAGGGAGACGGCCAGGGCGAGGCAGCCCTCGTCGGGTTTTTCGACGGCCGAGGTCACGTCCTCAGCGACGTAGCGCCTGACCGAAGGGTCCTCGACCGCGCCGGCCGCCGATGGGCGCGGCAAGCCGGCCGCCAGCGCGAGAAGAAAAAGCGACCGCTTCCAACCGGGCTTCATGGTCATCATCGGTTCTCCGCGAAGACAATTAGGGAGGCCCCCCGCAAGGGGGGCCTCCCGCGGCTCAGAGCTAGGCGGCCAGGATGCACTTGCCGAGGGCGATGTCGCAGACGGTCAGGGCGAGGGCGATCTTGGTCCAGGCGGCGTCCATGTTGAGCGCCCGCTCGCGGCAGGCCGCGTGGTTGTTGTAGCACTCGTTGACGTCACGAGCCCGCGCGGCGAGCGGATAAAAAACGACCGTGGAAAACAAGATGAGCCCGACAAGGGCAAGCAAAACAGCTTTTTTCATTTTGGGTCTCCTTTCGGCCTTTTCATAAGCAATCTTCATGCCATGGCAAAAATCCCCCCTTACGCTCACATCCCATTGATTTAAAATAGGTTATGACTGGGCAAAAGGCCCTCGGGGCATAGCCCTCCGGGCCGCCGTGTCACACTTTGTGCCGCCGTTTTTCCATCCTCCGTTTTTTCAGCAAGTTAGAGGGCTACCGCGGGGCACAATATGTGACATGGAGGGGATGGAGAAGAAGGGTGGCGATTTTCCCGAAGGCCCCTGGGAGACCGAGGAAGCCCGGCAGGGAGGGACGTCCGGCGCGCCGGCCCGATTATTTCAAGAGCGGGATCCTGATCCCCATGTCCTTGGCGCAGGCGACGGCCTCGGGATAGCCCGCGTCGGCGTGCCGGCGACGCCCGAGCCCGGGTCCGCGCGTCAGGACGCGCTCGAGCCGCCGGCCCATGGCGGGCGCTCCCGTCGGCGACGATGACCATGCCGGCGTGGATGGACAAGCCGATGCCCACGCCGCCGCCGTGATGGACGGAGACCCAGGAGGCGCCGCTGACGGCGTTGAGGAGGGCGTTGAGGATGGGCCAGTCGGCGATGGCGTCCGAGCCGTCGCGCATGCCTTCGGTCTCGCGGTTGGGCGAAGCCACCGACCCGGTGTCGAGATGGTCGCGGCCGATGACGATGGGCGCGCTGATCCTGCCCGTTCGGACCAGATGGTTGATGACCGCTCCGAACCGGGCCCGTCTCGCCGTAGCCCAGCCAGCAGATGCGCGCCGGCAGCCCCTGGAACTTGACCTCGCTCCGGGCCTTGCGGATCCAGCGGGCCAGGGCTTCGTCCTCCGGAAATTCCCGGAGCACGGCCTCGTCGGTCGCGTAGATGTCCGCGGGCCTTCCGGAAAGCGCCGCCCAGCGGAACGGCCCCTTGCCGAGACAGAACAGCGGCCGGATGTATTCGGGAACGAACCCCGGGATGTCGAAGGCGTCGGCGACCCCGGCCTTCTGGGCCTGGCCGCGGATGTTGTTCCCGTAGTCGAAGGCCCGGGCTCCCCTCTTCTTGAGCTCGAGCATGGCCCGGACGTGGGCGGCCATGGCCGCGTAGGACCGCGCGGATATAATCCGCCGGATCGTCCCGCCTCAGCCTCAGGGCCTCCTCGTAGGGCAGGCCGTTCGGCACATAGCCGTTGAGCTCGTCGTGGGCCGAGGTCTGGTCGGTCAGGACGTCGGGAATGATCCCCCGGCGGACGAACTCGGGCAGGACGTCGGCGGCGTTCCCGAGCAGGGCGATCGAGAGGGGCTGCGCCCTTCGCCGGGCCTCGCCGGCCAGCCGCAGGGCCTCGTCGAGACTCTCGGTCGTCGTATCGACGTAGCTCGTCTCCAGTCGCCGCCGGATCCGGGCCGGGTCGACCTCGACGACGATCGCCACGCCGTCGTTCATGGTCACGGCCAGGGGCTGGGCCCCGCCCATGCCGCCCAGGCCGGCGGTCAGGACGAGCTTCCCCTTGAGCGATCCCCCGAAATGCCTGCGGGCCACGGCGGCCAGCGTCTCGTAGGTCCCCTGGAGGATGCCCTGCGTGCCGATATAGATCCAGCTCCCGGCCGTCATCTGGCCGTACATCGTCAGGCCCATGCGCCTCCAGCCGGCGGAACTCGTCCCAGGTCGCCCACTTCGGGACGATCATGGCGTTGGAGATCAGGACGCGGGGGGCTTCGGCATGGGTCTTGAAAACGGCCACGGGCTTTCCCGATTGGACGACGAGGGTCTCGTCGTTCCCGAGCTTCCTGAGGCTCTCGACGATCGCCCGAAAACACTCCCAGTTCCGGGCGGCTTTCCCCGTTCCGCCGTAGACGATGAGGTCCTGCGGTTTCTCGGCGACCTCGGGGTCGAGGTTGTTCATGAGCATCCGGAGGGCCCCTTCCTGCGACCAGCCTTTGGCCCGCAGGCGGGAGCCCCGCGGGGCCCGGATCTTCGTCTGGAGTCTGTCTTTTGCCGGAACCATCTCCGTCCTCCTCGGCTGTCTCACGCCGGGGAAAGGGCCGCGGCGCTGGCCCTGAATATATCACACCAACCCGTGAAAGTTCAAAAAGCGGGGCCTTCCGGAGACGTGCCAGGACCCAAAAAAAAGGGTTGACGGGGGATGGAATAATATTGTAAATTATAAAGGGATCAGGAAGAGCGCCAGGCTCCAAAAAACGAAGCCGAATCCTATTCGGAATAGAGCTAAGGTTTCAAAGGCAAGAGAAAAGGTTTATCGGTCACTCCGCATGGTGACGGCGCGGTGAGGGCTATGAGTCAGAAACGGATCCTTATCCTCCACCCGTCTCCCCCTGACGTCGACTTGCTGTCCAGGCTGGCCGCTGTCTTCGGGCCGGTCCTGGCCTGGACGGACCTCGAGGGATTGAGCGGCCGGTTGGAGGGGGTTTCGGTCGGAGTCGCCGTCCTCGGGGCCGGGTTCGCCCATTATTCCCCTTTCCAGGGCCTGCTGCGGCCGACGACTTCGGTCATCCTGACGGGCCCCGACGAAGGGGAGCTGCGACGGGCGGCCGACGAATGGCCGCCGGCCTTTGCCGTCGATGTCTTCGTCGGGACCCCCGACTCTCCCCGCGACCGGTCGTTCCTCGTCGCCGTCGAACGCGCCCTCGGGCAGGCCCGGATGCGGACCGAGGTCGAGGACCTCCGCCGCGCCCTCGCCCAGCACGAGTCCAAGGTCCGCGACGTCTACTCCGAGATCCAGGAGATCAAGGGCCTGATCAATTCCAACTTCCTCCTGGAGATCGAAAAGCGCATCGCCATCGAGACCAAATATGTGTGGTTCCAGAAGGAGCGGCAACGGATCGAGGCCATCCTCCGGAAGATCTACGCCGCCGACGACGTCAGCAGCCTCCTCGACATCCTGCCGGACATCCGGGACATCGTCAAGGCCGCGAGCGCGACCGTCTACCTCATCGAGGAGAACGAGGTCCTCGGCCGCTACTTGAAACCCCTCGTCTGGGACAACGCCTATCTCCCCCACGCTGAGTTCTCGAAGTACATCACCCTCTGGGACGCCCAGGATTTCGCGGCCGTGGTCGCCCGCTACGGCCAAGGGATCAACGTCTCCGACCTCTCCTTCGACCGGAGGATGACCAAGCGCTACACCGAATTCCTCAAAGCGCCGTTGAAAAACCTTCTGGCGGTCCCCATCATGCACAGCCGGAAGGTCATCGGCGTCGTCGAGGTCTATAACAAGACCGCCCAGGGCAGGACGAACGGCGACGGCTTCAGCCGCGAGGACCAGCAGATCCTGCAGGGGATCTCCGAGCACATGGCCATCGCCATGATGAAACTCAACCTCATCCAGTACGACGCCCTGACGGGGCTCCTCCGGCCGGAGCCCTTTTTAGAGAAGGTCCTCCAGAAGGTCAACGCCCTGGGCAAGCGGCGTCAGGAGGAGGGCGACCTGGCCCTGGTCATGGGGGACGTCGACTGGTTCAAGAACTACAACGACCGCAACGGGCACGAAGCGGGCAACCGGCTCCTCCGGGAGCTGGCCCATGTCCTGAAGCTCTCCATCCGCGAGGAGGACCTCCTCTGCCGTTATGGGGGCGAGGAGTTCCTCTTCTTCCTGACGGGCGTCAAGAGCCCGGACGAGGCGGCCGTCCTCACGGAGCGGATCCGGAAGAACGTCGAGGACCACTATTTCGAATTCCAGGAATTCCAGCCGCGGAACAACCTGACCATGTCGTTCGGCGTGACCGTCTTCCCCAAGAACAAGACGGACCAGCCCCCGCCGCTGACGAAAGCGGACCTGAAACGGCTGGCCATGGAGGCCGACACGGCCCTGGCGGAAGCGAAGGGGAAACACCGTCCGGACCTCAAGGCTCGGGAGGGACAGGAGGCGGCCCTGGCGAAGAATCGCGTCTCGACCTATCCCGTGGAGAAGGACGGTGAGCGCGGGAAGGCGGAAGTCCGGCAGGCCGAGGAGCCGCTCATAGCGGAGCGCCGGAAGCACGAGCGACACAACGTCTCAACCCTTCTGATGATCGAGGAGAACGGCGAGTTCAAGGTGGCCAAGACCGTGAATATCAGCGTCGGAGGGGCCCGGGTGATCTCGGACACGAAGCTGCCCGTGGCCATCACCATGGACACCATCCTCGTCTTGGGGGACAAGGCCAGCCTCGTCAAGAGCGACGTCATTTACTCGAGGAGGCCGGAGAACGAAACGTCCTTCTTCTATTCGGGCTTGAGATTCCGGAACCTGACAGACAAGGACATCAAGGGGCTTGAAGAATACCTCCTCCATTTCCGGAGGAAGACGGTTCCCTTATCCTGACCACGCCCTCAGCGGGACCCGAGCTCTTTCCTGAGCGCCCTCAGATAGGCGGTCCGCGGAGTGATCCGGGCCAGCCAGGCGCTCTTCATTTCCGTCGCGACGGCCAGGAACGCGGCGAATTCCTCGGGGTTGCTCCAGTTCTCCATGCTCAGCCGTTCGAGGAGGTTCCGGAGGGCGTGGGCGTTGAGGACCTCCTCGGTGAACGCGGGCAAGCTCCAGATCCTCTTCTCGGTCATCTTGATGACCCTCAGGAAAAGCGCCCTCAGTCCTTCCTGCCAGTTGATGAGCTCCTGCTTGATGAAGAACTGCTCTTTCGGGGATTCGGTCAGGCCGAGCTTCTCGGACAGCCGCCGGGCCTCGTCCACGGTCTTGTCGATGGCGGAAAAAAGGCTCTCGCCGTCGACGAGGATCTTGTTGTCTTTCTGGAAATAGTGGATCTCCCCGTTGCCGTTGGCAGGCTCCGACCTCCGGCAGGACTCGAGGGCCTCGATGAGGGCTTCCTCGGGCTCCTCTTCGGCCGGAACGGACCCGGCCTCGGCCTGAGGTTCCGGTTCGGCATTCGCCGCGCCGGCCGGGGGCGGCTCCGGGACGACCGGGGCGGTCGTTTTTATCTCCACCGGCCGGGATGTCCCCGCGACGAGCTCCTGGATCTCGGGGATCCGGAAACCGGCCGGCGCCTCCGGGATGTCGAGGGCTTCGAAGCTTCCGGCGCCGCCGTCCTTGGGAGCCGGCCCGCCGAGCCCCGCGGCCGCTGACTCGATGGCCAGGAGCTCCTTGATCTTCCTCAGCTTCTCGAGCTCCAGGTCGAGGTCGATGCGGACCGGCTTCTCGTCCTCGTCCAGGGCGTCCGTGACGATCCCGAAGCGCTCCCGCAGGTCGGTCTTCAGGAACCCGGCCCGCTCGGCGGTCTTCTCCCGGAGCTCCTCGACCCGTTGCTGGATCTCGGTGACCTTCTTGATCTCATCGACCGTGGCCTTCGCCAGACCTTCGATCTGGGCCTGCAGCTGGACGACCCTCTCGAAGTGCTGGCGGGCTTCCTGGAGCAGGCCGTCCCGCTCCTCCTCGGCCGCCCGGATGACGGTCCGGTATTCCCCGAGGGCCTCCCGTTCTTTGACGAACTCGCGTTCGACCTCCTCCTTCCGCCGCCGGGCCGCTTCTTTTTCCTGATCGATGCGGGCGGCGAGCTCGTGCTCGATGTCCTGGATCTTTCTCTGGAGGAGGTTGTCCAGTTGGCCTTCGATCTCCTGGATGACCTGAGTAGGTTCTTTGAGGATATCGCGCGGCTGCCCCATGATGTCTCCTTGGCCTCGATCATTATCATCTTAGTAACCGCCGGATGACGTGTCAAGGCGGAAAAACGCGGCTCCCGGGAAAAGGCCCGGATGCCCGCCGGGGGTGAGGCCGGGTTCCGCCCGGCCCCCTCACGCTCCCGCTTGAAACGGACAGGGAAAAAGGATATAAAAAGACCGTTCCATGAATGACATGACCATCCTCCTCGTCGAGGAGAGCGGGAAGAGGCGCCAGGTCCTGGCCACGTTCCTGGAGAAACGGGGAATCAGAGTGGAGGCCGCGGCGGAGCTCCCTGACATCGCCGGACCGGCCGCGCCGCCGGAGGGTCCCGCGATGGTTCTTATTTCCATCCCGGACGCCAGAGGTCCCGTCATGGCAGACCTCAGAAAGCTTAAGCGGGCCCGGCCCTCTCTTCCTGTCATCGCCCTGGTCCCGCCGGACGCGGCCGAGGCTGTCCTTCCTTTCCTCGACGAAGGCGTCATCGACCAGGTCGTCCATCCGGCCGGTCCGGCCGGGATCTATTCGGCGGTCAGGGTCGAGGGGCTCAAGGCCGCGCTCCTCCGGACGAACGCGGCCTGCCGGGAGAGCGTCCGCCGGATGAAGAAGGAGCATCTGAGCGACGTCCGGCGGGCCATCGAGCTCGAGGAGATCTACGAGACGACCCTCGAAAATTTCATGACGGCCCTCGACTTGAGGGATGTCGAGACTTACGGCCATTCCAAGACCGTCGCCCGCTATAGCCACGTCCTGGCCCAGGCCCTGGGTATCCGGGACCCCAAAATCCTGGACAACATCCGCCGGGGCGCCCTCCTCCACGACGCGGGGAAGATCGCCATCCCGGATTCCATTTTGAAAAAACCCGGCCCCCTCTCGGCCGCAGAATGGGAAAAGATCAAGCGCCATCCGGCCCTGGGTTACGGGCTCATCAAGGACGTCAAGCTGGTCAAGGAAGTCAGGAACATCATCCTCTGCCACCACGAAAAGTACGATGGGACGGGATATCCCTCGGGCCTGAAAGAGACACGGATCCCCCTCGAGGCCAGGATCTTCGCCGTGGCCGATACCCTGGACGCCATCACCTCGCACCGGCCCTACCGGAGCCGGAAGGATTTCGTAGCCGCCCGCTACGAGATCATCCGCAACTCCGGAACCCAGTTCGACCCCCGAGTCGTCGACGCCTTCTGCGCCATGGACGCCGCGGTCTGGGAAAAGATCCGTTTCGAGACGACGCGGATCATGCCGCCCGCCGGAGACGACAGCCCGCCGGCCGCGCCGAAATAGGGGGGAGAAGAAAAGGAGGGGCCCGCGTCCGTCAGGCCCGGCGGGCCGTGATGACGCGAGGCATCCCGGCCAGGTCCCAGGCGGTTTCGATTTCCGTCCACCGCCGCCCGAAGAGGGCGAGGACGTCGTCCCGCTGGCCGTCCCCGATCTCGAAGATCAGGTAGCCGCCCGGCTTGAGAAAGGTCCGGGCCCGGTGAACCAGCCGCTGGATGAGCTCCAAGCCCGACTCGCCGGCGAGAAGCGCCCGCCGCGGCTCGAACTCGCGGATTTCAGGGGGGAGCCCGTCCCAGTCGCGTTTCGAAACGTAGGGAGGGTTGGAGACGATGAAGTCGAAGCGCATCCCCGTCTTCCGGAAGGCCGAGAACATGTTGCTCCGGACGAAGTCGACCTGGCGGACTCTCTGGAGAGACGCGTTCCGGCGGGCGACATTGAGGGCCCGGGTGGAGATGTCCGCGGCGAAGATCCGGGCCCGGGGAAGCTCCTTGGCCAAGGCGATCGCGATATTGCCGCTGCCCGTCCCCAGGTCGAGAATGGTCTCCCTCTCCCGGGAGGAGAGCTCGAGGACTTTCTCGACCAGGACCTCGGTCTCGGGCCGGGGGATGAGCACGGACGGGGAGACCTCAAGAGGAATGGACCAGAATTCCTTGGTCCCGGTCAGGTAGGAAAGCGGCACCCCTCCCCTGCGCCTTTCGACGAGCCGGAGAAAGAAGGCCTCCGTCCTCGGCGCGAGAGGAGCCTCCCTCGCGGCGCAAAAATCTTCCTCGGAAACCAGGGCCGCGCGGAGGAGGAGGACCTTGGCCTCGAGGACCGATTGAGGGCTGTCCTCGAGGAGGCTCGCTCCGTAGCGGAAAAGCTCCTGGAGTGTTCTAGGACTCAACGTCCCTTGCCCGGCCGGCGTTCGGGACCGGTTCTCCGAGCGCCTGCGCCTGAGATTGGAGGATGAGGCTTTCGACGAGAGAATCCAGGTCCCCGTCGAGGAGCCCTTCAAGGTTGTAGAAGCTCTGGTTCAGCCTGTGGTCGGTCACCCGGGACTGCGGGAAATTGTAGGTCCGGATCTTCTCGCTCCGCTCCCCCGTTCCGACCTGGGAACGCCTGTTCTGGGCGATCTCGGCCTTCTGTTCCCGCTGGGCGATGTCCATGAGCCTCGACCGGAGGACGCGGAGGGCTTTCTCCTTGTTCCGGTGCTGGGACTTCTCGTCCTGGCAGGAAACGACCAGGCCGGAAGGCTTGTGGGTGACCCGGATGGCGGTGTAATTCCGGTTGACGTTCTGCCCGCCCGGGCCCGAGGACCCGAAGGCGTCGATCTTGAGGTCCTTCGGGTCGAGCTTGACATCGATCTCATCGGCTTCGGGCAGGACGGCGACGGTGGCCGTGGAGGTGTGGATGCGGCCGGAAGCTTCGGTCTTGGGAACACGCTGGACCCTGTGAACGCCGCTTTCGTACTTTAGCCGGGACCAGACACCCTTGCCCCGGACGCCGGCCACGGCCTCCTTGATCCCCCCGATCGGAGAGACGCTCGTGTCCAGGACCTCGAATTTCCAGCCCTTGTGCTCGGCAAAGCGCGAGTACATCCGGAGAAGGTCCTGGGCGAACAGCGAGGCCTCGTCCCCGCCGGCCCCGGCCCGGATCTCCAGGATGACGTTTTTCTCGTCGTAGGGGTCTTTCGGGAGAAGCATGGCCCGGAGCTCGGATTCGAGGGCCTTCTCCCGCTTCCCGAGGACGTCGATCTCGCCCTCGGCCATTTTCCGGAGCTCCGGGTCGACCTCGGGGTCGGCCAGGATGTGCCGGGCCTCCTCGATCCCCTGCTGGACCTTCTTGTATTCTTCGAACTTACGGACCACGGGCTCGAGCTCCGCCCGTTCCCTGGAAAGGTCGCGGAGTTTTTGGGGGTTGCCCGAGGAGGCGGAATCAGAAAGAGCCTGGACGACCTGGCGGTACTTTTCCTCGACGGCCCGGAGTTCCTGGATCATTTGGCGGGTTTTTTGATCTCGCCATATTTTTTCCTGAACTTCTCGACCCGGCCGGCGCTGTCGATGAACTTCTGCTTGCCCGTGAAGAAGGGATGGCACTGGGAGCAGATCTCGACCCGGATCTCCTTCTTCGTGGACCGGGTCTTGAACGTGTTGCCGCAGGCGCAGATCACGGTGCTTTCCAGGTATTCCGGATGGATGTCTTTCTTCATGGATCGGTCTCCTTGGACGGCCTATTATAGCAAATTTCAGGCGCCGCC
This sequence comes from Candidatus Aminicenantota bacterium, assembly GCA_963796835.1. GTDB lineage: Bacteria > Acidobacteriota > Aminicenantia > Aminicenantales > Saccharicenantaceae > DATKJS01. The sequence goes on along the minus strand of CAWCND010000027.1, from coordinate 101,308 downwards.
GCAAAACGAGGGGATGTCCCGGGACCTCTTCTCGAAAGCGGCCCAGTCGACGGAGAAAGAAAGGCTCTTTTGGCAGGCCTTCACGGCCTCCCGGTAGCTCCGGGAGTCGAAATATTCTTTGAGGGGCCGGGTCAGAGGATAGGCCTGCTCCTCGGCCGCCCACTCGTAGGTCGAGCCGTCCTCCCTCTTCAGGCAATTCAGGTGGACGATCCAGGCCAGCTGTTTGAGGGGCGCGTGAATGAAAAGCCGGCGGATGGCCAGGACCTCCCCCTCCTTGTCCGGATTCCAGAAATGGAAATAGCGGGAAAAAAGCAGGGCGTTATGGAAATACGCCGGAAAGGCCAGGAGGCAGTCCTTTCGGGTGAGCCGGCCCAGATAGACAAAGAGGTCCATGATCTTTTTAGCCATGCTCAGCCCGGGGCGGGTCTGCCCGGGAAGCGGGGTGAACGATTCGGAGAACTTATGGAGAGGGTTCTGGAGGGTCAGCCACTCGAAGGCCAGCGATTTCTGGGGCGGGAGCGGCGGAGGAAACCCGGGGACGGCCTTGGGGGCGAAGTCCATCTCCTTGAACTTGAAGTCGACGATCAGGTTTTCGGGCTTCTTCTCCCGCAGGAAGATCTGCAGACGCTGGACGGGGAATTCAGACGAATTGAGCTCGATCTCCAGGGGCCAGAGGAACCTCTTCCGGGCCTCTTTGAGGAAGCTCCTCTTGGCCAGGACCGCCATGACTTCGTTCAGGGAGTAGCGGCCGAGAAGGAGCGAACTCCCTTTTCGCTCGGCCAGCTCGGCGAAGATCTCCCCCTCCTCGACGAGCGGGGCTTCTTGCCAGAGCGGAGGGGCCTTGGATCCCGATCTTTTCATGATTCCAACCTCAGAACCTCTCCCTGCCTACCATCATTTTAAGAGATCGAGCGGCCCCTGGCAAGCCGGGCCCGCGTCGCACTCAAAGCTTTCTGCGGGAAGACCCCCTGCGCATTTTCCTTCCATCGCTTCAGCCATCACCTCATCCTCCATCTTCATGCTTCGTGAGCGCCTGCCCCGCGGACGGCCCCTGCGCTTCCGTTTCCGGGTGAGCGAAGAACAACAGGACGTCGTCGCCCAGGGCCACACGACGCACGAGAGGGAAATCCGCGATCCTGGGCTTGGTCCTGTAATAGTGGCGGAGGACGATGATCCCACCCGGCTTGAGCAGGGCCCTCTTTCTGATCACCCGGAGGGGGTTGCGCTCCTCGAGCATCCGGTAGGGCGGGTCGAGGAAGATGACGTCGAACCTGACCCCCTTTTTGGCCAGGTCGATGACGGCCCTGTTGAACTCCCGGTGGAGGACGACGGATTTATCATCGGCCCCGCACTTCTCGACATTCGCTTTGATGACCTTCACGGCCGGATAGAACTCGTCGACGAAAACGACCGTCGCAGCGCCGCGGCTGAGGGCCTCCAGCCCGACGGATCCGGTGCCCGAGAAGCCGTCGAGGCACGTGCTTCCCTTGATTTTGTCCTGGACGATGTTGAACAGAGCGCCCTTGACCTTGTCCTGCATGGGACGGACGGATGGGCTCGGAACGAGCTTGAGCCGGCGGCCCTTGTAAATGCCGCTGATAATCCGGATCATGAGATATCCTTCCGCTGCCTGAGATCCCCTATTGATAAAAGCAGATGAGACGGCCCGGGCGCGACTGGAGGCGCCGAATGCCGTAGGGAAGCGGATACCAGTCTTTGAGGCTCGTGGCCGGCTGGCCCTGCAGACCCGCCACGATGGAGATGACGGTGTCGATGAAAGCCGGCGAGAGGCTCTGGGTCCCGAGGAAGAGGCTGTCCATCGTGATCCTGATCTTCCCGTCCTTCGTTTCGCCCCGGGCCGAAAAGTAAAAGTCCGCCCGCGAGGGCAGGAGCAGGGAGGCCGGCGAATCGCCGAGGTCGATGGCGATCTTCCCTTCGGCCCGGTTGTCATCGAGGAGGCGCAGCTCGATGGACCTGACGAACTTCCCCATGTCGGTCGCGACGCGGTAGGCGATCCAGGCGTTGAGGTCGCTCTCGGTGACCGTGGCGCTTTGGGGAGAGCTGGGCTTCGACCGGGCCGCCTCCGCTTCGCACTTCTCCAGGGCGGCGATGACCTTCAGGGCCCGGTCCCGGGTCTCCGAAGGGACCTCCGCCCCGAAGGCGGGAACGGACAGGGCGACGAGGATCAACGCGGCGGCCGCGCGATTTTTCGTGAACATGGGACTCCGTCCTTCAGATCATGTTACCAGATTCCCCCCGCGGAGGCCAACAGGCCGGGCTCAAGACGGGCGTGATGGCTGGGGTGATCACGCCCGCAATCGCTTTGCAAATCTCAGTAATGCGTCAGGGTCCCGTCCTTCTTGGCCTTGCGGATGGCGGCCCGGAAGGCCAGCAGGCTCAGGGGAAGGAGGACGGCATTGAACGCCGCCAGAGCCGCGATGTCCGGCAGGACCGCGGAAAAGCCGACCGACGCGAGAAGGCTCCGCCTCATCCCGTTGAGGGAGTAGGTCACGGGCAGGAGGAACGAAGCCCAGCGGATCCAGGCCGGGAGGATGGCGACCGGAAAAACCATCCCGCCGAGGAGCCCCGAAACGCTCCCGAAAAACCAGCTCAGCGGGTTCCCCATCTTGTAGACGAGGACAAAGCTCGCCGAGAGGATGCCGAGGCTCAGGAAACAGACGGCGGTTAGGAGAAAAACGGCCAGGACGCCGGGCCAGTTCACGTGCCCGAGCTTCATCCCGAATATCGCCAGGGCCAGGACGAGATGGAGCACTGTCCTGAAGCTCTGGAAGGCCAGGGAGTAGAGGGACGACCCCAGGAGGACCGTCGGGACGGAGGTTTGGGTCACGAGGAGGGCTTCGAGCGTCCCGGAGGTCTGGGCGGTCCGGATGACGGCCGGCAGCCCTTCCTGGAAAATGCCGAGGAGGCTTGCGAAAGCCACGCCGACGACGGCGAAGGAAAAGTAATCGCCGCCGAACGGGGCCAGGGCCGGGTTCGCCGGGGAGATGAGCTTGGCCACGAAGAAGAACGTGGCCGTAGAGAGGAGGATGCCGACGAGGGAATAGACGAACGAGAACTTGTAGGTCAGGGCCTCGCGGATGTCCCGCCGGAGAAAGGCCAGGAGCTTCGCGAAAAAATGCCCGGCATCTCGGGCGTGGAGGTCCAGGGCCTGTCCTCTCATGCCACAGCCTCATCGGGACGTCCCGCTCCCTCCGGATCGGCCAAGGCCTTTTGGTAGACATCCCGGAGAGGGATCTGCCCGCCCCGGGTCAGGACGTCCACGGCGCCCCGGACCCGGATCCGGCCCCGATCGATAATCGCGATCTCGTGGCCGAAATCGCCGGCCTCGAGGAGGTCGTGGGTTGCCCAGAAGACGGTCGTCCGCCTGCGGTCCACGAGCTCCGACCTCAGGAATGTCCGGACCTTCGCGGCGGCCTGCGGGTCCAGGGAGCGCGTCGGCTCGTCGACGAACAGGATCTCGGCGTCCGCGAGCAGGGCCCGGGCGAAGGCCAGCATCTGCCGCATGCCCGTGGAATAAGCGTTGAACCTCATGTCGGCGGCGGACTCAAGGCCGGTGAGGCCCAGGACGTCGGCGATCTTTCGGGCCAGCCGCGCCCCGCGGAGCCCGTTGAGGGCCCCGAAGAACTCAAGGTTCTGCCGGCCGGTGAGCCTCCAGTAGAAGCTTCTCTCGTCGTTGATCGCGTAGCCGATGGCGCGCCGGACGGCTGCGGGGGATCTTTCGGCGTCGTGGCCGCCGACGGTTGCCGTTCCCCCGTCGGGGAGGACAAGCGTCGTCAGGATCTTGATGAGGGTCGTCTTGCCGGCGCCGTTCGGCCCGAGCAGGCAGAAGGACCGGCCCGGTTCGACCCGGAGGCTGACGCCGTCGAGGGCCGTCCTCGTCCGCCGCTTCAGAGGATGCCGGACGAGCTCGCGGAACCCGCCGATGACGGGATAGCGCTTGACTAAGTCTTCGGCCAGGATCGCCGGGGCATCGCTCATGGGATATTCACCAGACGCCGGACGGCCAGCCCGACCGGCCTCGAAAGCCGCCGGGCATAATGATAATAGATCAGGGGCGAGTTTTCTGGGACCCCGCTGGCCCGGGCCAGCCAGTGACGGGGCGGAAAAAGAACGCCGGCCAATGTCCGGACGGCCAGGCCGAGCGACCTCCTTTCCCAAAGAGAAAAGAGCCATGGCATGTCATAGGGCCAGGGGAAGGTCGCTCGCCTGCCCGCGACGGAAGCTTCCGGCCAGAAAAATCGGAGGGCCGCTCTTTGGAGAGCCCCGGGCCGGAGCGTCGGCAGGATCTCCCGAGGGAGCGAGCCGGGCCAGAGCTCTTCCACGAGCCGGAGCCCATGGTAGACGGAGGCTCGGACCTTGAGCGAACGGCAGATCCCGAGGACCCCGCCCCAGTCGAGGCCGGGCTTGGAGGCCAGCTCGGCGATGTCCACGAGCCAGACCAATCTTTGATAGGAATGCTGCTGGGCGTGGAGGCAGAGGTAGCAGAGCTCGGCCTCGGGCGAGAGGACCGGGACCTCGGTCCCGCAGATGGGGATGGGAGCCGCCGTTAGCGCTTCCATAGGGTCGGGCCCAAAGGGGGAATGGAGACCGAGGACGCTGAAATGGAATTCGAGGACCAGGCCGCCCCTCCGGAAATACGGCGAATAGGCCCGGTCGGGGTCGCCGGCCGCGAGCCGGGCGCCGGTTTCGGGCTCGGGCGTCTCCTCGAAGCTCTGGCCGTGGAGGATCGTCTTGACCGCGCGCCAATCGGCCGGGCGGACGAAGAAGTCCACGTCCCAGAATGGCCGGAGGGCGATGTCGGGGTAGACGGTCAAGGCAAGACGCAGCCCCTTGGTGAGGACGACCTTCAGTCCCGAGCCCGTGACGGCCTGAAGGAACGGCTCGATCTCTCTCGAGAGCTGGGAGTTCCGGGCCAGGTTCCTGAGATAATGGACTTTGAGCCGCGCCAGGACGTCCGGCGGGACAGCGTCGCGCCAGTCCCTGAGGTTCCAGTATAGGAGAGGGAGGACCCCTTCTTCGTCGGCCTTAATGAGAAGGCGCTCCCAATCCGGACCGGAGTCCAAAAGGCGATGGACCTCGGGCCTGATCCCGAGCCCCGGCTTCGGCCGCGAGCAGAGGACGAGCAGACGCGCCATGCGGCAGGCTTCAAGAGATTTCATGGAAGGAAAGGCGCGGGCCGGGACGAGGACCCGGTCAACGCTTGATCTTTGCCGGTTGGGTCGGAGTCGCCGGCTCTTCTTCCTCGATCGTCACCAGGGCGACGCTTCCGGCCACGATGGCGGCCAGCCCGAGCGGCAACAGGAACAGGGGCGGAACGCCCCTTTTGCAGACAACGTAAACACCGTCACCCGCCGCGCAAGGCCGGGCGACCGGGATCATGGCCTGCTGCCCGGACAAGGCCCGCTTGACGCCGGCCCCCTGGACCCGCAGATGCTCGACGTCCTGGAGGAAATTGGCGGCAACTCCTCTGATCCGGACCCGGTCGCCGGCCTGCAGGAGCCCCCGCTCGATGAGGACTACGGCCTCCCTGGACTGCGGGGCGTAGGTCACGACCTTGCCCACCCGGGATTCGCCGTGCTCCTTCTCCTCCTTGGCCACCGCCTGGGCCGCTTCGATGGAATCGCGGCCGTAGGGGTCCAGGGCGATCGATACTTTGGCGGTCTCATCGGGTTTGATGCCGACGAAATCCTGGGAGTTGTAGCTTCCCTGCGCGGAGGTCACGCCGAGGGCATAGATCCCCGCGTCCAGAGCGACGAACTTGAAGACGCCCAGGCTGTTGGTTTTTGGGCTTTCGAAGACCGTCCCGGTCGTCACGTTCTTGGCCACGACGACCGCCCCGGCGACCGGGGTCGACCCGTCCCTATCGAACAGGAAGCCGACGAGCTGACCCTTTCCGGGCGCTTGCGACCTCAGGAGAGGCGGGGACGAAAAAAGGGTGAACGTGAAAAACAGTCCCCAAGATACGAAGGTCTTGGCACCTCGGCACATGGATTCCTCCTTAGCCCACCTATCATCTTAGCCGTCTCGGAACGGCCTTGTCAAGCTCAGGCGGGGGGGCCTGCCGGCTGATCCTGATCAATGCCACGGGCCCGTTGATCGTCTCGAGGACGAGCGAGTTCGTCCCCGCCGCGGGCGTCACAGGAAACGACATCGACCCGACTTCGAAGAAGCCCTCCCGGACGACCCGACCGTTGAAGAAAGCGGCGAGGAGAGGCCGACTTCCCGGACGGAGATTCTCGAACGTGACGGTCAGCATTACGGGGCGCCCGTCGCAGACGAGCCCGATCCGGACGGGGGCCCCTTTTTCGAGGGCCCGTCGGCCCAGGTCGATCTCGGCAGGCGACAGGAGAGCGTTGATGCGCCGCCGGACCTCAGCGGTCTTCTGATCGTCGTTCAGCCGGTCGTAGCAACGCTCGAGACGGAGAAGGCCGTCCAAGTCTTCCGGCCCCGCGGCGAGGGCTTTCAGGTAATATTCCTCGGCCTCGTAGATGTCGTCGAGCTTCAGGTACGAATCCCCGACGAGCCGGAGGATCCGGGCGTAATAGGCCCGGCCGGCCTCGGGAATGATGACGGCTCCCTTCTCGACCAACTCCCCCGCCTTCGTGATGTCCCTGTACCTGTTCTGCTTGAAGTCGAGGGTCAGCTCCAAGGCCAAGGCTCGGAGGTCCCTGGGCCGCGAGGGGGATTCGTCTTTCCCCGGGAGCCCCCGCTCGGCCAGGAACTTCTCGAATTCGCCGACGGCCAGCGGCTGGTCCTCGAGGGCAAGATACGTTTCCAGGAAGTGATCAGGATCGGAGAGAGACCGGGTTTTATCGACCTGGCTCTTGGCCAGGAGGAGATAAGCCGTCTTCCGGAGCTCCGCGAATTCCTTCGGGTCGATGAGTTCCTCGCGCCCGAGCGTCTGATAGAAGGAGATGGACTCGAGGAGCCGGAGGCACGTGGACAGGCGGGCGGGGGCGTCATCGCCCTGGAAATATTCGAAACTTCGCTGACTTTGCGAGAGCTCGCTCCGGGCCTTGAGGAAATCCAGGGATTCGGCCTTGGCCAGGGCTTTTTCCCGGGGCTCCAGGGACAGGGATTTCTCCCCGAGGAACCGGGCATATTCCCGGAGGCAGCCGGAGTCGTCCGGAAGGACCGACTCGATCACCGCTTCGTCCTGCCCATGGAGATACCAGACCTCGAGGATGTCCCGGAGCTTCTGCCGGTCCTTGCCGGCCAGCATCTTCCGGAGGATGTCGAGCGTGAAGTCCCTTTCCTCCGGCCCGAGCGATTCCCACCGCGCGAGGAGGACCTTGCCGACCTCGCCATAGATCTGGCTGTTATGGCCCGTCAGGGCGGCGGCCTTCTTGAATTCATCGAAATAGGAGACCGGGGCCGGAAGCGAGAGATAGCGCAGGTACTCCAGCGACTGGGCCAGCTCGAAGTGGGCCGCGGCCGAACCCGGATTGAGGCGCAGCCCTTCGAGGAAACAGCGGACAGACCCGGCCAGGGCGGCGTCCCGGACGCGGGGTTCGCCGAGGGACTCCGTGCCCTTCTCGAAGAGGGCCTTGCCGAGTTCGAACCAGACTTGGTCGTTCCACGGATAGACCCGGCCGGCGAGCTCCAGGATCTTCTCCTTCCCGGCGGGGTCCGTGGCCTCCTCTTTGGCTCGGTCGAGAAGATGGGCGTTCCAGTAGATGTCCGCCTGCACGACGGCGATGACGACCAGGGCGGCGACGAGGGCGATCTTCTTCATCAAGGTCCTCAGGTTTTTCGGTGGTAGGCCGCGACGAACGTCAACGATAGGACGGCCGTGAACAGGAGCATGTTCGCAGGGATATGGAGGTTGAAATCCGTGAGGGTGTGGAGCCCCATCCCGGCCAGGGACACGATCCCGCCGAGGGCGAGGCCCTTGGCCTCAGGGTTCCGGCGCTCCTTCCAGACGAGGAACGACCGGATCGCGAGGGTGAAAATCAGCCCGAAAAGGAAGGCCGTTCCGACGAAACCGAGCTCGGAGAAATATTCGAGGTAATCGTTGTGGGCGTGAGTCAGGAGCATCTCGGGGCCGCCCCGCTTCTCGTAGGCGGGATAGGCCGAGGCGAACGTTCCCAGCCCGGTCCCGAAAACCGGGAAATCCCGGATCATGCCCGCGACGTTGGCCCAATAGAGCGGCCTGTCTTCGTGGAGGAGGTTGTCCAGGGCGAACCGCTGGATCGTCGACCCGATGCCGATCCAAAGGGACAGGGCCAGGATGATGAGGACCGTGGCGCGGATGAAATTCCTGACCCAGAGCTCGCGGTATCCGACGCGGCCGAAGGCAAGGACGGAAAGGCCGGTGAACAGGAAAAAACTGAAGGCGAGGACGACGACGCCCGCCCGGGAGTTGGAACGGACGATCCCTAGGGACATGACGACGATGCTCCCGGCGATGAGGAGGTTCCCGGCGATGCCCTGGGACATCATCAAGAGGAATTTCTCCCGGATCCCCTTGACGCCGAAGGAGAAGAGGCTCGTGCGGGCGATCAAGAGCCCGACGGCGAGAGGCACGATCATCTCGAGGTATCCGGAGAGGTGGCTGCGGTTGACGAACGTTCCGGTGACGGACTCCAGGCTGAAGACTTTCGGATAGAAAAGGATCCGCGGCTCCGGGACCGAGAGCTCATACAGGCCGTAGAGGGACTGGAAAACCCCGCACCCGATGAGAACACATATGATCCTCCGGATCTGGGAGGGCGTGGGTGACGGTCCTGAAGATCAGGAACCCGACGATGAAATACGCGAGGAGTTCGAGCCCCGCCTGGAGCGTCTGCGACGGCGAGACCGACAGGCTCATGAGCTTCATCCTGGCGAACTCCGGCGCGTAGAGTTTCCGGAAGCCGTACGACGCCGGCGAGAGGAAACGGACGGCCGCGGCCGGCAGCGGGATGACTTGGAAGACGACGAAGCCGAAGAAGCCCGCCGCGGCGTAGGCCATCGGCCGGAGCGCCGCTTCCAGGCGCTCGTTAAGGCGCGGTTTCGGCTTGAGGAAGACATAGGCCGCGGCCATTAGGCCCGCCGCGAGCTCGATGGCGAAGACCGACCATTCACGGACGGACGCGGCCGGCAGCGGGCTCAGGACGAGGAGGGCGATGAGGCCGTTCTCGATGAGCCGGCGGGGGATGGTCCGTCGGCCGGCGACGGGCGCCGGAGGGCCCGCGGGAGGGCCGGGCCGGAGGGGGTTCGTCATGATGGTCTTCTCATTCCTCCGCTCGGGGCCCTGGGCCCGGCGGCTCCTTGGCCGCGCCCTTGGGATCGCCGCGCCTGCGGTCGGCTCGCGGGATCTCCGTGCTCGCGGAGTACTCATATTGATAATAATGATAGTAGGGCGTGCCGAGCCCCTGCCGCCCCAGCTTGACCTCGTTGAAAACGACCCCGACGATCTCGGCCTTGGCTTTCCGGACCTCGTCCACCGCCTTGCCCAGGGCCCGTCTCGTCGTCTTTCCGGCCTGGACGACGAGGACGGTGCAATCGGCGAGGGAGCTGACGATCACCGGGTCGATAACGGCCAGGACCGGCGGGGTGTCGATGAGCACGGTGTCGAACCGGTCCTTGACCCTAGCAAGCAGGTCCCGCATCCGCTTCGAGTTGAGGAGTTCGGCCGGGTTCGGGGGGTGCGGGCCGCTGGGGATGATCCAGATGTTCTCGATGCTCGTCTTCAGGATGGCCTCGTCGAAAGCAAGCTTGCCGGTCAGGAAGCCGCTGAGCCCGACGAGGTTCCGCGTCTGGAAGACCTTGTGGAGCCTCGGCTTGCGCAGGTCCGCGTCGATGAGGAGGACCTTGCCCTCGAGCTGGGCGAAGGAGATGGCCATGTTCGACACGGTCGCCGTCTTGCCTTCCTGGGGCATGGAGCTGGTGAAGCAGACCGTCTTCGGGGAGCTGTCGGCGTGGGAGAACAGGATCGAGGTCCTCACCGTCCGGTAGTCCTCGGCGATCGAGAACTTGGGAAAGAGGTAGTTAACGAGCTCGATCTCGGAGATGTCAGGCAGGGACTCCGCCGGGCTCTCCCCTTCGGTCCCGTAGGAGTACGGGCGGTGTCCGTAGGGGGACGGCTTTCTCTTCAGCCCGTCGACGGAGAGGTGGGGGATGATGCCGAGGGACGGCAGGCCGGTCAGCTTCTCGACGTCCTCAGGGCCCTTGACCGTGTTGTCGAGGGACTCGACGAGGAAGATCAGGCCCAGCCCGCCGAAGAGGCCGAGGAAGAGGGCCATCATCAGGTTCCGGCGGGTGTTCGGCGTGAAGGGGCCGCCGGGGACGAGGGCCCGGTCGACGATCTTGATGTTGCTCGTCCTCAGACCGCCGAGCTGGCTCGAGACCTGGATCTCGTTCTGCTTGGACACCAGCGTGCTGAGGAGGCTCCGCATGTTGTCGACCTCGATCTGGAGGCTCCTGTAGAGGATGGCGTTGTTGTTCATCCGGACGACGTCGGTCCGCTGGGAGTCGAGGAGGGTCTGGAGGGACCTCTCCTTGTTCAGGGCGGCCCGGTAATCGGCCTCGGCGGCGCCCACGGCCTTCCGGATCTCCTCCTGGAGCGCGTTCCTGCTGCTCTCGAGCCGGGCCTTGAGCTTGACCATCTCCGGATAGTCCGGCCGGTAGAATTTGCCCTTTTCCTCGTAGTCGGACTGGGCCTGGCTGTAAGAGGCCTTGAGGGCTTGGATGACGGGATTCGTGACCGATTCAGGCAGGGCGTTGATGTTGAGGTCCCTGAGCTCACGGTAAAGGGCCTCCTTCTTGAAGCGGTCGATTTGAGCCTCGGTGAAGGCGGCGTTGACGTCGGAGAACTTGTTGACGACGGTGCTCTCCTTGTCGTTGAGGAACAGGAGCTTCTTCTCCTCGCCGTATTTCTGGAGGTCCTCCTCCTTGCGCTTCAGATCATCGCGGAGCTGGCTGATCGTCTCGCTCAGGAACTCCGAGGTCTGCTTGGTCGCCTCGTAGCGCGTCTCCACGGAATAGCGGACGAACTCCTCGACGAGGGTGTTGACGATGTCGGCGGCAAGGACGGGTTGGGACGAGGTGTAACTGACCTGGACGATCCGCGTCTCCGGGACCGGGGCGATGCCGAGGCCGTCGAGAACGGCGAACGCGTAGCTCGTCGCCGCCGGGCTGCCGGCCTCCGGCCGCGTCTCGGCCGGCTTTTTGCGGGGAAGGACCCAGCGGAGCGAGAGGATCCCCTTGAGCGCCTGGACCGGGTTCGTCCGGGAGGACCGCGCCGTCCGGAACTCCGGCCGGGACCCGAGGTCGAGCTTCTTGGCCACCCGCTCGGCCAGGGAGCGGCTGGTCAGGAGCTTGAGCTGGGTGTTGAAATACGTCCCCAGGTAGTCGGTCTGGTAATAGCCGCCGGAGTTCAGGACGTCCTGGATGTTGACGAGGCTCGCGCTCGGCTCGTCGATGAGGATGGTCGCCGTGGCCCGGTAGAGCGGCGTCGCCGTGAACGAGAGGACGGCCACGAAGACGACGAGGACCGCGGCGAACGTGACGAGGACCCATTTGCGCTTGAGGATGATCCTCCAGTATTCGAGGATGTCGATCTCTTTCCGGTTGGCTTTGGTGTTGGTGTCCTTCATGGCTGTCTCCCCTGGACGTTCTTCACGGCCGGCCGGGCGGCCTCAAAAAAGGCTCTCCGGCACATAGACCGTGTCGTTTTCCTTGAGCGCGATATCCTTGATCTTTCCCTTGAGGATATTCTTGACGTTGACGTCGAGCTCGATGTCCCGCCCCGCCGCGTCCTTTCTCCGGATCTTGATGCTGCCCCTCGCGGCCCGGTCGGAGAAGCCGCCGGCCTGGGCGATGGCCTGGAGGAGGGTCGGGATGCTCGACCGCTTGACCTGGAGCGCGCCAGGGTTCTTGACCTGGCCGAAGACGTAGATGAGGACGACTTTGTCGACGGGGATGGTGATGATGTCGTTCGGCTCGAGGGGGATGTTGAGCCGGGCCTCCCCTTTGACGAACAAGTCGTCGATCGAGATCCGGATCGAGGTCCCGGACCCGTCGGCCGACTGCCGGATGACGATGATCTCGTTGCCGGCGTCCCGGGTCATCCCGCCGGCCTGGGAGATGATCGACATGATCGTCTGCCGGCCCAGGAGCTCGTAAGGGCCCGGCTTCTCGACGGCGCCCAGGACGGAGACGCGCTTGCTCTTGTACTCCAGGATGAAGACCGAGACCTGCGGGTTGATGATGTATTTCTCGCCGAGCACCGTGATGAGCTTCTTTTCGACCTCGTGCTGAGTCAGGTTGTTGACGTCCACCTCTCCGACGAGGGGCAGCGTGATCCGGCCGTCCTCCGAGACGCGGACGACGAGCTTGTTGATCTCCGGGACGCCCATGGCCGTGACCTCGAGGAGGTCCTTGGGCCCGACCCGGTATTCGGTGCTGGCCTGCTCGTCCGCGGCGACGGCCGTCCCGAGCGCCAGGAAGAGGCCGATGGCCAGGATCGCTCTTGGATGAGTTCTCATGTCCGACTCCTGCGGGCCGCTCCCTAAAAATCGTACGTGAGGGCGGCCCCGATGAAATTCCTGTCGATGTCGAAACCCGGCGCGTTGGACCTCCGCCGATAAAAATTGTAACTGATGGACAAGCCCGTGCTCCCGGTGATGCGGACCGCCAGCCCGGCCGAGAAGTCACGGTTCGTGTCCCTGCGGTCCTCGACGACGTACGGCACGCCGTGGAACCAGACCTCCTGCGTCTCGGGATAGGCCAAGGCCCCGAGCTGACAGCTCCCCTCGAGCCGCAGGAAGGGAAGGATGTAAAAGGCGAGGCCGCCGCGGACGCGGTCCTCGACGTAATAATACGCCGTATCGATGTAAGAGAAATAATTGTCCCGGGTGTAAGCGAAGCTGAGCCCCACCCGGCCTGTCCGAATGGCCACGTCCGTGTCGGCGACCAGCCCCGAGAAGCTCTTCAGCCCCTCCGTCCGCGGGATGAATTTCTTGTAACCCAGGGCGATCGTCCCCCTCGCCCGGCCGAGGAGCGGGAAGCGGAACCCGCCGTAAGCTTGGTAAGAACGGGCGTCCCGCCATGAAGACGCCGGGTCCAGGAAATCATAATCCGTGGCCCCGGCGGTCGCGAAGATCGAGCTGCGGGAAAAGACGCGGTAGTAGAACTCGAAGGCGGCGGACCTTTCCCGGTGGTCCAGGGCCTGCGAGATCTCGTCCTGAGGGGATTGGGAACTTGGATTGTTGTACGTGTAATCGTCCTCCGAGCCTGAGACTCCGATGGCCGTGCCGCGGGGCGTCTCGAAAAAGAGGCGGGCGCTCCAGCCCTCCCGGAGGTCTTTCACCGGCGTCCCGAGCTCGCTCGTGGCCGGCTGGAAATGCTCGAGAAAATGGTAATCGCCGGAGAGCGCCAGCCGGCGGAGGAGAAAGAGCCGGACCTCGGGGACGAAGCTGTTGACGAGTGTCCGCAGATCCTCCTCCTTGAGATAGAAGTTCCACTCCGGGTTCTCCGTGACCGAAACGAAAGCCGAGCTGCCGAGGAGCCAGTAGGCCTTGACCTCCGGGGAGATCGTCGCCGTGTAATCGGCGACGGCCGGATCCTGGTTGTCCGAGTAATAGACGTTCGAATCGTAGCCGACGTTCGCGAGCCGGAACGTCGGCAGGACCTTGAGCGGCCCGAGCTGGATCCCGGTCTTCGCTTGGACCGCGTCGTACTCCTCCGCGAACGTCCGGTAGGTCTGGGCGGCCAGCCGTCCGGCCGAAGCGGCCAGGACGACGGCCAGGGCCAGGATCTCGTATCTTTTCATTCAGGTTCTCACGGCCCGGACCTTGCGGGCCGGGTCAGGAGAGGCTTCCGTCGCCGAGCGTATCTTTCATGGTCCGGAAGAATTTCATGAAGGAAAGCCGCTGGAGGAGGGCGAAGATCAGCCCGGAGTGCCAATCGAAATCGGCGGTGTCGCGGATGATCGGGATGATCCCGTCGGTCTGGGCCAGGCGAAAGAGGCCTTCGAGCTGGCCGTCGCTCAGACGGGCGCACATCCGCCGCGTGTAGTAGCCGACGAGGATCTCCCGTTGGAGGGCTTTCCGCCAGCGGGACTCGTAGCCGGCCAGGGCCGCGGCCCCGAAGGACGACCTCTCGAAGCACTCCTGGACGGCCTCCGCCGCCAGATCGGCGCACAGGAGCCCGTAGCTGATCCCTCCGCCGGTCGTCGTCTTGATCTGGCCGGCCGCTTCCCCCACCGAGAGGACCCGGTCTCCGGTCGTCCGGGCCAGGAGGCCCTGGGCGACGGCCTTGGTCCTGATCTCGGCCGGGCCGGGGTTTCCGGCGGCCGGCGCGGAACTTTCGTCCAGGAGCTTCCGAAGAAGGGGCCTCGGGTCTTTCCTCGCCAGGAGGCCCACCCGGGCCTTGTCCCCGGCCGGGACCGACCAGGCGAAGGCGCCGGGGGCCACGCTCCGGCCGAAGGAGATTGTCGTCAGGTCCCGTCCGGCGATGGGGACCTCGGCCTGGGCCCCCCGGAGAAAGCTCCGGGGACAGGAGAGCCCGGCTTTTTTCTGGAGGCCGGAATCCACTCCTGAGGCGATGACGGCCATGGCCGCGGTGTAGCGGACCGATTCCTGCCCGCTCGTCCGGACCGTCACCCTAACCCCGCCGGGCTCGACCGAGATGTCGTCGGCCCTGGATCCGAGGCTCAGGACGGCCCCCGCGCGGACGGCTGAGGCCGCGAGCCCCGAGTCGAGCTTCTCCCTGTCCACGACACAGGCGAACGACCGGGGGTGACTGTACAGCACGGCCGTGCCGAACGGCGAGACGAGCCGGGCCTCCCGGATCTCCTGGATGACGGAGCCCCGGTCGAGGTCGAAGCTCGCGAAGACCTCTTTGCCGACGATCCCTGTGCAGACGACGCTCCCGCCGACCCTGGCCTTTTTTTCGAGGACGAGGACGTCCAGCCCTTTCTCGGCCAGGCGTCCGGCCAGGCGAAGTCCGCTCGGCCCGCCGCCGATGACCAGGACGTCCTTGCGCTTTTCCGTCTTCAACGCACGCGTCTCCAAGCTCAGACCTTGTCCTCTCGGGACTCCCATTTGCCGCGGAACGTGATCCAGAAAGAGAGAAAGATGAGCTCAAGGTCCAGCCAGAAGCTCATCTTCTTGATATAGAAAAGGTCGTAGCGGAACTTCCTCCGCCTCGGCGTCTCGCCCGGCAGGAAGACCTGAGCGAGGCCCGTCAACCCCGGCCGGACCTCGTGGCGCTCCCGGAAGCCGGGGACCGTCTCGATCGATCTCGCCGTCGGGTCGCCGCCGACCTCGAGCTCATTCGGCCTCAGGGCCCGGGGGCCGACAAAGCTCATGTCACCCCGGAAAATGCTGAGAAGCTGGGGAAGCTCGTCCATGGCCGTGGCCCGCAGGATGCGGCCGACCCTCGTCACCCTGGGATCGTTCGCGGAGGCCTGGACGGGACCCCGGCCCTTCTCGGCGTCCCGGACCATCGAGCGGAACTTGAGGGCCCTGAAGGTCCGGCCGCCGCGGCCCACCCGTTCCTGCGAATAGAAGACCGGTCCCCGGTCCTCGAGCCAAACGGCCAGGGCAATGACCGCCCAGAGCGGCGACGAAAGGAGAAGGCCGGCGGAGGAGAGGGCAAGGTCGAACGGCCGCTTGAGAAAAAGGGCGCGGCGGGGGGAGTTCGGGCCCGGGGCGGGGGCCAGTCCCCCGTCGAACCTCCGGGCTCTCCAGGCCGTCAGGGCCAGCGCCAGCAGGATCCCAGCGCAGTCCACCGCCCAGTCGAAGGGGCTCCCGAAGCGGCGCGGGACAAAGGACTGGAGGAATTCGTCGATGAACCCGTAAACGATGGCGACGGCCGCGGCCCGGACAAGAGAGGCCGGGCTCCATCTCGGCCCGCGCCCGCCGCGGAAGGCGCGATACAAAAGGAAGGCCATGAAACCATAGGTGAAGAAGTGGCCGGATTTTCGGAAGATGACGTAGCCCACTCCGGCCGCGTGACGGGACGCGTGCGGGAAAACCCACCGGAACACCGCAACGAAGATTTCGTAGGTTTTGCTGCTCGCCAGGGCCTTGTTGCCGACGGGAAAGATGAGGGCCATCAGAACGAGAGGCGGCAGGAAATATTTCAAGAACTTTTTCATCGGCGGATCCGGTTTCCTCATGGAGCCATTCTCGCCAGAAGGCCGGCGTAGGACGGGAGGACCTTGTCCCTGGCAAAATATTCTACGACATAAGCTCGGGCGTTTGAAGCGTAAACCGCGCGTCTTTCCGGGGAGCGCCGCAGGGCCCGGACGGCCTCGGCGATCTCCCCGGGGCTTTCGGGAGGAGCCGACAGGCCGCAGTCCCGTTCCCTGAGGACGTCCGCGACCTCGGAACCGGGGGCCGCAAGGCCCAGGATGGGCCTCCCCGCGGCCATGAAGTTGTAGAGCTTCGAGGGCACGGAGAGATCCGATTTCCGGCTGTCGAGAGGAACGAGCAGGACGTCGGCCGATGCCAGGAGCGCCGGCAGGTCGTCGTAGGGCTGGAAGGGAAGAAACGCGACGTTCCTGAGGCCGAGCGACGCGACCCGGGCCTCCAAAGACTCCTTCTTGAGGCCCTGCCCGGCGATGACGAAAAGGATGTCCCTCTCCGTTTCCAGGATCCTGGCCGCTTCGAGAACCCCCTCCAGGGCGCGGTTGCTGCTGATGCTGATCGTGCCCGAATACATGAGGACGAACTTCCCCACGAGCCCGTATTTCCTGGCGACCGGATTGTCTTTCGGGAGGGGCCTGAGGAATTCCGTGTTCACCCAGTTCGGGATGACGTCCATCTTCCCGGCCGGGACTCCCTTGGCCAGGAGGTTCCGCCGGAACCCGTCGCTGATGACGACGATCCGGTCCGAAAGTCCATAGACCCATTTCTCCAGGCCCCTGGCAAAACGGATGCCCGCCGGGCTCTTCAGGATCCCGGACTCGATGGCCAGGTCCGGATGGATGTCCTGGACGTTGAGGACGATCCTGGACCTCTTCAGGTGCCTGGCGCAGAACGCCGGGACACCGAGCTGAAGGGGCGGCGTCCTCAGGAAGAGGATGTCGTTTTTCCCGGCGGAGAGCAGGTTGAGGAGGGCCCCGGCGGTGTAGATGTTCCAGGCCATGAGCCGGCCGAGAGGGTGCGGCGTCCTCGTCGTCCAGAACCGCTTGACGACGAAGCCGCTGTCCCGGCTCCGGGAATAGACGCGCCTCCGGAAACCCGGCGAGGGCGTCCGCGGGAAGGTCGTCACCACTTCCACCTCAAAGCCCCGGCCCGCGAGGAAAGCGGCGAGCTCGTTCATCAGGATCGGCGCGCTCCCGAAGTCCGGGAGGAAATACATCGTGTGGATGGAGATCTTCATGCGGACTCTTCCCGGAGAGGGTTCTTCTCGATCCAGACCTGGATATAGACCATGCAGGGCACGAGGAAGAGAAGGTCGACGCCGTAGAACGCGGCCGTCGACTCAAAAAAGCTCCGGGCCGCAAGGAATCCCAGGACGGCCAGGGACTCCGTCAGGAGGAAATTCTCGACGCCGACGGCAGTGGCCGTGCGCTGGATGACCCGGTTCTTCACGATAATGAACCAGAGGCCGACCAGGGCCCAGGTGAAAAGGAGAGCTCCGATGACCCCGCTCTGGATGAGGGAGTGGAGATAGGCCATGTGGACGTGTTCCCCTTCGAGCATCAGCCTGTCGGCGTGGAACCCGTGACCCAAGAGGGGCGACCGGAGCGAGAGGCTGAGGGCCCTCCGCCAGGTCGTCTCCCGGCCCGTCAGGAAGAAGGCGTTCTCGAAGCTTCCTTTGAAGCGCCAGACGAACCAGGCCTTATAAAGGAAATAGAAAACTCCGGGGACCCCGGCGATGAGCCAGGCGAACTTCCTGTTCGCGGCCACGATCAGGAGAGAGCCGACGACAAATCCGAGAAGGGCTGTCCGCGACTCGGACAGGGCCAGGGCGACGGCCGAGACGCCCAGCAGGCCCAGCCATAGGACGCGCTTGAGTAGCTCGGGCTGGCGGAGCCTCGACAGGGCCACCAGGGCCAGCACGCCGGCGAAGCGGCCGACCCCATTGGCCGTCTGGATGCCGAGGCCGAACGGCAGCCGATAGAGGCGCGGGTTGGGGGCTCCCGTCAGGACCGGCCAGAGGGGGCCGAACAAGTAGAAGACGACGAGAACGACGATGATCGCCGTGTTGACGTCCATGAGGGTCATGGCCTGCCTCTCGGGGTCTTCCTGGTTGACCAGGACCCAGGCCACGAAGACGGCGGAAAGGAAAAGGGCCGCCCAGTAGGCCGACAGAAAGGGGTCCGGCGAGAGGAAAAAGAAGAATCCTCCGACGACCCCGTAGAGGGCCAGGGCCAGGATGGGTCCGCCCGACACGGCCAGGGTCAGGCGCCCGGACTTTATCAAGAGCACGAGTCCGAAGATAACAGCGATGATGGGTAGGAACGGCCTGAGGGCCAGGACAAAGCTCGCGGGGCTCTGGAGAAGGCTCTCCCACCTGAACCTGGAGACGTCGCTGTACATCCCGGCCCAGACGAGGATCCAAAGTGCGGCGGCGGCGATCATGACGATGCCTCGGGCTCCCCGAGGGCTCTCCCATAGACGCCCCGGAGGCGGTCCCCATGCCTGTCCCAGAGATAATAATCTTCCGCCCTCCGTCTGGCCGCCTCCCCCATCGCGGCGCCGAGGGCCGGATCAGAGCGCAACGTCTCGAGGGCGGCGGCGATCTCGCCGGCCACGTAGGACGGGTCCCGGGGCTCGATCTTGAATCCCCAGCCTGGCTGGATATGGAGGCCGGGCCCGCCGGAATCGAGGCCGATTACGGGCTTCGAGGAGGCCATGGCCTCGACGACGACCGCCCCTCCCCCGTCCCGGAAGCTGGGGAAGAGGAAGACATCGGACGACCTCATCTCCCGGAGCAGCCCCTCGCGGGGCAGCCAGCCGGCCAGCCGGACTCTCGAGTCGAGGCCCAGCCCGCTGATGAGGCGGCGGAGATTCTCCTCCTCGGGTCCGTTGCCGACGATGACGAACTCCGAATCCGGGAACTTCTTGGAGAAAAGCCGGAATCCCCGGATGGCCAGGGCGAAGCCTTTCAGGCGGTGGAACCGTCCCGCCATGAAAACCCGGAACGGACGCGGGGACCCGGCTCCGGGCGCCCCGGAATCCAGGTCCTCCGGGGAGATCCCGTTCACCGGGAAATAGGTGGTTTTCTCCTGATAGGCCATCGGGACCCGGTCCTTCGTTTCCCGATTGCAGACCAGGATGGCCCGGGCGTGCCTCAGGCAGAGTCTCCGGACCGGATCATGCCGGCCGATCCACTGGGCCGCGTTTCTGCCCCTCTCGGATAGCCTGCCGCCGGCCGTATATTCCCGGAGAAGGCCGCGGGGCGTCCTCTGCCCGCCTCCGACCGGACCCAGGATGAAGGGGACCGGGAGGAAGGCCCCGATATAGCTCGCGATCCAGTCGTTCCCGAACGTCACGTGGTGGGCGATATCGAATCCGACCTCCCGGTGGAGCCTTCGGGCCGTCCGCCAGGCCTTGACCTGCCAGAGATAATAATAGATGCGCTGCCCGAACTCGACCTTGTAGAGCGCGCCCAGGGGCCGGCCGAGATGAACGAAGTGGAACCGGACCGAAGGGTCGGAGGCCCCCGGCCCGGCCGGGTCGATCCCCGCCTTGTTGTAGCTATGGGTTAGGACCCAGACGTCGTGGAACCGGGCGATCTGGCGGACGAGCCTCCATCCCGTCAGGTCTTCGCCGGGGTGGAGGTCCGGGGAGCCCAGCGGGTTGCAGGCGTAGGCGGAGACGAGGACCTTCAATCTCCTCATGGTCGACGACCCCTGCCGTTCCGGCCCGAGCCGGGCGCACCCGGCCGGAGCCCCGCGACTTTCTCGTAAACGTCCAGGTATCCGCGGGCCATCCGTTCCCTGGAGAATTGGCGAACCCTCATCCGCCCCGCCTGTCTGAGCTTCGCCGCGAGCTCCGTTGATGTCAGCACCCGGAGGATCGCTCCGGCGATGGCCCCGGCGTCTTCGGGCGCGACGAGGAGCGCGGCGTCTCCGACGACCTCGGGCAGCGACGACACGTTCGAGACGACGACCGGGGTCCCGCAGGCCATGGCTTCGAGCGGAGGATATCCGAAGCCCTCGTAGCGTGACGGGAAGACCAAGACGTCCGCCCCGGCGTAAACGCCGGGCAGGTCCTCGTCGGCGACGAACCCCGTGAAAACGATATCGTTCCCGAGGCGCGCTTTGTCCGCCTCCTCGCGGACCAAAGCGTCGTCCCACCCTCGGGGCCCGGCCAGGACAAGGGCGTGAGGGACGGCCGGATCCTTCTTGAGCAGGCTGAAGGCCCGGACGAGGGTCACGAGGTTCTTCCTTTTATGGGGCGCCCCGACGTGGAGGATGTACCGCGCCGGCAGTCCGTAACGCTCCCGGGCGCGCCTGATGACGCTGGCCGGGACGTCGTCGTTCGCGAACGATACATACGGATAAATGACCGAGATCTTCTCCTCCGGCAGTGAGTACCGCGAGATCACGTCCCGTTTCGTCTGTTCGGAATCGGTCACGATCGAGGCGGCCCCGCGGAGCGAACGCGGCCAGGAAAAATTCCACCAGGCCCGGGACGAGGCGGATGAGGCCGATGGGCTGACGATGAAGGCCAGGTCGTGGACCGTGACGATCCGCTTCAAACCCCGCCCGAGCGGGAGGAGCGGCGACACGGAAACCGGCGAATGGAGGATGTCCAGGCCGCCGAGGCGCCCATGGCCCAGAAAGGCCAGCTGGTTCCAGGGCAGCCACCTGCGTCGCGGCAGGCGGACCGGAGAGAGGCGCGTCTTGGCAGGGAGCGTCGCGAAATGCCCGGCCATCTCCTCGCGGACGAAGAGCACGAACTCATGCCCGGACGGGACGCTCGCCAACGCCCGGACGAGCTGCGCTGCGAACCGGCCCAGTCCCTCGCCCGGGTCCGTCAGATTGACGAGGTCGAGCCCGATCCTCAGCGTCCCCTCCGCAATCTTCCCGTTCATGCCGGTGACCCGATCCTCCCGATGGACATGCCGAGCCCGATGACGTTCCCCCAGGCCCGCTGCACATGACGGAAGTCCCTTTCCCGGAGGGCCAGACCGAGGCTCATCAGGAGCCTCGAGGTCAGAGCCAGATAACATTTCGCCACCGAAAGCTCCGGGTTTTTCCGGACGAAATGGACCCTGTTCAGGACTTCCCGCCGGCCGAACTCGAAGCCGTTCCCCCGGCCCGAGGCCGCCGGTAAATGGTAATACCCGGCTTCAGCGACGACGGCCAGCCAATAAGCCTTCCCGACCCGGTAACTGAAATCCAGGTCCTCGAGATAGCTGTAGCCTTCGAACCATTCATCGAAACGGAACCTCCCGAAAACCTCTTTCCGCCAGACCGAGGCCCCCGTCGGCAGCCAATGGACGTAGACGGTCGACCAGGTCTGGCCGATCATCGTCTGAAACCCGGCCGGCGATACGGCTCCCCGGCTGCGGGAGTAGAGGCCGGCCGCTTCCGTGTACGGCGAGAGCTTAACCCGGGGCCAGGCGACCGGGGGATGATTCAGCATATTGAACGCCGCCCCCCCGACCCGTCCATCAGCCCCTTCGAAGAAGGCCAGCATTCTTTCTAATGCGAATTCCTCGAGGACGACGTCGTCGTCGAGGAACCCGATGAGCCCCGTGTCCGGAGGAGCGGCCTCGAGCCCCAGGTTGCGCTGCCGGGAGGCCGACGGAGGCAGGCCGCGAACGTGGCGGACCGGGAAGGCCCGGGCACTCCGGCAAAAAGCCTCGACGGACCCGGAGCCTCCGTCGACGACGATGACCTCGTCGGGAAGCCGCGTCTGGGCTTCTAGACTCCGGATGAGCCGGGCTAGCTCCCGGGGACGGTCTTTTGTCGCCACGACAAAGGCGACCTTCGTTGTCTTTTCGCTCATCCCGATGGGCCTTCGGGCGATCTCCGCCCGGTCTCTTTGGCTCCGTTGAGAACATGCCCCGCCCACAGCCGGGCCATCCCGCCCAGCACGGAGCCGAGGGCCCGGGGCGACCTCAGGAATTCTGTCCGATGTTTCCTGAGGATGAGCCGCTTCGCCCGCAAGAAGAGCAGCCGGTCGTCCGAGACGCTTCCGGGCGTGTGATGCGAAACGGTCAACAGCTCGGGGAGATAACGGAACCGGCAGGCCTTGGCCAGCCGGATCCAGAGGTCCCACTCTTCGAGCGCCGGCAGGGACTCATCGAAAAGCCCGACGGCATCAAGGCGCTCTTTTTTCACGGCCGCGGCCGGCGTCGGGACGAGATAGGAGCCCCGGAGGATGGTGGCGAAGACGTCGCCCTCCGTCCTGCCCGCCGACGGCGAGGGGATGACATAAGTCTTGCCTTTGAAGTGTCTCGAGGTCCCGGTGTAGACGACGCCGACGTCGGCCGGTGCTTCCCGAAAGGCCTCGACCTGCTTCTCGAGCTTGGCCGGCAGCCATTCGTCGTCGCTGTCCAGGAAGGCGATGAGCCGTCCCTTCGACGCGGCAATAGCCGTATTCCGGGCCGCGGCCGGTCCCCGCCTCGCGGGATGGCGCAAGAAACGAAGCCTCCCGTCCGGGAACTCGCTGGCCACGCTCCCTGTCCCGTCCGTGGAACCGTCGTCGACGACGATCGCTTCCCATTCCCCGTATGTCTGGCCGAGAACACTCCGGAGCGCCCGCTTCAGAAGCTCCCGCCTGTCATAGACGGGGATGACGACGCTCACTTCGGGCTGACGGCGCATCTCAGGCTCCCGCCCTCCGCTCGCCGGAGCCCGCCATGAGACGCGGCAGTCCGGCCCGGAGCGAGGAGATCTCCTGCTTACTGAAAACGAAAAGGCCGCAGGCGGCAAGAAAGACGGCCAGGGGAACGAGGAGCCCGACGGGGTTTCCATAATAGTGATGGACGAGCCCGGACGCGAGGGCCAATAGGGCCAGGGCCAGGACGCCCTGGGGGGATCCTGCTCTGGCTGAGATCGCGGCGCGAGAACCGCATGTCCCCGATCTTTGAAACCATCGCGAACAACACGGCCATCTCGACGGTGACCCGCAGCGTCCAGGCGGCCGCCGCGCCGTTGATCCCCCAGGCTCTGATGAAAAACCATCCCAGGGGGACGAAGAGGACGAACTCGGCCAGGTTCAGCTTGGCAGGGAGGTCGGGCCGGCCCATCCCCTGGATCAGAGCCAGGGGGATGTCCGATAGCGATGTCGTCAGGAACCCTATGGCCAAGATTTGGAAGGTCAGGGTGCTTGTCCGGGCGAATTCGGCTCCCAGCCAGACCCGGAGGATCGGCCCCGCCATCAGGACAAGAAGGACGGAGACCGGGCCGATGCCGACGATCAGATACTTGACCGCGTAGCCGAAGAGGGTCTTGGCCCGGGCCCGCTCCTCGCTCCCCTGGAGAGCGCTGAACGAGGGGAAGAGCGTCAGGATCAGGCTTCCCGGCAGGATCCCGACCTTCGTGACGATCTCGTACGGCGCGACATAAAAACCGACGGCTCTCATGTTCAGGATGGAGCCGACCATGAACCGGTCGAGGTAAGTCAAGATGGGGCGGACGATATTGGATACGGTCAGCCAGCCGCCGAACTTCAGGAGGTCGGGGACGCTCTCCTTGCGGAAGGCCACGTCCTTTCTGAGGACCGGGAACGCCTTGAGGCAAAGCAAGACCCAGGCGACGAGAGCCAGGACCCGCGCCCCGACGAGGAGGGCCACGATGCCGCGAAGGTCGAAGCCGAGGCCTACTCCGGCGAGCGGGAGGAGGTAATTCAGGGTGCTCGAGCCGCCCTTGACGATATTGACCAGGTCGAACCGCTGGCGGGCTTCCAGGGCCCCGCGGAACGAGGCCGAGACGAGGACGACCGGGAGCGAGATCCCGATCAGGATGAACGACACCCTGGCCTCGGGCACGAGCGGGGCCGGGATGTGGAGGATACGGCCCACGAGCAAGGGCGTGGCCAGGGCCAGGAGCGCGGCCCCGATCAGGCCCAGAGCGCCCTGGAAGAAGACCGTGGTCCAGAGGATCCTGGAGACCCTGTCCGATTCGCCCCGGCCCAGAGCCTCGGCGATGAACTTGGTCGTGGCCCGGCTCAGGCCCAGGTCGAAGAACGCCAGATACCCGACGACCACCCAGACGAGCGACAGGATCCCGAACCGCTCCGACCCCAGCCAGCGGATGGTGAAGGGCATCGCCAGGACGCCGACCACCATGGGCAATCCCAGGCCGATCATGTTCAGGATCGTGTTCCTGGCGAGCAGGCCCGGCCTGATCTCGAAATCGGGCCGGGTCCGGGCGCTGTCCGGAGCGGGACCGGCGTGCTGGGGTCTGGAAGGGGTCACGATATACCTCGGGCCGTAGACAGGCTACCGCCGATGGACGGAAAGCGTCTCTTCACGCTTTATTTATTCGGAACCGTCAGAGGCTGAGGCGAGGCCGCAGGGGGCCGACGGCCACAAAGCCGGGCCCTGAAGAAGATGGCGGAACGATCGCTCGCATCATGGCGACATGATAGCGGCCCCCTTTCCCCTGTGGCAATCGTCCGGCCGGATGAATCCAGGGGTGATTATCGTGCCTTTTGTCTCACCTTTAGAGGTGAGAAAAACGAGGGCTTCTCACCCCCTGCCAAAGGGGTGTTTCTTGACAGCCCTGGAACCCTCCTTTATACTTGAGCTTGCCTCAAGAGAACGTTCTCAGAATCGAGAAATCATGACACAGGTCGAGCAGGCCAGGAAAGGTGTCCTCACCCGGGTCCTCAAGAGGGCCGCCGCCGCGGAGGGGATCTCCGCCGAGGCGCTGGCCGGCCTCGTCTCGGAAGGGCTGGCCGTCATTCCCTATAATCCCGGCCATGCTCCCGCCCGGCCCGCGGCGATCGGCAGGGGCCTCCGGACCAAGGTCAACGTCAACATCGGAACGTCCCGGGACTTTCCCCGCCTGGCCGACGAGCTCAAGAAGCTGAAGGTCAGCCTGGATTATGGGACCGATGCCCTGATGGACCTGAGCACGGGAGGAGACATCGGGAAAATCCGCCGGGCGATCCTCCGGCGGACGCCCGTGCCCCTGGGGACCGTGCCCATTTACCAGGCGGCCATCCGGGCCATCGACCGCCGGGGCACGATCGTCGAGATCACGGAGGACGACCTGTTCGAGGCCATCGAATCCCAGGCCCGGGAGGGCGTGGATTTCATGACCGTCCACAGCGGCCTGACCCTCAAGGCCATCGGCCGCCTGAAAAAGCAGGGCCGCGTCGCGGACATCGTCTCCCGGGGAGGGGCTTTCCACCTCGCCTGGATGCTCCACAACGGGAGGGAAAATCCTTTTTACGCCCACTTCGACCGCCTTCTCGAGATCGCCCGGCGGCACGACGTCACCCTCAGCCTGGGCGACGGCCTGCGGCCGGGATCGATCCTGGACGCGACCGACCGTCCCCAGATCGAGGAGCTATTGACCCTCGGCGAGCTCGTCCGGAGCGGCCGGGAGGCCGGTGTCCAGGTCATGGTCGAAGGCCCAGGCCACGTCCCCCTTGACCAGGTCGAGATGAACATCCGGCTCCAGAAGCGCCTCTGCCAGGACGCGCCGTTCTACGTGCTGGGGCCCCTCGTCACCGACATCGCTCCAGGCTACGACCACATCGTCTCGGCCATCGGCGGGGCGCTGGCGGCCGCAGCGGGGGCGGATTTCCTCTGCTACGTGACGCCCGCCGAGCACCTCGGCCTGCCGACGCTCGATGACGTCCGCGAGGGGCTCGTCGCCGCGAAGATCGCGGCCCACGCCGCCGACATCGTCAAGCGTGTCCCGGGCGCCCTCGAGCGGGACCTCGAGCTGTCCAGGGCCCGGAAACGGCTCGACTGGAAGGCCCAGGAAAAACTGGCCATCGACCCCCTCAAGTTCAAGGCGGTCCGGAAGAGGAGAAGATCGAAGACCCAGGCCTGCTCCATGTGCGGGGAATTCTGCGCCATGAGGATCGTCAGCGAATTTCTCAACCCCAGCGGAGAGGCCGATGCCCGGTGCTCCTAGGCGCCTTCTCTTCGGGACGGCCGGCGTGCCGCTCTCGGCTTCCGACACCTCGACGCTCGCGGCCCTCGACCATATCAAGGAGCTCGGGCTCGACGGCCTCGAGATCGAATTCGTCAAGGGCGTCAAGATGGGCCTCGACACGGCCGGCAAGATCCGGCAGAAGGCGGCCGCCTTGGGCCTGCGCCTGAGCGTCCACGCCCCCTACTACATCAACTTCAACTCGGAGGACAGGGGGATCCGGCTCCACAGCCAGGAGCGGCTCCTGAGCTCAGCCCGGGTCGGTGCGGCGTGCGGGGCGGAGAGCGTCGTCTTCCACGCGGGGTTTTACGGCAAGGACTCTCCCGACAGGGCCTATGCCGCCATCAAGAGCGGGCTCGCGGCCGTGATGTCCATCGTCCGGACCGAGCGGCTTCCCACGAGCGTCCGCGTCGAGACCATGGGCAAGCGGTCCCAGTTCGGGACGCTCGACGAGGTCCTCCAGCTCTGCCGAGAGGTCGACGGACTCCGGCCGTGCCTGGACTTCTCCCACATCTACGCCCGTGAGGGCCGGGTCAACTCCTACCAGGATTTCCACCGCGTCCTCAGCAAGGTCGCGAAAAAGCTCGGGGCGGGGGCGCTCAAGAGCGCCCACATCCACATCGCCGGGATCCATTATAACGACAAGGGCGAGGTCAAGCACCTCAACCTCGACGAGGCGGACTTCCGCTACGACGAATGGATCCAGGCCCTCCGGGACCTCGGGGTCGAGGGCCTTGTCATCTGCGAGAGCCCCAACCTCGAGTCCGACGCCCTGATGCTCAAGAATCTCTACCGGGCCCAGCAGGCCAAGGGCCGGTCGGCCTAGAAATCAAAATCCAGAAGTCCTGGGAACCGGCCCCCTTGAGAGGAAGGACGAACCCGAGCGGGCGATGGGTGAATCCGGCTTCCCTTCCGGGGCGATTCGGGCATATAATAGCGCCTCATTCAAAACCGGAAAGGAGAGGGACATGGTCGAAATCCGATTTCATGGCCGCGGCGGCCAGGGCACCGTCGTCGCCTCCAAGATCCTGGCCGACGCCATCGCCAAGGAAGGCAACTGGGTCCAGGCCTATCCCGAATTCGGCGTCGAGCGCCGGGGGTCGCCCGTCGTCGCCTTCATCCGCATTGACGACAAGCCGATCTATGACAAGAGCCGGATCTACGCGCCCGACGACGTCGTCGTCGTCGACCCGACCCTCGTCGAAGCCATCGACATCACCGAGGGCCTCAAGGCGGGAGGCACCATCATCATCAACAGCGACCGGAAGCCCGAGGACTTCCCCTTCCATGGGAGATACAAGGTCCGGACCATCAACGCCACCGAGATCGCGGTCAAGAACAGGCTGGGGAGCGCTGGCCGCCCCGATCGTCAACACGGCCATCGCCGGCGCCGTCATCAAGGTCCTCGGACTGACGAAGCTCGAATCCCTGGCCCAGGCCATCCGGGAGGGCATCTCCATCAAGCCGGAGGACAACGTCAAGGCGGCCGAGGAAGCCTACGCGCGGGCCTAAGGGAGGATCGGAAATGAAGGAAAAGAAAGCCAAGAAGATCGTCTTCAAGTCGGCCGAGGAGATGCCGACCATGGTCATCTCCATCGGCAGCCAGACCCACAACCTGACCGGCGCCTGGCGGAACATCCGCCCCGAGATCGACCTGGCCAAGTGCCTCAAGTGCGGCATCTGCTGGAAGTTCTGCCCCGAACCGTCCATCGACATCGTCGACGAATGGCCCGTCGTGGACTACGATTACTGCAAGGGCTGCGGCATCTGCGCCGAGGAATGCCCGGCGAAGTGCATCGTCATGGTGGAGGAGCGGAAATGAAGAAAGTCATGATGGGCAACCACGCCCTCTCGTACGGGGCCATGCTCTCCCGGTCCCAGGTCATCGCCGCCTACCCGATCACGCCGCAGACGCAGGTCGTCGAACTCCTCTCCGAGATGTGTGCCGACGGGACGCTCGACGCCCAGTTCATCAAGGTCGAATCGGAGCACTCGGCCATGGCCTCCTGCATCGGCGCTTCGGTCGCCGGGGCCCGGACGTTCACGGCGACCTCGGCCCAGGGGCTGGCCCTCATGCACGAGATGCTTCATTGGGCCTCGGGCGGCCGCCATCCCGTCGTCATGGGCAACATCAACCGGTCCATGGCCCCGGGGTGGTCGATCTGGACCGACCAGAACGACAGCCTCTCCGAGCGCGACACGGGCTGGATGCAGTATTACTGCTCGTCGAACCAGGAGGTCCTCGACACCGTCATCCAGGCCTTCAAAGTTTCCGAAGCGCTGATGATCCCGGGCATGGTCGTCCTCGACGCCTTCGCCCTCTCCCATACCTACGAGGTCGTCGAGATCCCGGAACAGGAGAAGGTCGACAAGTACCTCCCGCCCTTCAAGCCGGCCATCCGCCTGACTCCGAGCGACCCCCACGCCTTCGGGGGGCTGACCGGGTCGGAGCACTATTTCGAGCTCAGGTACAAGCTCCAGAAGGACATGGAGAAGGCCCCGGCCCTGATCGAAGAGACGGGCCGGGAGTACGAAAAGCTCTTCGGCCGTTACCTGGGCCTCGTCGACCCCTACCGTCTGTGATGACGCCGAGTTCGTCTTCGTCACCTCGGGGACGGCGGGGTTCACGGCCCGCGTCGCCGTCGACGCCCTCCGCAAGTCCGGGGTCAAGGCCGGAAACCTGAGGATCAAGGTCTTCCGTCCCTTCCCCTTCGTCAAGGTCCGGGAGATCCTCCAGAGGGTCGGGAAGGTCGGCCGTGGTCGACCGGAACATCTCCTACGGCGCCCACGGCATCTTCTACCAGGAAGTGAAATCCGCGCTCTACGGCGAGGCCGGCATGCCGCCCGTCTTCGGCTACATCACCGGGCTCGGAGGACGCGACATCACCGTGGACACGTTCAAGGAGGTCGCCGCCCACGCCCTGGCCAAGGACAAGGCCGACGAAGAGATCGTCTGGATCGGAGTCAAGAAATGAAAAAAGAAAAGAAGATGACCCTGACGCTCCCCGTTGATGAGCTGATGGCCTGCGGCCACCTGGCCTGCCAGGGCTGCGGCGCGACCCTCGCCATGCGCTACATGCTCAAGGCGCTCGGCCAGAAGACGGCCCTCTGCATCCCCGCCTGCTGCTGGGCGGTCATCGACGGGCCCTATCCCTATTCCTCCATGGACGTCCCCATCTACCACTGCGCCTTCGAGACCGCCGCCTCCACGGCGACGGGCGTCAAGGCCGGGCTGGAGATGACGGGGGACACGGAAACGACGGTCGTCGCCTGGGCCGGGGACGGCGGGACGTTCGACATCGGCCTCCAGGCCCTGTCCGGGGCGGCCGAGAGGAACGAGGATATCATCTACGTCTGCTACGACAACGAAGCCTACATGAACACCGGCATCCAGCGGTCATCCGCGACCCCTTACGGGGCCTGGACGACGACGACCCCGGTCAAGCATTTCAAGACCCGGCCGAAAAAGGACATCGTGGCGATCCTCGCGGCCCACCGCATCCCCTATATCGCGACCGCCAGCATTTCGCACCCGGAGGACTTCGTCAAGAAGATGACGAAGGCCAAGGGGATCAAGGGGACGCGCTTCTTCCATGTTTACGCGCCGTGCCCGACGGGCTGGAAGAGCCGGCCCGACGACACCGTGAAGCTGGCCCGGATGGCTGTCCAGAACGCCTATTTCCCCCTCCTCGAGATCGAGGACGGCCTGAGGACGACCCTGAACTTGAAGCTCAAGGAGAAGAAGCCGGTCAACGACTATCTCCGGCTCCAGGGGAGATTCCGCCATTTGAACGAAGCCCAGATCGCGGAGGTCCAGGCCGAGGTCGACGCCCGCTGGGAGCGCCTCCTTAAGGGCTGCGGGGCTTGAGTCGCCGCCCGGGTCCGGCCGAGGCCCTGCGGCCGGACGCTCTTTAAATGATCATTCAGGGCGGATTTATCGTGTTTCGGACGGACGGACGGCCGGTCCAGGGCCGCCTCAGGAGGGCCGGGAGGCCAAGGAGAAGAAGATGCGAAGGTGCTTGATCGTTCTCGCGGCGGGAGCGCTCATCGCGGCCGGGGCGGCCGCCTGCGCCAGGGCCCAGGAAGAAAACGCGCCGGCCCCGGATTTTTCGGTCAAGGACCTCAAGGGAAACACGCTCACCCTGGCGTCTTATAAGGGAAAAGTCCTGGTCCTGAATTTCTGGGCCACGTGGTGCCCTCCCTGCCGGGAGGAGATCCCCGATTTCATCGAAGCCTACAAGAGCCTGAACGTCCGCGGGCTCGAGATCCTGGGCCTCTCCGTCGACCGCATCCCCCTCGACAGGCTCCGGGAGTGGACCGAGAAGGCCCAGATGACCTATCCCGTGGCCGTCGCCACCGGGCAGATCCTCATGGATTACCAGCCGGGTCAGTACATCCCGGCGACCATCATCATCGACAGGAAGGGCCGGATCCGCTACCGGACCTCCGGATCGATGGACAAGGACACTCTGGTCCGGCTCTTCAAGGAGTATTCGGATTGACCCGGGCCTGAGGATTTGACATCCTGCCACGATCCTCTAATAATAAAAAGCCACGAACGGTCTTTCGAAGGTGCGGACCTGAATAAACAAGGAGACGCTGACGCGATGCACGTGAAAATCGCCGGCCTAGGAAAATGCCTGCCGGGCACGGACGTCCCCGGCAGGATCGTGAGCAACGAGGAGATGGTCAAGATCCTGCTGGCCCACGGAGCGATCAAGCCGGGCACCGGCCGGCCCTGGACGCCAGAGGAATTGAGCCCCCAGAAGATCACGGACCTCGTGGGGATCAAGGAGCGCCGCTGGGCGGCTGACGAAGTCAACACCTCCGACATGGCCCTGGTCGCGGCGGAGAACGCTCTGCGGGAGGCCGGGATCGGTTGGGAGGACATCGGCATCGTGGCCCTCGGCAGCTCGACGCCCGAAGCTCTTTTCCCATCGACAGCGTGTCTGCTCCTCGACAAGGTCATCAAAAAGAAGATCGCGGCCGGCGAATGGGAGGCTTCCGAAGCCAAGGGGAAGCTCCGGATCCAGGCCTTCGACATCCTGGCCGCCTGCACGAGCGGGCTCTACGCCATCGACATCGTCCGCAAATCGCTTCTCTTTTCTGAAACCCGCTACGAATACGGGCTGGCCATTGGGGCAGATGTCCCCAGCCGTCTCCTGGACCTCAAGGACACCAACTCCGATTTGTGGGGGGACGGAGCGGCCGCCGCGGTCCTCAAGAGGACGGACGCGGAAAAGGGCATCCTGTGCAGCTTGACTGGGACGGACCCCTGGGCCGCGGACACGACCTTCAGCATCGGGCAGGGGACCCGCAAGGACCAGATGGGCCTGCCCCCGAATTTCTATTTCAGGGGCCACGACGTCCAGAAGTTCGTCCTCAAGATCATCCCTGATCTGATCGTGAAAACGCTCGAGACGGTCAACCAGGACCCGCGAGCGTCCCGGACGATCCGCCTCGAAGACGTCGATCTGTTCTTCTGTCATCAGGCCAATTCCCGGATCTTCGAATTCCCAGCAAAAAAACTGGGCATCCCCCTGGAGAAGTTCTATGTCAACGTGGACCGCCGGGGCAACTGCTCATCGACATCGGTCCTCCTGGCCCTGCGCGAGGCCCTCGAGGAAGGGCGGCTGAAGAAGGGGGACTTGGTGATGCTCATCGGCTTCGGCGGCGGCCTGACCTGGGCGTCCATGCTCATTGAGTGGTGACCGGGACTTTTCGTCCCTTCGCCTTCCCGCCCCCCCGGGCCCCGGACAAGCTCGAGCTCATCGGAAAAATTGACAAAGCCCCCCGGATGAAATAAAACTATGCCCGTGCGCCCAGGGACCAGGATGAGCGGAGTCTTCGCCGGCGCGGCCGGGCTCCAGGCCTCGCCCGACCTCGCCGAGGGGCTGCCGTACTGGCTCTTCTGGTTCCTCCTCTGCGTCATCCTCCTCCTTCTCGCCTTCATCTTCCTTCGGGACAAGGGCCTCCGCCGGAGAATGAGCGCGTTTCTGTCCGGGGCCCGGCGCCGGATGCTCCGGCTCCGGCTCCAGGCCAGGCTCAAGAAAGAGACGGAAAAGAAGGCCGTCCTTTGGACGGAGCTCGGGAAAAAGGCCTGGAGCGAGGACGTGACGGCGGCCTGCATCGCCGACGATTGCCGGAGGCTGGCCGAGCTCGAGGGCGAGATGCACGTCCACCAGATGACGTGGCACGAGGTCTATTCCAGGATCGAGGCCCTGGGCCGGGAGTTCGAGGAGACGGCCGGGCGATTCCGGGCCCTCATCAAGGAGCAGGAGGACGCCCGCAAGCCCTTCGAGGAGGAGAGGAGGGCCCGGGCGGCCCGGAAGTCGGAGATCCTGGACGCCATCGGCGGTGCCGCCTGGGAGATCGATTCGGCCGAATCCCAGATCAAGGCCCTGGACCGGGAGGCGCGGTCGGTCGAAGACAACCCCAAGATGTCCGAGATCGACAAGGCGGGGAGGCTCAACAAGATCCAGGAGAAGGCCGCCGTTCTCTCCGGGCGCATCAAGGCCCTCCAGGAAAAGGTGCCGCTCCTCCACGACGAGCGGCAGGACCTCGAGAGGCGGCAGGCCGACGCTGAGGCCCGGATCGAGGTCTTCAACGGGAGGATCCGGGAGATCGAGGAGGAGCAGAGGGTCGCCACCCGGAGCCACGAGCGGGAGCTCCAGGACTGGCTGAAGAGAAAGGAGCGGGCCCAGGACAGGATCGTCGAGATCCAGCGGCTGATGGAGCCCATTTTCACGAGCATGGGAAAGGTCCTGGACGAGGCCCGGATCGACACGAACGACCTCACGGTCGTCTATTTCCAGATCGATGTCGTGAACAAGGCCGTCCGCGAGCTCGGGGACCGGATCGAGCACCTGCGATAAGACTGTCCCGCCCTTTATTAATTCGGCCCGGCCGAATACAATAAACGCATGGCGAAGCTCAGGATCCTTGTCCATGTCTGCTGCGCCCCGGACGCGCTGTACGTCCTGAGGCTGCTCCAGGACGAATACGAGGTGGCGGGCTTTTTCACGAACTCCAACATTCACCCCGGAGAGGAATACGCTCTCCGGCTCAACGAGGCGCGAAAAGTGGCGGGGCTGCTCGCCGTCCCGCTCCTCGAGGACGGATACGACCCCGGACGATGGCTGGCCTTGACCGAGAAATTCAAGGCCGAGCCCGAGAAGGGGCGTCGGTGCGACGTTTGCTACGCCCTGAGGCTCCAGAGGACGGCCGAGACGGCGGCCCGGGAGGGATTCGATGTCTTCGCGACCGTTATGAGCCTCAGCCCCTGGAAGAAGGCGGCGGTCCTCAACCGGATCGGCCGCCAGTTCGGCAAGAGATACGGCGTCCGTTTCCTCGAAGCCGACTTCAAGAAGAAGGACGGCTTTAAGAAAAGCACCGATCTCAGCCGGGGCCACGGGCTTTACCGGCAGAGCTACTGCGGCTGCCTCTACAGCCGGAATGCCCGGAAGGAAAGGGGCCTCTGAGCCGGGCAGCCCGATGAGAGCGCGAAAGAGCGGCGCGACACGGATCGTCGTCTTCGGGGTCGTCCAGGGGGTCGGGTTCAGGCCCTTCGTCTTCAAGCTCGCCCGGCGTCTGGGCCTCAACGGCTGGGTCAAGAACATCGGCGGCGGCGTCGAGATCCACGTCGAGGGAGGCTCGGCGGCCGCCCGGGAACGGTTCCTGGCCGACCTCAAAAAGAAGCCTCCCCCTCTGGCCAGGATCGAGAGGCTGGAGGCCGGTCCGGCGCGGGCGGGGACCTGCCGTGGTTTTACGATCCGCAGAACGAAGGCCGGCGCGAGCTTCGTCTTCATCTCCCCGGACATCGCCACCTGCCCCGAGTGCCTCAAGGAGGTCAGGACCCCCGGCCAGCGCCGGTTCCGTTATCCCTTCACCAACTGCACGAATTGCGGCCCGCGCTACACGATCGTCAAAGGCCTCCCCTATGACCGGCCCCGGACGACCATGGCGGGATTTCCGATGTGCAAGGACTGCCGCAAGGAATACAACGACCCTCTCGACCGGAGGCACCATGCCCAGCCCATCGCCTGCCCCGTCTGCGGCCCGCGGGTGACCCTCCGCGACGCGGCGACGGGGAAGAAGCTCGCGGGCGGGATCGAAGAGGCGGCCGACCACGTCCGGAAGGGGAAGATCCTGGCCATGAAAGGCCTCGGCGGCTTTCACCTCGTCTGCGACCCGTTCAATCGGAAGGCGGTCCTCAGGCTGCGCAGGGTCAAGGCCCGGAAGACAAAGCCCCTGGCCCTGATGGCCGGGGACCTCGCCGCCGTCGAAACATACGCCCTCGTCGGCCCCGCCGAGCGCCGCCTCCTCCGGTCGTCGCGACGGCCCATCGTCCTCCTCAAAAAGAAACGCGACCTCCCCCTCATCGCGCCGGGCCTGGACGAGGTCGGCTTCATGCTCCCGTACACGCCTCTCCACCACCTTCTTCTCGATCGCCTGGGCCTCATCGTCGCCACGAGCTCGAACAGCAAGGACGCGCCCATCATGAAGGACGAAGAGGAGGGGGTCCGGAGGCTTTGCGACATCATCTTGACCCATGACCGGCCGATCGCGATGCGGGCCGACGACTCCGTCGTCAAGGTCGTGTCGGGCCGGCCCGTCTTCGTCCGGAGGGCGCGCGGATACGTCCCCTATCCCCAACCCGTCCCCGAAGGCCTGAGGAGCGACGTCACGCTCATCGCGCTCGGAGGCGAGCTCAAGGACACGGTCTCGCTCTACAAGAACGGTTATGTCGTCACCAGCCAGTTCCTGGGGGACCTCGACGACTACAGGAACTTCGGCTACTTCGAGGAGACCGTCGCCCACCTCAGGCGCCTTTTCGGTGCCGAGCCCGAGGCCGTCGTCACGGACCTTCACCCGGATTTCCGGACGACCCGTTACGCCGCGAAGATGGGGATTCCCCACCTCCGGGTCCAGCACCATTTCGCCCATGTCCTCGCCCCCCTACTCGAGCACGGCGTGATGCCGGAGCAGAGGGTTTTGGGCGTGGCCCTCGACGGTTACGGCTACGGCGACGACGGTTCGGCCTGGGGCGGGGAGTTCCTCCTGGCCGACTACGAGGGCTACGAGCGGCTGGCCCGGTTCAAGCCGGTCCCCCTTCCGGGGGGCGACCTGGCGGCCCGGGAGCCTTGGCGGATGGCTTTGTCCTATCTCTCGGACGCCTTCGGCCCCGATATCCCCGGCCTGGCTTCACTCCGCAGGATCGGCCCGGCGAGGAAAGCCGCGGTCCTTGAGATGGTCGGCCGCCGGGTCCGGAGCCCGCTTGCTTCGAGTTGCGGCCGGCTGTTCGACGCGGTCTCTTTCCTCTGCGGCACGGCCCCGGAGACGATGGAATATGAGGCGGAGGCGGCCATGCGGTTCGAAGCGGCGGCCGGGAGCGCGACAGGGAAAGCCTATCCCCTGGACCTCCGCCGGGCGGAGGAGCCCGCCGCCCCGCTCGACATTTCTTTCGCGCCGCTCATCCGGGCTGTCGTCCGCGATCTCCAAAAAGGCGTCCCGGTTTCCCGGATCTCGTCGACCGTCCACGACACGCTGGCCAGCCTCATCCTCACCGTCGCCCGGCGGGCCCGGGAGGACCATGGAACGGACACGGTCGTCCTGGCCGGAGGGGTCTTTCTCAACAGGAAGCTTCTGGAAAGGACGGCCGGACAGCTGGCCCGGGCCAAGTTCCGGGTCCTCAGGCCGGTCCTTTATTCGCCGAACGACGAATCGCTTTCGCTCGGCCAGATCGCTTACGGGTTGGCCAAGATCAAAGGATCAACGGGCTAACTTTAATTTCGGTGACGTACAACTCATGACCGAAATAAGGATAGATTTCTATTTAGTGTGTTGAGTTGTGTGTCACCGAAATACCACAAAATGTCAGAGGCGGTCCTTGTCGTCCCTTTGACCCTGGGTCCTGGCGACGTCGATCCTGAGCCCCCCCACCAAGGAAAGGACCCAGTTCGAAACATTGGCCGCGACGAACCCGGCCGCGCCGGCGAAGGCAAAGCCGGCCAGGCCGCCCAGGAGCGTGAAGATGATGCCGCCCAGGAGCTTGCCCTGGATATCGATAAAAAAGCCGGGCAGTTTTGAAACGACGCGGGGGAAGAGATTCGTGACCCCGACGAGCAGGCCCAGGATGATCCCGGCAAAAAGGCCCAAGGCCCCGGCGAACCAGAAGAGCGAAGACGGTCGCACGGCCTTGATGACCAGATGGGAGCCGACCGGCTCCGGACCGCTCGAGCCCGGAGCGGCGTCCGCTCCCATCGCGGACGTCTCCGCGCCCATCCCGCAAGCGGGGCAGGGCAAGCCGGGGTCTTCGAGCTTCGTGCCGCACTGCGGGCAGACCCGGTCCTCGCCGGCCCCCTTTTTCTGGCCTCCGCAGCGGGCGCAGGTCTCGGACTCGAGCTCGTTCTCATAACCGCAGTAGATGCAGACGGCCTTGCGGTCGCCGAAGGAAGGCGGCTTGGCCTGGACCCAGTCGTTTCCTTCGTAATGATACCATTTGCCGCTCTGCGCGCCGATCATCCAGAAGCGGCCCTCGTCGTCCCTGATCCTGAGGGCCTTGAGCGAGTCGATGAACTCCCTCTGGGAGATCTCGCCCTGGCTGAACTTTTCCTTCAGATCGCCGAGCGCGGCCTCGACTTCCCGGAATTGATCAGCCACAGCTCCCGTCCCTCGGCCTGCGCCGGCCGGCACGGCGCAACCCTTTCTTTTTCAATGAGTTATTAACTTGCTGAAAAATCATGGGTTACGGCCGGTGACGAATTCTTGTGCAATCCGACGTATCTTCAAGACAATCCGGGAATTGGATTTTGAAAAGGGCCTTTTTTCCACAGCTTTTCCACAAATTGTGTGAATAATTCCAGCCGCCTTCGAACACTGTGCGAACTATCTTACACCCAGGCCGGCCTGCTTTAAAAGCCCCAGCAGGCTCATGCCCTTGACCGGGTCGGGGATGAAGGAGAGGACGAAGATCACGATGACGAGAACGCCCACGACCATCCTCCCCCTGTCCAGGGAGACGTCTTCGTCGAGGACCTGCGGGTGCCGGAGCCGGATCGCCAGCTGATAGAGACGAGTGGGACGCTTCAGCCGGACGACAAGAACGAAGAGCAACCCGAGAAACCCCCAGAGGAGCCAGCCGACGAAGAAAAATACTCCGAGCAGGATGAGCGCCCCCAGGGTTAGCGAAGAGACGAGCTTCCTCCGCCTCCCGACCAGGGCATAGGCGACATGCCCGCCGTCCAGCTGGCCGACGGGAAGCAGATTGATGGAGGTGACCAGCAATCCTACCCAGCCGGCAAATGCCACGGGGTGGAGGAAGACGTCCGACCCGGCGGGGAGCCGGCCGAAGCGCAGGGCGCTCCCGAGCTTGAGGAGGAGGGGCTCGCCGAGCTCTAGGGTGCCTCCGCTGAGCGCGCCCGGAACGACCTTCGAGAAGGCCAGGCCGATCGCCAGCGCCGGCAGCGACAGGATGAACCCAGCCAGGGGCCCGGCGGCGCCGACATCGAAGAGCTGACGCTTCCAATGGATGGGGGACTTGATCTTGATGAACGCGCCGAACGTCCCGAACAGATTCGGGGCGGGGAGAAAATAGGGCAGGGTCGCGGCGAGCCCGTGGCGCCGGCAGGTCAGGTAATGGCCGAGCTCATGGCCGGTCAGGATCATCATCAGGACACCGGAGTAGAGCAGTCCCAGGACGAGAACGCGCGGGTCGAGGAAGGCCTTGAGGTCCCAGTCCACTTCGATCGCCCCCGGCCCCCCCGGAAAGTGTCGGCAAAGATATAAGGCAGGCTCAGGCCCAGGCCGACGAAAAACGTCGAGGCCAAGGTCAAAACGAACAGGATGCCGTTCAACCAGGGCTTCCGGGACGTCCCACCCCGTGATCCTTCCATGCTCATCCTAAAAAAAAGAGGAGTGAAAAACTTTCACTCCTCGATCTAGCGAAACTGAGAAAACGGGGTTACTTTCCCTGCAGCTTGAGGCTCTTGGCCTTCAGCTCGTCCTTGGTTTCCTTGTGATCGGGGTCCGGAACGCAGGCATCCGTCGGGCAGACCGCCGCGCACTGGGACTCGTCGAAATGGCCCACGCACTCGGTGCACTTGGCCGGATCGATCACGTAGCGCTCGTCGCCGGCCGAGATGGCCTGGTTGGGGCATTCCGGCTCGCAGGCGCCGCAGTTGATGCATTCCTCGGTGATCTTATACGCCATAGGTTTCCTCCTGAAGAAAATAAGGGATCATTATAACCCTTTCGAGGGCATTTTCAAGCCTCGTCTACTTCTGCAGGGACAGGCGGCTGGCCTTCATGGATGCTTCGTATCCGTAGTAGGTCTGGGAGTATTCCGACTGGAGCTTGGTGTAGAGTTCCAGGGCCTCTTTCTTATGCCCCCCCATCTCCTGGGCTTCGGCCAAATGGAAGAGGACGGCGTCGATCGGGTAGGATTTCGGCTTCTCGTCCTGGATCTTCCGGTAGATCGCGATGGCCTTGTCGAATTCCCTTTTCTTGAGAAGCGTCTGGGCCCTGAGGTCCTCGGCCTGGTAGTAGACGAGGTCCTTGGGGACGTCCGGGATCCGGTCGAGATAGGACGCCGCTTTCGCATTGTCGCCCATCCCGGCCCAATATGCGGCAAGCTCCAGGCAGGCCAGCCGGGCGCCGGCCCCGCGGCCCGAGAGGGCCTCGAGCTTGGCCAGGTTTTCGGGCTTTGTCTGGAGTTCCTGGCTGAGGTTGACGACCTCGCCGATGGCCTGGCTCTGGACGCCCTGGGCATGGAGCTTGACGAGGAGCAGGGCCACGAAGACGAGGGCCGCGAAGACGACGACGCCGGCGGCGATCAGGATCTCCTTCTGCCACGACTCGTAAAAATGGATGAACCAGTTCAGGCCGGTGCGCATTTCGTCTTCTTTGAGATGGTGTCTCTCTGTTCTCTTCATTCCTCACTCCGTGGATCAGAAACTACCCGCCCTATTTTTTAGCACAATCGGGCCATGGGGTCAAACCGCCGGGGGGATATCGGTCTCCGCGGGGCGCCAAGCCCTTAAGGGAAGAGTTTCTTCGTCAGGGCGGCCAGGTTCTTGGCGTGGGCTTCGCAGCACGCGAGCGAGCGCCGGTCGGGCTGGCCGATCGAGACCGGGCCGTAGTGGTCGAACCGGTGGTCCCCCCGGACGACCATGCCGTGAATGAGGAGCGCCTGGAGGATATCGAGAACGGTCGTCTCGTTGCCGCCTCCGATGTTGGCCGAGGAGGTGAAAGCCCCGCCGACCTTCCCCCTGAGCTTCCCATGGAACTTGACGCTCTCATCGAGGAGCTTTTTCAGCTCCCAGGCCATCGTGCCATAGTAGGTCGGGGACCCGAGGACGATGCAGTCGTATCCGAGGAGGTCGGCCGGGGCCGTGTCTTCGACCTTTTTCAAATCCACCTCAAGACCCTGCGACTCGAGGACCTC
The DNA here is from genome assembly GCA_963796835.1 of Candidatus Aminicenantota bacterium. Classification (GTDB taxonomy): domain Bacteria; phylum Acidobacteriota; class Aminicenantia; order Aminicenantales; family Saccharicenantaceae; genus DATKJS01. The sequence continues at coordinate 61,832 of CAWCND010000027.1, read as the reverse complement.
GGCGATCCTTACCGCCATCGTCTTGGTATTCCCCGTCCGGGAATAAAAGGAAACAAGGGCTTTGGGCATCGGATTCCTCCTCAGACGCTGCCGATTATGGCTTAGGAAGGAAGCCAAGTCAAACCGTCTGGGGCGGGCCAGAGAAAGTCTTTTTGCCCAAATTTCTTAATAAAGTGAGGTGGTGGCACGGCGAATAGGGAGGCTCTGAGGGGAATGGCCGGAGCGTCATTCGCGCTAGTGCCTTCCCGAATCGTTGTCAGGGGAATTGGTGGACGCAGGGGGGATGTCCCGGAGAAAACATTGAGCGCGACGCGGGCACGGTCCCTCGTCCCTTGGACGAGGGGAGCGGAGCGATCACAGAGTGGGAAAAGGGGAGAGTCCCGGGAGCAATACGCAAAGACTCATTTCAGATATTTACCAGAATAGCGGCTCCGCGTCGCTCCGCCGCTATTCTGCCGGTCGCTCCCAAGAGTCCACTCCCTGCCGGAGGGACTCCCCCCGAGTCCGCAACCTCTAGAAAAAACGATTCGGGGACGGCGTGAAGAGCCGCGCTTTGGAGTGGAGGCCATCCCCTCGGCCCCGGACAGGGACCCGTCAGGAGAGGAGATGACACTATTAATGGATATCGAAAGAAAGTTTCCCGGGAGCCGCCGGGCGTCACAAGTCGATGGTGACGAGCCCGGCCTTGTCCCGGATCTGGGCGCGGATGTCGGCCTTGGTGATCCGGTTCTCCTTTTCAGCCTTAATGGCCTTGAACAGCTCGTAGGTCGTCAGGAGTCCGTTCGCGTCTTTTTGGGCCTCCTCGATCTGGACGGCCGAGAACGGGTTGCTCCGGGCCTTGGCATCGGTCGCGGAAAAATAATTGCCGATGAGGACGGCCTTCATCCGGGTGTTGTCGAACTCCTGCATCCTCCGGCCTTTGAACTTCTGGAGAAGGGCGCATTCGTCGTCCGTGGCCCAGGCCTTGCCGGCCCGGACGAGGACGAGGACCAGGCTTTGCTTGCGGAGGCTGGCCTCGATAGAGGGGCCGTCGCCTTCGATCAGCCAGGCGTCCTCTTCCTTGTTCCGGATGACCTTTTTCCAGTAGTCATTGACGTCCACGGTCTTGCCCCACTCGAGATAACGGAGGGCGGTGACGACGGCCTTCCTGAGGTCGGTCCCTTCGGCCGTCAGGAGCTTGTGGTATTCATCCTGGCTGCCGGCCTTCATCTCCCGGATCTCACGGTCGATCTCGGCGAGGGCTTGCTCGTGGCGGCGCTTTTCCTCCTCCTTCCTGACGAACAGGCCTTTCAGGTCCGGAAAGAGGTAGTCCTCGCGTTCGATCCACGGGCCGGCGCCCGTCTCTGCTATGGGCTCTGCCGCGAGCGGCAGGTTGTCCTTGAGGATGTAGTCGATGATCTCGACGTTCTTGGAGCCGAAAGAGGGAAGCAGGAGGACGGACCCCTTGCCCTTCCCCACGAGGAGGGACACGGGGTAGCCGTCGGCGCTCTTGGCCAGGATCTCGAGCTTGCCCTCCGGCCCCGACGGCTTCTCCCAGATCCCTTCGCCGGCCGCCTCGGGCAAGAGCTTGTACGCCTTGGCGATGAAGGGCTTGAACCTCTCAAAGGGGACGTGGAAAAGGGCCCGGGGATTGAACAGGATGGAATCGGCCCGGGCGACATCCTGGAGCTGGAGACGCTCGAGGGGTCCGATGATGTTCGTCAGCTGATAGACCTCGCCTCCGCCGATGAAACAGACGACCCGAGCGCCCCCCTCGACCCGGCGGGCCAACGCTTCATGGACTTCGGCATGGAGCTGGCTCCGGCCGTCGCCGCCCTGGCTGTTCACCTGGTAGAAAACAACCTCGCTCTCGGCGGGGATTTCGAGGGGCTCCTCTTTCCCCGAGCGCCACCCCGTGGACTTCAGCTCCACGTCGTATTTTTCCGAGACAAGGTGCCCCCTGTCCGCGTCGTCAAAATCAAGCAACAGGATCTTCGCCATGGCCTGCTCCTTTCAGCGGCATCGAGGAAGATGAAGAAAGCTCTTTTCCCGGCGCCGGAGCCCTTTTTTGTCAAGAGGTGCCTGTCTTCCGGCAGTCCACAAAGTCTCTTCCCGGCGCCTCAATCTTCCCGGCCCGTCTCTCGGGGGTCAATCACCTCTTGAGGTGAAACCTAGGAGGATTTTTCGGGGAGAAAAACGCCGCCGACCCTTCGTTTTCCCGGCGTCTTCCCGGGGTCTTCCCGGCTTCTTCCCGGTTCGCCGTTGATGCAGGCAGAGACTTCTCTCCTGAACCGCCGTCCGATGCGCTCCCTAAGGTCTATGCGGAGATGCCCGGACACGAGCCCGATAGAGAGGGGTCGACAACCCCGGGATCCGCGAGGACGGCTTTCCGTCATTCCCGGGGTCCCGGTCGCTTCTCACCCTTCGAGAGGATATGAAGAGCCCGAAACTCACCCCGAGATTCATTCCAGGGAGCGATTCTCTTTCCCGGATCATGCTCTATGATTCGCGTCTCATGTGGCCTCAGTCTGTCGTCAGAAAACAGCGCGGCGGATCGCCGGGCGACGAGCCGTTGAGGACCGCCGACGCGGGCCGGGAGGACTCCGCCCAGGAGATCCAGGATCTTCGCCGGAGGATCTCGGAGTTCCAGGCCGCGGCAGTCCGGGAGAAACGGGGGGAAGAAGTTCTCAGGGAGAGCGAAGAGCGTTTCCGGAGGATCTTCGAGGAAGGGCCGCTCGGCATGGCGATGTCCGACCCCTACTTTCACTTCACCCGGGCCAATGCCGCATTGTGCCGGATGCTCGGCTATACCGAAAAAGAGCTCACGTCCCTCACGTTCAAGGAAATCACCCACCCGGACCATATCAACGGGGACACGGAATCTCTGAAGAAGCTTCTCCGCGGCGATATCCCCTTCTACCGGACCGAAAAGCGCTATGTCCGCAAGGACAAGCAGGTCGTCTGGGGAGAGGTGACCGTCTCCGCCGTCCGGGACGGCGACGGCCGATTCCAGTACTTCCTGGCCATGGTCGAGGACGTCACGGTCCGGAAACAAACCAACGGCGACCTGGCCCAAAGCGAACAGAAATACAGGGAGCTCGCGGACGCCCTGCCCTCCTGCATTTTCGAAACGGACCCGGACGGCACCCTGACTTTCGCCAACCAGACGTCTTACGAATGGTTTGGCTATTCCCAGGCCGATCTCCATTCGGGCCTTCGAATCACGGAATTCCTGGCCAATGAGGACCGGACGCGGGCAGCGGAGAACTTCCGCCGGGTCCTGTCCGCAGGGGAAGGGTCATCCGGAGAGTATACGGTCGTGAGGAAGGACGGCACAACGTTCCCGGCCCTGATCATGGCCCGGGCGATCATGAAGAACGGCTGTCCGTCCGGTCTCCTGGGAATGGTCATGGACATCTCGGAGCGCCGGCGGGCGGAAAAGGATCTGCGCGAGAACGAAGAGAAGTACCGGATGCTCTTCGAATCGGCCAACGACGCGATCTTCCTGATGGATTTCGAACAATTCGTCGATTGCAACTCCAACACCCTCGACATGTTCGGGTGTGAAAAAAGGGGCGATATCGTCGGCCACCCCCCATGGGACTACTCGCCCGAAAAGCAGCCCGACGGGCGGAATTCCAGGGAGAAAGGCCTGGAGCACATCACCGTGGCCCTCGACGGGAAGCCCCAAAGGTTCTCCTGGCAACACTGCCGCAAGGACCGAACACCGTTCGACGCCGAGGTCTCGCTGACCAGCCTGGTCCTGGCCGGGAAAAAACACCTCCTGGCCGTCGTCCGGGACATCACGGAAAGGACCCAGGCCGAGCGCCTCCAGAACGCCGTCTATCAGATCTCCCAGGCGGCGGACAGGTCGATCAGCCTGGAAGACCTCTACCGTTCCGTTCACGAGAGCATCGGCACCGTCATGCCGGCGGCGAACTTCTACATCGCGCTTTACGACCCCGATAAAGACCTGATCAGCTTCCCCTATTTCGTGGACGAGGTCGATTCCCCGCCAGCGCCGCTCAAGCCCGGGAAGGGGCTGACGGAATACGTCATCCGCACGGGCGGCCGCTCTTGTGCAACGAGGCGACGGACCGGGAGCTCCGCGGGCGCGGGGAAGTCGAACTCGTCGGCGCCCCTTCTGCCGTCTGGCTCGGGGTGCCCCTCAACGTGGACGGCAAGACGATCGGGGTCATGACGGTCCAGCACTACTCCGACCCGAAGGCCTACGGCGAGAGGGAGCTGCGGATGCTCGAATACGTCTCCTCCCAGGTGGCCCGGTCCATCGAACGCAAGCGGGCCGAGGCCGCCTTGAAGGCGAGCGAGACCATCCTCCGGGTCTTCATCAACGCCCTCCCCGGCCCGGCCATGCTGCTCGACCGCGACCAGGCCATCCTTGATGTCAACGAGCCCATGGCCCATAACCTGGGCCTGTCCCGGCGCGAACTCGTCGGGCGGACGCCCTTCTCCCTTCTCCCCGCCGATATCGCCGCGGCCAGAAGGGTCCACATCGTCCGGGTGTTCGAAACCGGACAGCCGGAGGTTTTCGAGGACGAACGCGCCGGGAAGTTCTTTCTCAATTACTTGTACCCCGTCCTCGACGAAGAGGGGCGGACCACCCGGATCGCCGTCTTCGCTCTCGACGTGACCGCAAGCAAACTCGCCGAAAAGGCGTTGCTGAGGGAGAAGTGCTTCAGCGATTCGATCATCGAAAGCCTCCCCGGGGCTTTTTACTGCATCGGCGGCGACGAGGGGGCCTGGAAATTCGTCCGCTGGAACACGAACCAGGAGAAGCTCCTGGGTTATTCGGGCGAGGAAATCGCCCGCTTGGACCCCCTCGAGACGATCGCCGTGGAGGACCGGGCTGTCGTCACCGAGAGGTTCAAGGAAGTTCTGGCCAACGGCGGCGCGAGCGCCGAGGTCCACCTCCTCGCCAAGGACGGCAGGACGACCCCCGTTCTCATGACCGGCGCGCGGACGAGGATCGAGGCCGGCACCTACATCTTGGGAACCGCCATCGATATCGCCCGGCGCAAGCAGGCGGAGGAGGCGCTCCGGGACAGCGAAGAGCTCCACCGGAAGCTCCTGACCTCCATCCCGGACATCATCATCCGGACGGACCTTGACGGGAAGATCCTTTTCGCCAACGACGTCGCCGTCAGGGCCGGAGGGTTCGCGGGCGGCGACGGACCTTGTCGGCCGGAGTATCCTCTCGTTCGTCTCCAGCGAAGACGGGGAGCGCGCGGAAACCAGCACGAAGGCCATGTTCGAAAAGCGCATCGACCCCCAGGAGTTTCACCTGGCCCTTAACGGCGGCGCGAAGATCCTCTACGAGGTCAACGGCGCCGTCCTCCGCAGCCCTGACGGGACGCCCTACGGAATGGTATTTCTCTGCCGGGACATCACGGAACGAAAAAAGGCCGAGACGGACCTCCATCAGAGCCTGAAGAAGCTGCGGACGACCCTGAAGGCGGCCATCGACTCCCTGGCCTCGGCCATCGAGATGAGGGATCCGTACACGGCCGGCCACCAGGAGCGCGTCACCCGGCTGGCCAGCGCCATCGCCGCGGAGATGGGCCTCGACGAGGACCGGATCGAAGGGATCCAGATCGCCGGAATCATCCACGACATCGGGAAGCTCTACGTCCCGGCCGAGATCCTCAGCAAGCCGACCAAGCTGAACGATCTCGAATACTCCATGATCAAGATGCACTCCCAGGTCGGTTACACGATCCTCAGCAAGATCGATTTCCCCTGGCCGATCGCCGAGATCGTGCACCAGCATCACGAGACCGTCAACGGCTCGGGCTACCCTCGGGGCCTCTCGGGAAAGGATATCCTGCTCGAAGCGAAGATCCTCTGCGTGGCCGACGTCGTCGAGGCCATGTCGTCCCATCGTCCCTATCGTCCCGCCCTGGGCATGCCGGCGGCCCTCGAGCAGATCGCCCAAAAGCGGGGCATCTTGTACGACCGGGAGGTCGTGGACGCCTGCCTAAGGCTTTTCAGGGAAAAGAAATTTAAGTTCGACTGACCCATTTGACGTCGCTTTCCGGAGTTGGTATCTTACGTTCGTCCTGGGTCCCGATCGCTGAGGATACGGAGAAGAGATGGCCGATCAACGGGGGTGGAAGGCGCTCCTCCTGGGCGCCGTGCTCGCGGCGCCTCCGCTCCTCGCGGCCCCGACGGTCAAGGATTACGCCCGCTTCACGGCCGTCGCCACATCCCGCCGGGACCTCCGGACGTCCATCGTCCTGAGGCGGTTCCGCCTCGACCGCCAGACCTGCTATCTCCTCCTCGACCCCGACACCTTGACGACCTCCGTTGAGTCCGGCCCCGGCCTCCGCGTCTCTGAAGAGTCGTGGGACAGGATCAAGAAAAGGTACGCGAATTCCTTATATTTCAAGGCCATGGAAGATGCCGGATCGAATGCCGGGGCGTTTCAGAACGCCGGGATCACCCATTTTTCTGCGGTGATGACGGGGGTCGTGCTGACCGTCGACCTCTGCCCGTCGGAAAGGCCGATGGACCGGGACCTGTTCGCCGAGCTCGTCCGGGAATTCGGCAGGGAAGATAAACCGGTCCCCCTCGCTGTGGCCGTGACGGGAGTCTGGATGGAGAGGCACGGACCGGACCTCGAGTGGCTCCGGGGGCTTGAAAAAAACGGCGACGTCTCGATCACCTGGATCGACCATTCCTACCACCACCGCTGGGACAGGGACCTGCCCCTCAAAGAGAACTTCCTGCTGGCGAAGGGGACGGACCTGGCGGGCGAGGTCCTCAGGACCGAAGCCAAGATGATCGAGATGGGCATCGTGCCGTCCGTTTTCTTCAGGTTCCCCGGGCTCGTCTCTGACAAGGACCACGTCCTGGCGGTCATGGCCTACGGCCTCATCCCGGTCGGGAGCGACGCCTGGCTCGGGAAGAACGAGCGACCGAAGGCGGGCAGCATCGTCCTCGTCCATGCCAACGGGAACGAACCGATCGGGATCCGGCGCTTTCTGAAGCTGCTCAGAGAAGAACGGGAAAACATCGTCCAGAAGCAGTGGCTGCTCCTCGACCTCAGGGAGAGCACGGTCCTCGAAGAAAAGACGAAGGCTCCCGAAAAGCACTCCCCCGCTACTTGACGGTGACGGACTTGGCCAGATTGCGGGGCTTGTCAATGGGCCGGCCGAGCTTATCGGCGGCGTAATAGGCGATGAGCTGGCCGGCCACGGCCGCCAGGATGCCGAACTTGCCGTCGTTGCCGGTCCGGACCGCGATCGTGTTCGGCCTCTTCCAGAGCAAGGGGTTGTTCGTGATGGGAATAGCCCTCGCGCCGCGGGCCTCGACCTCTTTCGTGTTCGAAACGATGTCTTGGTCGCTGTTGTTGATGATGCTGATGACCGGCGTCCCGTCCTCGATCAGGGCGATCGTGCCGTGCTTGAGCTCGCCGCCCATCATCCCCTCGGCGTGGATGTAGCTGATCTCCTTGATCTTGAGGGCGATCTCGCGGGCCACCGGATAGGTCAGGCCGCGGCCGATGACATAGAGGTCCCGGGCCGAGGCGAACGACTCGGCGATCGCCCGGATCCCCTCCCGCGTGCGCAGGATCCCGCGGATCCTGTCCGCCAGGTTCGTCAGGTCGACCCGGAAGCCGAACTCCTGGGCCAGCCGGAGCATGAAAGCCGACTGGCTGACGAAGGCCTTCGTGCTGGCGACGCAGACCTCCTGCCCGGCCAGGAGGTTCAGGCTGAGATCGCTCATGCGCTGAATGGTCGAGTAGGGCACGTTGACCAGGCTCGCCACCCGGCCGCCGCACTCGCGGGCATAATTCAGGGAGTCGATGACGTCCATGGTCTCGCCGCTCTGGCTGATGGCGACGATGAGCGTGTTGCGGTCGACGTTGGCGAAGTGGCGGAATTCGGAGGCGATCAGGGTCTGGTTCTCGACGCCGACGCGATGGAGGAAGTAGGCGCCGAGGAGCGAAGCGTGGTAGGACGTCCCGCAGGAGGCGAAGATGATCTTCTTCGAGCGGCGGACGAGCCGGACAAGCTCGTCGAAGGCCGGCTTCTGGTCGTGCGCCAGGGAAAAGAGCAGCCGGTCGACGGCCTCCGGCTCCTCCAGGATCTCCTTCATCATGTAGTGCTTGAAAACTTTCCTGGACGACGATTCCCTCTGCCAGACGAATCTCCGGAGCGGCTTGTCGATCGCCCGGCCGCGCCGGTCGAAGAACTGATACCCGTCGTCGCGGATGACGGCGAACTCGTCGTTCTCGAAGAAGGCGGCCTGGGCGGTCAGGTCGGAGAAGGCGTAGATGTCGGAGGCGACGATGTTCATGTCCTTCGCGACTCCCAGGACGAGCGGAGAGTCGCGCTTGATGGCGTAGATCTCGTTCGTCCCCTTGATCATGATGAGCACGGCGAACGTCCCCGTGAAGGTCTTCATGAAATCGACGATCAGGGGCTTTATTTTCTTCGTCTTGAGCCCCTCCTCGAAATAGTGGGCGATGACCTCCGAATCGGTCTCGCTCGTGAAGCGGTGGCCCTTGCGGACAAGAGCCTTCTTGATCTCCTCGAAATTCTCGATGATCCCATTATGGGCGATAATGACGGAGCCGTCGCAGGAGGCGTGGGGATGGGCGTTCGCCTCGGTGACCCCGCCGTGCGTCGCCCAGCGGGTGTGGGACAGGCCCAGGCGAGACAGGCCGCGGCCGGCGACGACGATCGACCCGACGTGCTTCCTGAGCTCGCGGCCGTCATAATAGCCGAACGAGTCGTAGCCGCGGTATTCGAGACGCTTGAGCCGTTCGAGGAGCAGGGAGGTCGTGAACTCTTTACGGGAAGCGATGCCGACAATGCCGCACATAAAACCTCCGCCGGGGTTCCCAACAAGGCTGCCCGTCTACTATAGGGCCAAACGCCGGACTTAGTCAAGAATTGGCACTTTGCGATGGCGTCATGAGGCAGTTTACTTATTTAATTTCTATTATTTATGTCAATTTCGGCCGGACGTCCAAAGCCAGGGATGATCGTTCGGGACGCTCTTTAGAATGTCCATTTATCGTACAACCCGACCGGTCAGCCGTACTCCTCAGGGATCCCCGGCGCCGCCGGTCACACTTTCTAGGCGTCCGGCGAGGAGGGGGTGCAATGCTGGCCGTAGAGGTGCTTGATCAAGGCCAGGATCTTCGGGGACGTCAAGTGCAGGAACTCGATCCCCATTTCAAACAGCCCTGATCTCTCGTTGAACCGGGTCCACTTGACTTCACCGTCAAGGGTCAAGGACTGCCCGGTCCTCTCCAGATCAAGCTTGATCCTGAGGACCGTCCCGACTTCGACACAGTCTTCAGCGATGATCCTCGCGCCGCCCGTGGAGATGTCAAAGGTGTGGGCTTTGGCCCTTTTCCCGTTATGGTCATGGGAAACGGGGGCGAAAGTCATGCCGTTCCGCTCGATGAACCGGATTCTCTTGCGCCGCTCGCTGTTCATGATCCCTTCCGGGAGCCGTTGTCTTGCCCCGGGAGGATCATCCGATGGCGCCGGGCCCCGGACAATCGCCATCAGAGGTGATTCTCGAGGTGATTTCGTCCCCCCTCCCCCCAATCGGAATTGACCGACCCCGCCGGGAAAAAAGCGTTTTTCCCGGGCCGCCGATCGCCGCAGCGTTTCCCGACGGCCTCGAGGCCCATTTGACGTGCCCAAAGGCCAGGCCTATAATGGCTGCGGGAAAGGGTGGTTAGATTTCTGTCCGGCGGGAAGGCGCGCGCAGGCGCGCACCGCGAGAGCGCGGGGTGCCGTGTATCGGCAACCCGGCAGGAGGAATCGATGAAAAAACCATCCGAAGGGCTGGCTCTAGCGGCGACCATCGCACTTCTCGCGATGGCGTTGGCCGGTCCGGCCAACGGGCAAACGGTTGCACAGGCGAAGGCGGCCGCGGCGCCCAAGTATGACATCGCCAGGGAAGTCACGATCGAAGGCACCGTGGCCAGCGTGGTCACGGAACCGTCGCCGGGAATGCTGGTCGGCGCCCACGCAATCCTGACGACGCCGAGCGGGGACGTCGACGCCCATCTGGGGAACTACGCCATGAGAGGGTCCCGGGCCCTGTCGCTCGCAAGCGGAGAGCGGGCCAAGATGGTCGGGGTCATGACGACCATCAATGGCCGACCGGTCCTCCTCGTCCGCACCGCTCAGACGGGCCGCGGCCTGTACAAGATCCGCAACACGCACGGGTTCCTGATACGGTCCGCGTCGGCCAGCGCGGTGCGCTCAGCGAAGGCCGCCGACGGAGGCCGGCCATGACCACGAGTCGTCATCCCTCTCTTTCCGTCGCTCTGGCCGCCGCTGTGGCTCTCGTCGTCCTCTCATGGTCGTCGTGCACCCAGCAGAGCACGTCGAATATCAGTGTCCAGATCCAACTGGTCAACGCGCCCTCGACGCTGACCGTGAACCAGTCGGTGAGCCTCACGGCGAGCGTCGCCGATGATTCGTCGAACGCCGGCGTCGACTGGTCCTGCAGCGGCAGCGGGAGTTGCGGAACCTTCAATCCGGTCCACACGGCGAGCAGCGCCACGACGGTCTTCACGGCCCCCTCGTCCGTCGGCTCCGTGACCGTCACGGCGGCCGCGACCGCCAACAGCGGGGTCAAGTCCAGCGCCACGATCTCCATCGTCGCCGCCGGGCCGAACTCCATGCTCAACGGGCCGTACGTCTTTGCCGTCCAGGGCTATGACAGCAACGGGGGCTATGCCGCCGCAGGCACGATCATCGCGGACGGCAACGGCAACATCACCGGCGGCGAACAGGATTACTCCGACGCATCGTTCGAGTCCGGGCCCAACGCCGTCACAGGAACTTATTCCATCGGCCCGGACGGACGCGGCAGCCTCACGCTCAACGTGAACAGCCTGACCCTGCCGAACAACGGTGTCGAGACGTTCAGCATCGCCGTCACCTCGGCCACTCACGCCTTGATCATCCAGTTCGATGAAAGCGCGACCTCGAGCGGCGCCCTCGACTTCCAGGCCGCCAGCGCCACCGACCCCAACGCGATCAGCGGCTCCTTCGCTTTCACGGCGCAGGGAGAGGACGTCGGGAACGGGGTGCCGATCATGTTCGGCGGCGTGGCCCTCATGAGCGCGCCGTCGGCCACGGTCGCCGGCACGTTTTACGAAAACGACGCAGGCACGACGTCCAGCTCGACTCTCGTCGGCTCCATCACGGGCCCGGATTCGTTCGGCCGGGGGACCATCGTGTTCGGCAACGGCGTCGACTTTGCGTACTACGCCGTCCAGGGCCAGGTCCTGCGGCTCGTCGAGAAGGACGTCCCGGTTTATGTGACGGGCGGGAGCATGTACGGACAGGGATCGGCCGGCCTGGGCGGGTCGTTCTCGAACGCGGCGCTCTCCGGGAACTACGTCCTGGCGGAAGCCGGCGCGTCCAGTTCGGGACCGCTAGCCCTGGCCGGACAGTTCTCGGCGGACGGGGCCGGGAACCTCACGGCTGGCGTCGCCGACACCAACGATGCGGGAACGGTGACGTTCGGCTCGATCACGGGACAGGCGGTCTATTCGATCGCCGGGAACGGCACCGGGACCCTGGCCCTGCCCGGCACGTCGGCCACGACCCAGGACGTCTCCTCTCTTCTTGTCTTCGTTATCGACCCGGCCCTCAACCTTCTCGACCCGAACAGCGCGGGCGGAGGCGGCGGGGCGCTGGTCATGGACAATGACAGCGGCGCGGTCGGCTCCGGGTTCATCCTGCCCCAATCCTCCGGCGCTTTCCAGGGCAACTATGCCGTCAACCTGTCGTTCGTCAACAGCACCGGAGAGACGGACTGGGTCGGCCAATCGGCTGTCGCCAGCGGGGGACTGACCGGGACAGTGGACGTCAATGCGTACGGAGTGCCTTCGGCCGGAGCGAGCTTGTCGGGCACCTTCGCTCCCGATGCCGGCAACGCCGGCCGGTGGACGGGGGCTTTCACCCTCGGCAGCACCAATTACAGCGTCAGCTGTTACCGGATGACCGCGACCCTATTCCTGATCGTCGACACGGACTCCGCCGACACCGGGACCGGGCTCTTGGAATCGGAGTAGCCCGGGCCCAGCTCAGCGCTCGTCCCCCTTTTTCTTTTGGGGCGGCTGGGCGGCCTGTTTGACCTGTGCGGTATCCTTCTGGTGCCGTTGGGTCAGCTGCTGCTTCTCGGCCTGGTGCTGTTTCTGCAAGGCGGCCGTCTTGGTCTGGTACGTCTGTTGGATCTTCGCTTTTGAAGCCGCGTCCTGGGCTCGCGCTTGTTCTGCCGCGCTCCTGTTTTGGAGGTCTTTCAGCTCTTGCGACTGGGTCCTCTCGAGGAGGTTCTTTTCCTCGGCTTGCCGCTTCAGGACGGCTGATTGCTGCCCGCTCACCGGCTGCTGTTGCCGCGGCTCGAAGACCTTGGCCGGAGCCAGTTCTTGGCGGGCCTGGTTCGTGCTGAGAGAAGCTTTCGGCTTCGCAGCGGCATCCGTCCGGAAGGCCGGCCGGTAGATCTGAAGACTGTTGCCCGCGACGCGGGTCGGTCCGGGCTGCCGGACATCCTGGATCGTGTAGCGGGTGACCTGCTGCCGGGTGACGCGCTGCACGACGTCGATCCCGATCCCCTGGTTGATGACTCTGTTGTTGCGGTAGGAGATGTTGTTGTGGATGGAGGTGTAATTGATGATCGTCACGTTGCGTTCATATGGGAGGGTGTAGCGATAGAGGTCATGGTCCAGGAAGTACGGGGCCTGGATGAAGACCCAGAAGGGGTTGGGAATGTCGAACGAGAGCGAGGCGAAATCCATGCCGACCCGGAATTCGACCCCGGGCGGCAGGGGCGCCCACCCCGCATACTGGTCGCTCCATCTCCAGCTCACCCAGGCCGGGCCCCAGACCGTGCCGGGGACCCAGTACCAGCCGAAATCGTCGTCATAGCCCCATCGCCCGTAGTGGAAAGGAATGGAGCCCCATTCCTCGTTCGGGATCCAGGTCCAGCCGTCATCGGTCAAGACCCAATGGCCGTCGCTGTAGGGCCTCCAACGGTAGCCCATGTGCCTGGGGGTCCAAACGTAGCCATAGGGGCTCAGATTGACCCAGTTTCCGTAGGGGGACAGGTAGTTATACACGTAGTCGATGTCCATGCCCGGCCCGTACTCCTGTGGGGCGCCGACAGCCGGGCCTCCCGCATCCGGGGGATAGCCGCTCGCCGGCACTGAGATGTATGCTGTGCAACCCATGGCCAGGAAAAGAACTAATGGAAGGAGCCAAAGACCTTTTTTCATGGTTGACCTCCTTTTTTTTAAATTATAAACCATACTGCAGGCGATGTGCCAGTCTTTCCTGGCCTGATCTCCGGGTTTTTAACAAGTCGGCCCGGTCTCACGCCCTGGAACCCCACTCCTACGGCCTCTCAGGATGGTCCGGGCCTTATCCATTGCGGTTCATCGCTCGGGCGAATCTTGACCATCCCGTGATTTCCGGCCATACTGATAAATCTGCTATCATGGATGCGCCACGGAGGATGGCGAGTGACCGCGTCGTCACCCGCGAGACGCCCGAACAGAGCATCAGGAAGGAGAGGGTAGAATGGCATACGACGAAGGAGCGGAAACCCGATCACGACCGCCGGCGGTCTCACCCGAAGCCGGCGAAGAAGGCGATGAGGATATCGGCCAGGTGCCCCTGTACCGCAAGAAGCGCGTCCTGATCCCCTTCTTCATCTTGATCCTGGCCCTCGCCTTCGGAGCCTGGTACTGGTATAAGAACCTGCGGAATTTCGTGTCCACCGATGACGCTTACGTGGACGCCGACCGGGTCTCCATCAGCCCCAAGGTCCTGGGCCGCATCGTCCTGCTGACGGTCGACGAAGGGAGCCTCGTCAAGCAGGGCGACCTCCTCATCCGCCTGGACGATGCCGACCTCCAATCGCAAGTGGAACAGGCCAAGGCGAACCTCGATTTCGCCCAGAACAGCCTGCCCCTCGCCAAGGCCGACCTCGACCGGGCGACGGACGACTTCGGGCGGGCCGACCTCGAGTTCAAGGGGGCGGTCATCACGAAAGAGCAGTACGTGCATGCCCGCGAGGCTCTGGAGGCCGCCAAAGCCGGATACGGCATCGCCGTCTCCCGGATCGCGGTGGCCAGGGCCCAGCTGGGTGTCGTCGAGACCCAGCTTCAGAACATGACGCTGTTCGCTCCGTTCGACGGGATCGTCGCCAAGCGCTGGCTGATGGCCGGGGACGTCGCCCAGCCCGGCCAGCCGGTCCTGACCATCTACGAGACGCGCCTGATCTGGGTGACGGCCAATCTTGAGGAGACCAAGCTGGCCAGGGTCAGGCTTCAGGAGCCCGTAGAGATAAACGTCGACACCTACCCGGGGCATCCGTTCGCCGGAAAAGTGGGCCTGATCGGCGATTATACGGCGGCCCAATTCTCCCTGATCCCGCCGAACAACGCCTCCGGCAATTTCACCAAGGTCACCCAGCGGGTGCCCCTGAAGATCTTCCTCGATGCCCGGACTCCCGAGAACCAGGCGGCCTATCCGCTCCGGCCCGGGATGTCGGTGGAGATCAAGATCCGCCTCCGCTAGGAACCGGCCATGGTCCTCAAAGCCGCCCGCTCGATCCGGAGGCAGGCCCTGGGCCAGATCCCATCCCTGCACCATGCCCATGCCCTCTACCGCTGGTGGGTGCTGGCGAACGTGATGATCGGCACGTTCATGGCCGTCCTCGACGCGTCCGATCGTCAACGTCGCCCTGCCCAGGATCATGGGCGTCTTCGGAGTGACCCTCGACCACGTGGAATGGGTCGTCACGGCCTATATGCTCGTCTTCGCGATCATGCTTCCGACGTCGGGCTGGGTGGCCGACCATTTCGGCTACAAGCGGACGTATCTGCTCGCGCTCTCCCTGTTCACGCTGGGCTCTCTCCTTTGCTCCCTGGCGTGGAGCTTCGACACCCTGATCATCTTCCGCGTCATCCAGGGAGCCGGAGCGGGCCTCCTCCTGCCCGTCGGCATGGCCATCGTGACCCGCGAGTTCCCCGTCGAACGGCGCGGGCTGGCCCTGGGGTTCTGGGGCATCGCGGCGGCCGCCTCCGTGTCCCTGGGTCCGATGGTCGGAGGGTATCTCGTCGATAATTTTTCCTGGCACATGATCTTCGACGTGAACGTGCCGGTGGGCATCCTCGGGGTCGCGGCGACCGTCCTCATCCAGAGAGAATACAAGTCCGAGAGGATCCGGTCGTTCGATTTCGTCGGGTTCATTTCCGTCTCCTCCTTCCTGGCCTTCCTGCTGCTCGCCTTGACCAACGGGAACGCGTCCTGGAACACGGGCGGCTGGACGTCGACGTACATCCTCTCCTGTTTCGCGCTCTCGGCCCTGGGCCTCGTCGTCTTCCTCATCACGGAGCTGACGGTCGAGCATCCTCTGATCGACCTTTCGCTGTTCAAGGACTTCAACTTCAGCGTGTCCAACCTGGCCTTGTTCGTTTTCGGCCTGGGCATGTTCGGGAGCACGTTCCTGCTTCCCCTCTACCTCCAGAACTCGCTGGGCTACACGGCCTTCCAGGCCGGGCTGTTCTTCCTGCCCGTCGGGATCCTCCAAGGGGTCATGGCCCCCATTTCCGGCATCGTGTCCGACCGCCTCAGCCCCAAGATCCCGGGATTCATCGGGATCACCCTGATGGCCTTCAGCTTCTTCCAGAACCATCTGTTATCGCTTTTCTCCGAACACTCCCAGATCGCCTCGGCCCTCATCTTCCGCGGCATCGGGATGGGGCTTCTCTTCACGCCGCTGAGCACGCTCGCCCTGGCCCGGATTCCGAGGGAGCGCATGGCCCAGGCCTCGGGAATGTTCAACGTCATCCGCCAGGTCGGCGGCAGCTTCGGCGTGGCCATCTTCGGAACGCTGATGACGAGGCGGGTCATCCTCCATCTGGCGAACTTCGGCTCGCGCGTCGACGCCTATTCGCCCGTCTTCCAGGCTACCGCCATGCGGCTCCAGCGCTTCGCCCAGCAGGCCATCGGCGGCACGGCGCACGACGCCGCGACCCGGGCCAGGGCCTTGATCTTCAGCCATGTCGCCGATCAGGCCGTCGTGGCCGCCATCGACGATGACTTCCTGATCGCCGCCGGAATAACCGCCGCATGCCTCATCTTCCTGTTGTTCCTGAAGACGCCGGGGAAAAAGCGCGCGGGGGCGCCAGCCTCGCTCGAATGATCGCGTCCGAGAGGTGAACGAGCATGAGAAAATTCATCGTGGGCCTCGGCCTGATTTACGGATTGTTGTCGTCCATGCGGGCGGGCGCGCAGACGCCCCAGCCGCGCGCTCTGACATTGGAAGAGGCGGTCACGACGGTTCTGGCCCGCAACCATTCCCTGAAGGAAGCCGAGGATACCGTGGCGGTGTTCGAGGCCCGGGTGGCGCAGAGCCGGTCCCGCCTGATGCCGAATGTCCGGGCCGATCTCGGCTACTCGCGGCTCTCTCCAACAGAAGAGATCACGATCCCCGCCCTCGGCGCCTACCAGCTTTTCCCCGCGAACAATTATGACTTGCACGCCGGGGTGAGCCAGCTCGTCTACGATTTCAACCGGACCAAAGAGGCCGTCAACCTCTCCCGCTCCCAGGTGGAGAGCGCGGCGGACCGCTGGGAGATCCTCAAGCGGGACCTCGCCTTTCAGACGTCCCAGTTGTTCTGCTCCATCCTCTTTCTCCAGGATACCATCCGCGTTCAAACGGAAACCATCAAAACCCTGGACGATCATCTGGCCGTGTCCAGGAAGAAGCTCGAAGCCGGGACGGCCACCGAACTCGAGGTCCTCAATACCCAAGTCCGGCTCGTCACCGCTCAGAACCAGGTCGTGGACCTGAACAACGCCTTCGAGAAACAGATGCTCGGCCTGCGCCGCCTGATGGGGATCGAGGACGAGACGCCCCTCGAGCTGCGGGGCGAGTTCAAGTACGAGCCTCAGGCACTCGATCCGGAAGGGTTGGTCCGCGAGGCCGGTCAGAAGCGGCCGGAAATGAAGTCCGTCCAGGACATGATCCGTTCGGCCGACATCCAGATCCGCATGGCCGGGCTGACAGACCGGCCGTCCCTCAGCGTGAACGTTTTGGCCGGGTGGAAGAACGCCTACCTTCCCAATCTGGATCTCTGGAAGCTCAACTATGTGGCCGCCGTGCAAGCCGACATCCCCATTTTTAACGGCCACCTGGCCCGTTCGATGAAAGCGGAGGCCGAGGCCAACCTGCGAACGCTCCGGGACCGGAGCAAGGACGTCGAGGGCATGGTCCGGATGGAGGTCCTGCAGGCCGCCGCGGACGTCAAGGCCGCCGCCCAGAAACTCGAATCGGTGGAGCTCAATGTCGTGCGGGCCAAGAAGGCCTTGGAGTACGCAAGATCGCGCTATCAGGCCGGCACGGTGACGAACCTGGACCTGCTGGACACCGAGGACGCTTATGCTCAGGCGGAGTTGCTCAGGATCCAGGCCCTCTTCCAGTTCGTTCTGAGCAAGCTCGCCCTCCAGCGGGCCGTGGGAAATCCGGTCGATCTTGACCTGCTCAGGGAGCATATTGAGCCATGAGCAGACTCCTATCTCCGGTCAAGATCAGAGGCCTGGAATTAAAGAACAGGATCGTCGTATCTCCCATGTGCCAGTACTCCGCGATGGACGGAGTCCCGAACGACTGGCATCTGGTTCATCTCGGGAGCAGGGCTGTCGGCGGAGCCGCCCTCGTGTTCACGGAAGCCACGGCCGTATCTCCGGAAGGGAGGATCTCCCCGGCGGACTTGGGCCTCTGGAATGGGGAACAGGCGAACGCGTTCAAAAGGATCACGAACTTCATCGAGTCCCAGGGCGCGATCCCGGGCATCCAGCTCGCCCACGCCGGCAGGAAGGCCTCCACGAAGGTCCCCTGGATCGGCGAAGGGACGGTCCCCAGATCCGAAGGAGGGTGGGAGGTGATCGCCCCCTCCGCGGTGAAGTTCTCGGACGCCTATCCCCAACCGAGGGAAATGACGGCGGCCGACATGGAGGCTGTCGTTCGGCAGTGGGGCGAGGCGGCGCGCCGGAGTCTGGAGGCGGGATTCCAGGTCGTCGAAATCCACATGGCTCACGGCTACCTCCTGCACCAATTCCTGTCGCCGCTCTCGAACCGGAGGGATGACAGGTCCGGTGGAGAACTCCATCACAGGATGAGGTTCCCGCTTGAAGTGGCGAAAGCTGTGAGGGAGGCTTGGCCAAGCCAACTTCCCGTCTTCGTCCGCATCTCCGTCACCGATTGGGTCGAAGGCGGTTGGGATCTCCCGCAATCCATCGAGCTGGCCAAGGAGCTGAAAAAAATCGGGGTCGATCTGATCGATTGTTCGACGGGGGGAATCGGGCCCGGCGTGAAGATCCCGTTCGGGCCGGGATATCAAGTGAAGTTCGCTGAGGAGATCAGGAGACAGGCCGGGATCATGACCGGGGCGATCGGGCTGATCACTGCTGCCGCTCAGGCCGAGGACATTCTGGCTGCTGGTCAGGCGGACGTCGTCATCATGGCTCGTGAGTTCCTGCGCGATCCGTACTTCCCGTTGCACGCGGCCAAAACCCTTGGGGACGATCCGCGATACCCAAACCAATACCTGAGGGCGAAACCCACCTGACATCAAGCGGCGGAAATGCGTGGGCCAGAGACACCGGGACGAAAGCGGATTTTCAAGACGAGGCCTCAACAAGGAGAAGAACCTGAAACTCGATGCAACTCATGGCCAACAGGACAATCCATCGGAGGGCGCGTCTTCTTGACAGCAGTTCAAACCGGGCGATATAGTCTTCTCGAGATGGCAGGATCTGGCCGGATTCCCTCCGAATTCCGGCTTGGAACGAAAGAGAGGATGCCCATGAAAACACGGCTTCAAAACGCCGCGGTCTTGCTCGCGGGTCTGTTGATCTTTTCGCAGCTGGCGGCCGGCGCTTCCGTCAAGAAAAAAGAGGAAGCCGTCGCCTCCATCGAAAGGCACAAAGCCGACATCATTGCTCTCAGCGATCAGGTCTGGGGCTTCGCCGAGACGGCCCTGCTCGAGACCCGGTCGTCGAAGGCCCTCGCGGACTATGCCGAAAAAGCAGGGTTTCGCGGTCAAGCGAGGGGTCGCGGGACTGCCGACCGCGTTCGTGGCAAGCTACGGGGAGGGCCGGCCGATCATCGGCGTCCTCGGCGAATACGACGCCCTGCCGGGCCTGTCGCAGAAAGCCCAGCCCGTGAAAGAATCCCTTCAGGCTGGTTCGCCGGGCCATGGCTGCGGGCACAACCTGTTGGGCACGGCGGCCCTCGGAGCGGCCCTGGCCATCAAAGACCTGATGGCCGAGGGAAAGCTCAAGGGCACGATCCGCTTCTACGGCACGCCCGCCGAGGAAACGGTGGGCGGCAAGGTCTACATGGCCCGCGAGGGTCTGTTCAACGACCTGGACGTCTGTCTGGCCTGGCATCCCGACGAGAAGACCCGGGTCTCCGTCGACGGCTCGCAGGCGATCGTCGACTTCATCGTCGAGTTCAACGGCAAAACCGCGCACGCGGCGGCCGACCCCTGGGACGGGCGCAGCGCGGTGGCCGGCTCTGGAGTTCTTCACCACCGGCCTGAACCGCATGCGCGAGTTCGTCAAGCCCACCGTCCGGATGCACTACTCGATCCTGAACGGGGGCGACGTGCCGAACGTGGTGCCGGCCTACGCCCGGCTCTGGTGCTGGCTTCGCGATTCGAAGGGCGCCGGGGTCGAGCAGTTGCTCGGCCGCGCGCGCCGGATCGCCGAGGGCGCGGCCATGATGGCCGAGGTCGGATCGAAGCTCACGGTGCAGGGGGGCGACTGGGAGACCCTCGTCAACGTGACCGGGGAAAAAGTGATGTTCGCGAACCTGACGTGGCTCGGCCCGATAACATTCACGCCGGAGGAACAGGAATTCGCCAAAGAGATCCAGCGCGCGACGGGGGTGGATCCCAAGGGCCTCGATGGTTCGGTTCAGCCGTGGACGGCGCCGAAGGCGGATCCCGAGGGCGGCTCGACGGATGTCGGCGACGTGAGCTGGATCGTCCCCACGCTGAGCATGAACGCCACGACCGCCCCGGTGGACGCTCCCTGGCACGCCTGGCCCGTGGTCGCCTGCGGGGGAATGTCGATCGGGCACAAAGGGCTTGTCTACGCGGCCAAAACCCTGGCGGCGACGATGGTGGACCTGTTCGAGGACGCCAAGACCGTCCAGGCCATTCAGGCCGAGTTCCGGGAGAAGACGAAGGGCGTTGTCTACAAACCGTTCATTCCGGACGGCCCGCCTCCCCTGCCGAAGCACTGACGCACGCCGGGAAACCTCGTTCGCTTCATTCAGGAGAAGCCACTCCCTGGACTGACTCGGACAGGCGACACAAAGGACCGGCCGGCCTCCGCGCCGGGATCCGTCCCCTAGGAAACGGCGCGCAGCTCGTCGAGCGTCCGGAGGGCGAAGCCCACGTGGAGCGCCGCGCCGATGGGCAAGGCCTGCTCGTCCACCGCGAACTTCGGGTGGTGAGTGGCATACACGGCGCCCGCGGCCTCATTCCGGACGCCGAGCACGACGAGGCATCCGGGCACGCGCTCGAGCACGTAGGCGAAGTCTTCGCCGCCCATCACCGGCGTCACCTCGTGGACGGCGGCGTCGCCCAGCATGTCGGCGGCGAACGCCCGCGCCGTCTGCCAGCTGGAGGCATCGTTCACTGTCGCCGGGTGATCCTGACCGGGGAACTCGACCCGCGCCTCGCACCGGTGCGCTGACGCCACATGCGTCGCAACGTCCCGCAGGCGCTCCTGCAGGAACTTCAGCCCCTTCGACGTGAGCGACCGGATCGTGCCCCTCATCCTGACCTGGGGCGGGATGACATTGAAGGCTTCCCCGCCGTGGATGGTCGTCACGCTGACGACGGCCGCCTCGAGCGGGTCGATCTCCCTCGACACGATCGTCTGCAGCGCGCCGACGATCGCCGCCGTCGCCGTCACCGGGTCGGCCGAGAGGTGGGGCATCGCCGCGTGACCGCCCGTGCCGACGACCGTGATGTCGAATATGCCGGCCGAGGCGAGGAGCGCCCCGGCGCGCGAGCCCGCATGCCCGGTCGGGAGATACGGCCAGACGTGCAGGCCGAACGCCCGCTCTACGGCCGGCTCGATGAGCGCGCCTTCCTCGCACATGCGCAGGCCGCCGGCTCCGCCTTCCTCGGCGGGCTGAAAGAGCAGCTTGACCGTGCCGTGGATCTCGGGCTCGCGGGCCTTCAGCAGGCGCGCGGCCCCGAGCAGCATGGCGACGTGGCAGTCGTGCCCGCACGCGTGCATCCGGCCATCCACCTCGCTTTTGAAGTCGACGTCCGCTTCCTCGACGATCGGCAGCGCGTCCATGTCGGCGCGCAGGGCCACGCACGGCCCCCGGCCGTCGCCGAGAGTGGCGACGACGCCGGTTCCGGCGACCGGAAACCGGAACGGGATGCCGAGCTCGCCCAGCACGCGGCGAACCAGGGCACTCGTCCTGACCTCTTCGTACATCAGCTCGGGATGCCGGTGGAGCTCGCGGCGGATGCCGACGATCCAGTCCTGGTGCGCCTTGGCCTCTTCAAGCAATCGTTTCGCATCCATGTGTTACACCTCGCCCGAGGAATTGTTTCGCCCCTCGTGGAGCCGATCTTCGAGACCGCACACGATGCCGCTGGGGTATTTGAATTTGCCGGGGTCGGCGTCCTCCCGGAGGTCGAGCATCTTCAGTATCCGAACTGTTCATTCCATCCCGCCTCTGTCAGGCTCTTCCAAGATGAGGTCGTGGGAAACAGCCTGGGCGACCATTGTGTCTCATCCCTTCGGCTTGATCAACTCCTCGAACGGCGGGTAGCCGCGCAGGGACTCGAGGTCCATCGAGTGCGCGTAGATAAACCCGTACCCGTAGGATTCCTGCGCCTCTTCACTTCCCGAGCCCTGAGCGACCGCGTCGCGCAGCAGCGCGAAAGCGCGTTCCTTGTCGCCCAGCAGGGCGATGATCCGGGCACTCCGGAACGTGTGATTGCCGTAAAGAAATGGCCGGTCGAGGCGTCGCAGCTCCTCGGCAATCCGCTCGGCCTCGGCGCGGTCACCTCGGCGGGCGGCGAGCGCCCCCAGACGGCCTTTGTAATCGATATTGTCGGCGTGTTCGGCGGCAAGCGCCCCAAAGACCGTCTCCGCCTCATCCCAACGCTCCGCTTGATACAGGGAATCGCCCAGGCCCGAACGAGTATCCTCCCGCCTGGCTTCCTCGCCGGTGCGCCTGCGGTACCATTCGATCGCGCGGCCGGCCATCTTCAGTGAGCCTTCACGATGGCCGTGAGCGCGAAGCTCTTCCGCCGTGGAAAGCATCACGTAGCCCGGCGTGCCACGGGACAGACAGCAACTCGGGTAACCCCAGCGCGATGGCATCGCCAGGATCTCATCAACAAGTCTGTCCACCTCATCGAGTCTTCCCAGCGCGATCAGTGCCCGGGCCTCATACGCCCGGAGGTTGAGCAGGTCAGGGTAAATGCCACGCCCACGCCGGGCCTCCTTGAGCTCCTCTTCATGCAATCCAAGCTCGTGCAGCGCTCCGGTCAACATCAAGAAATTAACGGCGCCGATGGGTTCCCCTGGTTTCACGATATCCCACGGAAAGCGCGTTCGGTAAACCTCGACGGTTTCGCGGGGGCGGTTGGCATACATTGCATACCACGCAAGGCCCTCAAAATGAAAAGGGTTGGCCGGGTCAAGTTCGACGATATCGTGCTGAGTGTCGTACGCTTCCTCAAGGCGGCCGGCCAGCATGGCACGCTCCAAATCCAGCGCACGCCGGCTGAGGGGCGTCAGTCGCTCCTGCGTCTTCGCGATGATATCGAGTTCTGCTTCCAGCTCGGCGAATTTCCCTTGGTTAGTGAATGCCGCGCAGAGCCGGAAGCGTGGCGCGACAAATTCAGGGTCAAGTTCCAGGGCCCGCTTGAAGTGCACAATGGCAGCGGAAAGGTCCGAGCCGAACAGGCCCACGCCCGTGAGGTACTCCCTCTGCGCCTCGTAGCGCGGGGGTTTCACCTCCCACTGCAACATGTCTATCAACGGATTAAGGTACCGGGCGGCAATCACATCCACGACCCGCTGCTTCACTTCCTCCACCGTCTCCGTCGCTTTCTCCCGCGGCCCGCTTGCCGGTTCCACCGCATAGAGCGGCAGGTTTGCGACCACATCCATAATGATGGCCTGAATTTGGAGCGTCTGGCCCTGTACGTAGTACGCGCCGGAGACAACAAGCCCCGCCCCCGTCGCTTCCGCCAGCGCACGCCCAGGGTCCCGTCCCGTTTGGGCCCCGGCATGCGCAACCGACAGATTGAAGACAGTGGAACTCGGAATAACATCTACGGCGCCGATCTTCAATAGCCCCTCGCTGACCGATTCGGCGGCCATTTTGCCGAGCGGGTCGAGTGAAGCATCGCCGGTCCGGTTCTCGAAGAGGGCCACGACCACACGCTTGGGGTTCAGCGCTGGTGTGCCGCCTTTTCCGGGGATATAACGCCAAAGGAGGATGGCGATGACGATAAGAACAATGACACCGACGGCAGAGAGCAAGAGTCTCTTCGGCTTTATGAACCCTTTCAGGTCCTCGACCCGATCGAACTCCATATCGTTGAATATGGCTTTGCCGGATCCGAGTTTCTCCTCGAGCCATCGGTCGAGCTCGTCGGTATAGGCGTAGACCCTGGCCTTCGGAGTGCCGTCGAGCCGGTGGATGGGCAGGCCCAGCTCGCTCTCCCATCTCTGGCATGTGCGGGTGTTGCGCCCGAGATGGAGCGCTGATTTCCTTCCAGGACTCGAGGATCCGCCGATTCTCCATGGGCCCCTCAGGACGTTCCCAACTGATATGGTCAAGATGTTATATCCATGAACCCGCCCTGTCAACTCTTGGGCAGCGGGAATTGAGGACGTCCGGGGGAGCTCCGTGAGCTCTTAAAAAGGCACATCTCCTAAACCGTTGAGACGCGGGAGAGCAAAACTAGCGAAATCAGCGTTTTATCCGAGAAATGTCAGCCTGCCAGGTCTGAAGTTGCGAGCTTGAGCTTAATCGACGATCGGCTCAATGCGGCAGGATGCGACAACGTGCGATGCGATGCGCGCTAGCCTTGACAGCCTCCGTACGTCGTCCTATCTAAGCATTGAAGGGTTAGAGTCCAAGAAGCGGGATCCAATGGGGCGGGGGCAATATCCAGAGCGCATCCATAGCCTTCCCAGAGGGGTCTGTCCTGAAAACAATCGTCCCGACCCTGTCAATCCCGGCCGCCGACCCCAGCCCGAAGAAAGGCACCTGTATCCCAGGGGGCATGGCGGGCTTCTTGACAGCTTTCCCACCGCCGAAGATCGCAGGCAAGATCCGGCTGCCGAGGCCGGACCGGGTCTGCTCCGGATAAACATTAAACCTTAAAGGAGGAGGATCATGCGTATTGAGAATCGGGTTTGGGTTTCCTCTCGGTTCGTGCTGTTGGCGGTGTTTCTTGCCGTCGCTGTCCTTGTCCAACTTCCCGCCGCTGACATCCATGGTCAGGGACAAACAAAGCAGGAGATTATCACGTTCGATGCTCCGGGTGCCGGCACGGGGCCTTACCAGGGCACCGAGGCTATCGAGATCAACCCGGAAGGAGCGATTACGGGATTCTACTTTGACAGCAACAACGTGGCTCACGGCTTTTTACGCGAGCCCTACGGCAAGTTCATCAGCTTCGACGCTCCGGGCGCGGGGAATGAAAATGTCACCGGCCTGGTCGGGACCCCCGCAGGGATCTATGGCGGCCAGGGCACCTACGCCTTATCCATCAACCCGGCTGGAGCGATCACGGGATTCTATTTGGACAAAAACGATGTGTGTGCACGGCTTCCTGCGACACTCTAATGGCAAGTTCATCACGATTGATGTTGCGGGCGCAGGTACCGGCGTTATGCAGGGCACGGCAGCAATGACCATCGACCCGGCAGGGGTGATCCAAGGAAATTTCTATACCGCAGACGGCGTGTATCACGTCTTCGTGCGCGATCCCGAGGGCAGGATCACGAAGGTCGACGCTCCAAACGCAGGCACCGGTGCCGGCCAGGGCACTCTTATCAGTTGCGGCCGTATACGACCCGACGGGAGCCATCGCGGGATACTACATTGACGCGAACGGCGTAATTCACGGCTTTATACGTACGCTAACTGGGAAGATCACGGAGTTCGATGTTCCGGGCGCGGTCCAGGCACATATTCCTGGGCCATCAACACGAGGGGAATGGTCACGGCATGCTACCTTGATGCGAACTATGTGGCTCACGGGTACTTACGCGCTCCAAACGGAAAGTTCACATACATCGACGCTATGAACGCGGCCACAAGCGCCTACGCTGGCACTTGGCCGGAGGACATCAACGATGCCGGGACAATCGTGGGGAATTACTATAACGCGACTTTGTGAATCACGGCTTCATCTGGACCCCAGACGGAAAGCTCACGTACTTCGATGTTCCGGGCGCAGGCACAGGCGCCTATCAGGGCACCATCCCCTTGACGATTAACCCAGCGGGGGCGATAATTGGGGTGTACGTAGACAACGATAATGTGAGCCATGGCTTCTTGCGGCTCGAACACTGATCCGTGGTGGAATAAGTAACGCGCAACGGTTATTGTTGATGCCAATCCTCCTCGCAGCCGTACGGCTCTTCATGGCGCGGCTCTGTGAGGTAGCGACTCTGCGGGCGCGGCATTAAAATGGGGCCTGCCATAGAGGCCGGCCACTTCTGCCGGTCCCTGCGGCAACCGGCATCTAAGGCAACGAACGGAGAACTTCATGTCCAAGCCAAGACCTTCCATGATTCGCGCAATGATGAGTCGAGCGGTGCCATGTGTGGCGATATTGGCCTTGTTCTTGCATGCATCTCCAGCGGCGGCGCAGGGCTATAATGGCAACTACATCGTCCTCCTAGCTTCCGGTTTCATCTGCAACCCGACTGACCCTTCCACTTGCCTGGCGACGGCCAGGGCCGACCAAGGCGACAGCTATGAGATGACCGGCGCAGGAACGTTTGACGCACAGAAAAAGTCGGTGAATGCCGTCGGAACCTTCAGCCACAAGTCACATAATGGAAATTTGCTCGAAACTGGGGTGTGGATCGCGAGTGAACTGGTGAGCTTCGACTCCTACGGCGTTGAGCCGGGCGCACTCCTCCGTCAGGGTCCGGCGCTCGGCCGTCCGCCGTTAGGCCCCATGCCTCTGCCGATGTCCTCTGGCCTCATACCGACAGGTGGTCTTGCGGTGTTCCGTATCCGTCTTCTGCCGGTGTGGGGACCATCAAGAACCGCGGTGCTGCAAGTCAACTGCGCGTTGGGAAATGTGCCCCCGCGAACGATCGACGGAAGGGATTCGGCTGACTTTGGAAGGGAGCGGCACCGAATTTTCTGTCGAAGCGGGCGGACGGGTGATGTTCCTTGCGATGCGGCCCGAAGCGGGCGCGCCTGCTAAAACGTCTCAGCAGGAACCCGCGCTAAGAGCAGCGGAAACGCGGGCTCAGTAAGAGCGGGATCTGCTCCCTGGATTCCGACCCAAAAGGACGCGCCACTAAAAAAGTCTTAGTGCCCGCCGCCGTGATCTTTCTTCTGTTTCTGTTGCAGCTGCTTATTCTGCTGCGTATGTTTTTGGTGCAATTCCTGGGTCTGTTGCTGGTGTCGCTGCTCCAGTTCCTGCATTTTCGCCTGATTGGCCCCCTGTTTCGCTAACTGCTGATGCTCCTGCTCCTGCTTCTGCTGGAGTTCCTGCCGCTCTTGGGCTCTGCCTTGTGACCAAGTCATTCTGTTCCTTCTGGTATTGCTGGTCCAACTTCGCGTTCCCCGTCTTAAGAGCCGAGGGGCGCTCGACGGGCGGCAGCTCATTAGGATGAGCGGCAACGTTGGCGCGAGAGGTCGCAGCAACTGCCGGCTTGCCGTGGTTCGCAGAAAACTTCTGCTGAGGGTTATTGCGGGCCGCCCACGCATGTTGAGTCTGAGAGGCGACCGGCCCCATATGTGTCCCGCGAGCAGCAGCCTGTTCTTGAACGGTGGCGCGGGCGGTGATTCCGCCGTTGCCGCCGTTGTAGCTGACGTGGTTCACCATGCCCATATTCACCGTTGTGTTGTAAACGTTGTGGATGTTGCGGACGTTCACGTTATTTATCGTCGTGTTGTAGAAAAAATGCCCGTTCTCCCAGTGTCCGCCTTCATAACCATGGCCGAAGTAACCGAAGCCATAGTTGATCCCGCCATAGAAGCCTATGGACAGGCCCCAGTAGCCTTCATGGAAAAGAAATCCGCCGACGCCCCAACCCCAATAGCCCGGAGTCCAGAGGAATCCGACTTCTGGAGCCATCACCCATGTGCCCGGCACCCAATAGTAGTCGGCGCCGTCCCAAGCCCAGTATCCCGGCGTCCAGATATAACCGTCGCCCGGGCAGACCGGTTGCTCATAATAGGGCAGCGGCGGCGGCGCTATGCCGACCCTTATTCCCACTGAGATTTGCGCGAAAGACGCCGTCGACAGGACCACCAGGGCCGTGATCAACAGCAGTGAACCCATGACCCGGATACGCCCGCTCACCGCCTTCGCCTCGACCGCTACCGGCCTTCGATGCTGCGGACCGCAACCGGGCTGGGATTCATTTCCCTGCCCGCTGTGCCATTTTGTCTGTTTTGCCGTTTCTTTAAACATGATACCTTCTCCTTCCACGGATATCTCATTGCAACTATCGTGCCACCCTTATCGCCCCAGGGGGTCTATCGTTACTGTAACATAAAAAGGACAGCTACGGGAAGGGGGTGTCACGTTCCGTGGTTGAAAAGTGGCTGGAGAAGGTCGACCCCGCGGTTATCTCGCGGACGGTGGACCTGCCCCCTGATTTGGTCCATTTCGGGGTCGCAGGCCAACTCCGAGCTTGAAGATCTCATTTCAAGGGTGGTAAATTGAAGGGAACCCGCGCGAGACCGATGCCGACTTCCACTGACATGCTGAACCCGACCCCGCATCGTTCGACCCCCGAATCGACGCTCGATCAGTCACCTCTGCGCCACCCTCCCTTCGCTTTCTTTTGGCTCGCGCGCATCGCCACTTCGGTCGCCTTCCAGATGCAGGCAGTTGCCGTGGGCTGGCAGGGATATAATCTGACCGGAAGCGCCTTCTATCTGGGCCTCGTGGGGCTGGCGCAATTCCTGCCGATGTTCCTCCTGACCCTTGTTGTGGGCCAGGTGGCCGATCGATTCGACCGCCGCCGGGTGGTCCGCGTGTGCCAATTCGTGGAAGGCTTGGTGGCTGCGACGCTGGCCATCGGCAGCGGCTTCGGATGGATCGGCCGCGAGAGCCTCCTGGCCCTCGTTCTCGTCGCTGGCGCGGCACGAGCCTTCGAGGGCCCGACCCTGCAGGCGCTGGTGCCCGCGCTCGTCCCCGCCCCCCTCATCCCGCGCGCCGTCGCCTGGTCCGTCTCGGCGAACCAGACCGCGACAATTCTCGGGCCCGCGCTTGGCGGGCTGCTCTATGCGGCCGGACCCACCGCGGTCTACGCGACGGCTGGAGGCCTGTTTCTCGGGGCCAACCTGCTCGTCGCCCTGATCCGCATCGAGCGGACCCCCCAGCTGCGCGAGCCGATCTCCCTCCGATCCGTGTTTGCCGGCATCGCCTTTATCCGCAGCCGGCCGGCGATCCTGGGGGCCATCTCCCTCGACCTCTTCGCCGTCCTGCTGGGAGGAGCTACGGCCCTGCTCCCGATCTACGCCCGAGACATTCTCCGGACCGGCCCGTGGGGATTGGGCCTCCTGCGCTCGGCCCCGGCGGTCGGCGCACTATCCATGTCGGTCTTTCTGGCGCGCCACCCGCTTCGGCGGCGGGTCGGCCGCACGATGTTCGGTGCCGTTATTGTCTTCGGAGCCTCCACAATACTGTTTGCGGTGTCGACCTCGATGGCCCTGTCCCTGGGGCTGCTCGTCATCATGGGGACGGCAGACGTCATCAGCGTGGTCATCCGCAACTCGCTCGTACAGATCAGAACCCCCGACGCGATGCGGGGCCGCGTGACCGCAGTGAATTCGATGTTCATCGGGACATCGAACCAATTGGGGGAATTCGAGTCCGGCGCGACGGCCGCCCTCTTCGGCACCGTTCCCGCTGTCTTGCTCGGCGGGATCGGCACGATTGTCATCGTCATGATCTGGACACGGCTTTTCCCGGATCTCATGGGAGTCGATACGCTCGGCTCCTGATATGGGCAGCCCGCCGCCGGCGATCACAGAGCTAACGGCCTCTCATTTGAAGCAGAAGAGTCTACGGAGAATATTCCAGCGGGCTTGCTGCCTGTCTACTGCTTCACGAATTCCACGCGCCGGTTTTGAGCGCGGCCCTGCGGCGTGTCGTTCGAATCGATCGGCTTCGTGGCGCCAAGGCCGACGGTCGTCAGCCGGGCAGCGTCCACTTTGAATTGTGACACGAGCACGGCCTTCACGGCCTCCGCGCGGCGCTTCGAAAGGTCGAGGTTGTGGTCCGCGTTCCCGGTCGAGTCGGTGTGCCCTTCGATCTGGAGCTTGAGGTTGGGATTCGTCTCCAGGCCCCTCGCGACGGACTTGATGATCGGGGCCGATTCGGGTTTCAGCCGGTCGCTGTCCGTGTCGAACTGGATGCCGTGGGTGACGTAACGGCCCGACGACGAGATCACCTGGCTGAAATCCGGCGTCGATTCGGCGAAGCGCACCATCCGGTAGCCGAGCTTGCCCTCCCCGTATTCCGGCCCCAGTTCCGCACCCGTCAGCGCGAACTTGCTTGGGCCAGAGAAACGTCGAAAATTGTCCTGGCCCGGCAAAGGCTTAGCCGGAGGTGACTGCCCGGGGTTTTAATTCATCCCTTTCATGCTCTTGACGAGCTTGTATCCTGCGGGCACCTCGTAGTTTCCCGCCGGGGCCTCCTTCTCACCGCATTCGAGCAGCTCCATGGTCGACTTGACCTCGGAGCCCATCATCTTGGCGGTCGTCGTCTGATAGACGACGACGCCCTTGATCTTCTGCATCTCCTTGAGAGCGTCCTGAAACCCCGGCTGGCTGGCCATCATTGCGTTGGCGGCCTCGAAATAGAGCTTGGCATTGATCTTGATATCTTCGGTCGCCCA
Organism: Candidatus Aminicenantota bacterium; assembly: GCA_963796835.1. Classification (GTDB taxonomy): domain Bacteria; phylum Acidobacteriota; class Aminicenantia; order Aminicenantales; family Saccharicenantaceae; genus DATKJS01. Next base: position 31,680 of record CAWCND010000027.1, on the reverse strand, counting down.
GGCCTCCGCTCTTGTCTCGCCCATCGGCATCTTCGTATCGATGACGTATTTCCGGCAGTTCCAGCTCCCGAGTTTCTTCGTCTCGTCGGTCTCTGTCACCTTCACGCTTATCCCACCCATCATCCCTTTCATGAAGCCCGGGATGTTCTTTCCCTCTGCGCCCTGGGCGGGGAGCGATTCGCTCATCGCCTTGCTGATATCCAAGGGCATTTCCGCGTACGTCTTCTTGTTGTTGTCGATCATATATAGGGAGCCCTTGTCGACAAGCAGGATGGTTGACTTCCCGGAGTCATGGTCCATCCGGGCCTTGTTATCGCCGAGCCAGGAGACAACGATTTCGTCCTTTTCCGGCTGGGTTTGCCCCATCATTGCGACGGACCCGGTGTGGTTTTTCTGCTTCATGTAGACGTCGGCCCGGGCGAAGGCGGCCCCCAGGGCAAAGCAGAAAACAACGAGAACGGCAAGGACACTCAAGGACCTTTTCTTCGACATCTAAATTCTCCTTTAAAAGAGCACTTTCCTTCCTAATTTGCCCCGCATGCGGAGTGATTTTCTTATAACGCGGCCAAAGCTAAAGTCAAGCTACGCCCGGCCCCTGTCAAGCCAACGTGATTAAATCCTCTCGCTTCAAGGCCGGCCTCCTTCCTCAAGAAGCCATACCTTAACCGAAAAAAGCGGAAGTTTTCACGTTGGTGCAACACCCTCGAGTCCCCGGCATAAATGCCGGGGCTTGTTCGGGGTTACTAAGCCGGGCAGGATATAATTGTCTTCAGATTTCTCTATCGCCCGGCTAGTACTCGGGGAGCAGCAAGGATTATGTAATATATTTACTGCTCCCCGTAGTAACCCTGAGCCTCGCTTCTTGTCCCCGCCCTGAAGCTCCACGAACTTACGTCCGTGGGATCCGGCGAAGGGGATTGAAAGGCGGGGCTTAGCGTCGACGAACGGGTCAAGGCACGCAGGCTCAGGAAGCGCACACTTTCGCGGTGAGCTCAACGGACCTGGCCTACCGCCGCTTGATGGGCAACCTCGGAAGCAAGATTTTCCGACTCAGGCATGCCGGGTTTCCCTCATAATATTTGGACCGATTTAAGGGAGTCCGGGCTTCATCGTTCGTATTTTTCAAACTTGCCGTTCCTCAGCTTAAACGTCTTTGTCACAGTCCGAACGGCCGGTTCTTTCGAACCCTTATAATCGACGACCATTTCCTTGTCGATGAGCTCCAGAACTCCGTCGCGGTCAACGTCTCGGAAACTCACTTCATGTTTCCGGACGACCTCTCCTTCGAGGATTCCAGACCCGGTATAGTCATGTCCCCGGTTTGAGTATAACGTGACTTCACCGTCTGGCGTGAACGAAAGGAGGGACCCCACCATCTCCGTGTATCCCTGGTTCCCACCGCTGGACTCGATCCAGACCTCGGATCTTCCGTCTCCCTCAAGGTCCATGGTCCGAAGCAAGGCGCTGTCTCCCAGGGCCTTGTCCCGGATGATCTTCCATCGGCCCTGGTTTTGGAGGAGGAAGAGATGCGCGTAACCTTCGGAATGGGGAAAGCTGGAATAATCCGTGATGAGGACGACGGCCTCTTGGACCCCTTTCTGTGTAAAAGCGCCTTCTTTCCAGCTCACCTGATCGTAAGCGAAGGGCACGTGTTCGGACTTCTTATAGCCCTTAAGAAAACCTTCATAGAGGTCATCGATCACGTCCTTGGTCAATTTCTGGTTGGAAGTCGACGGGGGGAAGGGAGTCGCGGCGAACCCAAAACCTATTGAAGAAGAAAAGCTCAGAAGAACCAAAGCCGCGAACTTATTCATACAGCTCCGGAATATATTCATATTCATTGAGTGCCCTTCCTTCGATTAATGTACAACCCTTGGAGCGAGATTTTCAAGCTCCTCTCCTTAAATCGTGTTAGATCTGATAGCTCCCCCGGCCGATTGACCGCCTTCGGCAGTGCTGGCAAGGAGGAGAGTCAGAACACTCCCTGCAATAGAAATCTCGATAAGATTCTGCTGATGACCTACCAAAGACGGCCTTGAACGGGCGAAAAGGATGCCTGTCCATGCTTGTTTCGACCGGAGGATTATCATATGATACCCGGAGGTTGGACCGTGAATAAGCTCCGAGTTGGGTTTCTAACAGGCGTCCTGGCCGCGTTCGGCATCCTTCTCTCCCCGCCCCTCTTTTCATCTTCCGCCGAACTCTCCAAGATGACCATCAGCGCCCGGGTGCTCTCCGTCGCCCCTGACCAATCAACTGCCGTCATCAACCGGGGCAAGGGAGAGAACGTCATCCCGGGCAGCGTCTGCATCATCCGTCCGAACCGGGGGGAGAACCAGGCGGACATCGAGTGGGATATTTACTTCGCCAAGGGCGTCGTCCAATCGGTGGCGGACGGAAGCTCCGTCATCAAACTCACGGCCCTCTATGAAAAGATCGAGCCCCGGGACTACTGCACGGTCGAGGCGAACATCCCCGCAGGCCTCGCGGATTCCGACCTCGGCCGGATCGCCCTTTACGACATCGCCTTCCTCGACCTCGCCCGCAAATCGCCCTTGTTCACGCTCGCGGATATGATCAAGGACCCTTCGCCGAAGGCGGCCGATGCCCTCTACGATAAGCTGCTGCGCGAAATTCTCGCCATTCCCCCTTCCGCGATCGACGAGAGGTTCGTGAAAGGCAGGATCAAGGGCGGTCTTTTTAACGGATTGACCTTCCAGGAGGTTTTCCGGACGACAACCCGGCAGCACATCGAAAAATTCGTCGAGAACAAGGCGTGGTTTGCAGGGCGGCTTATCGGCTATGATTGGCTTCTTGTCGACGCGTACGCCAACTGGGTTTTCGCAGAAACGCCATCAGGAGAAAGCGAGAAGAAAAGTCACCGGGCCGAGCCCATCATCACGCGGGGAGACAATTGGCTTGCAAAGGGCGGGTTCCAGGAGGCGCTGGCCGAGTACAACAAGGCCCTTCTCACAGACCCCGAGAACGAGGAGGCAAAAAAGAAGATCGAAACCGTGAACACGGTTCTCGAACGGCAGAAGGTCCTCGAGGATGACGAAAAGGACGTGACCACGCGGCACGCCCTCGGCCTGGACCTGTTCAGCCTTCGCCTCTACGCCGGCGCGCTTGAGCAATTCCAGAAGGCCAAGGATTTGGGGGACGAGACGGACGAGCTGAATCGGTATCTCGCCTTCAGCCATGCGGCCCTCAATCATTTCGGCGAGGCTCGGGCCGTCCTGGAGCCCATTGCGCTCCGGCTTCCCCAAGATGCGGAGATCAAGAAATGGCTCGATTTCGTCCGTCAGAACGAGATCCTGGCCAAGCAGGGGCCGAATGTCTCGTCGTTCCTGGCAATCGGAGAGATCAAGTATGCTGAGGGCCACTATGGCGATGCCATCGCCCAGTATAACCAAGCCCTGGAGATCGAGCCCAAGAATACCGAGATCTGGAGGCTGATCGCGAACAGCGCCGTACGCCGGCGCGCCCGCCAGCAGGAACTCTGGGCCCAGGACTATTGGCAAAAGGGCCAGTTCAATGATGCCCGGGCGTGCTGGAAAACCGCCCTTGAACTCTGCCAGATCATCCATGGCAAGGAGAGCCAGAAAGCCATCCTGAGCGACATGGCCTCGTCGATGTACGGTTCTTCGTTCTACGACGAGGCGGTCCAGACCTATCGGACGATCCTGGCCCTCGATCCCGATGATTCCGCGAGCTGCTTCGAGATCGCCCGATGCGACATAGAAAAAAAGGACTATCCGGAGGCCATCCGGTGGGCGGAAAACGGCCTGGCTAAGAACCCTAAGGATTCCTGGGGATACGCCATCCTCGGGGCGGTCCATGAGGATGCCGGGAACATCGACCAGGCCGTCGCCAACTACCAGAAGGCGGTTGACATCTTGCCCTCCTACAAGGACCCGGTCTACAATCTCGGCCGGCTCTCCGCCCTCAAGGGGGAATATGAAAAAGCGGAGGAGTTCTTCCGCCGAGCCCTTGAGATCGACGTCGGGTATTGGGACGCCCGGAACAGGCTCATGGAAATCGAATGCGTCCTCGAAGCCCAGGCCCTGCTCCAGGCCGCGCCCGCCGATAACGAGGCTCGGTTCCGGCTCGCGTCCGCTCTTTCAAGCCTCGGCGATTACGACCGGGCGATCGTCCAACTGAAAGACCTGCTCAAATCGCCTCGGGACGCCGCCCGGGCCCTCGAAGGACTCGGCCATTGCCTCATTTGGCAGGAGAAGTATCAGGAGGGGCTGGCCTCTCTCGAGGATTCCTATCGTCTCGACCCGAAGCCAAACCTGAAAGCCTGGATCCTCTACGGCGAGGCACGTCTCCTCCTCCTGAAAAACCCCAACGATCCGGCGGCCGTTATCAAGCTTGGCGAGGACTCTCTCTATTGGGAGCGCTACGATGAGGCCCTCTCCCATTTCGAAAAGGCCCGGAATCTGGGGGCCGAACCGGACGCCGTGTTCGTCAAGATGGAAGTCGCCCGAAAAGGAAAGGAGGCCAGGAAGCAAATCGGTCTTTCGAGCGACTTCTACAATCGGGCCCAGTACGAAAAGGCCGTCGAATGCGGCGAGAGCGCTCTCTCTCTGTACCGGGAGGTGGGCGCCCGGCGCGGCGAGATGAACGCGCTCCTCAGGATCGGCTGGAGCCAGGCCGCGATGTTCAAGCATGAAGACGCCCTGCGCTCCTATCATCTGGCCGGGCAGACCGCCGAAGCCCTCAAGGATGAGAAAGCAGAAGCCCAGTACTTGGACAGTCTCGGGAATTATTACGCCGGTTTCGGTGACTATGAAAAAGCCCTCGAATATCAGGAACGGACGAGGAAATTATGGCATGAAAACAACGCCCTCCTCGACGAAGCCGGGGCGGCCCTTCCCGCGATCGGATGGCTCAAGTTCAGACTCGGCGACTTTGGCGGCGAGCTCGAATGCTACGAGAGAGCGCTCGCCATCCACCGGAAACTGTCTTACCCGCAGGGCGAGGCGGCCGTCCTTATCAACATGGCTACGGCTTATGACCGGGAAGGGGATTTTTCGAAAGCGATCGAGTCATACCAGAGGGCGCTGACGATCGCCCAAAAGTACGCCATCAAGACATCGGTCCTTTCGGCCTATTTGGGCCTCGGGTCGATCTATGAGTCTTTGGGAGACATCGAGAACGCCCGGAAATACTACCAACGTTGCCTGGACACGGCCGTCGCCTTGGGAATCAGGTCCGAGCGGGCTAACGCCCTGAACATGCTCGGACTCCTTCACCTTGAAAAAACGAAGGACTACGGGAAGGCCTTGGAATTTTTCGAGGAGAGCCTGAGCCTCTCGCACCTGCTCGGCGACCGCCTGACAGAGGGCGTGGCCGCGTCGAACATCGCCGTCGTCCATTCCCGCCAGGGGAACTTCCGTGAGGCCCTGGCCCAACACGAAGAGGCCATGCGCATCTTCGGGACCTTCAAAAACAAATACCTGGAGATGCAGGGGATGAATGAGGAAGGAGAGATGTATCTCGGGCTCAAGGAATATGACCGGGCCCTCGACTGCCAGCTCAAGGCCCGGGAACTCGCGCAGTTTTTCGGAACGAGGTCCGAACAGTGGGCCTACGAACTGGCCGCGGGAAAGATCTGCGAGACCAAGGGGGAGATCCCCAACGCCGTCGATTACTACAAGAAAGCCGCGGAAACCCTGAAGGGGATCAAGAACCGGATCACGGACGAGAAGCTCCGCAAGGGTTTCGGCGAACAGGATAAGCAGACGGAGGTTTACAAGCGGCTGATCGGGCTGCTTATGAAATCCGGACAGACGGAGGAGGCCTTCCGCTTCATCGAAGAGAGCAAGTCCAAGATCGTCAAGGACGCGTTCGGCGACGTGAAGCCGGCGGCGGCGGACGCCGACCTGAAGCAGACGCTTTCCGGCGTCGACAAGATGGAGAAGAAAAAAGAGGCCCTCGAGAGAGAGCTCCGGGAAGAAAAGAAAAAACCCGAGGAGGCGCGGGACGCCAAGAAGATGGAGATCTTGTCCAAGACCCTCGCGACCACGGAGGGCGAGTTCAACCAGTGGATGATAAAGCTCAAGTTCCAGAACCGGAAGATTTATGACGCTCTTTCCATCAAGCCGACCGAGCTGGCAGATGTCCAGCGCCAGATCCCGGCGGGGGCGGTGTTCCTCGAATACTTCATCTCGCCGGAAGAGCTCTACGTATTCTGCATCGGGAGGGAATTCTTCCTGGCCCGCTCGACGGCCATCACCGAGGCGGACCTCACGACCCTCGTCAACCGCTTCGTCCGCCTCTGCCAGGAGCCGCCGTCCGGCGGGATAGAGAAGCTCTTCACACTGGGGGAACAGCTCTATCAGGTCCTGGTCGCGCCGGTCGACGACATCATCGAGAGATACGAGACGGTCGTGATCGTCCCGTTCGGCGTCCTCTATTATCTGCCGTTCCATGCCCTGGTGAAGGAGACGGCGGGCAAGCCCGAATATCTGATCGAGCGGAAGAGGATCTGCTATACGACATCGGCCACGTTCGCCGACATCCTTAAGAACGCGTCCCGGGGCAACAAGAGCTTCATGGCTTTCGGGAATCCCGACGGCAGCCTCCCGGCCGCGACCGAGGAGATGCGGACCCTCGAGGAGAAGATCTTCAAGGCCAACGGCAAGATCTTCTCGGCCCAGGCCGCCACGAAGGACGCGTTCCTCAAGCAGGCCAAGGACGTCAATATCCTTCACCTGGCGACGCACGGCGTCCTCGAATCAAACCCGCTCGATTCCTATCTCCTCTTCGCCGGCCCCGACAAAGAGTCTCAGGAGCTCACGCTTCTTGAAGTCGCGGGATACACGGCCCTGCGGGAAAAGAACTCGCTCGTATTCCTGTCCGCCTGCCAGACGGCCAAGGAGGCGGGCAAGGCGGGGACGGGCTCCGAGCTCATCACCCTGGCCGAGGCCTTCGCCATGGCCGGTGCGCCAACCCTGATCGCGACCCTTTGGCAGGTCGAAGACAATTCGACGCGGCTCTTCGCCCTGACGTTTTACGACGAGCTCATGAACAAGAAAAAGGACAAGCTTGATGCCATGCGGGCCGGTCAGATCGCCCTCATCCGGTCCGAGGAATATCGCCACCCCTTCTTCTGGGCGTCCTTCCTGATGATCGGGAGCTGGCGCTAGGCGGGTTTGAAGAGCGCCCAGGCGACGACCCTGCCGTCCCGGACGATGAACGCAATGCCTTGAGCCGTGTACACCCAGGCCTCTCCCGCGGTCGAGGGGAAGACGGCGGGAGGTCTTCCGTAAGAGCCGATCAGATCATTCGACCCGGCCCCGATCGAAATCCCTTTCGCCGTGGGCCCGCTGAACGGAGCGGACGCGGACAGCCGGATGACCTCATCCTCCAGGGCGACGACTGTGATGCCGTTCGAGAAGGCCGTCAGGAAAACCGGATTGTCCTCTCCGAGAAAACTCTTCTTTTTGAGCGGCGCGCCCCAGGCCGCCGGGATGGCGTCCGTGTAATCCCCGACGGCCAGGCCCGCCATCTTCTCCTGAACGGCCTCGGACTTTTTCTCGGCCGCTCTGGGAGCCTGCCCGGGCGTGAGGCTTGCGCTGATGCGCTCGGCGAAGGCGCTTTCCGGGTCGGCTTGGAGATAGGCCTGCCATTGCTTCGAGGCCTCGGCCTTGTCACCGGACAGGAACGCCATCATCCCGAGATTGTAGACCGGGGCGTCATAAGCTGGGGAGATCTTCAGGGCGGCCTGGAGTTTTTCTCTGGCCTTTTGTGGATTCTCCGCCAGGTAAAACGCGACGCCGAGGTTGTTGAGGACTTGGGGGGAGTCAGGAACGAGCTGAAGGGCTTTCTGGAGAAAGGCGACGGCCTCATAGGGGTTCTCCTGGAGGAGCAGGGCGCAGCCCAGGTTGTTGGCCGACGGCCAGTAGGACGGATCCTGGCTAAGAGCCGTGCGGTAATTGTCGACGGCCTTGCCGATCTCCTCCTTGAAGCGCGCCTCCCAGTCGGGCGCGGATTCCCCCCTTAAAACGATCTTGCGGGCCCTGGTCTCGGCTTCGACCGGCAGGGAGAGCTCAAAGGGAAAATCCTTGTCCTTTCCCTTCCATTCCCGGTAGGCCTTTCGGGCAATCTGGTGATGACAGGCCGCGAGGTCGTGGTAGACCTCACGTCCGGGATAGTAGCGCAGGAATTCCGAGAACAGCTGCGCCGCCTTCTTGAAATCCGCGGTTTGGTAGAAAAGGAGGCCGAGGTCGAAAAGGTCGACGACATCGAGGACTTGCACCAGGCGGGCCTTGACCGCGGCCGCCCGCGCCTCGGGCGTGGGATGCTCGGCGTCCCGGACCGTCCCTTTGATGTTCTCGGGGTCGAGGGCGGCCGCGAAATAGCGGAAGAAATTGACCTTGTCGTCCTCCATGACGATGGCTCGCGTGTCGAACCCGGCCATGGAGGCGTAGACGATGCCGTACTCGTCGCACTGCATCTCTTTGAGGAGAGGCTCCTGGGACTTGTTGGCGATCGCCCGGACCTCGTCGATCACGGCCGCGTCGCCCGGCTTCGTTTTCTGGCTGAGCTCGACCGCTTCGAAGAATTTCAGATGCCAGAAATCGTCCTTGAGCTCGTGGGCTATTTCGTGGGCCAGGATGAAGGCTAGGCGGTCATCTCCTTTGCCCGGCTCCTTGTAGCAGACGTCCAGGACTTGCTGGGAGATGACGATACCGCCGTCGGGAAGGGCGATGGCGAGAGGGACGGCCGCGCCCCCGCCCTTGATGACGAATAGGTTCGGGACGACCCCGGCCCGATGGCCCGCAGCAGCGAGGACGCGGGCGAAGATCTCATAGGCCCTGGCGGCGCGGGAGTCGTCGGCGGGCCGCAACTCGCCGTAATTAGCTTTCCAGAAGTCGAGGCGGGCCCGAGCGTCCTCAGCCAGGGCGAGGAGCGGAACGAGGAGGAAGAGCGGAAGAAGGCCCGTGACAGCCTTCCGGGTCGCCATGCTGGGCCTCCGTCCGTCAGTCGCGGCGGCGCGGGACTCAGCCGAGGACCGTCTGGATCCTCTTGATGAGCTTCAAGACTTGGTCGGCGTCGTGTTTGTCGATCTCCTTCTTCATGGAGATCGTGGAGATCTCGGCCAGCGCATCCTGGGCCCCTTTGGGCGCATCCATCCGCTTCATCTGGACAACGAAGTAGTTCAGGAACTGGGGCTGCTTGAGGAGGGATGTGTCCTGCGCGGCGGCGGCCAGGGCCATGTCCATGAGCCAGGAACCCGCCTGGAAGAGGATGAGCCGATCCTGCCCCTTGGACTTCAGGTAATCCCCGTACACGGGCTGGAACAAGGAGAAGAAATCCAGGAGAACGGCCGAGTCGTATTTCTTCGTGGTGATCGCGTTCTCGATCTTACTGATGAAGCCGTAGATCGAGGTGGGCACGCTCATGGCGATGAATTCTTTTTCCATCGCCTTGAGCCGGTCCAAGGCTAGATCGAACTTGCCCGCGCGAACATAGGCGATGCACTCGGAATAGAACGAGCCGATGAGGAACGTCTTGGCCTCATCGGACTTGGCGGCGAATCCCATGGCCTGCCCTCCCTTCCCGTAGAGGGAGAGGTTGTTGGCCAGCCCGCCGATCCCGTTAGGAGCGTTGATGCGGGACTGGAATCCTGTCGAATCGAAGATGGGCTGGGCCGTGGAAGGGTCGACCTTCGGCACAACCCGCTTTTCCTCTTGGGCCACGAGCGCCACGGACACCACCAGGACGGCGATGAAGATCCCCGCGATGACATTATTCTCGAATGGCTTGAACATTCTGTCCTCCTTCACTCTCTTTTGTCTGATGTTCTAACAAACTCAAAAGCCCGGCTGACCGTTGCAGAAAACATGCGCCGCGCGGGCCCGTCACCAGATGATCTGGTAGGCCGCCAACGCGAAATTGGCCGGCTTGTTGTCATAATTCACGACGTAGACCGTCACTTGGGATATTCCTTCCGGTGGGGCGAGGAACAGGTAATCGGTGTCGAGTTGGTGAAGGTCGCCCAGGCCGATAACCTTCTTCTGCTGAGTGTCGACGGCCAGGATGGCCAAGTCCCGGCCCGGGGATTTGACCTCGAAGAGCAGGTCCTGGAGTGGATAGACGTTCAGAGTCCAGCCTGCCGTGCCAGTGGCCGCCTTCGTCGCGGCCGGCACCTCGCCGTTCTGAACCCAGAGCTGCTGAGCCTTCTTGAAAATGGCATCGGGGCTGGTCGGGAAGACCTGGGACAGGGGAACCACCTGGTATTTGGGGTCGAGCAGCGGCTTGGCGATGTTGATGGGGATGGAATAATAGATCGAGAGGCCGAGGATTCCCGCCACATTGATGCCAACGACCTCATCTCCCTTATAAAGGGCGCCGCCGCTATTCCCGGGTGCGATTGTGGCCGAGTGCCGGATCTGGTAACGGACGTTGTTGTCGTCAACAAAGACCTGGTTGATCATGCCATCGGTGACGGCCATGTGCTGGCCCAAGGCGTTGCCGACGGCCAGGACCCTGTCCATGACGTTGATGGCGTCTGAATTCCCCAACTTGACGGCCGGGAACGTTTTCTGGGCCTTGATCTTCATAACGGCGACGTCGTGGACGGGGTCGTAAACCTTGATCTGGCTGATGTCGAAGTACGAGCCGTCCTCGAAGACGGCCCGCCCTCCGAGGGCCCGGCGGGCTACGTGATAGTTCGTGATGATGGTCCCGTCGCTTTGGACGATGAATCCGCTCCCCGACCATTGGGCTTGCATGAGCTCGAGGCCGTTCCCGTTCGGATTCCCCTTGGCGTCCGGCCGGAGACCCGACGCGAAGTCAAACCCGGCGAGGTCGAGGCTGACGTTCGTCTTCTTGAGATCATCGTAGGTAATATTCTGGCCGGTCCCTTGAGAAGAGACTGAAGTGCTGAAAAGCAGAATCAGCAGGGTGAGAACCAAGGGCCCCAGCCAGATTTTTGTGCGCCTCATTGCGTCCTCCTTTAATGGATGAAAAAATAGAAAGGATCAGTCGCTGACGCCATTATTGTGCTCGGACAAATTTAGTCTTAAAGACCTGACTTTGTCAAGCCGCTGACCCGGTGGGCGGGGCAACGGCTACCAGACGACACGGCTGGCGCGGCCCTAACCCCCGCATTCCCGCGCCCCATACCTCCTGAGCAGCTCAACCACATCTTTATAGCCGCCTCCTATGGCCAGTTGCAGCGGCGTCCAGCCCTGGGAGTCTTTGACATTCACGTCCGCTCCCTTGGCGATCAACAATTCGACTTCGTCCTTGTGGCCTTTTTCAGCGGCATAGTGCAGAGGTGTTCGAACGAATTTATCTTTGGCGTTCACTCCCGCGCCCTTGGCGATCAGCAGCTCGGCGACGTCCTTTGAGGCGGGGAACGTGGCATAATGCAGCGCCGTGAGACCATCTGTGGTCCTGGCGTTCACGTCTGCGCCCAGAGCGATGAACAACTCAGCGACGTCCTTGTGGCCTTCTCGAGCGGCATAGTGAAGCGGAGTCTCGTCAGATTCGGTCTTGGCCTTCACGTCAGCGCCCTTGGCGATCAGCAGCTTAGCCACGTCCTTCCCCGCGGAAAGGTGCAGCGGCGTCTCTCCGTCTATTGTCTTAGCATTCACGTCCGCGCCCTTGGCGATCAACAATTCAGCGATGTCCTTGTGGCCCTCCCTCACGGCATAGTGCAGCGGCGTCTCGTTATAATTGGTCTTGGCATTCACATCCGCGCCCTTGGCAATCAGCAGCTCGGCGACGTCCTTGTGGCCCTCCCGCGCGGCGTAATGCAGCGGCGTCCGGACAAATTCGTCTTTGGCGTTCACATTAATGCCCTTCTCCAAATACACTTTCACGGCAGCAACGTCACCTTTTTTAGCCGCCTTATGGATGGTTTCATGAACCTGCGCCTGCGTATCCTGCACACCGTAGGATAATGAAGCTGTCAGCAATATCACTATCCCGAGGACGTCCCCCGCCCTGAGGTTCTGAATTCTCACGGTTGTTTTCCCCCTTTATATAGTGAGGTAGAATTCGAGAAATTCGTTTGTCTGCGGCATGTCCAAGAGTCGCGCCCGCCGATGATCCTTTTCTTTAATATGACAGAAATATAATACCCTCCCTGAGAATTTGTCAACGGTCTGTCCGTGCCTTTCTGCCCGCCGAGTATCGCCCACGTGAGAGCAGATCGGGACATCTCCGAAGGCTTTGGGGGACGACGGGTCGGGGGCCAGGGAAAGCGTCAGCAAGTTACATGGCCGTTAGCGCCTGGGCAGACCACCCCTTTGGCCGGCCTTGACCCGTTCGCCGACGCAAAGCCCCGCCTTTCAATCCCCTTCGCCGGATTCCGCGGACTCACGTCCGTGGAATTTGGCGAAGGGGGCAGGCGCTCCAAAGCCTGTAAGAGTCGGATCCCACGGACGTACGTTTGTGGAGCTTCGGGGCGGGGACAAGAAGCGAGGCTCAGGGTTACTACGGGGAGCAGTAAATATATTACATAATCCTTGCTGCTCCCCGAGTACTAGCCGGGCGATAGAGAAATCTGAAGACAATTATATCCTGCCCGGCTTAGTAACCCCGAACAAGCCCCGGCATTCATGCCGGGGACTCGAGGGGTTGACTTATCATCCCGCACCGAATTATATACTTATGAGAAGGGGGAATTGAAAATTCCCCGGCTTAATCCATGCTCAAGCCACGCCTCCTGCTCGGCTGCCTCCTCCTCTTCATAAGCATTATTCAAGGCTATCCCTTTTTTATCGACAGTTCCCCCGCGCTCGAAAAGAACATGGGCCCGGAGTTCTGCGCCTATCATGAGAGCGAATATCGATGCCATGGTGGCCAAGATTCCGCTGACCGGAAGGTCGAATGGGAAGAGCTCATGTCGCGAACGGCCGAGCTTTCACGAGAGGGCAAGGATGATGAGGCCTTGCCGTTAGCCAAGGAAGCCCTGCGTATAGCTGAGATCACTTTTGGGCCGGCACACATCAATGTCGCCGCGTCATTGAATAACCTCGGATCTATCTGCGTGAGGCAAGGTCATGCTGGGGAAGCGGTCAAGCTTTATCAGCGAGCATTGACCATATATGAAAAAGCCCTCGGACCTGAAGCCGCTGAAGTGCTTGCCACGCTGGAAAATCTTATCTACGTTCATGATGAGCAGGGGGGATTTGCCGAGGCGGAAACGCTCATCCGGCGCGCTCTGTCAATCCGGGAAAAAGCCCTTGGCCGAGACCAGTCCCGGGAAGAGTTCCTGACTGGACTTCTGGGGGAGGCGGAGGCTCTATTAGGTGATGGCCGCATTTATCTTCAAGCCCTGCCGAGGGCCCGCGAAGCCCTGCTTTTCGCCGAGACAAGTTACGGACCTGAGCATGTCACGGTGGCCAACTCATTGAAGATTCTCGCTTTCATATCCGATGATCAGGGCAAATCTCCGAAGGCCGAGTCGCTTTTTCGGAGGGCCTTGTCCATCCAGGAAAAAGCCCTCGGGCCTGACAACAGTGACGTCGGTTATACGCTGACGTATATCGCCAATCTCTATATGAAACAAAAACGATATGCGGAAGCGGAACCTCTCTATCGGCGGGCTTTGACCATATGGGAAAAAGCGTGGCCGGCTGACGATCCCTCCTTGGCCTACGGGCTGGACTCTCTCGCGGACGTGTATGCCAAGCAGGGCCGATATGCCGAAACCGAGCCATTGCTCCGCCGGGCCCTGGCCCTTCGGGAGAAAGTGCTCGATGCCAACGACTACCTGGTGGCCGGTTCTTTGGAAAATCTCGCGTCGCTGGAAAATTTGGAAGGGCGATACGCCGAAGCGGAGCTCCTCCGGCGTAGGGCTCTGGCTATTTGGGAGAAGACGCTCGGGCCGGAGCATCCCGGTGTGGCCACGGCCTTGAACGACCTGGCAATCGTGTGCTATGAGCTTGGAGCATATAAGGAAACCGAGAGGCTCTACCGGCGAGCGCTGGCCATTTACGAGAAGGCGCTCGGGCCCGATCACCCCGATGTGGCGACATCATTGATCAACCTTGCCCTGCTCTATACGCAGCAAGGCCGGTTCTCAGAGGCGGAGCCTCTCGCGTTGCGGTCGCTGGCCATCCGCGAGAAGGCTTTTGGACCCGAAAGCCTCGATGCCGCCAATTCGCTGAACAATCTCGCAGCCCTTTACGTTAAGCAAGGCCGGTTCGCAGATGCTGATCCGCTTTTGCGCAGGAACTTGGCGATCTGTGAAAAGGCCCTCGGCCCTGATCATCCATTCGTCGCCGCAGCGCTGAATAACATCGGTGAATTATCCTATACGGGCCTGGGCAAAGACGCGGAAGCCGAGCCTCTTCTGCGTCGGTCCCTGTCCATCCTCGAAAAGACGTTCGGTCCCGACAACCCCGTTGTCAACGGCAGAGTCATGAGCCTTGCCTTCTATTACTATGCTCAGGGCCGGAGCCCCGAAGCGGACGCGTTCTTTGACCGGGCCCGATCGAATATCCGCAGGCAACTCGATCAGCAATTCGCCTACATGAGCGAAGATGACCGCCTGGCTTTCCTGAACACGGTCTCGGGTTTTTTCCCCGGCTACTTCAGCTTCTGCCTCACGTTCTGCGGAAAGGACCCGGCCCTTATCGGCAAGATGTACGACGTCGTGCTCTGGCAAAAGGGCATGGTCGCGTGGAGCGCGGCGGCGCTCCGCGCCAAGATCGAGGCCAGCGGGGACAAGGACATCCTGGCCCTGTTCGAAAAATTGACCTCCAAGAAGGCCCAGTTGGCTAAGCTCCTCATGACTCCAGCAGCCGACCGCGAAGGGTGGCGGAAGGCCGTCACGCAACTCGAGAACGAGGCCAATGAACTCGAGAAGGAGCTCGTACGGCGCTCCGCGGCCTTGACGGAAGAGAAGAAACTCATGAGCCTGTCATGGCGGGATGTTCAGAAGGCCTTAAAACCGGGCGAAGCAGCGGTGGAAGTCGTCCGTTTCCAATTCCACGACGGCCGCAAGTGGACCGGCAGGGCCGAGTATGTGGCCCTGATCGTGACACCGGAAATGGCTGCCGCCCCACTCCTTGTCGATCTGGGCGAGAGCAAGAATCTCGAGGACAGGCCGCTGCGAGAGTACCGGAAGATGATAGGGCCGGACATGCCGCGTCCCCTCCCGGCGCGGGCCGGTTTCTATGAGGCGTTTTGGAAGCCCCTGGAGCCGGCTCTCGGAGGAGCCAGGAGGATCTACTTTTCTCCCGACGGGGCCCTCAGCCAGGTCTCCTTGGCCGTGCTGCCAAGGAGCGACGGCCGGCTGCTCATCGACATTTATGACCTTCGGATTGTTTCGAGCACGAAAGACCTGCTTTGGGAAACACACCCATCCCCCTCGAACTCGGCGGTGCTCATAGGGGACCCGGACTTCGCTTTGGCAGAGGCCGTCCAACGGGCGGCGGCCCAGTCTCTGCAGAAGACTGAACAAGCGGAGCCGGCGCTGATGGCCAGCACGGCGAGAGGGATGCGCTCGCGGGAGCTTGGAGGCGCTGCCCTTCCTCCGTTGCCCGGCACGGCGGCCGAACTCCGGACCGTCGACACTCTTCTCGAAAAGGGGCACTGGTCGGTGGACGCTCTCACCGGGGCGAACGCCCTGGAAGAGTCGGTCAAGCGGGTGCGTTCCCCCCGGTTGCTGCACGTGGCCACGCACGGATTCTTCGAGCCCGATCAGAAAGTCAAAAGCAATGCGATCTTCGCTGACCAGCCATCGGGGGTGGAAGATCCGATGTTGCGTTCGGGCCTGTATTTCGCCGGAGCCGACAGGGCCTTATCCGGCGCGGCCCCGGCTTTGGACCTGGAGGATGGGATCTTGACGGCTTACGAAGCCTCGGAGCTCAATCTTCAGGGCACGGAGCTTGTGGTCCTCAGCGCTTGCGAGACCGGGCTGGGCCAGGAAGTGGCGGGCGAGGGAGTTTTCGGGCTAAGGCGGGCCCTGCAGGTGGCCGGGGCTGAGGCCGTGCTGATGAGCATGTGGTCAGTGCCTGACCAGGAAACCCAGGAGTTGATGACGCTATTCTATGATAAATGGCTGACGGGAAAGAGCAAGGCCGCGGCGTTGCGCGAGGCGCAACTCGAGATGCGGGAAAAAGTCAGAGCGCGTTACGGAGAAGACCTTCCGCTCTACTGGGGTGCCTTCGTCCTCGTCGGCCGGTAGACTGCGGGCATTGTAAAACAAAACCAAATATTGAGCCCGGGGATAGGAGTGTCAGATATGAGGCTGTTGCTTAACGTGCTTCTTTCCTTACGCTCCCAATTGTGCTCAACGGACGCCGGGAATGATGAGAATCTATGTAAGGGCAAGTGCCTTAGGACCGCGTTGACTTCCCTGCCTGACGGCGCTATCCTTTTGATGATTTCGAGGTGTCCCGGCATTGTCGCAGCCGCGCTGACCCGCGAGTTCAGGGTGATCGGCGGGATCCCGCATTCACATCATTCATGCGTCGTGAGGATCAAGGAGATAAAAGAATGAACTGGAAGAAAGGACGCGCGCATCTCTTTGCGGGCTCGATCGTTCTGAGTCTCGCCTTTCTGGGAACCGCTCAGGCATCCTTCGGTCAGACCATCGAACAACGGCTGAATGACGCTGTGAATGAGATCACGATCTTAAAGCGGGTCATCGCCGAACAGGATCGGAGGATCTCCCAGTTGGAAAAGGCCGTGGAGGCGCTGAGGTCCGTTTCGGCGTCTAACCGGGAGAAGACAAAGACGGCTTCAGAGCCTTCCAACCCCAAAACCTCAAAGCCTCTCTGGCATGATCCCGCTGCATGGGCAAAGCTCCAGGAGGGGATGTCCGAGGCGCAGGTCATCGCCATATTGGGGAACCCGACGTCCGTTGAAAACGAAGCGTCTTTACGGACGCTGATCTATGAGACGCAGAAATACATGGGGGCCAGCTCGCTAAAAGGAAAGGTGAAACTGTTGGACGGTCGAGTCTGGCTGGTCGAGAGCCCCGAATTATTTTAGAGGTTCTCGTGAAGATAGAGCATGCCCATGAAACCAGAAACCATTCTCGGCTTGAGCAGGAAATTTATGGAATCGAGGATTTTCCTGACCGCGGCTGAACTTGATATATTTAGTCTCCTAAAAAAGAAGCCGATGTCAGCCCGGGAAATTGCAGATAAAATACAAGCCACATTACGAGGCATCACGATATTGCTTAATGCGCTCGTGCCTATGGGTCTCCTTGAAAAAAAAGATGAAAAATATTATTGCCCGGCCGAAGTGGTCTCATTATTATCGAAAGACTCACCAACTTCGATAATGCCCATGATCATGCATACAGTTGGAGGATGGAGAAGGTGGTCGGATTTAACTGAAATAGTCCAAAAAGGTGGACAAAAAGCTAGGCCACTTGTATTTGATAGTAGCGAGATTGAACAAGAAGCGTTCATAAGAGCGATGCATGCTATTGCCTACCGAATAGCACCTGGAATTGTCGCGGCTATTAAACCTGGTGCGGCCAAAAAATTGCTCGACATCGGTGGTGCATCGGGATCTTATACGGAAGCTTTCCTCAAAGCCTCTCCAGACATGGAAGCCACATTATTTGACCTCCCTTCAGTCATTAAGATCGCACAAAAGCGACTTGCTCATAGTGATCTTCTTGATCGCATCACATTTGTTGCCGGCGATTTTTATAAAGATGAGCTGCCGGCAGGTCATGACCTTGCATTACTCTCGGCTATTATCCACCAAAACAGTCCTGAACAGAATATTGAACTCTACGGTAAGATCTATCGCGCTTTGCAACCATGGGGTCGGCTTATTATTCGCGACCACGTTATGAGTCCAGACCATACCCAGCCTGTCAGCGGAGCCATTTTCGCGGTGAATATGCTCGTCGGGACCCCTGGGGGGAGGACTTACTCATTTGAGGAAATTAAGCCGTCACTCGAATCTGCTGGTTTTATCAAAATCAACCTCATCCAGCCTGACGAACAGATGAGCGGATTGGTTGAGGGGTTCAAACGCGGATGACGATCATCTCCTCAAAATCCCGGCCTGAAAAAAATCAGCCTATTCCCTTTGCCTTGACAGAGGAAGGTGGATTTTCTTATAGTCATATTTCACCATGACGCTTCGTCATCATGTGTTCGCATCCAATCCGCCCTCGGAGGTTTCAATATGAATCCGGCACGCCGCACGTTTCTCATGATTGGCATTTTTCTCCTAGGCGTCCTCCTCGTCGCCTGGGCCGCCCAGCCCAAGGCGCCGGCGAAGGGCCTGAAGAAGATCGAGAATACGGACACCGCCCAGCGGCTGAAATGGTTCGCGGAGCACAAGGCCATGAAGGACCGGTCGCCTTTCAAGGACCTCAAGTGGCGGTTCATCGGCCCTAAGGACCTTGGAGGCCGCTGCACAGATATCGCCGTCCCCAAGGGCAGCCGCAACGTCATCTACATCGCTTCGGCTACGGGCGGCCTCTGGAAGACAACCAATACGGGGATCACCTGGGTGCCGCTTTTCGAGGACATGCCGACGCAGTCGATCGGCGACATCGCCGTCGCCGAATCCGACCCGAACATCGTCTGGGTGGGGACGGGCGAATGCAACATCTTCCGCGCCTCCGAACCCGGGATCGGCGTTTTCAAGTCGATCGACGGCGGCCAGACCTGGACTCATATGGGGCTCGAGACGACCTACACGATCGGCCGGATCCTCATCCACCCCAAAAACCCCGACATCGTCTACGTCGCGGCCTCGGGCCACGAGTGGACCTACAACCCTGACCGCGGCGTATTCAAAACGACCGACGGCGGCAAGACCTGGAAAAAGGTCCTCTTCATCAACGAGAAGGTCGGAGCGAACGACATCGTCATGGACCCCCAGGACCCTGAAACTCTCTATGCGGCGACTTGGAGCCGAATCCGGCGGCGCTGGAGCGACCCGGAGCACGGCGGCGGGAGCGGGTTGTTCCGGACGACCGATGGCGGAAAGACCTGGAAACCGGTGAACAACGGCCTCCCCGATATCCAGTTCACGGGGCGAATCGGGATCGACCTCTGCCGGACGAAACCCAACATCATCTACGCCTATGTCGACAACCACGCGCCGGGCAAGGAAGCCCAGGCCGGCGAGGTTGATCCCTACGGCCGGCCGCGGCAGCGCGGCATCCTCGGGGCGGAGATCTACCGGTCCGACGACAAGGGCGAGACCTGGCAGAAGATGAGCCCGGCGACGCCCTATTTCGAGCGGTTCGGCGGCACCTACGGCTGGGTCTTCAGCCAAATCCGCGTCGACCCCAATGACGAGAACACGGTCTATATCATGGGCCTCGGCCTGGCCAAGTCGACCGACGCCGGCAAGACATTCAAGAACCTCTATTATGAGGGACTCCACGGCGACCATCACGGCTTGTGGATCGACCCGGACGATTCGAGCTATCTCATCAACGTCAACGACGGCGGAGCGAACGTCTCGTACGATGGCGGCATAACTTGGCGTGATTTCCATAAGGGTATCCCCGCTGTTCAGTTCTACAATGTCGCTTTCGACTTTCAGTCCCTGTTCTGGGTCTACGGGTCAGTCCAGGACCAGGGGACGTACAGGGGTTGGATCCCCCTGTCCAAGCCCGGGCAAGCGCGGCAAGGGCGACGGATGCGGTTCGGGATGCCCGAGCCAGCGTGGGAGCCGGCGCCTGGCGGCGAGGGGACCCTGATCGCGGTCGACCCCTCCGACCCGACGACCGAATATGCATCATCATTCTACGGCCGGCTGGAGCGTTCGGAATACAAGAACGGCGCCTGGGAAAGCAAGGAGATCTATCCCAAGCCGGCCAAGGGCGAGCCCGAATACCGGGGGCAATGGCTGGCGGCGACGATGCTCTCTCCCCATAACCCGCACGTCGTCTATCACGGCTTCCAATACCTGTTCCGGTCCATGAACCGTGGCGACACCTGGGAGCGCATCAGCCCGGACCTGACCTACAACAACCCCGGCGAGCAGGGGAAATGGCCCTACGCCATCCCCTTCGCCACGATCACGGCGGTGGACGAGTCGCCCTTCAAGTTCGGCCTCCTCTACGCCGGGACTGACGACGGCCGCGTTTGGGTGACGAAGAACGGCGGCGATGCTTGGACCGAAATCACGGCCGGCCTCCCCTACAACAAGCACGTCTGGAAACTTGTCGCTTCGAAGTATGATCCCGCGACGGTCTACGTGACTCTCGTTGGCCGCCACGACGACGATTTCAATCCCTACATCTATAAGTCCTCGGATTACGGCAAGACCTGGGCGAGCATCGCCGGCGACATCCCCGGCGGGCCGGTCAACGTCGTCCGCGAGGACACGAAAATAAAGAATGTCCTCTACGCCGGTACGGATACGGGAATCTATGTATCTGTCGATAGCGGAAGGACTTGGAACGTCCTGGGCAGCGGCCTGCCGACAACGTACGTCTGGGACATCGCCGTCCACCCACGGGACAACTGCATCATCATCGCGACGAACGGGCGGGGAATGTGGGTCATCGACGACCTCACGCCCATCCAGAACGCGGTCAAGTAATCAAAAAAGGGGACATGGGCCTCGGGCCCATGTCCCCGCCTATCTCCGGTTCACCCGGCCAGGAAGTATTCCGCGGCCAAGTTCTCTGTGGAGAGCGCCGTAGGGATGCCGCCGAGGAAAAGCCCGGTGGACGCGCAAGCGCCGGAAGCGAGAAGTCCGGGGATGAGCGTTCGGACGAGGATCTGCCCGGGCAACAGGCCGGAAGCTCCGGCGATCCCGTCGGATTCAATAGCGGCCGGCGCCGTCCGTGTCGATGGGTTTCATCGTGGCCGGGTTGCGCTCCGCGCTCCAGGGCTTCTGCGCCGGCCTCGCCGCACCGGGGACAGCCATCGTTCCCTTCATGGAGTTCCTCACGATCCTGCCGGCAAAGATGACCCTCCGCTCCTTCCCGCCTTCTTCCCGGGCGATCAAGAACTTGATCCGGTCACCGACGAGGTTCGGGCTCAGCAACGGCAGGTCCTGGCCGCCGATGTTGACTTTTCCGATGATCACCTGGAAATGCTGTTCGACGTCGAGACGGCAGGGAACGAGCTTGCCGCCCTCGGGCAAGGTCCAGCCCCACGAGCCAGAGGCGTTGGCGGGGATCGTCCAAGAATAAACCTCGTGGGTCAGCCCTCCCGCCTCGACGGTCGCAGAATCGTCGGGCTTCCAGGTGTCCATGGAAAAATCGTGGGAAACGACGCGGGCCCCCGGCCGGAGCTGGGCGAAGAGGATCGGCCTCAGCCGTAGGTTGACCGAGCTCAGGAGGTAGAGCATGACCACGGAGGCCTCGTGAAAGTCCGTCTGGAAGAGGTCCTGCTGGAGAAACGTGACGAGGGATGTCAGGCCCTCTTTTTTCGAGTTTTCTTGGCACTCTCTGATTCGCTCGGGGTTGATATCGACGCCCACGCCGCGCGTGCCGTAGAGCTTGGCCGCCGTGATGACGATCCGGCCGTCGCCGCAGCCCAAGTCATAAAGGACGTCATCCTTTCCCACGTGGGCCATCTCCAGCATCTTCGCGACAACCTCAGGCTTAGTAGGGACGAAGGGAACATCGAGGTGCCACTCCTGCATGAAGAGGAGCGGCGGAGCAGCCAGAAACGATAGGAAAATGAAGACCCTCAGCGATCTATTCATGTGACCTGCCCCTCTTAACGTACTACCCCTGAAGTGAGATTTGCAAGTTCAGGTCTTGGGCGGACTCTTGTACGAATCGCCGCCGGATCAATCGAGCTTCAATGGCGAGAAAGGCCCGAAGAGAGAGAAATCCGCCTCTTTAAGGAGCTTTTTGAAAGCCTCGACATCCTTCTCGTAAAAATTGTTGAGCTTGATCAGGAACTCCGCGGTCCGGGCTTTGGCCTTGTCGTACTGGACCTGGGCAGCCTGGGATACAGGTTCGTATCCGGCGCCCGCGAGGCCCCTGGCGGCTTCCATGACCTGGCTTTGGAGCCCCGATGAACGGTCGGACATCCCTTGTCTGGAGGGCGTCGGGTTAAAGGCTTCGTTCAACTCTTTGAGCTTTTTCTCGAGGTCATCCGAAGCTTTGCGTAGGTCGCCCGCTTTCGCGTTGCGGCTCATACGCAGGTTGTCTTTCACCGTCTGGAGTGATCGCTGGGTCTGTTGGAGCTGGCGGCCGGCCTGGGCGATGACCCGGCTCAGGGCCTGGGCTTGTTTAGCTTTATCGTAGTTGGCCTTGAGGACTTCAGGGTTGATCTTGAAACGAGGGTCGGCTTTCACTTCGACCGTCTGGCTGCCTTCCTGGTCTTCGTACTTGACCTTAACGGTGTACCGGCCCGGAAGGACCATCGTGCCGCCGCCGCGTCCGAAGAACATCATCGCTCCCCTCTGCTCGGTTTGCTGCTGCTCCGCCCCGGGAGTCTGCGGCTCGGTTTCCCGGAAATTCCAGTAGACGCGGTTCAGGCCCTTGTCGTCGGGCCCCCTGAGCTGGCTGACAAAACGGCCCTGGGCGTCCAGAATCGTGATGTTCACCCGGCCGGCGCTCTGCCCCATCAGCTGCCTCGTCAGGCCGGGTGGCATCTGCCCGCCCATGCGGCTCATCATGGCCGCCATCTCCGGGTTTCCGGCGAGGGGGGCTTCCGGGGTTTCCCCGGCCTTCTTTTCGATCGGAACGATAGAATATGTGATACAGGCGCCGGTTTGCTTGTTCTCTCCGGAGAAGGCCGCGTCACCGGGGCTTTCGTAGAAGCTCATCCGGCCCTGCTGGAACTCGTAGGACTCGGGGATCGTGAAGACATAAAGATTTTTCTTTGTGAGTTCATCGGAAATCTCACGGAGCGGGGTGATGTCATCAATGACGTAGAGCGAGCGGCCATGGGTCGCGATGATCAGGTCGTTTTCCCTAGGCTGTATGGCCAGGTCGTACACGGGGCAAGTGGGCAGACCGCTGTTCCACTTCATCCAGCCGGTGCCGCCGTTGAAACTCACGAATAGCCCGAACTCGGTCCCCAAGAAAAGCAGGTTCTTGTTGACCGGGTCTTCCTTGACGACGAAACAGTAGCCGTCGATCTCAGGGGTCAACAGGCTCTTCCACGTCTTGCCGTAATCGCGGGTCACGAAGACATAGGGCGTGAAGTTGGACCGGCGATGGTCATCGAAGACGGCGTAGGCCGTGGCCTCATCAAAACGCGAGGGTTCGACGTACGGAACGGCCGCCCCCGCCGGGAGGAGAGGTTTCTTGCCGGAGGTCAGCGCCGCCGAGACCCGCTCCCAGGTTTTCCCGGCGTCCCGCGTGAGCTGGATGTTGCCGTCGTCGGTGCCGACCCAGAGCATTCCTTCCTTAAGCGGGCTGGGCGCGATGGCGATGATCGTGCAGTAGTTTTCGGCGTTAGAGACATCGAGGGTCAGGCCGCCGCTGTCGAACTGCTTCTCTTTTTCAGGGTCATTGGTCGTCAGGTCGGGACTGATCATCTCCCAGGTGCGTCCCTTGTCGGGGCTGCGGTGGATAAACTGGCTCCCCAGGTAGATCGTGGCGGGCTTGAACGGGTCGACCGCGAACCCCGCATTCCAGTTATAGCGTTCTTTGACCTCGGATTCGGTGGGGACGATATTCCGGCTCGTCCCCGTCATGACATCGAAATAGTACAGGCTCCCTCCCTGCGACATGCCATAGCCGCCGTTGGGATTTTCGGGATCGCCGGCGGCGTCGAACCCATCGCCGCCGCCGACATTGAGCCAATCCTCGTTCGTGAGGGACCGGTTCTTGAGCGTGTAGGCCGGCCCCCTCCAGGTTCCGTTGTCTTGGAGCCCGCCGTAAAGGTTGTAGGGAAACGCCATGTCGTAATCGACATGGTAGTACTGCCCGATCGGCAGGTTTGCGACGAAGCGCCAGTTCCGGCCGCGGTTCGTGCTGATGACGATGCCGCCGTCGTTGCCGACGACCATGCGCTCGCCGTCCGGATGGATCCACATGGCGTGGAAGTCGGAATGGGCCTGCTGGAATCCGGTCAACGACCGGAACGACTTTCCGCCGTCTTCGCTCACCGACAGCTGGGTGGCCAGCATGTAGAGCAGATTCTCGTTCTTCGGATTCACCCAGATCCGGCTGTAGTAGAACGGGCGGTTGTCGATATTATCTGTGTTGTTCACGACCTGCCAGTTGCCCCCCCCGTCCGTCGAGCCCAGGAGCACGCTTTTCTTAGCCTCGACCAGGGCGTAGACGGTCTCGGGATGGCTCGGAGCGAAGGCCAGGCCGCAGCGGCCGAGGTCACCGGCGGGAAGGCCGTTCTTCTCCGTGAGCTTGTCCCACTTGCCGCCGCCGTCCGGGGTCATATAAAGCCCGCTTCCAGGGCCTCCGGAGACGAAGGACCACGGCGAGCGCCGGTGTTGCCACATGGCGACGATGATCTTGTTGGGGTTGGAGGGGTCCATCGCCATGTCCGCGACTCCGGTTTTCTCGTTGACGTAAAGGACCTTTTTCCAGGTCCTGCCGCCGTCTGTCGTCTTGAAAACGCCGCGCTCGCTGCTGTCCCCCCACGTGGCGCCGAGGGCGCCGACATAGACGACATCCGGGTTGCCCGGATCGATCAGGATCGATGAAATCTTTTCGGTTTTTTCCAGGCCCATCAACGTCCAAGTCTTCCCGGCGTCCAGGCTGCGGTAGACGCCGCGGCCGACGCTCACGGAGTTCCGGGGCGCCGCCTCGCCGGTCCCTACCCAGACGATATTCGGGTTTTTCTGGAAAACGGTAATGGCCCCGATCGAGGCCACCGGCTGGTCATCGAAGACAGGCGTCCAGGACAGGCCGGCATCGACGGATTTCCAGACGCCGCCGGCCGCCGCCCCGACATAGATGACATTGGGATCGCCATTCACGGCCTCGATGGCGCCGATCCGGCCGCTCATGTTGGCCGGGCCGATACGGCGGGCCTTTAAGCCGGCGAACACATCAGGCTTGATCTGCGCCGGGAGGGAGCCGGCCGCCAAGAAGAGAAGGGAGAAAATTGCAATTCCCCATGATTTCCACTGTTTCATAAAGTTCAAGATGCCTCCTTTCTGAAGCCGAAAATCCGGACAAACTTCAACCTCTTTGTCCCTTTAGACTCAGAGGGCCGTGTTTTTCTTCCAATTTAAGCCGACGAGGGCCATCCGATCCCGCATGATCCATCTCCTCTTTGTCGGGAGTTTTAGGAAAACTGTTGCACCTGCGTGACACGGTGCTTGACACGTCTGCCCGATGTGCCTATCATTGAGCCCGACTTTGAGGAAGGCTGAATCATAAGCTGTAGAGTCTGCATGAGTTTTCTGACTGCCTTTGAAGCGAAATTAACGGATCTCAAGGAGCACTGCGCGTCGAAATACCCTCTGCCCGGGCTCCGGATCGGCGATAAAACGGCCGCGCTCTCGATCGTCCAGGGCGGGATGGGGGTCGGCATTTCGCTTTCAAATCTTGCCGCCGCGGTCGCCCGTGAAGGCGGGATTGGCGTCATTGCCGCCAACGCCATCGGCATGACCGAGGACGATTACTACGCTGATCCCGTCGCCGCGAACGTCCGCGCCCTGCGCCGCGAGGTCCGCGAAGCGCGTCGGAAATCGACCGGACTCATTGGAGTCAACATTATGGTTGCCGTCGACTGTTTTCACCAGCTGCTCAATGCCGCGGTCGAGGAAAAAGTCGATATCCTATTCCTCGGGGCCGGCCTGCCGATCAAAGGGATCCCGGTTTGCGCTATCCGAGAGTTGGGCGTCCAGGTCGTGCCGATCGTCAGTTCGGGACGGGCGGCCCGGCTGATCTTCAAATCATGGGAAAAACACTACGGCGAAATCCCTGACGGCGTCGTTGTCGAAGGTCCCCGGGCGGGGGGACATCTCGGATTCAAGCCGGAACAGATCGACCACCCAGACTTTCAGCTCGAACGGATCGTCCCCGAAGTGGCCGAAGCGCTCGGGGAATTCGAGGCGCGTTGGAGCCGCTCATTACCCGTGATCGCCGCGGGCGGAATTTTCACGGGCGAGGACATCTATCGGTTCCTGAAACTCGGGGCGAAGGGCGTGCAGCTCGGCACCCGTTTTGTGGCGACTCATGAATGTGACGCCGACGTCCGCTTCAAGCAAGCCTACGTCTCCTGCCGTGAAGAGGACATCGTCATCATCCAGAGCCCCGTCGGCCTGCCGGGCCGGGCGATCCGCGGTTCGTTCCTGGAGGCAATCGCCCGCGGGGACAAGAAGGTCTTCCGCTGCCCCTCGCACTGTCTCGAAAGCTGCGGAGCCGGGAAAGCCCGCTACTGCATTTCCGAGGCGCTCGACAGCGCCCGGAAAGGAGACCTCGAGAACGGGTTCGCCTTCTGTGGCGCGAACGCCCATCGGGTCGAAGCCATTGTGCCGGTGAAACAGCTTATCGCAGGACTCAAGCAAGGGTATGCCTTGGCCTGCCTCGTCAACGCGCTGAAAACGGAGGTCGCGAAAAGGGCGGAAATGCTGACAGCACTTAAGCAAGAATACTCGGCGACTTTGGCCGGCGTGCGCGGGAAGGTCCAGGTCAGCATGCGCCGCCTAGCGGAGGAAAACGCGGCCAAATGCAGGGAAGAAAAGGCCCGGATGCGCGAGAGGCTTATACAAATCAAGACCGAATACGCTCAGGCAAAAATTCGGATCAGGGAGCTTAACACCGAGCTCGGCATCCTTATAAATTCGGTGCCCTCCTTGAGTGCCATTTAATCCCGCGCTCTCGCCCAAGGGTATTGTCAAGTTGAGGCAACGCTGGCAGACTAGGCGCATGAAGGGCCAACGCCAGGCATCCCAAATCCAACTTTCAAGATTCATGACGTGTTGGCCGCTAAAAAGGGCTTCAAACTGCTTAAACGGACTTAAAGCCGGTTATCCCTCGATAATCCTGTAAGTTGTTGAAATTGAAGGACCATATGGGGAGAATTTGAAGTGCCCCTGGCCTGACTCGAACAGGCGACACACCGCCTTTGGCAGTGCCGGCGAAGCCGGCATGGATTAGGAATGCGATTTGAGAACTGGCATCCTTCAGGGGAAAAGCGGGTTTTCCCCATATGAATTGCGATTTCCTTTTACGCACCTTTAGTCAGAATTAAGCGGGTTTACGCACAATTTGTGACAAATCTGTGACAAAATGGAGAGGTCTGCCTGGGCATCAAATCGCCGGAACTTGGGCGATTCCTCCGCTTTTCCGGACAGCTGAAGGAACGGGTCCGGCAGAAAACTCACATTATGGCTGGACCTTTTTAAGGGATGAGGTCCCTGACGGCGGCGGGTTCGGCATTCCCCTCAACCCCTGACGCGAATTTATTCCTGTAAAACGCCCTTGAACCCCCTCCCCGCTTGTCAAACCCGCATCTTGGAAGGAATATCACGGAGCGCGAAAAACAAATCCTTATGCGCCTTCGAACTACTTCTTGACTTCGCCGCCTTTTTCTTTGGCGATGGCATCCTTGATGTCCTTGACGAGGTTGTCGTACTGCTGGGTTGAGAATCCCTTGTAGTTCGCGGCCATGGGTTTGACGAGCTCCACAGCCTTTTCGGCGGCCTTCAAGGCGTCGGGGTAGTTTTTCACTTTGAACAGGATTTGTCCCAACATGTAATACTCACTATACTTGGGAGAGAGTTCCACGGCTCTCTTGACCGCCTCCAGAGCGCTTTCGAGATTCTTGCCCTGGCGGTTCCAGAAAAAGGCATAACTCGCGAGGATGTCGGGGTTGGCGGAATACTTTTTGGCGAAGGCCGGCCCGTAAATGGCCAGGGCTTTGTCGTCCTTTTTCAGCTTCAGGTAGACGCTGGCTATGGCGTGGGGATCTGTGCGCAATTGATCGGAATTCAGTCCGGCAGCCAGGTCGGCCATGGCCTCGACGCTTTCGAGGTCCTTGCCCTGTTCGATCCAGAAATTAGAGTAGCCCATCAAGGTATCACCGAAGCTCGAGACGCAACTCTCGATGAAATCTTTCCCGTATTCCTCCTTGGCCTTTGCGCCATCCCCTTTAAGGACATAGAGCCGAGCGAGGTTCCGCGTGTACTCGGGATTGCGGGGATACTTAGTGATCTCTTTGATTTTTTCGGCCAATTCGATGCCCTTATCGAGGGGTTCCTTGTCAATGATGATCCGTTCGACATAGGAGTTGAGCGCGTCCGCGTCGTAGGGATACTTGGATGAGTATTCGGCGAAGAACTTGGCTGCCTCGTCTTTCGGGACTGAATTCCTAAGATAGTAGAAGCGAGCGAGCAATTCATATTCATCCTTCAGAAACTTGCTTTCCGGGTACTTGGCGATGAAAGCTCGCAGGAGCACCGGGTCATTCTCGCGGCTGAAGAAAGCTATCCGACCGAGGGCCTCCTCAGCGGCCTCTGTATAGGTGATCGAGGCCTTGAGATAATCGTTATAGTATGAGCCCGACCTACCATCGGGGTCCAGTGAGACGACCTTGCGGTAAAGCTCCTTGGTCTTGGCCATTTCTGGTTCGCGCCCCTCGAGCTTTTGGGCTAGTTTGAAAACGACCCCGACGTTATTGGGTTCTTTGGCGTAGCGGTCATTGAGAGCCTTATACGTATCCGTTCCCGTGAGGGCATTTTGGACTTTTTTCAGGAATTGGTCGGGGGGCGCTCCATAGCCTACGATCCAATCCATTTCTTTGCCATCCTTGTCGATAAAAAGGAGGGTCGGCGTCCCCGGGATGTTGAACTTTTTGAAGAGGGTGTCCCCGATCTTGTCGCCTTGGCTGGCCCGGTAGAGGACGAAGTTTTTCGTGAGGAATTCGGCGTACTTAGGATTGCTTTCGAACTGCTGAACCAGCAGTCTGCAGGCCCCTCAGCCACTCGAGAAGAATTCGACCAAGAGGAGTTTGTTTTCCTTTTTGGCCTGAGCCAGCGCCTCGTCGAAGGGTCCGCTCATGAACTTAACCGTCTGGGCGGAGGCCAAGGATACGATGAGGACCATGCCCGCAAATGCCGCAATCTTTTTCATGCTGACCTCTCTAGGAGGAAACTTATAACCCTGATTAACATACAAGATTTAACAGCACGACACAATACTCTCGTCTTATTCAATAAAACGGCAAGGACCTCACCGCACGTCATATCTCAGAAACGCCACGTAGGCGCCGGTGAAGAACAAGATCACGTATAAAAGCAATAAAACTATATCAGGCCACACTCTTGAGATGGCCTTATGAAGAGGAACAGGTTGATATGCGAGCTTTGGCATAGGAGCCTCGAGATTCCCGTGATATGACCGATAGCCTTTGCCTCCAAACCAAGCGCTTGCCTCTTTACTGGATATCTCGCGATCAAGAAGCTCGTTTAAACCGAGAGCGTGTTACTTTCCACTGTTCATACTCTAACAATCCAGTGTTCGATAACTCAACTATGGCATGAACGAAACAGCTGACCGGAGAAAGTCGCGAAATGTTTTGGGCAAGCAATGCCTGGCTGTTTCGTTGGCCTTCATAATAAGAATCTATTTTATTCAACTCTGATTCGCATCTTTCTTTAAAAGACGTTTTGAGTTCGTTCTGCTTTTTCTCGAACGCCTTTGCAAGCTTATCCCCCTTGAATAGCTTATTAAAAAATTCATCTGTGTCCATCCCTTTCAGTTCGGGCACAGTGTCTTTTAGCTTTTGAGCTTCTATTCTTTCTTCATTCTCGATCTGAAGGCGCGCTTGATTCTTCTCTTGGTCTATTACTTCTTGAGAGTTAACAGGCTTGACCAGCTTTGAAATAATGACGCTTCCTTTAGGATAGATCATAAAGAGAACAACCCAGCAGAACATGAGAGAAACGATGGCTGAAACGGAGCTTTTGCTCAGGCTGGAAACTAGCAAACCAAGATTAATGAAGCCGAAAATATACAGAAGAGAAACCCCCACGCCAATCAAGATACGTATCAGTTGGCTCCCACTGCTCAGTATATCTGAGTCCATAAAAAGAAGGATTAAAATACTGATCGCAATTCCCAGCAAAAAGACCAAACCCATCAGGATAAAATTCGCCGTCATTTTGCCTAAAATAACTATATTCCTCGGCAGAGCATTGGAAAGAAGTAAACTATCCCCGCGGCAAGCCGCGGGGCATTAAGAGCGCAGCTTCAAGGCCAGCTGCGCAGGCCCTTGCTCTAGCTCGCGATGATGCTCGATATATCTGGCTATCACGTCCCGAGTCATCCGGTCTCCGACCGTCCGAGCGAAATATCCGTCTTCCCATATCTCCCCGCCCCACAGTCTCTTTTTCAATCCCGGGAACTCGCGGAACAACCCCCGCCCACTGTTGCTCTTGATTATCCTCACGACCTCCCCTATCGACCGACACGGGGGAAACGAAACGAGAAGATGGATGTGCTCCTCCATGATTTCCATCTCCAGAACTTCGATGCCGTACGCCTCGCAGATCTCCCGAATCATCTGTTCCGCTCGTTCCCGAACTTCCACCCGCTCGAATATCTTCTTCCGGTATTTCGGACACCATACCAGGTGATAGCTCGTGTCGTAGACCGAATGACTCGTCCTTTTCAGTCCCACGTCTCATTTATATCACATCACCGAGCAAGGGCCTATGCGGATAAGGGGGACTTTCCGGTCCCCCTTATAACCCCCTCGGCACGGCATGCATTCATCCCACGCGGCAAGCCGCGGGGGATTCTGCAAAGCTTCGCTAAACTGAGAGTCCTACCTTCTTTTTCACCGGCCACGCTATTATAAGTGAGTAGCATCGCAAGAAGGGATATAATGATGCAAACGATAAACGCCAAATCCATATTTCCAAAAAGAAACGAATAGGGGCTATCAAGACTTCGGCTGTTGAGGAACTGTGTCTGGGCTCCGAGGGAGTTAGCAAGTCGCCGACGGATTCGACCGAGCTGGGCAAAAGGGATTCCACCCCGGATGATAGCATGCTCAAAGAAGAAGGAGGTCTGAATGCCGCTGCGCCCAAATTAATCACATCAAGATGAGTCCTATGACTTTCTTCATAAATTCGAACAGATTCGTTGAAAGTTTGCTCTTTTCTTCTAATCCCCTCCAATCGACAAAAAAGCTTAAAGGGATGATCGTCACGCACAATATAAAAGCAATAATGAATCGATAGTTCCGGATATTCTCACGAAGTTCTTTATAGAGTATGGTCTTGTACATCTATTCACCCCTATGATGATCCAGCTTTCTAAGAGTCCACATCTTATCTCGGATCGTACTTTAAGAAGCCCACAAAGGCCGCTGCAAAGAAAATGAGGTTATAGATAATCAACAGAATTAAATCCGGCAAGGTATTTTTCATAACTGTCCCAAAGAGAATTCGATTGTATTGAAGCCTGGGTGCAGGCGCTGCGATATCCCCGGTAAAATTAGTATAACCGTGATCCCGCCCTTGTCGTTAAATATCTTGAACTTGCTATAAACTTGTTCATTTAGTGCACGCTCGAAACGACCAACTTCGCTCTTGAAGTTCTCATATTGAACCCATCCAGTCTGACCGATTTCGGTCATAGGACGGATGAAGCAACTCACGGGCGAAAGCCGAGAAATATTAATAGCTATCATCATTTGCGCGGCCTGCTTTTTCTCCATATCTCTATCCAGTTCCTGCAAGCTAGCCACCAATCTGGCGTGATATTTCTCTCTGATCGCTTGCTGGTTTTCTTCGGGATTTTCCCCGGAGTCAATGAGCTTGTTCACCTGGGCTTCAAACTCTTTTTCGTTACCTAGACGGATTTGATCCTTTTCAAGT
>CAWCND010000026.1:0-53281 GCA_963796835.1 Candidatus Aminicenantota bacterium | reverse complement strand
TCGTAATGCTTCGCCACCCCGCGCAGCAGGCCCTTGTAATAGACCACCATCCGCTTGCCGCCCCGCCGCCACGGCAGCATCGCCCCCTGCTCGAGCGACTTCTCCGGGTCGGGCACCACCAGGCCTCGTCGAAGACCAGCTTCTGGCCCAGCCCGTGGCAGACCGGGCACGCGCCGGCCGGGCGCATTGAAGGAGAAATGCTTGGGCGTCAGCGGCTCGTAGCTCTTGCCCGTCGCGGGGCTGAGGTTGCGGTTGGAGTGCAGCGTCTCGACCCACTCGGAGGGTTGAGGGCGAGGGTTGAGGGCGGGGAGCGTGTGCGTGATGCGGTTCTGCACTCTGCCCGGCTGCCTCGGCGCTGACTTGGACTCTGACTTTGGACTCAGCTGTCCGGCGCCTGGTGCAACGTCAGCAGCACGCCCTCGCCCCAGCGCAGCGCCGTCTCGACCGAATCGCTCAGCCGGACGCGGATCTTCTCGTCAATGACCAGCCGGTCCACCACCGCCTCGATGGTGTGCCTCTCCTTGGGGTCCAGCCTGACGCGCACGCCGTTGGCCAACTCGACCAACTCGCCGTCCATGCGGGCGCGGACGAAGCCCTCGCGCGACAGCCGCTCGACCACGTCGCGGAACTCGCCCTTCTGCCCGCGCACCACCGGGCGCCAGCAGCATGACCCGCGTGCGCGGCGGCAGCGCAAGGATCTTGTCCACGATGTCGCTGGTGGTCTGGCGGACGATGGGCACGCCGGTTTCCGGGCAATAACGGCTGGCCGACGTGGGCGTAGAGCAGGCGCAGGTAATCGTAAATCTCGGTCGTCGTGGCGATGATCGAGCGCGGGCTGGAGCCGGAGCTGCGCTGCTCGATGGCGATGGCCGGCGAGAGGCCCTCGATGAAGTCCACGTCCGGCTTCTGCATCTGGTCCAGGAACTGCCGGGCGTAGGCGGAGAGCGACTCGACGTATTTGCGCTGGCCCTCGGCGTAGATGGTGTCGAAGGCCAGCGACGACTTGCCCGAGCCGCTCAAGCCGGTGATGACCACCAGCTTGTCGCGCGGGATGTTCAGCGTGAGGTTCTTGAGGTTGTGCTCACGCGCCCCGCCGATTCGGATGAATTCTTTGCTCACGGACTCGACTTCCGCCCATTAGACAACAGGTTTGGCCCTAAGGCAATCGTCGGGGCGGCGAGCGGGCGGGACGCCTTCCCTCGTTGGTCCGTGCATCAGCCCGTTCAAATAGGCATCACTTCTGCCGGAACGGCGCCGGAGCCGAGGCTACAGGCAATCCCATCGGGCGCTTTCTGAAGGCGATGATGTGCTGACGCGGGAGCCGCTCGATGGTCTGAACCCAATCCAGCGGCAGCACGGACATCTCTCGTTTGACCTGCGCCTCCGTCATCTTGTGGAGGGGTTTGATCGGCACGTTGGGGTCTTCGCCCCGATACTCCACCAGGACCACCAGGCCGCCGGGCTTCAGCGCGAGGCAAATCGCCTGCATCATCTCGTAAGGCAAATCAAACTCGTGATACACATCCACCATCAAGGCCAGGTCCACCGATGCAGCCGGAAGCCGGGGGTCAGTTACGGTTCCCAGGACAGGCGTGATATTGGTGAGGCCCAACCGGGCGGTGAGGTTCTGTGAGCAGGGTGAGCATCGGGTTGGACATCCTCCGCCAGGACTCTGCCCCCCGGACCGACGGCTTGGGCCAGCCGGCGGGTGAAATAACCTGTGCCCGCACCAATGTCGGCGACGATCTCACCGCGCCGGAGATTGAGCAGGTGACCAGTTGGTCGGGCTGTTCTTCGGCGACGCGTTCAGGTCGTTCCAGCCAGTCGGCCGATTCATGGCCCATGACACGGGCGATCTCACGGCCCATATAGAACTTGCCGATCCCATCCGGGTTATGGGGTTGATAGAAAGCGTAGCGGTTGGTCCTACCCGTGACCTGCTGCGGCCAAGCGGCTATCGGCAAGAGACTGCCGCAGCCAAGGACAACGAGGGGAGGTAACCTCGCGACTTCCCGCAGGCCATGGACGGCGTCAGGTGATGCATAGCCAACCGTCCGGCAAGAGTCCCGCCTTGGCAAGCGACCTTTGTCACTCTGTAATAGAGATACTGGATTAAGGCAACTGCTTAAGCCGGTAGTAGCGCGGGCCGGCGAGGCCGCCGGATTGGGAGCCGTCGTCCAGGAAGGAGAAAACGCCGTTGGTGGAGGTGAGGATATTGGTGAATGGGCTCCAGGCTGTAGGCGCGAGGGAAGCAGTCCACTGGACCTGGAACTGGCTGGTGGTCGGCGCCAGCCATTGCAGGCGGACGCCGTTGGTGTCGCGAGCAATGCTGGTGATGTGGACAGGCGGGGGATAGGGAGTGACCGCCAGCCCTTCGCTGACACGGAAGAAATGGTATGGCGAAGGCAAGGCAATGCAGTATGAGGTCAGAACATCGGTGGCGACAATGTTCGGGGAAACCGCAACCCAGTTGGTGTCACTGAGATCAGTCTTTCCCTGCACGTAATAGTGGATGCCGGCCACCGAGGTCCAGGTGAGACAGAAGCTGTTGGTGAGGGCCTGACAGCTCGTGATGACAACATTGGTCCCATAAGCGGAGAATTCGGTGGCCATAATAGTGTAACTCACCGGCCCGCCGGAAACGTTTACAACCGAGATGAACCAGTCGCCCGGCGTCAGCGCGACCGGCGTGGAGAAGTTAAAGAGCGTAATCAGCTCCTCATTGGTGCCGGGGTTTGCGCTCAGGCAATCGTAGCTGGTCAGGGTGGGCGGCGGCAGGCCTTGCGCGCTACGAGCGTCACGTCCCCGGTGGGGCTGTCGATCTCGAACTGGGCGCGCACGGCGTTGGTGGTGACAATGTCATGATGGTGATTATCAACGTGCTGAGTTCCTGAGCAGCACGGCCGTCGTCCTCAAGATCCTCTCCGATCGCAATGAGACCGACGCGCCCCAGGGGCGGATCTCCCTCGGAATCCTGATCTTCCAGGACATGGCCATCGTTCCGATGATCGCCCTCGTCCCCGTCCTGGCCAGCGTCCGGGCCGCCTCGCCGAGGGCCATCATCCTCAGATTCCTGCTGAGCGCCGGGGCGATCGCGGCGGTTTTCGCCGTCGCCCGGTTCCTCATGCCGAGGGTCCTCCACCTTGTCGTCAGGACCAGGATCCGGGAGATCTTCTTGATCGCCTCCCTGTTCATCTGCCTCGGCATGGCCCTGCTGACGTCTTCGCTCGGTCTGTCCCTTGCCCTAGGGGCTTTCCTGGGCGGCGTCATCATCTCGGAGTCGGACTACAGCCACCAAGTCGTCTCCGATATCCTGCCCTTCCGTGACGTCTTCAACAGCCTGTTCTTCATTTCGATCGGGATGTTGCTTCACACCGGGGACGTCTGGCATTCCCGGGCGGTCATCGCCGGCCTGGTCCTGTCCATCCTCCTCCTGAAAGCCGTGATCGTCATTCTGACGGTCAGAATCCTGGGCTACAACTCGAGGATCGCCGTCCTCACGGGCCTGGCCCTGGCCCAAGTCGGCGAATTCTCTTTCGTCCTGGCAGGCGTGGGCCGGGCGTACGGCCTTCTTCCGGAAAGCGTCTTCCAGGTTTTCCTGGCCTCGTCCATCCTGACCATCCTGGCGGCGCCGTTCCTCATCCAGATCTCCCCGGCCCTGGCTTCGAAAACGAAGGAAGCGGCGGCGGGGAAGCGCCGGCATCGCGCGCCGGAAGCGGAGGCCGGCTGCAAGCTCCAGGACCACGTGATCGTCGCCGGATACGGCCTCAACGGCCGGAACCTGGCCCATGTCCTCAAGGAGGCGGGCGTCGATTACGTTATCCTCGAGCTCAATCCGGAGGCGGTCCGGGCCGCGGCGGAAAGGGGAGACCCGGTCTTCTTCGGGGACGCCTCGAGCCGGGTCATCCTCAAGGAGGCCGGCATCGAAAAAGCAAAGGCGGTCGTCTTCGCCATTTCGGACCCGGCGACGACCCGGCGCGGGGTCAGGGCAGTCCGGGAGATGAGAGGCGACGTCTTCATCGTCGTGAGGACTCGATACGCCTCCGAGATCGACGAGCTCTATCGGCTCGGGGCGGACAATGTCATCCCCGAGGAATTCGAAACCTCCGTCGAGATCTTCACCCGTGTCCTCGAACGGTTCCACATCCCTCGGAACGTCATCGATGCCCAGGTCAAGATCATCCGCAACGAATGCTATGGACTTCTAAGGGGGACGTGCGAAGCTTTCAAGCCGTCCATGGAGAGGGTCTCCGACCTCCTCTCGGCCGGGACGGCCGACTCCTATTACATCATAAAAGGCTCCTGGCCGGCCGGGGAAACGCTGGGCGCCGTCGACCTCCGGAACAGGACTGGCGCGACGGTCATCGCCGTCGTCCGGGGCGAGGAATCGTTCACCAGTCCGGGGGCCGAATTCACGATCGCGGCAGGCGACACCCTGGTCCTCGTGGCCAGCCACAGGGACATGAACAGGGCTTTCGAGTTTCTGAGGACCGATCCGGCAGACGGACCCTCCGGCGGGACAGCGGAGATTTAATCATGGACGTCCGTTTGCAGCCTTCCTGGCTGCTCGTAGGCCCCACGGGCGCGGGCAAGACCCCTCTCGGTCGCTTGCTCGAGGAGAGGGGCGCGGCGGGACGGCGGTGCGCTCATTTTGACTTCGGGGCCGAGCTGAGGGCCGTGGCGGCCGCTCCGGAAAATGTCCCGGGCCTGCTCACTCGGGAGGTCGAGGTCATCCGGCAGTCTCTCCGGACAGGCGCCCTCCTTGAGAACCATGAGTTCCCCATCGCCCTCAAGGTGCTCCGAGCCTTTGCCCAGAAAAAGGTCCTCCGGGAAGATGACCGGTTGGTCCTCAACGGCTTGCCGCGCCACATCGGCCAGGCCCGGATGATGGAGGACGTCGTCAGGATCCAGGCTGTCATCAGTCTGGAAGCCACTCTCGAGGTCGTCCGGGAGAGGATCCTTCTGGACACCGGCGGCGACAGAGTGGAGCGGCCGGATGACGATCTTCACGCCATCCGGCAGAAGTTGGTCATCTTCAGGATGCGGACCCTGCCCCTCGTCGAATACTATGAAAACAGGGAGGTGCCGGTCGTCCGGCTCACGGTCCGGGCCGGGGCAACGGCGGAAGACTTGTACGGCGCGATGCTCGACCTGGCCAAGAATGGCGGCATCACCTGACGGAGGATGTCCCATGAGAAAGAACCTGAAACACCAGGCCATGATATCCCTCTGCCTCGGGCTCGTCCTCGGCCTGCCCGCCCTCGGAGCCGAAGCGCCGAAGTTCGAGACAATCCTCTACGGGGCTTCCTATTACTGGGAATACATGCCCTACGAAAGGCTTGAGAGGGACGTCGAGCTCATGGAAAGGGCCGGGATCAATCTCATCAGGGTGGGCGAGTCGAGCTGGGGCGTCCTCGAACCGAGAGACGGAGTGTTCGATTTCGGCTGGCTCCACCGCGTCCTCGACCGGGTCCACAAGGCCGGGATCAAAGTCATCCTGGGGACGCCCACCTATTCCATCCCCGCCTGGCTTTACAAGGAGCACCCGGAGGTCCAGGTCAAGCAGACGAACCAGACGCGCTACACCTACGGGCTGCGCCAGATGTCGGACATGACCCATCCCATCTACAGGAAATATGCCGAACGGATCATCCGGAGGCTCGTCAGTGAATTCCGGGACCATCCCGCCGTCATCGGCTATCAGCTCGACAACGAATCGCATCCGTCGGGGACGGCCGACGACCGCGTCCAGGCCGAGTTCCGCGATTATCTCCGAAGGAAGTTCGGGACCCCGGAGAATCTCAACAAGGCCTGGGGTCTGAATTACTGGGGGCAGAGGATCAACGATTTCGATGAGTTCCCCCCTCGCGACGGGGCCCTCAATCCCGGCTACAAGCTCGAGTGGGAGCGCTTCGAGCAGAAGATCGCGGCCGACTTCCTGGGCTGGCAGGCGGAGATCGTCCGCGGCCTCAGGCGCCCCGGGCAGTTCATCACTCACGATTTCGTCGGCGGGTTCCCCGGAGACGTCAGCCAGGCCGAGATCGCGCCCTTCCTCGACGTTCCGGCCGTCAATATTTATATGGGGCTCCAGGACAGGATGGACGGCGAATTCATCGCCTATTGCGGCGATATCAACCGGTCGCTCAAAGGGACGAATTATCTGGTCACCGAAACCACGGCCCAAACGACCGGCTGGGATTCCCGGGACCAGTTCCCGCCCTACGACGGTCAGCTGCGCCTCGCGGTCTACGCCAACGTCCTCAGCGGCGCCAACCTCGTCGCTTACTGGCATTGGCATTCCCTTCACTATGGGCAGGAGACATACTGGAAGGGCGTCCTCGCCCACGACCTCGAGCCGGGCCGGGTTTATGAGGAAATATCGCGGGTCGCCCGCGAACTGAAGAAAACCGGGCCCTCGCTCGTCAACCTGAAGAAAAAGAGCCGGGTCGCTATCCTCTACAGCATGGATTCGCGGAACGGGCTCGATTTCATGCCCTTCGACCGCGACGTGGGCTACATGACCGTCCTCGACCAGATGTACAAGGTCCTTTACCGGCTTAATGTCGGGACCGACTTCGTTTTCCCAGACAGCCGGAACCTGGGGGACTACGACCTCGTCCTGGTCCCGCCCCTCTATATCGCGAGGGACGAGCTTCTTCTAAGGCTCTCGGAGTATGTCAAAGGCGGCGGGCACGTCCTGATGTCCTTCAAGAGCGGCTTCGCGGACGATCATTCAACGGTCCGCTGGGTCCGGGCGCCGGGCCCCCTCCGGGAGGCCTGCGGCTTTTCCTATCAGGAGTTCTCGAACCTGAGGGCTCCTCTCCGGCTCCGGGGCGACCCGTTCAAGGCCGGGGAGGAGAACGCCGTCTCGGTCTGGGCCGAGTGCCTCGTCCCGGACAAGGCGGAGCCGCTGGCCTATTATGATCATCCCGTCTTCGGCAAGTACCCCGCGGTCACCCGGAACCGCTTCGGGAAGGGCACGCTGACCTACGAGGGGACGTACCTTTCGGATGGACTTCAGGCCAAGGTCATCGCCGCAGCACTTCAGGCGGCGGGCGTCCCGTTGACGGACGCCGGCCTGCCGGCCGGGGTCAAGGTCAAGCACGCCGTCCTGGCCGACGGGTCTCCCGTGCACGCCTTTTTCAATTTCTCCGGGCAAGCCCGCGAGTTCATCTATTCCTATCGGGACGGGATCGATCTTTTGACAGACGGGGCTTTCGCCAAGTCCCGCAGCGTCCGGCTGCCGGCCTGGGACCTGGTCATCATCAAAGAATAGGCCTCAGGCGTTCCTTGGCTCCAAGAAAAGGATTGACAGCTGCGCCGCGGTTTTTCAATAATCTCCGTATCTGTCCTAGAGGAGTGACCGGATGATATCGACCTTCCGAAAGAAAGCCTTCTTCTCTCTCATCGTCCTTTCGTTCTTGTTCGTGGCCGTCTTTTCTCTGCCGGCTGCCGAGCGGCCCGTCCCGAAACCCTGGCCCTCCGATTGGGACGGATGCACGTCCATCCAGGTCGGCAGGTTGGCGACCGTGGACGGCTCGGTCATCACCTGCCACACATGCGACGGCCCCTACAGGACGTGGCTGAATATCGTGCCCCATCAGAAGTGGCCGGACAAGGCCATGAACAAGATCTACTCGGGCAAGATCCATACCGAGACTCCTGCCGACCTCCAAGGCGTCCTCCAGACTGGGGAGGTCCCTCAGGTGCCGGAAACCTACCAGTTCCTGAACACGGCCTATCCCTGTCTGAACGAACACGGACTGGCCATCGGCGAGACGACCATCGGCGGGCGCCAGGAGCTGGTCAACAACGAAGGCATGTTCATGATCGAGGAGGTCGAGAGGCTGATGCTCGAGCGGGCGAAAACCGCCCGCGAAGCCATCCGGCTCGCCGGAGATCTGGTCAAGCAATACGGCTACGGCGACTCCGGGGAATGCATCACCAGTCGCCGACGGCAAGGAGGTCTGGCATTTCGAGATCTTCGGGGCCGGCCCCCTTCAGAAGGGCGCTGTCTGGGCTGCCGTACGGATCCCCGACGACCACGTCGGCATCTCGGCGAATATCCCGCGCATCTCGGAGATCGATCTCAAGGACCCCGACCATTACATGGCTTCGGATAACGTGTTCGAGCTTGCCCAGGAAATGGGTTGGTGGGACCCGAAAGGCGGCAAGCCCTTCAAGTTCTGGGAAGCCTACAGCGGCCGCAAGCCGTTCTCGACCCGGGAATTCTTCGTCCTGAGCACCCTGGCCCCCTCCCTCAAGCTGACGATGGACATGGCGGAGCTGCCGTTCTCGGTCAAGCCGGAGAAAAAGCTCTCGGTCCGGGACATCCTGAGGATCTATCGCGATCCCTACGCCGGGACCGACCTCGACATGACCAGGAACCTCCTCGTCCCCAAACGCCAACCGAGGGGCCCGCGCGGCGAGCAGGCGGCTCCCGCGCCCCCGCCGGCGGCCCCCGAGATGGTCCCCAGCCCGATCGCCAGCGCCTGGATGTCCCGGGACCTGATCCAGCTCATCAACACGCTCAAGCCGGGCACGATCAACATGCAGCGGACGATCCCCATCTCCGGCTGTTCCTACGCCACGGTCATCCAGGTCCGCGGCTGGCTGCCGCCGTCGGTCGGGGCCATCTGCTGGTTCGCCTTGGACAACCCGGCCATGAGCGCCCGGATCCCCATCTTCGCGGGAGCGACCGAGCTCCCGCCGGCGTTCGAGATCTGCGGCCAGCACCGCTACCGAATGGATTCGGCGGACTGGGCCTTCCGGCGGGCCAACCGGCTGGCGACCTTGAAGTGGGGGATGGCGAAGGACCAGATCCAGGGCACCGTCGCCGAGTTCGAGGAGAAGGCCTTCGCCGACTTGCCGATGCTCGAGAAAAAAGTCCAGGACATCCTGGGCAGCAAGTCACCCGACAATGAACCGTTCACGGTCAACCAGTACCTGACCAAATACACCAATGATTTCGCCCGGGCCGCGATCCAGAAATATCTCGAGCTCGGGGACAAGTTCTGGATGCTCATCGCGATGAGCCTTTAAAAAAAAGGGGACGGTCCTGATTTTTCCCGGAAAACCAAGACCGTCCCTTTTTGGTCTTAGAGGGTGTATTTGAAGAGATTCATCCCGGCCACGAGCCGGGCCTTCTCCCTGTAGATGTCCCAGTAATGGGTCTTGGCCTCGGCCAGCTTCTCGTACACCGGATGTTTCAGGTCGGGGACGTGGGTCGCCACGACGGAATTGTCCTTGTCCACGCAGAGGAGCTTCTGGCACCGGCTCATGATCCCCGCCGTCCCGATGCTGGCTACGACGACGAGGTCCTTTTTCTTGACCCGGTCGACGAGCTCGCCGTAGGTCACGGGCCTCTCTTCGACCTTGACGCCCATTTCCTTGAGGATGCTCACGATCCCCTGGATCGTGACCGACGGGAGGATCAGATCGCTCTCCGGGATCTTGACGACCGTCCCGTCCTTGAGCCCGAAGAGGCAGCAGGAGGAGTCCCACTCGGTGATGCACCGGTCCTCGAGCTTCAGGTGGGTCCGGTCGTCCAGGAAAAGGGCCGCCGCGGCCCGGGGCTCGACGTCCTTGGCGGCCTCCATGGCCTTCAGGCTGATCAGATAGTTGATGCCGAGCTTCAGGCAGCCCGTTTTGTTGGCGCTCGTGGCCCGGATGAGCTGCGGAATGACGACGCCGGTGAAGGGTTCGCCGAGATAATTGTCGTATCGGCAGAAGATCGCCCGGAGGGAGGGTTGGGCCGGGAAGGTGACCCCCATGGACTGCTCCTCGTCCACGGTGAAGGGCCTCAGGTATCCCTGGACCCCATCGTCGGCCATCTCTCCGAGGAAGGCCCTGACGGCCGGGTCCTGGAAGTACTGGTGGATGATGATGCTCTCCATCTCCTCGACCGTCGGGATGAGAGAGGCCTGGCTCTTGCTCAAGTTGAAGGCCATGCCCCTCTGCATCCGCTCCAGGTTCTTGTCCCAGTTGAGGAAGATGACTTCGAGCTGGCCCTTGGGATTCCTCTTGGCGAAGAAGCGGATGCCCTCGAAACAGAGGAACGTCGCGTAAAAGATCGACCGCGAGACTCCGTAAACCCTGGCGTCCGACTCCAGGATGGCGAACTGCTTTTCGGGGAGAAGGTAGCGCATCTGGCGCGGGGCCCATCTGACGCCTTCGAATTTTGCCATGGATGACTCCTTTGTGTCCTTATTTCACGACGGGCTTGAGGTGCTCGATGAAATACTCGACCCGGGATTCGGGGTAGCGCTGGAAGCCGATGCCGTGCTGCTGTTCGGGATAAATCATCAGGTCGAATGCCTTGTTCTCTTTGAGCAGCGCCTGGACGAGCTGGATCGTGTTCGTGGGGTGGACGTTGTCGTCCACGGCGCCGTGGTGGATGAAGAGCTTCCCCTTGAGGTTCTTGGCGTAGGTCAGGCAGGAAGCCTTCTCATAGCCTTCGGGGTTGTCCTGGGGCCGCCG
This sequence comes from Candidatus Aminicenantota bacterium, assembly GCA_963796835.1. Taxonomy (GTDB): domain Bacteria; phylum Acidobacteriota; class Aminicenantia; order Aminicenantales; family Saccharicenantaceae; genus DATKJS01. The sequence continues at coordinate 42,802 of CAWCND010000026.1, read as the reverse complement.
CATGTAGCGCTCGGTGTAGATCGAGTCGTAGTTGCGCCAGTCCGTCACCGGGGCCCCTGCGACACCCACCTGGAAGATGTCGGGCGCCTTGAGAAGGCAGAGGCAGGTGAAATAGCCGCCGTACGAGTGTCCGGTGATCCCGACCCGACCCGTGTCCACGTAGGGCCTCCGGCCGAGGGCCTTGACAAAGGCGACGTGGTCCTCGAGCTCGACCTGGCCCAGCTTGAGGTAATGGAGATTCTGGAAATTCTTCCCGCGCCCGGAGACGCCCCGATAATCGCAGACCGCCACCAGGAAGCCCAGCTGGGCCAGGGCCTGGCTGCCGTCGGTCATCTTGTAGGTATTGGAGACGCCCTTCGAGCCGGGCCCGCCGTAGACCGAGAGAAGGATCGGATATTTATCCTTGGGGTCGAAATGGGAGGGAAAATAGACAAGTCCGTCCAGGTCGTACTTGCCGTCGGCCGACTTGAACAGGAAATGCTCGGGTTTGATGAGCTTGAGGGCTTGGAACTCCTTCCCAGCGACGGACTGGCCGATGACCTTGACCGCTTTGCCGTCGGCCTGGCAAAGGGTGGACTTCGTGGGCTCGTCAAAATTCGAGAAGCGTGTCCGTGTAGTAGGCGAAGCCGGGGGCGAAGCTCACCGATGTGCATCCCCGGTTCCTTCGTCATCTTCGTGAATCCGGTCCCGTCGAGCTTCACCTTGTAGAGATGGCTCTCCGTGCCGTTATTCTCGGCTCCGGTGAAATAGACCCAGCCGCCGGCCTCGTCGATGCCGAGGATACTCTGGACGGGGAGGCGGGCGCTGGTCAGCTGTTTGAGAAGCTTTCCGTCGAGGCCATAAAGGTAGATCTCCCGCCAGCCGCTCCGCTCCGAGGTCCAAAGAAACCGCTGGTTGTCCTTGAGGAAGTCGAGGTCGGTCTGCTCGTCGATGTAGCACGGGTCCTCGTCCCTGAGGACGAGGCGGGTCTTGCCCGTGGCCGGGTCGGCGGCGAAGACCTCGACCCGGTTCTGGAGACGGTTGAGGCGGTGGTAGGTGAACTCCCGCCCGTCGTTCGTCCATTGGCCCCGATAGAGATAGACGTCGAGATCGTCGCCGGTCTCGAGGCGGACCAGCTTTTTCGTGGCGACGTCGACGACGAAGAGCCGGACGATCGGGTTGTTGGCGCCCGGCACGGGGTAGCCCTGGAGCTCGTAGCGCGGCATGGGGGCAACGTCGTGGACGATGGGATATTTGGCGACGGGGCTCTCGTCGAACTGCATGAAGGCGATCTTCTTTGAATCGGGAGACCACCAGAAGGCCTGGTATTGGTTGAGCTCTTCTGGGTAGACCCAGTCGGGGAAACCGTTCCGGAGGTCCTCGCCCCCGTCCACGGTCAGGGCGGTCTCGTTCCCGTCCATGTCCTTGATATACAGATTGTAGCCCCGGTTGAAGGCCCGGTATCTGAGGTCCGGCGAGAGGACGTCGCCGTAACCGCGGCCGCGGACGCCCGCGACCGTCCGCTCGGGCTCGTAGAAAAGGAGCTTGCCCGTTGCGAGATCATAGATGAAGACCTTGTTAAAGCCCGAGAACTGGATCTTCTTCCCGTCATCGAGGAACTGGAACCTGCTGAAGAAGAGCTTGCCCTCCTGCCGGCCGGTCGCGCCGTTCACAGCAGCCAGGAGCTTAGCGTCGTCGAAGAGGGGGGACTTTTCGCCGGTCGCGAGGTCGACCCTCTTGAACGTGCCGTCTTCGAAGATGAAGTATCCCTTGCCGTCGGGGGTCCAGCTGAGGCTCGTGAGGCCGTCGAGTTTGACGAGCGTCCGGCCCTCTTTCCGGAGCTTATCATAGAGCGCCCGGCCGACGATCCTTTGCTTGCCCAGGAGGGGTCCGGCGGCAGGGCCGGTACGCGAGAACGAGGGCGCGGCGGCGAGCCCGGCCAGGCAGATGACGAGCGGGGCGATCAGCTTTGAGAGTTTCTTCATGCGACCTCCTTCTAAATTTCGAACGTGATGTCACAAACTTCGGTTTTGTCCGCGGCCCGGGGATTCTCTGCCGCCATGGCGGCGGACCAGGCCAAAACCATCAGGACGAGGGACCCGGACGTTCTTTGCGATCCCACTGGCTCCTTTTCCTTTCCTTGATCCCCAGCTTATTTATTGACGGGGCGGCCCTCGATTTTTCTGATGGCCGACTCGGCATTCCTTTTGAGAATATCCCGGGGCGATGCCAGGCCCGCGGCCTTCCGTAAAAGAGCGATCTGGCCGCGGCCGCCGCATTCTCCGATGGCGGTCAGGGCTTCGCCCTGGACGACGTAGCTCGAATCCCGGTTGAAGACATTCACAAAGAATGGGGCGAGACCAGGGGCCCGCGTTCCTCTAAGCGCTCGGACGGCGGCCGCCCGGACCTGGGAATTGAGGTCGGCGAGTCTGTTCTTGAAAAATGGGACGAGGTCGCTCCCCCCGGTCTTGGCCAGCGCCTCGAGGGCCGCCCGGCGGACCGCCCAACTGGGATCCGATACGGCGGCCTTCGAAATGGCCGACCGGACCCCGGCCCCGGGCAAAAAACCGGCCAGCTCGCCGGCGGCCCATATTCGGCCGACGACGTCGTCATTCTGAATCTCGAAGATCAGCTCTTCGGCCGGCTTTTTGAAGATGAGTTCCTTCAAGAGATGGTTCCCCTCGTCGAAGCGGACGAGGAGGGGCTTTTCCGGGGAGTCGAACTCGAACGTGTCTTCCTTCCCGGCCACCCAGACCCGCTCCGTCCAGTTTTTTCCGGGGGTCCTCAAGCCGATAAGGACGGGGAGTCTGTAGACCGGGATCCCTTTGGAAAAATCCTGGACCTGGCGCACGGTCAGCCGGACCTTCCTGGAGCTCTCGAACCAGTCCCAATTCACTTGGAAGACAGGATGCCCCGGACTGTACACCCACTGCTCGAAAAACCAGTCGAGGTTTTCCCCCGTGGCGTCCTTGACGACGGTCATGAGGTCGTGGGTGTCGGCGTTCTTGAAGGCGAAGCGGTTCAAGTACGCCCCGAGCACCCGGAAGAACGCCCCGTCGCCAAGGATGGAGCGGAGCATATGGAGGACGGCCGCTCCTTTGGGGTAGGCATGCGCGTCCATGATCTCCCAGGGCTCGTTATAACGGTTGAAGACGATGGGCCGGATGTAGCGGCTCCGGGCCTCCGCGAGGTAGCCCGCCTTTTTCTCCTCGAGATTCAGGGCGCCTTCGTCCTCGCCCCGGTCGAAACGCGTGAAAAGATATTCGGCGTAGGTGGCGAAGCTCTCGCTCAACCAGACGTCGGGCCAAGCCCGTTCCGTGACGAGGTCCCCCCACCACATGTGGGCGAGTTCGTGGGCGATCAAGCCGTCGCTTGAAAAGTCCTGGTCGGCCCTTTCATCGTGGATCGTCGACTGACCGAGGATCGTGGCCGTGGTCGCCTCCATGCCCCCGCCGTAGCCCGCGACGCAAACCTGGTCGTACTTGGCCCAGGGGTAGGGGTAGCCGAAGATCTTATTATAGAAGTCGATCATTTTCGGAGTTTTCCTGAACGAACGCGAGGCATTCGCGACGTCCTTGGGATAGACCCAGTAATCGACCGGGAGCGTGCCCAGAGAGTCCTTGATGACCTCGAAAGGGCCGGCGGCCAGCATGATGCAGTACACGGGGTGGGGCTCCTCCTGGGACCAGTGCCAGGTCGAAGTCCCCGCGGATGTGTCGTGGCTGACCCCCACCAGCCGGCCGTTGGACAGCACCTTGTAGTCTCCACGGACCGTGGCGATGACTTCGCTCGTCACCTTGCCGTTCGGGTAATCGTAACAGGGGAACCAGTGATGCGCGTCTTCGGGCCAGTCGTAGGTGTTGATCTGGGCGGGGCGGCCGGGTCCGGCGTCGATGAATTTCAGGCCGATTTTTGGGTTTTCTTGATGAAAACGGACGACGACCGAGGCCTTCTCCCCGTAGGCGAGCCCTCTTGAAAGGGCGATCTTGAGCTTCTTGCCATCGACCGAAAAAGGCAGGGGCCGTCCGTCCGGCCCGGCGACATCCGTCACCGTGAACCCCTCGGCGTCGAAAACGAGAGATTTCAGGTCGTCTTTGAGGGAGGCCAGGGTGATCGTGTTTTCGCCGACGTAGGATTTTTCCTTGTCATGGAGCTCCAGGACGAGCCTGTAGTGGAGGGCGTCATAGTCCCGGCTCCTTTCGAAGTTCTCGGGTTTTCGCAACAGCTCGGCCGGCTGGCCCGGCAGGAAGAGGGGGAGGAGGCAGACTGCGAGGACGGCGAGGAGGGCGAGACGCCTCGGAGCGGCGGACGTTCGGATCATGATCTGCCGCCGGCAATGTCTTCGAGGGCGGCGAGGAAGAGGTCGACGGTCTCGAGCGTATCATAATGGGCGAAGCTGGCCCGGCAGACCGCGGGCTTTCTGAGATGGCGATAGACGGCTGCGGAATAATGGTTCCCATCCCCGATTTGAATTCCGTATCGGTCCCACAGCAGCCCCTTGGTCACATGGGGGGGCTGGCCGGACATCTCGAAGGCGAACGTCGGGTCGCGCTCGGAGCAGCGGTCGGGGTCCGAGAGGCCGTAACAGGTCAATCCCCGCGGAGCGAGCCGCCTGAAGGCTTCGAGGACGCGGCGGGAAAGCCCTCTCTCGTAGTCGGCGATGGCGGTCATGGCGAAGGCGAGCCGCTCGCGGCGCCCGGCGAGGGCCTGTCCGGGCCGGGCCGCCTCGTCCGCGAGCCAGAGGACGTATTCCAGGGCGGCCTTGAGCGAGGCCAGAGAGGCGTTGTTGAGCATGCCTTGCTCGAGCTTCCACGGAAGCTCGTTCGTGTTCGTTTCGACGCGGTAAGGCCTGATCCTCTCCAGGATCTCCCTCTTGCCCCAGAGAACGCCGAGCATGGGTCCGAAAACCTTGTATCCAGAAAAAGCCAGGAAGTCGCAGCCGATGGACCGGACGTCGATGGGCCCGTGAAGGGCGTGATGAACGGCGTCGACCGCGACCAGGCATTCCGGGGACTTCCTCCGGACCGCGGCGACGATCTCGGGCAGGGGAGGGACCGTTCCGAATCCGTTGGAGGCCATGGTCACGGCCAGAAGCCGCGTTTTCGGGTCCGCCAGGGCCAGGAGATGATCGACGTCGAGGGTCCCTTCGCTCGAGACCCTAACCCGCCGGACCTCCGAGCCCTTTCCTTCACCCAGGACGGTTTCCCAGGGCGAGATGTTGGCCATGTGGTCGAGGTCGGTCACGAGCAGGTTGTCGTCCCGTCCGACCGTTTCGCGCAGAGCGAAGGCCAGGTTGAACAGGGCGGCGGTCGTCGAGACGTGGAAGGAGATCTCCCGGCCGCTCCAGGCATGGACAAAATCCGCGGCGATTCCCCGGACCTCATCATGGAAGAGGCCCGTCTCGGCCTCCCCGGCACAGCCGGCCCCGGGCATGGGATTGAGGGTCCGGTTCGCCCAGGCCGCCGCCTCAATGGCGGTATCCACCATCAGGCTGCCCGCGCCGCTGTTGAGGTAGATCCTCCGCCGGCCCTGCGAGTCCCGCTCGAGCAGGGGGAAACGGGCCCGGATCCGGGAATGGATCCCTTCGAGAGGACTGAAGGTCGGGCTGTTCGGCATGGGGCCTCCGCAGAGATCGAAAAACCAATTTAGTCAAACGCCGGGCAAAATTCAATTCTTTATTTCAATCCCCTTTTCCTTGGCCCCATCGGCAAAGCCGAACGCTGTCCCGGCCCGGCGGAGATCGTTCCCCGCGAGGACGATGTCGCGCGTCCCTTCTCCGGATAAGAGCAGGAAGGTCCCCGTGCCCTCGACGGCCCTGCAGTTCCGGATGATCGCGTCGGCGACGCCGCGGAAGAGGATGGCCGGCGATGCGCCGTCGTCCTGGGCCTGGCGGCAGATGACCCCGTCGAGGGTCAATCCCTTGACGTCCTCGAAGGAGAACGCGCTCCGCCACCGGCCGTAGAGGGGCTTCTCCCACGCGACCTCGAAGTCCCGGAGCCGGAGGTTGCGGGCCAGCTCGAACCTGATCGCGTCGACGGCCTTGTCATAGGGGGCCTTGGGGTCATGGGCGATCGTGAGCTTGACGTTCTCGAAGCTCACCCCGTCGAGCCAGGAGTCCGGATGGCCGTTGCAGACGCTCATCCCGTAACCGCGGGCGATGACATTCTGGATCTTGACGTTCCGGATGGCCCCGGCCGGCCGGTCCTTGGCCTTCGGCCAGCCGGCGTGGACCTCGCTCCGTTTCCGGATATTGAAATGGAAGGGCTCGCCGTCGCCCCACCAGAACCAGTCGTTCCGGACGGTCTCGATCGTCAGGTTCGAGAGGACGATGTCCTCCACGGGGCCCCCGTCGAAGGTCATGAAGGCGATGCCGCGGTTCGAGTTGGTGATCACGCAATTGTCGATGGTCACGTTTCGGATGCCGGCGATGTTCCCGTCGCAGAACTTGATGGCGCTCGAAGCCGAGCTCAGCCGGCAATTGGTGACCGTGATGTTCTCGCACGGGCGGGCCGGGCCGAACCAGTCCATCGAATAGAAGACCAGGGCGTCGTCACCGGTTTCGATCGTGCAATTCGAGATGCGGAGGTCCTTGCAGCCGTCGGGGTCGATGCCGTCGGCCCAGACGCCGGCCTTCAGGCTCGTGCTGATAAAGATCCCGTCGATGACCGTCCTCTCGCAGGCCACGAGGTTCATGGTCCAGGAGGGGGAGTCGATGAAGGAAAGGCCGGAGATCCGGACATCCTTGCAACGGACGAGGAGGACCAGCTTGCCGGTCTGGTCCGGCTTGGGAAATGACCGGAAGAGAGGTTTGCCGAGCTTTTCCATCTCGACCTGGTTGGACCGGATGAAGTCGTCCTGGTGGTCTCCCTTGAGCCGCCAGTCATAGGCGGCCTCGCCGTTGAAGACGCCGCGGCCCTCGATCGTGATATTGGCGAGGTCCTCGCCGTAGAGCAGGGCGTCCTTGTCGAAGAGGGCCTTGTCGTGGATGGAATAGACTGTGGCGCCGGCCTCGGCGTAGAGGCGGACATGGCTCTTAAGATGGATGGTCCCGGAGCTGTATTCTCCGGGAGGGATGTAAACCATGCCGCCCCCAGCGTCGGCGCAGGCGTCCACGGCCTTTTGGATCGCGGCCCGCGCATTATCGGCCTTGCGGCCGGAGGCGCCGTAGTCTTTCACGTTGAAGACGCGCAGGCCGGACGGCATGTCGGCCGCCGCGGCGGCCGGGGCGAAAACGCCGACGAGGCAGATGGTCAGAGTCGAAACAACCAAACAGCGGACAAAGCTCACGGGAACCTCCTGAGGACGGGATATTACTGCCGGGGGCGAGGCTTTTTCAAGATCGACATGACCTTTTGACGGAAACGCATGCACAAGCTTGGCCGCAGAAGTGAAAAGCCGAGAGTATCCCCTCCGTTCCTCTCGATGAAGCTGAAGTATGCTTTGGACCATATTGGAGGGCAGGCGAGTGCAGCCGCGCGGAATTCTTGAGGGGGCCTGTAGCCGTGGTCTTTCATGTCGTGAAGAATGAGCTCTGGGCCGAGGTCCTCATACCATGCCATCGGATGCCCCCTCGACCCATCATCCAACTCCGCCTGAAGGCTTGTCAAGTCTCGTTCGTTGTCCGAGAGAGGAATTTTGAACTAGAATGGGGTGCGCGATGACGGCAGGTCCGAAGAGGATCGGGCGCCGCGCCGAGGAAACGACCGGAGGAGGGATGCTCCATGAAGAGAAGGGACGTGGTGAAAAGACTCGTCGCCACGGGGGCGATTTCGGCGGCCTTTCGCTCCCCGGGACTGGCCGGAGCGGCCGACGCGCTCGTCGACAAGGTTATGCTGGCCATGCTGGCCATGCAGCGGGAGGCTTGGGAGCAGGGGGTGGCCATGCAGGCGCTCCTCGAGTGGGGAGAGCGTGACATGGTCGTCCGGATGGCCCATGGGGCGGTGTTGCGCGCCTACGAGGACGGCCGGCTGGGGATGGTCTCCGACAATCACGGCGTCACAGACCCGGCCGCCAACGGAGAGGGAGTCCTTTTTGCCGCCAAGGCGACCGGCGACCCGGTTTTCAAGGCCGCCGCGGACCGGATGTTGGATTACCTCCTGAAAACCGCGCCCCGGACGGCCGACGGGACGCTCCATCACATCGACCACAAGCCCCAGGTCTGGATCGACTCGATGTACATGGCGCCACCGTTCCTCGCCCTCGCCGGCGCGCCGGCCGAGGCCGTGAAACAGGTCGAGGGCTTCCGAAAATTTCTTTGGAACGACGCCGCGAAGCTCTTCTCCCACATCTGGGACGACGGACGGAAGGCGTTCGAGAGAAAGGCTTTCTGGGGCGTCGGGAACGGCTGGGCCGTGGCCGGTATGACCAGCGTCCTCGGCGCCCTGCCCGCGGGGATGGCGGCCGAGCGAAGGCGGCTCCAGGGCTATATCAGGGACGTTCTCGACGGCTGCCTCCGCCATCGCCGTCCCGACGGCTTCTTCCACGACGTCGTCGACGAACCGAAGACGTTCGTCGAAACGAACCTCGGCCAGATGCTCTCCTACACGATCTTCCGCGGCGTCAGGGGCGGCTGGCTCCCGAAGTCCTATCTCGCGGACGCCGACGTCATGCGCCGGGCGGCGAGGAGCAAGGTGGACGAGCTCGGGTATGTCCGGGACGTCTGCGGCTCGCCGACCTTCGAAGCGCCCGGCACAGCCACGGAGGGCCAGGCCTTTTTCTTATTGATGGAAGCCGCTCACCGCGACCTTGATTTCTTCACGGCTTGAGGTCGGCGCAGCGGATCCCGCGAGGGTTCATGCACTTGTTGCAGGAGATGCACTCCGATCTTGAGATCCGGCCCTCCCGGAAATCCTTGACGAGATAGGGGTCGCGGATGAGGGGCCGGCTCAATGAGATCATGTCGACCCGGCCTTCCCTGACGAATCTTTCCGCCACAGCGAAGGTCCGGATCCCGCCCAGGCCGAAGACGGGGACCCTGACGGCGGCCTTGACCCTGGAGGCCGCGGCCACGAAATACCCCTCGTCCTCCTCGCTCCGGAGCCCGGCCCAGATCGAACCCCGGCCCGCTTCGGCCGTCCCTCCGCTCACCTCGATCCCGTCGATGCCGGCGGAATCGAGGATCACCGCGGCGCCGACGCTCTCCTCGACGGTCAGGCCTCCGTCCAGGAAATCCGTGGAGTTGAGCTTGGCGATGACGGGGAAGCCGCGGCCGTTGAGGGTCCGGATTCCCTTCATGATCTCGACGAGGACCCGGGCCCGGCTCTCGAGCGGGCCGCCCCACTCGTCCTGCCGGCGGTTCGTATGAGGGGAGAGGAAGGCGCTCAGCAGATAGCCGTGGGCGGCGTGGAGCTGAACTCCGTCGAAGCCGGCCTCTCTGGCCCTACGGGCCGCCTGGACGAAAGCCTCGATGAGCGCCTCGATCTCGCCGGCCGAAAGCTCGCGGGGCATGACTTTGGACGCGGGGTCGTAGACCGCGGACGGCGAGACGGGCGTCGAGCCGCAGAGTTTTTCCCTGGTCTGCCTTCCGGCATGGGCGATCTGAAGGAAGATTTTCGAGGGGAGCCGGTGAACGGCCGCCGCGATCCGGCTCAAGCCTTTGATGAAGCGGTCGTTATGGACGGCGAGTTGGCGCGGGCTGGCCTTGCCCAGCGGCTCGACGAACGCGTGTCCGGAGATGATCAGGCCGATTTCCCCCTCGGCCAGCCGGCTGAAGAGGTCGACCTGTCTGTCCGTCACTTCACCCTCGTCGGTGGCCATGAAATCCTGGGTGGCCGAACGGACAAAGCGGTTGGGGCTCGTGGCCGAGCCGATCCGGACGGGGGTGAAGAGAACGGATCCGTTTTTTTTCGCTTCGGATGCCATCTTGACCTCGAGGCCCCTATTCTATCCGAAACCGGCGCGTTCCGGAACGGGCCTGGAAATTCCGGCTTGCATGGCGGCGGCCCTTTGATTTATCGTAACCCTTGAATCGCCGCCCGGTGGGCGGCCGGAGGAGCCCGTGACGGAAGCCGAGCGCAAAGTCCTTGCCGTCCTGGACGGCCTGGGGGTCGTCTATGTCCGCCATGAGCATCCGCCCGTGTTCACGGTCGAGGACGCCGGAAAATATTGGACGGAACTCCGGGGAACGCACTGCAAGAACCTTTTCCTCCGGAACAAGAAGGGGAACCGCCACTATCTCGTGGTCGCCCCGACCTCCCGGGAGATCGACCTCCGGCGATTGAACAGGGCCCTTGACGAGGACCGCCTGAGCTTCGGCTCCCCCGAGCGGCTGGCCCGCTGCCTTGGTCTCGAGCCGGGCTCCGTCTCACCCTTCGGACTGATCAACGACGCTGCCAAGGAGGTCAAGGTCATTATCGACCAGGACCTGCGGGGGAGCGGCTTCCTGGGGTTCCATCCCAATGTCAATTCGGCGACGCTGGACATTTCGTTCGCGGATTTTGAGAGATTCCTGGCCTGGTCCGGGAACGACGTCCGCTACTTGGATCTCCGGGCTTGAGGAGGACCGGATGGTGAAAACCCTTGCTTCGAGGCTTGCCCTGGCCGTCATCGGCTTCATCGGGGGATCCTCGACGCTCCTCGCCGGTTCGCTTTCGAGGGTCCCGGAACCCAAGATCCCATTCTCGCCCCAAAGATATGTCGTCGAGCGCACGGCTGGCCCCATCGTGATCGACGGCCGGCTCGACGAGGACTCGTGGATGAAGGCCGACTGGACCGAGGTCTTCGGGGACATCGAGGGGCCTTCCAAGCCCAGGCCCCGCTATCGGACAAGGGTTCAGATGCTCTGGGACGATCAATTCCTCTATGTCGGAGCCTACCTTGAAGAGCCCGACGTATGGGCCACGCTGACGGAGCGGGACTCGATCATCTTCGAGGACAACGATTTCGAGGTCTTTATTGACCCTGACGGGGACACCCACGATTATTACGAGCTCGAGATGAACGCCCTAAACACGGTCTGGGACCTCCTGCTCATCAGGCCTTATCGAGACGGCGGTCCTGCCGTCCACGCCTGGGATATCAAAGGACTCAAGACGGCCGTTCATGTCAATGGGACCCTCAACGACCCGTCGGACAGGGATAGGGCCTGGACGGTCGAGATCGCGATCCCCTTCAGAGTCCTCAGGGAGTGCATCCCCGGCAACCCCGAGCGGCCGGCGGCGGGCGATCAGTGGCGGATGAATTTCTCCAGGGTCGAATACTATCTGAAGGTCGAGAACGGGAAGTATGTCAAGGCCAAGGACCCTTCCTCGGGCCAGGACTTGCCCGAGGACAACTGGACGTGGTCCCCGCAGGGCGTCATCAATATCCATTACCCCGAAATGTGGGGCTACGCCCAGTTCTCGGACAAAAAGGCCGGCTCGGGGGGCGACAAGTTCATCGACCATCCCGAGGAGAAGGTCAAGTGGGCCCTGCGGAAGATCTATTATGGGGAGAGGGCCCAGTTCGGCGAGAAAGGGGCCTTCGCGGACGATCTTGGCTCTCTCGGGTTGAAGAACGCGAAGGAGCTGAAGGTCAAGGGTTGGTTTTATCCGCCCCTCCTCCAGACCACCAAGAGCCTCTTCGAGGCCACTTATACCAACAAGGCGGGCGCGAGCTGGCACATCCGGCAGGACGGCCTTGTCTGGAAAGAAGAGCCGAAGAAGGCCGAGAAAAAATAGACCCGGCCGCGGCGGGCCGGGCAAAGGGGAGGCCGCCATGAAAAGAACGTCGACGGTCCTGGGGATCGTCCTTCTGGTCCTGGTGCTCGTTCCGTTCGTCCTCGGACAGCCGGTCCCGGCCGCAAAGCCGGAGGAGGTCGGGATGTCGTCGAGGCATCTGGCTTATCTTGACCAGATCATCGGCGAAGCCCTCCAACGGAAGGACTTTCCGGGCGCCGTAGTCCTCGTGACCCGCAATGGCAAGACGGTCTATAAAAAGGCATTCGGGGAGAGCCAGTGGCTGCCCGGGCCGAAGCCCATGTCCGCGGACATGATCTTTGACTTGGCATCGGTCACCAAGCCCGTGGCGACGGCGACTTCGGTCATGATTCTTGTCGAGCGCGGGAAGGTCCGGCTTTGGGACAAAGTGAAGACCTACGTCCCGGATTTCGCGGTCTACCTCCAGGAAAAGGGCGTGCCCGGGGACGACGCCAGGCTCTGGCACCTCCTGACCCATACGTCGGGCCTTCCGCCCTATACGGACCCCAAGGAGGTCGAGAAGAAATACGGCAGCCCCTGCTCCACGGAGGACCTCGTCAAGGTGATCTCCCAGATCCCCAAGGAATCCCTCCCGGGCAAGCAGTTCACCTACAGCTGCCTGAATTACATCACCCTGGCCTGGATCGTGAAGAAGGTGACCGGCCAGACGATCGCCGAGTTCGCGGCGGAGAACATCTTCAAGCCGCTCGGAATGAACCGGACCTTCTACAACCCGCCGCCCCAATTCCTGCCGCTCTGCGTCCCGACCCAGGTCGTGGACGGAAGCCCGCTCCGCGGCATCGTTCATGACCCCCTGGCCAGGCTCCAGGGCGGCATCTCGGGCAACGCCGGCCTGTTCTCCACGGCCGACGACCTGGCCGTCTTCGCCCAGATGATGCTCAACGGCGGTGAATGGAACGGGGTCCGCATTCTCAGCCCTCTCACCGTGGAGCGCATGACGGAGGTCTTCCCGAAGGTCGCCGACTCCGGCCGCGGCCTCGGCTGGGACTTCACTTCCGATTACGGGACGGTCCGGGGCGACCTTTTCAGCTATGGCTCCTACGGCCATTCGGGGTACACGGGGACCTCCATCTGGATCGACCCCGAGACGAAGACAGCGGTCATTTTCCTGACGAACCGCATCCACCCTGACGACAAGGGGGAGATCATCGCCATGCGGAGCAAGGTCGCCAACGTGGTCGCCGCCTCGATCCTCAGGAAATAGGGCTGAAAAATGGGGCCGAAATCTCCCGTTGACCCGTTCGCCGACGCTAAGCCCCGGCATTCACCCCGGGGACTCGAGGGGTTGACTTCGGGCAGGGACTGTGCTAGGTTGAGGCCCAGAGCTCAGGGAAAATGAAGGTCCAGGTCGAGCGCGAAATCTACATCCGTGCGACGCGGTGCTTCGAGCTCCTATCGGATTCCATCCGGACCTTCAAGGATTACCTCGAGAACCGCATCCCCGCGAGCGACCCCCAATACTACCGGGCCAGGAATTTCCTCAAAGAAGGGAAGGCTTTCTTCGACCAGACGCTCCAGGACGCCAAGAAACTCCTGGGCCCCATTCCGGTGTACGCCGCCAAGGACTTCGAGGAATGGAGGTCCCGGGCCCTCGTCGAGAACAAAATCATCGTCCAGGGTCAGACGATGGGCGATCTGAAAGTGGAGCTTGCCAACGACGACTTCGTCAGGGGCATCATGAGCGCCGAGGAGATTGAGAGATACCTCCAGGCCCATTTCGAGGCCCAGAAGTCAGGAAAAAGGAAACTGGCCAACATCAAGATCCGGATGACCCTCGACAGGCTGGCCGAGCTTCTCGCCGAGGGTCAAGGTCTCCAGAAGGACGCCCAGAGAAAGCAGCAGGGGCTCTCCGTCTGAGCGGTTTTATTTCCTGACGACGGTTTCGTCCCTCCAGTAGCGCAACTTCCCGGTGCCCGCCTGGTCCGGGCTTGCGTCGAACGCCAGACCGTAGAGGGTGTCCTTGGCTTCGACGAGCGGCGAACCCTTGAACATCGCTTTGGTCAGGTTGACGATCGTGTAGCGCAGCCGGCCGCCCTCCACGGACGCGAAGAGGAAATCCCCGTTTGTCTCGATCTCCCCGACCCGGATCCGGCCTGCTTCGTACGTATAGCGGGGGCGCCGGGTATCGCGGCTGATATCTATCCGGAGGTCCGTCTTGACGCCGACCCAGACGTCCCTCTCTCCGCACCGGATCTTGACTCCGGCGGCCTTTCCTTCAGGCCCGGCGGGGGCGGGCGAGATCCGCTCGAGCCACGACCGGAGATCGTCCCCGGCCCCGTGGGGAACGAGCACGGAGACCAGGACGGCCGTCCCGCCGAGCTCGAAATGCTGGGCCATGGTCTGGTGGACCAGCCACTCGTCCTGATAATGTCTTTTCTCCGGTTCCGTCCCCTCGATCACGGCCTGCGGGGAGGGGAAGATGATGAGCAGCCGCCGGTCCGTCGTGAGCTCGGAGCTCTGGATCCTCTCGTATCCGGTGTCGTACCAGTGATCGCCCCGGGCGAAGATCCTCTGGGTGTGCCAAAGGTCCGCCAGGGTGAAATATTCTTCGCGGAGGGCCTTGAAAATATCGAAGACGACGAAACACTCGGGATCCTTGATGTAGACCACGACCCGGTCGGATTGATAGCCCCAATTGTCATCGGTCACTCGCGTCCGGCTGTAATCGAAATCAGGGAACGTCAGGAAATCGATCTTCTGGGTCCGCGTCCGGCGGTAGGAACCGGCGTCCCTGAGGAAGCCGAGGAGGTCCTGGCCGGGAACGGCGTCGCGGATGCTGTAGCGATAATCGCTTTGTCGCTGACCCATCCAGATCTTCTCGGGCCGGACGCACAGCCGGTTGTGGAAATAGTCCTGGCGATACGCGCCGAAGGGACCCGAGGGCATGTAGTCCCGATAGCCGGCGTCATGGAGGAGGACCGAGCCTCCGGACATGAGAAGGACGAGGCTGTTCTCGTCGGCGTGGCCGTGGGTCATCTTCTCTTCTTCGACAGGGATGGAGTCCCTCAGATAATCGCGGTAGTTCAGCCCGCCGTCCCCCTCGTCACGGTAATTGAGGAGGAGGTAGGTCGACTGCGGGGTCCAGCCATCCCGGAAGACGATCTTTTTGCCCACGATGTCCTCCAGGACCTCTCCGGAGAGCGGGGAGGGGGGGGCCGGCCCGACATCGTCCGTCCCCCACCGGTAACAGTCGAGGAGCATGACCCCGAGCCCGACGTTGGCCGGCTTCGTGAAATCGACGAACTTGGCGGCGATCGTCTCCGCCGCCCACTTGCTGGCGGGGTCCTTCAGCCGGGCCGCGGCGGCCTCGAAGAAGACCAGGAAATGGGTCCAATTCGACATCCAGTTGGCGTCGCCATAATCGGGGATCATCCCGGCGGGGCTCATGAGGCGGGTGTAATATTGGGCATAATAAAAGATCTCGGGCGTCCTGAAGAGGTCGTCCATTTTTCCAAGGGCGTCGGCGTAGCCCAGGACGGAGTAAAGCCAGACCCCGTTGTAAATGGTGGCGTCCTCGATCTCCCAGTGGGCCCAATTGTCGTCGCCCAGGGCCCGGCGCTGCATCTCCCACTTTGGCGTTTCGGGGTTGTCGGGGAGGGCCCGGACCGCCCAGGCCAGGGACTCGGCCCGGAGCGCGGACCGGTTCATAGGCCCCCATTCCTGGGTGCGCAGGAGGTAGCGCATGCTCTCGGCGATGAGACCCTCCACTTCGTCTTCTCCTGGGGCAGGAAGCGGCCGAGGCGGCGGAGCGTGTCGTAGGCCCGGATGTACCGCATGACGGTGAAAAAATCGGGCAGGGCGGGCACGCCCTCGGCGTAATCGGGCCTGGACTTGGCGGACGATTCAGGGTAGGCGGACCGGTAATCGCCATAGGAGAGGAGGATGGCCTTGGCCCGTTCGGCGTATTCGGGCTTCTTTTCCTTTTCGTAAAGATAAGAATAGATGACCGCCGTTTCCAGGAACCCTCCCGGGGGCCGATAGCCGAAGACGTTGAGAGGGTCGAAAGTCTTCTTCCATTGGGCCAATATGTCTGCGGAATGCCCGTAGGCCCAATCGGCCGAGGCCCGGGCGTAAGCCAGGTACCTCGCGCGGGGGATGGCCTCGGAGGCCCTGGCCGGCAGAGAAAAAGCCATCAGGGTCAAGGCCAACAAAAGAGATAGGGACTTGACGAAAAACTTCTGGTTCATGAGCGATCTCCTCCCCGGTCGGGATATCCGCGAGCCCGAGGCCGTGCCCGCGATGGCCCGCTCAAGCCCCCGTGTCCTAGAGCAGGACCTGTTTGACGATGTCCACTAGGCCGAGGGCATAGTCGATCTCGGTCAGGGGGATGTTCCTGGCCTTGGCGAGCTTGGTGAACCGGCCGTCCCTGTTGCTGTCCTTGGTGACGACGAGGTAATCGGCGAACGGGGCCACGGCGTCGATCATCCGCTCATTATCGCTGCCGGCCGCCCCTCGCTTGGACTCTCCCCCGACATGGACGGCCATGATCAGGATCTTCTTCTGCTTGCAATAATCAAGGAGCTTCTTAAGCCGGGCCTCCTCGCTCTCGAGGGTGAGACCCGAGGCGCCCATGCCCTTCAGGCTGGCCCCGATGGCGAAGATGACGGCCTTGTAGGGCGTTCCAACGGGGAACTTGGCGGTGTCGGTGGTGACCTCGACATGGAATCCCGGCCCGGACTGCTTCCCGCCCAGTCCGACACCCGACGCCAACATATCAGCCGTGGGAACATCGCAGTAATCGTACTTGATCCCGGCGTCTTCCATGATGACGTTGAGCGTCTCGACGTCGGTGCTCTGGCCGGCCGATGTCGTCAGGACGGGGAGTCCGGCTTTGGGGACGGTCTGGCCGCGAAGGTCCGGCGCGGCGAGCAGGGCGAAGCCGCCCACGAGGACCGTCAGCGTGGTAAGGACTCTCATGGAATTCCTCCTCAACGGTTGTCTTTTTTCTCCGGTTCCGACAGGATATCAAAGACCCGGACGGCTTTCTTCCACCAGTCCGGGGTGGCCGGCTTGCCCCGCTCGTAGGCCCTTCTCTGCGAGTCGTAGAGGTAGAGCCGGTTATACTTGACCAGAAGCTCGTCGCCGAGCTTCCACCAGGCGTCCACGACCGTCTTGGCGTTGTTCAGACCGAAAGCCGTCAAGAACTTGGCCGCCTCCGCCGGCTTCTTCTTGTAGAGCTCCAAAGCCTGCTTGTCGATCTCGGGGATGCGGGCGATCGTCTCGCCTTCGTATCGGGCCTGGGCGGTCTTGACGTCCTTGATGGCCTCGTCGTAGGCGACCTGGACGTGGAAGTCGACGTAATCGAAGGCCCAGCGGGCCGAATCGCGGTTGAAGGACCAGTGGTCGCCGATGGCGAAGGACTTCGGCAGCTCCGTGGCCCCGGCATAGAACGGCATGTAGCAGTCCGTGTCCTGCGAGCCGAAGGAGATCCAGACGATCCCGCCGACCGGAGAGGGCAGGCCGAGCCGCGGGATTGCGTGACCGTCGTGTACTCGGCCAAGCCGTGGTCGATGACCCGGGTCTGGCGGTAGTAGTTCGGGTTCTTGAACGGTCCGCCCCGGATGCCCAGGACGGGATCGAACGGCGTCCCGTAGCTGCGGTCGCGGGTCAGGTTCATGACGTCCTCGACCGAAACCTTCTTGTCGGGCCTGACCGAGAAGGGCAGGTCCATGTTGGGCGTTTCGGGCCGGAACTTCCGGGAGGGGGCGACGAGGTCGAAGAACCGCCACAGCCTCTGGAACCGCCCGTTGCTGCTGGCCGCGCTGCCCTCCTGCGGCGAGTAGGCCCGCTTCCAATTGAAGGGCTTCCCGGCCTTCGGGTCGTAGAGGCCCGCTTCGACGGCGTAGGAGACGACGTTCGGCGAGGCCATGAAGAAGTCCTTGTTGGCCAGGTCGATCTCGCCGATCCGGGACTCGTTCGGGCAGACGCTGACCTCGTCGTCCGGGACGCGCTGGGCGCACCAAACGGCCCCGGGCTTGCCGCTCTTGGGCGTCCACAGCGGGCCGACGGGCATGATCTCGAAGATCCAGGCCTCGTCCGGGTCGGAGACGGCCAGCATCTCGCCCTCGTCGTGGAAGCCGTAGCCGTATTTTTCGGCCAGGGAGCCCATGACCTGGATGGCCTCGCGGGCCGTCTTGGCCCTCTCCATGGCGAGCAGGGTCAGCATGGTCAAGTCGAATCCGGCCGAGGGCGTCGGGTTCGACATCTTGCGCTGGTTGCCGATGGACGATTCGCCGAGCCCGACCTGGTTCTCATTCATGTAGCCGAACATGCCGTGGTGGTAGGCGTAGGTGTGGGGGACCTCCGGGATGTCGAAGCCGGCATAATCCTTCTTGACCAGCTCCCACTTGAGGCCCTCCGACGGCGGCCAGGTCTTGTACTGGGAGATGTGGAGGATCCGCCGGGTCGAGCCGGGCTTGTGGTCGGCGGCCGGGATGTGGCGCCAAGTCCAGTCGCATGTGCCGCAGTCGCAGGTGTGGGTCGTCATGACCGAGCCGTCGACCGAAGCATCCTTGCCGACGAGGATGGACGTGCAGGATTCCCCGGGGACGAGGAGTACGTCCGACGAGGGCCCCGGCGGCCCCGCTTTCTGGCCTACGAGGGCCCCGGCCAGAAGAACCGCGAGGAAGAGGACTCCGGCCAGGGCCGGGGTTTTTCGGAGTTTCATGGGTGCGCTCCTTGATGCTGATTCTAGGGATCGCGGGACGCTGGCTCCCGCGGTCATTTTTTCGCTTCGGGCTCCGTCAGAACGTCATGGGCCCGGACCGCCCTGTTCCACCACTCCGGGCTGGCCGTCGGGATCCTGCCGTTCAGCCGCTTGTCCGGGTTATAGAGCATGACGTGGTTGTACTTTACCCAGAGGTCGTCCCCCAGATGCCACCAGGCCTCGATGACGTTCCTGGCATTCGCCAGACAGTATCCGGTCAGGAAGCGGGCGGCCGCGGCCGGGCTCTTGCGGAAAAGCTCCTGGGCCTGCCGGTCCCTCTCCGGCACGCCGGCCACGGCTTCGCCCTCCCATTCTCTTTGGGCCTCCTTGACGTCGACGATGGCCGCGTTGTAGGCGACCTGGACATGGAAATCCACGTAATCGAAGGCCCAGCGGGCGGCCTCGCGGTTGAGGACCCAGTGGTCGCCGACCGAGAAGGACTTCGGGATGTCCGTGACGCCCGCGTAGAAGGGGATGTAGCAGGACGTATCCTGGGAGCCGAGAGCCACCCAGACGATGCCGCCGATGATGTCCGGCAGCCAGGAGCGGCATTGGGCGACCGTCGTATACTCGACGTTGGGGACGCTGATCAGTCGGGTCCCTTTGTAATAATTCGGGTTCTGGAAAGGGCCGCCCCGGAGTCCACGCACCGGATCGAAGGCCGTTCCCTGGGACTTGTCCCGGGTCAGGGCCATGACGTCCTCCACCGAGAGTTTCCGGTCCGGCTTTACCGAAAAGGGGAGATCCATGTTGGGCGTTTCGGGGGCGAATTTCCGTGATGGGGCCACGAGGTCGAGGAGCCGCCACAGACGGGACCGGCGGGGGTCGGCCGCGGCGGAGCCCTCGGCCGGGTTATAGGCCCGTTTCCAATTGAACGGTTTGCCGCTTTGGGGATCGTAGAGCCCGGCCTCGACAGCATAGGATACGACATTCGGTGAGGCCATGAAGTAATCCGCATCGGCGAGGTCGATCTCGCCGATCCTCGACTCGTTCGGGCAGAAGGAGACGTCATCGTCCGGGACGCGCTGGGCCGCCCAGACGGCGCCGGGCTTGCCGGTCTTGGGCGTCCACAGCGGGCCGACCGGCATGATCTCGAAGATCCCAGACCTCTTTCGGATCGGCGACGGCCAGCATTTCGCCCGCAGTCGTGGAAACCGTAGCCGTATTTCTCGGCAAGGCCGCCCATGAGCTTGATGGCGTCACGGGCGGTCCGCGCCCGCTCCATGGCCAGGAGCGTGAGCATGGTGATGTCCATAACCGCCGAGGGAGTGGAGTTCGCCATCTTGCGCTGGTTGCCGATCGTCGATTCGCCGATGGCCAACTGCTGATCGTTCATGTAGCCGAAGACGGCGTGGTGGTATCCGTATGTATGGGGGGCCTCGGGAATCTCGACGCCCGTGAGATCCTTCTTGATCAGGTCCCACTTCAGGCCCTGCGAGGGCGGCCACGTCCGGATCTGATTGATGTGATAGATCTTCCTTTTCTCGCCGGGCTTATGGTCCGCGGCCGGCACGTGCCGCCAGGTAAAATCGCAGACACCGCAATCGGCGGCATGGGTCGCCATGACCGAGCCGTCCGTCGAGGCATTCTTGCCCACCATGATGACTGTGCAGTTCTCACGGCCGCCGGTGGTCGTCGGCGTTGCGGCTCCGCTCCCGGCGGGGGGGAGTCAGGACCATCCCCGTGATGACGAGGGCGGCGGCGAGGACCAGCACCGAGCCCGTTTTCTTGGCCAGAGCCATCGGGGTCACCTCCGAAAGATCTATGGTCGATCCGTCAATTCAGGACGATCGCCTTGCGCTCCGCCTTGTCCGGATCATGAAAATAATGTCCCACGCCGTTCTTGACCAGGTCGGCGTATCGCGGGACCTCCCGGACGGAAACGGCTTTATCGGGGAACTTTCTTGAGAACTGGTGGAGGATCTCAAGGACGACCGAACAATGCTGTCCGACCCGCTTCTCCATGGGCCAGCCGGATTCGTCATACGGGACAAAAAGTTTTTTCCCCCGGGCAAGGCTCAAAAGGAAGGGGTCCTTGCCGTCCAGGAGAAGCTTCGCCGTCTTCGGCCCCGTGGGCTGGTCAAGGAAAGGGATGGGGGCTTCGAGGAGGAAGGGCAACGTCCCGGAGTAGTCGCCGATCTCCCGGTGCGATAGGCCCCGGAAGCCCGCTGGCGACGGCTCGACGTGGCTCTCGAACCCCTCCTTGGCCTTGACGGTCATGGCCGCCAGTGTCGCGATCTTGACCGATTTTTCTGGGGCCACGATGCAGTTCGTCACCGGGAACATGGTCTCGGCACCATGCATGTCGACGGCCACGTCGACCTTCTCCCTCCGCATAATCTCCATGGCGGCGTACGTAACACGCTCCATCAGGGGCCCGTCCGGGCGCCCGGGCCAGGTCCGGTTGACGTTCCGGACGTCGATGAAGGAGAGGAGTTGCCGTTCTGGATAATGGATGTAGACGTCCGGGTCGGGCCACTGGTCGAGAGGGGAGGCGTCGCGGTTCCCCAGCCTGACCGTCAGGGCCCCCCAGTCCGTGGGGACTTCGAAATAGAGCGGATAGCCGTCCCCGGGCCGGGTGTTCCGGCTTCCGCTGTTGTTGAAGAACGGGATGATGTAGAGCGTCCCTTTTTCGACGGTCGCGTTCTCGATGAAGACCAGAGCGGCGAGCAGCCCCTCGGGCTCGTTCGAGTGGGTTTCGCCGAGCAGGAGGGCTTTCCCGCCCGGCTCCTTTCCTTCGAGGACGAAGACGGACGTGTCGGCCATTGTGCCCTTGAGAGAGGGGCAATAGTCGCTCAGTCTGATCACGGACGTTACCCCGGGGCCCTTGACGACCGCCATGTCGAAATGCCGGTGGCGGTAGAGCGGAAGTCCTCCCCAGATGAGGAGGGCGAGGGCGGCTGCCGCGATCAGGGATTTCAAGAGTGCTTCGCGCTTCATCGCCTCCGCCTATTTCACCCGGAGAAGCCTCAGGATGAGGGGGATCATGACCAGGAGATAGAGGACGAGGTTGTCCGGGCTCTTCCTCTCCCGGACGAAGTTCCAGGCGAGAAGGGCCAAAAGGAAGGCGCTGATCAGATAATAAGCGATCATGACCCAGGACATCCGAACCTCCGGACAATGCCAGGCATCAGGGTCATCACATGCTCCACCGGACAAGAAAGGCCAATTTGGAGCTGAAGATGATCATCAGCAGCCCCGAGGCCGTGATGACCAGCCATGGCATCCAGGTCGATCTCGAGAAAATGCCAGTACGAACCGCGGTATCCGGACACCATGTTGCTCAGCCGCCCGATGAGGGCCGTGGGAGGCAAGCCGTCTCCCAGGGGCCAGAGGAGGCTCAGCCCGGCAATGACGACGGTCGCATGGAACCCGATGGAGTTCAGGAACCAGACGAGCGGGATGCCGATGATGGCCGCCCCGCCGTAGGTCAGGATCCCTTCGGAAACGGGGATGACGATGGGAAGAAGGATGAAAAGGACGACCAGAGGCGCCGAGATCACCGCGAATGAGAGGAGGCCCCGGACCCCGGTCGCCGTCATGATCTGCTGGAGCATGCCGACGATGACCATCGTCGAGAGAAGGGGCAGAAGCCTTCGGACGGTGTCCAGGGAAAGCGTCAGGATGGGGAGTTTGCGCGGGCTCAGGGCGAGCGCGACCAGGCCGCTCGCCGTGAACTCCAGGGACAAGCCGAGGATGGGGGTCGTAAAAGGCCAGACGCGGCCGGCGACGACCAGGCCGAAGAAGACCGCGAAGGGAACGAGAACGCGCCACCAGGTCATCCCGGCCGGGGCGGGGGGCAGATCGCCGGAGGCCTCGGCGGAAAACGGGTCTTTTTTCCAGCCGAGGAGGAAGATGGTGAACGCTCCGAGGAGAAGGCAGGGGAGTCCCAAGACGAGCTCGAACCCGACATATGGGATGGCCGTTCCCGCGCACAGGATCATGGCCCAGATGTTCACGGGCGGGGCCGCGGCGCTCAGCCCGGCCAGGACGAAAAGGATCGCGGCGACCCTTTTCTTCGGGATCGCCCAGCTTGCCCAGGGCCATGGCCACGGGGGCCCCGACGACGAGGAGGGAAACGCTGCCGGCCCCGGTCAAGGCGCCTGGGATGAGGACGATGATCATCAGGACGAGGAGGGCCAGGGCGCGCTGGCGGGCGAAGGCCCTGACCGTGGCCCTGACGACATAATTGATGCCTCCGGATTCGTTGACGATGGCCATGAAGAGGGTGGCCGTGAAGAAAACGAGGATGACGTCGAGATAGGTGAAGGCCCCTTCGACGAGGTGACGCCCAAGCTCACCGGCCGGCGGCGTCGCGAAAAAGGCGCCCGCGATCCCCCCGGCCACGGACGATGCGAACATGCTCAGCTCGACGGACAGGCCCTTCGCTTTGGCCAGGGCGTAGGCGCCGACCATGACGGCCAGGATGATCAGGATGTGCGCGGTCATCGGATGTCTTCCGCATCTTACCGTATTGGCGGGGCGAGGTCAACGACCCAAGGACAAGGGGGTATGGACATTTCCATAGGCCTTGTATAGAATATTTCCGGAGAGGGGTCGAAAGGAGTTTCGACCTATGGACATGCCCGGATCCCCTTTTCGGGGAAGATCCCCGATTCTGCCTTCAATCCTCGAGAATAGATGGGCCAAAGGAGGAGTCGTATGCGGATGACCTCTCGTTCGAGATCCCTCGTCGCGGTCAGTCTCCTCGTTCTCGCGGCCGGCGCCCTGGCTCCCGTATTGAACGCCCAATACTACGGACGGAACAAGGTCCAGTACCAGAGGTTCGACTTCAAGATCATGAAGACCCGGCATTTCGACATCTATTTCTATTTGGAAGATGAACAGACCGTCAAGATCGCCGGGCTCATGGCCGAGCGCTGGTACTCGCGCCTGTCCCGGATGTTCAATTACGAGCTGCGGTCGCGTCAGCCCCTCATCCTCTATGGCAGCGGCCCCCAATTCCAGCAGACTACCGTCATCTCGGAGCTGATGGGGGAGGGGACGGGCGGGGTCACGGAGTCCTTCAAGCGGAGGATCATCCTTCCCTACGGCCCTTCGCTTTATGAGACCGACCATGTCATCGGCCACGAGCTCGTCCATGCCTTCCAATACGACATCATGGCCCAGGGGCACTCGGACGCCTCCCGGGTGAACGAGCAGAACCTGCGCCTCCCGCTCTGGTTCATCGAAGGGATGGCCGAGTACTTCTCGATCGGTCCGGTGGACCCCAACACCTCGATGTGGATGAGGGACGCCGTCCGCCGCAAGGACCTTCCGGCGATCAATAAGCTTGAAAATACATATAAATACTTCCCCTACCGCTGGGGCCAGGCCCTCTGGGCCTATATCGCCGGGCGCTGGGGGGATGAGATCATCGGGAAGATGATGAAGTCCGTCGGCCGGGCCGGGGACTACGAGGTCATCATCGAGGGCCTTTTGGGGACCAAGCTCAAGAAGCTCTCGGCCGACTGGCAAAAATCGATGAAGGATGCCTACACCCCGCTCCTCGAAAAGACCCAAAGCACGGACAAGGTCGCGAGGGTCCTCGTCAAGGGGACGGACGAGAACATGTACAACATCTCCCCGGCCGTCAGCCCGGACGGCAAGGAGATGGTCTTCATGTCCAGCCGGGACCTCTTCTCTATCGACATGTTCCTGGCGGACGCCCAGACGGGCAAGGTCAAGAGGAAGCTCATCTCGACGGCCCTCGATCCCCATTTCGAGAGCATCGAGTTCATCCGGTCGGCCGGGTCGTGGGATGCCAAGGGGGAGAAGTTCGTCTTCGGCGGGATCGTCAAAGGGAGTCCCGTGCTGACCATCCTCGACATGAAAAAGGACAGGGTCGAGAAGGAGATTCCGTTCAGGGAGCTCGGCGAGATTCAGAGCCCCTGCTGGTCGCCCGACGACCGCTATATCGTTTTTTCGGCCCTGGCCGGGGGCGTCACCGATATCTTCATCTACGATCTCGAGCACAACGTCCTGAAACAGATGACCCGCGACGTTTACGGCGACCTCCAACCGGTTTGGTCACCCGACGGGAAAAAGATTGCCTTCGTGACCGAAAGGTTTACGACGAACCTTGAGTGGGTCGACGTCGGCCGTTACGAGCTGGCCCTCATGGACGTCGAATCCGGCCAGATCCAACAGGTTCTCGCCTTCCCCAACGGCAAGAACATCAACCCCCAGTGGACGGCGGACTCCAAGGGGCTTTATTTTCTTTCGGACCAGAACGGCAAGACCGACCTCTACCGGATCGACCTGGACTCGGGGAAGATCTCCAGGTCACGAACCTTTATTCGGGCATCAGCGGCATCACGGAGCTCAGCCCCGCGATCTCGCTGACCCAGGACGGCCGGGTCGTCCTCAGCACGTACGACGGGAGCTTCTTTTCGATCTCGATCATCGACGACCCAAATCCTGGCCGGCCAAACCTTCCTGACCCAGTTTGACCGCAACCCCGCCCTCCTGCCGCCGAGATCGCAACCCGAGGGCTCCCTCATGGGACTCCTCAAGAACCCCCTGTTCGGATTGCCCAAGGACACCAATTTCGCGGTTTCCCCGTACAAGCCCAAGATGACCTTGGATTTCGTCACGCCGCCCCAGTTGGCCATTGCCGTCGACCGGTATGGGACCTATGGGGGGGGAGGGATTTCCGCATACTGGAGCGACATGCTGGGAACCAACACGATCATCACGACAGCGATCGTCGGCCCCCAGATCGTCGACACTTCCGGCGTCGTGGCCTACCTCAACAGCAAGGACCGTTTGAACTGGGGGCTGGCGCTTTCGCGGATCGTTTATCCTTATCCTTATTATGGTGCCGCCTATGACTATACCACCTACGGGCAGCCTGCCCTGGTCGAGCAGGAGCTCCTCTACCGGATCATCAACTATGACATTTCGGCCTTCGCCTCTTATCCCTTGAGCTCGGTCCAGCGGATTGAATTGACCGGCGGTTACCGCTACATCGGATTCAGCCAGACGCTTTACACCTGGGCTTATTCCTTAGACACGGGCACCGAGCTCTTCTACTCCAAGACCCATCCCGCCTCGCCCCCGGGCCTTGACTTCGGCTACGTCACGGCCGGCTACTACTATGACACAGGGATCTTCGGGGCGACCAGCCCGCTGATCGGCCAGAGCGTCGGCCTGGGAGTGTCTCCGGCTATCGGCAACATCTCGTTCACGACGGTTTCGGCCGACTTACGGAAATATTTCCTGCCCGTCAAACCGTTCACTCTGGCCTTTAGGATCCTCCATTATGGGCGCTATGGTAAGAACGCCGAGGACGATCGTTTCTATCCTCTTTATATCGGATACTGGGACCTCGTCCGTGGATACGACTCCTTCTCGAGCGCTTCGACGTTCGACTACGGCCGGCTCTTCGGCAGCAAGATGCTCGTCGGCAACGTCGAACTTCGGTTCCCTCTCCTGAGGCTCCTCGGCGTGGGCAAAGGCTATTTCGGGGCCTGGCCGCTCGAGTTCTACGGCTTTTATGACTGGGGGATCGCCTGGGCTAACCAACCCGGAGCCTGGTGGGGCGGAACGGTGCCGGCGGACGTCAAACCCTGGTTCCTGGGGGGCGACCGGAGGCCTCTCACGAGCGCGGGCGTGGGGGTCAGGACGAACCTCTTCGGGATGCTCGTCCTCGGCCTCAATTATGTCTATCCGTTCGCCGACCCTGTGACGGGCTGGCACTTCCAGCTCAGCATCAGCCCGGGATTCTAAAGGAACCTCCGTCGCGAACGAAGGGGATGTCCGACGAGGACGTCCCCTTTTTCTTTCTAGGTTCACTGACCCATCATAGAATGCCAGATAAGGACAATTAAGGATCCGGGGGTCGAGAGAGCGGCCCGAGCCCGGACTCCTTTGCCGTGAGGAACGCAACCCCGGGAATCACAGCTCCTTGATGAAGATATCCTTGATATAGACGGGCGAGAGGCTGTCGTGGTTCTGGAGCCCGATATAACCTTCGGAGGCAAAGTCCCTGACCTTTCCCCTCGGCGCCGCCTCCCAGTCCAGGACGAGCTTGCCGTTGAGCTCGACCTGCAGATGCTTCCCCTTGAAGGTGATCTTGTAATGGTTCCACTCTCCGGCCGGGCGGGAGGCACTCATCTTCGGCGCTTCGGCGTCGTAGGCGGCCCCCGTGGCGTGGATGCCCTGTGCCGCGTCTTCGATCTGGATCTCGAAGGAATGGTAGATGTAATCGTCGCTCGTCGGGACGTCCGGCACCCGGACGAAGACGCCAGAATTCGTGTTCTTCTGGGAGCACTTGAAGTCCAGCTCAAGGACGAAATCCCTGAATTTTTTCACGCTGTACCAGAGGAGGCCCATCCCGCCCTGGGATTTCAGGACGCCGGTCTTGCCGTCGAGCTCGAAGTAGCCGGGGCCATAATGGTTCCAGCCGTGTTTTTCGTAGGCGCCGTCGAACCGCTTGAGGAGCTGTTCGTAGCCTTGATAGTAAGTGACGCTTTTCACGAACTCGATGCTCTTGCGGATGGCGGGCTCGGGCGTCATGACTTCCTCTTCGTTCTCGTACTCCATGGTCAGATACCCGTCGAAATCCTGGAGGGTCAGCTCGGCCAGGATGTCCCTGACCTTGGCCTTGCCGGAGCCCCAGGGCACATCCTTCGCCGATGGCCCCTGTCCGAAATCGCTCCTGTCCTTGAGATGGACGTCCAGGATCCGGCCCTGGAGAAGACGCAGGCACTCGACCGGATTGAGGCCTTCCCGCATCCAGTGCCCCGTGTCGGCGCAGACCCCGATCCGTTCGTCGCGGCCCTTGAGATGGTCGAAGGTTGTCGTGGGCCAAGCGTACTTGGCCGGCCGCGGATGATTGTGGATGGCCGCCCTGAGATCGTATTCTCGGAGGAGTTTCTCGAGAAGCGGGAAGGCCTCGTCCTGCGGCTCGCAGACGACGGTCGGGATGCCCATTTTCCGGGCGAAATCGAACACTTTCCGCATGCTCGCCTCGGTCGTCCCGATATCGCACGACGCCGTAGGCGACGACGGAGACGCCGGCCTCGCGAAGCTTGCCCTGGGCGGCCCTCATGGCCGCCTCGGACATGCCCTCGCCGAAGGCCTCTTTCGAGTTGCTCAGGCCGAGCGGCTGGCCGGGAAAGCCCTGCAGATATTTCACGCCCAGGGCCTTGACCTTGTCGACAGTCTCGAAAAAGGTATATTTCCGGAAGGTCCAGCACTGGACCGCCACCGGGAAGGGCTTGATCCGGACGTCGCGGTAATCCGTGTTCTTGACTTGGGTGACGACGGCCGGGGGGATGGATCTGGGCGGGGGCCGCCGCTTTCTGGGCCGGCTGGCCGGCCGATGAAAGGGCGATGGCCGTGATCAAGAGACATAGCGCGGTGATATTTTTCATTGTCCCTCCTTATCTCTTTTTTCTCGGGTTCCAGCGGCCTTGGGCGACAGCCGGGATGAACGATTCGAGGCCCGGAGCGGGGAAGGCGACGGTCCTGTCCTGCTCGGCGCTCATGTAGGCGGCCATGAGCAGCTCGGTCACGTTGACGCCGTCGCTGAAATTCTCCTCGGGCCTCTCGCCCGGCAGGAACGCCCGGACCATGTGGCGGTTCTCGGCGATATAGCCGTACTCGGCCTCTTCGGAGCTGACGACGGGCATCAGCCCGATCTCGGCGTTCTGCTTTTCGACGAGGTCCTCTCCGGCCTTTCCCTTGACCTTCGCGGCTGAAGAAGACCTTGAGGCCGGCGTCCAGGGTATTGATCTGGCAGGGAGTACTCGGGGCCCGAGCAGCTCCATGCTCAAGCCGCAGCCCGGCGCCGACATAGCACCAGGAAGTGGTCGTCTCGACGACGATGATCTTGCCCCGGCGGTCCTTGTACTCGACGAGCGAACGGGCGAAGTCCTCGGCCGGGCCGCTTGAGGTAGTCGGTTTTCCCGCCGCTCGCCTCGGCCAGGATCTCGGCGTACTTGGGCTCCTGCCACTTGAGGCAGTAGGCGTAGGCCGTGACGCTGACCGGCGTCAGGACGTCGCGGGGGGCGCCCGGCGGGGTGAGCATGAAGCGGGCCTCCTCGACGGAATGGCACATCATGTCGTTGAGGACGCCGCCGCCCTGGAGGGTCCCCTCCCAGAACCAGGGCATGTGCGGGCCGCTGTGCTCCTCGGCGGCCCGGGCCAGGTAGGGCGGCCCGCAGAGGCCGCCCCGCGGGCCCAGACGATTTCCTTGCCCCGGGTCACGGCCGGGGAAAAGACCTGGTTTTCGAGGTAGCCGTCGAGGAGCTCGGCCTTCCGGGCCAGGGTCAGCATCGCCTTGGCCTCACCGACGTTCCGTGCCGAGGGCTTCTCGCAGGTCGACGCCGATGAGCTCGCCCTTGCCCCTGAGGACGGCCTGGGCGATCTCATCCATGACCTCGAGGCGGGTGTAGTTCGGAGAGCAGATCCAGAGGGCGTCGATCGCGGGGGTCGGCCACCATGGCCGTCAGCGATTTGTAGACGCGCGGGTCGCCGACGCCGAGGGTCCTGGCCAGGGCGCAGGCCTCGCGGGCCCGCTTTTCGTCGGGGTCGACGATGCCCAGGATGTCGGCGTCCCGGACTCCGACCCAGGAGCGGATGTGGAAGCGGGAGATGAACCCGCCGCCGATGAGGCCGATGCCCAGCTTGTCTTTTTTCTTCATCCTTGACCTCTCCTTCGTGAGGACTTTGACCGGGCCCGGAATCGGGCCCGGGCCGGCTCCGCTTAAGCAACGGTGCGATCCGCCGGCGCCTGCATTTTATCGCGGACAAAAACGAGAAAGATGATCAGGCAAAGAAGCGTCAGGGCCGTCGGGACGAGGAACGTTCCCCGCCAATTGATACTCTTGACGGCCTCGCCGGCCGCGTTGACGGTCGTCGTCGTGAACAAGTTCTGGATCCAGCCGCAGAAAAGGCTGCCGACGAAACTCCCCAGCCCGAGAATGATCATCGCGATCAGCCCCTGGGCGGAATGGCGGATGTCCTTGGGGGCGATGATGTCGACGTAGATGTAGGCGGCGGTGAAGAAGAAGACATAGCAGAAGCCGTGGAGGGCGAGGGACGCGATGACGAGCCACGTCGGCGCTCCGATGACGAAGATGATGTAGCGGATCGGCCAGGCCAGGATGCCCAGCGTCAGGGTCTTCCTCATGCCGTATTTCCGGAGGGCCCGGGACAGCAGGAAGGCCATGACGAAGATCTCGGCGATCTGAGCGATGGTCATGACCGCGGAGACGTATCTCTGGCTGAGGCCGATCGCGGCCGAGGTGAGGAAGGGGGCCGTCAGGATATAATAGAACCAGAGCTCTGTGGCGACAACGAAACAGATGCCGGCGAAGACGGCAAAGCCCCTGTCCTTGAACATCTTGATGGCCTCGAGGAAGGCCCAGGGCTTGGCTCCCTCCCTCTGGGGCGGCGTATGCGGCAAGCCGAAGGAAAGGACGCCCATGACAAGCGAAAAAACCCCGGCCAGAATGAGCGTATCCCCCTTCATGGCGATGCCCTTCGGGGACATGGCCAGGGACCGCCAGCCCGCCAGCGCAAGACCCGCCGCGATCCAGCCGATAGACCCCCAGACCCGGATAGCCCCGAATTCTTTTTCCGAGCTCTTGAGGTTGACGAAGGCGATGGAGTTGGTCAGGGCCAGGGTCGGCGCATAGATGAGGGAGTAGAGGAGCATCAGCCACATCATGGGGGTGAAAGCCGTGATCCGGGCCATCGAGATGAGGAGGACGCCGCCCACGAGTTGGAGCACCGCGATGACTTTCTGGGTCGGGAACCAGCGGTCGGCGAACTGCCCGCCGACAAAGGGCGAGATGATCGTGGCCAGAGGCAACAGACCATAAATGAGACTGGTCTGGACGCCGTTGAAGCCCAAGTTGTTCTGGAGATAGGCCGAAAGCACGGGCATCCACGATCCCCAGATCGTGTATTGGAGGAACATCATTGCTCCCAGGCGGGACTTCACGCTCATGGAACCTCCGTCGCGCGGCCTTCTACATACCTTAGTTGCGGCGGGCTTGTCAACAAACCGGCGGGCCTGCGGGAGGACCTCGGAAACCCCTACTCCCAGCGGCTGACGATCGTCCTGTTCTGGGGATTGCAGATGTCCTTGCCTTCGGGCGTGAAGAGATAGTCGATCCGGTTCGTGTAGAAATCGGCGATCTTGCTCCGGACCATTTTCATGGTCGAGTTGAGGAGGCCGTTCTGCTCGGTGA
The DNA here is from genome assembly GCA_963796835.1 of Candidatus Aminicenantota bacterium. Classification (GTDB taxonomy): domain Bacteria; phylum Acidobacteriota; class Aminicenantia; order Aminicenantales; family Saccharicenantaceae; genus DATKJS01. The sequence goes on along the minus strand of CAWCND010000026.1, from coordinate 12,215 downwards.
AGCCCTCGCCGAGAACGGCCACGGCGGAGGGAAGCCAGCGCCCAGGGAACTGCCCGCCGAAATTTCCGCCCTCGCGGAACGCGTCGATCTCTGCGGAGAGGAGCCTGAGGACGGCCTCTTGACCCTCCGGCGTTCTGGCCGAAAGCCCTTTCTCTTTGAGCCAGCCGCCGATGGCCTCTTTGTTGGGGACCAGGAGGGCGACCGTGTAGGGCGATTGGCTGTTGAAAAGCATGAACTGTTCGATGTAGGGGGAGTGGTCCGTGATGGCTTCTTCGATGACCTCGGGACTATATTTCTCGCCGTCGTTGGCGATCAGGAGGCTCTTCACCCGGCCCAGGACATAAAGGAAGCCATCCTCGTCGAGATGGCCGATATCTCCCGTGAAGAGCCAGCCGTTCCGGAGGACCTCCCTGGTCGCCTTGTCGTTCTTCCAGTAGCCGGCCATGACGTTTTCGCCCCGGATGACGATCTCCCCCTTCTCGCCGGCGGGAAGGGCGTTTCCGGCTTCGTCGCAGATCTTCAGGTCCAGGTTGGGCGCGACTTTGCCCGACGAACCCAATTTATGGGCCTTCTTGCTGTTGGATGAGATGACGGGCGACGCCTCGGTCAAGCCGTATCCCTGGAACATGGGGATCCCGATGGCGTAGAAGAACCGTTGGAGCTCGATGTCCAGAAGGGCTCCGCCGCCGACAAAGAACTCCAGGCGGCCGCCGAAATTCCCCCGGATCTTCTTGAACATCAACTTGTCATAGAGAAAGTAAAGCGGCTTTCTCAATTTCCGGAGGCCCCTCCCTCTGTTCCAGCCCTCGGCGTTGTAGTGGTAGGCCAGCTTCAGGCCTCTCTTGAATAAAGCCTCGACAGCCGGCCCCTTCTCGCGGACACCCCTGTCGACGCTCTTCCGGAGATTCTTGGCCAGGGCGGGGACGCTGAGGAGGAGATGGGGTCGGGTCTCTTTGATGTTCTTGGGGACGTTCTTCAGGGTTTCGAGGGCGGTCCGGCCGGGCTCAGTAGAGGCGATGGCCGCTCCGCTCTTCATCAGGCTGTAGATCCCGCAGGTGTGGCCGAAGGCATGGTCCCAGGGGAGGATGATCAGGCTGACATAGTATTCGGGGCAATCGACCAGGCCCCGGCCCTGGTCGATGTTCGCCGTATAATTCCGGTGGGTCAGAATGATGCCCTTGGGGTCGGCCGTGGTGCCGGACGTATAGCAGATATTGGCGTAATCGCTTTCCCTGACTGCGGGCCAGGTTTCATCGAATTCCTTCTGACGGGTTCGGAGGACCTCTTCGCCGCGCCTGAGGACCTCGCCGGCGTAGATTTCATCGGACTCAAATGAAGGCATTTCGTCCAGGATGATTGTTTTTTCGAGGTCGGGCAGGTCTTTTTTAACCTGGCGGATCTTGGCGGCCTGGGTCCCGGAAACGATGGCCATCCGGCATCCCGCATGGGCCAGCCGGAACTTGAGGTCGGAAAGCTCGTCGATCTTGACGGAGATGGGCACATTGACGGCCCCGACATATAGGATGCCCAGCTCGCTCATGACCCAATCGTTCCTGCCCTCGGAAATAAGGGCGGCCCGGTCCCCCTTGGCCAGACCCAGTCCCCTGAGCCCGGCGGCGAAAGCATGAACGAGCCGGCGCATTTGCGCGTAGGTCGTCCCCTGATAGCGCCCCTCCCTTTTTTCCCACATCAGGACGTTTGTTGGATAGGCCCTGACGCTGTCCTCGAAAAGCTGAGGGAGAGTCCGTTCCGCCATGTCCACCCTCCTTGCCTAAGAAAGTGCCCTCATCCTACGTCCCGCAATGAAAAAAGTCAAAGCCGTGGGGCCCCTGCGAAAGGGACGCCTTTCCATTTATTGGCCCTTGGAAGATAATCCCCCAAGGGACCGCCCGGACGCCGTCCGTCGCGACGATCACTCAGGACCGAAGGTGATAATGGCTCAAACCCGTCCGGCTCGAAGTCAATTTTTCCGGGCTCCGTCCGACCGAAAAAAGGGAGCTCGCCGTGCGCTTGCAGAACGAATACAGGCTCGATTTCGGAGGGACGGGGATCGTGGTCGGCGGGGAAGCGAGGCGGTCCTCTAAGGAACCAGCAGGCCGACAGGATGAGCGGATCGGCGCGGAGATGAGGAGGCGTTTGACCGGTTTCCGAGTCTCTGTTATCCTTGATTCCGGCGGGAGAGCGGTGGCCGCTCGAGGCCCCGTTGGACGGGGCGGAACGAAAGTTGCCTCATGAGCAGAAGGAAACGCGGACTATGAAAGAACGGCGACGGGACCCGAGGATCAAGGAAGAGAACAAGGTCGTCCTCACCCCGGTCCCCGACGGCAGCCCCCAGGGAACAAAGAAAGAACCCTACTATTGCCTGACAAAGGACCTTTCCGTCGGCGGGATCAGGATCATGACGAACGCGCCGCTCGCCGTCGGCTCCCGGGTCAGGGTGGAAATCAGCCTGACGAAATCGCGCAAGAGGGTCCAGGCCCTGGCCGAGGTCCGTTGGGTCAACGCGCTCATCGGGGAAGACGTCTATGACATGGGGCTCGAATTCGTCGGGATCGACCCCGAGACCGAGCTGGTCCTGATCGACCATGTCTACGGGAAGAGTCGTCCGGCGACCTGAGGGCCCAGGACTTGCTTTTCCCGCCCGCCTAAGATAAAAGGAACTCATCTTGAATCCGCCACAGGAGCGTCCATGTCCCGATTCCTCATCTGGATGGCCGTCCTCGTCTTCGGGGTCACGGGGTCCGCTGCCGTCCTGCCGGCGAGCGTGGAGACGGCGGACCAGAAGGAGGCCCGGATGAAATGGTGGACCGAGGCCCGGTTCGGCATGTTCATCCACTGGGGGCTCTACGCCCTGCCGGCCCGCCACGAATGGGTCAAGAACCGCGAGAGGATCACGGACGAAGCCTACCGGAAATACTTCGACCATTTCGATCCCGACCTCTACAACCCCGCCGAGTGGGCCCGGGCCGCCAAGAACGCGGGCATGAAGTACTTCGTCGTGACGGCCAAGCACCATGAAGGGCTTCTGCCTTTGGGACTCCAAGCTCACGGATTACAAGGCCCCGAAGACGCCCGCCGGGCAGGGACCTCCTCAAGCCGCTGGTCGAGGCCATGCGGGCCGAAGGCCTGAGGGTCGGCTTCTACTACTCGCTCCTCGATTGGCACCATCCGGACTACACCGTCGACCTGCTACCATCCGATGCGCGACGACCCGGAATTCGCGGCGAAGGCCAGGGGCCGCGACTCAACAAGTATGCGGACTATCTGTTCGACCAGGTCAGGGAGCTCCTGACCGACTTCGGCAAGATCGACGTCCTGTTCCTTGATTATTCGTTCCCCGGGCCGGACGGCAAGGGCCGGAACGACTGGCGGTCGGAGAAGCTGCTCAAGATGATCCGCGGAACTCCAGCCGGGGATCATCGTCAACGACCGCCTGGACCTCCTCGACGTCCCGGGCGGCTGGGACTACCGGACCCCCGAACAGTTCATGCCAAGGGAATGGGTCAAGGCCGACGGCCGGCCGGTCCCATGGGAGACGTGTCAGACGTTCTCCGGCTCCTGGGGCTACTATCGGGACGAATCGACCTGGAAATCCGTCCGGCAGCTCGTCGTCATGCTGATCGAGACGGTCAGCAAGGGCGGCAACCTCATTCTCAACGTCGGGCCGACGGGCCGCGGGACTCTCGACCAGACGGGCCCTCGACCGCCTCCAGGGCATCGGCCAGTGGATGAAGTTGCAACGGCCGTTCCGATCTACGGCTGCACGCAGGCGCCCGGCCGAATTCCCTGCGCCTCCGAACTGCCTTCTGACCTAGAACCCGGCCGCCAAACGCCTTTACGTCCATGTGCTGGAATGGCCCATGGGCGTCCTGCATCTGGACGGGTTCGCGGGGCGAGGTCGCCTACGCCCAGCTCCTCCACGACGCCTCCGAGGTCGGCTTCAGCGAAAAGGGGACGGAGATCGGCTTCATGCCCGGCAAGCGGGGTGAGGACGAGAAGAACACGGTGGCGCTGAGGCTTCCCGTTCAAAAGCCCGATATCGAAGTGCCCGTGATCGAGATCTTCCTTAAATAGGGGAGCGGCCATGAAAAGGGCGGCCGGCATCATCCTGTTCGTTTCCCTGATGGCCTTGCCGATCAGGGCCGAAACCAAGAACTATTATTTCCCCGAAGTCCGGATCGACGTGGCGATCGAAAAGGATGGGTCGTTTCTCCTCGATGAATTCCGGGCCTACGAGTTCAGGGGGAGTTTCTCTTTTGCCTACCTCCGGATTCCGCTCTCTATCACCCGGATGAATCGAAGCTACGGGGTGTCGCTGACGGAATTCGGCGTCAGCGACGAGAAGGGCCAGCCGATGAGGGCCGAAACGTCATCGGATCATGGCCTGTTCTCGGCCAAATGGTTCTTTTCGGCCCGGAACGAACGCCGGACATTCCACATCCACTACAGGGTCGGAATGGGGATCCGGAGCTACCCGGACGTTAGCGAGCTCTACTGGCAAGTCATTGGCGACGCCTGGGACAAACCGACTAAGAAAGTCTCGATCGAGGTCCGGCTGCCCGAGCCGCTCTCAAGCAAGGACGACCTCAAAGTCTGGGGTCACGGTCCCTTGACCGGCTGGGCCGAGGTCCTGGACGAAAGGACGGCCCGGTTCTCGGCCCTCGACGTGCCTTCCCGGCAATATCTCGAGATCCGTTGCGTCTGGCCGGCCGGGATGGTCGCCGGCGTCCCCTCGACCGGAGAGACCCTGGGATCCATCAAAGAGGAGGAAACGAGGTTTGTTGAGCAGACCATCGAACGCGTCCAGCGCTCCCGGGAGCAGCAGGAGAGGACCAAGCAGAAATGGATCAAGCTCCCCGGGATCTGGGGAGGGTGGCAGATCGTCGGACCCCTCCTCTGGCTCCTTTTCTATTTCCGGACGTGGTCGAACATCGGAAAGGATTACAGGTTCGACGGCCTCCCCGAGTATGTCCGGGAGCTCCCCTCGGACCTGCCGCCCGCTTTCGTCCAGGTCCTCCTGCGCGAGGGCCGCGGGATCACGCCGGCGGCCTTCACGGCCACGATCTTCGACCTAGCGCGCCGGGGCTGGGTCGGAATGGAGGACAGGACCGTGGAAAAGCAGGGCCTGTTCGGGTCCAAGGAAAAGTTCGAGACGCGTCTCACGCTGAGGAAGGAATTCGAGGGCGACCCGACCTTGAGGCCTTATGAGCACGACCTCCTGGACCTTCTTTTCGGCAAACTGGGCGAGTCCGGCGACCGCAGAGGGTCGTCCCTGACCCTGGACAATCTCAAGGACTATCTGAAAAAGGAGCCCCAGGAGTTCCAGAAATGGTACCAGTCCTGGGCCAAGGATATCAAGGAAGAGACTAAACCCCTTGAGTTCCTCGAGCCCGCAAGCCTGAGGGCCCGGAACGTCTTCCTGGCCGTTTCCCTGCCGGTCGCGATCCTGACGCTCAACCTAGTCCTGCTCGTCCTGGCCTCCGTCTTGGTCCCGACCCTGAAGCGACGGACCCAGGGTTGGGCCCGTGAGAACGAGATGTGGAAGGCCTTCCGGCATTTCCTTAACGACTTCTCCGAATTCCAGGAGCTGCCGCCCGAAGCTCTGAAGCTCTGGGAGTCCTACCTTGTTTTCGGGATCCTCTTCGGGAACGCCAAGAAGATCCTCAAGGCCCTCCCGGTCATCCTCCAAAACGAGCGAGCGGCAGTCCCCGCGTGGTACGCGGGAGCCAGCCAGGCCTCGTTCTTGTCGACCGGGAACCTGGCCGGGATGATCGGCAGCATCGAGCACATGGCCACGGCCGTCAGCCAGGCCAGCACCGCGGCCGCCCATTATTCCTCAGGGGGCGGAGGAGGATTCAGCGGCGGCGGGGGCGGGGGAGGAGGCGGTGGGGGCGGCGGCGCCGGATGATCTCTGTTATCGGGCCGCCAAGGGCTGAACGTTCGCCGGGAGCTCGGGGAGTCCGGAGATGCGAGCCGTCAGGCTTTTCGCCATCATTGTTTTAGCGGCGTTTATCATTCCGTTCTGCGGCCGCCCGTCCGAGGAGGACCGGATCCGTGAGTTCGTGGAGCGGACGATCTCCCTCGCCGAAAAACGCGACCTCGCTGCCCTGATGGACCGCCTGACGGAAGACTACGCCGATTTCGAGGGGCGGGACAAACGCGCCACCGAGGCCCTCGTCCGGGACTATTTCGGGAGGACCGGGATCGTGATCCATCTCCTGAGCGTCAAGGTCGATGCGATAGGGACCGACGGCCGGGCCGGGGTCCGGGCCGAAGCCATGCTCTCCTCGGGAGCGGCCGAAGTTTTCCGGAAGCTCATCCGATATGCGGGGGACTATTACCGCTTCGACCTGAGGCTCAGGAGATCCCCGGCCTCGGCCTGGCAGGTCGAGTCGGCCGCTTGGGAGTCCGTGCCCCTGGCCGGGCTTTTTCCAGAATCGCTGGCTGTCCTGAAGAAACTCTTTCCCGACCTTTGACGTAGAACAAGATGAGCGGCATCGGGCGCGCGGAGCCCGACGCTCTCTTTACGGGACGGAACGGAGGCTTGAGATGGATGAGAAGAAAGGCCAAGAAAAAACGAGGACCGAGGAATTCCGGGTCAACGGCGGAGAAATCATCAACAAGATCAAAGAGATCATCCATGAAGGCAACGCCCGACGGATCATCCTCAAGGACGAGCAGGGCAAGACCTTCATGGAGATCCCCCTGACGGTCGGGGTCGTGGGGGCGCTCGTCGTTCCGATCCTGGCTGCGGTCGGAGCCATCGCGGCCCTCGCTTCCAACCTGACCATCGTCGTCGAAAAGATCGAGGGCTGAAGGCCGGGACCCCGCCCGAAGCCCGCGTCCGCCGGCCGGGGAGTTTCCTCGGCCGGCCCCCCCTTCCCCCGTCGATATTCTCTCTCTTGCTTTTCCGACCCCCCGTGCTATATCTGTGCTATGCTATAAAAGTGTCTCACTCTTGAACCAAGGAGAAACCCTCATGATCCGTCGCCATCGACCTTTTAAATTGAGCGGCTTGCTTCTCGGAGCGGTCCTCGCCGTCTCTGTCCTGGCGCTCCCTCAGGCCCCAGGACAGAAGAAGGAGGAAAAGCCGGCCCCGGCCCAGGCCACGGTCCCGATCACGACCGAAGACCTCAACCAGTTCGCCTGGAGATGGATCGGACCGGTCGATTTTCTCTGGACGCATCACGGAATTCGCCGTCCCCCGCGGCCAGATCCTAACCTACTATGTCCTGACGGCCAGCGGCGGCCTCTGGAAGACCGAGGATGCGGCATCCATTTTGAGCCCATTTTCGACAAATACGGCAACATGAGCATGGGCTACTTGGCCATTGCCCCGTCCGACCCAAAGATCCTCTACCTCGGGACGGGCGAGCCGATGCACGCCCGGGCCTCCGCCCATGGCAACGGCCTCTGGAAGTCCACGGACGCCGGCAAGACCTGGGTCAAGGCCGGCCTGGAGAAGAGCTTTTTCATCCCCAAGGTCGCGGTCGATCCGAAAAACCCCGACATCGCCTACGCGCGGCCGAGGGCAAGCTCTACGACAATGAGATGGACTGCGAGCGGGGCCTCTTCAAAACGGCCGACGGCGGCAAGACCTGGACGAACGTCTTCCCGGTCAAGGACCGCGGCGTCGCCGACTTCGTCATCGACCCGGGCAACTCGGACATCGTCATCGCCGCGGCCTACAAGACGTTCCGCCGGGCCTGGACCTACATCGACCGCCAGCCCGGGAACCACCTCTACAAGACGACCGACGGCGGCAAGACCTGGAAGGAACTGACGGCCGGCCTGCCGGTCGGCGCTCGACGTGGGCAGGACGGGCCTGGCGGTCTTCGAGAAGAACCCCAACATCCTCTACGCCCGCATTGACGAAGAGGTCGACCTCGGCTTCGCGCTCCGCGACGGAGTGGCCGACTTCCGGGCCGGGCAAGTTTTCCGCGACGATTGGTATTTCAACCGGTTCAAGGCCTATAAGATCCCTCCCGAGATCGCCAAGCTGGCCAAGTTCACTCCGCCCGCCGCCGACCTCCGAAGCCGACCTGGCCAAGAAGCTCAATGAACTCGTCCGGGACAAGGACTTCCTGACCAAAACGGGCGCTGACGTGGCCAAGCTCAACGCCGCGGCGCGCAAGTCCTTCTCAAAGAACAAGGAACTCATGGCCAACGTCAAGGCTATCGAGGCCCTCCTCAAGACCGAGGCCCCCAAGCCGGATTCGACCGAGGCCAAGGGCCGGGCCCAGATCATCAACAGGCATGTCCTCGAGATCCTTTACGCCGAGGCCCTGCGCAACCAGGAGACGGTCAAGAGGTCGGGGGTCATCTACCGGTCCGAGGACCAGGGCGAAACCTGGAAGAAAATGACCGAGTACAAGCTCTCGGGCGGCAGCGCCCTGGTCAACCAGACCGAGGCCGGCTATTATGGCCGGATCGTCGTCGACCAGACCAACGACCAGGTCGTCTATTGCCCGGATACGAACGTGACGTCCTCGACCGACGCCGGCAAGACGTTCAAGGTCGCCCGTGGGACCAGGGCGCCTACAAGACCCACGTCGACCACCGCGCCGTCTGGGTCGACCCGGCCAACGGGAACCATATCATGACCGCGAACGACGGGGGAGCCTGCGAGACCTGGGACGGCGGCAAGCACTGGATCCAGAAATCGACGATCAGCGCCCAGCAGTTCTACGACGTGTCCGTCGACAACGAGCTGCCCTATAACGTCATGGGCGGGACCCAGGACAACGGCTGCTGGATCGGACCTTCCCAGACGCGCAACCAGTGGGGGGTCTTCGCCCGCGATTGGACCTACCTGCCGTCGGGCGACGGCTTCTACGTCGTCCGCGACTGGTGGAACCCGGAGTATATCTATTGGGAGAGCCAGTTCGGCTCGTCGATGCGGCGGAACCTCCGGACCGGGGCGATGATCCCCCTGGCCCGCCGGACGACTCCGGAGGAGAGGGACGAAGGCAAGCCCGAGCAGCGATACCAGTGGAACGCCCCGATCGTCCTCTCGCCGCATAACCCGGGCATCGTCTTCGTCTGCTCCCAATTCGTTCATCGCGTCCCTGAGCCGGGGCGAGCCGAACACCTGGCAGACCGTCAGCCCGGACCTCACCAAGGCCGACAAGTCGCGGATCGAGCTGTCGAAGAAAACCAATCTCCAGTACCCGACGATCTACACCTTCGCCGAATCGCCCAAGACGCCTGGCCTCTACTGGGCCGGCACGGACGACGGCAACGTCCAGATGAGCCCCGACGGGGGAGTGACCTGGGTCAATGTCACGGCCCAGTTCTATGACGCCTCGGGCAAGCCCAAGAAGGGCGTCAAGGGTGACCTCATCCCTTACGACCGCTGGGTCAAGTGGGTCGTCCCGTCCCGGTTCGATGAAAATGTCTGTTATGTGGCCTTCAGCGGCTACCGGACCCACAACGAGGACAAGACCTGGCTCTATGTCACCCGCGACAAGGGCAAGACCTGGGAGGACATCGCCGGCAAGCTGATGAACCCGCTCTTCGACGTCAAAGAAGATCCCGACAACCCGGCGGTCCTCTACATCTCCGGCGACCTGGGGGTCTCCGTGACCTTCGACAAGGGCAAGACCTGGGCCCCCTTCTCGACCACGGCCCCGAACGTCATCGTCCGCGACCTGGCCATCCAGAAGCGCGACCGCGAGCTGGTCATCTGCACCTACGGGCGTGGTTTCTATATCGCCGACATCGGCCCGATCAAGGAATTCAAGCCCGAGTCCTTCCAAAAAGACGCCGTGCTCTTTGACATCAAGGACGCCATCCGCTGGAACAGGCTGGAGCAGGGCGGAGAGCAGTACGGGGAGTTCGCCAAGGTCGATAATCCTCCGATCGGCGCGACCATTTATTACTGGCTCAAGTCCGAGCCCAAGACCGTCAAGGTGACCATCAAAGACCTCGAGGGCAATCTCATCCAGGAAATGACGGGCACGGCCAAGAAGGGCCTCCAGAGAGTTTTCTGGTCCCTCAATAGGCGCCCGCCCCAGGGCCAGGACCAGCCGCCCATGATGGGCGGCATGGGAGGCGGCCGCTTCGGCAGGGGCCTCCAGGCCCCGAGCGGCACGTACAAAGCCGTCCTGAATATCGACGGCAAGGATGTCGAAACAAAGACAATCACTGTCAAGCCCGACCCGCTTGTCGGGAATATCAATTAGGACCGCCTGAGCCCCCGGCCGGAAACACGCCTGGGGCCGGTCGGCAGGGGAGGCTGTGTGCCCATCCGCGCGGGGCGGCGAAAAGAGCGGTGGGAAGAAGGAGGAGGCCATGAAGAGATTTGCAAATCCGGAGTTTCCCTCAGTCCTCATGACCGGCCTGCTGGCGGTCCTTCTGGCCCTCCCCGGCCTGGCGGATTCCGGACGGGGGGTCCTCGGACTCATGCCTGTCCCCGAAAAAGTGACCGTGGCGCCCGGGAGGTTCAGGGTCGATGATAACCTGGCCATCGCGGGCCAGGGATCGGCGAGCCCGAGGGCGTTCAGGTCGGCGGTCCGTTTCATGTCCCGGCTCGGCGGTCGGACCGGGATTTTCTTGAAACAGGATTTCCTCGCCGACCAGTCCTTTCAGGGGAAGCCGGGCATTGTCTACAAGTATCTGGCCGTCGGGAAGCTCCAGCCTCATGAAAACGAATCCTATACGCTGACGGTCAAGCCCGAAGGCATCACTCTCACTGCCGAGACGGACATCGGCGTCGTTTGGGGATTGGAAACCCTGCTCCAGCTCCTCAGCGCCGACGAGGCGGGGTACTTTTTCCCGTGCGTGGAGATCCAGGATCAACCGCGGTTCACATGGCGCGGCCTGCTCATCGATTCCGGGCGACATTTCGAGCCGGTGGACGTCATCAAACGGAACCTGGACGCAATGGCGGCCGTCAAGCTGAACGTCCTCCACTGGCACCTTACCGAGGACCAGGGCTTCCGGGTTGAATCCCGGGCCTTCCCGAAGCTCGCCCTGGCGGGGTCGGACGGGCTCTTCTATTCTCAAGCCCAGATCAGAGATGTCATCGAGTATGCCGCGGACCGGGCCATCAGGGTCATGCCCGAATTCGACATCCCGGGTCATTCGACGAGCTGGCTCGTCGCATATCCGGAATACGCCAGCGCGCCCGGCCCATATGCCCTCGAACGGCATTTCGGGGTTTTCGGCCCGGCTTTCAATCCCGCCGACGAGCGGGTCTTCGCGCTTTTTCGACAAGTTCTTCAAGGAGATGGCCGGCCTTTTCCCCGACCCTTATATCCATATCGGCGGAGACGAGGTCAACCCCGACCAGTGGAACGCGAACAGGGCCATCCGGGCCTTCATGAAGAAGAACGGGCTGGCCGACGAACCACGCCCTTCAAGCCTATTTCAACCGCCGGATCCTGAAGATCCTGACCAAGTACGGCAAGAAGATGGTCGGTTGGGACGAGATCTTCGAGCCGGGCCTGCCGACGAACATCGTCATCCATTCCTGGCGCGGGACCGCAGGCCCTGGTCGAAGCGGCCCAAAAGGGCTATCAGGGAATCCTGTCGAACGGCTATTACATCGACCTCTGCCAGCCGGCCGCAGAGCATTATCTGAATGACCCCATCCCGGCCGAGCTCGCCCCTGACCGACGCCCAGAAGGCCCTTATTCTGGGCGGCGAGGCGACCATGTGGGGCGAGATGGTCACGCCCGAGACGATCGATTCGCGGATCTGGCCGAGGACGGCGGCGATCGCCGAACGGCTTTGGTCCCCGCGGTCCGTCAACAACGTCGACGACATGTATCGGCAGACTGTCCCTGCGTCGAGGTCGACCTCGAAGAGCTGGGCCTGACCCATCTCAAGAACCAGGGATGATGCTCAGGCGGTTGGCCGGGACCCCGGACGTCGGTCCGCTCTCGGTTCTGGCCGGGCCGCCGAGCCCTTGAAGAGCTATGAGCGCGGCAACCAGGGCCTGACGTACTCACCCTCTCGCCCTTGACGAGGTTTGCCGACGCCTGCTTCCCTGAGTCGCTCGTCGCCCGGGCCTTTAAAGTCAAAGTCGAGCGATATATCGAAACAAGAGACCCGGCTCTAGCCGAAGACCTGAGAGCGACGCTCGTCTGCTGGACGGACAACCACCCATTGGTCCTGCCCTACGTCGCTTCCTCTCCGGCCCTGCGCGAGGTTGAATCCCTGTCGCTCGGCCTTGAGCGGGTCTCCCGGACCGGGCTTGAAGCCTTGAGCCT
>CAWCND010000025.1:0-35491 GCA_963796835.1 Candidatus Aminicenantota bacterium | reverse complement strand
CCTCGTGGCCGATTTCGAAAAAGAGATCGGGGAAGTTCAGGCCCTCTTCCGGAACTTGATCGACAGGGAACTTCCCGCTTTTAACGCCTCGATCGCCGGAAAAGGCATTGCTCCGCTCATGACCACGGGCGCTCCTCCGGCCAGCGTCCCGGCGGGCCGGGACCGTTATTAGAAAGGAGCATCGGTTGCGTTCATCAAAAAGGGTCATCTTCTTTCTGCTCATCGCGTCCGTCACGGCGGGCCTGGTTCTCGGCGCAGACTTGTCCAAGGAGGAACAGGCCTGGTTGGGCACGGCGGCCCGGCGGGAGTCGAACGGCTGGATCTTCCTCCACATCGAGGGCAAACCCTTCGCCCGCGGTTTCCAACACGGCTATCTCCTGGCCAAGGAGATCGCGGAGAGCCTCCGGGTCGAAAAGTACGTCACTTGGCGGGACAGGGGCAAAGAATGGTCCTTTTTTGTCGAGCAGACGCTTGGGATGTTCGTCCCGAAGATCGACCCAGAGTTCCGGGAGGAAATGGAGGGCATTACGGCGGGAGCGCGCAAAGCCGGAGTCGACGCGAGCTACGGCGACATCGTTTTGCTGAACGCCTCGTCTGAGATCATGGGCTACTGGTATCCCTGGTCCCAAAAAGAAAGCAGCCAAACCCCGAAAACCGGCGGTTGCAGCGCCTTCATCGCCACCGGAAAAGCCACGGCCGACGGGCGTATCGTCATGGCCCACAACACGTGGGCCCCGTTCGTGACGTGCAGCTCGAACGTGGTCATCGACCTCGTGCCCGAAAAAGGATACCGGATGCTGATGCAGGCCTTCCCGGCGGGGATCCACAGCGGCACGGACTTCTTCGTCTGCTCGTCGGGCCTCGTGGGGACCGAAACGACCATCGACGACTTCAAAGGCTTCGACCCGGGCGGGCTCCCGGAGTTCATCCGGATCCGCAGGGCGATGCAGTACGCCGCCGGCCTGGACGAATGCCTGAAGGGCATGATCGACGGCAACAACGGGGGCTACGCCAACACCTGGCTCTTCGGCGACGTTCGCACGAACGAGATCGCCCGGCTCGAGCTGGGGCTCAAGCACCATTCCATAGAGCGGACGCGGGACGGCTTTTACAGCGGGTCCAATATCACCGAGAACATCCCGCTGCTGCGCGAAGAGACCGGCGCGGATTTCGACAACATCAAGCTCAGCGACATCGCCAGGCGGGTGCGCTGGCTCGAGCTATTTGACACATGGACGGGAAAGGTCGACGTCGAACGGGCGAAGATCATGCTGGCCGACCATTACGATGTCTATGCCGGCAAGGAGCTGCCCGGCGACCGCACGATCTGCGGCCACTGGGAGCTGGCTCCCGACCCGGCCGGAGGTCCCGGAAATTCCTGGGCCAAGCCCTATTACCCGGGCGGCGCCCTGGACGGCAAGGTCGTGGACGCGCGGATGGCCCTGGGAATGTCCTTCTGGGGGAAATGGGGAAGTTCCTGCGATATCCCCTTTGACGCCGAAAAATTCCTTAAGGCCCACCGGCAGTACGATTATCTTGCCGGCTACCTGAAAAGCCGCCCCGCCGAGCCCTGGACGGTTTTCAAATCACGGTAGCTCAGGTCGAGCATCCGGACTCAGTACAGAACGTTATTCTCTCCATTTTTCTGGATGAGCTTGTTGATTTCTTCCAGGATGAGGTCCCGGCGGATCAAGACGGCCTTGATCTCGTCATCCGTCAGGTAATCACCAACGGCACCCTTGATGCTTTCGAACGTCAGGGCCTTGGCTTTCTCGACGATCGCCCGCGGCAGCTCGCTCATGAGCTTCGGCCCTTCCGGATGTCTTTCCGTGTAGATGAGCTTTTTCGAGGTCCGGAAGCTCCGGGAGTGGTCGATGAGGATCATCCTCCAATCCTTGGTGATCAGGATATTGCCCTGGCTCCGGTCCTCGTTGGCGATCAGGTTGTCGAAGAAACGCTGCAGGTAGGTCGCCCTGTTCCAGTTGAAGACCTTGTAGGACGGCATCTTGATCTTCTCCTTTTCTCTGTCCCTGAGCGAAATGGTGTCGTCGATCCAGTACTGGCAGGAGCCCAGGTCCCCCTGGAAGCGGCGTTCGACCGTCGGCGAGATCATGTTGAGGCCGAGGAGCCTGTCCAGCCGATAGGCGGCGATCTCCCATTGCCAGCCCTCGACATACCCTTTTTGCCGGCCCCGAGCGTTCTTCCACAGACCCCGATGGGTGACATCGCCTTTCTTGAGGGTCAGGACCCAGGGGTTCGTCACGGCCTCCTCACCGCTTAGCTGTTTCTGGCCGACGACGTCCGCCGTCTTCAAAAAGTCCTCCCATTGGGCTTGCTGAGCCAGTTCCGCGGGCGTGAGCTGAGCCAAAAGAGCTGGGACGCATAGAAAGGACAGACATAAAAGGACCGCAGCCACCAATGTCTTTTTCATCGGTACCCTCCTATTGATCCTATGAACTTGGGGGCGACACGAGATCGCCTCACTCATAAAGGACTTTGGCCTCACCTTGCTCCTTGATCATGCCTTCGATCTCCTTGATGAGAAGGTCGCGCCGGATGAGGATCGCCCGTATTTCCACGTCTGTCAGCGTGCCGCCGACGGCTCCCTTGACCGACTCGAAGGCCAGCCCTTTGATCTTCTCGGCGAACCAGCGCGGCAGCCGCCGGAAGAGGAAAGGGCTTCCGGCCTTGGATTTCTTGATCCCGTTGGCCCCGTACATGAGCCGCTCGGTGAACTCCTTCGTGGACCGAAAGGCCCGGGAGTGATCGATGAGGATCGTCCGCCAGTCCTCCGTGACGAGGATGTTCTGCTGCGTCCGGTCGTCATTGGCCACCAGGCTGTCCCAGGCCCTGGTCAGCCATTTCGCTTTGTTGACCCGATCAAGGGCCTCGTCGGGCGTCGGGATGTTTTTGTCGGCGACCTCGAGGAGGCTGAACTTGTGCTTGGCGTAGAGCGACAGGTCCCCCTTCTTGCCCTGGAATTCGCGCTCCACGGTGACCGGGACCATATTGAGCCCGATGAGCTTGTCGAGCCGGTAGGCGGCGATCTCATACTGCCAGCCTTCCAGGGCGCCGTTCATCATCCCGCTGGGGTTCTTCCAGAACGCCGTGGCCTCGAAATCCCCTTTCTTCAGGTGGAGCCGGTAGGGATGGGTAACGCCCTCGCCGACGGGCTCGAACCGGACGATCTCAGCCGTGAGGAGGAACGTCTCCATCTCGCCGCGGCGGGCGATCTCCTCGGGCTTGAACTGCCCGTAAAGAAGGCCTTGGGAGAGAGCCAGGGAAATGAATAAAACGATAATGACCGTCGAGCGTCTCATGAAGATCTCTCCTGCTGTTTTCCCCTATCCGCGTATCATAGACCCAATTTTTTTTAAATGTCAATACATTGCTCGAGGACCCCATCCCAGAAAAATGGCCTCGATCAGGGCCAGCTCCAACGCTTGAAAATCTCCCCGGAGATTTGGTACATTTTCCC
The DNA here is from genome assembly GCA_963796835.1 of Candidatus Aminicenantota bacterium. Classification (GTDB taxonomy): domain Bacteria; phylum Acidobacteriota; class Aminicenantia; order Aminicenantales; family Saccharicenantaceae; genus DATKJS01. The sequence continues at coordinate 32,013 of CAWCND010000025.1, read as the reverse complement.
TTTCCGGGCCCGCGAGGTGGCCCTCGGGTGACGTCCAAGGAAAGGCTCTACGCGGTCATCGCCGGCCGGCCATGCGACAGGCCGGCGGTCACCCCGATCTTCATGGCCTGGGCCGCCCAGTACATCCACCGGGCCTACCGGGATTATTATCTGGACGGTGATGTCCTTGTCAGCGCCCAGTTGGCGGTGACGAAAGCCTTCGGGATCGACCAGGCGAGCGCCATCAGCGACCCTTGGCGGGAAGCTTCCGGCTTCGGCATGGAATTCGATTACCCCGAGGAGGGCGTCGGTCGGCCGCGCGGATACCTCATCAACTCTGACACCGACATCCGCAAGCTGCGGCCCGTCGACGTCGCCGCCGGCGGGCGGATGGGCCAGCGCGTGGAGTCCGTCGGCAAGCTGGCGGAGGCCGTCGGCCGGACCCACAGCGTCCTCGGGTGGGTCGAAGGCCCGCTCGCTGAATACGCCGACCTGCGCGGCGTCGAGAAGGCGATGCTCGACCTGATCGACAGGCCCGAGCTTTACCTCGCCGCGGTGGAGATCGTGATCGAAAACGCGATCGCCTTCGCCCGGGCCCAGATCGCGGCCGGGGCCGACATGATCGGCATCGGCGACGCCGCCGCGAGCCTGGTCGGCCCTGCCCTTTACCGCGACCTCGTCCTGCCGCTCGAGACCCGGCTCGTCGCCGCGATCCATGACGCCGGCGCGGCCGTGAAACTTCACATTTGCGGAAACACCGCCCCGATCGTCGGGCTCATGGTCCGGACGGGCGCTGACGTCATCGACCTGGATTGGATGGTCCCGCTAGAAAAGGCGAGGGGGACGGTCGGACCCGGCGTAACGCTCTGCGGCAATTTCGACCCCGTGGCAGTTCTCCTTCAAGGCACGCCGGAGACCGTCGCCGCGGCGGCTCGCGAGTGCCTGCGCAAGGGAGGGGAGCGGTTCATCCTGATGCCGGGCTGCGAGGTGCCTCCGGAAACTCCCGAAGCCAATATCCGGGCTTTCTGCCCGGGTGACGGAGGTCTCGTCGGCGACCTCAAGACACCTTGAGAAAGGAGCCTCTATCTATGGATGCGATCATGAGAAAAACGGCCAACCGCCGCGATTTCCTGAAAACAGCCGTCGCGGCCGCCGGATTCACCGTCCTGCCCCGGCACGTCCTGGGAGGGCCGGGGCGGACGGCGCCCAGCGACCGGCTCCGCATCGCGGGCATCGGTGTTGGCGGTATGGGGGCGTCGAACCTGGCCAACATGGAGACGGAAGACATCGTCGCCCTGTGCGACGTGGACGAGGCCTACGCGGCCCCGACTTTCAAGAAGTACCCGGCGGCCAAGGTGTATAAGGACTTCCGGGTGATGCTCGATCAGCAGAAGGATATCGACGCCGTCGTGATCGCCACTCCCGACCACACCCATGCCGTGATCGCCGTGGCCGCCATGAGGGCGGGGAAACACGTCTATTGCCAGAAACCGCTAACCCACACGATCCAGGAGGCGCGGGATGTCGCCAGGGTCGCCCGCGAGACCAAGGTGGTCACCCAAATGGGCAACCAGGGGCGGTCCGGCGTCGGCGCCCGCTTGATCGAGGCCTGGGTGCGGGAGGGCGCGATCGGGACGGTCCGCGAGGTCCATGCCTGGTGCAGTCTGACCTATTACCCTTGGGGACACGAGACGTGGAGCTCGATTCTTGACCGCAAGCCCAAGACCGCTCCGCCAGTGCCCCCGACTCTGGACTGGGACCTTTGGCTGGGCCCCGAGGCCTGGCGCGATTACCATCCCTGCTATCATCCCGCGAGCTGGCGCGCCTGGTGGGACTTCGGCTGCGGCATGATGGGCGACAGGGGCGTTCACACCCTGGGGCCCGTGTGCTGGGCCTTGAAGCTCGTCCACCCGAAGAGCGTCAGCGGGAGCGTGACGGACCTGAACGAAGACACACACCCTGTCGCCGCCGTTGTCACCTACGACTTCGGGGCCCGGGAAGGGATGCCGCCGGTCAAGCTCGTCTGGTACGAAGGCCTCGAGCCCCCGCGGCCGGATGACCTTGAGGATGGCCGGAGGCTTCCCGCCGAGGGCGGACTCCTTCTGCGCGGTAAGACGGGGACGATCATGGCCGGCGTTTACGGCGACAGCCCGCAGATCCTCCCGTATTCGCGGATGAAGGACGTCAAGAAACCCGATCAGGCGTCCTTACGGGTTCCGGAGAGCCACGAGCAGGACTGGCTCCGGGCAATAAAGGAAGGACGGAAGGCCGGCTCCGATTTTTCCGAATCCGGCCCGCTGACGGAATTCGTTCTGCTGGGGAATATCGCGAAGAAGACGCAGGCCAAGCTCTATTGGGACGCGGAAAGCATGAAGATCACGAACGACCAAGAGGCGAACCGGTTGCTCTCCCGTCCCCGCCGGCCCGGCTGGGAGCTCCCCTGAGGTCAGGCGGAACCTCTCTTTTCCCCTCGCTGAACAGAGGGAAGCCGGCCGCCGCTTGGACACGTCAAGGAGGAAAACGCATGACATCGTCGCTCAGGATCATTAAGACGGCTGCCTTGATTTCGTTATTCTCGATGGCTGCGAGCGTTCAAAGCGGGAATGCGCGCCAGAGCCGGGAAAGCGCCGACGCCCTGTTCAAGGCCGGCAAGTTCGCCGATGCTGAAAAAGCTTACCTGCAAATTCCGAGGGGGGACCCCGGATATTTCCGGGCCGTGCTCCGGTCGGGATATATCGCCCTTCTCTCAAACCGACTGGGAGAGGCCCGGGAGAAGCTGGCCAGGGCCCTCGAAATGAAGCCCGACGACCGGTCGGCTCTTTCCCTCCTGGCTGAGGCTTGGTACAGGGCCGACGATTTCGGGAAGCGGCCCCTCTGTTCAAAGCCACCGGGCGGGAGACAAAGGCGGCCCAGATGGAGAGTTTCAAAGGCGTCTCGCCGTACCGCATCGAAGGCAAACCCGGGATTTCGTTTCTGAGATTCGTCGTGACGGATCCTCTGCCCGTCGTCGAAGTCCAGGTCAACGCAGGGAAAAAGGTGAATTTCTTTATTGACACGGGTGGAGCCGAGCTGATTATCGACAAGGACTTCGCCAAGGAAGCGAAATTGCCCCTTTTCGGCTCGGAGATGGGGACGTTCGCCGGCGGAAAGAAGTCCGGTTTCGAGTTCGGCCGGGCGGATACACTGACCCTCGGCGATTTCACCGTCACGGATCTCCCGGTCCATGTCATGCCCGTCCGGCAGTTCTCCGGGCCTGTTTTCGGCGGACTCCAGGTCGATGGGATCATCGGGACCGTGCTTCTTTATCATTTTTTGCCGACTCTCGATTATCCTGGAGGCCGGCTCGTCCTGAGGCGGCGGACTTCAGAGGATGCGGCGGCCTTCGAAAAGGAAACGCGGGGGAAAAAAAGCGTCATCGTCCCATTCTGGATGGCCGGTGACCATTACATGGTCGGCTGGGGAACCCTGAACAAGGGCCTCCCGCTGCTCTTTTTCGTGGATACGGGGCTGGCCGGGGCCGGGTTCACCTGCCCGGAGTCAACGATCCGCGAGGCGGGTATCAAGCTCCCGGGAAGCCCGGCTGGCGAAGGGATCGGCGGCGGCGGCAAGGTCGAGGTTTTCCCCTTTGTTGTCGATGAGTTATCGTTCGGCGGAGCAAGAGAAAAGGATGTCCCGGGCGTATTCAGCGGCCCCTTCACCCTCGAGGACGCCTTCGGGTTCCATATCGGCGGGCTCATCTCGCACAGCTTCTTCAGGCCCTACGCCGTCACTTTCGATTTCAATAGGATGCGGATCGTCCTGGCTCAATGACCCCCCATCTCGCTCGAGCGCGTCCATGAGCGACTCCGGTAAAGGCCCTTCGCCGGGAATTCCCCGCCGCGCCCCAACGAAGTCCTTGACAAGGCCGGAGCCTTCAACGTTTATATAGGGAGCATCGCGAGGCACTTTGATGCACCCGGCGCCATAAAGGCCCGAGGAATCGTCGCCCGGAGGGGCAAGGGATTTTGTGAACTCCAGAACCTTCAGCCTGTGCTTGTGCAGTTTTTGCCTGCTCTTCCTTGCGGCCGCGGCGCTTCTTTGCGCCGACGACCAGCCCGAGCACCAACGGCCCCTGAGCATTTTCCCCTATGCCGTCTACACCACGGACGTCGGGATCGGCTTCGGCGCCATCGCCAAAACGGTGAACATCCTCCGCCGCGACGAGGCCTTCGCCCTTTCCCTCTTTCTTTCGACCAAGAGCGAGCAGTGGTACATGTTGACATTTTCCATCCCCGATCTCTCGATCCGCCAGGGCAAACGATATGACCTGTCACTCGACGTCAAGGTCGAATCCGATAGGTATCTCAGGTATTATTTCTACGGCATCGGCCCGGATTCCCAGAGATTGGGGACCGATATTGATTCCTACGCTACATACTTGATGCAGCAGGCGTCCTTGACGTTCGGCCATGCCTTTAATCCCGCACTCATTCTTGAAGCCGCCTATGTCCTCCGGGAGTATCGGACGTCAAACGTCGCCCCGGACCGGGCCTATACGGACCTCCTGACCAAGGAGGGGAATGAATTCTCTCCGTTCCTGTCGTTGACGTTTCGCTATGACACGTCGAACAGCCAGATCAACCCCACGAAAGGCGTCCGTTTCTCCCTGCAAAACGATCTCGCCGGCCCGGCCCTCGGCAACGAAGCCGGGACGTTCTATCGCTGGACTCTTGATCTGAGGGTCTACCACCAGGTCTTCGGGGAGAAGGACGCTGTGTCGGTCCGCGGCCTGGCCCAGGACGTCAATGGTTCCACCGTCCCGCTCTGGGACCTGTCCACGCTCGGCGGCGGCTCGACCATGTCCGCGTTACGCGGCTATGTCCTGAACCGGTTCACGGACAAAGGCAAATTTCTTGGCTGCGCCGAGTACCGCTTTCCGGTCTGGAAGAAGATCGGCGGGGCGGTTTTTGCCGAAGGCGGACTCGTCTGGCCGACCCTGCGCGACATCGAACTCAAGAAGATCGCCTTCGACGCCGGGTTCGGGCTGCGTTACTTCCTGTCGGATTTCGTCGTCCGCGCGGATATCGGCTTCAGCCACGAGGGGATAGGTATCTACCTCAACGCCGGCCAAATGTTCTGAGACCGGCCGAGACGTCCTCGACGTCGGCGTCGGGGCCGGCGCTTCGATGGCCGGCCGTTCGCCGACGGAGAGTGCGATATCGATGGCATGAGACCTGACGGAGGGCAACAGAGGAAACGGCATAACCTGCGCAAAGGCCAGAGGGAAACAGGAAAATGAGATTGGGTAGGTCGGGCGCAATGCCCAGGAGAGAATGATGAAGCTCACGAGACCGATCATGGATGTCATCAGGGCCCGCATATCCACGCGGACATACGCCGAAACCCGGATCGGGCCCGATAAGGAAGCGACGCTGAACGATCATCTCTCCTCCCTCCGGGAGGGACCGTTCGGGACGAAAACCCGGCTTCAGTTGGTCATGGCCCGCGAGAGCGACGCCGCCGCCTTGAAAGGGTTGGGCACCTACGGCGTGGTCAAGCATCCCGCGGGATTCCTCGTCGGAGCCATGGAGAGACACGGGAGGAACCTCGAGGACCTCGGTTACGTCATGGAGGCGGCCATCCTCCTGGCGACGGACCTCGGCCTGGGAACATGCTGGCTGGGCGGAACTTTTCGGAAAAGCCGTTTTGAGGGCGCGGTTCGGGTAGGGGACCACGAGTCCGTCCCCGCCGTGGTCGCGGTCGGATACGCGGCCGCGAAACCGCGCCTTCTGGATGCGTATTTCCGCCGGGGCGCCGCAGCTGACACAAGATCCCCGTGGGAGGATCTGTTCTTCTCGGGAAGCTTCGACAGGCCCCTCACGCGCTCGACCGCGGGGGCTTACGCTGAGCCCATCGAGATGGTCCGCCTGGGGCCGTCAGCCTCGAACAAGCAGCCGTGGCGGATCCTGAAAGTCCCCGAAAAAGCTATCTTTCACTTCTATCTTCGGCGCACCAAAGGATATGATCGCAGCCGGAGCAGGTTCTTCAGGATGGCCGACCTGCAGCGCATCGATATCGGCATCGCCATGTGCCATTTTGGCCTGACCGCCGAGGAGCTGGGACTCCCCGGCGCGTGGGAGATCGTTGACCCTCAGGTCTCCCCGTTGCCGGCGGACACGGAATACATGGTCAGCTGGCGGGGAAGATAAGGCCATTGGGTGGGGGGGGTCATGGGCGCTCGACGGCAAGCATTTCGACCTTAGCGACCTGCGCAATAAACCGAAGATCGGCCCGTACTCCGGCGTTGACCCGTTCGCCGACGCTAAGCCCCGCCTTTCAGGGCGGGGATAAGAAGCGAGGCTCAGGGTTACTAAGCCGGGCAGGATATAATTGTCTTCAGATTTCTCTATCGCCCGGCTAGTACTCGGGGAGCAGCAAGGATTATGTAATATACTTACTGCTCCCCGTAGTAACCCCGAACAAGCCCCGGCATTCATGCCGGGGACTCGAGGGGTTTGACTAGGAAAAAGGCGGCCGATATACTTGAAGGGACTCCTTCCATGAGAATTGATAAGCACCCTGGCCAGAGCTCCCCCTCCTTCATCGAGGAAGACTACAGCGGGACCGAGAGGCGCAACGCGCGGCCACGCTTCCTCCCCGGGACTTCCGTCGAGATCCTCCACGAGATCGGGCCCGGAATTCCATTCCAAGACGTGCTCTTTGATTTTGACGGCACCCTGAGCCTGATCCGGGAAGGCTGGCCCCAGGTGATGGTGGCGATGATGACCGAAGAGATCATGGCCACGGGCACGCGGGAATCCCCCGACGAGATCTCGCGCTCCTGCCATGAGTTCGTGACCCGGCTCACCGGCAAGCAGACGATCTATCAGATGATCCGGCTCGCCGAGGAGATCCGGATGCGCGGGGGGAAGCCCAGGGACCCGCTCGAATACAAAGCGAAGTACCACGACCGGCTGATGGACAAGATCAGGCATCGGCGCGATTCGCTGCGTTCCGGCTCGGCCGGACCAGAAGATTACCTCGTCGCCGGCGCCTTCGGGATGCTCTCGGCCATTTCCGGACGCGGGCTTCGGATGTACCTGGCGAGCGGGACCGACGAGAAATATGTTATGGAGGAAGCTTCGCTCCTCGGTTTGATTCCCTATTTCGGCGACCGTGTCTATGGCGCTATCGACGATTACACGAATTACTCGAAGCAAATGGTGATCGAACGGATCCTGCGCGAGAACCATGTGGACGGGTCGTCCCTCCTCGGATTCGGCGACGGATACGTGGAGATCATGAACATCAAGAAGGCGGGCGGCGTGGCCATCGCGGTCGCCAGCGACGAAGCCGGCCGGTCGGGCAAGCCCGATCCCTGGAAGCGCGACCGGTTGACGGGAGTCGGCGCGGACATCGTGATCCCCGATTTCGGGGAGAGAGACGCTCTGCTGGACTATCTTTTCAGGCAGGAGTGAGCGCGATGCCATTCAAGACCTTCGACCGTTCCCGGCTGAAGTTGAAGCCCCTTGGCGACCGGCAGCACGACCTCGGACGCGAGCACTTGATCTACCCGGACAGTCCCTATGAACGCTCGGCCCAGCCGGCGCTTCCGGTCCTGGCCGAGAGGATCAGAAAAGCCAGGGCGAACGAAAGCTCGGTCATTCTGATGCTGGGAGCCCACGTCCTGCGCCGCGGCACGGGTCCGCTCCTCATCGACCTCATGAGCCGGGGCCTTATCACCCATATCGCCCTCAACGGCGCCGGGGCCATCCACGATTATGAGCTGGCCCTGGTCGGCAAGACCTGTGAAAGCGTCGCCAAGTATGTCCGCTCGGGCGAGTTCGGCCTCTGGCGGGAGACCGGAGGCATTAACGACGCCGCGCGCGCCGGGCACCGCGACGGAATCGGACTGGGTGAAGCGATAGGCCGATCGATCTCGGCGGGTCAATTTCCTTATGCCGAGACGAGCGTCCTCGCCGCCGGCTGCCGGACCGGTGTGCCGGTGACCGTCCATGTGGCGATCGGACAGGACATCGTCCATGAGCATCCGAACTTCGACGGGGCGGCCACGGGAGCGACGAGCGACACGGACTTTCTCATCCTGGCCCAAAGCATCTGCGGCCTCGAGGGCGGCGTCCTGCTCAACATCGGCACGGCCGTCATGGGTCCGGAGGTCTACTTGAAGGCCCTGACCATGGCCAGGAACGTCGCCCTCCAGGAAGGCCGCGCGATCAGGCATTTTACGACGGCCGTGTTCGACCTCGTCCCGCTCCCCGCCAAGGACCTTCGCCGCGAGGCCCCCAAGTCCGACCCGAGTTATTATTTTCGCCCTTATAAAACAGTTCTTGTCCGGACGGTCGCGGACGGCGGAGAGAGCTTCTATGTCCAAGGCGACCACGCGAGCACCGTGCCCACCCTCTATCACATGATCGTGGAGGAAGGGAGACCTTGAACCTCGATCGGCTCCAGCAGATCGTCCGCCGGTTTCCGGAGTGCCGGATCGCGGTGCTCGGGGATTTTTTCCTGGACAAGTACCTGGATACGGACCCGGAGCTGGCCGAAGTCTCCGTGGAAAGCGGGAAAACGGCCCATCAGGTGGTCGGCGTCCGCCGCAGCCCCGGCGCCGCCGGCACGATCGTCAACAACCTGGCTGCTCTGGGCGCGGGCGAGCTCCACGCCCTCGGGATCACCGGAGACGACGGCGAGGGCTTCGAGCTCCGTCAGTGTCTGCGAAATCTCGGATGCGGGACGGAAGGCCTGATCATCCTTCCCGACCGATTCACTCCGACCTACCTGAAGCCGAGAGACTGCCGCACGGCCGATCTCTCTGGAGAACACGAGCGCTATGACACGAAAAACCGGCAGACGATGCCCCGCGACGCCGGGGACAAAGTCCTTGACCTCCTCGAAAGCCTCTTGCCGCAACTTGACGCCGTCGCGATCCAGGATCAGGTGGAAGAGGAGGACTGCGGGATGATAACGCTCAGGGTTCGCGAGCGTCTGGCCGAGTTGGGGCGCCGCTACCCCGAGAAATTTTTTTTGGCCGACAGCCGTTCTCATATCGGCCTATTCCGGAACGTCATGATCAAGGTCAACGCGCGCGAGGCCGTGAGGCAGGTCTTCAAGCCCGGAGAAGGCGACCCCGACCCGGACGATAAAGCGGTCATCCAGGCCATGGCCGGGCTGAGAAAGAGGACGCGCCGTCCTGTCTTTGTCACCGCAGGCCAGCGCGGGATATGGGTGAGCGATCCCGAACCCTCGCTCGTCCGGGGCGTCCGGGTCCCCGAGCCGACCGACCCGACAGGGGCCGGAGACAGCGCTACGGCCGGCGCCGTCCTGGCGCTCTGCGCCGGCGCGAGCCCGGCCGAGGCCGCCCTCGTGGCGAACCTTGTCGCGTCCATCACCGTCCAGCAGCTCGGGACGACCGGGACAGCGCGTCCGGGCGAGCTCGCTCCCCGGCTCGAGATGTGGCTGGCCCAAGGCTGAAAGGAGAAACATCCCTTGAAATTCGCCGTCGAGTACATCGAGGACTTGAAAAAGACGCTGGCCGGGCTCGACCTCGCCGCCATCGGGACCGCGGTCTCGTGGCTGAAAGAGGCCCGAGAGGCAGGCCGGACGCATATTTATCTGCGGCAACGGCGGGAGCGCCGCGATCGCTTCGCACATCGCGGTCGATCTCCTCAAAGGCGCGTCATACGGCCGCCCTTGCCGTTTCAAGATCATCAGCCTCGCCGAGAGTATTGCGACCATCACGGCCTACGCCAACGACGTGAACTTCGAGAGCGTCTATGTCGAGCAGTTCCGCAACTTCGCCCGCCAGGGGGATATCCTTCTGGCCATCAGCGGCAGCGGCGATAGTAAAAATGTCTTGAACGTGGTCGGATACGCGCAGACCATCGGCTGCCGGACGATCGGCATGACGAGGGCGGGAGGCGGCGCGCTCAAGGACATGGTCGACCTCAACCTGGGCGTTCCCGGCCATCACATGGGCCGGCTCGAGGACTGCTTCACGGTCATGGGCCATATCATCTCCTATGCATTCATGGAGGGGGCCGTCGACGAGGGACCCCATTCCCATATGACGTCCGAAAAGGAGCGAACATGAACACCGCAAGAACCGCATTCACTCGCCGCTCGATCCCGGTCTTCGCCTTCGTCCTGGCGGTCGCGATGACGGCGACCTACTCGCTGCCGCAGGCGAAAACCGCCGCCAAGAAGGCCATGACCGTCGACGATTACGCCAAATGGCGCGAGATCGCCGGCCGGGAGATCTCGGGAGACGGCAGGTGGGTTGCCTACGTCCTCCAGCTGACCAACACCATCCCGGCCGAGGCCAAGCCGGTCCTGCACCTGCTGAATCTGGAGACCAACGTCGAGCTGACGGTGAACGACGCGTCCGATCCGGTCTTCTCTTCGGACTCGAAGTGGATCGCCTATCAGGTGGATCCGGGAGCCGCCCAACGCGCGCGCGCCGCCCGGACCGGCTCCGGCGGAGCGCCCTCGACGCAGCCGGCCGCGCCTCCGGCGACACCGCCCGTGCCCGCCCCGGCTGAAGCCCCCGGCGCGCAACAGGGTCAGGGCCAGACCGGCCGCGGGGCGGCGCCGGCGGCCATCCCTCCGCGGCGCGTCGAGCTGCGCAATCTGGAGACCGGAGCGGTGCGCTCCTGGCAGGACATCGGGACCTTCGCCTTCGCTCCGACGTCCACCCATCTCGTCCTCCGCCGTCGCGGCGGCGAGACGGCCGGTCCCACGGGCCAGAGAGGCGGTCGGCGGGCCGCCGGCGCCCTTCGGAGGCCCCGGGCCTTCGAGCCCGGCCCCCGGGTCGCGCGGGCAGGACGCCATCCTGCTGGATCTGCGGACAGGGAGCTTCCAGCTTCTCGGAAGCGTGGGCGACTTCGCCTTCAACCGCAGCGGGGAGCTTCTCGCCTTCACCGTGGATGCCGCCGTGAAGGACGGCAACGGCGTCTTTGTCTTCGACACGCGCAACGGGCGCGTGACACCGCTCGACAACGATGCCGAGATCTACAGCCGGCTCGCCTGGAACGATGACGGCACGGCCGTCGCCGTGCTCAAGGGGAGTGAAGTCGAGAAAATGCGCGAAAGGAACAATGTGCTCGTCGCCTTTCCGGACATCCCCGCGGCGTTGAAGGACGGAGCCGGCGCACCCTTGGCGGTCGTCCTCGAACCTGCCAAAGCGGAGGGCTTTCCAAAGGGCTGGGTCGTCAGCGACCGGGCCGGCCTCGCCTGGAGCGAGGACAACAAGCGCGTGTTCTTCGGCATCAAGGAGCAGGTGCCGGCGCCCGATACGACGCGCAAGTCGACGGACGAGGTGGCCGACGTCGACGTCTGGAACACGGGAGACGAGCGGGTCCAATCCCTCCAAATGGTCCGCGCCGAACAGGACCGCAACTTCACCTTCCGCCAGGCCTTCGACGTCTCGGCGAAACGGTTTGTCAAGCTCGCCGACGAGACGATGCGGGAGCTCGACGTCGCCCCGGACGGCAAGTGGGCCGTGGGATTCGATGCGCGCGCCTATATCCGCAACGAAAAGATCCTGCCGACGGCGGACATCTATCGGGTGAACACGTCCACCGGCGAGCGGACGCTTATCGCCAAGGGCCAACTGATCGGCAGGCACACGTTCGGCATCACCCCCCACGGCCGGCATTTCCTCTTCTGGAAGGACAGCAAGATCCAGGCCTACGACTTCGAAGCGGGAACGACGAAGGCCCTCGGCGCCGACGAGGTGAGCTTCGTCGACCTCGAGGACGACCACCCGGGGACGAAGCCGTCCTATGGCATCGCCGGCTACCCGAGCGACGGCAAGGCGGTCATCGCCCAGCACCGCTACGATCTGTGGCTCGTTCCCTTTGACGGCAGCGCGCCCAAGAACCTGACCCACGGCGTCGGGACGAAGAGCGAGATCCGCTTCCGCATCCTCCGCCCCGTGCCGCCGGACCCGACTCTTCCGCGCTCGGCCGGTCCCCGCGGGACCATCGATCTTCTGAAGCCGGTCACCCTGTCCGCCTACGGCGAATGGACGAAGAAATCCGGATATTATGAGCTCGCGGGCGGGCAACTGAAGGAACTGATTTATGAAGACGCTTCGTTCAGCAACCCGGTCCGGGCGATGAAGGCGGACCGCTTTCTCTTCACCCGCCAGACGTTCGTCGAGTTTCCGGACCTCCGCGTCTCCGGCCCGAGCTTCAGGGAATCGAAGAAGATCTCCGACGCCAACCCGCAGCAGAAGGACTATCTGTGGGGCCATCGCCTGCTCTTCGACTACAAGAACAAGGACGGCCTGAGGCTGCAGGGCATCCTCGCCATCCCGGACGATTACAAGCCGGGCGAAAAGCGGCCGATGCTCGTCATCTTCTACGAGAAGAACTCGCAGAACATGCACATCTACAGCGCCCCGGCCTATCTTCCCAGCATGGGACGGATGCCGGTCCAGGCGGTCAGCGACGGCTACCTGTCCATGCTGCCGGACGTCCATTTCCGGACCGGCTCCTCGCACACCGACATGCTGGAATGCGTCGAGGCGGCCACGCGCAAGGTCATCGAGATGGGCTACGCCGATCCGAAGCGCATCGGCGTCTCCGGACACAGCTACAGCGGCGAAGGCGCGGCCTTCATCGGGACGATGTCCAAGATGTTCGCCGCCGTCGGCATGGGGGCCGGCGTCGTCGACCTGTACAACGATTTCAGCATGCCCTGGGGCTGGGGATACGGCTACCAGGGCGGGAGCGGCGATACCGCCTTCCAGTACTACCTCTACGATCAGGGCCGCTGGGGTTTCTCGCCCTGGGACCGGCCCGACCGCTACCATTTCGAGTCGGCCCTCACCCATGTCCCGAACGTGACCGCGCCGTTCCTCATCATGCACGGGACGGCCGACCCGACCGTCGGCTTCATCAACGGGCTCGCTTTCTACAACGCCCTGCGCTACAACGGCAAGAAGGCCGTGCTGCTGGCCTATCCGAACGAGGGCCACGGGCTGCGCGGATTGGCGAACCGAAGGGACCTGACCATCCGGTTCTTCGAGTTCTTCGACCATTACCTCAAGGGCGCGCCGGCGCCGAAGTGGCTGACCGAGGGCATGCCTTTCCTGAAGAAGGAGGCGGGCGTCTCCTAAACCCCCATCATGTGAGCTTGAAGATCTCAGTAAAACCCGGGCCGGGGATCAAGCCGGCGTCCTCTTCAGTCGAATTTGAACTTCTTCTCCCGGAAAAGGCTCAGGCAGGCGTCCACGACCTCGCGGTCGTACAAGATGCCGCGCTGTTGGGCGATCTGGTCGAGGGCCGTTTGGATGCCCAGGGCGGGGCGGTAGGGACGGTGGGAGGACATGGCTTCAACGACGTCCGCGACTTGGATGATCCGGGCTTCGATCAGGATGTCCTTTTCCTTGAGTCCTTCCGGATATCCCGACCCGTTGACGGCCTCGTGGTGCTGGTGGACGATGTCGGCGATGGGCCAGGGGAAGTCGATCTTGCTCAGGATGGTGTAGCCGACCTGGACGTGCATCTTGATCATGGCGTACTCGAGGTCGCTCAGTTTGGTCGGCTTGCTAAGGATCTCGGCAGGGACGTTCAGCTTCCCAATATCATGAACGATGCCCGCGACCTGAAGAGCATCGATCGACTCATCGGAGAGATGCATTTCCCGGCCGATGGCCTCGGCCAGTTTCGTGACTCTCTCTTGATGGCCGGCCGTATAAGGATCCCTCATCTCGATGGCGGCGGAAAGAGAGTTGATCGCCTCCTTCAGGGTGAGGCGCAATTTGCTCGCGCCTTGGCGCAGGCTCTCCTCCGCCCGCTTCCGCTCCGTGATGTCCGCGATAACGGACATGAGGCATTTTTCCTCACCGATTTCGATTTTCTCTGCAGAATACTGGGACACGATGATATGGCCGTCTTTGGATCGGAACAAGAACTCCTGCTCACGGACCGCTTCTTCTGCGGCGATGCTCTGGACAACGCGCTTCCGGTCGTCTTCGTTGACCCATATCCCAAGGTCAATCGTGGAACGTCCGATCAATTCGTCGCGATGATATCCGAAGATCTCTTCCATGGCCCCGTTGGTCTCCAAGAACTTTCCGTCCGATAATCGAGTTATGGCCAGAGGGATCGGACTGTTTCGAAACGCCTTCGAGAACTTTTCCTCAGACTTTCGGAGAGCTTCCTCCGCATGCCTGCGATCGGTGATGTCCCGGATCGCGACGTGGAGCATCGGCTGCCCGGCGATGGAAATCACCGTGCAAATCAGCTCGGTATGGATCGGAGTGCGGGCGTCATCATGTTTTCGGTGCTCCCATTCGAATCGGCCCGTGCCCTTTTCCATAACCGTCCTCATCACTTCGTTCCCCCGTTCATGGGAGGAGATTCCGCCCGCCTGAAACTCCGGGGCGAACTCCTCGGGCGAGTGTCCTAGGACCTCCGCCTTGCTCGGGATGACAAAGAGCCTGAGGAACGCCGTGTTGCAGTCAACGACCTTGCCTTTGAGGTCCAGAAGAAGCTGGGCGTCCGAGGATCTCTCGAAGAGGTTTTTGAATCTTTCCTCGCTTGCACGCAGGGCCTCTTCCGCCCGCTTACGCTCGATGGACCGGGCGACCTGGGACGAGACGAATTCGAGCATTCGCCGTTCCGCCTCGCCGTAGGCCTTCGGGTCGCTGTAGTGCTGGACGACCATGACCCCCGTCGTCTTTCCGTCGACGATGAGGGGGACGCCGAGCCAGATGGCGGAAGGCGCGCCGACGACCTCGACCTCGCCGCGGCCGCGGAGCTCCATGTCCGTCGCTTCGTCGCAGAGCAGTGGTCTTCCGGTCCGGATAACGTATTCCGTCAGGCCTTTTCTGGGTTTTACCGGAGTCGGCTGAGCATCCACTTCGTCCACGAAATAGGGGAAGCTGATGAGGTCTTTTTCGTCGTCATACTGGGCGATGTAGAAATTCCCGGCCGGCATGACGGTCCCGATGATGCCGTGGACCGATTTGAAGAGCTCGTCCAGTCCGGCCGACGTTTCGGCGGCCTGGGCGATCCGGTAGACGGCGTTCTGGAGGAGACCAGCCTGCTTCTGGTCATGGATGTCCTGCATCATGCCGATCATCCGCCGCACGCTCCGGTCATCTTTGGTCAGAAAAAAACCTCGGCCGTGCAGCCAGCGGTAGCTCCCGTTCTTTTTCCGGAACCGATATTCGACGTCGTAGGTCGCATTGTCTTTTTCAGCGACCTCGAGAAGCCGGAGGGCCTCCTCCCTGTCCTCGGGATGGATCCTGTCCGCCCACTCCTCGATGTTCCCCATCTCTGCAGGCTGATAACCCAGGACCTGCTCAAGATTCCCGCTCCAGACGATTTCGCCTGTGTGCAGGTCATAATCAAAAACGATCTGGCCCGAAGCCGCGATGATGAGCTCGTAATTCTCGGGCTCGTTGGAATAGGGCACATTGACGCCCCGAGACTCCGCCCGGACGGCCACGCCTGGGTACAATCCAGCGGCGGGCTGGATTTTGAGGGACCTGGCGGTGGGGCGGGCAGGGGAGGAAGGCCCGAGGGCGGATTTCTCCCCTTGGGTTTCCGTCAGACGCTGTGGCATCCGGCCGAGGATCCGCATGATAATCTGAATCCGATTCTGCAGAAAGAGAAGGTCTCACGCCATCCCCCTCCGGCATCATTCGGTGGGTGATATTGGGCCCGGTTTTTCCACCCTAAAGGGGGATCCTCGGATATGGAGAAGGCAGGAGACCTTACTCCAGAAACTGCGCGACAATGGCCGCCGAACCGGCCCTAATCGCGGTCGACTGGGCCGCCGGGACATGACATGCGCCCGGCTTTGTCAAGTTGCAATCCACCGTCCATCAGGAATAAAATAAGACCTGTAAGCGTCATGCAGAATACAATCGTGGCAGAGGGCGGGATCAATAAGCTCGTCGGGGACCTGTCCTCTTATCTCATCTCGAAACTCAATTCCCTGGGGTATCAAAGGCACGGGATAGAAAGGGACGATCTCCTCCAGGAAATCCACATCAGGATCTGGAGAGCTTACAAAGACGATGGCCATAATATCCGGTATTTCAACGCGTACCTCAAGAAAATCGTCCACTCGGTGTTTATCAACGAGATCAACAAGATTAACAAGGAGAACAGGGCCCTCGCGATGGGAGGGGAGAGCTTGAACCCGGCCAGCTCCACCAACGGCCGCGGCTCAGCCGAGGATCTTTCCTTAAAAAACGTCCTGGTGGAGTCGCTCGACGACCTCAACGAATTGAAACAGCGGGTGATCAAACTCCGTCTGGAGGGCTTCACGTTCAGCGAAATCGCCCAGCTGAATCAATGGACCCTGCGCAAGACTCACGGCATTTTCTACAGCGGCCTCAAGGATCTGAAGCATAAATTGGGGGATAGGGGAATCCACTATGAAGACTAATATGGCCGACGTCTCCCGGGTTTACCGGAACTATCTGCGGGGTGAAAAGCGATCCGCCGGAGGGGCTTGTCCGACGATAGAGCGCTTGGCCCAATGCGTCCTGGCCGACGTGCCCGGAAGAGAGCGGGCCGAAATCGTCGGGCACGCCGCGAATTGTGCCGCCTGCGCGGTGGCGCTGAAGGACCTCCTCGATATTTCGGCGGAAACAGACAGGGTCGCCGCCGAGATCAAACGCTCCTCGGGGCGCGGGCAAGCCGGCGAATCCAGGCGAGCGTGGGCTTTTTGGGGGCGGTTAGCCGGGAGGCCGGCCGTCGCCATCATGGCGGGGATATTCGTCCTCGCGGTCCTCACCTTTTCGGTTTTCCGGATCGTGGACAGGTCCGGCACGAGGGGCGGGATGGAGACGCGAGTTCTCCTGGTTTCTCCGGTCGCCGGCTCTTTCTCAAGAGATAGCCTCGAATTCCGATGGCAAAGGCTGGCCGGCGCGGACCATTATACGGTGGAGCTCTTCGACAAATCGCTCAAACTCGTCTGGCGGAGCGGCCCGGTCTCGGGAAACGAGCTTCGCCCCGCGGACGCAGTCGGTCGGGGCTTGAGCGCAGGCGAGGCGTATTACTGGACGGTGACGGCCGTCAAGGGCGATCATTCGGAGATAAAATCAAGGCTCGCGGAGTTTTCGGTTAAAAAGTGACTTTTCAGAATTCCCCGGTCAGCGTATAAGACCCCCAGTAATAGGGGTGGCTGTATTTCGTCTTGGTCATCTTACGCTTGGCGGCCTGAAGGGCCGCAGCCTTGCCTGCCCCATGGAAATAGGCGTCATAAAAATAGTCCATGAACGCCGCGCCGGCCTTGTCATGGACCGGCCATAGCGTCGAGATGACGGACCTGGCTCCCATGTAGAAGAAGATTCTGGGCAATCCCAGGATCCCCTCGTTCCGGACGATCTTGCCCCGCCCGGTCTGGCAAGCGGACAGGACAACGAGGTCGGCGTTGGTCCGCATATCGTACATTTCCGACACCTGGAGGAAGCCGTCTTCCACGTCGTCCGGGCTGGCGGAAAAGACGAGCGAAGAACGGAGCGGATAGCGATCGTCCGAGAAAGCGTGACAGGCCAAGTGGATCAGACGATAGGCCTCGAGATCCAGGTGCTTGAAGGCCGCCTCCGTCGCCTTGTCCCCGGAATAGAGGTCGGTTTTTTCCGGCGGGACTCTTTTGGCCAATTCCATCATTTCCCTTTGGGCATACGGAATCTGGGCCATGACAAAACCGTTTCTTTTATAGAGATCATCCAGCACGGAGGCGGCCGAGTAGGCGCCTTCGGCCGTTGAGCGCCGGCCCGGCTGGGCGTACTCCGGAGCTCCGAACGCCAGGACCTCTTTCGCGTAGAGGACTTTAGGCTTACGTGCCACGTAAAAGAGGGCCGAGGCCGAGGGCGCGTATGAAATGATGTACCGGTCGTTGAGGTACATGGCGGCAGAAGCGGGGCCGGTTCCCTGGCTCACTAGCGTTTCGAAAGGCAGACGAAAGAGGATGCCGTCGGGGACAATGATCAAGTGATCGACAGAGGCGGGGAGGAAGCCTTCGGCGGGCAGGAAGAGGTCCGCGTAGAGGCGCCGGGCGGCGGGGAGGCCCTTCGGCGCCGGGATCGAGGGGTCTTCCAAAAAACTGAGGTAGGCGGCGAGCGAATCCTGAATGGCTTGGGACGAGGGGAGCGGGACGAGATGGAAGGAGTTTTTCGTGACGCAGATCAGGTATGATCGTTCGTCGCCGAGAAGATATTCGACCAGGGCCGTCCGGTCCGTTAACAGAGAATTCTGGAGGGTATTGAGCGAAACGGGGAGCATGAGCGCGGCCGTCGCGTCGTCCTGGAGTTGCCTGTCGAACACGGCGGAGTCCAGCATATCGTCGATGTGCTTGATTCTCGATTGCAGCCCCTCATTGCCGGCCTGGCTCCCGGCGCCACGCGAAAGCTCCTTCAAGAGGGTCAGCCGTTCGCGGTTAAGGTTGTCGGCGGCAAGACTCCCGGAGTCGTCGGGCGGCGGGTCGTCCTTTCGCCGGGAACGCTTTCCTAAATATTCCATGAAAGACCTGGCCCGGTAGCTCTCCGAGACGCGGTAGAGCTCGCGCTCGAAGATCCCAGGAGGACCTTTCACGGACAGCTTGTAATAGAGTTCGACGAGAGCCTGGAAGGGCTCGCGGCTCCGGCTGATGAATTCGGCCCGGTTCGTGTCATTGGCTATATGGGAGCCCGCGCTTTCGACGACCCCGAGGGCCTCGTGATAAAAGCCGATCGCCTGACCAAAGTCGTTCCGCTGATCCGCGCAGCGTCCGAGGCCGTAAGCCGCCCTGATCAGCTGAAGAACGTCCTTGTTTTGTTTGGCCGCGGCTTGTGCTTCGTGGTAAGACCTCTCTGCCTCTGCGACGTCGCCTTTCTTGAAGGCGATAGCGGCCAGGTTCAACAGGGTCATCCCGGACAAGGCCGACGTTTTATCCATCTTGACCTTATCCAAAACGGGTATGAGCAGGGCTTTCGCTTCATCGAGACGACCCTGGTCTAATAGATGCCGGCCATGCCATTCAGGGCATGGAGGCTAATATCCATCCCACGCACGTTATTTTCAAGTTTCAGATAGGACGAGAAACACTCAAGGGCCCGCGAGTAATATCTCGGCTCTTGGAATTCTCTCGCGAGGGCTTGGAAGGTTTGGCCCAGATTTATCAACAACGAAAACTGGATAGGGCCCGGGTTCTCGGGATCGACTCGCTTCAGAGCCTCAGTGATATAGTCAAGGGCCTTGTCAAAGTCCCCGAGAGTGATATAAACGATAGCAATATTATTGAGGCAAAAGATGGCGTCTTTTCTTACAGAAAGCTCTCGAATATAGGACAAAGCCATAAGAAAATAACTTAGGGCATGAGAATAATCGCTCTTCATTAAATAAAAGCCACCGATGTTGCGGGCGGCCCGGCCGGACTCAACCCTATGGTTGAGGGATTGGGCCAGATTCAGGGCTTGGATATTCAAATCGAGGTATTTTCCCATCGTATTGCGGGATCCCAAATAATTTAAGCTCCAAGATCTCAGAATTATTTGTTCGTAGACCTTGTTCCCAAGCGCCCTAGATTTGAGCAAGGCTTCTTCAAAATGGAGGTTTGAACCGGACAGATTCCCCAACGCCCTCAATTTCTGAGCGCTAGCATAGTATTCTTGGACCGCCACTTCGGCTTCGCTCGCTGATTTTTCTTCAAGAAGACTCAAGGAGGAGGCGAGATCACGAGCCCTTCGACAGCTATCTATTGCCTCCTGATTACGGTCGGTGTAACAATAAAGAATAGCCAAATAGCGGAACATTTCTAATCGGTCACGATCCCCGATCCCGGCCAGGCCAAGCTGCTTGTTGAAATGGGCGATGGCCAGCCCATATTCCCCTTTCTCCAGCAGGTCCCTGCCGACGGCAGCCCAAGGTTTTTCGCCTGAAGAGCCCGGGGGAGATATCGCGCCGGACTCGAGGGGCGAGAGCACGCCTCCCAAGAGGGTGAAGAGGACAATCAGATAGAGTCGCGAACCTCGAGAAAATAAGGGCAAGATATTTCTCCGCCTGGGCATCAGAGGATGGACTTTAGGTTACCAGATTCCCTCCGGCAATTCAAAAAACAGGTCATTTGTTCAACATTTGAGGAACTATATGAGGGAGAAAATAAAAAAGAGGCGCCGGCCAAGGAACTTCGACTAAAAACTCGTGTCTTTATAGTTGAAGGAGGAAAGAATGAAGAACTTAATTGTCAAAAGAGCCGTCCTTGTCGCCCTCACCTGCGTATTTTCCATCGGCCTGGTGATCGCGGTCTTGAACGCCGGCTCGTCCACTCCTAATAAGAACCCCTACATTGAGGTGGGCGGCGGGAAGATCGTCTATGTTCCAAGGACGGCCCAATACGTCAAATTCAACGGCCAGCTCCGAAAAATCGTCAGGTTTGACTCAACCCTCAGCGTAGGCGGAAACGATTGCAAATGTCCTAAATGCTGCGATGGCAACTGTTATGTTATCGTGTTTTCCGACAGCGTTGCCGGCAGCAATCCGATTTCGCCCTTGGTTGTTATATGGCTTTCTTGTGCCTAAGCAAAACTCCTTAGCGTAAGGCAAAAAAGGACCTTTTTCACATCCTTTTTAGCTTCTTACTAAGTTCATCTTCTTACAAGAAAAACCGCCTAGCCCGGTTCTGCTTTCCAGGGCCGCCAGGCTTGCTTCGCCAAGATACGTTCTCCCCAGACAGACAACCCGGTTCCAGCTGGGCCGTCTTGGGGCCTGAGGTAGTGGCGCGCCCGGCGACAAGGGACTCAACACATAAATACGACTTTTTTTTTAAGTCTTCGGTATTTTTCCGAAAAAACCGGGTCTTTATAGTTGTGAGTAAACTTTTTTGTCCCTAGCTTAGCTGACCCAACGGAAAGAACTCTAAAGGCAATCATGCAAATAAATAAGGGGGTCGGCAGGATTTCGAAAATGGATTTCGATTCTCTCTGCCCTTTCTGCAAATCACGGGCCATCTATCAAATTGAGACGCATAGAGCAAACCCGCGGGGCTCTTTTTGGTATTCCGATTATCCCGAGGCCGAGGTCGAAGAGTGGAGATGCGCCCTATGCTTCAGGTCCTTTATCCTCTTCTGAGCGGACGCTAAAGGATGTCCCTGTCATCCGGCAAAAGCTGAGCGGAGCAAAGAAGATGCTTGCGAACAGGAGGGTTGTTCCGATGGTAAAACATTCGATGAAAACGCAGAAACTGGATGAAGCTCCCTCTCCCAGTACGCTGACAATGGAGGAGAAGAAGGAGCATAACGGGCGCATGGATCAAGGACTGGAAAAATTTGGCCTTTTCATCATGACATATCACCTTCAGAAGTTCGTAGAAAACCGCTCGCTCCAAGTGGTGTTGAAGGAACATGACCTCGTGGTCTCATGGGACGACGAGAGGAAGAAAGTGGTCGTGGTGACCAGCCCGCGACGGCTGTCAAAATCTAAGAAGAGATAAGAAAGCCGCGCGCAAAAGAGGGGAAGCCCTAACTCGCTTATTTATCAGAGGAAAACGGGAAAATAAGGTGGGGTGAGAGGATATATAATTTTATCAACAGCATCTGGCACGCCGACCTCGACGCCCGCCTTGGACGACTGACAGAATTAACCCGAATTTACTCAAGCCCTGGATTCTGCCCTGCGGGAGCCTAATGAGCAGTTATATTCCAGGAGTAATCCCTTTAATCTGATGACCTCCCCTTTTGGGGGGATAAAACCCGCTTGATAATCACCCCTCATATCATTCTTTTAAGCGATTGCCTGCCGTAACCCTTTGAAATAAATATAGTTCGAAGGAGACCTGTCGGGAAAGCAACGCGTCCAGAACGATAATGCCCAAGCCTTAGCATGCACGCAGGGCATAAAAAAAGAAAAAGGACGAAGGGCAAAGAGAAAATGAAAGAGGAATATGCGAAAACATTCGATGCCCATGATGGGAAAATAGGTCAGGCGACTCTAGAAAGCAAGGAGGGATACGAATTCCTTGTCAACCATTCCAAAGAGATTATTCTCGTCCTTAACAAAAGGGGGAAAATCATCTTTGCTAATACGAGCGCTCTGACGATCTTCGGCTACTCTAAAGAAGAAATCACGGGAATGTCCATCACTCATTTCTTAACTAAGAACAGTATTAAAAAAGCGTTCTATGCGCTCGCCCAGGAATTTCTCGGTCGTCCTCAACCAGAGCTGGAAGTTCAGGCGAAAACGAGATCGGGCGAAATCAGATATTTAAACGTCGTTGAGGGATCGGCGCCCATTCATGCGGGCGGAAAAATTATAGGGATTATGATCAGTGCCAGTGACATCACGGAACAAAGAAAGGCAAGAGTCGAATTACACGAGAGTGAAAAGCGCTTCAGAGATCTATGGGAGAACGCGCCTGCTGCCTATCATAGAGTGGATACGGAAGGGACTGTCACGAGCGTCAATCAAACCGAAGCCAATATGCTCGGATACCGAAAAGAAGAGATTGTGGGCAAATCTGTTTTTGAATTCATTCCGCCTGAGCAGCGGCCAGGTGCGCAAGACAGATTTCAAAAAATGATTTCCGATCAGCATATTCCGAGAGAAGAGAATAGAGCCTATATTAAGAAAGACGGATCAAAGATTCATGTCGTAATTGATGACACATTGGAACGAGATAATGATGGAAAAGTTGTCGGCATCCGATCGACTATGGTCGATATCACAAAACTAAGAGAAGCCGAAGAAGCTCTAAGGCGATCTGAGGAACATTTTAAAGATTTGGTTGAAAAATCCGGCATTGCGATTTTAATCGATGACCGAGAAGGAAACCTAAAATATTTTAATGCACGATACGCCGAGATTTTTGGATATTCTGTGGAGGAGATGAAGAAACAGACGATTTGGTCAACAGTTCATCCGGATGATGCCGAGAAACTCAGCGCGTATCATAGGGGACGTCAGGAAGGCAAAGATGTTCCATCAAGATATGAATTGAAAGCGCTCAAGAAAGACGGGTCTGTCAGTTATCTTGAATTGGGTGTCGCTGTTTTGAAGGAAGGGGAACAGCTTATAGGGACGCGCACGTATATGTGGGATATCACCGAGCGCAAGCAAGCTGAACTCCTCCAGAATGCCGTATATAGTATTTCGCGAGCAGCGGACAAATCTGCTAGTCTAAGTGATCTTTTCAAGTCCGTTCATGAAATTATAAGCACCGTCATGCCGGCTAAGAATTTTTATATTTCCTTGTATGACGATAAGAACGATTTGATTAGCTTCCCATATTTTGTCGATGAGTTCGATGCTCCCCCGCCACCTACTAAACCCAGGAAAGGGTTGACGGAGTATGTCCTGCGGACTGGTAGATCGCTGCTCTGTGATGACGCGGCTGATCAGGAATTACGGCAACGGGGTGAAGTCGAGCTTCTCGGGGCACCTTCATCCATCTGGCTGGGTGTGCCGCTCACTGTTGACAATAAGACAATCGGCGTAATGGTTGTTCAACACTATTCCGACCCAAATGCCTATGGCCACCGAGAATTGCGTATGCTCGAATATGTCTCTTCACAAATTGCCAAATCTATCGAGCGTAAGCGGGCAGAAGACGCCATCCGGCGGCAGGTGGTGTTTGATACTTTTCTCAACAAGCTTCTGGCTCGATTCGCAAACTCCACGGGCTCTGCTATTGATGATCATATCAGGCCCGGCCTGCAAGAGATCGGCCAGTTCATGGGGGCTGACGATGTATCCGTCATCCTAACCTCGTCGAACTCAGCTCTATGGAGTGCCGTCTATGATTGGCATGTCCCTGGCAGACCTGATTGGTTACAAAAGTACCAGGATGTTCCCATGGGAACGCGTCCGTGGACAGAGAAACGATTGCTCGGCGGCGAGATGATCCAGATATCCTCACTCGACGATTTCCCTCCAGAGGCGGCCGCTGAACGTCAAAAATATGAAATGGAGGGCTTAAAATCGCTTGTGGAAGTGCCCCTCAGGGCTCGTGGAGGTTTTGTCATCGGCTGGATTGGCCTACGATCCTATACTCACCAGATCCACTGGTCCCGGGAAGACGTCCTATGGCTACAGATTTTTGGCGACGGCCTCGCCAACGTCCTGGAGCGCAAGCGGCAGAAGAGGCATTGGAATTCTCCGAAAAGAAATATCGAAACCTGGTGGAGAACGCCCTTGTCGGGATATATCAAACCGATATCAAAGGCCATATTCTTTATGTAAATGATGCTTTGGCGAAGATGCTGGAGTTTGAATCGCCGCAAGAGATGGCGCAAAGGAGCACTCTTGAAGTATATAAAAACTTAAAGGCCAGAGAGATTTTGATCGAGAATCTTAAGAAGCAAGGCAAAGCAACAGCTTTCGATATCGAATTCCTTACAAAGACAGGGAAAACAAAAACAATCCTTTTGAGCGCAACGCTTGATGGGGATATCTTGTCAGGAATGATTGAGGACATCACCGAGCGAAAGCAGGCGGAGGCGGACCTTCGTGAGAGCGAAAAGCGCTACCGAGAGTTGTTTGACAATGTGCCCATTGGACTATATCGTACCACTCCCGGCGGAAAAACCCTGGATGCCAACCCGGCCTTATTGCGAATGCTGGGCTACCCGGATCGAGAGTCGATACTTAAAGCCAACACGGTTACTGATTATGCAAATCCTGAGGATCGTGAGAGGTGGAAGACAGCTCTGGAGAAGACTGGCGTGCTAGAGGATTTTGAGTGCAAAAACCTCCGGCGGGATGGAAAGGTCATTTGGGTTAAGGATAGCGCCAGGGTTGTTAAGGATGACAAGGGTCATGTTTTATATTATGAAGGAGCCCTGGTGGATTTTACGGAGCGCAAGAAGGCGGAAGAAGAGCTCAGTTATACCGTTGAGATGCTCCGGAAAAATTTGGGAGCCACTATACAAGCCATAAGCACGCTGGTCGAGACGAGGGACCCTTATACAGCGGGACATCAAAGACGGGTAGCCGATCTTGCTCGTGCTATAGCCAAAGAAATGGGGCTCTCGCAAGATCAAGTTGATGGAATCCGGATGGCCGGATTAATTCATGATATAGGCAAGGTATCTGTTCCGGCTGAGATCCTCAGCAAGCCAGGCCAATTAACGGAATTAGAATTCAGTATGATCAAGGTTCATCCCCAATATGGTTATGAGATCTTGAAGCCGGTAGAATTTCCAGGGCCAGTCGCCCAAACCGTTCTTCAGCATCATGAAAGGATTGATGGGTCCGGCTACCCCTTTGGGTTGAAGGATGAAGAGATTCTCATAGAAGCAAGAATCTTAGCTGTCGCTGATGTTGTCGAAGCCATGATTTCCCACCGACCCTACCGCCCGGCCCGCAGCCTGGATCAAGCTCTGGAGGAAATTACAAGAAATAGTGGTAATCTTTATGATCCAAAGGTTGTAGAAGCTTGTCTGAGGCTTTTTGTCAAGAAGGGCTTTACGTTCAGAGAAGGGCAAGACCTAAAAATTTCTCCTAATTAACTATTTTCATCTCCTCAAGTTCATCTCCGGCTGGAAACGCCTCAAGAGCGGGGCCTACCAACTGGACAAAATCAAGGCCCGTCAGACGAAAGCCCTTCCCCAACGCTCCGAGTAGTTCCCGCCAGCACATATCTGCAGATATGCAGACTGGGGGAATTTAATTCAAACTTGTTCCCAGAATAATTCAAAGTCATTCCCAAATAATTCAAACTTGTTCCCAGAAAACCCGTCTAAGCCGTTGATATCGTTCTGAGTTGCGGCCGTCTAAACGTTGATCTAATAAGTTGAATAAAAAAGGATCTTTTAGGACTGGGAAAGAACAAGCCCCAGAGACCGATTCCCTGCCTTTCAGGGCTTGCAAAAAACTCGGCCTCCCCAGTCAAGCCCATTGGCAAAATCGACCGCCACCCTCCCCACTCGTTGCGCCGTGGGCGGCGCGGCGATTGCTGGCAAAGCAATAGACGACCCCACAACCATGCACTGTCAATCAGCCCTATTCACTCCGAATCAGGCGCCAGATTGTGGGCGATGGGCGTTCGGGAGTAAAATATAGCTGACCAAAAGGAGGGCTGATATGAGTATTTCCAAGGCCATTAAAGGTGCAGCTGGTGTCAACTTTGTGGCGGCTGAATTAAGTATGCGCGGCAAGGTCGCCTTGCCTACCACGCGTAACCTAAAGGGTCCGGACATCGTGGTGTTTGACCCGGAGCGGTTGACCACTGCCTTCATCCAAGTCAAGAGCACCGATAAGCCAAAGAGCGGCTGGATGGTGCCCCCGCTGGGCGCCGAGGTCACCGATTGGGAGACCGAGTTCCGGCGCACGGTGGTGCGCGGTAATTATTTCTATGTATTCGTGGCGTTGCCTTCTGATAAACAACCGCAACCGCTTTACTATGTAGTGCCGTCGGCCGAGATGGCTGACAGCGTAGTGAAAGATACGAAGCTCTACCACTCAGAAAAGCACTCACCGCCTAAGCCTCACGAGCCGATGGCATGGGCCTACTTTGACAAGAACGACTGGCTGAAGTCCAAGTATCGCAACCGCTGGGACCTGCTGAAGTTGTAAAAGCCGCTGGGTGAAGCGTGTAAAGCGAGACCGCCACTCACTCCCTTGAAGCCCCCTGGTGAATGTAGTGAATGTAGTGAGGGTACGAAATATTCCTTAGGAGAAAATGTGCTGTCTTTATGACACAATTATATAAGAGTTATTAAAACCGCTTTTTTATATTCACTATATTCACTCCCCCCCCCTTGATGGGCCGCTCCAGCCCCCAAAAAGGTGCCCCTCTTCCATTGATTCGACGGGCTTGCGGCCTTGAACAACTTATGACTCTTGAACCAGGAGGAATGCGGAAAGGCCATCGTTAAAGAAGGCTTCCCCTCAGGCCGCATAATCTATTCACTCGTCAGCGGTTATCTTATTCGGCAGGGGTTATCCCGCTCGGCCGGGATCGCCTAGTGGATGGCCCGCCATCCGATTATTGCGTCCACAAACAGGGACTCAGTGCCTATGTTTGTGATCCTGATCTTATCGGTGTGCTCAATGCCTCCCAGCCAGGCATTGTAGTCGTAGTAACGGGCTGACGTCGCTCCTCCAATGGGTATCCAGGCATACCTCTCGTCGCCCCTGGCGTTCCTAATGGAAATCCAGGCTTCGAGGAGAGCTGGCGTTTCTCCCTTAGCGACTATGGCGCCGCTAAAGGCGAGCCCTATCCCGTAATCCTGATCTCCGACGGGGAAGACCTCAAGCTCCTTCTCCATAAGCAGGACGAGTTGGCCGCCCGGCAGGATCTCTGCATAGCGGCCGTCCGGCGCTCCGAGGGCATCTTTTGCGTTCAGGACGCCTTTTTCGGAAATGACTTGGACCGCATAAAATTTCGGCTGTTCCGACTGATTCTGGTCCTGCCCCTTCCCTGAAAGACCATCCGGGTCGCCAACCAGCGACACGAGGAATACGAAAAGGAGAAGGCTTAGCAGCAACGCCCCTGTTATTCTCATCACCTGCCTCTGAGAATAATATGTGTCCCGACAGAGGCTGAGTCAAGTATTGTTCTGCCCCCGTTCAAGGTGCTATCCCTGAAGTGAAGTCCCCCCAGGGCAGGTCGCCCGAAAAGCGGCGATTCTAGAAAGGAAAACGGAAAGCCTACTCTTTTATAAGGCTCCTCTTCAGACTGCATAACTCACTCATTCGTCGGCGGTTATGCCATCCGGTTCTGGCCAACCAATAAAAGGACTGTGCATCCGATGGGGGGGGTCAAGTTCCCTCACTCACGCCACTCGGGAGGTAAATTCATCGCCGGGTCCTCTCTCATTATGCCTGGACCATTTTTAAGGGATGAGATCCGCAGGTCAGATGGCTTTAAAAGGCAGAAATCATAATTGATAACGTTTTCCAAGCATTTCAATACAATTCATGGACTTTTCAGAAAATGAATTAAGATTTTTATTTTTTAGCGCAGCTTGTTGGTAAAGTTTAAAGAATTTGAATGGGTTTCTGGCTATGTTCTTCAAACTTTTTTCGCCCAATTCATGTATGATGGCATTACACATATAGTAACCCGTTTGATGCCCTGACCTGGGAATTAGCTCCCTAAACTCGGATGAAAGTTTTTGGGCTGAATCGGGATGGGCAGCGAGCTCAGCTAAAATGGAATCCATTTTAAAGATCAAGTCTGGTTGCTGTTTCAGGTAATTTAGGTATTGTGCTCCTTCATTGGTGCTTTTATAACATCCCGGGCGGAAATACAGGTTTGCTTTATCAATTTGATCGGCGATGCCTTCATTTTCAATTTGATCCATTGTCCAGATCAATGAAAAATACGGGTCTTTATCGTCAGGGAAACGAAATTCTTCCTTTTTATTCCGGTAATAATGAAATGCCTCATGCGCGTATAATAATTTGAATCCGAAATGTTCGCTGTATCCTGATCTAACCATACAATCCAGGGCTGCGATTTCCTTTGGGTCATTTGTTCTTAAAAAACTGTTAAGGCTTAAAATAATCGGATCATAACCTCTTGAATCGTTAAAGATAATAAATGCAATCTTGGGAAAACCTTCAAAACGTTTATCCGGCAAAAAACGTTTGGCCTCCTTAATGGCAAAATCATTTAGCTCAAGTTTCTGATATTGACCAATTAATTCGGTTAATTGATTCTTGAATAAGGAAGCATCCTTATAAGCTTCCAACATGCTCTCGACCCACCATTTCCACCACGTTCCCTTACGGTCGATTTTACTAAGTATCTCTTCAACAGATGTTGAATAGCCTGGAGCATAAGCAGCAAGAAAAATTACCTGAAAAAATACTCTGTTATGAAATTCATTGTTCAGCAGGGTTTTATAAGCGGGGGTGTTAAATAATTCGTCCCATTGGTTATCGGTAACTTCTTGTCCGGATCGCAGCAAATCCATAATCTTGAAGTGCTGGCGAACCGCTGAAAAATCAAGGTTTTGTATTTTTCCTCTTACATATGTACTCATGATTATGCTCAAGAAAACAAAGATCATAAAGTGCTTTTTCATTGGTCTGCCCCGGTTACGATATCATCTCTGAATTGAGGATTTCAATCCCAGGGGCCTCACCCGAAGATCGGCGATTTCCAGAAAGGAATACGGAAAGCCCACCTTATGGAAGGCTCCCCTTCAGAACACATAACTCACTTATTCTTAAGCGGTTATCAATCTCGCTTTCGCAAACCAACTAAGGGACTGTGGATCCGATGGTTGGGGGTTCAAATCCCCTCACTCGGCTCTCGGGACGGAATCGCTACCGTTTCAATATAGATTAACCCGTTCTTCGGGGCATGCCGGAACTGACAGTCCCAGCCTCCATCCGGATCATCCTGTCCAACGGTTTCACCCAAGAAAGCTACGGACCTGGCAGAACCAGCGAGTGCGGGCAGCACCCTGCCCTCGGCCCGTCCCAGTTAATCTCGGGCTGCCCGCGAGGGCATCCGCTTGGTCAGGGCTGTCCATTGAAACTCCTCTAGGGTCAGATCTGGGGCCTTTAGGGGCATCCGAGTGGCACGCGGGATGTCCCTTTAGTTGGCCAGAAAGGACCCGAGTAAATACTTGGGGCATCCAGGACAGCCTCTCGTGATCTGCCCCTCCCCAAACGCGGTAGGTCAGTATGCAAATTTTTTGGCTACACTATGTGCAAGTTGATTAAAACACAGTAGGGTCAAGGGCGAGGAGGATAAAATGACCGATCCAAACGGCCTTCGGACAGAAGGCGGGAAACTCTTCGCGGGCGAACATCTTGTCCTGAAGGGCTGGGAATCCTTCACGGGCTGGTTCTGGTTCGGGGTCGAGGAGACGGACCCGGGCTCCTGGTTCGGGCTCGTCCAGGGATTCGAGGAGGAGTGGGGCTGGTTCTCCACGGACGAAATGGAGCCTCTCATCAAGGCCGGCCAAATCTGGCCCATCAAGAGATGCGACCTGCCCTACGCGGGAAGGAGGGGCCGATGACAGGCAAGGCGGGAAGGCCAAGGGGCACGTCCCTCAACGGGCGGGTGCGGTACCTGACAGACCAGGAGCTGCAGGCCTTCTTGAAGACTGCACAGAAGATCGGGCGCAAATGGGACGCGTTCTGGTCCCTTACCTATTTCTTCGCCATGAGGGCGGGCGAAACGGCCGGCCTCAAGGTCGCCGACCTCGACCTGGCCTCCCACCAGGTCACGGTCAGGGCCGAGAAGGGCGGGACGAGCAGGGTCTACGACCTGCCCGAACAGATCGAGCGGAAGCTCAAAGCGTGGATCAAGGAGAGGGCCGACAACCCCGACCACGAAGAGAACGAGTTCCTTTTCCCGTCGAGGTTGTCCCCGAGGAGCGGGCACCTGACGAACGAGTCTGCGTGGCGGGCCTTCCAGCGGACGGCGGAGAAGGCCGGCCTCGCCAATGCCCATTCGCCCCATGACCTGCGGCACACGCGGGCGTCCCAGATGGTCCAGGCGGGTGACACCATCGTCCAGGTCGCCAGGTGGCTGAGGCAGAAGCGGGTCTCCTCGGCGGAGCGGTACCTGGCCGACCTCGACCGGGCCAGCCACGAGAAGGCGATGGCGGAGCGGGCGGCGAAATTCATCGGGGGAGGACGGTGATGAGACGATTCAACCGATCTTACGCAACCCGCCAGCCGTGGAAGCGGAAACGGTTGACCCGGCCCTGGCGGGAACCCACGGCCGCCGAGATCAAGGCCAGCCTGGACCTCTACGTCCACCTGGTCGCCAAGAATCTCGGGATGACGTTTGCCCAGGCCAACAGGGAATTACGGCCAAGCGACCGTGAATATCGGGATCTCTCGCGGAAGGGCGCCGTCCTCGAGGTCCCGTACGAATGGCCGGACTGACCTGGTGAGGTTCAGACAATTCGGCTGACGCGGGGCCGCCGCGAAACTAGTTTTTTCCCAGCTTTTCCGTTCCTATCGAGAAACTGGCTGAAAATTTTTTTCTCTAGCCTATGTGCAAGAGCCTGCCAACGGATGTATAATATTAGGTAGAGTTCGGAAAATAAGTCCGGACAAATCCCGCACGAGCAAAAATCAGCGAGTTAGGAAAACGGATTCGTCTGCCTGCTTTTGGAGGGAACGATGGAATACTTCGAGGCCTTCGACGGGGGCCACGTCGTCGACTTTCCCGAATATCGCGCCGTCAGCGGGGTGAAACGGGGAAGGCCGAAAGGCTGCCTGCAAAGCGAAACGGCGAAGGCGAAAATCAGCGAGGCCCAGCGGGGCGAGAAGAACTCCATGTTTGGACGCCGGCAGAAAAGGCGAACCCGCAAGCTCCAGTCGGAGGCGACGAAAAGGTTGTGGGCGCTCAGGCGGGAGGTCATCGCCAGGATGGAGGCCCGGGAGGCGGCGATGCGGGGGGAATCCAGGTCGGAGGAGCGGAGCTGAGGCCAAGTCGGCGTCCTTGGCCTCTATCAGGACTACTGGAATTACGTGCTCCTTTAGATAAAGTCCTGGCCGGCGGGCAAGTATCCATACCTGCCGGCCAGGCAATTTTTCAGCGGAGGAAAACATGAACGGACTTACAGAAATCCAAAAAGAAGCGGCAGCCGAGGCACGATATGTCGAGGCGCTGCATGCCGGGTTCAAAGGCAGCCGGGAGGACTACGAGAGGATCTATCGGGAAAATCTCGGCAAGGCGGTCGAGGAGGTGAAGCCCAAGCCGATTCCGCCCCTGACCCGGGACGAGATCATCAGGACGAGATGGCGGCAGGCCGCGGCAGCCGGGTACATGGGCACCCTGCACGAGTACCGGCAGATGTTCGAGAAGGTCTCCAAGGCGCAGAGCCTCGGCGAGGAGGGCTCATCGAGCCCGACCTCGACGGCTACAAGTCGGTCGCGGACGGGCCCGACGCTCAGTGCCTGGCGGAGCAGCTTCAGCGGGCATTGGACGAGGTCTTCGAAAAGGCCTGGCTGCTTGTCGACTTTTCAGAAAGCACCGCCATCTTCACCTGGGCGGACAACCTTACGGAAGACGGTAAGGGAAAAGAGTTCTTCGCCCAGAGATTCCGCAGGCCGGCCTTGGGCGATCAGGGCGTTTCGCTCGAAGGCGAGATGATCCCGGTCGACGTGACGCTGAAGAAAT
>CAWCND010000024.1:0-71675 GCA_963796835.1 Candidatus Aminicenantota bacterium | reverse complement strand
TAATAACAGACGTCCGTGAGTGCCTCTAATGCGGTTTCGATATTGCCAATGTCCAGTTCCGGTTCGGCAACTGCAAGACGAATCTCGGGCACCGTGGCGATGTTCATCGACTGCCCACCGTTCGACTCAAAGAAGATGGCCGTCGCTACCTTCTTATGAATTTGGGCTTTTCTGAGACTCTCCTCCGCCTCCTGGTCAAGGCGAATCGCATGTGAGTCCTTCTTACCGGCAATATCTGTCGTCACTGCGCCTTCCAACTTGTCCCCACCAAGTTGTTCAAAAACGGCAGCCCTGAACTGCGAATCTTCTAGAGGAGCTGTCCCTAATCCAATAAGAGCATCTTTCTGTGCACTCTTGAATCCCTGTTGGTAGGCATTAGAGACCCACAGCGCGAGCAACCGAAGAATGCCGCGGGTTTGTTGAAAGTGCGGGAGTTCTTGCCACTTTCGTTCAAATACCGACATCACCATCGGGTGAAAGGGATACGTGGATGCAAAGGCTTCTTTCGCGTTGTCCTGAAACCAACTCGGCACTTGTTTACGGTTCTCGGCAATCCAATCCGCGTATTCTTTGCACGTGGCGACCGCATCCTGACTCAGAAGAACTCGACCTTCTTGGCTGAGCGCATGGGGGTCCCACTCAAACAACCGGCGGCGGACGATTTCGGATGTCTCAGATTCTGACGCCATGATCACGGCTTTGCCGAGACGGTTCAGAAGTTTCTTGAATCGGCTGTAGTCTGCTTGATCCTCTGCTGTCATCTCGAGTTCAGACGCCGGTATCGAGGCGACAAGGACAGTCCGTTCATTCCCTCGTGCTTCCTCAGATAGGTTTTGAATGAAGTCGTACAGCTGCGTCGCGAGTCCGCTCTTCCTATTGCGGCTGATGTAATTCAGTAGTTCGTCAATGAGGATGAGCACAGGCTTATCTTTTGGTAGAAACCTGCGAATGACATCACCGCCGGGAGCAATCTTCTCTTTTTCGTGCTCCTCCACGATCTTGAAACCCGCCACGCCCGCCAATTGGAAAGCTATTTCGCCCCACGGCGTTTTGCGGAGCGGAGAACCATCCTCGCCACCCCTCCCCTGAATCGAGTCGAACTCAGCACCGACAAAAACGGCAACTGCGGCCTTGGGAACGTCTTTAATCTTAGCCTGTTCAAGGATTCGGTCTACACCCTGGAAATTCCGGGCCTTGGAACCGTTGTGGGCGAGGTGATAAAGGAGCGTGAGGGCATGGGTCTTGCCGCCGCCAAATTGAGTTGTCATATTGAACACGGCGGAAGCTTCGGTTTTCTCGCTGGAAAGACGACGCACAACCTCCGCTGCTAAGCCAAGGAGGTTCTTGGTCATGAACGTGCGCTCAAAGAAGCGCTCTGGCCTTTGATAGTCCTGATGTGCTCGCCCATCTCGGACCTGATCCAAGTGGACTGCAAACTCAGAAGCGTCCAGAGGTTTGCCTTCCCGCAAATCTTCGCGCGGGGTAACGACTTTGTACCAGGGTTTCAGTTTGCTCATATTTCCACCCTTGCCAATTTGATCAGAATCCCAACCCCTTCTTCCGAGCCAAGACACCATCCACCCAACGTTTTTCATTCGTACTGGTGGGGTAAAGCGCTGATAGTGATTGCGCCAAGCGCCAGAAAAGGAAATTTCGGCCAATTCCATCTTCGACAAGAAAACGCTTCAAGGCTTCGGAGCGCCCGGCGGCGAATAGAATCATGCTTTGGTGGACTTGATCAAGAACGGTCTTACCAGCTTTGCCTTTGAATTCGCCGGTCCAATCTCCGGATTCCTCTTCGATCTGCTTCAATTCGCCCTCGAAACCTAAAGTAAGTTGCTTATTTTTCTTCTTCGGACGGCCTCGCGGGGCTTCAGCTGAATCCTTGCCAAAATAGGTAACGGGTCCGTGCAGCGACCGGGAGCAGAACTGCCGTCTCACCTTGGATTTCAACAAGATGCCCTAGGTCTTCAAGATGTGCCCCTAAGCCCTGCGCTATCTTCCGCGCCGCATCATATTCGAGAGAAAAGCCGCCCGGTGTTTTCTTTTTTATCTTCTCGTCCTCTTCCTCTGCGCCCTCTGCAGTTAAACTTTCTTCTTTCTCGGTCGTCGCCATCGTCCACAACCACATCGCAGTTAGACGTGCGTCCTCTTCAAAGCCGAAGGCGTCCGCGCCTTCGAAGATCATTTTCAATGCCTCTTTGGATACCGCCGCCCAGACATGTTCCAAATATTCCTTGAGTGTAACGGCCTCGCCACTGGCCTTCTCCACGCGAGAATAACGGGAGAAGACTTCGAGTGCTGGCCCAATACAAGCAAAAATCGCATCCGCGCCCACAACCCCTTCATCTGCTAAACGTGGCATCCAATCGTGAATCCGATTAGGTAACTCTGCCAACAGATCCCGCCAGTCCCCAATGTCAATTTTGCTTGCCGTACAGTCGGCGTTTTCACGCGGGCGGCAAACGAGATGTATTGACGACGCGAGAACTGCGGAATTCCGTGCTCTCAGGCGTGCGGCCATTTCGGTATCAATCGGCCAAGATGCTGTAATTGTCCAGCCCGCGCTTACGAGAGCTTGTAGCATTGCCTCCCATCCAGATGTTGTCTTGTGGGCGAAAACGACGACTCCAATACCGGATGGGCTAAGCACCCGACGCGAATCAGCGAACGCCTTTCCAATTTCATTTTCAAAAAACGCTGCGGTCTTGTTCCCGTAGCGATCAGGGTCCCAACCAGACATTTCACATATTTCCTCTGCTTTGGGCGCTTCTTTCAGTTGGAACAAATCGCTATGAAGAGATCCAAGAGTCCTGCGGTGCCAAACATAAAAGAAGTCAGAGAGGTCGGCATACGGCACGGCATTGTAATATGGCGGGTCGGTGATAAGGCACGAAGCTGCGTCATCCGGCAACGACTGCGCCGTGGCACTTACAAGTTCAGAGTGACCTACGTGTAGAAGAGCGTCGGCCTCGCGCTCAATGATGCGGCAACCCCAGTCAATTGCACCTTCCCAAGAGCCTGAATAGCCAACGAGCGGGACACCTTCCGCAAAATCGAACTTCATGGGAAGACACTGACCTTGTGCAAAGGTATGCCCAATAAATGCACCACTCTGAACCCAAGTACAAATTGCAGTCGAATAATCGGCCACTTTGCCAATAGCGAGGCTAAGCATGGTTACCGTTGCTGATGCAAAACCAACATCCTTTTTACTATCAACTTTCTCGCCGACTTTTTTGACGAGTCGACAGAGAGTGATTAGGAGAAGCAACTGACGGTCTGAGTATAGTGATGACCATGTCTTATGTCCGTAGAGTGGAACATTAAATACGCCACTCATGAGAGGGAGTGTTTCGTCAGGGAAAGAATCAGGATTAGTGTATCGAAGCCTAATAATCTCTTTGGCAGCCTTCGCAAGCGCTTGATAATCAAATTCGTGTGGCAAACGATAATCTCGAACCCCATTTTTTGAATGCACTACAACGACGGCTAACAAACGAGCGGTTTTGACACCCCCTCCGAGCTTTTTAAGTTGCTCGCGAACACGAGCGATTGGAGTGGTATATCCGCAGCAAGGGCATGTTACTGAGCCTCGCTTAGCCGTACCATTCAGATTCTGTTCGGCAACTGAACCCTGATGAATCGTAATTTGTACTGAGCCGCCTTTTCCGCTGAGGCTAATCCATATCGAGCGGTCTCTGCTTTTTTCTAGCAAGCGAGACGGCAGGATAGGCACCTCTGCCCCGCAACCGGGGCCTTCACATTTAATCGTCCGCGCCCAAAGATAGGCAATAGGCGTCGCGCCATCGGGGTCCTTTGGATAGAACTCGGCCAGTTCCTTCTCGGCTGCTTCCTTGATCCACTCTCCCCACTTGCGAACTTCATCGGCGAGGTGCTGGCCGTACATGGGGATGTATTCCAGCACAACCTTGTTAAGTAAGACAGCAATCGGATTTAGGTCGCTAGCAAAAGTGTCGGCACCAACGCGCAGAGCTTCGAGCGGAATGGACCCGCCACCGGCGAACGGGTCCACGATGAGAGGGCGCGAGCCAGGTGCGCCGCCAAGCGCCTCATGTGCAGTTTGGGTCAACGCCCGCGCGGTTTCGAGGTATTCTTTGACAGTCGAATTGTCCCAGTTTGCATAGTCGGCGATAAAATCAAACAACGCTTTCCGAATCTCAACATTGTCATTGAGTTTCTTTCCATTCTTAGCGAGTCTGTTAAAACGGGGGAAGCTCTCCTGACCGATCAAGCCAAGATTTTGTCTGGCCCATTTCGTCATTTCTGCGCGGGCAGTCTTTCTGAACGCCTCGGGGCAAAGCTCGTCGGCCGGGTCGGGCCAGAGAGAAGCGCAGATCACCGCTCGGCACGCTGCGAGTGGGCGTCGTGCCCACCAGATATGTAGCGTAGAAATATGGCCATGCCGGATACTCTTCTCTCGTCTTGCATGTGCCGAAATGCGCTTGATCGGCAGGTCCACTTCGATAAGTCGCCTAGGGTATCGGTTTATCAACTTGCTTCCGCCTTCAAAATCTTTTCTGCACCAACCTGATAATGCTCGACTTTGATAATGGGTTTCCAACCGAGGCGAGCCGGGTCTTGCACGATATGAATCTCCGGTGCTGATGCGCAGTTGAACACGACGTAGAGCCAAAAATCTTTCTTCAGGCGTTCAGCAGTCTTATACTCATTAGTGGTTAAGGCGACTTCGCCAACATCTGAACGACCTTTTACTTCGATGAATCTGACTTCGATGGCGGTGCTGGGGTCCTCCGGGTGCGGCCTACGAGAGATAAGGTCGAACCCCCGATTCTCGTTCTCTACGCTCTGAACCTTCCAGCCCCGAGCTTCCTCGTATGCGATGACGGCCTGCACTCCAATTCTTTCAATCTCGGGGTCGGTAACCATTTGCGCCACATCGGGCTTCGCCCGTTCGGGATGCGGCAGAACCCAGGCGGTACCCAGGTGCTGGATATTGCCGATAGCACACTGCCGCTCCATCTGGAGTTCGGCGCGGCGGCGCTCAAGCCGTATATTTAGCTCGTCAAGTCGATCCTCTGCAATCTTAAGCCGGCCGTCGAGGCCCATGTCAGTTGAGCCCGATTCTTTCAAGGCGTGAAGTTCAGCGAACTGGCATTGCACCTTGTCGATCAACGTATACAGGCTGATTTCCATGTGTTCAGAGATGGTCTTGACTTCCCGCTCCCGCTGGTTCCGTACCTCTTCAAGCATTGGAGTCAGAGCTTCACGAATTAGGACTGATTCGATTTGATTGCGGCCCGGAAGGCTCGATTTGTCGGGTGCTGCAGTGCCTATCGGTCCGGGTATCAAATCGAGGAAAATGGTCGGTTGCCGTATAGATATAATGCCATCCATTGTAGTTTGAGATACAAATAGCCGCTTATGTAGGACATTACCCCGGCCGTCACGGATTTCAGAAGAGAAAACATCAAGAAGCGTCGGCTCCTGGCGCTGGAGGTCGAAGAACACAGCGCCTTTTTGCAAATCGCCCTGCGTCTTGTCGCTGACCAAAGCTCGAACGCTTTCGAAAAGAGGGTGGCCCGGAGTTACCCATTCGAGGGTAGGCTCCGCTTGTAAGAAATCCTTGCTAAAAACGATCTCCTTATATTCCCGGCCTAGTTTACCGAAGCGCGATTCGAGTTCCTCGCCATAGGGCGAAAGCATTCGAGGGATACGGCCAATGCGGTAGATGTGGGCTCGTGTCTTATCCGATTTCGGAACAACCCCGGCAATTGGTGCCGCCTGCATAAAGAAATCCTCAATCACTTCAGGAACGAGGCGCCGCTCTTTGGCTTCCTCCGACTTGCCGACAATGGCCGACAGATTGAGTTCCCGTTTAGCGAGTCCTTCCAATGTGCTTTCCGTAATATGCCGGAGTCGCTGCGGTATCGACCTGCTTAACGATGCGGTCTTTCACCACGTCTTCCGTCAGATTCCTTGCATAAAGATCTCGGAGCATCTTTTCGAGTTGATTGGCGGGAAAGACATCGCCTAGTACGTTAAATACTTTGCCCGTGTGTTGGGGATCGAGGTCAGTCCTCGATCTTTTCAATTCGGTCAAAAAGCTTTTCCATCACGCGGCCTTCACGCGTATTGGTGGAGACGAAATTCAAAATAAGGCAGTCCTTTTCCTGCCCATATCGATGAATACGGCCCATCCGTTGTTCAAGGCGGACCGGATTCCAGGGAATGTCGTAATTTATCATGAACCAACAAAATTGAAGGTTGATGCCTTCGCCGGCGGCTTCCGTGGCGACAAGCACCTGACAGCTTTCCTTGAATTCACGCTCCGCGTATATTCGCGTACCCGGCGATGTCCCGATCCCCGATTTTCATGCCGCCATGGATCTGTGTGATGTTTAGTCCCCACTCGCGGAGTTTTCCTAGTGGACGGCCTTCCCTCCCATCCCCGGCAAGGTAGTCGAGTGTCTCCTTGTGTTCCGTGAAGACAATAAGCTTCATCTTTTCATCTTGGAAGACGCCATATTCCGTAAGCACTTCCTTGAGTTTCAATAACTTTCTTCCCACTTCGCCGGCTTCAAGTAGTCTGGCCTGATCAACGAGTTTTGACAGCTCAACGATCTCTTCACGCAAGGCCTGAGGATCAACCGAAGCCACAACGCCTTCGAGTTCAGCAAGGATTTCATCCTGCTTGTCTTCAGGTAAATCATCGAAGTCTTCGGGCAACCGCTTATTCATCCGTTCCCGTCGGTAGGCTTCAGGGTCTTCAAGGATCTTTTCCCGTTTTGCCTTCATGCGCTCTAGCGACCGGCGAACGGCGTAGACGCTGGAGGCAAAACGCCGCTGAAGCATGGCCATCGTGAATCCGAGCGCTCGACCTTGCGGTGAACTATCCGCAGCGGCTTTGATGGACTGGTCTTCCACGTAATGAGTTAGAGCGTCGTAGAAGTCGAGTTCCTGATCGGCAATCTGAAATGGTACTGTCTTGACATTACGCCGAGTGAAAATACTCTTGGCCTCCCCGGTGTCAGGGTTGGGGAATGTTACCATCGCTTCCTTGACACGTCGCAGATAGAATGGGGCGGAACGTTCCTGCATGGCTTTTTCAAGACTTGTGATATCGCCGTAAACGTCCTTGTCGAGAAGTCTGAGAAAAAGGCAGAAGTTGTCTGGATCGCCTTTGTGAGGCGTGGCCGTCATGAGCAATAAATGATCGGTCCTCTCGGACAGAGCTTCACCTAGTTGATAAGCCAGCGTCTTTTTCTCTTCACTATAGGCGCTCATCTTGTGCGCCTCATCCACGATTATTAAGTCCCAATGACTCCGCATCAGACTTTCAAATGCATCATCGATACGGGAAACCCAAGAAACGGATGTGATGAGTTGGTTGCGGTCCTGCCAGGGATTGGTGCCGTAGTTTGCTCGGAGCACATCACTCCGGACGATTTCAAAATTCTCTCGGAACTTGTCCTTTAGTTCGCGTTGCCACTGAAAGCAGAGGTTGGCGGGTGTTACGATTAGAGTTCGCTTGATGAGGCCGCGAATCTTCAGTTCTTTGACCAATAGGCCGGCCATGATAGTCTTCCCCGCGCCAGGATCGTCAGCTAATAAAAATCGGATTCGCGGCAATTTAAGAAAGTAGTCATAAACCGCTTCTAATTGGTGCGGGACCGGGTCAACGCGCGCAATAGAGAGACTAAAATACGGGTCATACTCGTAAGCCAACGAGAGACGCATAGCTTCTATGCCAAGTCTAAATTTCGCTGCATCGCCGTCAAATGGCTGGTCTTCGGTGAGGATAATCTCAAGCGCTTCAAGTTGCGCCTGGTTCAATATGGGCTGATGAACTTTGCCAGATGTCATTCCCTCGCATATGAGTTTCACTGAATCACCCATCGGGATGATGGCGATGACTTTTACGAGCTCCGGGAACATAGCCCCTTTAAGCAGTGTGTTCGGTTGTATGCGAAACCCATTCATATTGCTTCAACCTTGGTAAAACGAGAAAGGATGTTTACCCAAACGGTCCCCGAAATAAATCATCAGCTAGGGAGTATATCATAGCCCAGTCCTCTTGGCGGAAGATCCATTTCTTCAAAACTCCCATCTGGTGGTTTGCCCCTTCCATGCCCGCAGAAGGCCCCCTCTCGCGACCTCTAGCGCAGTTTATGGGTTGCCCCACCGACTATTGCCGTTCGTCCATTTTAGGCAAGTTTTTTTATAAGGATTTCTGCCGGTTCTCCAATTAGGCCCCCCGAGACTCTGCATTCAAATATTGTTTTTCCTCAGGAGTTCACCTTTATGTTCACCTGTATAATAAGGCTAAAGAAAAATTGGAAAATACGCTTGACAACGATATTCATGTATCTTATAATGGTGACAGATATAACGGTAATATAGGTAAGGAGGTTAATATGTCTCCAGCAAGAAAGTTCAAGTTCAGGCCCTTCGAGGAATCATCGAGGCGGGCAGGGAGCTCTCCGAGGGCGACCATCTCCAAGTACGGCAATATCAACCTCAACCGTAAATTCAAGGACGAGAACTGGACGATGATCAAGGGCTGCCATGTCATTTTCCATTACGATCCGGAAAGCCGGGTTATCGGCCTCCAGGTCGTCGCCAACCCCGCACATAACAGCTATCCCATCCGCGAACTCGAATCCGGCAAGGGGCTGGTTGTCACGGCCCGGGCCTTTCTAAAACATTCCGGCATTCCCTTTACCAAGTCGACATCGTACGACATCAAGCTCTACGATACTCGGGATTCATTGCCTTTCTTCTACGTCGATCTAAGGCAAGCAGGGGCAGACTAAAAACAAGGGGGGATACAATGAAAAGCCGGTCACCTTAAAACAGTCTAGGGAAAAAGAGGGCGGGGTGTTTCCACTCCGCCCGCCCAAGGATCTGAGCCGTTGCAAGCTTTATCACCCCAGGCTCTCTTATATTAGGGGGGTCCGGGGCTGATGTCAATCCGACATGGAACTATGGCAACGGGGCCCATGCTTTGGCGTCGC
The DNA here is from genome assembly GCA_963796835.1 of Candidatus Aminicenantota bacterium. Classification (GTDB taxonomy): domain Bacteria; phylum Acidobacteriota; class Aminicenantia; order Aminicenantales; family Saccharicenantaceae; genus DATKJS01. Next base: position 62,676 of record CAWCND010000024.1, on the reverse strand, counting down.
TGCTGAGCCCGGGGTCCTAGGCAAGGCCGATTCGGCAAGGGCCGGATCAGGGAAAGCGGACCGGTTACGCCGCTAACCTCTCTCCCGAACCCGTTCGGAGCAGAGGGGCGTTCGGTTCTGCAGGAATACGGGTTAATTTATTTAAGGAGATTAAATTGAAAAACATAATCGACAATTGCGGGCCGACAGAGGCCCGGAACATGGGAAACCTAGTGAAGTCCAACTGGGCCAACTGGGATATCTATCGGGACGACGAAGATGATTTGCTCACTCACATCTATTCTGTGGAAGAGCTGCGTTCGGTTCTTCGGGAGGCGGGAGTCATCGGCAAGAAGCAGCAGGAAGGGCCTGGCACCGGAGCGGGACCGGACTCTCCCTATGCGGCCGGAAACGGCGTGGTACTCTCGTTGACCAACAATCCGGACAAGAGCACAAATTCAATTGTATACGTCTCACAAGGTCATTGGACAGGGGACCACTCAGATGGAGGTCGCGACGAGTGCTATACGCAGTCGTTCCAGCGAAGGCAGAAGACCGAATCGCTTTACGCGAAGTTCCTGAGGTTCCCAACAGGCAGACACAATTATGTGCTCGGCTTGGGCTACTATATTCAGTTTGGAGAATTGGAATTCAATATCTTTGAGTACGGTTCTCGGATGGCGCAGTCCGGACTGTACTGCCCTGTAAAAAAACCAATTAGCCACGGCCTGCTGTCTCATGAGGACGGCCCGATCATCGCATTTTTCGACCATGATCCGACCGATTGGCTTCGAGTAACCGTTAACGTCAGGGTGCCGAATTGGGATATGGAGCGCACATGGGCCTGGTTTCACCACATCCAGCTCGTGCAAGTCGACTAAGGAGAAAATCATGCAAAAAACTGAAATCGAAAAGGGCGGGACGACCGTGTCCCAGCACGAGGGAGTTTTTTCGATCGGGGCCGGAAACCCTGAAGGAAAAGCGGTCGCCGAAACTAAAAACTGCACTCGTTGCCAAAGGGTTTTGCCTGTCGATCAATTTCGCAAGCACAAACCGAGCTCATGGAACCGCGACGGCCTCAACACCTGGTGCAAAGAATGTGAGAGTCTGCACCGGGCAACCCGAAAAGAGGGGACAAAGGAAGAACACCTAAATACGGCCGCTAACTGACACTCATGGGGGAGGGCCCGGGAAAACCCAGGCCCTCCCCCAAGCAAGTGGAGATTTGCAAATTCTTCGCAACGTTGTCCAGAAGCTGTGTGCTTCGGGATATAAACGGAAGTAGAATATTTTTGGAGGTTTAAAATGGGCACCGTGAAAGACAAGAAGCAACTGTTTAAGGTTTCCGACGTCAAGCGGGACCGCGACCAGTTGGTAAAGGCATCAAAACAGGTCCTCCAGGAGACGCTGGAGGAGGATTCGCCCGGAATCGACAACCTCGCCGACCTGGCCGAAGCCCTCAAGAAGGCCAACGGAAGGAGGAAAGAACGATGAATGGCGTTCTCTGGGTCAGGGTTTCGTCCGTGGAGCAGGCAAAGGGCTATTCTCCCGACGCCCAACTTCGTGAACTCCGTGAGGCCGCCGAAAAGCGTTCTATCGATGTCGTCAAAGTATTCCAGGTGGCGGAAAGCGCCAAGACCTCATCGGCCCGGAAGCAATTCAGGGAACTGGTCGACTTTCTCGAGAGAAAAGCCGGATGTCCTCGTAACGTTAGCCGTCGACCGCTTGACCCGAAACCCTGAAGACCTCCATACTCTCCACCGTTTCATCGAGGCGGGCCTGAAGGTTTTCGTCGTCAACCAGGGAAAAGTCATCGGCAAGGATTCTCCGCCGTCAGACCGCTTCACTTTTCTCCTCTTCGGCGACATCGCCTATCTCGACAACCTACAACGGGCCGAACGGGTGAAGATGGGCATGAATGAAAAAGCCCGGGGCGGGACCTATCCCTCACGGGCTCCCGTGGGTTACATGAACATCCCCGACCCTGCCGACCCTATGGGCCAACGCAGAATTATCACTCCAGACTCCGTGAAAGGTCCGCTTGTACGGCTGGCCTTCGACCTCTACGCACAGGGTGGATATTCCCTGGCTACTCTCAAGGACGAACTCAACCGCCGAGGACTTCGCCAGAAATCCACGGCGAAACATCCAAACGCGCCCATGAGTATTCATGGGCTCGAGGTCATTCTCAAAAACCCGTTTTACCACGGTCTCATTACGTGGGCCGGCCAGTCATGGGCTGGAACTCATGAACCCCTGGTTTCGGCGGACCTATTCAACCGCGTCCAGGCTCGCCTCAGCGAAAACCGGAGTTACGCGAAGCCAGCCTCGAAAAAGCAATTCGCTTTCAAGCCATTTCTGCGGTGCGGATATTGCCATTCCTCCATCACGGCGGAGGAAAAATCGGGTGCGCATAAGAGCGGCCGTTACGTCTATTACCGCTGCACCTACGCTAAGGGTCGGGACTGCCCCCAGGGCCACTTCCGCGAGGAGGACATCGACAGGATGTTCGCCGAGAACCTGGGGCAACTCTATGTCGACAAGGCCATAGCGGAAAAGATCACAGAGGGCCTGAAGCAATCCCATACCCTGCAACAGGCGAGCGACAAGAGGGAGTTAAAGCGGCTCCAGTCCGAGTTAACGCGGAGAACCAACCACCTCGACCTACTTTATCAAGACCGCCTTGACGGGACCATCACAAAGGAGCAATACAAGGACAAACAGGCTGGAATTCAACAGGACTTGAGGAACGTCCAGGCCGACATCGAGAAGCTGGGCCGCCATAACGCAAAATACAAGGAAGAGGGATCGGCCATCATCGATTTGCTCAAGGGCTTCAAGGAGACATACCTGGCCGCCGACCCCGAAGGCAAGGCCGAAATCCTCAGTGCCGTCGTCGACAGGGCCACGCTCAGGGGCGGCGACCTCTTCATAACCTGGAAACGACCCTTCGATATCCTGTTTATTCTCGGTGAAGGGGTTCTAAAAACTAAGACTTGGCAGGGCCACGGGGATTCGAACCCCGGTCTGATGGCTGAGAACCACCTGTCCTGGGCCTCTAGACGATGGCCCCGCAAGGGCCAACAAAAATAGCAGAATCTCCCAGGCCTGTCAATCGGGGCGCGGGGTCTATCGCCGGCCCGCTAGGAGCATTTTCGCGGCGGTTTCTCCCCCGTTCGTCCGGAAGATCATCGGCTGGGGCCGGTCCAGGCCCTCCACGAATTCCGGCGCATTCTCCCAGCGGTAGTTGAGGACCAGGGCGTAGTCCGAGAAATGCTGCCAGCGCCGCCGGGCGAGGCCCGTCACCATGTGGAAGTGGTTGGCCGGCATCCCCATCTTGGCCAGATTCGCCGGGACGTGCTCGAACGTCAGGAACGTGTGCGGCCAGGTGTAATCCGAGGCGTGACAGACTCTTTCGGCGAGCTTGGCCGGGAGCTCGACGCTCTCGGCCTCGTCCTGGACCATGGTGAACATGCCGCTGAGGTCCGAGTAGGCGATCCGGCCGGCCATGCCCCGGATCCCCTTCGGCGAGACGGTAGCTGACCGAGAACCCGAGCCCGGGGAAATAATATTCGACGGCCTTGAAGAGGAACCATCTCTCGCCGTAGTCGAGCGAAGCGCGAGCCGGAATTGTTGCCGTCGATGAAGCCCCGCTTCATCCAGGGCTCGTCCCTGAGCTTGCTCCAGGTCGATGCCCAGCTCCCGGGCGTTCCGCTCGATCTCCCAAGGTTCGTAGACCTTGCGGAAATCCATGAACAGCGTCGGGTTGCCGCCCGAGAGATAGCAGTAGGCGATCATGGTCAGGAGGCCCTGGATGTCGTTCTCGGTGGCGAAGGGGACGACGGCCTTCTTTCCCGTGTGGTCCTCGGACGAATTGAACAGCGATCTCGGCGATGTCGGCCGTGGCGAGCGGGAGGCCGCGTCGGTCCGAGCCCCAGGCCGAGCTGGTTCGTCCAGCCGCCGCCGACGGCGTTGACGTCGCGCATGTAATTCCGGATGATCAGGTAGAGGGCCAGACCCTCGTCGAGCTTGGCCCTGTCCGCCGCCGGTCAGCGCCGGCGGCTTTGGCGCTCGGCGCCGGTGTAGACGGCCCGGCTGAGCGTTTTGATCTCGTCGGTATTGGTGAAGATCGCGGCCTTTGAACTTGACGTTGACGACCCAGTCGCGGAGCGCCTGAGCTCCTTGGGGTCGTAGCCGCCTTTCTTGCTGGAGCATGTCGGCGAAGAGCTTCATCGACTCGCGCGTGCTCTCGAGGCCGAAGAACCGGCGGGCGGCGTGGACATGGTTGAGGGCCGTCTCCATCTGCATGGAATCGGTGTCCACGGCCAGGTAACGCCGGCCCCGGAGGGCGACGTCGGTCAGGACGGCCTAAGCCAGGTCGACGATCTCGTCCCGGGTCTTCGCGTCGAACTCGGGGGTCATCCCCGTCTCGGGCATGGTGCCGATGACCATGGGGCAGAGCCGGCCCGTCTGGGCGTAGGCCCCGACCAGGGCGTCGATGCCGACGACCCCGGGCTTCGGCGCGTTGTTGCCGCCGACGCAGGCGATCGGCGTCGTCGGGGAGAAGTGGGCGGTCAGGGCCATGGCCGTCTTGCCCGGGAAAAACCAGGTGTCGGGGACGATGAAGATGCCCTCCGGCCCCGGCCTCCATGAGCTCCTGGGCCCCGGCATCGGCCGTCGCCTCGCTGTCGACGAGGCGGGAGCAGGCGAAGATATTGGGAGCGCTCCCGTCGGGGAGACGCAGCCGTCTTGCTCAGCAGGCGCGGCCGTCATGTTCCCGATGTTGAAGGCCCGCGTCCTCGATTCCTCATCGATCCGGGGGTCGCAGGGGACGAAGACCCCGAGGGTCGGAACACCCGGCTTCTTCTTGCCGACGTACGGCATGGCTCCTCCTTTGGGCGGCTAGATGTATTCGATCGTGGACGGCGGCTTGGGCGTGAGCTCGTAGGCCACGCGGCTGACGTCGGGGATTTCCTCGGTGATCCTCTTGGCCATCCTGGTCAGGGTTTCAAAGGGGATGGGCGTCGGCTCGGCCGTCATGGCGTCCCTGCTCTCGACCGAACGGATGATGATGATATGGCCGAAGGTCCGCTTCCCTCCCGAGATCCCCGTGCCTTTGTCGGCGAGAAGGACGGCGAAGGCCTGGAACGGCTTGAGCGATGCCACCTCTTCCTCGACGATCGCCGTGGCCGCCCGGACGAGGGCCACACGTTCCGGTGTCACCTCGCCGATGATCCGGGTCGCCAGGGCCGGGCCGGGGAACGGCATCCGGTTGTAGATCTTCTCCGGCAGGCCGAGCTCCTTGGCCACAAGCCTGACCTCGTGCTTGAAGAGCTCCTTGAGGGGCTCGACGGTCTTGAACCCGAAGCCCTTCTCGGGGTCGATGCCGATCTGCTCCAGGATGTTGTGCTGGGTCTTGACCCCCATCTGGGTCTCGATGATGTCGGCCGCGATCGTCCCCTGGACGAGGAAAGGGGCTCTGCTCTTGAGGACCTCACGTCCGAAGGAGCTGTAGAACGCGTAGCGGAAAGCCTTGCGCTTCTCTTCCGGGTCGGTTTTCCCCTTGAGCGCGGCGAAGCACTCGTTCTTGGTGTCGACGATGTCCACCGCGATCCCCAGACCCTTAAAAATCTTGACGACCTCCTGGGGCTCGCCGGCCCTCATCAGGCCGTTATCGATGAAGACGCTCTTGAGCTGGGATCCGAGGGCGCGATGGGCGAGGACCGTGCAGGTGGAGCTGTCGACGCCGCCCGAAAGCGCCGAGATGGCCCTCTCCTTCCCAACCGTCCTCCCGATCTCCTCGACCTGGGTTTCGATGAACTTCTTGACGTTCACGGGCACCTTCCTCTCGCCCATTTTCTTCATCATACAGATTTCGCGGGTTGGGGTCAAACCCCGTGTCACGAGGAGTTCCCGGGGTTTTGCTTAGCCCGTTGACATGTCGCTAAATTATTGTAAATAAATAATTTATTACGTTTTCAGGTCCACAAAAAAACAACCATCCGGAGGTCTATCCAGCCATAAAAGGTTAGCCGCCGCCGGAGGGAGGGCCGCCTTTGCGGGTGAGGGCCGAGGGCGATTTATCCCCCTCCGATTAGCCAGGAAAGACGATTGACCGCCGGGAAGGTCCCGGCGAACATGGGGCCATCGCAAGGAGGGCCTCAACCAAGGCTATTGCGAGAAATGGAGCGGGATTACGGGGATTCCTCTCCAGGCCCTCCTTGCCTCCTTTCACCTCCTCAAAATCCGGGAACGGGTCAAGGGACCCGTTCGCCGGTTTGATAACCCGCCCCCTCCCTGCTAAACTAGAAGAGATAGGGCAGGCTATGGGGCCTTGCCCGAGGAGTGACCACGATGAGAAGAATCGTCAGCATCCTGGTGGTTTTCGGCGTCGTCCTCTTCGGAGTGAATTGCGCCACCGACAACGCCGAGGAGGGCGCCCTCGTCGGGGCGGCGGGTGGGGCAGTCGTCGGCAGCCTCATCGGAAGCTCAACGGGGGACGCGATCCTCGGCGCGATCATCGGGGCGGCGATCGGCGGAGCCGCAGGCGCCTATATCGGAAGCTACATGGACCGGCAGGCGGCCGAGATGCGGCAGCAAGTCCCGGGCGCGGAAGTCGATCGGGTCGGCGAAGGGATCCGTGTGACGTTCGACGTCGGCCTTTTCTTCGAGGGCGGCGGCGTTGAGCTCCGCTCGGCCGGCTGCGAGACCCTGGCCGGATTGGCCGTCATCCTCAACCGGTATCCCGATACCCATGTTTTCATCGAAGGCCCGGCCTACGCTCCCGGGCGGTACGAACCGGACATCGCCCTCTCCGAGCGCCGGGCCCGGGTCATGGCCGACTACATGAGCAGCCGGAACGTGCAGGCTGACCGGTTCACGGCCAGGGGGTACAGCCGGACGGACTCAGGTGCCCGGAGCGATTCGACCGGCGCCCGCCCCGAGCACAAACGGGTCGGCCTGGCCATCATGGCCAACGATAACCTGAAAAGGACGGCCCGGAGCCACATCAAATGATCCGTGTCATCCGATTCCGGATGATGCCGTAGACTGGATGAACCCCTCCAAAACAGGGGCCTCCGGTGTTCGCGATTCTGCCCGGCGTCTTCAGGCTCGGGGCGACGGCTCCTCCGAAATGATCTTCTCGATCTCCGAATAGGCTTTTTTCAGGACCTCGCCGATCCGGCGGAGCTTCTCGCCGTTCATCCCGCGGGCCCTCCGTCCGATGAGCCTCCCGAGGTCGCGGATCTCGCCCATGACGTCCCGAAACTGGTCCCGGAACTCGGCGCTCCAGAACTCCCAGCCCTCTCTCGCATGGCCGTGTCCGGCGCCGGGCCAGGCCCGGTCATGGATATCGTCCACGTTCTTGGCCTGCTCGGCGAGGAATTTCCGGCCTTCCTCGGTGATCGTGTAGACGCGCTTCACCTCCTGACGGTCGGACGTGACATAGCCCGCCTCCTCAAGGTACTGGAGGGTGGGATAGACAGTCCCCGGGCTCGGAGAGTAGAACCCGTGGAATTTCTCCTCCAGCTCGCGGATGATCTCGTAGCCGTGCTTGGGCTTGTCCTTGAGCAGGTCGAGGATCAGGTACTTGAAGTCGCCCTTATGGAACATCCGCTCCGGACCCCAATGCCCAAAATGATGCCTGTCAAACATACCCATCTCCTTTCATATCTGACAAATACATAACGATATAGTCACGATATATCTTAATATATCTTTTTTACCATGTCAAGAGCTTTTCCCAGCTATTGAAAGCCCTCTGAATTTGTTATATTTTTCCGATGAAATCCCTCCGAGGAAGGTCGCGATGAACAAATCAGGCCTGACATTCTTGGCGGTCCTATGCCTTATCCTATGCGTCACCTTGGCCCAGTCTTTAGCCCAGACACCTGACTCCGGACGCGAAACCGATCCCCTCGTCCTGGCCAAGCTCACCCGATGGCAGGATTGGAAGTTCGGCCTCATGATGCACTGGGGCCCCTACAGCCAGTGGGGCGTCGTCGAATCCTGGACCCTCTGCTCGGAGGACGAACCCTGGTGCAGGCGCAAGATGGACAATTATGTCGAGTACAAAAAAGCCTATGAGGGCCTGCCCAGAACATTCAACCCGGGCCAGTTCGACCCGGCGAAGTGGGCGACGGCGGCGAAATCGGCGGGCATGAGGTATGTCGTCTTCACGACGAAGCACCACGACGGGTTCTGCATGTTCGACACGAGACAGACGGAGTATAGGATCACGGGACCGGATTGTGGGTTCCGCGCCGACCCGCGGGCGAACATCGCTCGGGCGGTCTTTGACGTTTTCCGGAAGGAGGGTTTCGGCATCGGCGCCTACTTCTCCAAGCCCGACTGGCACTCGCCGGATTTCTGGGCGCCCGAGTGGGCCACTCCCGACCGGAACGTCAACTACAGCGTCGAGAAATACCCGGAGCGCTGGCAACGGTTCCGCGATTTCACCTACCGCCAGATCGAAGAGCTCGTCACGGGCTACGGGAAGCTCGACATCCTCTGGCTCGACGGCGGCTGGGTGCGGCCCCAGCCCATGGTCGAGGTCGCCCCCGGCGTCTTCGTCAAGAACGCCAAGAACATGGACATCGACATGCCCAGGATCGCGGTCATGGCCCGCCGTCATCAGCCCGGCCTTCTCGTCGTGGACCGGTCCGTCACGGGCCGGTACGAAAACTACCGGACGCCCGAGCAGGAGGTCCCGGACAAACCCCTCCCCTATGCCTGGGAGACGTGCATGACCATGGGCGACCAGTGGTCCTACCTGCCGGGCGACCGCTACAAGAGCGCCCACCGGCTGATCCATCTCTTGGTCGACATCGTCTCCAAGGGCGGGAATTTTCTGCTCAACATCGGCCCCGACCCGTCGGGCGAGCTCCCGGCCGAGGCCCTCGCCCGCCTCAAGGAGATCGGCGGGTGGATGGGCGTCAACAGCGAGGCGATCTACGGCACCCGGCCGGTCCCGCCCTACAAGGAAGCGAAGACGTGCTTCACCTCGCTTCCCGACGGCACGGTCTACGCCATCTATCTCGCCGACGAAGACGAGGCCGCGCCTCCGCCGAAGCTCATGATCTTTTCCATGGCCCCGAAGCCGGGGACCGAGGTCCGGATGCTCGGGACGAGGGAGCCGGTGCGCTGGGAGAGGGAGGGCAAGGGGGTTCTGCTGACCCTGCCGGAGCAGGCGGTCAAGGCCCCGCCATGCCGCCACGCCTGGGTCTTCAAACTGCATCCGGAAACACCCGCGCCCGGGAAGGGCTGAGCCTCTTTCTGGTCAAATCAGGGGGAATTGATATAATGGATGCATCTTCACATGCCAAGCGCGCGTTGGAGAACGATGAGAGCGTCCGATTCTCGCCCGGAGGTATGATGAACACATCATCCATGGCCCTTCTCAGAAAAAGTCTCCCGGCAGGCCTTGCCGTCGGCCTCATTCTCGGCCTTGCCTCGTTCCACGCCCGGGCCCAGTACCGGGGTCAGGAACAGATGCAGGGCCGGGGCCGGCCGCCAGCGACGATGAACGCCCCCGGCGAGCACAGCATCAATCTCGACGATAACTGGTTCCTCCAGTCATCAGAAAAGGTCAAGGGCAGCGGAGAGCAGATCTCGCAGCCGGGCTTCAGGATCGATGGCTGGTATCCGGCCGTCGTTCCCTCGACGGTCCTGGGCACCCTCGTCGACAACAACATGTACCCGGACGTTTTCGTCGGTGAAAATCTGAAGGCCGTGCCCGAGCAGCCGTTCCAGGTCTCCTGGTGGTACAGGCGCGAGTTCGTTGTCCCGGGGAATCGCGGCACGCGACGCTCCCGCCTCGAGTTCGACGGCATCAACTACCGGGCCAACGTCTGGCTCAACGGCAAGAAGGTCGCCGATGCCGCGACAACGTACGGCGCCTTTCGGCGATTCTCCGTCGACGTGACGGGGACGGCGAAGCCGGGCGACCGGAACGCCCTCGCCGTCGAGGTCTTCCCGCCCCGCAAGGGCGACTTCACCATCGGCTTCGTCGACTGGAACCCTAAACCTCCCGACAACAGCATGGGGCTCTGGCGGGAGGTCCGGCTCCGGACCACGGACGACGTCGCCGTCAACTTCCCGTTCGTCGTGACCAAGCTGAACCTCGACACGCTAAAAGAGGCCCGGCTCACCGTCTCGGCGGAGCTCGAAAACTGCTCGGCGAACCCCGTATCGGGAACCTTCGAGGGCCGGATCGGGAGCCTCAGGTTCAGCGAAGACGTGAAGCTCGGGCCCAAGGAAACCAAGAAGGCCGTCCTCAGCCCGGAAAACCATCCCGAGCTCATCATCAAGGACCCGCGGGTCTGGTGGACCCACGACCTGGGAAAGCCGGAGCTCTATCAGCTCATCCTCACCTTCCGGCAGAGGCCGGCCCGGGCCATGGCCTAGGCTGAAGCCAAGCCCACGCCTGAAAAAAAGCCCGAGGAGAAGGGAACAGAGAAAGGCCAAGAGAAGGGCGCCGGGAAAACTGTGCCCGGCCCATGGGACGGCGGCCGCGGGCGGCTCGCTTTCATGGGCCTGGACTCCTATTCCGACGTCCGGACGGTCCGCTTCGGCATCCGCGAGGTCTCGAGCTATCTCAACGAGCAGGGACACCGGGGCTTCAAGCTGAACGGCAAACAGATCCTCGTCCGCGGCGGCGGCTGGGTCGACGACCTCTTTCTCGACAACCGCCATCCGAAGCTCGAATCCGAAGTCCTCTACGCCAGGCAGATGAACCTGAACGCCCTCCGGCTGGAGGGCTTCTGGGGCACGAGCGAGGACCTCTACAACCTCTGCGACGCGAACGGGATCCTGCTCATGGCCGGCTGGAGCTGCCAGTGGGAATGGGAGAACCTGGTCGGAAAGCCGAACGACGAATTCGGCTGTATCAAGGACCCCGAGGACATCCGCCTCGTCGCCGACTCCTGGCGGGACCAGGTCAAGTGGCTCCGCAACCACCCGAGCATCTTCGTCTGGATGGAGGGGAGCGACACGAATCCCCGGCCCGAGCTCGAAAAGGAATACATCGCCATCCTCAAGGACGACGACCCGACCCGTCCGGCTGTCATCTCCGCCAAGGACCGGACGAGCGCGCTGACCGGCAGGTCCGGGGTCAAGATGGCCGGTCCCTACGATTATGTGCCGCCCGTCTACTGGTACGTGGACACGGAGAACGGCGGCGCTTTCGGCTTCAATACGGAGACCGGCCCCGGGCCCCAGGTCCCCCCGCTCGAAAGCATCAAGAAGATGATCCCGGAGAAGGACCTCTGGCCGATCGGGCCCGTCTGGTATTACCATTGCGCCCGGAACGAGTTCTTCGGCTTGAACCGCTACAACCAGGCCATGGACAACCGCCTCGGCCCGGCCAAGGACCTCGAGGATTACACGACCAAGGCCCAGTTCCTGAACTATGAGGGCATGCGGGCCATGTTCGAGGCTTTCGTCGCGAACAAGCCCAAGGCGACGGGGATCATCCAGTGGATGGAGAACTCGGCCTGGCCGAAGCTCTGGTGGCAGCTGTACGACTACGACCTCAATCCGAACGGGGCCTTCTACGGCGCCCGGAAGGCCGGCGAACCCCTCCATCTCATCTACAATTACGGGACCAGGGACATCGTGGCGGTCAACAACACCCTCGAACCCGCCGAAAAACTGAAAGCCGTCATCAGGATCTACGATCTCGACCTCAGGGAGAAGTATTCCAAGACCGTCCCCCTCGGACTTTTGGCCGACGAGGTCAAGAAGATCGACACCCTCCCTGACCCCCAGGGAATGACCTCGGTCTACTTCCTCGACCTCCGGCTCTTCCGGGAGAAGGACGCTCATGGTCGACACGAACTTCTACTGCCTGTCGACAAAGCCCGAACCCTCGACTATTCCAAGAACGAATGGTTCGTGACGCCGGTCAAGGACTACGCCGATCTCACCGCATCATCGAGCCTGAAACCCGTCGAGCTCAAGGTCAGGGACAGTTCTCCGCAGGAAGGAGCGCGCTATACGTTCACTGGTCGAGCTCGAGAACCACTCTCCCGGCCTGGCCCTCCAGGTCGAGCTCCGGGTCGTCCGCGACGCCTCCGGCGAAGTCGTCCTGCCGATCTTCCTGGACGACAATTACATCACTCTGCTCCCGGGCGAGCGGCGGAAGATCGCCGGCATTCTTCGCCACGGAGGACCTCCGCGGCGAGCAGCCGGTCCTCAAGGTCAGGGGCTGGAACGTCAAGGAATAAGGGCCGCGGCAAGGCGCGCCCGAAGACACCGGCTCTCGTCGCCGAGCTCGAAGGGCGCGGATACGCGTTCGCCCGGGTCGACGAGCTTCTTACTTTTTCTTCAGGGACTCGACGAGGGCCTTGATCTTGTCCTGGTCGGGGCTGAGCTCGAGCGACCTCGTCCAGGCCTTGAGGGCCTCTTCTCTCTTCCCGAGCTGGAAGTAGCACGTCCCGAGGTAATTCAGGATGCCGATGTTCATTCCGTAGCTGGAGAGATAGCCCGTGTAATACGTCACGGCTTCCTGGAATTGGTTGAGGGCGTGGCAGGCCTGGCCGAGGAGGGCCAGGACTTCGGCCGGCGGCTCTTCGCCTGCGGCCAGGGGCAGCAGGATCTCCTTGGCCCGCGCGAAATCGCCCTGTCGGAAGAGGACCCGGCTGTAGGCCAGGGCAATGTCCGGGCGCTGGGGGCTCCTGGCATAGGCTTCCGCCAGCCGTGTCCCGGCCTCCGCCAGTTCGCCCTTGTTGAAGTACTGGAGGCCCGTCGTGTAGAGGAAATCCTCCCTTTTCAACGAGGTCAGGACCTTGGAGATGACCATGGGCCTGGGAAATACGGGCACGGTGATGACCTCGAAGTTTTCCTTGCGGCGGGCGACCTCGCCTCCCTTCGCCCCGAGGAGGGACACTGAGACTTGGTAGTAGCCCGGAGGGAAGCTCGAGAGGTCCTGGATCTCGACGAAATCGTCCCCTTTTCCAAAGTCGCCGATCTTCTTTTGCATTTCGGAAAAGGGCTTGTCCTCCTTGAAAAAAGCGTACCGGAGCGAACCGGAGGCCCTGAGCTCGTCGGTCAGGCCGTAGAGCTGGAAAAAGACGACCAGAGTGTCCTTCGTCCCGAAGGATTTCCTGGACTGGCAGAGGATCTGCTCGCTCCCGGCCATGAACGGGACGCGCTCCTCGGACCCGGCCGGCTTGCTTTCGGCCCGGTAGGCCAGGAGCAGGGGGCTCATCTGCGGAGCGGCGATTTCCCCGGGGATAACGATTTTTCCCTCCGCGCTGCTGAATTCCTTGGAGGCCGGGTTCTTCAGCAGGAGGTCGAGCTTGTAGCTCCCCGGAGCCAGGGGAAACATGTCCTGGAGGGAGATCGACTGGGCCCGGACGGCCTGGAGCGCCTCCGGGGTCAGAGTGAACGGGAAATCCCGGTCGAACTGGTAAACGGTCCGGCCCGTCGAGTCCGAAACCCGGCCCGTCACCTGGAAGCGGACGTCGTATTTGCCCCCGGCGTCCTCCACGGAGATCTTGCCGGGCTCGATCGAATAATGGACCATGAAGACGCCGGACGCGTCCCGGATGACCTGAAGAGTGGCCTCGCTCGGGACGTAGTTCGCGGTGTACTCGACATCGACGAAATCCTTGTATTTGAGGATCGCGTCGGCGTAGGAATCCTCGACCTTCTTCTGGGGGGCGTTGAAGATCGTGGCCATCAGCTTGGTCGAAGCCAGGGAGACGGAACCCGGCATCAAGCGCTCGTTCGGGATCAGGCTCTGGACCTGATAAGCCAGGTTCGGCTCGTACGTTTTGAGGACCTGGGCGGCGTTTTCCATGTCCTCGCCGGAGACCAACGCGTCGGCGATCAGGCTGGCCGGGCCATCCTGGGCGGGCGAATAAAAGATATAATCCCCGATCCCATTCCGCTTGAAAAAGATGACGTTGAAAGCCGTCGGCAGCCCGACGGCCGGGTCCCCCAGGTAGAACCAGATCTCGACCGGGTAGACGTTCTGGACGTTGGAGTAGGACTCGACGTTCTTCGGCGGGCCGAGGATGATGTAGGTCCGGCCACGGTCTGTCTTCCAACCCGGCAGGGAGGAACTCCGGCCGTAGATGTCGTTGGCGTACTTGAGGCGCTGGTAATGCTCCTCGCGGAATTCGTTACGAGGCGTCCCGGGGCTGGGGTCCCGCTGTTTCCAGAAGGCGTCGACGAAGATGTCCCGCTCCTTGTCGGTCTGGAGATGGAGGAAGACGTCACGCTCGTGCGCCGTGATGATGTAGACGACCTCCTCGTCCAGCCATTTTTTATAACGTTCGGGGAGCGCGATCTTGGCCTGGGTCCCCAGGGCAGGCGGGACAGCCAAGAAGAGAAGGAGCAGGACGGAGGCGAGCTTTCTGACCATCTCATTCCCTGCCCATTAATGTATCGGATTTTCCCCTTATTGACAACCCGGGGCGAGAAAAGAGAGAGCCCGGAGGGCGCCGGCCCTCCGGACTCCGAAGATCTGGACGTGCCCGGTCTAGAACTGGTAGAGGAAGCTCAGGCGGAAGGTCCGGGGGTCGAGAATTCCGCCGATCTTCCCGTATTGCCATTGGTAATCGATGCTCGTCGGCGTGTCCGAGTTGAAGAGGTTGAAGACGTCGAGGACGACGTTGAAAGACCCGTACCTCGCCAGCTTGAAGGTTTTCTCCAGCCGGAAGTCGACAATGGCCTGCGGCGGGAGATACTGGGGCGCTGTCTCCCCGACGATCGAGCCGATCCCCTGATCGACAACGCCGCCCGGCGGTCCCGGGTAATTCCACTGCGTGATTTCTGTGAGGGCCTGGAGCTCCCAGACGGGACGGCCGGTGTGCATCCGGAAGCGGAGGCCGAGGTCGAGCTCGACCTTGGGGATCGTGTAGGATCCGGAGATCTTGAGCTCGAATTTGGGCGTGAACGGCAGGGGCCCGGTCATATCGTTGATCGTGTAGTTCAGCGAGCTCATCCAGGTGTTGTCCTCGACCATCGGCCCCTCGAAGTTCATGTCCTGGGCGTAGATCCGGTTGGCCATGCCGCTCGAGCTCGAGAACAGGAGCGACGCCAGTCCCTGCCAGCGGTTCGAATACCTCTTGTTGAAAACGAGCTGGTAGCCCGTGTAATCCCGTCTGGCCTTGATGCCGAGGAGCGACTCGACGGCCGACATGTTCATGACCTGGAATCCTGTGTTCGCGGCGATCCAGGCGACGTCCTGGCCGTCGACGACTCCGTCCTCATTGTAATCCTGCACGTGAATGCTGTAGAGCTGCACGGTCTTCCCGTCGAGGGTCGTGAACGGGACGCGGTCGTAGGTCCACATCTGCCCCGTCACCCTGTTGACCGGGACGTTGGCGAAGAGGTTGCCCGAGTGCTTGTAGATGAACGTCGCGCTGACCGAGAAGTCCTTGAAGACCTCCCGCTCGAGGTTCAACGTGAACTGGTCGGTGAACTGGTCCTTGAGATTCGGGGCAACGTTGAGCGTGTAGGAAAAAAGGTCCCTCGGTGGCAGCGTTTCCTCGTAGATGGGCGTCAGCGTCCCGGCGGCGATACCGGCAGCGATCCAGCGGGCCGCGGCGATCGTCTCCGGCGTATCGATGTAGTCGTCGCCGTTGGCGTCGGCGACGCTCCATGGGACGAGATACCGTTGGTAGTCGGTGGTCACGAGAGGGCAATCCGGCCCGTACCGCCGGAGGTACTCGACCGTGATCGGCATGTAGTAGCGGCCGAAGCTCGCCCTGGCGACGGTCTTGGCGTCCTTGGTCAGCTGATAGGCGACGCCGATGCGGGGCGAGAACGTCTTGAAGTCGAAGATGTTGGCCGTGTCTGCCCTGACGCTGATGACCGTCGGATTGGCGATATCGTTCGGACTGGCCAGCGGCGCATATTCATAGCCGTGGCCGTACTTCGCCGTCATGCGGTCGAACCGCAGGCCGAGGTTGATCGTCCACCGCTTGCTCGGCGACCACTGGTCGTCCAGGAAGAAGGCTAACGAGTCCGACGTGCCCACGGTCAGGTAGGGATTGATGGTCTGTTTGTTATTGTAGAAGATGAGGCCGGTGTCGCCGTAGGTCGTCTGCATATAGGAGACAGACTGGTTCCAACGGTACGGATAGAGGAAATTGACGTAGTTCTGGAAGTAGCCGCCGAGGGAATCGCTGCGCCCTCTCGTCCACTGGGCGCCGAACTTGATGTCATGCTCGCCCAGGAAGTTCTCGGCATAGTGCGAAACGTCCGCCTGGATGGTCTGGCGATTGGAGTGCCACCCCTCGATGTACGGGAACGACCCTCCGACCCCATAACTGGCCCATTTCCACCAGTTGATGTAGCCCGGATTTGCGGGCCCCCCCGACGGGATGTACGGAGTGTCGTTCGTCTCGAACCCCAGGTATTTGGCGGTAAAGATCGTCGTGCTCGAGGGCAGCCACTGCCACTGGGCGGAAAGGGTGTTGTTCGCCTGGGTCCGGCCGTAGGTCATGGTCGTGTCCCACTCGGGCTGGAGGCCCCAACTCCAGCCGTTGGTATTGGAGCCCTCGTTGTGGTAGGAGATCCAGGCCCGGTTGTTCTTGAAGGGTTCGGCCGAGACCTTGATGTCCGCGTAACGTTCCCAGCTGTGGCCGACAAGGTCCCAGCGCGCCGTGGTGCCGGCGTTGTTGAGGTAGTTGAAGGCCCCGAAGAACCAGACCCGGTCCTTGACGATCGGGCCGCCGAACGTCGCGTTCACCTCGTAGTTGTGTTCGGGCTGGCCGCCGAAAAGGACGTTGGCTGGCGAATTGGGTCCGGCAACCCAGAGCCAATTCGTCCCATAAGTTGCGCTATCGGAGGGCTGGTTGCTCGTCCGCCAGTTCACCGGCTCGAAATAGTAGGCCGCGCTGCCGTGGAACTTGTTGCTGCCGGATTTCGTCAGGACGTCGATCGCGGCGCCAGAGAAGCTCCCGTATTCGGCCTTGGAGCCCAGGGCCACGACCCGGACCTCTTCAACGGCGTTGTAGTTGACGTGGACCAAGGTCCCGAAGGACGAGCCCCGAGGATTCGTGGCGTTGACCCCGTCGACGAGAAAAACGTTCTCGTTCGACGCGCCGCTATAGGCGGTCGGGCTGGGCATTGAGCCGGCGGAGGGGCCGTGGTCGAACATGCCGGGAGTCGTCAGAGAGAGGTCGTAAAAAGCGTCGCGGCTCGTCGGAAGCTTGGCGATCAGCTCTTTTTCCAGCCGGGAATCGACCGTGGACGTCTTGACGTCGACGATCGGGCTGGCCCCCACGACCGTCACGGTTTCCTGGATGGGTCCGATCTCGAGCACCGGGTTGACCTCGATGACCTTGCCCGCCCCAAGAATGATATCCTCCCGGATGAACGTCTTGAAGTTGGGCATGGTCGCCGTGAGGGTGAATCTTCCCGGAGGCACATAGAGGAACACGTAAATCCCTTTGGCCGAGGTCACCGCCGTCCGTTTGCCCATGAGGCTGGGCCCCTTGAGCTCGACCGCTACCCCCGGAAGCGGCTCGCCTCGATCGTCCGTGATCGTGCCCGTGATCTTCCCTTCGAGGACGGACTGGGCCCGGGCAACCTTCACATTGACAACGGCGAGGCAAAGTCCGAAGACACAGATCAAGATGAGAATTTTTTTTGGCATCTGCGTGATTTCTCTCCTGTCTTCAACGGTTTCACGCAATCCCTGTCTGCGCCGGAACAGCCGGCGAAAAACCCCTTCCCCCAACGCTGTTTTATCGGTCTTCCGCCCGCACCTCCTTTTTCTCTATGGACATAGTTCTCCGTCGTCTCGACGGCTCAGGAAAGGCCTTTTAGGAGCCAACCCGCCTCCCCAGGAAATATATGATATTTTTATAATTTCTCCGGAGAGTTTGTCAAGCCCCCGGACATCCTGAAGCGCGGCCGGGCCTATTTCTTGATCTGCTCTTTCAGATTCGTGATCAGCCCGTCCAGGAATTTGACGTGTTCCGGGTCGGTCACGAACCCTGCCTTGGCCTTCTCAAGATATTCGACGGCCCTCGGGAAATTGGCCTGGTGAGCATAGCACCGTCCGGCCATCTCCGAGGCCGCGGGGTCGCCCGGCTTCAGGCTGAGGGTCTTTTCGAAGAGGGCCAAGGCCTCGTCGATCCGGCTCATCCCGAACAGGATCATCCCCGCGTAGTAGGGACTGTCGGAGTTCGCGGGGTCGAGCTCCGTCGCCCGCAGATAAAATTCGAGGGCTTTCTCGGGCTCCTTCTGCTGCTGATGGCAGACCCCCAGCTGGTAATAGGCCGGCGCGAACCTCGGGGCCAGGGCGGTGACCTGGAGGAACGCCGCCGAGGCCTCGGCGAGCATGTTCTTCCTGAGGTAGGCCAGCCCGATCAGGTAAAGCGCGTTGGAGTTTCGGGGATTCTTCTGCAGGACGGGTTTCAACACGGTCATGGCGCCGTCATAATCGCCCTGCCGGATCTTCTCGAGCGCCGTCGTCACTCCGGACTCGGCCGCTTTCAAGCGCTCGCCTTCCTGGACGACTTCCTGACTGACCATGGTGACGGGCGGGATCTCGACCTTTTCCAGGGTGGGCTGGGGGGTCTCGAACTTCCACTCGTCCTCTTTCGTGGCATAACCGTTCTTCTTGAAGACGACCTTGTAAACCCCGTGCGGCAGGCCGACGAACTTGAACTGCCCGTCTTTTTTCGTCTGCATATAGTAACTGCGGCTGGTCGCGACGTCCCGGAGGCTGATCTCGACGCCCTCCAGGGGTTTCTTCTGGGTGTCGATGACTTTCCCGGAGAGATAGTATTCCCGGTACTGGCCGAAGCCCATCGGGGCCAGGGCGAGCGACGCCAGCAGGGCCAGTGCCGCCGAGAGACGGAGCGTTCGATATCTCATGACTCACTCCTTTTTGGATGCGTATGACCCGGCCTTGCGGAGGGCCTCGTTCATTCTCTCCAGGTCGTGCTTGCGGTTGAAGACGTCCGCCAGAAGATAATAGCCGAGGGCCTTGAGCTCGGGCGTCTCGGCCAGGGAGATCCCTTTTTCGACCGTGGCCTGGACCTCATCAATGGGGACCGGCTCGTAGAGCAGGCTCCGGGCGAGCATCAGGTGCCCGTCCGCAAGCTTCGGGGCCAGGGTGACCACCTCCCGCATCTGGGCCAGGGAACCGGCCCTGTCGCCGAGCTTGAAAAGGATCTTCCCGAGGTTGAACCGGGCCTTGTATTCATTGGGGAAGACCCCGATCTCCTCGGCATAGGCCGCCCGGGCCTGCTCGAGCCTTCCCTGCTCCTCATAAAGCAACCCCAGATTGTAGTGGGCCAGGGGGAATTTCGGCGTGTCCGCAATGACCGTGTTGAGCTCTCTTTCGGCCCGGTCATATTGCTTCGCGCCCACGAGGCAGGCCGCCAGGTTGAGACGGGTCCGGGTGATCTTCGGCTGAGTGTCGACCGCTTTTTCAAAATATGGAAGGGCCTCGAGATAGTTCTGTTCTCCCAGGTAGACTTCGCCGATGAGGGTGAAGGCCTGTGTGTTCCGCTCGTCCACGGAGAGCGTCCGCTTGCAGAGGGCGATGACGTCCTCGTCCTTCTTCTCCTCGAGCAGGATGTTGGCCAGGCCGATCAAGGCTTGGACGCTTTCCGGGTCCTCCTTCAGGATCAAGTCGAGCTTGGCCTTCGCCTCTTCCTTCCGGCCCATTTCCTGGTAGCACGTCGACAAGAGGAGTAGGGCCTGGGGGATCGACGGGTCTTCCCGGAGCGCGGATTCGAGGGCCGAAGCGGCCTCGGCGTAATTGTCGCTCAGGATCAGCTCCCCGGCCCGGGTGACGGCGTTGAAGACCGGCAGCTTGTCCTTGGGGTCGGCCAGGGGCCCGCCACCTCCCGCCGCCTTCCTGGCGGAGACCGGCGCCCCGACGTAGCCCAGGGCGGATAACCGTTCCATGGTTTCCTTGTCCAAGTTCGCCGCCTGGGGCTTGGGTGCGCCGAGACTCGTTTCGGCGATGAACTTGTCCAGGTCCCTTTTCATCCGGCGGGCGATATCGGGATGCTCAGGGAGAATGTTCGTCTGCTCGTCGGCATCCCGAGTCAGGTCGTAGAGCTCGGCCCGCGGCGCGTCGATGTACTTATAGCGGGTCGTCCTCAGCGTGCGGAGGGCGCTCCAGCCGAACTGGAGATTGGAGGCCATGGCCTCTCCGTAGGCGTAACCGCCGTCATCTTTGCCCCGGCCGAACATCATCGGCACGAGCGACCGGCCCTGGACTTTGACGGGCGACTTGATATGGGCCAAGTCCAGGAGTGTCGGAAAGACATCGGCCGAGCGGACCTGGGAGGAGACCCGCTTCCCCTGCAAGTCCCGGAACGGGGACACCACGATCAAAGGGACATGGAGCGCGTAATCGTAGACGAAGAATCCGTGGGTCCCTTCCCCGTGGCTCCCCAGCGCTTCTCCGTGGTCGCCGATAAGGATCATGACCGTGTTCTTATCGAGCCCGTTTTTTTCAAGCCAGGCCGTGCAGCGTCCGATCTGCTCGTCCATGAAGGCGATCTCGCCGTCATAGAGTCCGGCCGGGCCGCGCCGCGCGTATTCCGAATAATAGGGTTCGGGGGGAGCGTACGGCACGTGAGGGTCGTAGAGATGGATCCAGGCGAAGAAAGGGTCCGTTTTCTCGGCCTCGAGCCAGGCCAGGGCGGCGTCCATCACGACGTTGCCGGGCCGCTGGATTTCGCCAAGGTCGAGGTGCTTGTATTTTTTCAGGTCGAACTGGTCGTCGTAATGCTGGAAGCCCTGCTTCAGCCCCCACCGGCCGTCAAGGACGAAGGCGGCGATGAAGGCCCCCGTCTGGTAGCCCTGGGCCAGGAGGACCTTGGCGAGCGTCGTCTGCTCTTCGCCCAGGGCGGTGTTGCCGTTGACCCGGACTCCGTGGAAGGTCGGGTACATCCCGGTCATGATCGTGCAGTGCGCCGCGAGTGTCAGAGGTGTCGCCGTCGCGGCCTGCTCGAAAAGGACGCCGCGGCCGGCCAGGGCGTCCAGGTTCGGCGTCCGGACGTTCGGGTAGCCGTAGCAGGCCAGGTGGTCGGCCCTGGTCGTGTCCATCGTGATCAGGATGACGTTGGGCTTTTTGACGCCTCTCTCCGCCCAGAGCTTCCCGATCCTCGCGGCCGCGTCCGGGCCGGGGCGAAGAATGGCCCAGAGCAGGGCGGCGATTATGACGAGGCCGGCGGCCAGGAATGGCCAAGGCCGGGCCTTCGTCCTATCCTTCTTCTTGTTCTTCATTCCGGATAATCAGAAGATAACGCTTTACGGGGGAATTTTCAATCCGGCGTCCGGGGTTTCTTCCGGGTTTATTTTTATCGCACCCCGGCGTTCTTATCAATCGCCGCCTGCGGAATCAAGGTGCAAAAGAGGGACAGTCTCCTTTGGAGCGGGCTCCGTCCCCTGACATTGTTAAGCGATTTCGGGAAGGCAGAAAGCGATCTCGTGAGCGGCCCCGCACCCGGCACAGCGGACGGCGGCTTCGAGCCTCTCGCACTTGACCCCCTTTTCCGTCCGGAAGTCGAGCTCCCAGCCGCGGCCGCAGGAGCCGCACACGGCGGGAGCGACCAGCATGATCTTGAGCCGGCGGGGACGTCCCCGGGACCGGCGGACCTCGGGTGTCCGGACCCTGAAATCCATCCCGTGGGCGTCCTTGAGCTCGGCCAGAAAGGAGCGATAAAAGCGGAGGCTCTCCCCTGATTTTCGGGCCGCGAGCTTCCTGGCGGACTCCGTCCGCATGTTCAACGGCAGGACGGCGGCGTAGGTCAGCTCCTTGCTCAGGTGGTTCATGATGGCCGATTCCAGGTTCCGGCCGCGGAGGGTGGACTTGACGAAGAATTCGGCAACGCCCAGGAGCCCGAACTTGGAGAGGAAATCCGCGTCGTGGACGATGTCGGCCAGCCTGTTCCGATGGGTGCCGGAGTTGTAGAGCGAGCGGAGGGCCCGGACGACGTGCCCGACGGCGGCCATGTCCAGCTCCGCGTCCTCGAGGACCTCCCGGGCCAGGCGGGCCGCCGCCTCCTCCTCGGGCTTTTCGTCGCGATGGTAGCGGCCGCCGCTGAACTTCCCGGAGTCGTGAAAGAGGGCCGTCATGGCCGCCAGGTCCGCGTCTTCCTTTTCCATTTTCGCCAGCCGGTAAGCGAGAGAGGCGACGAGGACGGTGTGCTCCCAAAGAAAACCCCCGGAGGCGCTCTTGCTCCCCGTGAAGTTTTTCTCAGACTCCTCGATGAGCTTGCGGACGCGCTCGACGAGGCCGGGGTGGCTGGCGGTTAGGGATTTGTAGAAGTCCTGCTGTTTGACGAGCATGGGGAACCCGCTCATTATCCCGTTCGGCCCGGTCGAAGTCAACCCCTCGAGTCCCCGGCACTGATCCTAGAGGAGGATCGAGTCCTGACCCGGTGCGTCTGTTCGAAGGGCCGAGGGGATGGCCTCCACTCCAGAGCGCGCTTTTTCACGCCATTCCCTCAGCGTTCTTTCTCGCGGATGCGGACTCGGAGGGAGTCCCTCCGAAAAGCGTGGGATTCCCCAGCGAGGAATCCCACTCTGTGATCGCTCCGCTCTCCTCTCCCGTTGGTCGAGGAACCGTGCCCGCGTCGCGCTCAATGTTTTCTCCGGGACATCCCCCCTGCGTCCGCTGATCTCCTAGAACGCTTCGAGAAGGCCAAGCCGCGCATGACGTTCCGGCCATCCCCCGGCCCTTCTTAATGCTTCGCGACTCCTATCTTACTTAATGGATTTAGAGATGAGCGGGCGAGAAAAATGCTCCCTGTGAAATCATCTTCGAGCGGACGGCTGGGGATCATTGCGGTTCGCCGAATTTAGTTTATGATAAGGGACATGAAGCGCAAGATCCGGAGCGGCGGGAGACCGGCCACGGTCATCATCCTGGCCGGCGGCAAGGGCCGCCGCATGCACGCGAACAAGGCCCGGCTCACGGTCCGCGGCGAAACGCTTCTTGAGCGCGTGATCGGGCAACTCGCGCCTTATTTCAATGAAATTGTGGTGAGCATTTCGCCAGGGCAAAAGGCCCATATCAAGGGGATGAGCCGGGTTAAGGCCCGGCCGTTAAGGGAATGGGAGGCTGGCCGCGAGGGGCCCGCTCTGATGACGGCGGCGGAAACAGGACCGGGCCTGAGATTCGTCGAGGACAAGGTGCCGGACCTCGGACCGCTGGGGGGGATCCTGGCGGGGTTGAGAGCGGCGGGCAACGAGGCCTGCGCCGTCGTGGCCTGCGATATCCCTGACGTGAACATTCCTTTGCTAAGGAAGCTCGCTAGGGCCGCGGCGGCCGCGGATATTTCCGTCCCCGTGACAAAGAAGGGGCAATTCGAGCCCCTTTTCGCCGTTTACAAGAAAGCGGTCATCCCGGAGATCGAGTCCCTCCTCCGGGCCGGGGAGAGGAGCATCCTGCCGCTCTTTGCGCGCTGCCGCACTGAGCGGGTCCCGCTCGGGCACGCGGACGGGCTTCGCAACCTCAACACCCGCGAGGATTACAACGCATATCTCAAGTCCCTTTCTTGAGCCTGGTCGGGGACGGTGGCGGCCAGGCAACCCCGATGTGACTGTGGTCCGACCCCGATCAGGGCCGGCGGCCGAGAAGGCCGTAAAAGAGAAAGCGCCCGCCGATCTCTCCGGCGGCGGCCAGAAAGAAGGCCGCGAGAAGGACAGCCAGCGGCGCGGCGACGCCCATAACGGGCCCGGGCTTGGACGCCACGACGACGGCGAGGAGCGCCGTCCCGGCCATCAGGGCATATAGCCGGAAGGCATGGAGTGCGGAGAACCCGCCTCCCGGCGGCCGGAGGCAAGCTCCGATCTTCGCGCCGAATAATCCGTGCCCCGGGGCTAAAAGAGCGGCCCCGGCCAGTCCGGCCGCGACCAAAACGAGGGCGATGACCAGGAGGAGCCGGTAATATGGAGGAGGCTGGGCCAGCCTGCAGAAGAAGACCGTTGAGGCGACCGCCCCGAGGGCCAGGGAGGTCTGCAAGAAGGCGATGGGCGTTGAGGGGCTGTTCCAGGCCCGGACGGCCGGGAGCATGTAAAGCCTGGACATGCTCAGGACGAACAGCACGCCGGCCAGCCCCCCAGCCCGAAGAGCGCCCGGATGACTCCCGGGCTCCCGACCCGCCGCCACTCGAAGAACCCGAGAAGGGCGGCGAGGCCCGCGAACAGGAGCTCGAAGAGGATCTCGCGGCTCAGCCAGGACGCCCCGATATTGCTGAAGATCTTGCGGGCACGGCCCGGGTGATGGAGGTGGAAGAGGGCGAGGATGGTCGCGGCGGCCATGAAGCCCATGACCGCCAGGAGGAGGGCCAGGCGGGCTCCCGTTCCCCCCGTCCCGAGCGGCGTCGCCCCGAACAGGAAAAGCGGCCCGCCAATGAACATGTAGATCCCGACGGCCAGCTGCCCGAAGACCGTGAAGGCGACGAGGGGCCACTCCCCGGCCACTTACACCTCCTCCCAGTTGGCCACCTCGGCCGCTTTCGCGGCGGCCTTGTCCGCATCCCGGTGCGGCTTGATGACGAGAGCGGGGTCGGTCTGGGAGGGTTCGGGGAGCGGGAAGATCTGCCGGTTATCCCCGTATTTCTTGCGGATCTCCGCCAGGTCGCCGAAATCGAGGGCCCGCAGCGGGCAGGCCGCGACGCAGGCCGGCGGCTCCCCGGCGTCGACGGCCGCGTAACAGAAATGGCACTTGGACACGGTGTTCGTCGTGGCGTTGAACCGGATGGCATTATAGGGGCAGGCCCACTCGCAATACCGGCAGCCGATGCAGCGCTCCGTCTGGATAAGGACGATCCCGTCGTCCCGCTTGCCGATGGCTTTCACGGGGCAGGCGAAGGCGCAGACGGGTTTTTCGCATTGGTTGCAGGCCATCGAAATGTTATAAGCGACGACGGACGGGACCCAGACCTCTCCCCGCTTTTCCCATCCTCCCCCCGCGACCTCGTAGACCCGGCGCCAGAGGAGCCCCGTCGGGAGGTCGTTCCGGTCCTTGCAGGCCATCTGGCAGGCCTTGCAGCCCGTGCAGGCCGAGGCGTCGAAAAAGAACGCGTACTGGGTGATCACCATCTCGGCTTTCCTCAGCCCTTCTCCGCCTTTTCGACCTGGACCATGATCGTGTGCTGGGCGTTGCCGAAGGCCAGCGGCGTCCAGCGCGTCGGACGTCAGGACGTTGACCGAGCCCCGGCGGTCCACGCCGTCGCGGTCCGGCGTCCACCAGGCGCCCTGGGGCATGGCCACGACGCCGGGCATGATCCGCGGCGTCACCCGGCAGGCGGACGACCGTCGCTCCCGCGGTCGTTGAAGACCCGGACCGTGTCGCCGTTCCGGATGTTCCGCGCGGCCGGCGTCCACCGGGTTGATGAAGAGCCGCTGCGGAAAGGCCTCGTCCAGCCAGTCCACGTTCGTCCATGGTCGAATGGACGCGCGCCAGGGTATGGTGGCCGATCGCCTGAGAGCGGGATACTTCTTCGCCTCGGGGCCGAACGGGCTCTCCCATTCCTGGATGTATTTGGGGACGGCCGGGATCTCGGCGGGTCTGTTCATGTCGTGGAGACGCTTGGAGAAGATCTCGATCTTCCCCGACGGGGTCGGCAAGGGGTGCTTCAGCGGGTCCCGCCGGAAATCGGCGAAGGCGACGGCCGGCTTCGTGACCGGGACCGAGTAGACGCCCGCATTTGGACTTCTCGAACTCGTCGAGCGCCGGCA
Source organism: Candidatus Aminicenantota bacterium (assembly GCA_963796835.1). GTDB lineage: Bacteria > Acidobacteriota > Aminicenantia > Aminicenantales > Saccharicenantaceae > DATKJS01. The sequence continues at coordinate 37,017 of CAWCND010000024.1, read as the reverse complement.
GGCCCGGGAAACGGGCCTTCCGGTACCGGTCGAGCATCCAGGCTACCCAGTCGCGCTCGCTCCCGCCCCTCGGTGTAGGCCTCGCCCAGTCCCAGCCGGGCCGCGATCTCGGCCGCGATCCGGTAGTCGCTCTTGGTCTCGCCGGGCGGCTCGACGATCCTGGGCATGAGCAGGACCTCGTCGCCGTATTTCCAGCCGTCCTCGACGCCCCACGTCTCGAACTGGGTGCAGGCCGGCAGGAGGATATCGGCGAAGCGGCCCGTCGGCGTCAGGAAATTGTCCTGGACGAGCGAGGAACTCGACGAGGTTCTCGTCCGCGAGGATCTTCGCCGTGCGGTTGATGTTGCCGTGCTGGTTGACGAGGGCGTTGGAGGCGACGGCCCAGATGCACTTGATGTCCTTGTCGCAGCTTGTCGACGCCGCGGACGCCGTCTTCGGGCCCCATCTCCTTGCCCCGCAGGACGGCCTCGGTCCAAAGGAAGCTCGGGATCTCTGCCTTGACCGGGTTCCGGCCCGTCGGAAACGCCGCTCCATGCGGGCCGCCGTCGGGGGCCTGGAGGGCGATCCCGCTGGCCCAGCCGCCCGGCGACCCCGACGTTGCCGGTGATCGCGGCCAGGACGCAGCCGGCCCGGACGACCTGCTCGCCGTAGGCCCGCCGCTGCATGCCGTAGCCCTGGTAAAGGACGCCGGGCTTGGTCGTGGCGTACTCGCGGGCGATGCGGGCGATCGTCTCCCGCGGGACGCCCGTGATCGCCTCGGCCCACTCGGGCGTTTTGGGGACACCGTCGCGCGCCCCCGAGGATGTAATCCTTGTAGCTCTCGGCGCCCTTCCGCCCCGGCGGGCATCTGGGTCTCGTCGAAGCCGACGCAGTGCGTCCGGACGAATTCCGCGTCGTAGAGGTCTCTCCTCGATCATCACATGGGCCATGGCCGACATCATGGCCGTGTCCGTCCCCGGCCGGATCGGGATCCATTCGTCGGCGAGGGCGACGGCGCTCAGCGTCATCCGCGGGTCGATGCAGACGACGCGGGCCCCTTTCTCGCGGGCCTTCCGGACGAGATACTCGCTGTTCGTGCCGTCGCGCATCTCGGCTCGGGTTCCAGCCCCACATCAGGATGTACTTCGCATTGAGCCAGTCCTGGCGCTGGTTGCCGGTGACGCGCCGTGCCGTAGACGGTCGGGGTCGCCGCCGAGATGGCGGCCCAGGAGTAGCTGTTGTAGAAGCCGAGCGAGCCGCCGAACAGGTTCATCAGGCGCTCGGCCGTCTGCCGGCCGTTCAGTCTGGTTGTAGCTCCCGGTGCCGTAGGGGACGTAGAAGGCCTGGTTGCCGTAGAGCGTTCTTGATCCGCGCCGAATTCGGCGGCGATCTTGTCCAGAGCTTCGTCCCAGGAGATGCGCTCGAACTTCCCCTCGCCCCGCTTCCCGACCCTCTTCAACGGGAACTTGAGGCGGTCGGGATGATACTGGCGGCGGCGGTAGGCCCGGCCGCGGACGCAGGCCCGGAGCTGGGGGTCGTCGAGGGCGTCGGCGGGCCGGTCGTCGCCGTCGATGCGGACGATGACGCCGTCGCGGACATAGACGCGGAGCAGGCAGCGCCCGCCGCAGTTGTGGGAGGGGCAGCCGGTCCGGACCATCTTCTCCACGACCGGCTCGGCCGGGACGGCTGGAAAGGCGCCCGCCGAGGAGGCGCCGCGCTTTTTCCGGAGACCGCCGGCGAGCCTGCCCGCCGCCGCGGCCGAAGCGCCGACCCCCGCGCTCCAGCGGAGAAAGCCCCGCCGGCTCATGGAGGCGAGCTCCATCTTTTTCTTGAGGCGCGCTTCTTTCATCGCGGCCGCTGGCCGCCCCGCCAGGCTTAGACCTGGATCGACAGGAAGACCTGGAGGCCCATCTGGCCGATTTGGTCCTGGATGGCCTCGATCTCGTCGACGTGGCCGTCCTCGTCCTTCAGGATGGATTCGAGGACCTCGCGGGTGGCATAGTCTTTCAGTTCGCCCGCGAGCACGATGGCCGCGTTGTAGGACTTGACCGCCCCCATCTCGGCGTCGTGGTCGTTGGCGAACATCTTGGGCACTTCGGCCCCGATGTGGAGCGCCTTCAGCTCGCCGACGATGGGCGTCCCTTCGAGGAAGAGGACCCGGGCGATGAGCTTCTCGGCATGCTTCATCTCGGTCACGGCCCGCTTCTCGATCAGCTTGTGGAGCTTCTCGTAGCCCCAGTTGTCGCACATCTCGGAATGGACCATGTACTGGTTGATGGCGGTCAGCTCGTCGGCGAGAAGAGAGTTCATAACCTTGATGAGTTTCAGATCACCTTTCATGATAGCCTCCTGCTGTTCATCGATTTTCAAACGGTTTGTTTGAGACCATATTCTATAATAGAATGGAACAAAAGACAAAGGAGGGACCCATGAAAAGACTCCCCGCCCTGGCCCTGGTCCTGGCCCTAGTCATCGTTCTCTCGAGCTGTGCTCCCGGGCCCAATGACCTCGAAAAGACCGCGGGCGCCAAAGGCAGGATCGCCGGCTTCTGGCTCGGCCTCTGGCACGGCCTCATCTCCCCGGTGACGTTCGTCATCTCGATCTTCACCAAGAACGTCCGGCTCTACGAGGTCCACAACAGCGGCGGCTGGTACAACTTCGGGTTCGTCCTCGGCGCCGGCCTCTTCCTGAGCGGGGGGATCCTGGGGAAGAAAAAGAAATGGCGTTAGCCCCGGCGAGGCTCCTCCCCGTCGGCGGTTCAGTCAACCCCTCGAGTCCCCGGCATGAATGCCGGGGCTTGTTCGGGGTTACTAAGCCGGGCAGGATATAATTGTCTTCAGATTTCTCTATCGCCCGGCTAGTACTCGGGGAGCAGCAAGGATTATGTAATATATTTACTGCTCCCCGTAGTAACCCTGAGCCTCGCTTCTTGTCCCCGCCCCGAAGCTCCACGGACTTACTCCCAACTTTTGCAGTTTTTGGAGCGCCTGTCCCCGGAGCGGGGGTTCGCTATTCCTCCGCCCCGCGAAGGGGGTTGAAAGGCGGGGCTTAGCGTCGGCGAACGGGTCAGGCGGTCTGCGCCTCTCGGGTCATCATGGGTGGTGGATATTCCGCCCGAAAACCTCTATGATCGGGACGCGTGGAAAGCCAACCTGTCAGCATGATCCTCGGCGTCGATATCGGGTCTTCGGCCACCAAGGCCGTTCTCTTGGATGACGGCCTGCGGCCCGTCGAATTCCGGGAATGGCCGAACCGCGGCAATCCCGCCGCTGCGTTCAAGGCCGTCATCTCCCGGATCTTCGAAGGCCGCGGCGCCCTCCACCTCCGCATCGGGATCACCGGGGCCGGCCGCGGGATCATCCAGGCGCCGCCCGAGATCTTTCTTTCGAACGAGGTCGTCGCCCTCGCCTTGGGCGCGGCGCACGGCCATCCCGAAGCCAGGTCCGTCATAGAGATCGGCGCCCAGACGTCCCGCTGGGTCCTGCTCGACAGGGCCGTCGCGGCCTCCGCCGAGCCCGAGATCCTCGACTTCGCCCTGAACGACGTCTGCGCGGCGGGCTCGGGGGCGTTCCTCGAACAGCAGGCGTCCCGGCTGAAGCTCACGATCGAAGAATTCGCGTCGCTGGCCGCCACGGCCAAGCGGGGGGCCATGATCGCCGGCCGCTGCAGCGTCTTCGCCAAGACCGACATGATTCACCTCCAGCAGAAGGGCACGCCCCTCGAAGAGATCGCCTACGGCCTTTGCCAGGCGCTGGCCCGGAATTTCGTGGCCACGGTCCTCAAGGGACGCGAAGCCCTCCCGCCGGTCCTTCTGGCCGGAGGCGGGGCCCGGAACGGGGGGCTCGTCACGGCCTTTCGCGAAGTCCTCGCCCTCGGAGAAGGCGACTTGAGGTTGCCGGAGCCTCCGAATTTTCTGGGCGCGCTTGGAGCAGCGGTCGGAGCGGCCGGCGGGGCGAAAGGGCTTCCGGTCCCAGACCCCGGGGCCCTATTTCAGTTCCTCAAACCGCCTCGATCCCACCATAAGGTCCAGGCCTCAGCGCTGGGCGCGCTCGAGGTCCGGGGGGCCGAGGAGCCGTCGCCGGCGCCGGACGAATTCGTCCGGGGCTTCCTCGGCGTCGACATCGGGTCGGTGAGCACCAACCTTGTTCTCATCGACTCGGCGAGCCGGGTCCGGGCGGGCATCTACCTCCCGACCAAGGGCCGTCCGATCGAAGTCCTCCGCGAGGGTTACCTCCTCCTCAGGGAGAAGTGTCCGGCCGGTTTCGAGCTCCTCGGCATCGGCACCACGGGCAGCGGACGCCACCTGGCGGGCACCATCCTCCAGGCCGACGTTGTCCACAACGAGATCACGTGCCAGCTCCGGAGCGCGATCCACTATTTTCCGGGCGTCGATACCGTCTTCGAGATCGGAGGGCAAGACTCCAAGTTCATCAGCGCCCGCGACGGCAAGATCCTGGACTTCACGATGAACAAGATCTGCGCCGCCGGCACGGGGTCCTTCCTCGAGGAGCAGGCGGAGATCCTGGGGATCAGGATCGAGGAGGAGTTTTCGAGACTGGCGGCCCGCTCCCTGACCCCTTCCGACCTGGGCAGCCGGTGCACCGTTTTCATGGAATCGGAGCTCGCCGATTCGCTCGGCCGGGGCGTCCCGGTCGAGGATATCTCGGCCGGACTGGCGTTCTCCATCGCCCGCAATTACCTGGAAAAGGTGGTGGCCGGCCGGCCCGTCGGGAAGACCGTCGTCTTCCAGGGCGGGGTCGCCTCCAATCCTTCCGTCGTCCGGGCCTTCGCACTCGAGCTCGGCCGCGAAATCCTAGTCCACCCCCACAACCGGATCTCGGGCGCGATCGGGGCGGCCTCATGGCCAGGGAGAAGGTCGCGAGGACCGGCAAGACGTCCCCCGACACGGAGAGCATCGGCCGGCGGCTCGACAAAGAATTCCGGGTTTCGAGCTTCACCTGTTCAAATTGCTCGAACCGGTGCCAGGTGAACAAGATCAGTTTCGAGGACGAGGCCGCCTTCTTCGGCGACACCTGCGAACGATACACGGCCCGCCAGGTCCTCAAGCCGGCCCCCGGCGCGGGGGGAGCGCAGCTCTCAAGACTCCCTCCTCTCCCCGACCTTTTTAAGGAGCGGGAAGAACTCCTGCAGTCTTTCATCCGGAATCCGCCCCGCGCCGCCATGCGGATCGGCCTCCCGAGGGCCTCCATTCTCCACGAATTCCTGCCCTTCTGGGCCGCGTTCTTCAACCGGCTGGGCGCGGAGGTCGTCGTCTCGCCGGACAGCAACCACGACATCCTGGAAAACGGGCTCAGGAAGCTCCCCGCCGAGACGTGCCTGCCGATCAAGATCGCCTTCGGTCATGTCGAGTGGTTCGCGGACAAAGGCGTGGACTGGATCTTCTTCCCGTCGGTCGTCGACCTCCACCAGGATCCCTCGGAATCGCTCCAGCTTTGCCCATATTCCGAGAGCTTCCCGTTCATGGCCCGGGCCGCGACGGAGGCTAGGATGCTAGCGCCCTCGGTTTGCCTCAACGGCAATCCCGCCGATTTTTTGAAATCGATATCAGGCCTCCGGGAGGCTCTGAAAAAGTCCGAGCCCGAGCTCAAGGACGCTTACGAGGCCGCCGCGGCCGCCCAGTGGGATTTCCAGGACACCCTTCGCCGAAGGGGCCGGGAAATTCTGGCGGCCTGGACGGAGGACGGGCGGCCGATCTGGGCCGTCCTCGGCCGTCCGTACACGCTCCACGATCCCTTCCTCAACCTTCATTTGGCCAGGCATCTGACCAAGCTGGGCATCCTCGGCTTGCCGATCGATTTTCTCCCTCCCGAAGCGGCCGGAGGCCTCGATTGGCCTGGGGCGCCCCCCTGGCGTTACAACCAACAGGTCATCCAGGCGGCGCTTTGGGCCTCCGATAAGGCGGGGATCCAGCCCGTGGTCCTGACCAGTTTCGGCTGCGGCCTCGACGCCTTCAACCTGAGGCACCTTCTCAGGATCTTCACCGGCAAGCCAAGCCTCGTCCTGGAGCTCGACGAGCACCGGGCCGAGGCCGGCCTGATCACGCGGCTCGAAGCGTTCCTGGACGAGGTCACCGCGGGGCGGAGCGGGGCCCGGCCCCGCCCGCCTGACCGGCGGCCGCCCGGCCGGAAGCCGGCGAGCTACGAATCCTACCGGAGCCGGAGGTTCGTCCTCCCCTTCTTCGCCGACCACGCCCTCGCCTTCGCCGGCGCGATGAAAGGGATGGGCATCGAAGCCGAGGTCCTCCCTTTTCCCGACGAGAAGACCGTGGCCCTGGGCGAGCAGCACAGCTCCGGGAAAGAGTGCCACGCCTATTCCGTCATCGCCGGCGACTTCGTCAAATTCGCCCGGTCCGAGCGGCGCGGCCACGAAGTCTTCTTTTTCCCCGGGACGAAATACAACTGCGTTCTCGCTCAATTCGGCACGGGCCTGAACTACTTAGCCGAGGACCTCGGGATCACGGACCTCGAGGCGCTCGCCCCGACGGCGAGCTTCATGCCCCAAGTGCTGACCATGAAGGGCATGGTCCTCCTCTGGCAGGGCCTCGTGGCCATCGACCTCCTGATGAGCGCCTCCTGCGGCATCAGGCCCTACGAGACCGACAAGGGAGCGACGGACGCGGCCCACCGGGCCAACCTCAAGGACATCGAGGCCGGCCTCTCGGGAGGAGACATCGGCCCGGCGCTCAAGCGCTCGGCCGAGCGGCTGAAATCTGTCGGCCGTCGTAAAGAGCGCCGGCCGGTCGTCGGGGTGGCCGGCGACGTCTTCACGCGGCTCAATCCCCTGGCCAATCACAACCTGTTCCTCAAGCTCGAGGAGCTCGGGTGCGAAGTCCGCCCGTCGTCATTCTTCGTCCATGACGTCGATTTCGACCTCGGCAAGGAGATCCGGGAAAAGATCGTCGGGCGCAGGTACGGCGCGTCCGCCGTCGCCGCCCTTCTCTATCTCCGGAAGGAGCTGGAGAAAATGAAGGTCCGCCGGGTCCTGGAGGGCGCCGGGCCGGTCTACAAGGACCCGACGTTCAGCGACATCGTCAGGTTCAGTTCGCCGTACATCGGGCTCGCGAACAACCAGCTCCTGCTACTGAACATCGCCCAGATCGTCGAGTTCGTCGACCGGGGGGCGGACGGGGTCATCAACGCGATCTGCTTCAACTGCATGCTGGGGACCGTCTCGGCGGCCATCGCCTCGAAGATCCGCAAAGACTACGACCAGGTCCCCATCCCCACGTTCACCTATACCGGGTCCGAGCTGGCCTCCGAGGAGACCAACCTCGAGGCCTTCGTGCACCAGGTCAAGCAATACGCCAAGCGCAAGAAGCGGCGACCATAATTTCGGTGACGCATAACTCATTACCGAAAGATAAAAAATGCTTGACAAATTAAATAACAAATGTTATAATACTATCGTAAGATAACATATGTAATTAGAAGGATTGCCCATGAGCCCAAGAGAAATCACCTTCGACCGAGAAGCCGTTCTCAAAGCGGCCGTCTCCATCGTCCGGGAGGAGGGCTGGGAGCGCCTGACCGCGCGGATGGTCGCGAAGCGCCTTAAAGCTTCCGTCGCTCCGGTGTATAGCGCGTTCGGATCGATGGAGGCGCTCGAGCGTGAAGTCCTCGAAGAAGCCCGCCGCCTGCTCAACGAAAAGATGGCCGTCCGCTATACGGACGGGGCCTTCCTGAACATCGGCGTCGGGATGGTCGTTTTTGCCCGTGAGGAGGCCCAGCTCTTCGGCTCTCTCTTCCATACCCGGCACAACCACCCCGACATTGTCGATGCCATTTTCGCCTCCATTCTCGCCCGAATGAAAGCCGATCCCCTTCTCCGGCTTCTCTCCGACTCCTCCCTCGAGCGGCTCCTCCACAACATCGGCATGTTCACGCTCGGCCTGGCCGCTTCGATCGTCTATGGCCGGCGGGAGGATTCGTCGACGGAGAATATCATCCGTCAGCTCAATAATGCGGGCAACATGATGATCCACGGAGAGGTCGCGGGGATCGCCGATGTCGAGAGCCCCGAGAACCAGGCCGTCTGGGAGCGTCTGCTCAAGGAAAAGAACATCGTCCTTCCGAAGGCCGCGAGCCCGGAATCCGTCATCAAAAACAAGGTCAAGGAGAAACTATGAACGCCATCATTCTTAACGGAGGCCCTGAGAACGGCCGGGGCACCGCATCGAGGAAGATCAGGGATGCCGCTCGCCGGGAGTTCCAGTCCTTGGGCTGGACCGTCAAGGTGTTCGACCTCGACGGCCTGACCATCAAGCCGTGCCGCGGCTGCTTTGCCTGTTGGCTCAAGCACCCGGGCACGTGCGCCATCCAGGACGACGCAGAGGAATACTTACGGACCTTCATTGCAAGCGACGCGGCCGTCTGGATCACGCCCGTCACCTTCGGCGGTTATTCTTCGGCCCTGAAGAAAGCCCTCGACCGAACGATCCCGACCATCCTCCCTTTCTTCATCAAAACTCATGGCGAGATCCACCACCCGCAGAGATACGAGAAGCGCCGGAAGCTCCTGGCGCTCGGGACCCTCCCGGCCGCCGACGCCGAGGCGGAACGGACCTTCAGTGACCTCGTCTATAGAAATGCCATCAACATGACCCCCCTTAAAACCGACGTCTGCGTCATACCCGAGTCCGCAAGCGACACGGAAATGACCGCCCGCGTCAAAGATGTCATCCGGACGGCCGGGATCGCGTAACGGAGGTATCCATGAACGGCATGACCCCAAAACTGAAAGCCCTGCTTTTCATCGGCAGCCCGAAGGGGCTCAAGAGCACATCCTATTCGCTCGGGAGCTATCTCCTGAAGAAGCTCGAAGCCGGCGGCATGGCCACCAACGCCCTCATCGTCGGAGCGGCGCTTCATTCGGCCAAGAGCCTGGTCGCCATGCACGAGGCTGTCGGCGCGGCGGACCTCATCATTTTTTCTTTCCCGCTTTACGTCGACCAGCTGCCGGCCCCGCTGATCGAGGCGCTCGAGCACATTGCGGAGGAACGGAAAGCCCATCCGCCGGCCAAACCGCAAAAGATCATGGCCATCGTCCAGTGCGGCTTTCCCGAAACGCACCAGAACCAACCCGCCTGCGAGATCTTCCGGCAATTCGCGAAAGAGGCGGGTTTTGAGTGGGCCGGCGCGCTGGCCATGGGCATGGGCGGCGCCGTCGGCGGCCGGCCGCTCATAAAAGCCGGCGGCATGGTCCGGAACGCGGTTAAGGCCTTGGACCTCGCTGCGGCCCCTCTGATCGGCGGAGGCCATGTGCCACAGGAAGCCGTGGACCTCATGGCCAAGCCCACGGTCCCCAAATGGCTGTACTTGCTTTTCGGGAACTGGGGGATGAAAAGCCAGGCAAAGAAACACGGCGCACGGAAACTCGTCTACCGCAAACCTTATACCGCCTAGCCTAAGATATAGTTCTCATTGTGAGGCCGCGCGGCCATATAGTCCCTGATCTCCTCCCATGACCACGGGGCGAAGCCGTGGGCGTCGACGCCGACGTCCAGAGATTTGCCGAGGGCCGGCAATCTCCCGTGGCTGTGTCCGAAGAGATGCCAAGAATCGTAATGGCTTCTGTTCCAAACCCTGAGACAATAATGACAAAGGACGACGGGGGTCTGATCGACGCGGATATCCATAAGGTCCGTGATGTATTGAAAATGATGGGCCGCTCGCCCGAGATTTTTCTTGTCATGCCCTCCCCGGATGAGGATTTTTCGCCCCCTCAACCGGCGGAGGACCGGTTCCCACTCGCCCCAGGCAAAATCGCCCAAATGGTACACGGTGTCTTTTTCGCCGATTCTGGAATTCCATTTCTCGATCATGACCTCGTTCATGTCCTCGATGGCGGAAAAAGGCCTTCCACAAAAAAAGATGATATTAGTGTGATTGAAGTGCGTATCGGCCGTAAAGAAAATGTTGTTCATGGTCCTTCAACTCCCGTGTCGGCGATATCAATAGCCCCCAAACAACAGAAGCCCCCGGTCAGCGGATCTCCCGCCGGGCGTAAACCCCGCCCTCAAGATCCAGAAGCAGGTAATTCAGAACGCCCGGTTCGTTTCCGGGCCCAACGGCCAGCCCTTTTGATGATCCCAAGGAGAATTCGAAGGTCCCCCCCGCCCTATCAACGGCATCATGACTGTGCCCATGCACGGTCAGCCGCGGCTGGCTTTTTTCGGTGAACGCCCGGATCGACTTGCTTCCGATATGAACCGGCGGGCCGATGGAGATCCCGCCGTCGAAGATCCCGTTAGGAGGGCAATGGAACAGGTAGAGGGTTTTCCGGGGGTCGCTGAGCCGGGCGATGTTCTCGAGGTCCTTTCCGATGTTGTCCCGCCGGTCGCCCGGATCGAACGTGTAATCAAAAAGTTCCGCGCCGTGCGACTTCAGTCCGCGGATATTGAGGCGGTTCGCGACCAGGGCCGCTTCGATCGCCCCCGGATCGTCGGGGAAGACCGGCTCGCCTTCCTTGTCCCATTTTTCATAATCCTTCATCAGGAACGGCGTGATCGGCACGAAGGGGTACCCGACGATGGAGATGCTCGGGACAAGAGGATAGGCGCGGTCCGTTGGAACCGTGATCTCGGGAAACTCCCGGATCGCCGTCTCCACGATGGCCCAGTCGTCATTTCCCGGAATAGCGAAGATGCGGACTCGCCTTCGGCTTTTCAGTAGCGTGCCAAAATTCCTCCGGACATCGGCTTGCTGAAGATCGGGATTCCCTGATGCCGCAATATCGCCCGCGATCAATAGCGTATCGATCCCTTCATCGAGAAGCCTGCCGATAAGCGCGAACCTAACCGCCAGCCCATGCAAGTCGGAAACGGCAACGGCCTTCAAAGCTTCCCCCCCGTCGCGCGCCATAAAAGGTCTCCCTCTCTTGTGCAGAGAGAAGAATATCCTGCCCGGGGATGCGCCCCGAAAACCTGAGACCCCGGCCCAATTCTACTTCAAATCGACTGTCTCCGCTATGCCGTAATAAATCCTATTGAAGAGAAGCTTGAAGGTCCCGGGGGGCTGGCCGCGGAAGGCGATCTCAGGGCCGTAACGGAATAATCTTTTGAACCGATCTTACTGCTGGGAAGAAACGGTGAGGGCGAAAGAGGGAGAGCCGTGGACGAGGCCCACCGACGGCGTGACGTGGTAACGGCTGCGGTGATTTCGCACGACCAGGCGGCCGATGACGTGGCCGATGACGCCGCCCACGAGAACGTCCGAGAGCCAATGCTTGCCCAATGTCACCCGCGACAGCCCCACTCCCGTGGCCACGGTGTAAGAGAGGATCGGGACCCAGACGGTGTCCTTGTACTCCATGGCCACGACCGTGGCCAGGCTGAACGCGGTGATCGCGTGGCCCGAAGGGAAGGAATCGTACTTTTCCATCTGCCCCGCTTGGTACATCTTGAAGAAGCCGGCCGGCCCGGACCAGTGGTCGACCCCGTCCGCATACTCCGGCCGCTGCCGCCCGAACATCCCCTTCAGGAAGGTAACCAGGATCGCGCCCTGCAGCATCGCGCTCGAGGCCAGGACGGCGGTCTCGGTCGCCCTCTCGTCCCTGGCGAGCAGTCCGACGCCCAGGAAGATCGCCGCTGTTCCCCAGGCCCCGTAGGACCCCATCGAGGTGATGACCGGGCTGGCTCCACGGACCCAGGCGTGGTCGTCCCGGTAGTCCCTGAAGCTCCTGGAGATCGCCTCATCGTTCGCGATCAGAAATCCCGTGAGGGCCGCCAGGCCCGCGATGGGCAGCAAGTCCCGGGTCCGGATATGGGCCGGGTAGCTCCAGATCTGCCCGGCGTCCCGCAGGAAATCGCGGGAGATGGATCTGAGCGAGAATTCCGCGTCCCTCGCCGGGGCGGTCGGAGCGGACGAACCTGTCGCCGGGGGAGCTGAGGGGAAGAAAGTCAGCCGGACGGCCAGATCGAGGGTCGCTTGAGCGGCGGGTCCGTCACAGATAGATAACGAGAAAAGCGGCGACCGGCTGTCCTCCCGTACCTCGAATGCCTGATCCCCGGCGGCGAGCTGAAACGGGAGCCCGGCCATCAGAAGCAGGGCCAAGACGCGCGCCATTCTCTTCGTCATCATCATCTCGCCCACTGCTCCCTCATTTTAATCGAAAACCGGGGGCTTGTGAATCCTGAGGGATGGGATAAAATAGGGATGTCCCGAGGGAGAGGTTGACATGAAAAAAAGAGCCATTTACCCGGCGGTCATCCTGCTCGTTCTCACGGCTGGGGCCGTCGCGGCCACGCGCTCCGGCGCTCCCGCCCCGCCTCCCGGGCGGGCCCAGGAGCAGGGCGAGAGGCTGAAGATCTACGTCCGCAGCGTCGTGTCCCAGGAGAACGTGAAAAACCCCGGGAACGTCCTTGGAGAACCCGACGGCCACTTCGCCGAGATCGCCCCCGGCGGCCAGATGACCCTCCTCATGGAAAGACCGATCCTGCCGTCCTTGGGCTTCGACGACGGCTTCGTCGTCATCAAGGAAGAGTCAGAGTACGGCCTGGAGGGCTGGTTTCTCGTGGGCGGCACGCCGGAGGACCCGCAGTTCGCCTGGATGCCCCTCACCCCCGGGGAGTCGAGCAGGGGCTTTCGCCTGACTTATCAGTCCATGGACAGGACGCCCGCGGGAAGCCCGGGGGTCAAGATGATCCGCATCCGCAACAACGGCGCGAAGCCGCTCCTCCTCGACGCCGTCGTCGGCTACGGCCGGAAAGAGGCCGGTGGGCTGGGGCCTGCCCTTGTCGGCCGCCTCCCGCTGTGGTAACATAGGGAACTTAATACCGGGCAGGACAGAGTCAAGACCGACCGTTTCCCCATCCCGAGAAGCCATTTCGGCCGACCCTCGTCCCCTCGGTGTTCTGAAGGAATGGATAGAGGATAAAAGATGTATTTTAAGGAACTCAACCTCGACCCCCGGCTCCAGCGGAGCATCGCCGACCGGGGCTATGTCGTATTGACGGCGGTCCAGGAGCAGACCCTGGCCAGGACGCTCGAGGGCCAGGACGTCGCCGTCCAGTCCCAGACCGGGACGGGCAAGACCGCGGCCTTCCTCATCACGCTCTTCGAGAAGATGCTCGAAGCCGGGCCGGACGCCCGGCAGACGGCGCTGATCATCTGCCCGACCCGCGAGCTCGCGGTCCAGATCGAAGGCGAGGCCAACCTCCTCAACCGCCACCTCGGCTTCTCCGTCGGCTGTTTTTACGGCGGCGTGGGCTACGCGACCCAGCTCGGGGCCCTGAGAGACGGCGTGGACATCATGATCGGGACGCCGGGCCGTCTCCTCGACCTGAGCGACAGCGGCCGCCTGAGCCTGAGCGAGGTCGGGTATCTCGTCATCGACGAGGCCGACCGGCTGTTCGACATGGGCTTCCTGCCCGACCTCAAGAAGATCATCAAGAAGATGCCCGAGCGCAGCCGCCGCCAGAGCATGCTCTTCAGCGCGACGCTCAACCGCATCTCCCGGCTCATGGCCGCCGAATACCTCAACCGACCGGAGTCGATCGAGGTCACGCCCGAACAGCTGACCGTCGACACGATCACCCAGGAGCTCTACCACGTCAAGAGCCACATCAAGCTGAACCTCCTCCTGGGGCTCCTCCAAAGGAACGCCCCGCGCAACGCCCTCATCTTCGCCAACATGCGGCATCACGCCTTCCGCCTGGCCAAGGAGCTCGAGGCCAACGGCTACCGCTGCTTCCACCTGACCGGGGACCTGCCCCAGAAGGACAGGCTCAGGGTCATCCAGAATTTCATGGCCGGCAAGTTCCCGATCCTCGTCGCCACGGACGTCGCGGCCCGCGGCCTCCACATCGACGACCTCGAGATGGTCATCAACTACGATATCCCGCAGGATTTCGAGAACTATGTCCACCGGATCGGACGGACCGCCAGGGCCGGGAAGGGCGGCAAGGCCATCACCCTGGCCAGCGAGGGGACGTCCATACATCTCGAGGCCATCGAGCGGTTCATCGGGATGAAGATCCCCGTCAAGCCGGTCACCGACGACCTGTTCGCCCGGGACCTGAGCCTCGAGAAGATGCCAAAACAGGGCTGGGGAAGAGGCCCGCGGCCGGCCGGAGGTCACTCCCACGGAAGGACGAAGCCGGGGACGGGCCGGAGCTACGGAAGGGGCCGGGGCCGCTCGGGCTCCCGGCACTGACCCGCGCTCGGGCGGCCTTTCGGAGCTCCCGCTCTCCCTTTCGTCGGGCGGAAGTCCCGGGCGATATCGAACGTGAGCTCCCGGACCGGGCTTAGCGCGGTTTCACCCTTCCTCGTCTCAATTCGCCCGACGGACGGGCCCCATCCGCTGCTCCATCGACGTTTCGAAAAGGTCGGCAAGACGGCCGTAGCCGGCCTCGAGCCGCTCCCGGAACGGCCGGAACGAGGCGTCGATCATCTCCGGCACACCATCCTGCCAGGGAAGGCGGGTGCGGTCGGCCTCCATCGCCTTGACCTCGGCGGCGAGCGCCTCGCGCCATTTGTCGTGAGCGCCGCCGGCGCGCCCTTCCTGGAGCTTCGCGAGCTGGCAATGGAGCATGGGAAGGACGAGCCGGTGGATCCGCATGAGGGTCATGTCCTTGCTCATGGCCAGAGCGTCCTGATCGTCGGGGTTGGCCGGATCCCTCCTCGGCCCATCGAACCGCAAGCCGGCGCCGTCGGTCGGCGGCTTTTTAAGCCAGGAATGGTAGACGACCACATAAAGATAATAATACTCGCCCGCACCCATCTCCTGATCGAGGAGGGCCTGGGCGCGGCTCTTCAGGAAATCCGAGATCTGCGGGACCATTCCCAGGCCCGTCTTGACGGTTTGAAAGACATTCCTCGGTCCCCCGCCTTGGGGGGACCTACTGTCCCTGTCCTTGACCAGGATCTCGAGCGACTCCTCGAGCTTCGCCCGGGCCGGGGCCGTGGCCTGGCGCACCGAGAGGAAGGCCTGGACGCGTCCCGCCGGGATGGCCCCGCCGGGGTCCGGGCAGTAGTCCTCGACGCGCCCGTACTTGGCCGCGAGGGACTTCATCAGCGCGTCCGAGTCCCTGAACCCCTGGGTCGTGCTCCGGACGAGGAGATAGCCGCCGATGACCAGGACGATGACGATGACCACCGCCCCGCCGCAGCCGATGCCGAGTCCGAGGAGCCACTTGTTGGACGATCTCTTCGGCGCCATTTCCATGGGCTTTCTCCTTAATGCGGCAATCCGAAGACGAAATAGACCAGGCAGAGGACGGCCAGGACGACGGACCCGGCTTTGACCTCTCTGAACCGCCCGGTGACGGCCTTGAAGAGCGGCCACAGGACGAGCCCGGCCGTCAGGCCGTTGGCGATGTTGTAGGTGAAGACCATGACGACGATCGTGGCGAAGGCCGGGACGAGCTCCGTCATGTCCTCGAAGTCGATCCGCCGGATGGACCCGAGCATCAGCACCCCCACGGCGACGAGCGCGGGGCCGTAGGCGTAACGCAGGTGCTGCAGCGGCGCGACGAGCGGGATGAAGAAAAGCGAAGCGGCGAAGAGCGCGGCCGTCGTGACCGCCGCCAGGCCCGTCCGCGCCCCTTCCCGGATCCCCGTGGCCGATTCGATGTAGGCGCCGCTCGTCGAGGTGCCGACGAGGGCGCTGAAGACGCAGGTCGCGGCGTCCACCATCATCGGCCGCTCGATGGCCGGAAAGTTCCCCTTCTCGTCGAGCATCCCTCCCGCGGCGCCGACGCCCACGAGCGTGCCCAGCGTGTCCAGGAAGCCCATCAGGAAGAGGGTCAGCAGGATGGGCAGGAAGCTCAGGCGGAGGACGCCGGCGATGTCGAGCTTGAGGGCGATGGGCGCCAGGCTGTATTCGCCCCTGAACGGCAGCGCGGCGACGGCGCGGGGGGCCTCCCCCAACCCCAGCGCATAGCCGAGGGCCGCCGTGGCGGCGATGCCGAGCAGGATCCCGCCCCGGACCCGGAGATGGAGAAGGACGGAGATCAGGACAAAGCCGAAGACGGCGAGAAGGACCTGGGGGCTGTGGAGGTTGCCGATCTTCACGGGCACCTCGGGCGCCGAGAGCACCGACGGCGCCGCTCCGGAGGAGCGCCTGCGGGGCCATGCCGGCGACGGAGCTCGTGACGATCCCGGTCTCGTAGAGGCCGATGAAGGCCAGGAAAAGCCCGATGCCGACGGCGAAGCTGTGCTTCAGGCTCGGCGGAGATCGAGTTCGCCAGCCACGACCGGACGCGGAGGAGGGTGATGAGGGCGAAAGCCAGCCCGCTGACGAACACGGCGCCGAGCCGGAGCTGCCAGCCGATGCCCATCGCGGCCAGGCCGAAGGCGATGAAGGCGTTCTCGCCCATGTACGGCGCGACGGCGATCGGCCGGTTGGCGTAGAGCCCCATCAGGAGCGAGCCGAAGGCCGCGGCCAGGATGGTCGCCACCGTGCTCGGGCCCTGGGGGATTCCGGCGAAGCTGAGGATGGCCGGGTTGACGACGATGATGTAGGCCATCGTGATGAAGGTCGTCGCCCCGCCGAGGACCTCGGTCCGGACGTTCGTCCCCTTTTCCCGGAGCTTGAAGATCCGCTCGGCCAACGGATCCTTCATCGCGAACCTCCCGGCGCCGGCGCCTGATGCGACGTTTTTTTTACCCGTTCGCCGACGATAAGCCCCGCCTTTCAAGGCGGGGATAAGAAGCGAGGCTCAGGGTTACTACGGGGAGCAGTAAATATATTACATAATCCTTGCTGCTCCCCGAGTACTAGCCGGGCGATAGAGAAATCTGAAGACAATTATATCCTGCCCGGCTTAGTAACCCCGAACAAGCCCCGGCATTCATGCCGGGGACTCGAGGGGTTTACTGTATCCGAAGAGGAAAGGGCCTGTCAACGGGCCCGGCCGGATATGGTATATTGGAAACATGAGAGAAAAAGGGATGTGGTTTATTCTGGGGATGGCCCTGGCCCTAGTGTTCGCTCCGGCGTGCGCCCGGGATGCGCAGGCGCGAAAAGACAAGACGATCCAGAGCGTCGAGATCAGGGAGTACCGGGGCGAGAAGCTCGACCCGATCAAGAATTTCGAGGAGAATTCCATCAAGGGGCCCCAGCACGTCGACATCGGGAAATATTCCCTGAAGATCGGCGGCCTCGTGGATAAGCCCGCAAGCTACACCTACGAACAGGTGCTTTCGCGAAAGTCCGAATCGAAGGTCACGGTCATCCACTGCGTCGAGGGCTGGGACGTGAAGATCCTATGGGAAGGCGTCCCGATCGCCGGGCTCCTGGGAGAGGCGGGCGTGAAGTCGGCCGCGAACACGGTCATCTTCAAGTCGGCCGACGGCTATTCGACCTCCCTGCCGCTCGACTATATCACCAAGAAAGATATCCTCCTGGCCTACAGGATGAACGGGCTCACCCTCCCCGAAGAGAGGGGTTTCCCGTTCCAGGTCGTCGCGGAAGACAAGTGGGGTTACAAGTGGGCCAAGTGGGTCACGGCCATCGAGCTTTCGAACGACCCGAACTACAGGGGTTATTGGGAGAGCCGGGGCTATAGCAACGACGGCGACCACAGCGGTCCCATTTTTGAAAAAAGGAAATAGGGAGATAAAAAAAGGGTCGGTCGCTGTCACCGCCCCGCATTTGAGGCCTGACGGATGACGCAAGAAGCCCCATGACGCGACCCAGGATGGGCTTCTGGTACCGGGCGGGGTGGTCCTTCTTCCGGGCCGCCTTCGCCGCCCTATTCCGCTGGCGCGTCCTCAATCCCGGCCGCGTCCCGGACGCGGGCCCGGTGATCCTGGCCGCCAACCACGCGAGCTACCTCGACCCGCCGCTCGTCGGGTCGGGCCTGCCCCGGATGGTGGTCATGCTCGCCCGCCGATCGCTCTTCCGTTTTCCCGTATTCGGACGTCTGCTCCGTCTCTGGCATGCCGTGCCCGTCGACCCCAAAAGCGGGTCCGCGGCCGCCCTGAAAACGGTCCTCAGCCGCCTCGCCGGCGGGAACGCCGTGCTGATCTTCCCCGAAGGCGCGCGCAGCTTCGACGGCCGGCTTCAACCGGCCCGGGCCGGCCTCGGGCTCGTCGTGGTCAGGTCCGCGGCCTCCGTCGTTCCCGTCCGGATCTGGGGCAGCCACGAAGCCTACGGGCGAGGCAGTCTCCTCCCCCGCCCCGGGCGCATCACGGTCAAGTACGGCCAACCGCTGCTCTTCAGGGAATCGCGCGAGGAAGCCGCCCACTGTTCGAAGCCGCGCTTCAAAGAGATCTGCCGGGAGGTCTCGGACCGGGTCATGGCCGAGATCGCCAGGATGGAACCGGTCGAGGACGAGGATCCTCCCCGGCAGGATCCGTGGGGAGGATTAAATCCTCAATAATCGACAGAGATCCAGGGGGATCTTCGGCGATCGCGGCGCCCGACTGGAGACCGGAGAAAAACGGAATGCCGGGGGCCGGGCTCGAACCGGCATGGGGCTTGCGCCCCGAGGAATTTTAAGTCCCTTGCGTCTGCCAATTCCGCCACCCCGGCGACGGCTCTTTTTTAACACGGCCGCGTTTGCCGGTCAAGGAATTCACGGGCGCTTGAGGAACCTCTAGAGGCGGAAACGGGGCCATCGATGCCCCTGGCTTGCTGTCTTCGCCAAGGTCAGCGGACCGCGACGCGCTCCACGACCCGCAAGGTCACCGGCCCCAACAATCCGGACTCGATGAGCGGCTCGCCTTTCTTCCAAAGCCGCCAGCTGGTGAAGGTGAACCGGCCGGTCGGGCTCGGTTTCCCGTCCAGGACCCACGGCGGCCACGCCTTGAGCGTGCCGTCCGGGTTCCGCTCGCTGTCCTCGGGCAAGTCTTCGTCCCCGATCATCCTGTTGACCCAGAGATTCGTCACGCCGACCTCGAGCGCGTTCGAGCCGGGCTTCAGCACGCCGGTCACGTCGACGCGGTAGGGCGGCTTCCAGAGAACTCCCAGGTCCTGCCCGTTGAGCTTCACCCGGGCCATGACCTGGACCTTGCCGAGGTCCAGATAGACGCGCCGGTGGCCGCCGAGCACGTCGCCCGGCGCGCTGAACGTCTTGGCATAGACCGCGGTGCCGGAGAAGTGCTTCAGGCCGCGGTCGCCTGATCCGTCCAGGAGACGAGCCTCTCGAGAGTCACCCGCTCGGGAGCGCCCCAGCCCGGCGGGAACCGCAGCTCCCACGGGCCGGAGATCTCGTGCGGCCGGCATCGCGGGCGCCTCAGCGCTGCAGCGTGCGGCCGGACGCCGTCTTGAGCTCGTAGCGGCCCGGCTGCCAGGCCTCGACAAACAATTTCCCGTTCTCATCCAGCCGGACCTCGGCCTGAGGCTCGGCGCCCGGGACGGCGGGGAAGCTCGACAGTCTCCGGGTCCTTGCCTCTGGCCTGGAGAGATTTCCCGTCCGCGCGATAATCCACGATCAGCGTTTTCACCACGCCGAAGGCCGGGTCGTCGCCCTCGGCCAGGCTCCCCACTTGGAGCCTCGTCTCGCCGCTGTCCAGGATCGCCTGGACTTTGACCCGCACGTCGCGCGAGCGCTTCGGGTCGTCGAGGACCCCATAGACGGCCTTATCGACCACGATCCTCCCTTTCGGCTCGGGCGCCGGTGCGATCGTCCGGCCGTCGCGCGCGACGCTCACGACAGGGTCGAACGCCCCCGCGCCCTTTCGGAACACGACGAAAACCGAGCCGCTCGGCTCGAAGTGGACCGGGATGCGGGTCGTGCCGCGGGCCTGTTCGTAGACGGCCACGGGCTCGATCCGGCCGGTCTCCGGCCGCCAGAACTCGGGGAGCCTTCCGGTGACCCGGAAGGAGCAGGTCACGTCCGTCGGCTGCGGATTTCGGCTCGCCACGAAATAGATCTCGGTATCGCCGGCGCTCCGGTGGATCCAGCGGATGAACGGCGGGGCCGAGAAATCCGGGCCCACCCCGAGCCCGGCGAGGACCTGCTCGGGCGACCGGCCCGTCAGGACCTTGCCCTTGCCCCAAAGCTCGCCGGCGAGCTCCCGGACCTCCGCGTCGCACTTCGGGTAGCCGGCGAGGCCCGGCGATCCCGCCGGCCGGACCGGGCCGACGACCGTCGCGCCGGCCGCGACGAGCTCCTTGACCTTCCGGAGCAGAGCCGGCGTCATCCGGGCCGTCTCCGGCAGGACGAGCACCCGGTAGCTCATGCCGTCGGGCAGGACGAGCCGTCCGTCCTTGACCGCCATCCGGGTCAGCAGCGCCTCGGCCGGGCAAACGTCGTAGTCGTAGCCGGCGCGGGCGTGGCCGCGGAAGCCCTGGGGCGCGGCCTCCGGCTGAAGGATAGCAGATGTCGGCCACGAACGGCCCCTGCCGGAGCAGGTACTGGCAGCGCGCCAGGTACTCGTGCCACGGCCGCGACTGCTCCCACCACGTATTGGTCCGCTCGTAGTGAAGCCCCCACGGCCCCATCGTCATGCCGGGCCGGTAGTCGAGCCACGGCTGCATCGCGTAGCGGTGGAAGACGAAGCGGTTGACGCCTTCGCACGAAGGCCCGGTCGCCGAGCGCCTTGATGGTCGCGGGATGCTGGAGCCACCGTTCCTGGTCGTCGGCCGTGAACGACTCGGCGCCCAGGATCGGCTTGCCGTAGATGTGGCGCCGAAGACGCCATCCCCTTGCACGGTCTCGAAGGCGCCGCCGCCGATCCAGAACTCGCCCATCGGCTCGTCGGCCCGGCCGCCGTAGGTGATGTCGTCGCACGGGCCGCCGTAGGCCTCGATGGACAGGCGCAGGCCCGTGCTGCCGGGCCAGCTCCTCCATGCGCCCGGCGTAATTCTCGACGAGCAGGTCCGTGACGGTCTGCCGCAGGTCCCACAGGAACCGCTCCGAGATCTCGAGGCTTCCGACGACCCGGCCCGTGACAGACCGGCAGGTAGGGCAGCAGGTCGTAACCGCGCCGCTGCTGGAATTCCTCGCGCATGCGCGCCGTCCAGTTCTGGGACCCGTTCTCCCAGCTATCGATATGGGTCGCGACCAGGGTCTTGCCGGCCGCGGGGCCGACGTCGGCGATGAGCTTGGCCATCATTCCGGCGAACTGGGCCTCGATGCCTTCCGGGCTCAGCTTGTCGCACTCCAGCCCGCGGCCGCTGGCCGGCGCCGGCGCGTTCTCGACCCCTGTGCCGGTGTGGCCGAAGCGCATGACCGTCCACTCGGCCGGCCGGGACGTCCCAGGCCAGGCGCCCGTCCGGGTCCATCCGCGCGGTGAGGTCGACGAGCCGGGCCGGGTCGATGGCCGTCTCCGCCGGAAGCTTGGCATCGCTCGCCGGCGGCTCCTCCTTCCGTTCGTAGAGCGCCTTGCCCTTGATGTTGGGGATGCGGTACTCCCCGGGCGTCGGAAAGGCGAGGACGGCGATGTCGCGATAATAGCCCGCGATCGGCCTGCGGCCGCGGAAGGTTCCCGTCGAAGCGCCGCGGGCCTGCGACAGGCTGGTCTCGGTCCAGACGACCTTCTGCATGGACTGCTCGGGCTTGATCCAGGGGCCGCCGCTGCCGTTCCAGCCGGCGTCGTCGTTCATGTTGACCTCGAGGCCGAGCCGCTCGGCCTCGGCGACGGCGTGCTTGAACAAGTCGCGCCAACGGGCGCCCATGAACGCCGACCGGCCCCACGGGCGCGCCCTGGTCCACCTCCATGATGAGGACGCCGCCGATGCCGACCCGCTTCATCGCCTCGAGGTCGGCCGTGATCCCCTCGCGGGTGATGTTGCCGTTCAGCCAGAACCAGTAGACCCAGGGCCGGGCGCCGGCCGGCGGCGTGACGAAGCCCTTGGCCAGGTCGTCCGCTCCCCGCGCGGCCCCCGCCAGCAGACAGAGCGCCATGATCTTGGTCAGAAGATGTTTTTTCATGCTTCGGTTCCTTTCTCACCCGGCTCGGGCGGGCTCACCTCGTCGCCGTCAGGACGACGCCGACCCCGTCATGGTCTCCCGTTCCCAGCCGGGGATCATCGAGGATCGCGTTATTCAGGGGGACGAAGGCGGTGATCTTGAACCCCCCCTTCTCCTCGAGAAGCTCGGCGAACCGGTCCCTGGCCTGATTGAAAGAGATATAGAGATGCTCGGGCTTCGGCTCGGCGGCGGCTTTTTCGCGGCTCATGGCCCCGATGAAAAAATACTCCCCGTTCGAAAAATGGGGGCCGAAGAAACGGCCGTGGTTGTTGCGGAACTCGAACGGTTCGTCGGAGATGGCGTGGTGAGCTTCCGACGGGAGCTGCGGATAAAGCCGGCCGCCGAGCCATCCGGAGTGGCCGCCGGAATGGCCGGGCCGGCTGGCGAAACCGGCGCGCTTGCAAGCGGCGAGGAACCTGGCGACGGCATCATCGGGCGATAGGGCCAGGGGATCGACGATGATCACGTTGATGGGCTCCCGCAGTCCCTTGCCCTTGTAGGACGTTCCCGTCCAATCGGAGTAGATCATCTCTTTTGAGATCATCCATTTGCCGATCGGCGGATATCCCGGGATCCGGGCCACGTCGGATGGGGCAGGCTTGAATGGATTGGGGGCCGTCCCCGGCCCGGCCGTTTGTCCCGCCGGGCTTCCAAGGGCCAGAAGCAATATCACCGCCGGGCCCAGCCGAAACGCGGAGGTTCTCATGCCGGTCCTCCTCTCTCGTTAACTTAACGAAATCCCTCCGCGCGGTCAATCCCCTTCGCGGGATCCCGCCGCCGTGAGTCCGTGGAGATTCAGTCCCCCGGGCTCCGTGGCCGGGCCCTCCTCTCGGCTCCGATGACCTGTATCGATGCCGGATCGAGCCCGAGATCAGCGGACGACGATCTCGTCGACGAAGACCCAGGACGGGCCGCCGGCCGAAACATGCCAGTCGGGAAGACGCTTCGTCCCTTCGACACGGAAACGGACGAAACGAACGGCCCCGTCGAAGGGGCCCTTCCAGGCATAGGGCCTGATGGATTCCTCTCCTTGGTGATCCCCGGCAGCGGCGATCGCGCCGACGTCGTGGAAGGAGACGCCGTCGGAAGATACGGAGCACGTGACGCGGTCCGGGTGGAGGATCCAGCTCCGAGAGTCCGAGAGCGTGCTCAGGGAGATCTCCCGCGCCGCGACCGGCTTCCCGAGGTCGAGCGTCAGGGTGAAATCGAGGCCCTCCCAGCCGAGCCAGTGGACCTTGAAGTCGCCCGCCCCGCGGACGCCGTTGGTCAGAACGGCCAGGTCCCCCTTGGCGTACTTGGGCGACGGCGGCGGGTCGGCGACGACCGGCTTCCGGAAGGCCAGATTCCCTTCGACCTGGACGTCGATGAAGCGCTTCGCGGCGTCAGCGTATTCCTTGGGCGTGAGACCCGATTCGTTGAGGGTCCGGACGCCGCCCGCCTCGCATCCCGCGTAGAACTCGTCGAGGAGGCGCGCCATCCCCGGCTTCGCGGAGAACCCCCCCCCCTTTCGGCATAGAACCCCCGCGGCCCGAACATGTCGTTCTTGCCGATCTCGAGCATGGCGTACATCAGGGGGAGCCGGGCCGTCCTCACCCGCCCGAGGACGGCGGGATCGCCGGCCGCCGCGGCTTCGGCCTTGTCGAAGATCGCGTTATACGCGGCGACGTCCGCGGCCGAAAGGTAATCGCCGGCGTGGACCGCGGGCGGCTCATAGATGTCGAGCTTCGCCCCCGTCCGCTCCAGCGCCTCGCGCAGGGCGTCGATGTAGCGCCGGATGAACGGGCCGGCCTTCCCGTAGTAGCCGTTGAGGAAATCGTCCATCACGGCGCTCGCATCCGCCTCCGGGTTCCAGAGGAGCCGGGCCAGAAGGTAGGCCTTGAGCTCGCTGAATTCGTGCCCGGGGCCCGTGTTGGTCTGCTCGAAATGCTGGCGGACGCCGTGGCGGACGAAGAACCGGATGTTGGGCTGGAGGACGTGGAGGTTCGGGAAGGGCGAGACCTCGTGCGAGAAATTGACCGTGTAATCCCAGAGGTAGAGGTTCCCGCAGATCCGGCTCCAGTCCCTGATGTCGTGCGCGAACGACCGGCTCGACGGGTCCTCGGCGATGGGCAGGCTCCGGTTGAGCTCGATCGTGCAGAGCATGACCTGGACGTTCGGGGCCGGCTGGGTCTGGCGAGGCGCCCGCCGCGAATACTGGTAGGCCAGGGTCGAAATGGTCTTGTCCGGGAAGAGGGCGGCGACGCGGTTCACGAACCGGATGACGGGCCCGGAGGGCGAATCCTCCTCGTCGATGATCTTCTGGCATTCCGGACACTGGCAATAGGAGGAGTTGTCGTTCTGGCTGACCGACCAGATGAGCTTGTCGGGCTGGGCGGCCATCTCCTCCCGGAGCTTCGCGACGACGATGTCGAAGACCTCGGGCCGCGACAGGCAGGGCTGGTCGATGACGCGCTTGCCGTCAACCAGGGCGAAATATTCGGGGTGGCCGGCGAAATACGTCTGCCAGGGGACGAGTTTCTGGAGGGTGTGGACGTAATACCCTTTCCCGTAGAGGTCATCCTGGACGTGGAGCCTCATCCAGTCCCTGTAATCCTGGTCCCGGGCGAACTCGCCGTTCACGATCCGGATGACATTGACGGGATTATCGAGGTCGAAGGTGCAGCCCAGGACGAGGTCATCCCGGCGGGGAAAGACTTCGGCCGTCGGGCTATACCTGCGGCAGCCGTAGTATTTTTCGAGGAGATGGACGACGCCGTAGACCGCGCCCCGGCCTCCCCCGCTCGCGATGTAGAGGTTCTTGCGGGACGTGGCGATGACAAAGCCGTCTTCGCGAAGGGCCGAGATCTGGGAGCTGAGCTCCGGGGGCAACTCATTTTGCGGGAAGCCGATGGCCGCGACGCTCTCGCGGCCCGGCTCGCCCACTTTCCTGATCGGCACGACCGCCCCGCTCATCTTCTGCACGGACGACTGGAGGATCTCCGCGGCCCGCTCGTCGGCGGCGCCCGCATCGTTCGGGATCTCGATGACGCTCACCGGCCGGCCGTTGTCCACGAAGACGAAAGCCCGCGAGCACGGGCTGGGCTGGGTCGGGGCCTGAGCCGGGGCCGTTCCGGCCGTCCCGCCGTGCGCGCAGGCCGCCGCCCAGAGGAGCGCCGCCCCGACGGCCGCTGACAGGACGACGAAAACGGGGTCGGACCTCAGGACCTTATTGTCATGAATTGATTTGATCATCGCAACGGGCGCTTTCTTGGCCCTCACCCGTCATTCTTTGGCCGCGGAAACGACGGGTCGAGGACCCACCGCAATTTAGTCCAAGACGGCCGCCCGCGTCAAATCCGATGGACGGATCGCGCCCGCCCTTAATACCTCCAGCTTTTGAGGTCCGCGCCCGCCGGGGCCGTCTTCTCCATCCGCTTGACGGCGACGGGGATGTACATCTGGTGATAGCGGAGGCGCGAGACGTAGTTCGGCTGACCGTGGTCGCCGTTCCAGCAGTGCTCGGCCCGGTCGCCGTAATCCACCTGCCCGTCATAAAAGGGATCTTTCGCGCTCTTGAGGAAGGCCTCCATCAGGTAGACGGCGTCGTTCAGATAATAATTGTCCATGTCGCCGACATAGATGTGGATCTTCCCCTTGAGCTTCGGGCCGAGGGTCTTCCACTCGGTCTCAAGCTTATAACGGAGGTCGTAAGCCTTCCACTGCTCGGCCACCGCGCGGTCGATCTTGCCCGTGAGTTTGTCCCAGATAGGCGCGGGATACCCGTCGGCGCCGACCGGGCCGAAGACCGCCTGCCAGATGTCCCACTGCCCGCCCGATCGGCCGTGTGTCCCCAGGGCGAGCTCCAGGTCGTTCGCCTCCTCGAGCGTGGTGCTGACCTCGCCCAGGTAGTTGCGCATGCCGGGCCGCGGCGTCGTTTTCCAGCGGCTGTCAACGTGATAGGCGTTTTCGTGCCCGTAGATGTTGACGATCGTGTAGGCCCGGAAATCGATCGGGTCGGGGCAGGCCGCGTAGCAGCCGTTGAACTCGTCGGGGTAGAAGATCTGAGAGGCCAGGGCTTCCCAGCCCCCCGTCGAGCCGCCGTAGAGGAACCGCGCCCATCCCTGGCCGATGCCCCGGTATTTCTTTTCGATGTAGGGGATGAGCTCGCGGACGATGGCGTCGCCGTAAGGGCCGAGGTTGGCCGAATTCACGGCGTAGGAATCGTCGTAATAGGGGTTGGCGTGCTGGATCTCCATGACGATGACCCGCGGGAAATTCGGCCCCGTCCATTCCTTATAGAAGTCGTACGCGTACTGTTCCTGGATCCTGTTGTATCCCGGAGATGTGGAAGCGGTCGCTCCAGTCGGGCTTGAGGTTGGGGTCGGGCGGCGTTTCCCGGAAGCCCGAGATCGTGGCCGGGAAATGGCCGTGGAAGACCATCAGCGGATAGCGGGCCTCGGGGTGGGAATCGAACCCCTCGGGCAGAAGGAGGCAGGCGCCGATGCGCATGGGCCGGCCCCAGAACTTTGTCAGGAGCTCGCTCTGGATCGTCTCGTGCCGGACGTATTTCGTGTCCTTGGGCGGGGCGATGGGCGGGATCTCCCGGTCGAGGACGATGCGGACCGTTCCCGTCTTCGCCGGGTCGATCGTCATCCGTCGGGGCGTGCTGTAGAGGTTCCCCGGCGCGGCGCTCCATCTCTGGCCCTCGCCGCGGTCCATGGGCAGCTTTACGACGTGGCCGTCCGACCGGTGGAACGTCTCGTAGCGATGGAGGAGCG
This sequence comes from Candidatus Aminicenantota bacterium, assembly GCA_963796835.1. GTDB lineage: Bacteria > Acidobacteriota > Aminicenantia > Aminicenantales > Saccharicenantaceae > DATKJS01. Next base: position 10,401 of record CAWCND010000024.1, on the reverse strand, counting down.
CCTGGACGAAGTATTCGCCGGGAGGAAGCACGGCCAGGCTCCGGAGCGGATAGCCGAAGGCCGAGGCGTCGACGACGGCTTCCGCGCCTGGGACGAGGCCGTCGACGTCGACCCCGAAGACGAGCTGCGTGTCGGGCCCCTCGGAGATCTGGAAGCGCGGTTCGTCTTTCCCGTCGGTCGAGACGAGGAGGAGCAACCGGCCGTCGAGGGGCGTCTTCGAACGCTCGGCCGGAAAGCTGACCGCGAACCGGAGCTCCGCGGATCTCGTGTGCGGTGAGGCAGCGGCCCCGGCCGAAAGAACGGCCAGCCCCAGGCCTGCCACAACCGTGACGGGGAACAGTTTCTGGAAATGATCTGCAGATCTCATGAAAAACTCCTTCCCCGGCCGGAACTACTGCAGAGTGCTCCGGCCGATCTCGAACTTGCACGGTGTCTCGCCGGCTGTCGCCGGGAGAGTGAAGAAGACGAAGCCGCCGCGCTCCCGTACGGATCCGGCGGCCTGGCCGTCGATCAGAACGTCGATCTTCACATTGTCGCTTGCCCACGGCAGCCGCAAGCCCAGCTTCTGCGGGCCGTCGCCCAGATAGCTTCCCGTAACACGCTCGTGCATCATCTGGTAATCAAGGACCCTTCCGCGGACGCGGAGGGATTGGCCGAAACCCTGCAGCCACCAGTCCCACGGCACCGTGGGCGCGAGGACGACAGAGCCGTCGAGGCCCAGCTCGACGCCAAGGAGGAAGCGCTCGACGATCCGGATCAGGTTGGCCGGATATTCGCAATAGGTGTTGGGGCCGGCGGCGACGACGCCCCCCTTGCCGTCCGGCTGATATCTCTCGCGCCAGTAATAGTCGTTGGTTCGTCCAACCTCGGCGACTTTCCGCAGGCCATCGATAAGTCCGTCGGGGTCCTCCATACGCGCTCGGGCCTGGGCTTCGAGGTACCAGACGCGCCCCATGGCCGCGAGGTCGTGCCGCCGCGGATGGGTGAATTCCCATTCTTCATAGGTTCCCGGGCGCGCAGCGATACCGGTCGGCATGCCGCCGTAGTAGAAACCCTTCTCGTCCTTGAGTTTAGCCCAGAGGATGTCCCGCTGCTGCGGCGTCGCGACGTCGAGGGCGACGGCCGCCCAGTCGACGTCCGTCAACCCGTGATTCGAGATGAAGCCCTTCTCCGGATGCCAGTATTCGGCGAACTGTCCTTTCTCAACGACCCAGAAGCGTTCGGCGAAGAAACGCCGGATGTGCTCGGCCATCGCTTCGTATTCTCCCGCTTTCGCCGCATTCCCGGCGACGCGATTCAAGGCCGCCACCCGGCGGAAGGCGTCGACGGCGTAACATTGGGCCACTCCGTCCGACTCGACCCGGGCCGGCATCTCGACATAGTAGCCCGCGCCTTTGACGCGGCCGTCCTCCGTGACGAGAGAGGCCAGATGGTCGGCCGACAGGTTGACCGAGGGAAGTTGGGCCACGAGCCATTTCCGGTCGAGGCTCATGCGGAAGATATCGTCGGCGTTCTGGATATAGGTGGGGTCTGCAAGGGCCTGCAAGGGATTCCCGGGGACCCAATGGGCGTACAAGCCCGCCGTTGGCCGCGACCCGTGCGAGATGGTCACCCTCGCCGGCTTGCTGGCCCGCGAGATTGGGGAGAATGGCAATGGGAAGCGAGCCGTCGGCGCGCTGGAACGAGCGGACATAATTCCAGTTGGCCTTGACCATGTCGACCCGGCCCAGCCAGAGAAGGGCATCCGTCATCTGATGGCCGTCGAGCGAAGGATAGGTATAGCCGTAGCCGAATCCCTGCCCGTCGGCGCACACCGACCAATAGCCGAAGAAGACCTTCGGGTTGACCGCGGCCAGGACGTTCTGCTGGGCGGCAAACTCATAAGCCCCTTCAACTTCCCAATCAGGGAGAAATGGCTCGCGTTCCAAGTCCGAGACGTATTGCCTGAGTTCGCTCTCAAACGGTGAATCTCCCAATTTGCTCAAGCCCGACTTGAACGCTGCCCAATCTCCGACACGCATACCAGAAACGGCCCTCTTCCAATGGCTGTCCTTCTCTAGCGCCCTCGTCATGACCTCGGGAAACTCACCAAAGGCCCGCGAATAGTAGTCCGAGAGAGCCTCTCCGTAGAACGCACCCCCGTTTTGCACTAGGAATGTCCAGATCGGAGCAGTCTGATCGTTGATCGTCCGCAGATGTTCCATTAAAGAGCTGAACGGGCTCTTCAGCATTTCCCCGGACTTGCCGAGGTGATGGTCACAAATACCAAAGTACGCGGACCAATCTCCAAGTCTCTTGATGTCCGAAAAGTACCGAATGGGATCATGGCTGAAGAGGATGACCTTCTCCAAATTCGCCTCGGAATGCGTCTGGAGGAATTTCCGGCCGTCTTCCGTCTTCTTGATGTTCTCGATCAGCTGCTTGACGTCCTGGTCCTGTGTGGCGCCCATGATTTGGCACATAACAGCCATTAGGAACAGGAGGATTAGGACTTCGACCCACGTCTTTTTCATGCGCCCTCCCGGCGGAAAACAAGTTATCCCGCGGCACGGCCGAAGTCAACCCCTCGAGTCCTCGGCATGAATACCGGGGGTTGTTCGGGCTGATGACGACGCCATCGTCCCCCTCTCTTGAATTTGGGGAACGGAAGGGGAAAAATAGGCTTCAGGACCGAAGGAAACGGGAGCTGAAAAATATCGGGGGAGATCTTGACCAGCCCGGGACCTGAATTCCGACTAAATCACTGGGCCCAAGAGGCCGGGCTGTGCTAAGATAAAGGCAAGGGGACATGGACAAGATCCGATCTTTCGCCTGCGCCGTCGCCCTCTCTCTCTGCTTGCCTCTGGTCGCCGGCGCCGACTACCGCGTCCTCGGGACCCTGAGTGTCGAGCCGGCCCCGGAGTGGGGACGGAAGGCGACGGACCTTGCGATCGCCCGGGAATGGTGGTTCAGCCGGAGCCGGATGGCCTTTGTCACCCAGGACTGGCGGTACGTTTTCGACAAGACCCGCGGCCGCATCCTCGTCATCAACACCGCGGACCGGTATTACGTGGAGGCGAGCATGACGGCGGATTCAAAGGAGCTTGTCGATCCCGGCTACGTCGGGGCCCTCAGCCGCTTCCGGGCCAACGGGACCGTCGAGAAGTCACCGAACAAGAAGATGGTCCTCGGACGGGAATGCGCGGTCACGGTCATCTCGGAATGGCTCGTCAACGACAACCAGCATTTTTTCGACAGGGACAGGACGGTTTACGCGACGGCCGACGTCCCCTTCGACTGGCGCTTGAGCCGCGACCTCGCCGCGTGGATGCTCTCCTTCTTCAACCCCGAGATGACCTATTTCGGGGGGATGCGGTCGATCGAGGGATTCCCGCTCTCCGAGACCGACATCTATGTCAGGAACACCCAGAGGACGGCCTACGGCACCGAGGTCACGGAGATCCGCGAGGCGGTTTCGCCGGACGGCTTCTACGACATCCCCGATGGATTCGCCCGCAGGGAGAAGCTGTCCCAGCGGGACCTCCTCGCCATGCGCCAAATCCTCTATCCTGTATTTCGAATTCTAATTAGATTTATGTCACCGAATTAACCGAATGAGGCGGAGCTCAGGGTTCGGCCGCGGCCCGGGCCGCCGCCTCGATGGCGATGGCCGCGACCGCCGCCCCGTAATCGAGATCGATATTCGCCATCGTGTCCTGCGTGTCGTGATACCCGGTGCGGTCGATATCGTAGTTTTCCATGAAGAGCACGACCGGCACGCCGACATCGGAGAAGATCTGGCCGTCGGTGTTGAACAGGGAGCTCAGGGGGTTCTCCGGCGTCCGGATCTCTCCGAACAGCCGGGGGTGGAGAGCGATCTCCGGCGGGCAGGCCGGGTCGGGGCTCCGCTTTCCGCGCCCCCGCCCGCGGCGCTCGGGTCCCCGGTTCCATTCCTCCGCTCTCAGGTTCCAGATCCGGTTGGCCGCATGAGCGTGGCGGGCGAGCTTCAGAGAGGCGGCGCCCCTCCCCGGGGACATCTGGAAAATGTCCCGCTCGCTGTCGAGGTTGTGGGCGATCATGTCCATGACGAAAACGCCCGCCACTCGTGTCCCGGCGAGGTCGACGGTCTCGCCTCCCGCAAGCCGCATCCGGAGCGACCCCTCGACCAAGGCCCGGCAGAAATGCCTCGCGCCCATGCAATCGGCCGGGAACTCCTCGCCCGTGAGATGGAGCAGCCAGACATCCCGCTCGAGGCGCCCCTCTTTGGCCATCCTCAGAAAAACCGGCGCGGCCCGGAGGAGCGTCGCCGTCGCCGAATGATTGTCGTCCGCTCCGGCCGCCGCGATCCGGACCCCGTCCCCGCCCCTGACTTGTCGTACAGGTCCTCCATGTAGGCCGTATCATAGTGATCGGCCAGGACGATCGCTTCCCCTCGGCGCTTCCCGGGGATGACGACGAGGATGTCCCGCTCGTGGGTCTTCCCGTCCTGGTTTTCCTTCCAGCCGCCGAAGACCGGGTAATCGAAATCCGTCTTCCAGTGGAACGGGACCTCGCCGCACAGGGCCTTCCCCGCGAGGCCCGCCGCCGCGATGGCCTGCCGGTGGCGGCCCATGAGATAGTCGCCGAGGGCCTCGAGGTCGCGGTGGCAATGGGAGAGGAGGCTCAAGGTCAGCGGGTCCTGGGCGCAGTCGGCGTTGTCCTTGTTGACATACGGCCGTGGGAAAGGAACGCGATGTCGTTCCACAGGCCCTCCTCGAACTCGCGCGTGGCGGTCTCGGCGAAGGTCAGGGCTATCGAAGCGGCGTCCGCCGCCGCCGCCGGGCCGCGTCGCGGGCGCGGCCGTCGGCTCGAGGATCCTGCCGATCTCGCGCTGGATCGCCCGCCCCTTCGAGGCGTCGCCCGCCGGCCGGCCGGCCAGAGACGCCATCCAGTCGTCGAGCGACTCCTCCTCGGCCAGCCGCAGGAGGTGACGGGCGAGATCCCGCGGCAGCGGACGGTCCGCCGAGGAGCGTGTGACTGTTCAACAGGGCCAGGAGATTCAGGGGCGTCTGATGCGTGTAATGCTCGCGAGGATGATCGAAGATCCGCAGCGCTTCGAGGTGGGTTTCGCGGCGGAGAAGCCGGGGCCAGAGAAAGAGCGGCCAGGCCGGGTCCGGCGAATCCGCCCGGTAGGCCGTCAGGCAGCCCAGGGGCGCTCCGGGCAGGACCTCGGCCCGCGCATGCTCGTCCGACCAGAAACGCCGCCAGCGGACGGTGCCAGTAGACCTCGTGGCGTCCGACCCGCATCGCCGGGAATTGGAAGCGGTAGCGGAAAAGCCCGCCCTGGCCACCGCCTCGCCGGCGGCGTAGATCCGGGCTGGGCGTCGCGTTCGGGCCCGTCCAGGAGAGCCGGGAGTCCTCGGTCCAGATCTGGCAGTTGCGGGCCATGGGCTTGTCGTAAAGGCCCGATGCGTCCGGCGCGGTGCTGAAGAGGACCCTGGCGACCTTGTCCTCGAGCCGGCTCAGGGCCACATCGTCCTCGTGGCGGCGGACGCGGTCCCAGCGGCTCGTCCGCTCGTATGTGTTGAGCAGCAGCTCCCTGGAGATTTCGGGGGCCCCGGCCGGCCCCCGCTTCATGGAGCCAGCCCGACTGCGGGATGCGGACGCCGCCTGGCGCGCCGTGCCGGGCGCGCGAGGCGCTGAGAGGGGAATCTGCATGGCCAGGGGCAGCTTTTCCTGGAGGCGGATATAGTCGCGCTCTCCCCAGAAACGAGGCCCCCCGGGTAAGGCAGGAGGACGAGCTTCCCTGAAAAATATCGTCGCCTGACATCCTCGGCGGGAGGCGGGCGAAGGGCCGGAAGGTCAGGAGATAGCGGACGTCGTCGAAAGCCGCCGCTTCGTCGATGACGAGCGGCGCGGTCCAGGAAGGCAGACAGGACTCATGCCAATACGGGAAGCCGAGGGTCCGGCTCCGGGGGCAGGATCCGGAACCCGGCGCACGCAGCCTGGACGCGCGCGGCCCGGCCGGACCCTTCACGGCGCGCCGTACACCCGCGGAGAGAAGGCCGGCCAGGAAAGCCAGCGGCCCGCTCGCCGGAATTTCCCGGCCCGGCGCCGAGCGGAACCCTTTCCAGAAGGCCTGCTCGGGACCCTGCTCGCTCGAGCCGAAGAACGTCCAGCGGACGCGCCCCTTGTCGTCCTGGGTCCGGGCGAGGGCCAACGGAAGGAGAACGACATAGCGTTCGTGTCGAGCCTCCCGGTCCGGGCCAGGCAGCTCGGGAGGCCAGTAGGGATTGTCGACAGGTTGCGGCCCCTGTGGCCGGCGATGACGGAATTCGGGTTTGCCCCGGCCCAGCCTGACCAGGGCGCCGACGATCTCGCGCGGCCAGATGCTCGAGCCCGGGCTCGAGCTCGTACTCCTCTTCGATCTCGGTGACCGGCCAGCCGAAAGGTCATCGCCGCGAAAAAGGCAGGGCCGTCGGGTTCGCCGTACGGGCTTCCGGCCGAGCCGCGGCGGCGGCATGAACTCCGAGTAGGCGGGAAGCGGGAAGCTCCCTTTTTCGTCGAGCCACGGGAAGCCTTCCATCAGGGCCCGCCAGCCGGTCGGGGTGGTCGCGCTCATGGGCTCAGCTCACGATCCCGCGAGCCGCACGGGATCCGCGTTCGGCACGGCTTGATACGACACGAAGCTTCCCCGCCGGTCCCTGGCCGCGGGCATTCGCATGAGCCAGGTTCCCTGCCGCACCTCTACGGTCGCCCATGCGGCCGGGACGTATGTTTTCAGGGTGAACGGAAGGTCATAGACGCCGGCCGGGAGGTCGTGGCTCACCGTCACCTCGATCGTCTCCCCGTTCCGGGAGGCCTGGACCCGGGCGTGCATGCGCTCCCGCATGTACTTCGTCACATCCTGGAATGTCGCCACCCAGACCTGATCTTGCCTCGACTTGATGTAGCCGAAATATTCCATGAGCTCCGCGCCCGTCTTCGGTTCCCAGCCGACGCCATCGACGCCATGGAAGACGAGGACAAGCCACATGTTGTCGTGCGCGGCGACCGTGTCGATCCACGATTTCATCAGGGCCATCGGGGTTTTCGTCAGGGCTCCACGCTGCCACTGCACGTAATCTTTCGTGGACGCGGCCGGGTCCCTCTCGCTCGAGCGGTCGAGCTCTTCCAGGAACGGCTCGGGCAGGCGGTTGCGGGACGCCGGATAGCGGGCGAGTGCGTAACGGAGGACCCGCTCGTCCTCGGTGCCGTAAGGACATTCGACGGTGAAGGTGTGCTTGGGGCCGAGATGGGCGAGGATCTCCTGGCGGCTCTTCTCGAGCTCGTAGACCAAGTTGGCCTCGTCAAGGACCGACAGGTGGGGATGCGTGACCGTATGGCTGGAGAATTCATAGCCCCGTTCCGCCAGCGCCTTCAGCTCATCCCACGTGACCGCGTCCCGCTTCTCGGCGGCGACATCCGACTTTGCTTCTTTCTGGAAAGCGCCGCTGCGCACCTTGGCGTAGGCCTCGTCGATCAGCCGGTAGGCCTCTTCGGCTTTGCCGTCCTCGTAGAGCTCACCGGCCCGGCTGTGGTATTCGAGAGTCCCGCGGAGGCCGAGGTGGCCGATCGCGGACGCCCGTTCAAAAAAATTGTCGCTTCGGGTCGGCACGTCGGCGGTCTCGCGGATGATCGCTCGGGTCGGCCGCCGACGAAGGTGCCGTGATATCGGGAGCCCGAGATGCCGCCCGTGATGATATGGAAGGTGGCGGGGAGGCCGAGCCCGTTCATGATGGGCACCGCGACACGAAATTGGTTCATGCTGTTGTCGTCAAAGGTCAACGAAACCGCCGCCCGCTTTTCAAACCGCCACTTGGCGATCTCCGTTTGCCCGATATCTGCGGCTTGGCCCGGGGAGGAGCGCACGGCGAGACAGATGAACCCCGCCAGGGCGAGCCAAAAACAGGTTACGCGCTTCATCCGGACCTCCTGCGGCGAACCGGGCGTAGCACCGCGTCCCCTATTTTGGCCCAAATTTCGGTGACGCACAACTCAATCCCTTAATTCCTCCTCCGAAATCGGCGGCACAATGCCAACTCCGAGAATTCCCTATTTGGGTGAATCCTGGCATCATTAGGATTGGAAGAGGCGGGAGCCCCAGCCGGTCTCGATGGCGTAGTTCATGCACCGGGCGAAGATCCCGTAATCGAATTCCGGGCAGACGAGGCCCCGCGCCTCGAGGATGGTCCGGGACCTCGCCGTTTCGAAAACGCGGGTGTCTCGCATATAGGGGCCGTAGGCCTCCACGGTGCGATCGTAGAGCGCCTCGAGGGGATTTCTGGGTCTCTCCCTGAATTCCTCCGGGCCGCAAGCTTTGATCCCCGTCATGCGGAAAAGGCGGCAGCTGTAGTCGATGATGTCCTCGATCCGTTTTGGCCGGCCGTTGACGATATGGAAGACGCCCCCGCCGGGCGTTCCTTCCATCAAGGCCAGGAACGCCTCCGTGAAATGATCGATGGGGACGAGGTCGAGGCCGCCCCCGCCCGCCACTTCGATCCTCAGCGGGAGATGGATCGAGCCGCCGTCCTCGATGCGCACCCCCATTTCGGCGGCCTTCCGGCCTCCCCGCTCGCGAATATCCTTCTCATAGAGGTCGCGGATGAAGAGGGCCGTCCGGACCGGGTAATAGACGGCATTGAAAAGGAGGCTCCGCCCCGTCCGGGAATCGCCGTAAACGATGGACGGCCTATAGATCGTGAGCCCGAGGCCGGCCTCCCCGCAAGCCGCCGCGGCCGCATGCTCTCCCCGGCACTTCGTCTCCTCGTAGGCGTTCCAAAACCCGCCGGGCGAGACGAGGCCCTCGGGGCAGGCGCCGGCCGTCCTGCCCGCGACGAACGCCGTGCTCACATGATGAAAAAAATATGCTCCGCTCCCGCGGGCGAAGTCCAGGACGTTCGCGAGCCCGCCGCTGTTGACCGCCTCGATCTCGGCTCTTTTCCGCTCGGAGAACGCCGTGCTCGAAGCGCAGTGAATGATCTCGTCGGTCCCGAGAATCAGCCTTCGATATTCCCCGGGCTCGATCCCCAGTCCGGGCAGGGTGATGTCGCCCTCGACGACCGTGAGGCCACGGCGGTCACCTTCGGACAGCCCGAACCAGTCCAGGAGCTCGGACACCCGGTCCTCCGCCCGCCGCGCACCGTTCGGGCGGGCGACGAGCGTGACGCGGTGACCTCGCCTGAGGAGTCCGGCGGCGATGTGGCTCCCGAGGAACCCCGTCCCGCCGGTTAGGAAAAAGCGGGCGGACCGTTCGGTCCGTTTTTTCCCGATCCGCTCCTCCGAGGTCCGCTTGCCGCTCATCCACCCGCCCGCTTTCTCACGCTTCTCGCGCCCTCTCCGCGGCCGCCCTAGCCCAGGCGGTAGAGGAAGTTCTCCTTCCGCGAGCAGCCCTGGGAAAAGACATACATGAGGAATGTGACGCCCTTCGTTTTGGCCGCCAGCCCGTCGAGCCACGGCCCGATCTCGGTCATGGCCTCGGCGATCTTCTTCTTTTCGGCCGGGTCGGTGTGGTCGATATAATAATCGTACTCGAGGATGGCCCGCTTCCCGAAGTCCATCGGCGTCAGGAAGCCGTAGTCGTGCTCGATCTTGCGGGCGTCGGCGATCCGGGCGAACCCGGCGATGATGCCGTTGATGACATCGATCCGGTCGAGCGGAACGTAAATGAGGAACGCGAACATGTGCTTGCGCCTCGACATCCGGGCGCTGACGATCCGGAACATGTTGAGCCAGACCATGTCGGTCATCTCGGGCCGGGCGTAGAGCCGCGCGTAAAATTCCCTGAGGTCTTCGTCGACCGACCCGGCGATCGTCTCCGGCGACGGCTGGAGGGCGGCCTCGACGACGGGCCTTATCTCCGGGCTGCAGAGGATCTCGTAGGGGGGCGCGTCGCCTTCGTAGGCTGCGGCGATCCCGGCGAGCTCTTTGTCGGCGAGCCGGGGCAGGCCGAGCATGAGCGTCCGGAAAAGGGCGCTGTCGATGACGGCGGTCCCGGCCATTTTCCTGATCGCCTCGCGGCCGTGGGCGTCGGCGACGGCGAAAACCACGTACTTGATGCCCAGGACGCCGGGCAGGATGTCCTTGATCCTCTCGGAGAGCTCCCGGGACGGCGACATGAAGTTCGAGATGTAGTGGCCGCCGAGGACGGCCAGGGCCAGGGCGATCCGGCGCCGGCTCAGGTCCCGGGCGAAAGCCACCGCCTTATCGAAATCCTCGAACGGCACGAGGACGCCCTCCTCGTCGTCGGTGACGGGATGGAGCTTGACCACGGCCTTGGTGCAGACCCCGGGCGACGGGACCATCGCGTGGTCGAAGGCGAAGACGTTCGGGGCGCTCTTGTCGTTGAGGCGGAAGACTTTGCCCTTCCGGTCCACGAATTCCATGTCGATGAACCCATCCGCG
>CAWCND010000023.1:0-50359 GCA_963796835.1 Candidatus Aminicenantota bacterium | reverse complement strand
ACTTCACCTGACCCCTGAGATCGCCGACCACCTCTATTGCGCCATCTTCTCGGACACGGGCTCTTTCCAGTTCTCCAACACGACGGCCAAAGCCCTCGAAACGTGCACGAGCCTGACGCGGCTCGGGGCGAGCCCCATCCGTTCTCGGAGAGGCTGCTGAACAACAATCCGCCCGAGAAGATCAAGCTCCTGGGGCAGGTCCTCTCGACGCTGACCATGAACGCGAAGGGCAACATCGCCATCATCAGCATGTTCCAGCGGGACCTTGAGGCGCTCGGACTCAAGGAGATCGACACCGAGGACATCACGACCCAGGCCCGGTCGATCAAGGGCACGGAAATGGTCATGTTTTTCAAGGAAATGGACAAGGACACGTTCCGCGTCAGCCTGAGGTCGAAGGGCCGGGCGAACGCGGCCCGCGTGGCCGAACATTTCGGCGGCGGCGGACACGTCCACGCCTCGGGTTTCACGGTCTACGGCCCTTACGAGCGCTTGATCCATGAGATCCCGAAGACCGTGGAAGACCTGCTCGACAAGGATGCCGCCGGGGCTTCGACAGCCTCCGAATAGCGGGCCCGGCCTCCCCCTGATCCCAATGGACGGACTCCTCATCGTCGACAAACCCCGCGGCTGCACGTCACATGATGTCGTCCTCAGGATCCGGAGCCTCCTCAAGCTCAAGCGCGTCGGCCACGGCGGGACCCTGGACCCCGACGCGACGGGGATCCTCCTCGTCGCCCTCGGCCAGGCCACGAGGTTCTTTCCGTACCTTTCCGGACAGGACAAGACCTACGAAGGAGCCATCCGGCTGGGTTTCGCCACGGACACGTACGACGCGTCCGGCCGGCAAGCCGCGGAAGAGAAGGCGGACTCCCCGCCCCTCGAAGCCGTGGTCGCGGCCATGGGAAGCCTCGAGGGGGAGATCCTCCAGGTCCCTCCCCCCTATTCCGCCAAGAAGATCGGCGGAAGCCCGGCCTACAAGCTGGCCCGGGCCCGGAAAGAATTCACCTTGGAACCCGCCCGCGTCGTCGTCCGTTCGTTTGCCCTCCGGAGTTACGCGCCTCCCTTCGTCGAATTCGAAGCGGTCTGCTCGTCGGGGACCTACATCCGCTCCTTGGCCCATGACCTCGGCCTCAGGATCGGCTGCGGCGCTCATCTCCATAGCCTGCGGCGAACGTCGGTGGGGCCCTATACCATCGGGGAGGCGGTCTCTCTCGCCGGAATCGAGGAAGCCCTGGCCGGGGGACGGCTCCTGGAGCTCGTGGTCCCCCTGGAGGGGTTGCTCCCGGGGTCGCCGGCCGTCACCCTCTCGACCGAGGCCATGGACCGGGTCCTGAACGGGGCCCCTCTTTTCCCCGAGCATTTCGTCCCGCCCTCGGGGGAAACTCTCTCCCGGGCCGATGCGGGCATCATCAGGGTCATCGGCCCCTCAGGGAGGCTTCTCGCGCTGGCCAGACCGTCTTCCGACCGGGACCGTCTTCTTCCCTTCCTTGTCGTCAAGTGACGTCCCCCTCAAGGGAAGGCCGGTCCTCCCCCCAGCTCCGAAAAAAAAGGGATATCGAACCTTGAATTTTGGCCTGGGCTAATGTATGTTATTCGGGTTATGCGGCTGAACAAGGGTCAAATCGAGCATCTGGTGTCCGTGATCCTGCGGAACCTGACCAGGGAAGGCAAGATCATCGTCGAGGACAGGACCCATCTGCTCGAAGAGGTCACGCTCTTCATGACCGACGAATTCCAGAAGGAGGACCGCCTCGACCAGGAGGTCCGGGAGATCCTCAACAAGCACATGGAGAAGATCCGGAAAGAGAACATCGAATACCAGACCATGTTCCGGATGATCAAGACAAAGCTGGCCAAAGAGAAGGGGATCGTCCTTTGAGCAACCGCCTGTCCAGAGAAAAGATCAATTACCTCTCGCGTCAGGTCCTCAACGTGCTCGAGAAGAACGACCAGGTCGAGTTCATGGACGACCCGAACGAGATCCGCCTGATCATCCTCCGGACGATCGAGGACGAGATGAAGCTCTACGAGGCCCTCGACAAGAAGGCCATCGACAAGATCCAGTCGCAGAAGAAGGCCATCGAAGAGGGAAGCCGGGAGTGGGAGATCCTCTACCGGAAGTACTACAACGATGAGCTCGCCAAGCTCGGCAAGTTCAACGACTGACCCGGCCCTCGCGACCCGACCTTGACCCGTTCGCCGACGCTAAGCCCCGCCTTTCAAGGCGGGGACAAGAAGCGAGGCTCAGGGTTAACCCCGAACAAGCCCCGGCCTTCATGCCGGGGACTCGAGGGGTTGACTCCCCCCTCGGCGGCTCCTTTCTCCGGCCAACCAAGCCTGCGGTTTCTTGCCGGGAAATGATCGTGTTCACGCCGGAGAGCCATCTCACCCCCGAAAACCCTCTGAAAATAAAAAGGGCCAAAGAGACGGCTCTTTGGCCCTTGGTCCGTCAGATGATGCCGGGCTTAGAACAGCATCCGGAAGCCGAGGCCGAACCTGTTGTTGTACTTGAAGGAGCGGCCGACAGGCGCCCGGAATTCCAGGAACACCGAACCGAACTTGGTCCAAGTCTGGAAAACATTCGTCCCGACCTGGGCGACGATGTCCGCGCCGGTCGTCGTGTAGCTCTGGGATTTCGTGCTCAGCCCGAGGCCGATGCCCGCATACGACTTCTGGTAATGTCCGTTGACAAGGGCTTCGGCCAGGAACGCGAAGTCCCACGGGCTGCCCTTGAACGGCATCGCCCCGCCCGCGGTCAGGGTGAAGCTCCACTTGTCGGGATCGAGCCAGTAGAACATGCCGCCGCGCAGGAACGCACCCAGGATGTACGTGCTGCTCGACAGGTCGCTCTTGTAGCCGGCCGACAGCATGGGGCCGGCGGCCGCCTGCCAGAAGAATCTTTTCTGGGTCACTTCGAAGGTCAGCCGGTTCTGATCCGTGGAGGCCGACTTCGCGCCGTCATTGTCATAAGCCGTGGCGCTGATCGTGTAGGTCCCGGGCTTGGTGAAGACCTTCTCCCAAATAAAGGGCTTGCGTGTCGTGACGCAGGTGTCGAGCACCTTTCCGGACGAGTCCAGGAGCTCGAAGACGACTTTGACGACCTGGCCGTCGGGGTCCGTCGAGCCGGAGGCGTCGAAAGTGATCGGACGGCCCACGTAATCCTCACAAGGGAGGCAGGACGTCCAGAGCTTGCAGATGGGCGGGATGTTGATATAGGTCCTTCCAACGCAGGGATTCGTGGCCGCGATCCCTTCCATATTGACCGCGGCGCCCTTGAAGCTGTATTCGCCCGGCTTGTCGAACTTCGTCTGCCACTTGGGCGAATCGGGGGTCAGGGCCTGGGTGGCGATCTTCTGTCCCTGGGCGTCATACACTTCGACGGTCATCCTCTTGGCGTTCTGCGTCCCGCTCATGTCGATCGTGATCGGGTCGTTGATGTTGGCCCGTTCGGGGACGACGACCAGGCTGCACATCGCCGGGGGGATGGCCTGGGTGATCGAGCGGAGAGCGATGTTGCCGCAGGGCTTGGGGATGACGAAGTCGTAGATCTTCCAGTCCTTCTTGACCTGGACGGAGAAAGCCGGGAGGGGGCTCTTGCCGGCCCATTCGATATCCTCGGCGACCTTGACCTTGCCCTGGGACTTGAACAGCATCCACATCAGCTTATCGCCGACGGCGACCGGCTCATCCTTGAACGCGGCGGTCTTGAGCTGGTCCATGAAGGGCTGGTAGAGCTCCGCATAGCCCGCCTGATCGAAGCCGGCCCTGATGTCATCGGCGTACCGGTCGAACAGCATTTTCATGACCTCGGGCGTCGGGACCTGGCCCTTGACCTGGACGAAGGTGTAGAGGCCGATCCTCTTGAGCTTCTTCGTCTCCGCGAACGACGTGGCGGTCAAGACGACGAGCAGCGCGACGACGAGGATCAGGAATAGTTTTTTATGATTCATTTAATCCTCCTCCTGAAGAAAGCTTCTACGGGAACATTTATTATGAGCGACTTCCGAGTTTATTGTCAAGGGAAAAAAACTCACTGCAAGGGGGCGCGGGATGGCGAAGTGAGGAAAGCCGGAACGATCCGCCGGATCAGGCCGGAATCGCCTGGGGGCGAGGCCAAGGCCTCGAGAAGGGCCTCTTTCCCCTTGAATCCGCAGTCGACCAGGTCGCGGAGGAACTTCAGGCCCGCCGGGATGTCCATCTCCGGGTGGCACTGGAGGCCCCAGACCGGGGCGTCCCTGAGCCGCATGGCCTGGACCGCGCAGACGTCCGACGAGGCCAGGACTTCGAACGAGCCGCCGATATCGCGGACCTCGTCGAAGTGGATCGAGAACGTCAACGGCTCGTCCCCGGCCGGACCGAGGAGATCGCTCTCGACCGCGAGCCGGATCGGGACCCAGCCGATCTCCGGACTGGCGCGTCGGGCCACGTGACCGGGTCCGGCCAGGGCGAACGCCAAGAGCTGGTGGCCCCAGCAGCTGCCGAGGACCGCGAGCCCTCTCCGGACGGCCTCCCGGACCACGTCGGCCTCTTCGAAGACCCAGGGCTCGGGCTCCAGGATGGACGCTTCGGATCCGGTCAGGATAACGTGGCTGAACCCGGAGAGGCTGGGGAACCGGTGCCGCCGGGCCGTAAAGGCCGCCCACTCCGCGGAAAGATAGCGGCTCCAATGGCCGACCGGCTGATAGATGTCGGGGAATATCGAATTGTCGATGATGGCCACCCGGGGCGGGCGGGGGTTGCTCGTCATTCGGAGCTCCTTGCGAGTCCCCATTATAACCGCCCTTGGGCAAAAAACAACGAGAAAGTCCTTTGTTTTCGGCCCTGCCTCTGATATAATAATCCGTCCTGAAGGAGAAAAGCCTGTGCACGCCGTCATCGAGGAAACCGAGCTCCATGTCATCACTCCCGACGAGCCGGGCATCTTCGGCCGTGTCCTGGGGACCCTGGCCAACGCCGGAGTGAACGTCCGGGCGCTTAACGTCTATTCGGAAGCCGAGCAGGGGCATTTCCGCCTGGTGACGTCCGACCCGGTCAAGGCCGAGACCGCCCTCAAGACGCTCGGATATAAGGTCAAGGCCAAGAAAGTCGTGACCTGCCTCGTCTCCGACCGGATCGGCGCGGGGGCGGAGATCGGGGCCCTCCTCGGGAACGCCGTGATCGACATCCAGTACTCCTACGGGTCGGCCTCGGGAGAGGGCAAGACGTTCCTTGTCTTCCAGACGAGCAACAACCGGAAGGCCATCGAGACGCTGGAATAGACGGGGCCTGACAAATCCGTTGACAAGAGGGGCGGATTATTTTAGAATAAAGGTCCTTAGAGTTGCACCAAGGAGGCTCGAATGGCTAAAGCCGAACCCAATGTCGTTCCGCTCTGCGACGTTCTGTTGGTCCTTCTGATCATTTTCATGGTCATTACGCCTCTCGTCCAGAAAGGCATAGATGTTAAGCTGCCCGAAACCCAATCCGACTCGTCCGGCGGCGGCCAGCCGAGCGGCCTGATCGTCCTGACCCTCAAGAGCGCCGACCGGGTCGAGATCAACGGCATCGGCTACGAGCTTCGCGGCCTGCTCGAAGAGCTGCGGCGCCTGTACTCCACGCGCCAGGACAAGACCATCTTCATCCGCGCTCTGGCCAAGCTCCCCTTCAGCAAGGTCATGGAAGTCATCGATATCGCCAAGGGAGCGGGCATCGATAATCTGGCCCTCATCCCGGAATACATCGAAGAATAGGCCGGCGCCGGTCAGCGGCCCCTGAAGGGGCCGATCACTTCCCTCGAGATCACCAGCCTCTGGATCTCGTTCGTCCCCTCGTAAATCTGAAGGAGCTTGGCGTCCCGGACAAGCTTCTCGATGGGGTAGTCCCTCATATAGCCGTACCCGCCGAAGATCTGGAGCGCCTCGAGCGCCGTCCGCATGGCCACGTCAGAACCGAAGCACTTGGCCATGGCCGATTCCGTCCCGCAGGGCTTGCCGTGGTCCATGAGCCAGGCGGCCCGCCAGACGAGGAGCCGGGCCGCGTCGACCTCCATGGCCATCTGGGCGATCTTGAAGGCCGTCGCCTGGAAGGAGGCGATCGGCTTGCCGAACTGGACCCGGGTCTTGGCGTAGTCGATGGCATACTCGAGGGCGGCCCGGGCGATCCCCACGCCCGCGGCTCCCACGGCCGCCCGCGTCTTGTCGAACGTCCGCATGGCGATGATGAACCCGAGGCCCTCCCGGCCGATCAGATTGTCCGCCGGGACCCGGACGTCCTCGAAAAACAGCTCGGCCGTGTTGGAGGCCCGCTGGCCCATCTTGTCCTCGACCTTCCCGACCGTGACCCCCGGCGTCTCCCGCGGAACGCAGAAGACGCTCAGCCCGCGGGCGCCCTTTTCCGGCGCGGAGTTGGCGAAGACAACGTAAAGGCTGGCCACTCCCGCGTTGGTGATGAAACACTTGGAGCCGTTGAGGACGTACTCGGAACCGACCTTCCTGGCCGCCGTCTTGATGGCCGATGTGTCGGACCCCGCTTCCCGCTCGGTCAGGCAGTAGGAGGCGAAGGCCATGTGCTTCGTGAAGGGCCCGAAGAACCTCTTTTTCTGCTCGTCGGTCCCAAAGAGGGCGATGGGCGTGAAGGCCAGCGAATTGGCCATCATGGTCGTGTACATCCCGGCGCAGCCCCGGGCCAGCTCCTCGCTGACGATCGCCGTCTCGAGGTCACTGAGCCCGCCGCCGCCGAATTCCGAGGGGACCGTGCAGGTCAGGAATCCGACCTCGAAGGCCTTTTTCATGACGTCCTCGGGGAAATCGTGACCCTGGTCGTATCTCGCGGCCTTGGGCCTCATCTCTTTTTCCGCGAACTCGCGGGCCATCTCCTGAAGGGCGATCTGGTCCTCGCTCAAATTAAAGTCGATCATGCGTCCTCCCCGGGAACATCAGATTCTTTGGATTTTGCGGGAAAAGCAGCCGCAGTGTACCGGATTCAAACGGCCCTGTCAATTTGCGGAGGGCCGGGTGCGAGGACGATCTCGTCCCGCCGGAGAAGGAATACCGGGTCCGGGATCCCGAGAGCTTCGGCGACGATGTCCTGGGGCCGGAAGCCCCGGCGGGGGGATGGCGGCAGGATCAGCAGAATCCTCGGGCCCCTGGACGCGATCTTGACCTCGGCCGCTTCGGGCCTGTTCTCTAGGTACGAGGCCAGGCGGGCCTTGAGCTCCGACAGGTGAGGAGCCACCGCCCCCGCACCACCTTCCTCCGGCCGGGAGTCCTGCCAGGCCGTCCGGAACTCGTCCCGTTTCCAGTTCAGGGAATAGACGAGTCCGCGGATCGAGCCTGTCAGCGACAGCTCTCCCGGCCCGAGGCGCTCGAGGCGGAGAAACCGGATCCCGCCCGGAAGGGACCGGTTCGTCCGGGCCAAGAAGTCGGCGCCATCCAGACGGAAAGAGGCCTTGAATTCCAGGACTTCCCGCAGCCCTTCCATCCCGAGCGGAAGGGCCGGCCCGTAAGAAAAATCCATTTTCGGATGGAACCCTTGGGTCTGACGAACCTCGACCCCGGCTCTCCGGAAGCTCCGCTGGAGGACGTGGATGAGGTCGATGTGGGAAAGGTAGCGGGCCTTGCCCTTCTTGGAATAGACGGCCCTGTACCTGAAGGTCTCTTCCGATCTCTCGCCGATCGGAGGCCTGGCCGCGGCCAGGGCCGGCTTCCGGAAGGGGGCCGGCTCCTTTTTCCAGAACCGGATGTCGCAGCCGTCGCAGTCCGCGCAGGACCTTTCCAGGCAGGTCGGCGACGGCTCAGCGCGGAGGGCCCGCTCGAGCTCTCGGCGAAGGTGGGATTTCCTGATGCCGGTGTCCACGTGGTCCCAGGGAAGGGCGGCCGACGGGTCGATAGATCCCAGATAGTCGCCGGGGTCGACCCCCTCCTCGGCAAAGGCCTGTTCCCAGAGGGCGAAATCGAGCCGGTCGCCCCAGCTATCGAACCGGGCGCCCTTGGACCAGGCTCGGAGGAGGACCCGGTTGAGCCGCCGGTCCCCCCGCGAAAACACGGCCTCGAGAACGGAAGTCTTGACCGGATGGTCCTTGAACTCCACGGACCTTGATCGGCCGAGCTCGGACCGGACAAAGCGTTGCTTTCGAGCGAGCGACCCTTCGTCCTCCATCTTCAGCCATTGGAATGCCGTATGAGGCTTGGGGATGAACGACGACAGACTGAGGTGGATCCGGGGAGAACCGCCGAGGATGGAGCGTCCGAGGTCCAGGCTGCCCCGGACCATGTCCACGATCCCCTGGAGATCCTCGTCGGTTTCCGTCGGCAGGCCGGCCATGAAATAGAACTTGACGAGCTTCCAGCCGCCCGAGAAAGCGGTTGTCAGAGCCGCCTGGATCTCCTCGTCGGTGAGCTTCTTGTTGATGACCGCCCGGAGCCGCTCCGTGCCCGCTTCAGGGACGAGGGTGAAGCCCGTCTTCCGCACCCTGAGGATGCTCTCCACGAGCTCGGGAGAGAGGCCGCCCGGCCGCAGGGACGAAAGGGAGAGCGAAATCTTCTCGCGGGCCAGCTCGTCCATGAGGCACCGGACGGTCTCCGCGAGATGAGGATAATCGCTGACCGAGAGAGCGGAAAGGGAGCTGTCCTCATAGCCGGTCTGGCGGAGGCTGCGGACCATGGTCTTGACGACGAGGCCGGGGTTTTTCGCCCGGGGCGGAAAATAGAGGCTGGCCGCCTGGCAGAAACGGCAGCTCTGGGGGCAGCCCCGGGCCGCTTCCATGGCGACCCGATCGAAGACCACCCTCAGGCTGGGGACGATGATCTTCTCGGGAAAAAAGGACCGTTCGAATCCTCTGAGGACCCTTTTTACGATCCGCGGGGGGGCTCCGTCCCGGGGACGCGGAATAAGGAGCGGCGAGGTGCCGCGCCTTTCCGCGACATAAAGGGACGGAACATAGACACCCTCGAGACGGGCCATCTCCCCGAGGAGGGCGGGGCGGTCGAGCCCCCGGCTCCGGAGGGAGCGCCAGGCCGCGATGACCTCGGGGAACGCCTCCTCCCCGTCGCCGAGGACGATGAGGTCGAAGAACTCGGCCACGGGCTCGGGGTTGAAAGCGGCCGGGCCTCCGGCGATGACGAGCGGATGGCGACCGTCCCGGTCGGCCGCGAGAAGGGGGATTCCGCCCGAGGTCAAGGATGGTCAGGATATTGGAATAGTTCAGCTCGTAGAGGAGCGAGAAGCCGACGATGTCGAAGTCGCGGAGAGGGATCCCGTTCTCGAGCGAGGCGAGGGGAACGCCCGTCCGCCTCAGCTCCCGCTCGAAGTCCGGCCACGGAGCGAAGACGCGCTCGGCCAGGACCGCAGGATCCTTGTTCAGGAGCGCATAGAGGATCTTCTGGCCCAGGTAGGACATCCCGATCTCGTAGACATCGGGGAAGGCCAGGGCGACCTTGACGGCCACGGTCTCGGGCCTCTTCTTGATCTCGTTCCACTCCCCTCCCACATAGCGGCCTGGCTTCTCGACCTTGGTCAGGATCCTCACCAGGGAGGCGTCAGACATTCGCGAACCGTCGCATCCTCACGTTCAGGATCAGGCCGCAGGCGATATAGTTCGAGATGAGCGAGGACCCGCCGTAGCTCAGGAACGGGAGCGGGACGCCCGTCACGGGGAAGAGCCCGATGATCATGAGGACATTGATGAGGAATTGGAAGGCGATGAGCGTGGAGGCCATGAAGATGATATATACGCCTGCCCTGTCCCTGGCTTTCGCCACCGATAGGAACATGCGGGCGAGCATCAGGAAATAGAGGAGGAGGACGATGAAGACACCCAGGAACCCGAACTCCTCGCCGATCACGGAGAAGATGAAATCCGTGTGGCGGGCCGGCAGGAAGCGGAGCTGGCTCTGGGTTCCGTTCATGAAGCCTTTGCCGGTCAGTCCCCCGGAGCCGATCGCGATCTTGGATTGCATGATCTGGTATCCCGACCCACGGACGTCCTGACCGGGGTTGAGGAGGGTGGTCAGCCGCTTTTTCTGATAGTCCTTCAACCCGAAGTTCCAGCCTCCGACGCAGACGACCAGGGAAAGCACAAGAAAAAGGGCGATCGTCTTTTTCTTCAGCCCGGCCAGGATGAAGGCCCCGCCGAGGACGGCCAGGAACGTCAGGCCGGTCCCGAGGTCCGGCTGGATGACGATCAGAAATAGGGGGACTCCGGCCAGGACCATGGCCAGCGCGCCGGATTGGCGGTTCAGAGTGTGTCCCTTGTAATCGGCGAAGAGGCGGGCGAGGACCAGGATGATGATGACCTTGGCCAGCTCCGAGGGCTGGACTTGGAAGAAGCCGAACTTGAGCCAGCTTTTCGTCCCGGCGACGAGACGGGAGAAGACCAGGCTTCCGGCCAGGGCGGCGACGATCAGGATATAAAGATAGATCGAAAAAGAGACCAGGAACTTGTAGTCGACCGCGACAACCAGGAAAACGGCGAATAGGCTGATCCCGAGCCAGACAAGCTGCCTCAGGTAATAGCTTTTTGTCAGGAAGTGGGAGGAGCTGTAGATGAACAGGACGCCCAAGAGGGTCAGGAGCAGGACAAGCCCGATGAGCACCCAGTCGATCTCTTGGATGAGCCGCCTGTCGAACATCATTTCTTATAGATGTCCTTCCAAAGGCTGAGCATCTGGCCGGCCACGGGGCCGGCGACCGCGCCGCCGCCGCCGCCGTATTCGATGAGGACCGTGACGACGATACGGGGATCCTCCCGGGGGGCGAAGCCGGTGAACCACGAATGGGTCTTGATGGGCTTGCCCGCCTTGGCCATGCGTTCCGCCCTTTCCCGGCTGATGACCTGGGTGGACCCCGTCTTGCCGCAGGCGTCCAGGCCTTCGACGCGGGCGCCTTGTCCCGTCCCATGGTCGTTGACCGACCTCCACATGCCTTCGATGACACTCTCGAACGTCGAACGCTTGAAGGGAGGGGGCGCGGCGGCGTCCCGGGGAGCGCCGGTCTTGGGGTTCGCCGGGTTCAGGACGATGTGCGGCACGATCCTCGTCCCCCGGTTCGCGACGATCCCCGGTCATGGCGGCGATCTGAAGGGGCGTCACTTGAAGCTGCCCCTGCCCGATCGCCACGGAGATGGTCTCTCCGGGGAACCAGGGGGTCTTCAGGGCTTTCATCTTCCATTCGGAGCTCGGGACGAGCCCGTCCTTTTCCCCGGGAATGTCCAGGCCGGTCTTCCGGCCCAGCCCCATCTCGTCCGCGCCTTTGGCGATCGCATCGATCCCCATCTGCCGCCCGAGGGTGTAGAAGTAAATGTTGCAGGAGTTCTTGATGGCGTTGGCCAGGTCCATCGTTCCGTGGCCGGGCGCGAACCAGCAGACGCGCAAGGTCCCGTAGATCTGGATGGAGCCGCTGCAATAGACGGTCGTCTGGTCCGTCACGTAGCCGAGGTCCAGCCCGGTGAGGGCCATGACGATCTTGAAGATCGAACCCGGAGAATAAAGGCCGCGGACCGCCCTGTTTTCAAGCGGGGATGCCGGGTCATTGATGAACTGGACCCACTCCTCCGGAGTGAATCGGGTGATGAATCGGTTCGGGTCGAACGTGGGAGAGCTGGCCATGGCCAGGATTTCGCCGGTCGAGGGGTCGAGGGCGACAATGGCCCCTTCCCTGTCCCCGAGCAGCTCCTCCGCTTTCGCTTGGAGCCGGGCGTCGATGGTCAGAGTGATCTCATGGCCCGGCGCCGGGTCCTGGATCACCTCTTCGCTCCTCTTCCGTCCCAGGCTGTCGACGATCTCGAGGACGGAGCCGTCCGTGCCCGTCAACTCGTCTCGTATTGACTTTCGATCCCCGCCCGGCCGCCCATGTCGCCCAGGCGCGCCCCGCGACCGGGGTTGTCCCGGATCTCCTCCGGGGATCGCTCCTGGAGGTAGCCGAGAATGTGGGCGGCCGTCGTCTTTTTAGGATAGAACCGCTTCGGTTCCGCCGCGACCTCGAGCTCGGGGTACTCCAGGCGCCGGCCCTCAATCGGGGCGATCTCCTCCGGAGCCAGGCCGTCCTTGATGATCACGGGCTCGAAGGGCGGCAGGCTCTTGTATCTTTCGATCCGGCTCCGGAGCTCCTCTTCGCTGATCCCCAGGAGCTTGCTGATCGCGGGGTAGGACGCGGCGGCGGCCTTGACGTTGTCCCGGCTCAGAGAGACCCTGAAGCTGGCCTTGTTGTCGGCCAGGATTACGCCCGTCCGGTCGCGGACGAGGCCCCGCGGGGCGCTGATCACCCGGGTCCGGGTCCGGTTGGCCTCGGCCAGGCCCCAATATTTTTTGTAATCCAGGATCTGGACCTTCCAGTAATAGCAGAGGCTGAGGAGGACGAGGACGGCCACGGCCCGGAAAACGGCATTGGCCCTCCGGACGATAACCGTCAGGTCCTCGTAGATCTTGTCGCCGGGCATGATGGAGCTCAGGCGCGGCGGGCCCGGATCCTCCGCGAGATGTTCAGGATGAGGCTCCCCAGCAGGGCCGTCAGCAAGGGCTGAAGGACGATCAGTCCGTGCCGCAGATCTACATGCTCCCTGAGGACGAGAGCGTTGAGCAGGACCCAGAGGACGAGCTCGAGGGAGGACATCACCAGGAGGACGGCGACGCTCCTGAGGAATGGGGTGACGTCCATGCGCCGGGAAATATAGCCGGTCCAGAATCCGAGGAGGGTCTTGGTCAGGCCCGCGACGCCGAAGACGCCCAACGAAAAGGAGTCCTGGATGAGGCCGCATACGGCGCCCAGGGCCGCGCCGAAGATCTCCCCTTGGCCGACCGAGAAGGATACGACGACCACGGAAAAGGCGTTCAGGACGAACAGCGTCGACGGTCCGACTCCTCCGAGGAGCGAATAAAAGAAAAAGGCCGCCGCGGTGGCCAGTCCGGCCCGCAGGATGTTCTTCAGGGCGGTTCCCTTCATTCCTCGCCTCCGGGGACCCTGGGCAGGATGGCCACGGCCTCGAGCGTGGAGAAGCTGAAGTAGGGCTTGACGACGATATCCTTGAAGACGGAGGGTGTGGGCTTGATGGAGAGGATCAGTCCGACCCGGATCCCGGCCGGATAGATCTTGTCGAACCCCGTCGTGATCAGATCTTCTCCTTCCTTTTCTTCCTGGACGCTGGACAGGATGTACTTCAGGCCGCATTGGGCCCCCTGCCTCCCGGAAACGATGCCGACGATCCTGGCGGTGGCGGAGATGACGCTGACGCTGCTCTCCGGGTCGGTGATGAGCTGGACCTTGGTCTCATTCAGGGACACGGGGGCGATCGTCCGGCCGACCAGGTTCCCGAAACGGTCGCAGACGGCCATGTCCGGCTTGACGCCGTCCAGGCTGCCCTTGTCCAGGATCAGCGACCGATAGTAATTGCCGGCGTCCGCCCCGACCACGCGGGCTGAGATCAGGGACTGCCGGAACGCGGCCAGGCTCGCCAGGACCTCGGCCTCGGACCGGAAAAAGAGGAGCCGGTCCTCGAGAAAGCGCTTCTCCTGGCTGAGGAAGAATAGCTCCTTCTTCAGCTGATAGTTCTCCTGCCGAACGCTGCGGAGGTCGAAATACCCTTCCCAAAGCGATCGGACGCCCCGGAATCCCGAGACGACGCCCTTCTGCAGAGGCGAGAAGACGAAGAACACGGCCCGCCCGAAGAGCTTCTTTTCGCTGCCGAGCGGGACCTGGATGGAAATCAGGATCAGGTGAAAGAAGACCAGCCCCGCGAGGACAACGAAGTGAGTCCGTTTCCGCCACATGGGCATGGAGCCTCTCGAAGCCGCCGGGCCCGGAATGCTAGACCAGAGATATCTTTTTCAGAAGGTCCAGGTCGTCGAGCATCTTCCCTGCCCCGAGGACGACCGTCGTCAGGGGGTCTTCCGTGATGAAGACCGGGAGCTGCGTCTCCTCCCGGATCCGCTTGTCCAGGTTCTTGAGCAGGGCCCCGCCACCAGTCAGGATGATCCCCCTGTCGATGATGTCGGCCGACAGCTCGGGCGGCGTCCTTTCCAGGGCGATCCGGATGGCGTTGATGATGGCCGCCACGGTGTCCTCGATCGATTCCCGGATCTCCTGATCGTCGACGACGATGGTCCGTGGGATCCCCTCCCGGAGGTCGCGGCCCTTGATCTCCATGGTCATGGGTTCGTCGAGCGCGTAGGCCGATCCGATCTGGATCTTCACGGCCTCGGCCGTCCGCTCCCCGATCAGGAGGTTGTATTTCTTCTTGAGGTAATGGATGATGGCCTCGTCCATCTCGTTGCCCGCGATCCGGATGGAGTGGTTGAAGACGATGCCGTTGAGCGAAATGACGGCGATGTCCGTCGTCCCGCCGCCGATATCGACGATCATGTTGCCCATAGGGTCGGAGATCGGCAGGCCCGCGCCGATGGCGGCGGACATCGGCTGTTCGATGAGGTAAACCTCCGACGCCTTGGCCCTCAGGGCGACGTCCTTGACGGCCCGGCGCTCGACCTGGGTGATCCCGGTCGGGATGCCGATGACGATCCGCGGCCGGAGCAGGAAGCCTCGGTTGTTCATCGCCTTCTTGATGAAGAAATCCAGCATCTTCTCGGCAACCTCGAAGTCCGCGATGACGCCGTCCCGCATGGGCTTGATGGTGACGATCGTGTTCGGCGTCTTCCCCAGCATTTCCTTGGCCCGTGAGCCCACGGCCTCCACCTTGCCCGTCAGCTTGTTGACGACGCAGATCGAGGGCTCCTGGACGATGATCCCCTTTCCCTTGAGAAAGACCAGGGTGTTGGCCGTCCCCAGGTCCACGGCGAGGTCGCAGAAGAGCCGCTCCTTCAGCCAGCTGATGATGTTCATATTCGCTCTCTTTCAACCGAGTCTTTATTTAGCACAATTCCCCCGCCGAATCAAATCCAAAATGGGGCCTTCGGACGGCGGCGCTTGACTTTGTTTCCGGACTTCAAATATACAATAGGAAACTTCGGAAAGGAGCGCGTGATGAGCCATCAACCCTACGTCCCCGAAAAAACCGACCAGAGGGAGTTCACCCTCCGGGCCATCCTCATCGGCCTCGTCATGACCGTCATCCTCGGCGCCGCCAATGCCTACCTCGGGCTGAGGGCCGGAATGACGATCGCGGCCACGTATCCCGCGGCCGTCATCGGCATGGCCATCCTGAGGATCATGAAGGGCTCGATCCTCGAAGAGAACATCGCCAGAACGGTCGGGTCCATCGGCGAATCCATCGCCGCGGGGGCGATCTTCACGATCCCGGCCTTTCTCATCTCGGGCGCCTGGACGAAGTTCAACACCGTCGAAGCATACCTCAAGTCGTCGGCCCTGATGTTCGTCGGGGGACTCCTCGGGATCATGTTCGTGACCTTCCTCCGGCGGGTCATGGTCTCCGATCCCGACCTCGTCTTTCCCGAATCCGTCGCGGCCGCGGAAATCCATAAGGCCGGCCAGAAGGGCAGCCAGGGTTCGAAGTTCCTGTTCCAGGCCATGGGCCTCGGCTCTCTCTTCTACGCGCTCGGTCAGATCCAGATCTTCAGCGCCACCAAGGACTTCATCGTCAGGGTCGGCAGGCTCGGCGCGAGCTTCGTCCGTCTCGGCGCGGCCGGCGACGCGCCCAAGATCGGAGCCGGCGGCACGGTGGCCGTATCCGGCCCCGGCATCTATCCCGGCGTACATTGGCGTCGGCTACATCATCGGGCCGCGCCTGGCCGCCCTCAACTTCGCCGGCGGCGTCCTGGCCTGGGGCCTGTTCGCACCGCTGCTGATGTTTTTCCTCGGACCGCACCTCATCGACACCTTCTACGGCCCGGGCGTGGCCGCGGCGGACGTGTCCTGGCCCGACATGGTGACCAACGTCTGGAAGTTCATCATCCGCCCGATCGCGGTCGGCGGGATGCTCGTCGGCGCGGGCTACACGCTCTACCGGATGAGGAAGAACCTCGCCTCCGGGATCAAGCGCTCGCTCGGCGACGTCAAGAAGGCCGCCGGCCAGGCCGAGGCCACGGGCCGTCTCGAGAAGGACCTCAACATCAAAGTCGTCCTCGCCGGCCTGGCGGCGACGTTCGTCCTGATGGTCTTCGTCTACAAGATCTTCGCCGGGACCTGGCCGCCCGCGATTTTGGCCGCGGTTGTCATGGCCATCGCGGGCTTTTTCTTCGCCGCCGTTTCCGGGAACCTCGTCGGCCAGATCGGGTCGTCCAACAACCCGATTTCCGGGTTGACCCTCTCCACTTTGATCATCGCGGCGCTCCTTATGGTCCTCGTCGGGGCCACGGGGATGAGCGGCGTCGCCGCCGTCCTGGGCGTCGCTGCCGTCGTCTGCGTCTCCTCCGCCGTGGCGGGCGAAATGCTCCAGGACCTCAAGGTCGGGCACATCCTGGGCGGTACGCCGTGGAAGATGCAGGCCGGCAATGTATTCGGCATCCTCATCGCTTCCCTCGTGATGTATTTCCCCCTGATGCTTCTCAACGGGGCGTTCACCTTCGGGAGCAAGGAGCTGGCAGCGCCCCAGGCCGGGCTGATGGCCGCCCTGGCCCGCGGCATTGTGGGGGGGGAGATGGCCTGGCCCCTGGTCATCGTCGGCATGCTCATGGGCTTCGCCCTGATCCTGGTCCAGGTCCGCTCCCCCATGCTGGTCGCCGTCGGCATGTACCTGCCCCTCGAGACGACATTCGCAATCTTCGTCGGCGGCATGATGAAGGGCCTCGTTGACAAGTTCATGGCCAAAAGGAAATTTAACGCCGCCCAGACGGCGCGGGCCACGAACGTCGGTATCCTGCTGGCAGCCGGGCTTATCGCCGGCGAGGCGCTTACGGGGCTCCTGAGGGCGCTCTGGAAATTCCTGTTCCTGCAGAAATTCATCGGGCACGATGTCCCGACGATCTTCAAGAACGGCAAGTATTTCGGAGCGGTGGATCTCTACATCGGCGGCCTGGCCGTGCTCGCCCTCATCGGCCTCTACCTCGTGCGAGTGCCTCTCCGGAACGCCGGAGCCGCGGACGAGCCGGCGCCGCCCTCGGCCGTCATCTAGGAAGGATGCGGACCCGGAGGGAATGGCTCAGGCAGGAAGCTCTGATGACTCCAGGGGGTCAGTCTCCGGTCGGACTTTGTGAACGAACCAACGGCGCCCAAGAAGGGCCGAGGGACGCGCCGGGGCAGATCTCGCAGACCTTATGCCGGCGGGGGCTGGAACGGGGGACCTGAATCACGTAAAATAGGGGCTGAGGAATGAGCCATGGCCGTTCTCGAGATCCTCACCATCGGACACCCGAGCCTTACCAGAAAAGCCGAGCGGGTCTATAGGATCGACCCAGAGCTCGTCCGCCTTGCCAAGGACATGGTCGAGACCATGCGCCGCGCCCCAGGCATCGGGCTCGCCGCGCCCCAGGTCAATGTCAGCAAGCGTCTGATCACCATCGACCTCTCCATCGGCGAAAACGAGGACGAGCTGATCGTCCTCGTCAACCCGGAGATCATCCAGGCCGAGGGCGAGGTCGTCTGCGAAGAGGGCTGCCTGTCGGTCCCTGATATCCGGGAAAAAGTCGCCCGCCCCTACCGGGTAATCGTCAAGGGCCTGGACCTCCGGGGGAACGAAGTTGAGGTCGAGGGAGAGGACCTCAAGGCCCGTGTCCTTTGCCACGAGATCGACCACCTCGACGGGAAGCTGTTCACGGACCGTCTGTCGCCCCTCAAGAGGACCCTGCTCCGGAAGAAACTGAAAAAAACGGCGGACGCCGGTCTGAAGCTATGAGGATCGTTTTTTTCGGGAGCCCGGCCTCGGCCCTCCCCTCACTTCAAGGGCTTCTCGAAAGAGGGCATTCCGTCGGCCTTGTCATCACCCAGCCCGACAAACCGGCCGGACGCGGCCGGCGGATGACCCCGAGCGCCGTCAAAAGGTTCGCTCTCGAACGGGACATCCCCGTCCTGCAGCCCTTCAACATCCGGACGGACGGAACCGTCCTCGGCAGGATCCAGGACGCCGGCCCCGACCTCAACGTCGTCGTGGCCTACGGCCAGATTATTCCGGCACCGGTCATTTATTTCCCGCGCCATCATTCCCTCAACGTCCACTTTTCGCTCCTGCCGAAATATCGCGGCGCCGCCCCGGTCCAATGGGCCGTCCTCAACGGCGAAAAGGAAACCGGCGTCACGATCATCGAGCTCAATGAAAAAATGGACGAGGGGGCAATCCTGGCCCGGGCGGGGACGACGATCGGCCCCCGGGAAACGGCCGGCGAGCTCGAGTCGCGGCTGGCCGTCATTGGCGCGGGCCTCCTCCTCCAGACGCTCGACGGACTAGGGCCCTCACGCCGTCGCCGCAGGACCATAGCCTGGCTTCCCTGGCCCCGAAGATCCGCAAAGAGGCCGGCCGGATCGACTGGTCGGAGAGCGCCCCGGCCATAGACCGGAAGGTCCGGGCCCTGGCGGATCGGCCCGGGACATACACCCTCTTCCGGGCCCGCCGGCTTCAACTTCACCGGGGACGAAATGTCGATGCTCCCGGGGAAGATCGCAAGCCGGGCGAGGTCCTTTCCGCCCTCGGGGACGGCCTGAGAGTGGCCTGCGGCGGTGGAAGCGTATATCTCATCGAGGAGCTTCAGCCGGAGGGAAGAACGAGGATGCCGGCGCATGCCTTCTCTCTCGGGGCGAAGATCAAGCCGGGCGAGCTTCTTGGCGGGGACTGAGACCGGGCCGGATGACCGGCCCTATTCTTCCAGAATATAATTGTAAGGGTTAACGGGCTTTCCGTCCTTGTGGACTTCGTAGTGGACGTGTGGACCGACGGCCTTGCCGGTCATCCCGACATAGCCGATGACGTCCCCTCTCTTGACCGTCTGGCCGGCCCGGACGGCGAAACCGCTCATATGTCCGAAGACGGTCGTGATCCCGTTGCCGTGGCTGAGGATGATATGCTTCCCCAGGTATTTATCGTTGAGGAGCTGGAGCACGATCCCGTCAGCCGGGGCGACGATGGGATTGCCGGAGTTAGTGGAGATGTCGAGACCCCAATGCATCTGCTCTCTGCCCGTGAAGGGGTCGGCCCTCACCCCGAAGCCGGAGCTGACCCATCCTGCCACGGGCATGATGGATGGGGTCGTGGCCAGCCTGAGCCTCTCGCTCTCAAAAACGCCGACCAGGCTGTTGAGGTTGTTCTCGACGCTCTGCGACTTCTGGATGAGGCCCTGGATCGAGCCCTGGGATTCGCCAGGCGGGACGCTTCCGCTGGAATCGGCGGGTTCCGGCTCCGAGGCGCCTCCTCCCAGGCCGGCCGGCGCCTTGAGGACATCGGGCGATTTGAGCCCGGCCATGACGTTCAACTTCTTGGCCAGGTTCTCAGAGTTCGTCACTCGGGCCTGGAGCTCGTTGATGGATCGTTCGTAATTGGCGATCTTGGCCTTCTGCTCCGCCGTCTCTCGGGTGAGGGCTCTGTATCGATGGCGGATGACGTTCATCGAAATATAATCCGTCAGGAATACGGCCAGGACCAGAGCCATGACCGTGCCGCCGCCCGCCAGGATCCTCAGGGTCCGCCGGGAAAAGCTTAGGGTTCTGGTGCTCGTCTTCGTATGGGGGACAATGATGACGGATAGGAATTTTTTCGCCATGAAGCCCCCCTTAGATACCACGACAAAAAATCTCTGTCAAGCTCTTTGTGACAGCCATTCTCAGCCTCCGGTGAGGACCGACCCTCCGTTGACGTTGAGGACCGTCGCCTGTGATGTGCCGGGCCAGGTCGGAGGCCAGGAAGAGGATGGGTCCGGCGATGTCTTCGGGCGGCGGGATCCGCTTCGAGGGGAATGGACTGGCGGACGCTTCTCCCTGTATCCGGGCTCGCTGAAGACGCTCAGTGCACATGTCCGTGTCCACCCACCCCGGGGCCACGCAGTTGACCCGGATGTTGTAAGGCGCGAATTCGACGGCCCAGGGACTTGGTCAGGGCGTGGAGGGCCCCTTTGGTGGCGGCATAGTGGGAATGGATGGCCTCGCCCCTGACCGCCGGCCGTCGAGCCACGTTGATGATCCAGCCCCTTCCCTGCTTCTTCATCGAGGGGCACGGACGGCGTTCGTGGCAGTAAAAAACGCTGTCAAGGTTGACGGCCATCGGTTTCCCGGTCGACCGACTTCGTCCATCCGGCCCATCTCGAGATATGTCCAGATGCCGGCGTTGTTGACAAGGATGTCGATCTCGCCCCAGCGGGCCAGGATATCGCCGACCATGCCTTCACCTCGTCCCTGGCGATATCTCGGCCTTATAGGCCAGGCATTTCCGGCCCAAGGCTCTCGATGGCTGACCGGACCTCAGCGGCGGCCCCGGTGTTTCTGACGTAGCTGAAGGCGACATCGCACCCGCCTTGGCGAAGAGGAGGGCCGTGGCCCGGCCGATGCCTCGCGAGCCGCCCGTGATCAGCGCTTTTCTCCCGTTCAGTCGGATCATCTGACCTCCTTCCGGAAAATCCAGGGTCGGTTCCCCTGTTTCCCCCTGGAGGGTCTACCGGGCGTAGCCCAGGCCCGAGCCCTTCATCTCATCGAACTGGAGATATTGGTAGATCTTCTCAGCCTGGGGATCGATCTTTTCTCCGAAGA
Organism: Candidatus Aminicenantota bacterium; assembly: GCA_963796835.1. Taxonomy (GTDB): domain Bacteria; phylum Acidobacteriota; class Aminicenantia; order Aminicenantales; family Saccharicenantaceae; genus DATKJS01. The sequence goes on along the minus strand of CAWCND010000023.1, from coordinate 29,806 downwards.
CCGCGAAATACTCTTCAGGCCCGGGCAGGGCTCCCTTGAGCGCGGCGATAGCCGCCAGCACGGCCGACCCAAGATAGACCCGGGCCCCGTCCCCCATACGGTCGTCGAAATTCCGGGTCGAGGTCGACATGACCGTCGCCCGGGGAGCGACTCGCGCCTGGTTTCCCATGCAAAGCGAACAGCCGGGGATCTCCATCCGGGCCCCGACCGCGTTGAAGATGGCATAGAATCCTTCTTTCTTGAGCTGGGTCTCGTCCATCTTGGTCGGCGGCGTGATCCAGATCTTGGTCTTCGCCGGTAGCCGGCGCCTTCAAAGATCCGTCCGGCCGCCCGGAAATGGCCGATATTGACCATGCACGAGCCGATGAACACCTCGTCGATCTTGTCGCCGGCGACCTCCGAAAGGAGCCTGACATCGTCAGGATCATTGGGGCAGGCCAGGATCGGCTCCTTGATCTCGGCCAGGTCGATCTCCAGCACGGCGGCTGTATTCGGCGTGGGCGTCCCGCTCGAGGAGGACCGGGTTTTCCAGCCATTTCCGGCAGGCGTCGATCCGCCTCCGGAGCGTCCCGGCATCCTGGTAGCCCTCCTCGATCATCCGCTCCATCAGGGCGATATTGCTCTTGAGGATCGGACGACCTCGTCCTCTTTCAGGGAGATGACGCATCCCGCCGCCGACCGCTCGGCCGAGGCATCGGTCAGCTCATAGGCCTGGTCCACCGTGAGGCCCGCGAGACCCTCCATCTCCAGGATGCGGCCGTTGAAGACGTTCTTCTTGCCCTTCTTGGCGACCGTCAGCAGGCCCTTCCGGATCGCGAAGTAGGGAATGGCGTTGACCACGTCGCGCAGCGTGATTCCCGGATTCGATGGCCCTTGAACTTCACGAGGACCGACTCAGGCATGTCCAGGGGCATGAACCCAGGGCGCCGGCGAACGCCACCAGCCCCGACCCGGCCGGGAAGCTGAGCCCGATGGGAAAGCGCGTGTGGGAATCGCCGCCCGTCCCCATCGTGTCGGGCAGGAGGAGCCGGTTGAGCCAGGAATGGATGACGCCGTCGCCCGGGCTTGAGGGCCACGCCCTTGCGGGCGATCATGAACTCCGGCAGCGTCCGGTGCATTTTGACGTCGGCCGGCTTGGGATAGGCGGCCGTATGGCAGAACGACTGCATGAACAGGTCCGCCTGGAACTCCAGGCAGGCCAGCTCCTTGAGCTCGTCGGCGGTCATCGGGCCCGTCGTGTCCTGGGAGCCGACGGTCGTCATCTGCGGCTCGCAGGCCGATCCCGGGCAGGACCCCGGCGACGCCGCAGGCCCGGCCGACGATCTTCTGGGCCATGCGTATAGCCCTGTCCCGGCCTTGCGGCTCCGGATTCTTGATCGTTGTGAAAAAATCGGCTTCCGGCAGTCCCAGGGCCGTGCGGGCCTTGGCCGTCAAGGCCCGGCCGATGATGAGGTTCAGCCGGCCGCCCGCCCGGAACTCGTCCTTGATCGTCGGGCGGCTTCAACACGAACCGCGCCAGGACCGTCGCCGTCTCTCGCTCGAGGATCCTCGCGGCCTTGGTGTCGAGGACGATGACGTCGCCGGTCTTGAGCCCGTGACGTCGACCTCATCGATCGGCAGGCCGCCCGAATCCTCGGTGGTGTTGAAGAAGATCGGGCGCGATCAGGCCGCCCAGGACGACCCCGGCCCGCCGCTTGTTGGGGACGAACGGGATGTCTTCGCCGATGTGCCACAGCAGGGAGTTGCAGGCCGATTTGCGGGACGAGCCCGTGCCGACGACGTCCCCGACGAACGCCACGCGGTGGCCCTCCGTCGCGGAAGCCGGCGATCGTTCGTTCGGCCGCCGGGGAACCGCGTCAGGCCCATGGACAGGGCGTGGAGCGGGATGTCGGGCCGGGTCGCAGCGTGCTTGGCCGGCGAAAAATCGTCGGTGTTGATCTCGCCGTCGACCTTGAAGACCTTCAGGACATCGGGTGCCGGCAGGGCCGGCCGGGAAAGAAACCACTCCCCTGCCGCCCAGGATTCGAGGACGGCCCTGGCCAGCGGATTCGAGTCCGGCCAGGCGGGCGATGGCCTCGAACGCGCCGTAGACGAGGACGGTGCTGCTTCAGGGCCTCGGCCGCCGCGGCGGCCAGATCCCGGTCCGTCCAGGAAAGCTCGACGAGCGGCTCCACGTTGTACCCGCCCAGCATCGTCCCCAGAAGAAAAACGGCGTCGGTCCGGGATACGGCCGGGGACGGCGCTTCTCCCTGGGCGACCCGCGCCAGCCAGCCGGCTTTGACCTTGGCCGCCGGGTCGACGCCCGGGGATATCCGGTTCCTGAGGAGGGCCAGGAAGATCTCCGCTTTCCCAGCCTCGGGCTTTTCCAGGAAACGGCAGACACCATCGACATCAGCAGGGATCAGAGGGAGGGGCGGGAGTCCGGCCTTGGCCCTTTCCTCTTCCGTTCGAAGTATGCATTCCAGCATGTCATGGCTCCTGATGGCTTGATTCAAGGCACCATACTGTATAAATGGTTTGGGTCGTTTTGTCAAAAGCCGAACCCGCCGGAGGCTTCGAAATTTCGATTGATTTCGGCCTGAAAAGAGATAATATATTGGCTCTGGTTTTTATCCGAATTGCCAATAACGGAGGAAGAAAGAATGGATTACGCCGCCATTGCCAGGGCCAAGGAGCATTTCGGCAAGCTCCTCGAGGTCCAGATGAAGCGCATGGAAAAAGTCAAGGCCGCGCCGGACTGGATCGACTACAAGAAGATCAAGCCCGCTCAAGATCGGCATCCTCGCCGGCGACGGCATCGGCCCCTACATCGCCGCCGAGGCCGAAGCGGGTCCTGGAGCACCTCCTCAAGGACGAGATCAAGGCGGGCAAGGTCATCGTCCACGACATCGAAGGCCTGACCATCGAGAACCGGGCCGCCCACAAGAAGGCCATCCCCGACGACGTCCTGGCCGAGATCAAGAAATACCACGTCACGCTCAAGGGCCCGACGACGACGCCGCGCAAGGGCGACCCCTGGCCGAACATCGAGAGCTGCAACGTGGCCCTGCGCAAGGAGCTCGACCTGTTCGCCAACGTCCGGCCCGTCCGCGTCCCCCAGCAGGGCATCGACTGGATCTTCTTCCGGGAGAACACCGAGGACCTCTACGCCCTCGGCCCCTACGGCATCGAGGTCGACGCGGACATCGCCATCGACTTCCGGCTCATCACCGGCCCCGGCTCCGACCGCATCTGCCGGCTGGCCTTCGAGCACGCCAAGAAGAACGGCCGGACAAGGGTCACCTGCGTCACCAAGGCCAACGTCGTCAAGACGACCGACGGCCGCTTCCTCGAGAACTTCTACCGGATCGCCAAGGACTATCCCGGGATCGAGGCCGACGACTGGTACATCGACATCATGACGGCCAAGCTCGTCGACGAGAAGCGCCGCCGCGACTTCCAGGTCATGGTCCTGCCCAACCTCTACGGCGACATCCTGACCGACGAGGCCGCCGAGTTCCAGGGCGGCGTCGGCACGGCCGGCAGCGCCAACATCGGCAAGCAGTACGCCATGTTCGAGGCCATCCACGGCTCCGCGCCGCGCATGGTCACCGAGGGCCGCGCGCAATACGCCGACCCCTGCAGCATGATCCGGGCCGCGGCGATGCTCCTCGCCCATATCGGCTACGCCGAGCAAGGCCAAGGCCCTGGAGATGGCCCTGGACATCTGCCGGCCAGTACGAGAAGAAGATGTCCATCACCGGGCGGTCCACCGGGGCCACCGGCACCGCCTTCACCGACTACGTCATGGACTGGCTCAAGAACCCGAAGCTCAAGGAAACATGGGAGGGCTACGTCAAGAGCTGAGGCCCTCGACGGAGCCTGCCTGCTGAGGCAACCGAGGCGGCCCGGCCGGATGGCCAGGCCGCTATTCCATAAAGGAGAATGAACATGAGAAAAAAGATCGCCCTCATCGGCGGCGGCCAGATCGGCCAGATCCTGGCCATGCTCGCCGCCCAGAAAGAACTGGGGGATATCGTCATCCTGGATATCCCCGAGCTCGAGAACCCGGCCAAGGGCAAGGCCCTCGACCTGATGGAGATGGCCCCCCACGGCAACTACGACGCCAACATCACCGGCACCTCGAACTACAAGGACATCGCCGGGGCCGACGTCGTCATCGTCACGGCCGGCAGGCCCCGCCAGGCCGGGCATGACCCGCGAGGACCTGCTGGCCGTCAACCTGGCCATCATCAAGCAGGTCGCCGAGGGCGTCAAGCAGCACGCCCCGAAGGCGTTCTGCATCATCGTCACCAACCCCCTCGACGCCATGGTCTACGCCTTCTCCAAGCTGACCGGCTTCCCCAAGCACCAGGTCGTCGGCATGGCCGGGACGCTGGACACCGCCCGCTGGCGGGCCTTCATCGCCATGGAGCTCGGCGTGTCCGTAGTCCGACGTCGCCGGCACGGTCCTCGGCGGCCACGGCCCCGACATGGTCCCCCTGCCCCGCCTGACGACGGTCGGCGGCGTCCCCCTGGCCGAGATCGCGACCAAGGAGCAGATCGACAAGCTCGCCCTCCGGACGCGCGAAGCCGGAACCGAGATCGTCAAGCTCTTCGGCAAGGGCTCGGCCTTCTTCAGCCCGGCCTGGAGCGCCATCATCATCGCCGAGTCCTACCTCAAGGACAAGCGGCGGGTCCTCCGCCTGCGCCGCACTCTGCGAAGGCGAGTACGGCGTCAAGGGCCTCTTCATCGGCGTCCCCTGCCTGATCGGCGCCAAGGGCCTGGAGAAGATCTTCGAGATCAAGCTCAGCGACGAAGAGAAGCGCCATGCTCCAGAAGACGGTCGGCGTCGTCCAGAAGACGGTCGAAGAAACCAAGCTCTGATCCGGATCCCGAAAACGACAGGAGGCCGGGGGCGGCATCGCCGTCCCCGGCTGATCCTCTTGTTCGGGGCCCCGGCGGCAAGGCCCGACAGCGTCGGAAGCCCCGGCGTCCCCCCTCTCTCCTTCCTGGAGCGTTTGACAAAACCCGTTCATCCGGATAAAACCTAAGGGAATGGACACTCGAACGAAGGAGAGTCTGCTATGAAATCCATGTTTCAGGCCGTCCTGGCGATCGTCTCTGGAATCCTGATCCTCCCTGCGGGAATCGCGTTCGCTCAGCAGAACCCGGAGCCCCGTCAAGAAGCGGCGCCCGTGACGATCCAGCCCATCACCCTGACCCTTCTCCTCGTCAAGGGGGGTGGCGGGGCCAACTCGGGCCTGATCGTCGGAAACAAGGAGGTCTTCGCGGTGGACGCGAAGATGACCCCGGAGAGCGTCCAGGAAATGCTCACCGAGCTTAAGAAAACCACAGCCTTCCCGGTCACGAAGATCATCCTCACCCACAGCGATGCAGATCATATCAACGGGCTCCCGGGCTTTCCCCGGGGGCTGCCCATCATCAGTCAGGAACAGGTCAAGGCGGACATGATCAAGGCCGCCGTCGACCTGCCCGCCCTCCAGGATTACCTCCCGACAATCGTTTTCAAGGATGAGCTGAAACTCACCTCCGGCAATCGAACGATCATGCTTTGCCATTACGGCCCGGCCCACACCAGCGGCGACACGGTGGTTTATGTCGATTTCCAGAGCACGGCGTTCGTCGGCGACCTCGTTTCCATCGGCCGCGACCCGATCATCAATCGCTCCAAGAACGGTTCCTCCTTCGGGCTCGTCAAAACGCTCAAGGCCATCCTGAGCCACAGGCCCCACATCGATACCTTCATTCCCGGACACGGGGACATGATCACCCGGGACGAGGTGGAGGGCCTAGTCAGGTCCATCGAAATCAAGCAGGACCGGGTCAAAACCCTGATCGCCGAGGGCAAGTCCCTGGAGGAGATCAAGAAAATCCTCCAGGTCGAGGACCGGCCGGCCGGCGGGGGAACGCCGCAGTTCACGAGCCTGGTCGAAGTCATCTATCAAGAGCTCACCGAAAAAAATGGAAAAAAGTAGGCGGCCGATGACGACGAAAGGGCTCTCGAACACGATCGCGATCCTCCTCTTGACGGCGGCCGCCGCGGCCGGCTGCCGGGCCGGCTCCGGGCCGGATGTCCGGGGTGCGACCGTCTCCGAGAAGAAGGAGGCGATCAGGACTTACTCTTACGCCGACCCCGATCCGGTCCCCATTTTCGCCCGTTCAAGCCTGTGGGGCCAGGGACAGAGGCTCTACCCCTACTTTTTCTACGACACGTTCAGCGCCACGGCCGCCGACCGGGAGTGGAAGGTCGTCCGCTTGGAGAATCCTTACCTCCGGGTCGCCGTCCTGCCCGAGGTCGGCGGCAAGGTCTGGGGGGCTGCGGACAAGTCCTCGGGCCGCGATTTCCTCTATACCAACCACGTCATGAAATTCCGGCAGATCGCCCTCCGGGGGCCTTGGACCTCGGGCGGGATCGAGTTCAACTTCGGGATCGTCGGGCACGCCCCGTCCACCGCCTCACCTGTTGATTACATCGTCCGCCGGAACCCTGACGGCAGCGCGAGCTGCGTCGTCGGAACGATGGACGTTCCCTCGCGGACCCGCTGGAGCGTCACGATCACGCTCCCCGCGGACAAGGCGTACTTTGAGACCAACGGCTTCTGGCACAACCCGACCCCTTTCAGCCAGTCCTATTACTACTGGTCATGCGCGGCCATCAAGACGGCCGATGACCTCCGGTACATCTTCCCGGGCCGATCCTATATCGGGCATGACTACGCCGTCCCGCTCGAGCCGTGGCCGGTGAGCCCGGAGGGGCGTGACCTTTCCTGGTACAGGAACAACGATTCCCCCGGCTCCAAGAGCTATTTCACGGTGGGCGAATACGAGGACTTCTACGGGGCCTGGTATCAGGGCTCCGACGCCGGCTTCGGCCACTGGGCCCTCTATGACGACATGCCCGGCCGCAAGGTCTGGATCTGGGACCTGTCCCGGCAGGGCGGGATCTGGGTCGACCTCCTCACGGACAAGGACGGCCAGTACACCGAGCCCCAGGCCGGGCGCCTGCTCAACCAGTCCGACCACGGCCGGCTGTCCCCGTCCGTCACGGACCGCTGGAAAGAGCTCTGGTTCCCGTACCGCGGGATCGGCCCCATGAGGAAGGCTTCCCCGATCGGCGTTCTGAGCGCGGCGGAAACAGAGACGGGGCTGGCCATCGGCTTCTTCCCTCTCCAATCCATCGACGAAGACCTCGTTGTCAGGGTTCCGGGAAGAGGCGTCTTTCGGGAGCACCTCCGTCTCAAGCCCGAGGGGATCTTCAGGAAGGAGATCCCGCTGGGCGGCCGGCCCGGGTCTTATGAAGTCCGGATCGGCGGGCGTCTCGTTTATTCGAGCGACCCTGAATCGAGAGAGCTCGGCCGGCCGCTGCGGTTCCAGGCCGTTGACGAGAGAACGGCAGAAGGCCTTTACCTCGCCGGAACACGGTCCGAGCAGGAGCGTCTCTATCACCAGGCCCTTGAAAAATATCAGGCCTGCCTCTCCCGGGAGCCCCTCCATCTCCGGGCCCTGGCCCGGACGGCCGAGCTCTACGCCCGCCGCGGCGAATACCGGAAGGGACTGGATTACGCGGCCAAGGCCCTCGACATCTCCATGTACGACCCGGAGGCCAACTACGTCTACGGGCTCATCGCCCGACGCCTGGGGCGGCTGGCCGATGCGAAAGAGACGCTGGGTTGGGCCTCCCGTTCCATGGAATACCGATCCCCGGCCTATGTCCAGCTGGCCGAGATCGCGGCCTCCGAGGCGGATCTCCCGCTCGCCCTGGGATACGCGGAGAAAGCCCTGGATTCCAACAGGTACAACTCGAGCGCATTCGAGATCAAGGCCATGGCCTTGAGAAGGCTCGGGAGAGCGGACCTGGCTCGCGAGGCCCTGGACAGGCTCGATGAGTTCGACCCGCTTGACCATCTCGGCCGCTTCGAGCGTTACCTTCTCGACGGGACGGGCGCGAGGCTCTCCAACTTCAAGTCCATGATCCGTAACGAGCTGCCGCACGAGAGCTACCTCGAAATGGCCCTTTTCTACGTCAGGAACGGGTGCGTGCCGGACGCCGTGACGCTCCTCGAAAACGCCCCGGCCCAGCCCGAGGTCTACGCCTGGCTGGCCTATCTTCTGAAAGACGCGGCCCCGGACAGAAGCGCGATCTATCTCGGCAAAGCCTTCGGCCTATCGCCTCTCCTCGTATTCCCGTTCCGCGAAGAGTCCATCCCCGTCTTCGAATGGGCCATGGCCTCCCGCCCCTCCGATTGGAAGCCGAGATACTATCTTGGACTGATCTTCTGGGCGAAGGGCCGGATCGAAGAAACGCGGGACCTCTTCGCCCGCTGCGACGCGGCCGACTTTGCCCCGTTCTTCCTCGCCCGGGCTTATCTCGAGCGCGAGATAGCGCCGGAAAAAGCCCTGGCCGATCTCAACCGGGCCGTCGGGATCGACGGCAAGGACTGGCGCGTCTGGCACAGCCTGGCGGGGTTCCTTCAGTCCCTCGGCAGGAGAGGCGAGGCTCTCGCGGTGACAGAAAAGGCCACTGGACTTTTCCCGAGGGAGGTCCCGATTCTGGTCGACCAGGTCAAATCCCTCTTGGACCTCGCCCGGAACGACGAGGGCGCGGCCGTCGTGGACAAGATCCAGGCTCTTCCCTACGAAGGCGCGAGCGACATCTACGCGCTTTATCTTAGGGCCCATGTCGGCGCGGCCCTGGACAGGATGGGCCGGCGTGATTGGGCCGCTGCGGTCGAGCACCTCGAAAAAGCGAAGCTCTATCCTGAAGCCCTGGGGACCGGGGCGCCCGCGGCCCCGGACGTCAGGCTCCAGGATTATCTCGAGGCCCTGTGCCAGGAAAAGATGGGGCATGAGGCCAGGGCCATGGAGGTCCGGAGGTCGATCCTCGATTACACCGATCGACACGGGGCCGAGCGCGGGCCGAACTCGTATTTCGGCGCCCTCGTCCTGGAGCAGGCCGGCGAGGCGGCCAAGGCCCGGGAGATATTCAAGTGGGCGACACCGCCCCAGCCTGAGATCCTGGCGGCGATAAAGAAATTGAAATAAGGAGAATAAGCCGACCCCATGACCCTATCGGGGCCAGGGCTTATAGGGCGCGAGGAGCAGCGTCTGGGGCTTAACGACCCGGTAAAACGCGAAGATATCTCCCGCCTTGGGAACGAGGCCGAACTTCCAATACCTGATGAGCCCGAAATCCGATTCGGGCTCGAGGAGGCAGGGGACCAGGTTGGCGGCCTCCTGGCCGCAGCCCACGTAGAAATCGCCGCGCTTGACGATTGTCGACAGAGCCTTTTTCTCCGCGGCGATCTTTGACGGCGCCAGATAATCTTCCGCCGCCGGAACGACGTCCCTCACTTCGTAGACCTCAACGTCGACGGACTTGTCCTGAATGAACATCTGGACCGCGATGCCATGGCGGAGGAGGGTCTCGACGACGTCCGCATGTCCTGACGGGATGATGTATCCGATGGGCCGGACAACGCTCACTGTCGGCGTCACTTCCGGGAACCAGTTCTTTATGACCTCCGTGACGACTTTGGGCCCCGCGACCTGCCTGGCGGGCGTGACATCCTGGGCCGTGAGCACATCGCCCGCTTTCTTGTCGACCTTGAGGATCCCCAGGACGGCCGGCCCGGCCGGCGCCTCGTACTTCTGGAGGGTTAGAGTCGGGTTCTTGGGGTCCCGGGCGTAATCCATCCGGAGATGGACGAGATCGTCGGCCGCGCAGGCCTTGCCCTTGTCCAGGAGCTTCCCCCTGAGATCGCGGACGATCCTGACGATCTCGACCCCGTGGTCGGCCGCGGACTCCATGAAAAACCTGAGGCCGTAATACTGCCAGCGCGTCCTTGCCTCGAGCGTTTCCAGGTCGTGGCGCGACGCCCCTTCCTGGATGAAGGACAGCGTTTCGTAGATCCCGAGGCTGTTCCGGCCGTCGTTGAGGTCCGTCGTGCTGTAACGGGTGTAGTCTTCCTTCGGGACAGCGGCCGTTCCCGGCGTTTCGACGCCGGCCGCTCCCGTCGAGCCCATCTCCTCCGTGACGAGGTACTCGTGGAAGGTGACGTTCCTCTTCTTAAGCGCGGCCTCGACCTCGGCCAGGATCGTCCGCCGCGAATAGTCCTGGAGCACCCGGCTGATATTCACGTTGGAGACGCAGCCGACGTTCACCTTGTAATAATCGTCTCCCTTCTCGTGAACGTCGATCGTGACCTCAGGCATCCAGGCCCGGAAGACCCGGTGGATGGCCTCGACCCCGGCGGCCTCGAGCTTGACATGGTCCCGGTTCATGTCGAGGCCCGCCTCGTTCCGGCGGACATCGAACCGGTTGCCGTACGGATTGGCTTGGGGTATGACCAGGACGTTCATCCTCTTGAGCAACGGCTTCATCTCCCCGAGGGCGAGATCGCGGATGAGCCACAGGGCAGCCTCCTTGGCCGACTGTTCGTTGCCGTGCTGCGAAGCCGTCAGAAGGAGGGTCGGCTTTTTCCGGTTCAGGTCTTGCGGCCGGGCGACGCCCTCTTCGGTCAGAACGGCCAGGAAAATCTCCTGGCCCGGGAGCTCGTCGACGTCCTTCGTCCGGCCGACGACCTGGACCGTCAGCTCGCGCGCGAGAGCGTCGGCCTCGCTGAGGAATTTCGCGACGGCCTCGTTCTGGGTGTATTGCTTGTAGCCGCTGTCTTCAGCCGGGGTCCTGAGCGTCGCCGGACCTGCCGTAAGCCAGACCACCGACACGACGATCCCGCCCGTGACGACCAGACCGCGGAACATTTTGCGCTCTCGCGACATGGATCCCTCCCTGTGTCTCATGGAACTCTCGAGGCGCCATCGTTCAGGGCGCTTTCTTCTCCGCCGGCCTCGCTTCCGGCTGGAGGCACTTATCGAATTTCAGCGCGACGTCCTTGACCTGGCCGCCCCGGAGCAGACGGAACTTGATCTCGTCGCCGCACCTGAAGCGGCCCAGATAGATCCGGACCTCGTTGATATCGTCGAAGGCCCGGCCGTCGACCGTGAGAATGACGTCCCCTTTATCGAAATCGGCCCGGCTGGCGGCGCCGTCCGTGGGCTTGCTTTCAACGACAAGGTTCGCCAGGCTGTCGACCTTCTTGAAGCTCAACCCGATCGTCGGGAAGGCCGGCTTCGCCTCTTCGGCGATCCCGAAAACGTAGTCCCCGTACGTCCTCGAAACCTTGAGACTTTTCCGTCCGGCGGGGAGAGCGACCGCGATGACCGTTTTCGACGGCTGACCGCTCTTCTCGAAGGCCCGCCTGTTGAGGCCGAGATTGTAGAGAAGATGTCCCGAGCCGGCGCAGACGACCATCCGGCGGCCCTCGCTCTCTGCTCCCCTGACGGCGTTGGCGGACATCACCTCGTCCCATGCCGATTGCCCTCGGTAGAGGCCCTCGAACATCATGTCGAGCCCTGCGCCCTTCATCTGATGGGGGATATCCGCCGACTCAAAGATCTTCCGGATCAGGGTCCGGTGATCCTTGTTTGTCAGGTCGGGGGCCTTCGGGATGAACTTCTTCTCGTCGTCGGTCAGGGCGTCCCAGCCTTGCATCCGGATCTTCGTGATGATCTCGCGGGGGACGTTCAAGGCGTAGACCGGGACGCGGTGCTCCTTGGCGAACTCGAAGATCTTCTCGTAAAAGCCGAAGTTGAAGTTCCAGTTGACATACCAGCGGACCTCCCGGATGAACTCGTCCGTCGTCAGCACGCCGTTTGTCCACTTATTGAGCGTTTCCTGGACCGTGACCGGGAGCATCTCCAGGCCGATCGCCAGGTTGCGGTCCTGGGCATAGAGGGCCCGGATGATCTGGAACTGGATCTCGTGTATGGGGAGGGAATTGTGGGTCTCGCCGACATAGACGAAACGGCTGGACGTCATGTCCCTGATCATCCGATCAAAGCCGATGGGGGCTCCCGTCTCCGCGGCCACGATCGAGCCGAGCCCGACGTCCATGGTCTTGTCCTTGAGCTTGGGGTTGCCGATCTGGAGGACCAGAGTCGGGTCGGGCTTGTCCGCTTGTGCAGCCGCGTGCGGCTGGACTTGCGCCTGGGCCTGAGGCTGGCTTTGAACCTGGCCCTGGGATTGAGACTGATCTCTGGTTTGGTCCTGAGATTGGGCCTGGGCCCGGCCCGCAGAGACGAGAAGAGCGATGATGGCGAAAGAAAGCACGCCGCGCTTGATCGGGCTCATGATGTCCTCCGTCAGCGAAATTCCCCCGTATCATATCTCCGTGATTTCGGGGATGTCAACGGACAGAAAAGGCGAACGGAGACGTTTCCGCAGCAGCTCCGTTTCTTCTTGTATAGGAGGCGGGGGAAAAGATAAAATGAATGGCTGGCGACGGGGCATAGAATGACTGAGACTCCGGGAAAAACCCAAGCAACGGTCCGGACCTTCGCCGCGGCCTCCTTCCTCAACGACTTCGGCTCGGACATCATCGCCCCTGTCTGGCCCATGTTCGTGACCCAGGTCCTGCGGGCAAATATGTCCGCCCTGGGGCTGCTCGACGGGCTGGGGGAAGCTCTGGTTTCGCTCTCCCAAGCCGCTTCGGGTTATCTCTCGGACAAGATCCGGAAAAGGAAGATCTTCGTCTGGACCGGATACCTCTTCGGCTCCGCCTCCCGCCTGGGCTACGCGGCGGCGTCCGTCTGGCAACATCTCATCCCCTTCAAGGTCCTGGACCGGGTGGGCAAGATGCGCGGCGCTCCCAGGGACGCCATGGTCGCCGATATCTCGACGGACCAGAACCGCGGCCGCCATTTCGGGCTGATGCGGGCGATGGACAACTCGGGCGCGGTTTTCGGCATCATGACCTCGATCCTTTTCATCAACATCGTCAGGCTCAGGACCCTTTTCGCCCTGGCCGCCATCCCCTCGGTCATCGGCGCGGTCCTCGTCCTGGCCCGGATCAAGGAGGAGAAGCCGTCCGGGCGCAGGATCTACAAGGGCATGTCCCTCCGGCATATCGACCGGAACCTGGGGCTCTATATCGGGGCCAACGCCCTCTTCGCCCTGGGCTCGTTCACGTATTCCTTCCTCCTCATTTACGCCAGGACGGTCGGTTTCAAGATCGGGTTCGTGCCCGTCCTGTATCTCGTTTTTACGGCCTCGGCCGCGCTTTTCTCCCTCCCCTTCGGCCGGCTCTCCGACAGGATCGGCCGCAAGTCCGTGCTCTTCCTGTCGTTCGGGTTCTGGGTGGCCGTCTGCGTGGGAGTCGTCTTGATCCGCGGAATGTTCCTGGTCCCCGCCATCTTCGTCCTGTACGGCGTCCACAAGGCGGCCCTGGAGCCCGTTCAGCGGACGCTCGTCGCCGAGCTCTGCGTTCCCGAATACCGGGCCAGCACCATCGGAGGGTTTCAGCTGGCTGTCGGGTTGTGCGCGTTGCCGGCCTCGCTCGGAGCCGGCTGGCTCTGGGACCACGTGGGGAGGACCGCGCCGTTCCTGATATCCGCGGGCCTTACTGCCGCGGCAGCGGCGCTGCTCTTTTTTGTCCAGGAAAGACCCCGGGAAGCCCCGGTCCAAGCCCCTCTCTCTCGATAAATCCCGGGGATCAGTCCTCTTCCTCGGGCCGGACCCGCCCTTCTTTCACGGCGTCGGCGATGATCTTCTGCTGGATGTGGGACGGCGCCTCTTCGTAGTGGGAGAACTCCATGAGGTAGGAGCCGCGGCCGCCGGTGATGGACGTCAGTGTCGGCTCGAAGTCGAGCATCTCCGACATCGGGCACCGCGGCCTTGAGGACGCGCATCGTCCCCTTCTGCTCCATCCCCTGGACCTTGCCCCGCCGGCCGTTGAGGTTGCCCATGATGTCGCCCATGTAGGCCTCGGGGGTGTAGATCTCGACGCTCATGATCGGCTCGAGGATGGTCGGCTTGGCCTGCTTTCATGGCCATCTTGAAGGCCTTTGTGGCGGCGATCTTGAAGGCGATGTCCGACGAATCGACGTCGTGGTAGGACCCGTCATAGAGGGTGACCTTGAAGTCCACCGACCGGGTAGCCGGCCAGGACGCCCTTCTTCCGCGCCTCGAGGATGCCCTTCTCGACGGAGGGGATGAAATTGCGCGGGATGGCGCCGCCGAAAACCTTGTCCTCGAACTCGAAATCCTTGCCCCGCGGCAGGGGCTCCATCTTGATCCAGACGTCGCCGAACTGGCCGCGGCCGCCGGTCTGCTTCTTGTGCCGGCCCTGGACGTCGGCCCGGCCCTTGATGGTCTCCTTGTAGGAGATCTTCGGCGGCTTGAGGTCGACGTCGACGTTGTAGCGCTTCTTGAGCCGCTCGGTGATGATCCGGACATGGAGCTCGCCGTTGCCGGAGATGAGGAGCTGGGCCGTGTCCGGGTCGCGCTCGATCCGGACCGTCGGGTCCTCCTCCGTGATCCTGTGCGTGGCCTGCGAGATCCGGTCCTCGTCGGCCCGGGTCTTGGGCTCGATGGCGAAGGAGATGGACGGCTCGGGGAAATTGATGGCCGGGAATTCGACGCCGGCGTTCTTGGCGCAGATGGAGTCGCCGGTCGAGGTCACCTTGAGCTTGGCCGTGGCGGCGATGTCGCCCGCCTTGGCCTGGCCCGCGGCGATCTGCTCCTTTCCCTGGAGGAAGAACAGGCCGACGAGCTTCTCGTCCGTGTCGCGGGTCGTGTTGGTGACCGAGCCGTCGGGGTTCATCCGGCCCGAGAAGACCCTCATCAGGGAGATCCGGCCGGTGTAGGGGTCGGAGATGGTCTTGAAAACGAGGGCCGAGAACGGCGCGTCCGGGGACGGCTGGACCGCCTCGTCCTGTCCCTTGATCTTGGCCTTGACTCCGTCCCGCTCGACCGGCGACGGCAGGTAGGCGATCATCCCGTCGAGGAGGGGCTGGGCGCCGATGTTCGCGAGCCCGGAAGCCGGCGAAGACGGGAAAGAGCTGGTGGTTGAGGATGGCCCTCTTCAGGCCGCTCTGGAACTCCTCGGCCGTGAGCTCGCCCTGTTCGAGGTATTTCTCCATGAGCTTTTCGTCGCTCTCGGCGACCATCTCGATGAGGTCGCGGCGCCGCTTCTCGACCTCGGCCTGGAGGTCGGCGGGGACGGCCGCCTCCTTGAATTTGCCGCTCTCGTCCTTGTCGAAGAGATAGGCCTTGCCGGCGATGACGTCCACGACTCCGCCGAAGTTCTTCTCCTCGCCGATCGGCAGCTGGACGGGGACCGCCTGGCGGCCGAAGAACTGCTGGACGGCCTCGACGGCGCCGCTTGAAGCTGGCGTTCTCCCGGTCCATCTTGTTGATGACGATGATCCGCGGGCAGGCCGAACTCCTCGAGCATCTCCCAGACCTTCTCCGTCCCGACCTCGACGCCCGAAACGGCGTCGATGAAGACGGCGGCGGCGTCCACGGCCCGGAGGGAGGCCCGGGTGTCCCAGAGGAAGTTGCTGTATCCTGGGCGTGTCGACGAGGTTGATCTTATGGTCCTTCCACTCGCAGAAGCAGACGGCGGAGTTGATGGAGATCTTCCGCTCGATCTCATCGGGGTCGTAATCGGTGACGGTGTTGCCCTTATCGACCTTAGTCAGGCGGTTGGTCGCCCCCGCGTCGAACAGGACGGCGGATGTCAACGAGGTCTTTCCCGACGAGCCGTGGCCGACCAGGGCCACGTTCCGGATCTTGTCGACGGCATAATCTTTCATCCTCGAGCCTCCTCGGAACGGGATCGGTCTTTATCCGCCAAGAATTCCGGGGATTTCTTGGAGAAAAGAGGACTCTATGATAATCAATTTCCGGTTTTTCCTCAAGAGGAAAAATCGCGTCCCGGTGAGACGATGCGTCCTGTCATAGAGCGTCCCTGTCTAGGGCTTCAGGGATGGCCTTCACTCCAGGGCGCGGTATACCCGCTCATATCCTAAAAAACGCTGCAGGCAGGCCCAGCCGCCTTATCCCGTTCCGGCCATTCCCTTCGGCCCTATTTACTACGCTCGAAAGCCAAGAATGGCACCGGTGAAGGGCCCGCCCAACCGTTAACCTGCGGAACCGGAATTTGAGAGTTTCTCCAGGACGGCCTCGAGCTCGGGCGGGAGCTGGGATACGAAGGTCAGCCGCTCGCCCGTCCGGGGATGGATGAACGATATGGTGTGGGCGTGGAGGAAGAGCCGGGGGAATTTTTTCGCGGCCTTCTTGCGGCCGTAGAGCGCGTCGCCCGCGACGGGATGTCCGGCCGCCGCCAGGTGGACCCGGATCTGGTGGGTCCTCCCCGTCACCGGCCTGATCTCAAGCAGGGTCGTGTCTCGGAACGGCCGGAGGACTTTGAAGAATGTTTCGGCGTCTTTCGGGTGCCTGGACCGGACCGAGATCTTCTTGCCGTCGGTCGCGTGCCGGCCGATGGGCCAATCGATCCGCCCTTCCGGGGCCGTGATTCCTCCCCAGACAAGGCCGAGGTACGTTTTCCAGACGTCCTTCCGCCTGAATTGCCCGACCAGGGATTCATAGGCCCGGGCCGACCGCGCCGCCACCATGACCCCCGAGGTATCCTTGTCCAGGCGGTGGACGATCCCTGGCCTGTCCGACGCTCCAACCGAAGCCGTCTCGGGAAAATGATGGAGGAGAGCGTTGGCCAGCGTCCCGGAGACGTTCCTCGCGCCGGGGTGGACGACCAAGCCCGCGGGCTTGTCGAGGACGATGATGTCCTCGTCCGCGTAAAGGACCTTGAGGGGGATGTCCTGGGGCGCGAGAACCCCGGGGCCCGGGACCTCGTATTCGAAAACGATAGAATCGCCGGCCCGAAGCCTGTAGCTCGCCCTCCGGATCGTTCCGGCGACCCGGGCGGCCCCTTCGTCAAGGACCTTCCTGATCTGTGAACGGGTCAGGGTCTTGATCTTCTCGGCCAGAAAAACGTCCAGCCGCCTCCCCCCGCTCGAATCAGGTCCGACGACGAATTCCGCCTTAGGCACGTTTGCGCCGCTTGAAGATCACGGCCATCAGGACGCCCGCGATGAAGCCCAGGATGCAAAAGAGCTGGGGATAGGACAGGCTCGCCAGGGCCGTCTCACCGCGGATGAAATAACCGCCGTCGAGATGATCGCCCCGGAAATACTCGGTGAAGAACCGGATGACCGAGTAATTGACGATGTAGAGCGAAAAGACCAGTCCTGGGAAGGACTTTTTCCTCAGGACAAGGAAGAGGACTGCAAAGTTCAGGAAATTGAGGGCCGCCTCGTAGAGCTGGACCGGATGAAGGTGCGTGTTCAGGGGGATGCCCGTCAGCTCGTGGGCATATTCGCTCTTGAAGACGACGCTCCACGGCGCGGAGCATTCGCTGCCGTAGCAGCAGCCGGCGCTGAAGCAGCCGATCCGGCCGAAGCCGTGGCCCAGGGCCAGGGCCGGGGCGACGATGTCCGCGGTTGGCCAGGTCGGGATCCCCGCCCTCCGGAAATACCAGAGGGCGAAAATAACGCCGAAGGTCAATCCCCCCTGGAAGACGCCGCCCGACCGGGCCAGGCTGAAGAGCTCTTTCGGGGAGCTGATATAGGATGAAAAGTGGCTCGCGAAAAGGATGAGCTTGGCCCCGATCAGGGAAACGATGATCGTGTAGAAGGCGGCGTCCGTGAGCCGGGGGGCGTCGAGCCCCGCTTTTTTCGCCTGGACGTAGATGAACCACAGGGCCATCCCGACCCCGACGGCCATCATGAACCCGTAGGTGTGGACGGTCAGCGGTCCTATTCTCAAGAGGATGGGGTGCATGCCGGTTTTCTCCTGAAGAAGATGAAGATCATAAGGACGGCCCCGACGGTGATGCAGGAATCGGCGACGTTAAAGAAGGGCCAGTGGGCATCGCGGATGTGGAAATCCAGGAAGTCGATGACGTGGCCCCGGGCGATCCGGTCGACGAGGTTGCCCAGGGCCCCGGCCAGGATCAGGGACAACGAGATCTTCATCAGCCGGTCGGACGGCGGCGTCTTGAAGAAATAGTAAATGACGAGGCCCAAGGCGAGGAGGGACGCAGCGGTCAGGACCGTGAAGATGGTCTTGCCGCTCATCTGGTTGAAGGCTCCAAAGATGGCCCCCCGGTTGTGGATCCGGGTGATGTTGAAGAACCCCGGGATGACGACCAGGTTCTCGTAGAGGTCCACGGTCCGGGCGACGACGGCCTTGACGGCCTGGTCCAGAGCGACCAGGAGCACGATGAGAACGAAATACGAGCTTGTTTTCTTCACGGGGCGACCGCCTTGACCACGGCCTCGCAGCGGGCACAGAAGGTCGGGAATTCGGGGCTGCGGCCGACTTCGGGCGACCGGTTCCAGCATCTTTCGCACTTCTCGCCGGGGGCCCGGCCGATCGAGACCTCGAGCTCTTCCCCCGCGGCCGGTTCGACCGAGACTTCGGAAACGATGAACAGGGCGGCGAGATCGGCTTGATATTTCTTGAGGAGGGTCGTCCCGGTCGCCGGGGCTTTTAGGGTCACCGAGGCCTCGAGGGAATTCCCGATCAGGCCCTCGCCCCGGGATCGCTCGAGCTCCTTGAGGACCGTCTCACGGACGGCGAGGAGCCCCTTCATGTCCTCGATGAAGGCCGGCCCCCTGCCTCCGAGCCAGCTCCTCTCGGCCGGGAATTCGCCGAGGTGGACCGACCCTTCTTTTCCGGAGTGGGCGGGGGCGTGCGCCCAGACCTCGTCGGCGGTGAAGGACAGGATGGGTGCGGCGAAGAGCAGGCTCCCGCGGAGGATCTCGAACATAGCCGTCTGGGCCGACCGCCGCAGAACGGATTTCTTCGCCGAGCAGTAGACCCGATCCTTGACGACGTCGAGATAGAAGGCGCTGAGATCCACCGTAAAGAAATCGAGGAGAGCATGGAGGACCGTATGGTATTCGTAGATACCGGATGTTCGCCTGCTTGGTGGCGTCCTTCACCCACTTGTTCCAGGCGTCTGTCTGCCGGCTGTAGACAAGCGTTTCCTTGACGGTCGCTTTCTGGCTCTCGTACGTCGACTTGCTGGCGGCCACGATCTTCTCCACCTCGAGCACGTGCCAGCCGAACTGCGTGTGGATGGGCTGCGAGACGACGTGAGCCTTGAGCGTCCAGACGGCGTTCTCGAACGCCGTCACGTAGTAGCCTTTGCGCTCGAGACCGAGCTCGCCGCCCTTGCTCTTGGTGGCGGTGTCGGTGGAGTACTTGGCGGCGAGCTTCTTCCAGTTCGCGTTCGAAGGATCGGCGACGAGCAGCGCCCGGACGGTCCGCGCTACTGCCTCAGTCTTGACCAGGATGTGGGCGCACCTGGCGGGTGGCCGCCTGCGAGAACTGGGACGCGTGCTTGTTGTAGTAGTCGCGGATCTGCTGCTCGGTCGGCGTCTTGACGCCCTTGATGACCTTGTCGTGCAGCTTGGTCGTGAGGAGCTGGTTCCTCACGTACGAGTTGACATAGGCCATCGTCATGCCCTGCTGCTTGAGCGTGGCCTGGAACTGTTTCTCGCCGCCGACCTGCGCCTTGAGCTGCGCGATCTTGAGCGTTGATCTCCTTGGCGGTAGCTGTGATGTTGTTCTTGCGGGCCTGTTGATTGACGATCTCGATGTTGACGAGGTAGCTCACGATCTCGGCCCTGAGCTGTTTGTACTGCGCACTGCCCTCTTTGGGGAACGTGGCGCCGGACGTGTTCTTGTACTGGGCCTTGACCATCGTGAGGATGGAGTCGTACTGAGCCTGGTGACGACCCCGTTGCCCACCGCGGCGACGGCGCCTGCCGGCACCTTGCGTCCGCAGCCCGTGAGGACGACGGCCGCCACCGCGGCGAGCGCGACGATTGCTAGGACGCGTTTCTTCATGAAGCTCCTCTCCCGGGAAGCTCTGGACTTGCGAATCGGCAGGACATTATAGCATCGAGGACTTCCTCGACCCACCCGGCGAGCGTGGCAGGCTCTCCGTCGCTCGATGCGCGGTGAGCGTCTCACGCCGCTTGAGATACACCATCGGCACCTCAAGCCCACGCACGCGCGCGCCCAGTCGTCGTCGAGGTCGAGCCCGTCGAGCTGCAGGCGGCCGCCGCGGTAGGCGACGGCGGCGGCCGCCAGCTCCGCCGCCTTGAGCCGGATCGCCTGCAGCGTGAGCAGGTTCTCGACCGGCTCCGGCGGCGGGCCGAAGCGGTCGCCAAGCTCGGCTCGCACGTCGCCGAGCTCGCGCAGATCGTGCGGGCCCGCGCGATGCGCCGGTGGGCGTCGATCTTGCTCGCCTCGTAGGCGATGTACTCGGGCGGCACGTAGGCGGTCGACCGGCAGGTCGACGCGCACCGGCGCCGCCAGCGCCGCCTGCTCGCCCTCGCAGCTCGCGCACCGCCTCCTCGAGCATCTGCGCGTACATCTCGAAGCCGACGCGCGGCGACGTGGCCCGCACTGCTCGTCGCCGAGCAGGTTGCCGGCGCCGCGGATCTCGAGGTCGGCCATGGCGATCTTGAAGCCGGCGCCGAGCTCGGTGTGGTCGCTCAGCGTCGTGCAGGCGCGCCGCGGCCTCGCCGGTGAGCAGCTCCTCGCTCGGGTAGAGCAGGTAGGCGTAGGCGTGCGCGTCGCTGCGCCCGATGCGCCCGCGGATCTGGTAGAGCTGCGCCAGCCCGAGCGTGTCGGCGCGCTCGACGATCAGCGTGTTGGCGCTGGGGATGTCGATGCCGCTCTCGATGATCGACGTGCGTCACCAGCACGTCGGCCTCGCCGGCGAGGAACGCCAGCATCACCTTCTCGAGCTCGCGCTCGTGCATCTGCCCGTGCGCGACGAGCGACGCGCGCGCCCGGGCACCAGCTCGCGCACGTGCTCGGCCGCCTGGTCGATCGTCTCCACGCGGTTGTGCAGGTAGAAGGCCTGGCCGCTCGCGGGCGAGCTCCTTCTCGATCGCCACGCGCACCAGCGTCGTCGCGGTACTCGCCGATGTAGGTGTGGATCTCGTGGCGGCCCGCGCGGCGGCGTCTCGATCACCGAGATGTCGCGCATGCCGTGAGGCCATCTGCAGGGTGCGCGGGATCGGCGTGGCCGACAGGCTCATCACGTCGACCTGCAGCTTGAGCTGGCGCAGCAGCTCCTTCTGGCGCACGCCGAAGCGCTGCTCCTCGTCGACGACCACGAGCCCCAGGTCCTGTGGCGCGCACGTCGGTGCGAGCAGGCGGTGCGTGCCGACCAGGATGTCCACGCTTGCCGGCGCTGAAGTCGCGCGAGCATCGCGCGCTGCTCGGCCGCGCGTGCGAAAGCGCGAGACCATGCTCGACCTTGCACCGGCAGGTCGGCGAAGCGCTCGCCGAACGTCATCGTAGTGCTGCTCGGCGAGGATCGTGGTGGGCACGAGCACCAGCGTCTGCTTGCCGGCCTCGGCGGCCTTGAAGGCGGCGCGCAACGCGACCTCGGTCTTGCCGTAGCCGACGTCGCCGCAGATCAGGCGGTCCATCGGGTGCGGCGCCTCCATGTCGTTCTTGACCTCGTCGATCGCCTCGGCCTGGTCGTCGGTCTCCTCGTAGGGGAAGCGCTCCTCGAGCGCGCGCGTCAGCTCGCCGTCGGGCGGGAAGGCGAAGCCCGGGACGGCCTGGCGCGCGGCGTAGAGCTGCAGCAGCTCGCCGGCCATCTCGACGACGGCCGTGCGGGCGCGCGTCTTGACCGTCTGCCAGCGCGTGCCGCCGAGCTTGTCGAGCGGCGGGCGCGCGCCGCCGCTGGCGCCGATGTAGCGGCTCACCTTGCCGATCTGGTCGTGCGGCACGAAGACGCGGTCGTCGCCCTTGAACTCGAGCAGCAGGTAGTCGCGCGTGACGCCGGCCACGGTGCGCGTCTCGATGCCGGCGAAGCGCGCGATGCCGTGGTCCTCGTGGACGACGTAGTCGCCGGGGCGCACGTCGAAGAAGGTGGTGAGGCGCGTGCCGCCGGCGAAGCGCTGCTCGCGCGGCGCGGCGCGCAGCAGCGCGCGCTCGTTGACGACGGCGAGCTTGAGCTCGCGCGGCGACGAAGCCCTCGCGCAGCGGCGCGGCGAGGAAGTACAGGCCCGGCGCCGCCTCGCCGCCGCGGGCCAGCTGCTCGCCGCCTCGACGCACCTCGGCGCTCAGCGTTGCGCAGCCGGTACGTGGCGCGCTCGGCCTCGCCCGCGTGGCGAAAGACGACGAACACGCGATAGCCGTCGCGGACCAGGCGCAGCAGGTCGCGCTCGGCGCCGCCGATGTCGCGGGCGGCGAACTGCGGCCGTGAGGCGCTGAACTGCAGCGTCTGGTCGCGCTGCACGACGTCGAGCTGCAGCGCGCCGGCGAGGACGGCGCGGGCCTCGCGCGAGCGGCACGTAGAGCCGCTCGCGCAGCGCCGCCGCGCCGGCGACCGCGAGCGTCATGTCGACCTCCGCTCGAAGTCGGCCAGCCGGCGCGATACGTCTCGTCGGGTTGAACACGGCGCACGCGCGAGGCCCGGCGGCGGCGACCATGTCGGCCAGCGTCACGAAGCGGCCGGGAGCGCCGCCAGGGCTCGCACGGCGGCGCGCCGGAACAGCTCGTCCGGCGTCTCTTCCCTCCCTCACGCTCCCATTGCGGCCACCGCCTGCGTGCATCGCCTGTCTCGTACTCCGGGCAGTGGGCGTGTCGGCCTCGAACGCGGCGTAGACCACCGCGCTCGTCGCGTGTTGCCCGTGGTGCGCTGTGAGTAGACCGAGAACGTGCGCAGGCTCTCCACCTCGTCGCCCCAGAACTCCACGCGGAGCGGATCGCCCAGAGCCGGGTAGGCGTCGACGAGACCGCCGCGCACGGCGAACTCGCCGCGGCCCGCACCTGCTCGACGCGCTCGTAGCCGAGCGCGCCAGCCGGGCGACGCCGCTGTCGAAGGAGATCTCCTGGCCGGGCGCCGAGCGCAGCGGCTCGGGCTGCAGCGTCGAGCGGCAGGAAGCGCTCGAGCAGCGCCACGGCCTCGGCCACGACCACGCCGCCGGCGGCGAGCGCGGCGAGCGCCTGCTGGCGCTCGCCGACGACGTGCGCGCCGGCGCCACGTCGGCGCCGTACGAGCACGCCGCGCGCCGGCAGCACCGGCACCTCGCGGTCGAGGAACACGCGCAGGTCGGCGGCCAGCCCGGCGGCCGCCTCGCCGTCGGGCGCAACCACCAGCCAGCCAGAGCGTCGTCCGTGCACGCAGCCGCGGCCAGCACGTAAGGCGCGTAGAAGCTCGGCGCGTAGACGGCCGCGCCGCGGCGCAGCCGCGGCGCGGCCGTCCGGAACGTTCGTTGCCCGTCAGATACTCGAGGAACACGCCGCCGACTTCCTCCCCCTTCGCGGTCCTCACGGCACGCCGAAAGCCCCGTCGCTATCAGCGGCGGGGTCGTTCTCATGGCGATTGTATCGGAAGTGAAGGGCGAAGCATCGCCGCGTGAAGGCGAGGGCCACGACGCACTGAGTGCCACCGCGCTGCACGGGATGCTCTCGACAGCCGGGGCGATGCGGGGGGCGAGCGCCGCGGCGCTCGCCCCCCGACGCCGCTCTAATGGACCGTCAGCGTGTTGGAGCCCAACACGGTTTGGGCGTTGCCCGCCAGGTCGTGGGCGTAGATGAAGAAGCGATACGTCCCGGGCGCAAGACCGCACAGGAACCGTTTTCTGAGCGACGTGTTGGCGCGAGCCTTGCTGACCGACATGGTCTTGACCGTGACGCCGTCGGCCTTCTTGACGCGGATGCTGACACTGGCCGTGGGACTGAGCTTGTCGTTGACGCGGTACGGGAGCGTGGCGTACGCGCCGTGCGCGACCGTGACCGGGACAGGCGCGAGTGTGACCGGCCCGAGCGTGTCGATGCGCACGTGACACAGCTTGGCGGTCTCGACGTTGCCGGCCTTGTCGGTGGACCTGAACCGGAGATTGTGAACGCCGTCGTTGCTGTGGTCGTGCGGCGCCGCCACGATCAGCTTGCTGCCGCTCGTCCACGCGTGACCGTCCAGCTTGTACTGGGTCGAGGCGACGCCCGACTCCGCATCCGTCGCCGTGAGCCGGATCGTGACCCGCGCGCGATGCCACTTGTCGTCGGCGCTCGATACCGTGACCGGCGGGGTGGTATCGGGCGCCGCGCCCGCCGCAGCCGCGTAGCTCACCGCGGGACCAGGGGCGGAGATGTCGCCCACCGCCACCCCGGTAAGCGAGCCCGCGTACGTGCGGCTGTTTGGGACGGTACCGCCTGCCAGGCGGGCGGCGACGCCGTAGTAGTCGCCCGCATCCGCCGACAGACCCTTCTCGATCTCCTCGAGCCCGTCGGCCTCCATGAGCCGCAGCAGCTTGTGCGCCGTGTACGAGTTGTCGTACAGGAAGTCCGTGCCGGCGCGAGTTCAGGCGTGCGTCGACGTGCCAGATGAGCAGCCCGTCGCCGGGGAAGTCCGAGTCGTTGCCGACCGGGTCGCGGTTCTGGACCATGAAGAACTCCGCCGAACGGATCGCCCGGCGCTACGTCCGGGCATGACTACGGTCGCGTCGGGGACCGTGGCGGACGCCCCGAGCGTGACCGTGTTCGAGCCGACGGTTCACGGTCTGTGGGGTGATCCAGTCCGAGCAGGAACTTGCTGAAGCAGTTGTGGTCGCCGCAGTCGGCGTCCATCATGTCCAGCCCGCCGAGGCCGCCCCGGGTCCGACGGTGTCGTCGTAGTCGTAGTAGTCGGGCAGGCCCAGCGCGTGGCCCGTCTCGTGGATGACGACCTTGGGATCGTAAGGCCCGCCGGCCGGGTTTGACTCCCACTGCCACGAGTACGTTGCCCGAGCGTGCTTGCCGTCCGAGGTGAAGGCGTGTCGTGAAGCCGGTCTGGTAGCCCCACCAGAAGTCGGCCCAGCCGGTGTCGGGACCTGTCCAGACCACCACGAAATAGTCGATCTCGCCGTCGCCGTCGTTGTCGTACTGGCGCGAAGTCGTGGCCCGGCCTGTGTAGTGAGTCCAGCGCCTCGCTGATGAGTTTCTCGCGACCCGCGTCGGTCTGCGACCACCGCCGCGCGGTTGTACGGCGCCTGGTACCAGCCCGAGGACGTCGCCCTGGAGTTCAGCTTGCTGTAGGAGGAGCGCCGGTAGTAGTTCGTGCAGGCTCTCCTAGGGGATAGCCGCCGCGTTGCCGGCGCCGAACAGCTTGGCACTGCACGGCGCCGCCGGCGCTGTTGGTCGCGGGTAGTCCTTGAAGGAGACGAGCAGCGCGAGCATCTTGACGGTGCCGCTGGTGGGCATGCCCCGCCACGCGGGCGGCGGCATGAAGGCGGCGGGCTCGAGGCCCAGCTGCGCGGCACGCAGCCTCGCCTCGAGCCCACGCACGAGCGCCGCCGAGACCCGCTGGTCGCCCAGCCGACGGGCGGCACGCAGACGGGCGGTGAGACTGCCGTCGGCGCGATAGCGCGCCAACTCGTGCGTCCGCGGCGGCTCGAGAGAGCGCGCCGGCGACGATACGACGACCGGCGCGAGCAAACCGGCACAGACGGCGATGAGCGCCGCCGCGACGAGCCGTGCGGCGCGTCGCAGGTTTGGGCTGGAGCCCTCGGACATGGCGACCTCCTGGTACGCGGTTGCGGACGAGTGCAGCCGCGACGAGGCGCAGGCCTTCGGGCCGGGGGGCGCAGGCGAAGCCGGAAGCGCCCCTCTGCGATGATAGGGTGCCGCCGCGACGCTGCCAAGGATGACGATGGCGCTCGCGGCGGATGTCACCGCACGCGTTGACGGGGGCCGCGGCGGAATCGGCGAGGTCGGCGGACGAAGTGGAGCCGGCAGCCGCCCTATGCCGGGTTGACGCGGTTCATCGCGTTCTCGGCGCCGTCGCAGAGCCAAAGCTCGACGGCGTCGGCCGCCTCCGCGCACCAGCGCGTTCGACCTCCGCCCTGGCTCGGCGAAACGGCTGAGCACGTAGTCGGCGACGACGTCCGGGTCGGTAGCTCGGCGGCCGGTCGACGCCCACGCGCAGGCGGTCGTACTCCGGCGCCGACCAGGCTCGCTGCATGCTCTTGAGGCCGTTGTGGCCGCCGCTGCCGCCGCCTCCGCTGAGCCGCGGAGCGGCCGAACGGCAGGTCGATGTGGTCGTGCGACCACGAGCACGGTCGAGCCGCGCAGCTCGAGGCCGCGCAGGGCGGCGGCCACGCTGCGGCCGGACTCGTTCATGAAGGTGGGCGGCGCCAGCAGCCGGCCGCGACGGCCGCCCATCTCGCCGGCCGCATAGCGGCCGTCGAACCCGCGCTTCGGCCTGGGGAAGCCGTGCCGGCGCGCGAGCTCGTCGACGACCGGAAACCGACGTTGTGGCGCGTGCCCTCGTACTGCGGCGCCCGGGATTGCCCAGGCCGACGATGAGGCGCTCGACCTCGCTCAGGCGCGCCTGCGCAGCGCGGCCACAGCCCGCGTGCCGGCGCCTATTCCTCGGCCTCTTCGCTCCTCGGCCTTGCCGACGATCTCGGGCTCGGCGGCCGCCTCGGCCGCGGCCTCCTCGGCCTCTTCGACCACGACCTTGCGCGGCGGCAGCACGGGCAGATGACCTCCTCCGGGTCGTCGAGGATCTTGATGCCCTCGGGCACGACGATGTCCTTGACCGTGCGCGACGTCGCCGATGTCGAGCTCGCTCGATGTCGAGCGCTGAGGTGCTCGGGGATGGCGGTCGGCAGGCCCTTCGACCGCGACCTCGTGCGTCGAC
Organism: Candidatus Aminicenantota bacterium; assembly: GCA_963796835.1. GTDB lineage: Bacteria > Acidobacteriota > Aminicenantia > Aminicenantales > Saccharicenantaceae > DATKJS01. The sequence goes on along the minus strand of CAWCND010000023.1, from coordinate 3,220 downwards.
GATCGTCGAGCATGCCGCCCATCTTGACGCCGTTCGGCGTCGCCCTCGAACTGGACGGCCACCGTGGTCTCGATGGTCTCGTCGAGGCGGATCTCCTGCAGGTCGACGTGGGTGACGAGTGCCTTGACCGTGTCGAGCTCGCATGCTCCTTGACGATCGCCGTGTGGCCGCGCTTCTGGCCCTCGAAGACCACGTCGAGCACGGCGTGCGTGCCGGCGCTCGGTGGCGAGCGCGTCGCGCAGCGCGTGCGCGCTCGACGGCGATGAGCCACGGCCGGTCTTGCCGTGCCCGTACAGCACGCCGGGGATGAGGCCCTGCTTGCGCAGCCGCTTGGCGGCGCGGCGTGCCGGTGTCGTCGCGCTGCTGCACGACGAGCTGACTCGTCCATGAGTCGTCTCCTGCTAGAAAAGCTGGTTCTCGCCGGCGAACAGCTCGCTCACCGACTCGTCCTCGAACACGTTCTTGATGGTGTTGGCCAGGATGTCGGCCACCGTGAGCACCTTGATCTTGGTGTCTTCCGGGCCGAGCTCGATGTGCGAGCGTGTCGGTGACCACGACCTCCTTGACCGGCGACTCGCGGATGCGCTCGACGCGCCGGCCCGCTGAAGATGCCGTGCGTGGCGGTCACGTAGACCTCCTTGGCGCCGTTCTCGTACAGCGTGTCGATGGCGCTCGATGATCGATGCCGGCGGTGTCGATCATGTCGTCGACGATGATGGCGATCTTGTCGCTGCACGTCGCCGATGAAGTGCATCGTCTCGGCGCGGTTGTGCTCCGGGCGCATCTTGGTGAGCACGGCGAGGTCGCCGTCGGGCATGCGGTTGATGAAGCGCTTGGCCAGCTTGACCCCGCCGGCGTCGGCCGAGACGGCGACCAGCGGCGTGCCGCCGAAGTCCTTGTAGCGGAAGTAGTCGGCCAGCATGGGCACGGCCGTCATGTGGTCGACGGGGATCTCGAAGAAGCCCTGGATCTGGCCCTGATGCAGGTCCATGGAGAGCACGCGGTCGGCGCCGCGCCGCCTCGAGCAGGGTGGCCACGAGCCGCGCCGTGATGGGCTCGCGGGCGGCGCTCTTCTTGTCCTGCCGGGAGTACGGGATAGTACGGCATGACGGCCGTGACGCGCCGCGCCGAGGCCAGCTTGGCGGCCTGGATCATGATGCAGCAGCTCCATGAGCTGCGTCGTTGAGGTGCTGTCCGCACGGCGACTGGACGATGAAGACGTCGGCGCCGCGGATGCTCTCGTCGTAGCGGGCGTAGATCTCGCCGTTGGCGAACGTCTTGAGCAGCACGCTCGCCGAGGCTGATGCCGAGCTTCTCGGCGATCTTCTCGCCGAGCGCGGGGTTGCTGCGCCCCGAGAAGATGCATGAGCCGCTTCCGCGTGCGATGGTCACGCAGCAGGAGCGTCCGGCCACCGTCGCCTCTCTTCCGTGTTGGTCTGCCGGCCGAACAGGATTGTACCAGAGGGCAGCGGCGACGCCGCGGCTCCGCGGCCCGGCGATCATCGCGGCGGCTGCCTCGGGCCGTCGGCGTCCTGCCTGCTCGCGCGGCGCCGCGCCGCGCGGCGCTCGGCGTAGCCCTCGATGTTCTGCTGCTGGTCGCGCGCGACGCCGAGCGCGCCCGGCGGCACGTCGCGCGTGATCACCGAGCCGGCCGCCGTGAAGGCGCCGTCGCCGATGGTGACCGGCGCCACGATGGTGGTGTCGCTGCCGGTGCGCACGTCGTCGCCGATCGTCGTGGGGTGCTTCTCGAAGCCGTCGTAGTTGGCGGTGATGTTGCCGGCGGCGATGTTGCGTTCGCGCGCCGACGATCGGCGTCGCCGACGTAGCTCAGGTGCGGCACCTTGCTGCCCTCGCCGATGCGGCTGTTCTTGATCTCGACGAAGGTGCCGGCCTTGGCGCCCTCGGCGAGCACCGTGTTGGGGCGGATGTAGGCGAACGGGCCCGACGCTGCAGTCGGAGCTGATCACGCACTCGTAGCAGGTGCGAGCTCACCACCCGGGCGCGGTCGCCGACGAAGGCGTCTCGCAGGAAGCTGCCCGGGCCGATCTCGCTGGCCGCGCCGACCGTGGTGCGCCCCAGCAGATGCGTGTTGGCGCGGAGGACCGTGTCGCGGCCCACCTCGACGCCCCAGTCCACGTAGGTCGCTGGCCGGGTCCTCGACGGTGACGCCGGCCAGCATGAGCCGCTCCAGCAGGCGCCGGCGCATGACGGCGTTGACCGCGGCCAGCTCGACGCGCGAGTTGATGGCCAGCATCACCTCCGGGTCGTCGGCGCACGTAGGCGTCGACCGGCTGCGCCGCCGTCGAGCAGCAGATGCACGACGTCGGTGAGGTACAGCTCGCCCTGGGCGTTGGCCGGCTCCAGACGCGGCAGCGACGGCGCGCAGCAGGGCGGCGTCGAACACGTAGAAGCCGGTGTTGACCTCGGTGATCAGCAGCTCGTCCGGCGTCGGCGTCGCGCGCCTCGACGATGCGCGCCACGCCGCCGCCTGCGTCCGCGCACGATGCGGCCGTAGTGCGCCGGGTCGTCGAGCACGGCCGTGGCCACGGTGGCGCGCGGCGCCGGCCGTCGCGATGCGCTGGCGAGAAGCGCGCGCGAGGAACTGCGCCGTCGACGAGCGGCGCGTCGCCCACGAGCACCATGACGTCGCCCTCGAAGTCGCGCAGCGGCTCCATGCCGGCGCGCACGGCGTCGCCGGTGCCGCGCCGCTCCTGCTGGACGGCGCGCTCGCAGCCCACGGGAGGATCGCGGCGATCTCGTCCTGGTCCGGGCCGGTGACGACCACGATGCGCTCCGGGCGAGAGCTGAGCGCCGCGTCGATCACGTAGCTCGAGCATCGGCCGGCCGCACACCTGGTGCAGCACCTTGGGCAGCTCCGACTTCATGCGCGTGCCGAGGCCGGCGGCGAGGATGACGACGGCGAGGGGCGCTCGGCGGTCGTCCGCGGGCTGTGTGTCATCTGGCTCACCTTGGCGGCGACGCGGGCGGTGAGCGACCCGCCGTGCTCTGGCGTGCCCGGCCGACAGCTGGCTGGGGCGGGAGGATTCGAACCTCCGGATGCCGGGACCAAAACCCGGTGCCTTACCACTTGGCTACGCCCCATCGCCGCGGCGGTGGCGCATGCAAAGCGGCTGGCAGTATATCACTTCGGCTTCGCCCGGCCCCCGAGCGGCTGCAGATCGGGTCATGTAAAAGGCGCGGGCCGGCGCCGGCCGGGCCC
>CAWCND010000022.1:0-64632 GCA_963796835.1 Candidatus Aminicenantota bacterium | reverse complement strand
GAGCGCCCACTACATCTTCAACGACCTCCGCGACCTCGAGGAGGACCGCCGCCACCCCCTCAAATCCCAGCGGCCCCTGGCCTCGGGCCGGCTTCGGAAGGGGACGGCGGTCGTCGCCCTTCTCGTCATCGGCGCCGCCGGGCTCGCCCTGGCCGCCGCGATCAACCTCCCGTTCCTGCTCATCTCGGCGGGCTATCTCGTCCTCCAGACCGTGTATTCGATGTGGCTCAAGCACGTCGTCATCCTGGACGTCTTCGTCGTCGCCGACGGGCTTCCTCATCCGGGTCGTCGCCGGGGGGCTGGCCATCAAGGTTCAGATCTCGTCGTGGCTCCTCATCTGCACCATTCTCCTCGCGCTCTTCCTGGCCATGGGCAAGAGGAGGTACGAGCTCGTCCTCCTCGACAAGGACGCGGCCAGCCACCGGCCGATCCTCAAGGAATACAACACCTATCTCCTGGACCAGATGATCTCCGTGGTCACGGCCTCGACGCTGCTGGCCTACTGCCTTTACACGATCTCGGCGGAGACGGTCGCCAAGTTCGGAACGCGGAACCTCATCTTCACCGTCCCCTTCGTCCTCTACGGGATCTTCCGCTACCTCTACCTGATCCACCAGAAGGCGGAGGGCGGGACGCCCGAGGCCCTGATCATCCACGACAAGCCGCTCCTCCTCGATATCTTCCTGTGGATCGTGGCCGCGGCCCTGATCCTTCACTTCAAATGAGGCGAGAATGACCCGGGCCAAAGTCGCCGTCCTCAATACCAGCCCCGCGACCGTCCTCGATGATTACCGGAGGCTGATGGAACTGGCCGATTACCGCCGGTTTCTGCCGAAGGACCGCGACACCCTGATCAAGCTCAACCTTTCCTGGACGAAATACTTCCCGGCCTGCTCGAGCGAGCCTTGGCAGGTCGAGGGCGTCGTCCGGACCCTCCTCGAAGACGGTTTTTCCGCGGGACAGGCTTTTCCCCATCGAGAACAAGACGGTCGTGACCAATCCCCGGAAAGGCGCCCGGAACAACAAGTGGCTGCCCGTCCTCGAAAGATACGGCCTCGGCTTCACGCCGCTCCCCGAGGTCGAATGGACGGTCCATGAGTTCCGGAGCCCCCTCCTCAAGTTGAGCGAGATCTTCCCGGAGGGGATCCAGATCCCGAAGATGTTCCTCGGCAAGAACATCCTCCATCTCCCGACGGTCAAGACGCACGGCCACTCGACGACGACCGGCGCGGTCAAGAACGCCTTCGGAGGGCTCCTCAAGGAGGTCCGCCACTACGCCCACAAGCACATCCATGAGGTCCTGGTCGACCTCCTCATCATGCAGCGGGAGCTCCACCCGGGCTCTTCTGCGTCATGGACGGGACGGTTTGCGGCGACGGCGCCGGCCCGCGGACCATGGTCCCCTGCGTCAAGAACCTGATCCTCGCCAGCGGGGATTCGCTGGCCATCGACGCGGTCGCCGCCCGGATCATGGGTTTCGAGCCGATGAGCATCCCCTTCATCCGGATGGCCCACGAGCGCGGGCTCGGCGTCGGCGACCCGGCGGAGATCGAGATCGCCGGCGCGGATATCACGGGGCTCGACTTCGGCTTCAAGACGCGGCGGAGCTTCGTCATCTGGGGCGATCAGATGATCCGCAAGGGGTTCCTGAGATCGCTCGAGAGGATCCTCCTCCATTCCCCGCTCGTCTTCTGGGCCCCGCTCGCCAGCAACGTCTATCACGACCTCCTGTGGTACCCGACGATCGGCCGGCGCCGCATCCGGAAGTTCATGAAGACGGACTGGGGCGCCCTCTGGAAGCGGTATTAGACCTCCGGCAGGGAGTGGACTCTGGGGAGCGACCAGCAGAAGTGTGGCGGAGCGGCCCGGAGCTGCACTTCTGGGAAATATCTGAAACGAGTCCCTGCATCTTGTTCCAGGGACTACCCCTCTTTTCCAGCCGTGCCCGAATCGCACTCAATCTTTTCTTCGAGGCAACCTCCCTGCGTCCGGCTATTCCATTTAGCAAAGCTCCAGGAAAGCTAAACCGCGCATGACGTTTCGGCCATTCCCCTCTTGATCGCCCGGGCCGCCCCGTCTCCGAGTTCTTATTTTAGATCATAGATCTTATGGAGCTGGACGGAGACGCGGATGTTTTCGAGGCCCTGGCGCGAGGCCTCTTTCATGAGCCTCATCGCTTTCCTCCGGCTCCAGGGGGCGTTGCTTTGGGGTTGGAGGATGATCGGGGTCGAGAGAGGGAAAGCCCGGCGGAGCGCGCGAACGGTTTCGGCGGTCAGGCCGCGGCTGACGACGAGTTTCACCTCCCGCGCCTTTTTCTTGAAGCCGGGGTGGAACGCATAGGCCGGAGGTTTCGGGGACACCGTGTACCAGTCCACGGACGGGGCCGGCTCGAATGTGCCGTTCGTTTCGACCTGGACGAAGAGGCCTTGCCGCCGGAGCGCCCGGACAAGAGGGCCGATGTCCTGGGCCAGCGGCTCGCCGCCCGTCAAGCAGACCCAACGGGCCGGCCAGACTTGCCAAAGCTCGCGGACCTCGTCCGCGATCTCGGCGACCGTCCTCTGGCTGTCCGCCCCTCCAGGCGCGTTTCGTATCGCAGAAAGGGCATCGCAGGTTGCAGCCGGCGAGGCGGACGAAGAGAGTCGGTTCCCCCTGACGGAGCCCCTCGCCCTGGACGGAGGCGAACACCTCAATCGTCTTCAACGTACGTGGCCGACGCATCCTCGGATTCCCAGACCGTCACGGCCCGGATGGGATAAGATCTCTTGAGCTCGCCGTAGAAGTGGCGGGCCAGGTTCTCGGCAGAAGGGTTGAAGGGATACCTATCGTTAAGGAGCGTGTGATCGGGGAGGACCGAGGCCAGCTTTTCCTTGACTTGGGTGAAGTCGATCCCGATCCCCGTCGTGTCGAGTCCCTCGACCCTGATCTCGACCTCGACCTGGAACGTGTGGCCGTGGACCTTTTCGCACTTTCCCTTGTATCCTTCGAGATAGTGGGCGGCGGAGAACCTGTCCCTGACTTTAAGTGTCCAGCTCATGATCTTCCTTCCTTCCGGAGCCGGGCGACGAGCGGGTCGTCGCGGCCGACCTCTTTCCAAGCGGAGCTCCGCAGGAGGCACGACGAGCATGTCCGGCACGGTGCCTCGCGGCCCGCGTAGCAGGAGACCGAAGTCGAATAATCGGCTCCGAGCGCCAGCCCCCTCCGGATGATCTCGGCCTTGCTCAGGCCGAGGAAGGGCGCGAGGACGCGGGCCTTCGGGCCGCCGAACGCGGCCGCCGTTCCGAGGTTGATGGCCCGCTCCATGGCCCGGACGAACTCCCTCCGCGTGTCCGGGTAGTCGGGCGAATCGATGATATGAAACCCGCAGACGAGGTCCCGCACGCCCCGCGCCTCCGCCCAGGCCGCCGCGACGGCTAGGAATATGCCGTTGCGGAAGGGGACATAGGTCGCGGGGGGGCCCGCCGGCAGCCGCGTGGCCGCCTTGAAGCGGGGAAGGCGGATGGAAGGGTCGGTCAGGGCCGAGCCGCCGATCTGGCTCAGGTCGACCTTGAGGACCGTCCGAACCAGCCCGAGCTTCCGGACAAGCCGCCCGGCCAACCGGACTTCCACCCGGTGCCGCTGGCCGTAATCGAAGGTCAGAGGAAAGACCTTGTCGTATCGTTCGAGCGCCCAGTAGAGGGCGGTCGTCGAATCGATCCCGCCAGAAAACAAGACGGCACAGGATTTCACGTTTCTCGGCTCCGCCCCGATGATAGATGACAACCACGCCTTTTTCAAGCGGCGAGGTTTGCCGGGCCAGGACCTGTCCGACCATTTGACACTCGTCGGCCCGGATGGTATATCTTGAAATTCCGATCATGGACAAACATCCCGTTGAACAGGGCATCGAGGACGTCGTCAGGACCTACGAGCTCCTCGACCGGGTCCGCCTCGGCCGCGACATCGTCATCCGGGATGACCAGTTCGGGCGGGAAGCCCTCCTCGACACGGCTCGGGCCGCCCGGACGAAGGGGATCGGGGTGAGCCTGCTCGACACGGGACGGTTCGAACCAAGCGACCTCGAATGGCTGATCCGGGAAAAGGTCCGCTGCTACACGTCGGCCGAGGCCCGGCCGGGCGAAGCGGAGCTCGCCAGGCTCCTGAAGGCCTGCCGGGCTTCCGGATCGTTCCTCGCTTATCTCCACAACGGCCCGATCGGGCCGGATGCCGGCGCGGAGAGGCTTTCCCTGCCCGCGCTCCGGAACCTCGCCGCCTCCGGAATGGACGTCCATCTCTCGAACCGGGAACAGGCCCGGGACTCCGCCGCCCTGGCGGAGCTCGCGGATTGCGCAGCCGACGGCCGCGGTTACTTCGTTTATTATCACCACGGCCCTTTGACCCCCGGCCTGACGGAGATCGCTTCACGAGGCGCCTGGGTCCATTTCTCGGACCGGAGCCTCGAGGCCGGCCCGCCGACCGAACTCGGCCTCGGCGTCATCCGGGCCGCGCGGGCGGCCGGCTCCAGGGCGGCCGTGTACGTACAGGCGGGCCTGCCGCTTCCCGTCCTCGAAAGCCTGTTCGAGGCCGGCGCCGTCCTCTCCTTCCAGACACCGCCGAGCGACCGCCAATCGCTCCAGAGGCCCGTCGAGCGGAGAGCGCTCAGGAGGAAGCTCCCCCTCCGGGCCTTCTATCTCTCCATGGCGTTCCTCCCTTAGGGCCAGACGGAAGAATGGGCAGCAGGCCCGCTCTCATCCGATCCATCGAGAAAAAAAATGGATCCGAGCCCGTCCCGGCCTTTCGCGGAACGGGTATGTTCCGTTACAATAGATAAGCGATGATCGATAGCTTCGGGCGCGCGCTGCCGCTTTGGACCTTCGTCCCCTTCGTGGGGCTTCTTCTGTCCATCGCCCTGCTCCCCCTGCGGGCCCGGCGATTCTGGGAGCGGCACCGAAACAAAGCGCTGGTCGCGGCCCTCTGGTCCCTCCCCGTCGTCGTCCTGTTCCTGCTCCGCGCGCCGCGCGGGCTCCTTCTCTCGGTCAAGGATTACGCCTCGTTCATGATCCTCCTCGCGGCCCTTTTCATCATCTCCGGCGGGGTCGTCGTCCGCGGCGACATCCGGGCGACCCCCCTCGTCAACACGGCCTTCCTCCTCATCGGCGCCGTCCTGGCCAACTTCGTGGGGACGACCGGAGCCAGCATGCTCCTCATCCGGCCTCTGCTCCGGACAAATCGCGAGCGGCATCGCACGGCCCATGTCCCGATCTTCTTCATCTTCCTGGTCTCGAACATCGGCGGCTCTCTGACACCGCTCGGTGACCCGCCGCTCTTCATGGGCTTTCTCAAAGGCGTCCCGTTCTTCTGGACGCTGCGCCTCTTCCCGGTCTGGGCGCTCATGGTCGGAGCCGTCCTCCTCGTCTTCTTCGTTCTCGACAGCTATCAGTACGACCGGGAAACGATGAAAGACATCATCCGCGACCGCGAGCGGGTCGTGCCGCTCCGCGTGAAAGGGACCTTGAACTTGGCCTGGGTCGGTGGCGTTGTCGGGGCGATGTTCCTTCCGTTCCCGGCCCGGGAGGGGGCCCTCATCCTCATGGCCGGACTGTCCCTCGCCACGACAAAAAGATCGCTGAGGGAGGAGAACCGGTTCGCCTACGACCCCATCCTGGAGGTCGCCATCCTCTTCGCCGGGATCTTCTTGACCATGGTCCCGGCCCTTCTCATCCTCCATGCCCGGGCCGCGGAACTGGGGATGACGAGACCATGGCAATTCTTCTGGGCCACCGGAGGGCTCTCCGCGTTCCTCGACAACACCCCGACGTATCTCGCGTTCTTCGCCCTGGCCCAGGGGCTCGGGCTCGGCGGCGTTCCGGCGGGGATCCCGCCGCTCGTCCTCAAGGCCATCAGCGCCGGGGCCGTTTTCATGGGAGCCAACTCCTACCTCGGGAACGGCCCCAATTTCTTGGTCAAGTGCATCGCGGAGAACTCCAAGGTCAGGATGCCGTCGTTCTTCGGCTACATGGCCTATTCGGGAGCCGTCCTCATCCCGCTCTACATCCTCGTCACGGTCGTTTTCTTCCGGTGATCCGAACGGAAGTTCGACAACGCCCGTCTTCGAAAGAAACTCCGGACCGGCCGTCGCCGTTCTTTGTTCATCGCCGGCCGTCCGGTTTTGGAGAGGCGTGCAGAAGCGCGGATCTGACACCACTAATGGTGCCGATTTTCTTCTTCTCTACAAAAAAAGGTGGCTCACCCGGAGAAAAAACTTGACAATTCGTGAAATAGGACTATATATAGAATGATTTTTTATTTTAGAGAATGTAGAAGAAAGAATCTCAGGACATTCCCATGGTGACAGCGCAGGGAACGTACGAGAATTTGAGTTGAAGGATCAAGAGCGATGAAAGTAGCTTTGCTTTGCAGCTCGAAATCGGGAATGGAAGCGACGCTCTTTCGTCGCCCCGAGGAACGCCGGGACGAGGAGGACGAGCCTCCATCGCCACCTGACCTGCTCGCGGAATGCGATTCCGACGAGACCATCTCGGCCGTTGAGCAGGTCCTCCAGGAACGGCATCAGGTCTTCCGCATCGAGTCCGATGAAAAGGCCTATGCTCGTCTGAAGCGGCTCAAGCCCCACCTCGTGTTCAATATCTCCGAGCGGCTCTTCGGGCCGAACCGCGAGTCGCACATCCCCACGGTCTGCGAAATGCTGAACATCCCCTACACGGGCTCGGACCCGCTGACCCTGGGCGTCTGCCTCGACAAATCGCGGGCCAAGGAGATCCTGTCCTTCCACCGGATCCCGAACCCGCCGTTCTGGATCATCGAATCGCCCGGAGATGTCCCGAGCGGCATCCGGCTCCCGGCGATCGTCAAGCCGCTCTTCGAAGGGTCGAGCAAGGGGATCAAGAACAACTCCCTGGTCCGGACGGCCGCGGAGCTCCACGAGCGCGTCAACGAGGTCATCGCTCTGTACAAGCAGCCTGCGATCGTCGAGCGGTTCATCGGCGGGCGGGAGTTCACCGTCGGTGTCCTCGGGAACTATCCGAACCACGAGATCCTGCCCATCGTCGAGATCGACCACGGCCAGCTGCCCGCCGGCGCGGCGCCGATCTATTCGTACGAAGCCAAGTGGATCTGGGACACCCCCGCGAGCCCTCTCGAGATCTTCAAGTGCCCGGCCGAGACGTCCGCGGACCTGAAAAGGAAGATCGAGACGATCGTCACCAAGACCTGCGCCGTCCTCCGCATCCGGGATTGGTGCCGGATCGACGTCCGGCTCGACGAGAAGGGGGAGCCCAACATCCTTGAGGTCAACCCCCTGCCGGGCATCCTGCCGAACCCCGAGGACAACTCCTGCCTCCCCAAGGCGGCCCGGACGGCGGGGTATTCGTATTCAGACCTGATCCACCGGGTCGTGGACGAAGCCGTGCAGCGCTGCGCTCTCCGGACGACCCGCGTCCGGCCCACGGTCGTCGAGAGGCCGGCGGTCCAAGCAGCTCGAGCATGAACCCTCCATCCCACGTCGGGATCGTCTTCAACGCCTTCGAACCGAGACCCACGGGGACGGGCGAGCGCCTGTCCGAGGAGTCCGTGGCCGAGATGGCCCAGCAGGTCAACGAAGCGGTCAAGACCCTGGGGTGCAGGACGACGCTCATCCCGCTCCAGCGGAGCCTTCTCAATTTCCTCAACCGGGTCAAGGAAGAGAACCCCGACGTCCTCGTCAATCTCTGCGAGGGATTTTTCGGCCGGCCCCAGTGGGAATCCAACGTCGCCGGCATCTTCGAGCTCCTGGGGATCGCCTTCACCGGCAACCAGTCGAAGACGCTGGCCATCTGCCAGGACAAGCACAAGGCCAAGGCCGTCCTCCGGTCGTGCAACCTCCCGACCGCGTCGGCCCAGCTCATGTTCTTGGCCGGCCAGCCGCTCGAGCTCAAGTTCCCGATTATCGTCAAGCCGAATTCCGAGGACGCGAGCCTCGGCATCTACCCCGAGTCCGTCGTCCACGACGAGGAGAACTTCCGGCGGCAGGTCCAGCGCGTGCTCGACAACTACCATCAGCCGGCCCTGATCGAGCCGTACATCGACGGCCGGGAGTTCAACGTCTCCGTGATGGAGAACGCGTCGGTCGTGCCGCTGCCGGTCTCCGAGATCGACTTTTCCCAGATGCCCAAGGGGATGCCCAAGATCTGCGGCTACGAGGCGAAGTGGTTCGAGGACCATCCGCTCTACCAGAAGACGCCGCCGGTCTGCCCCGCGCCCATCGAGGATGAGCTCCGCCAGAAGCTCCAGGCCGTGGCGGTCGAAGCGTTCGTGACCATGGGCTGCCAGGATTACGCCCGCGTCGATTTCCGCATGGACGGCAAAGGCCGGATCTTCATCCTCGAGGTCAACCCGAACCCTGATATCAGCCTCAACGCCGGATACGCCCGGGCCCTGAAGGCGGCGGGCATCGAATACGCGGCTTTCTGGAAGACGATGCTTCAGAACGCCATGAAGAGAAGAGAGACGAATGATCCGTCCGCTGCAGCCGCAAGATAAAGCGCCGGTCCTCGACCTCATCCGGGCCACGGGGATGTTCACGCCCGCCGAGGTCGACGTGGCCGAAGAGCTCATCGACATCTGTCTCGGCGTCCCGGAGCAGGAGGATTACCGGGTCGTCGTCATCGAGAACGAGCGGAAGCGGGTCGCCGGGTACCTGACCTGGGGGCCGACCCCGCTCGCAGAAGACGGCTACGACCTGTACTGGATGGCGGTTTCGCCGGCGGAGCAGGGGAAAGGGCACGGGAAGGCGCTCGTCCGGTGGCTCGAGGCCGAGGTCCTGAAGATCGGCGGCCGGATGATCATCATCGAGACCTCGTCGCAGCCCAAGTACAACCCCACGCGGCAGTTCTATATCAACCTGGACTACAAGGAAGTCGCCCGGATCCCTGATTATTACAAGGCGGGCGACGATCGCGTCATTTATGCGAAATATTTTCGGTGAGTAAGGAGTCTTGAGGAGATGGACGACTGGCAACGTTTGCTTCAGGGCAGTCTCAGGAAGCCTGAGGAGATCGCCCGCACGTTCGGACTCGATCTGGAGGAGGTCAAGCGGATCGCCCGCGTGTTCAAGATCCAGATCACCTCGCACTATGCCAGTTTGATCAAGGAGAAGGGCGACGCCATGTGGCGCCAGATGGTCCCCGACCCGGCCGAGCTCAAGGAGAACACCGGGGACGCCGACCCCCTGCTCGAGGACGAGGATTCGCCGGTGCCCGGGATCGTCCACCGCTATCCCGACCGGGTCCTGTTCCTCGTCTCGCACAGCTGCGCCTCCTACTGCCGGTTCTGCACGAGGAAGAGGAAGGTCGGAGACCCGTCGAAGATCCATCCGCGCTACCTCGAAGGGCGGGATCGAGTATATCCGGGCCCACCCGGAGGTCCGCGACGTCATCATCTCGGGCGGCGACCCCCTCATGCTCAGCGACCGGAAGATCGAGAACATCGTCAAGGCCATCCGGGCCATTCCCCACGTCGAGATCATCCGGATCGGGACCCGGGTGCCGTGCGTCCTGCCGCAGCGGATCACGGAGAAGCTCGTGGCGATGCTCCGCAAGTACCACCCGCTCTACGTCAATGTCCATTTCAACCATCCGGACGAGATCACGCCGGAAGCGACGAAGGCCCTCGCCATGCTGGCCGACGCGGGCATTCCGCTCGGAAACCAGACCGTCCTGCTCAAGGGCGTCAACGACGACCCGCAGACGATGAAACGGCTGATGCAGAAACTCCTCGCGGTCCGGGTCCGGCCGTACTATATCTACCAAGCGGACTACGTGAGCGGGACGGAGCACCTCCGGACGACGGTCGAGAAGGGGCTCGAGATCATGGACGCCCTGAGAGGCTGGACGTCCGGCATGGCCGTCCCGTATTACTGCATCGACGCGCCGGGAGGCGGCGGGAAGATCCCGCTCATCCCGAACTACGTCCAGTCGATCAACGACGAGCAGGTCGTGATGCGGAACTACGCCGGCGAGGTCTTCGTCTACCCGCAGACCGGATCGAAGGCCCGGCGGAAACCGCGACCGGCTTCCCCGCCGTGCTACGACCTCGACGGTCCGCCCCTCCCGTAATCAAGGAGGGGTCAAACCGCCTCAGCCGCCCTTGGCGCCGGCCAGGTACGCGGCGAGCCCGGTCGTCCTGATAATCTCCAGCGCCTCGTCATGGCTGACGGCGCGCATCAGCTTCAGGGACTCCAGGGAGCGGACGATAGAGAAGGCGACCTCGGCCGTCTGCCCGGCCTCTTTCTGCCGGTTTCCCAGATAGGCGATCGAATCGAACAGGACCGCGTTGGCCTCGCCATAGGAGATCTGCTTCGGCCTGCCGTTCGCCTTGCCCCACGCCGCCCGCCCCAGGACATCATTGACGTGGGACTGGATGAGATAGGTCGCGCGCCCGATGAGCTTCAGGTTCGACGGGCTGACGTTGGTCATGGTGTTCCCGATGACCTTGCCCAGCTTGGCCATGACCGCCGTCGAGTGGGCGTTGAGGATCATCTTGACCGCGACCTGCCCGTTCAGGCCGAAGGGATCGCCGGGCCCGGCGGCCGGGACCTGGACGAGGACGACCCGGAGGGCGTCCGGCTTGCCCTTGTAGGCCCGCCGGACCTGCTCTTTGAGCCTCGCGGCGGTCTTGGGATCCGCGTCCGTGACAAGAAGGACGGCCAAGCTCATCCCGTCCCCGGCAAAGAGGTCCATGAAGCGCCGGAAATACGGACCCGTTGTTCCGGAATTCCATCGCCTCGGGCGGGAGGGCGACGAGGACCCCCAGGTCGCCGGATTTCGGCCCCCGGGTTTCGCGGTTTGACGCCGAGAAGGAGAAATCGTAGAGGTCCTGCCTGGTCGTCGCCCGCCTTTTTCAGGCTCTCGAGGGCCGCCCGCCGGAGGTACGGATCGTCGATCTTCTCTTCGAAGGGCGCCCGGTAGGACTCGCGGCGAGGCCCCGGAACGGCCGTCCCAGGAAAGCCCGCCAGGCGTCCCGGCCCGTCTCGCGCCCCCGTCCAGACCTGGATCCAGCATTTGCGCTGGGGCTCCTTGACGGTGTCGAGCGGATAGAGCCGGAACGTCGGGCTTCGCTCCGTGCTGTCGATGAAGACGGTGATCAGGCCTTCGTCCGCGAAATAAGTTGAGAAACAGCCGTCGGCGTAGGCCTCCGCCTCGAGGTCCGTCAGCCGGGCCAGAGCCGGGAGCGCTCTCCTGCGTCGCTCCGAGCACCGAGGCGAACTGCCTCAGCCTGGCCCCGATCGTCGACCGGCCTCCCGGAAGCCCGAGCCGCGCCATCTCCTTTCGCGGAGAGGGCCTTGCGCAGGAGCGCTCGACGGCCGTCTCGAGGGCGCTGCCCAGACGAACGTCTCGATCGTCGTGGCCTGCATCCGGGTCGAGCCGGCGATGGCCTGGGGGCCGGTCGTCAGGTTGATCTTGGTGATGCCCGGCTTCCTCGATGACCTTCCGGCTGCGCTCGAAGGGCAGGAGCTTGTCGTCGGGGTTGTTGTAGATAAAGTAAAGGCTCCTCCGGCTTGCGCGCGGGTCGTAGCCGGGCCGCGCCGTCCACTGCTCGAGGCCCCCAGGACCGTGCCGATGACCGAGACGTCTCGCCGCCCTCGGTGACGCAGATGACGACGTCGCCCGCTGGCATCCCGCGGTCCGGAGCTGCAGGCGGCCGATGAGCTGGAGGTCCTCGAAACCCTCGAGGGAGCTGATCAGGGCCCGGTCGCCGCCGGTCATCTCGCCGACGAGCTCGTCCTCGATCGCCCGCGACGAGGCCCCCGGCGAGCTTGGACCAGATCTTCGGTCTCGGCTTGACCTTTCGCCAGAACGGGCGCCAGAAGGACGCTCTCCATCTGCTTGGCCAGCCGCCCCGTGGCGCCGCAGCCGTAGACATAGATTTCCTCTTGGCCAGGACAGCGGCCTCGATGGCTCGCCGACGAGCCCGGTCGAGCGGCCGCCGTTCGGCCGCCATGGCTCGAGCCTGGCCGGCGACGTCCTCGTCGACCGCGAAGAGCATCCGCAGTCCGGCCTGCGGTGTCCTTCTGGATCCGCTCGCTCGAGGATTCCAGGTCTTGGGGTGGCGCTGCTCGGTGAGCAGGGTATGGAGCTGGAACTGGGTTTTGTTGACGGACGTAGTCCATCGATTCGGGCGAGGCGTCGATGCCCAGGAGGCGCAGGAGCCCGGGCCGTCGCTCGGCCGCGGGCCTGCCATTCCGTGTCCGGCCGGGAGCGGGCGAGCGGTTGGCCCTGGAACGGACGAGCGGCGAGTCAGAGTCAGCAGGGCGAGGCGGCTTCGGCCCCCGGCGACCCCTGCCGTCATGATTTTTTCCCGTACTGGTGTGTGTCGTCGAGGATGTCGCGCTTCGCGCCAGGCCCGGGCCCACTCGTCGATGCGAAAGACTCTGCGTGCAGCCCGGCCGCGGTCGAGCAGACGACGCGGACGAGACCGGCGTTGATGATCATCTTCTTGCAGATGAAGCAGGGGAAGGCGTTGATCGCGCTTGCCGGTCTCCGGGCGCGCTCCCGATAGATATACATGTCGCCGCCGAGGAGGCTGACCCCGGCCCGGGCGGCGTTGATGATGGCGTTCTGCTCGGCGTGGACGCTCCGGCAGAGCTCGTAGCGCTGGCCGTGGGGGATGCCGAGCTGGTCCCGCAGGCAGAAGCCGTGCTCGACGCTGTCCTGGTCTTGCGCGGCGCGCCGACGTAGCCCGTGGAGATGATCTGGTCGTCCCGGACGATGATGCGCCCCGATGGACCGGCGGAAGCAGGTGCTCCGGCGGGCCACCTCCTTGGCGATGCCCAGATAATACTCTTCCTTGGAGTGCGCGTGGGCGTCATAGGATTTCCTCCAGGCGATGGTGCAGGTCTTCGATCGTGCCGTCGTTCCAGACGATCGTTCGGTCGGCCAGGGCCATGCAGGCTGGAGCTGCTGGGCGGCCGCCGCCGTCCCGCTTCTCTCGTCCTCTTCCTTCCGGAATTCCTCGAGCGTCGCGGCGCGACTCGTTCCGGCCGCGGGCCGTGACGCGGCCGAAGCGCACCTCGGCGGGCGCGTCGAAGGCCAGCAGGACGAATCGCCCGGCGTCCCGCAGGACGGCCACCTCCGCGGGTGTTGCGGATGCTGTCGATGACCGTCGGCCCGGCCACCTTGGCCATGGTCCGGCGGGCCAGGACGTCGGGGCCGAATCTTTCCCGGCAGCTCGTTGCCCTTCGCTGATCAGGCCGTCTCGCGTGATCTCCAGGCCGCGGTCCCGGAGCTCCTCGCGGAGGATGTCGGAGAGCGAAGCGTACGCATAGCCCCGGCCATGAAAAATGCCGCCGCCTCTCCCTTGCCGGCGCCGTTGGTGCCGGTCAGACCGATGAGCTTCGGCCGGGTTTTCATCTCTTGAAGATCCGGGGCAGGCTTTTGACGTAGTTCATCGCCGCGCTCGTCCGAAGGATGCGCCCGAGCCCGGAACGGAGCGCGAAGGCGGCCCCCAGTCTCCGCCCGAGGCCCTCTCCGTGATAGACGGTGATCGTCTTTTCGAGGATATGCTCCAGGCCCTGGTCATAGGGGAACCACCAGGTTTGGGACTTCTTCCCGAGGAAGTCCAGGCTCACGTACTTGATGTTGACCAGCTCGTGGAGGCCGAAGGGGCCATGGGACCGCCCCATGCCCGTCTGCTTGATGCCGCCCCAGATGGCCCGGGGCTCGACGAAAGAAGACATGTGGTCGTTGACCGTGACCGACCCTGCGTCCAGCCGCTCGGCGAACCACTCGGCGCGCTTCCGGCTCCGCGTCCAGACCGAGGCCGTCAATCCATAGAGACTGTCGTTGGCCAGGGCCACGGCCTCCTCCGGACGGCCGAAGGCCATGATGGGCAGCGTCGGACCGAACGTCTCCTCGGTCATGATCTTCATCGTGTGGTCGACGCCGGTGAGGACGGTGGGCTCGATGAAATGGCCGGGGAGCGGCGCGATCCTCGACCCTCCGACCGGGACGGCGGCGCCCTTGGCCCGGGCGTCGGCGATGTGCTCCTCGACGACCTTGAGCTGCGCCGCGTTGGCCATCGGTCCCATGTCCACCCCGGGCTCCAGAGGATCTCCCACCTTGACCTGTCTCGCGAGGTCGATGACCCTGGCCGTGAATTTTTCGGCGACCTCTCTGGCCACATAAACCCGTTCGATCGAGCCGCAGCTCTGGCCGCAGTTCATGAAGGACGTCCAGACGGCTCCGCGGGCGGCCCTCTCGAGGTCGGCGTCCTCGAGGACGATCATGGGGTCCTTGCCGCCGAGCTCGAGGGTCAGGTTGGTCAGGTTCCGGCTGGCCAGCTCCATGATCCGCTTGCCGACCCCCACGCTCCCCGTGAACATCACGGTCTGAATGCCGGGATGGACGATCATGGCTTCGGCCTGGGGCACGCGGCAGACGACGACGTTGAGCACGCCCGGCGGCAGTCCGGCCTCGATGAAGATCTCGCCGAGAAGGAGCGCGGCGAGCGGTGTCGTCGTCGACGGCCGGAGGACGACCGTGTTCCCGGCGGTCAGGGCGCTCAGAACATCGCAGAAGGGGATGAGGAAGGGAAAGTTCCAGGGAGAGATGATGAGCGTCGGGCCCAGCGGGTGGAAATGGAAAGCGCTCTTCTTGTGATGGAAAAGGGGGACGTGGTGTTTCGCGGCCAGGGGCCGAAGGAGCCGCCCCTGGTTCCCGGCGTAGTAATTGAGCGATTCGAGGGCGCTGTAAACCTCGACCGCCAGCGATTCGGCGTACGGAGACCCTTTTTCCCTGGCGATGAGCCTGGCCGCCTCTCCGCTCCGGCGCTCGAGGACGGCTTCCGCGCGCTTGAAGATCCGCCGCTTGTCGGCCGGCGGCATTTCCCTCCAAAAAGGATAGGCCTCCTTCGCGGCCCGGACGGCCTCTTCGCAGAGGGCCCCGGAGGCCAGGCTCGCTTCGCCGACGGGCTCGAGGGTGGCGGGGTTCTCGGAAACGAGCTTTTCTGCGGTCTCCACGCGTTCGTTCCGGATGATCAAGCGTCCGTCCATGTCGTCAGAACCGTCCTTCCGTCGACGGCCGGCGCCGGGGGAAAAAGCGGGCGCGGCCGGCTTTTCTTGGGTGCCCTTCCCCGGGGCTGTCTATTTATCCGGCCGACGGATCCCCGGAGGAAGCCGCGGCTTTCGTTTTCTGGCGTCCGACGATGAGGGCGATCAGGATGCTGAGGCCGTAGAGGGCCAACATCGGGAGGGCCACGATGCTCTGGTTGATCCAGTCGGGCGTCGGGGTGATGACGGCCGCGATGATGAATATGACCAGCACGGCATACTTGAAGTTCTTGATCATCCAATTGGCGGTGATGATGCCCATCTTGGACAGAAAGATAGACGAGCGTCGGCGTCTCGAACGTCAAGGCGATGCTCGAGCAAGCATCTTCAGGGCGAAGCCGAAGTACTCGTCAACCATTATGACGGGCTTGAAGCCGCTGCCGAGCTGCAGGAAGAAACGGCAGGCGAAGGGGAAGACGATGAAATAAGCGAAGGCCGCGCCGGCCGAGAAGAATACGGTCGTCATGACGACGAAGGGACGACGTACTTCTTCTCCTTTTGGTAGAGACCCGGGGCCATGAAATACCAAAGCTGGAGGAAGATGAAGGGCGAGGCGACGAACGCCGCGGCCAAGAAGCCGGTCTTCAGATACACCATGAAGGGATCGATGAGGTGCGTGAAGGCAAGGCTCTCTCCCTCGGCGGAGAAATACTCAGTGACGGGCCGGGCGAGGATATTGAAGATCTGCTTGGCGAAAATCCACCCCGGCACGAAGCCGACGAGCAAGGCGATGGCGGAATAGAAGAGCCGCTTCCGGAGGTCCTCCAGATGCTCGAGGAAGGTCATCTCATCCGGAGATTTTTGGCCCTTCCCCATTCTCATTTCCGGTCGCGTCCTTGTTGATCTTTATGGCGTCGGGCTGGGGGTCCTTCGCCGGGCCTTCCTCCGGCGCCACCAATTTCTCCTGCCGGTCATAGGGGCTCGGGGCGGCCGGAGCCTGCGCCGTTCCCTTGATCTCGTTCCTGAGGTCCGTCACTCCGGTGGCATCGGCGATCCCCCTGATCCCGTCCCTGAGGCTGTTGACGCCGGATTGGAGGTCCTTGCCGAGGTCCTTGAGCTCCGAGGCGTTGATCTCGTCTTCGATCCTCCCCTTGATCTCCTCCGAGGCCTTCTTGAACTCCCGGAGGGCCTTGCCGACGGACTTGCCGACCTCGGGGAGCTTCTTGGGGCCGAAAACGAGCAGGGCGATGATGAAGATGAGGATGAGTTCCGTAGGCCCGACGCTTCCGAACATGACCTTCTCTCCGCACATTATACCACGGCGGGCATGCCATCTGGTAGGGGGGAGCGCAAAAGACCGCACACCTCCGTCAGCTTTACTTTAAAGGAGGGCTTTGGTAAGATGTTTTTTCGGCGAAGACCATGAAAAAACGGGTTATCCTCCTCTTCCTTGTGGCCGCTCTCCTGGGCCCGATGCCGTCCCATGACCAGGACCAGTGGGCCGCGGCCCTGACGAAGGTCCGGGCCATGGCCCAGATCCTCGAGGCGGAATATTACAAGCCGGTCGACGAGCAACAGCTCGCCTATTCCTCGATCAGGGGGACCTTGGACACGCTCGATCCCCATTCCTATTTCCTGGATCCTGACAGTTTCTCCCGTCAGAGGGAGGAATACACGGGCAAGTATTATGGCCTCGGCATTCAGATCCAGAAGCAGGGGGATAAGATCGTGGTCATTTCGCCGATCGAGGGGACTCCGGCCTGGCGCCTCGGCATCCAGTCCGGCGACACGATCTCCCAAATCAACGGCGAGAGCACGGTCCCGATCTCGAGCTACGAGGCGATGCAGAAGCTCCGCGGGGACAAAGGGACCAAGGTCACGATCACCATCGTCCGCGACGGGCTGGACAAGCCCTTCGAGTTGACCATCACCCGGGAGGAGATCCCGCTCCTGAGCGTGCCCTATTCCTTCATGCTGGACAACGGGGTCGGATACGTCTTCATCCGGAATTTCGCCAAGGAAACCCCCCGGGAGCTCGAGGAAGCCCTGGTCAAGCTTTCCGGCCGGGGGATGAAGAGCCTTATTTTGGACCTCCGTTCGAATACCGGCGGTCCCCTCGTCCAGTGCATCGAGGTGGCCGACCTGTTCTTCCCGTCCGGGACGCTCATCGTCTCCATGAAGGGCCGCAACCCGGCCTATGACCGGGAGTTCAAGGCCGAACGGGACGGCCAGTACGAGAAGCTCCCGCTCGTCATCCTCATCGATCAGGGGACGGCCAGCGCCTCCGAGATCGTCAGCGGGGCCGTCATGGACCATGACCGGGGCCTCATCGTCGGCGAGGATTCGTGGGGCAAGGGCCTCGTCCAAACGGTTTTCCCTCTCGCCCCCGACGCGGCGGTGGCCCTGACCGTGGCCAAGTACCTGACGCCGAGCGGACGGTCCATCCAGCGGGATTACAGCCAGATCGACGATTACCTTCTCCTCGCCAAGCGGGCCCCCGACGACAGCCGCGAAGTCAAGTACACCGACCGGGGCCGCAAGGTCCTGGGCCAGGGCGGGATCACGCCCGATTACAAGGTGGATTCTCTCCTGAAGCCTTATACCGGCCGGCTGCGCCTGAGCGGGGCCTTTTTCAGCTACGCCCGGAAGCTTGTCCAGCACCAGACCGACCTGGGCCAGACTTTCGTCTTCCCCCAGGATCCGAAAGGCCCGGAGAGTTCCGGCCCCGGAAAGATCGTCGTCGGCAAGACCTTCATTGTGGACGCGGCCGTCATCGAGGATTTCCGGAAGTATCTCAAGCCGCACAGCGTCGGAGACGACGAAAAGGCGTTCAAGGACGCCGAGGAGGAGATCCGGAGGGAGCTCGAACGGGAGATCGCCGGCGCCATCTGGGGCCTCGAAGAAGGGGTCCGCGTCGCTCGCCTGTCCGACCCGGCCGTGCTCAAGGCGCTCGACGTCCTGCCCGAGGCGGCCGGGATGACCGAAGGGAAGACGGCCGTCCAGGCCAAGCGGCGGCCGGGCCGGAGTTGACCAGGGCGAGGCTTTCGGCGACGAGTCCGGCGGACGCCATCCGGCGGTCTCGGCGGCCAGAAAGGAGTCCGGGATGAGAGTCGCTCTTGCGTCCGACCATGCCGGGTACGATCTCAAGTCCGGCGTCGCGGATTACCTGCGCGGCCAGCGGGATCGCGTTCGAGGATTTCGGCTGCGGCGCCGGCGAAACCGTGGACTACGTCGACTACGGGGCCCGGGCCGCCCGGGGCGTCGTCGAAGGCGTCTGCGACCGGGCCATCCTCGTCTGCGGCACGGGGCTGGGCATGGCCGATCGTGGCCAACAAGTTCAAGGGCATCCGGGCGACGCCCTGCTCGAGCGAATACGCGGCCGAGATGAGCCGGAAACACAACGACTCGAACTGCCTGACCCTGGGCGGCCGGACCCACTCCCTCGAGCTGGCCCTCCGCCTCGTCCGGATCTGGCTCGAGACGGAGTTCGAGGGCGGCCGCCACGCCCGCCGGGTCCAGAAGATCCGGGATATCGAAGCCGCGAACTTCAAATAGGCCGGGACGGCCGTCGAGGAGTTCATCGAATGGCATCATTCTACGAAAAAACGCAGAGCCTGGCGGCCGGGCCGAGCGGAACAGCGCCTGGCGCCAGACAGGAATGCTTCAACCTCATCCCCTCGGAGTCGACGCCGTCGCTCCTCGTCAAGATGTGCGAGATCGCCGACCCCTCCGGCCGCTACGCCGAGCACCGGACGATGAAGGGCGAGGAGGTCTATTTCTACCAGGGCACGACTTCATCCGGGACGTCGAGCTCGAGGCCCAGCGCGAGCTCGAGAAATATTTCGGCTGCACCGACGTCGAGCTCCGGCCGGTCAGCGGCCAGATGGCCAACGAGGTCGTCTTCAAGGGCATGGTCGAAGTTCATCAACCGGGGCAAGCCCGAGGCCCGGCCGTCGCGCCGGATGCGGCTGGTCATGAACAACGAGCTCATCTACGGCGGCCACCTCAGCTCCCAGCCCATGGGCGCCCTGTTCAACTTCGTCGAGGAGGACCCGGACGGGCAAGGAGCGGGTCGTCAATTTCCCGGTCCTCAAGCGACAATCCCTACAAGCCCGACGTCCGGAAGCTCGGCGAGCTTCTCGAAAGCCGCCGGCCCGAGCTCATCATCTTCGGCAAGAGCATGTTCCTCTATCGCGAGCCGGTCAAGTTCGTGGCCGACATCGTCCGGAGCTGGCCGCAGCGGCCGGTCATCATGTTCGACATGGCCCACGTCCTCGGGCTCTACGGCGCCTTCCAGGCGCCGCTGGCCGAAGGGGCGGACGTCGTCACGGGCAGCACGCACAAGACCTTCTTCGGGACCCAGCGCGGCGTCGTCGCCGGCAACTTCCCCAAGGACTCGCCGTTCCGGCCTCTTTGGCTCGATATCCGGGCGCGGGCCTTCCCCGGCTCGACGAGCAACCACCATCTCGGGACCCTCCTCGGCCTCCTCATGGCGACCTACGAGATGAACGAGTTCAAGGAGCCGTTCCAGGCCCAGGTCCGGGCCAACGCCAAGGCCTTCGCCAAGGCCCTCAAGGCCCACGGCATCCCGGTCGAAGGCGACGAAGCGCGACGGTTACACCGAGACCCACCAGGTCATCATCCGCGTCAAGCGCCTTCGGCCCCGGCATGGACATCGCCCGCCGCCTCGAGGACAACAACATCTTGACCAACTACCAGGCCCTGCCCGACGACGCGACGTTCCTCGAGTCGAGCGGCATCCGCCTCGGCGTCCAGGAGATGACCCGCTTCGGCATGACAGGAGAACGACTTCGACGCGCTCGCCGGCCTCATGGCCGATGTCATCGATCCGGGACAAGAACGTCAAGGACGCGGTGTCCCGCTACCGGCGGAATTTCCTGGACGATGGGCTTCTGCCTGCCGCCGGAGCAGGCCCTGCCCCTGGCGGCCCGGATCGTGGCCAGCGCCATCGCCGACCCGGGATACGCCCGCCTCTTCGCCGAGAACCTGCGGCCGGCTCGCCAGGGCTGAGGGGGCCTCGAATCCGACGGGAACGGAGGGTGAGACCATGAAAATCCTGATCGTCGGCTCCGGCGGGCGGGAGCACGCCCTGGCCTGGAAGATCGCCCAGAGCCCGCAGGCCGAAAAGGTCTACTGCGCGCCCGGCAACGGCGGCACCCGGCTCGTCGCGGAAAACGTCCCTCTCGAGGAAACGGACATCGACGGGCTCGCTCGAATTCGCCGTCCGGCGAGAAGATCGACCTGACCGTCGTCGGCCCCGAGGTCCCTCTCATGCTCGGCATCGCGGACGAGTTCGAGAAGCGCGGCCTCAGCGATCTTCGGCCCGTCGAAAAAGGCGGCCGAGATCGAAGGCGAGCAAGGTCTTCGCCAAGCAGTTCATGGAGCGCCACAAGATCCCGACCGGCCGGTTCAAGATCGCCGACGCCTTCGACGAGGCCCGGAAGATCATCGCGCTCGGGCGAGTTCGGCTTCCCGGTCGTCATCAAGGCCGACGGCCTGGCGGCGGGCAAGGGCGTCGTCGTCTGCCACGGCCGGAAGAAGGCCGAGGAGGCGGCGGCGGACGATGCATGGTCGAGAAGACAGTTCGGCGAGGCGGGCCGGCGGATCGTCATCGAGGAGTTCCTCCGGGGCCGGGAGGTCTCCTTCATCGTCATCGCCGACGGGACCCGGGTCCAGCCCCTGGTCACGGCCATGGACCACAAGGCCGCCTACGACGGCGACGAAGGCCCGAACACGGGCGGGATGGGGGCGATCTCGCCCTCGCCCTTCATGACCGAGAAGCTCTTCGACGAGGTCATGAACGGCGATCATCCATCCGACCGTCACCCGCATGCGCGAGGAGGGCCGGAAGTTCAAAGGGCGTCCTCTACGCCGGCCTGATGCTCACCGACGAGGGGCCGAAGGTCCTCGAATACAACTGCCGCTTCGGCGACCCCGAGACCCAGCCCCAGATGCTCCGCCTCGAGAGCGACCTCGTCGAGCTCCTGATCGGCCGCGGTCGACGAGAACTCCTGCAAGACGAGGTCCGCTGGTCGGAAAGCCCGCTCGGGCTGCGTCGTCCTGGCCTCGGGCGGATATCCCGGCCCACTACGAAAAGGGCAAGGTCATCTCGGGCCTGGACGACGTGGCGGAGATCGCCGGGGTCGACGGTCTTCCACGCCGGGACGAAGTTCGAGAACGGCGCCTACACGACGAACGGCGGCCGGGTCCTCGGGATCTGCGCCTCCGAGCGACGCTCGAGCGAGACCATGAGAAGATCTACGGCGCCGTCGGCCGGATCCATTTCGAGGCCATGCATTACCGCCGCGACATCGGCGCCGGTGCAAGGAGGAGACCGCGCATGAACGTCATGGTCATCTTCATCGGCAGCGAGTCCGATCTCGAGATCGTCGAGGACGCCCTCGAGATCCTGAAGGAATTCGGCGTCCGTATCGCCCTCGAGGTGACCTCGGCCCACCGCTCGCCCGAGCGCACGCTGCGACCTGGTGCACAGAGCCGAAGCCGCGGGCGCCGAGGTCTTCATCGCCGTGGCCGGCAAGGCCGCCCACCTGGCCGGCGTCGTCGCCGCCCACACCGTCCGGCCCGTCATCGGCGTGCCGGTCGAGAGCGGCGCGCTGGGCGGCCTGGACGCCCTGCTGTCGACCGTCCAGATGCCCAAGGGCATCCCCGTGGCGACCATGGCCCTGGGCAAGCACGGCGGGTCGAACGCCGCCCTCCTCGCGATCGAGATCCTGGCCCTGAAGAACGAGGACCTCCGCGAATAAGCTCGTCGGCTACCGGGCCAAGATGGCCGCCCAGGTCGAGGCCGAGCTCGAAGAAGCTCCAAGGAAAACCTTGACTGCTTCCGATGCCCTCCTTCTCCATCCAGAACTTCGGCTGCCGCGTCAACCAGGCCGAGGCTTTCGCCTGGGCCGAAGCCTTCCGGAAGGGCGGGCTGCGGCTGGAGGACGACTCGGCCCGGAGCGACCTCGTCCTCGTCAACTCCTGCACGCTGACCGGCCGGGCCGACCGGGACGTCAGGAATTCATCCGAAGGTCACGCGCGAAAACCCTGCGGCCAAGCTCGTCGTCACGGGCTGCTATGCCGAGCGGGCCCGGCACGAGATAGAGGCCATTCCCCAGGTCCTCCTCGTCGTCCCCAACAGCGGGAAGGCCGGCCTGCCGGGAAAGGTCCTCGCGCTCGCCGGAATAACAGGGCCTGACGAAAGGGCGGAGCCGGGGATGGCCGGCCCGGAGGACGTCGCGTTCCGCTCCCGGGCGCTTCTCAAGGTCCAGGACGGGTGCGATGACCGGTGCGCGTTCTGTGTCATCCCGAGCGTCAGGGGAAGAAGCGCGAGCCTTGGCGAGGCCCGCGTCCTGGCCCGCGTCCAGGACCTCATCCGGGCCGGGTACAGGGAGATCGTCCTGGCCGGGATCCATCTATCGTCCTACGGCGAGGACCTGGAGCCGAGAGGTTCCCTGCCCGGGCTTCTCCGCGTGATCGAGAACGCGGAGGGCCTGGGCCGGGTCAGGCTGAGCTCCCTGGACCCGCGGCGAACGGACGGGGCCCTCGTGGCCCACATCGCCGGAAATCCGAAGATCTGCCAGCATTTCCATCTATCGTTCCAGCACGCTTCAAGCCGGGTCCTCGAAAAAATGGGGCGGTCGGCCGGACCGGAGATCTCTCAGTCCATCCTCTCCGACCTCAAGGGCCGGTCGCCCGGGGCGTCTCTTGGCGCCGATGTCATCGTCGGGTTCCCCGGGGAGGCGGACGACGACTTCGCCCTTCTCGAAGAATTCCTCTCGCGGTCGCCGCTGACATATTTTCACGTTTTCCCCTATTCGCCGCGCGCGGGGACGCCGGCGGCGGCGATGCCCCAGGTCCCGGAGCGGCTCAAGAGGGAGCGGTCGCAAGCCCTCCGCAAGCTCTCCGCGGAAAAAAACCTGCGGTTCCGGGCCTCCTTCCTGGGGCAGGACCTCCAAGCGGTTGTCATCGGGAGGGGCGATGGAGGCCCGTGGCAGGCAGAAAGGGAGGAGCCGGGTATGCCCTTGGACGCGAAAAATGGCAGGGAAGGATTAGCGGAAGTGTTGACCGGCAATTATATCAGGGTCCGGGTTCCGTCATGCCCGGCGCCGAGACGGGAGATCGTCCGGGTTCGCATCACCCGGGTTTCAGAGCGTTCGACAGAAGGTGAGGTCGTCAGAACATGAAGAAGATACATATCCTGGCCCCGGAGATCGCCCAGAAGATCGCGGCCGGCGAGGTCATCGAGCGGCCCGTGTCCGTCGTCAAGGAGCTCGTCGAAAATTCCCTCGACGCCGGAGCGACCGATGTCCGGGTCGAACTCCTCGACGGCGGGAAGCGCTCGATCAAGGTCCAGGACAATGGGTCGGGGATGAGCCGGGAGGATGCCGCCCTCTGCTTCCGGCGCCACTCGACGAGCAAGATCCTGGCCGAGGAGGACCTGGAGAGGATCTCGACCCTCGGCTTCCGCGGTGAGGCCCTGGCCAGCATCTCGGCCGTCTCGAGGCTCTCCCTGAGGACGTTCGACGGGACCGAGGATCGCGGCACCCTGATCGAGCGAGAAGGGGAAAAGCTCGTGGCCGTCACGGACATCGCCTTCCCGCGGGGGACGGCGGTCGAGGTCCGCGACCTGTTCTTCAACCTGCCCGCCCGGCGGAAATTCCTTCGGTCGAGCTCCTCCGAGGTCGGCCTGATCACCAAATACCTGACGCTGGCCGCCCTGTCGCATCCGAGCGTCCGCTTCGTCCTCGTCCACGGGACGCGGGAGACGATCAACTGCCCGCCGGTCGGCGCGCTGAAGGACCGGATCTTCCAGCTCTACGGAAAGGACGTCGTGGACGGCCTGATGGAGGTCGCGGGAGCGGAAGGGGAGGGCCGGCTCTCCGGCTATTCGTCGCGGCCGCTGCGGGGACGTACGGACCGTTCCGTCCAGCATTTTTTCGTCAACGGCCGGCCGGTCAAGGACCGCATCCTCCAAGCCGCCCTCAACCAGGCGTACACCGGGATCCTCGAGCGGAACAGGTCGGCCGAGGCATTCCTCTTCATCACGCTTCCATACGGCGACGTCGATGTCAACGTCCATCCGGCCAAGGCCGAGGTCCGGTTCAAGGACTCCCAGCTCGTCTTCCGGCTCGTTCTCAGGGCCGTGGAACACGGGACTCTCAAGGAGCATACGGTCAAGGACGTCTATCCGGTCCCGGCCGTGACCGCCACCCCTCATGGCGTCGCGGAGGAGTCCGTTCCCATGCCGGGTCTCGAGCCCGGGCAGGGGGGCGAAGCGGCGAGAGAAGGATCCGGTCCGACGGCCTGGGAGCCCGTTCTCTCGGCCGGTCCGGCCGCTCCAACCTTCGGCGGGCCGGAGAAGGCCGGAACGGGCCCCGAGGTTCTCGGCCAGTTCCAGAACCTCTACATCGTCGCGAGCGCGGAGGACGGCCTCCTGGTCATCGACCAGCACAACGCCCATGAGCGCATCCTCTTCGACAAGTTCCGGGAGATCGACCGCCGGAAGCTCTGGCCCCGGGAGACCCTCCTCATCCCGGCCCTCTTGGAGCTTTCGCCGTCCGAGGCCGTCGCGTTCGAGGAGAACGCCTTGCTTTTCGAGGAGCTCGGGTTCCGGGCCGAGGCCATGGGCGGCCGGTCCTTCGCCCTCAAGGAGTACCCGGGCGTCTTCCGGGCCGAGGAGGCCGCGGATGTTTTTATAGCCCTGCTCGAGGAGGCGGAACAGGCGAATGCCCGGGACAGGCGCGAGAAGTTCCTGGCGACGCTGGCCTGCAAAACAGCCATCAAAGCGGGCCAGCCGCTGACCCGGGAAAAAATGGGCTATCTCGTGGACGAGCTTTTCAAATCGTCCCAGCCCGCCCTTTGCCCGCACGGCCGGCCGATCGTCGTGAAGGTGGGCAGATCCCAGATCGACAAGGGGATGCGCCGATAACAGACCTCCGCGGTCAAATTGACAGCCGCCGGCCCGATTTGCTAAGATGAACGGGCTTTCATCGAGGGGTGCGGAATGGACGGGGAGTGGCGCAGCCTGGCTAGCGCGCCTGCCTTGGGAGCAGGAGGTCGGCGGTTCAAATCCGCTCTCCCCGATTGGCTCCCCGCGAAAAAGCGACCGGCCCTGCGATAGAGCGCCCGGCCGGGAAGGCCGGGACGGCTTTCGCGGCCCCGGCTTTGATCATCCATGACGCGCCTGTAGCTCAGGGGATAGAGCAGCTGCCTTCTAAGCAGCGGGTCGGGTGTTCGATTCACCCCAGGCGCGCTCTCTTATTCCTCGAGAAATCTGCCATTGAGATATCATCCCCGTCATGCGAAAATTGTCGCAATTTTGTACAGCCTTGCACGGCTTGAGGCATCCACGGGGCACAATTGAGCACCGTAGCCGTGGCGAGTCGAAGGCATAAGGAAGAAATCTGGCTGTTGACCCATCTGAGCCTCTAGGAATCATAATTCCTTTATCCTCGCCTCTTTCTCGGACGCCGATTCCAACATAAGAATCCAGCGTCCTTTTTAGACCAGGATCCGGGGTGCGGTCGAAAGGACGGTTATTTCCTATCGCCTCAGGAGTTTGCCATTCAGCCAATCACCTTGAGGGCGCCGCCAGGTGCGCGCCGCGCCACCCCCGGCGACCCTGAGGACGAGGGCGCGGACTCCCGAGACCGGAATTTCAACCCGCTTCAGCCCATCCGATTTTCGGACCGGTCCGCTTGCCCAGAGGATCTTCCCATCCCCGACCAGGGAAAACTCGAGCGCCTCCGGGTCCTTCATTTCGGGGCTTGAATCGTCGACGCCCACCTCGGCCAGGAAGGTTGCGAATAATCCCTTGAGGTCATATTCGACTTCCGAACCTGACCGCAGGCCGAGGCCGGCGTCAAATCGTCGGCCGTTCACCATGAAAGGCCTATGGGATAAAACCCACTCGGGCGGGAGGCCCTTGGTGTCTGAGGCCGTTCGCGACGGCTCGAGCTCGGCAATTGGGATTTCCTCCGGCATCAGCACCGCCGGCCTGAACGTCGTGATCGCCGCCTTGGGGCTTACTGAACCGTCGTCCCAGACGGTCCGGACCTCGACCGCATAGGACGCGTTCGGGTCCAGGCCGCGCAGCGGGAACGAAGCTCTTGGTGTATAGCCAGCGAGCGACCCGTTGACAAAAACCTCGTAGCCAGCGTTGAGGTAATACTGGGGATTCCACTCTAGGTCAACACCGTCTAGGCCGCGCCTCTGCACCCTGATTCCTGACGGCTCTCGGACCGCGAACTTGTAGGAGCCAGCCGGTTCGAAGGATACTTCCCAATCGGCGTCGTCCGTTCGCGCCGGCCGGATGCGTACGGCGGACCATCCTTGATGGTCGAAGACTTCGACAGGCAACTCTCCCGAGGCGTCCCTCGCCGACGCGCTCTTGACGGCGAAATTCCGGCCAAGGGGGAAAGCGAAGCGGAGTTCGTATGGGTCGTCCTTAACAAGATGGCTGGCCCCCTTGAAATGCCGGCCTCCGTCCTCGGAGCTGAGCGTGATGAGGTCCACCCACCCCTGGGTGACGTGGCGGCTCGTCGAAATGATCTGGATCTCGTCGGATGCAGGAAGAAGAGTGAGGACGCGGCACGCGGCCGGAGGGACATCTACGGCTATTCCAGTCTTCCAAGCGCCGAGGTATTCGTGATTCCAAAAATCGAAGACATGGACGGGTTTCTTGTCGGGGAGGCCCAAATCCGCCCATCGGAGCAGGGTTGTCTCGGCCGCGGACTGGCCGATATTGAACAGACCTACGACGTCGTAGACCCGGCTGAGGTGGCGGATCTTGAGGTCCCAAATCCGCTTGGACTTCGGAGACGGGAAGAGATCCAGGGGCCTGGCGTCCACTGCCGGGAAGACCCGCTTCAGGATTTCGACCCTGTTCTCGGGGAGGTCAGGCATCCGGTCGCTCGCGAATAGAGCTTGCCCCGTCAGGCCCTGCAGCGTCGCCCACGCTCTCGCTTGCTCAATCGGCAGGGGGGGACGGAGCAACATAACGTCCGGGTCCGTATACCAGACGATGTTGTGCTGGTAATAATACTCCATAGTGGCGCCGAAGGCGCCCAGAAACCCCTCCCAGCCCAGGACGACATCCCCCCCGGTTCGGGAGCCGTTCATGATCCCCGCGCCTTCCAGCGGGATGCCCCAGCAGCCGAGGAGATAGCGATCGGGGCCAAGGGCCCCGCGGATACTTTCCAGGGTTCTTCGATAGAGGATCTCGGGATCCCCACCCTTCTTTTTCATAAAAGCGCTCTTCGTACGGTATTCGTCCATCACGATCGGCTGGCCGTCGATCTTGAAGTAATCGTAGCCCCAACCAACCAGGGTCGCGAACAGGTCTTTCAGGTATTGGCTTGACCGGGGATTCGAGGGATCAACCAGGTAATCTCCTTCCCAGGTCTTTGAGGCGCTCGTTCCGTCCTTTTTGAGCAGGAAGATGTCCTTCGCGCTCCGGACGACATTTTGGTTGCTCTGCCCATGGGGCGCTATCCAGATGCCGGGTGTCAACCCGAAAGAGTTGATGCCCGCCGCGACGCGGCCCATGCCGTTCTTGAAATTCTCGCTCAGAGTCGTCCAGTCGCGCGCGCCGCCCTTACCGTAGCCTTGCCAGCCGTCGTCGATCTGAACGTATCTCGCTCCATAATCCTTGAGGTTCGCGCCGATCCAGCGGGCATTCAAGAGGACTTCGTCCTCGCTGACATCCTTGTAGTAGTAATACCAGGAACACCACCCCGACGGGGGGACCAGAAACCGGTTCTTATCGATTGGCTTGAAATACTTGACTCCCAGACGAACCCGGAAATAGTCCTTAATGACCGTCCCATCGTTTAACCGGACCTCGTCAGCGGATGGATTGAAAATCCCGGTGGCGAGCGGTGTGTCGACGGCGCCCAGAGTGATAACGAAAATGTCCTTGTTCGCTCCGTCCTGGATCCGGCAGGGCACCGGGCGAGGCCAGACCAGATCTTTGGGGGCTTGATCGACGGCGGCCGGTCCTGGCGTCGTCCCGAGGATCAGGGCCAGCAGTCCGAATAGGATTGACATCCAATTCCGGTTCTTCATCGTTACGCTCCTCTTGTCATGGCGGGTTTCTCTTAGGGCCTGGGCGCCCGATTGCGTCCGGTCCGAGACAGTTTCAGGTTCAACCACTTCTCCAGGCTCGCATAGCATGATTCCCGCTGGTCCGGCGTGAAGTCGCTGATGCCGACGCCATGGTGGCCGCCGTTGACCACGATCTTGACCGCGTCGGTCCGTCCGATCAGCTGGATCTGGGTCGAGGCCCAGGGGTCGAACTCGCCGTAGATGTAGATGACGTGGTCGGCCTCATACTGAAGAAAGCGGTACACGCGGTCCATGGTGGAGGGGTTGAAGACGATCTTGACCCCTTTGGGGCAGAGGACGGTGTTGGTTGGTCGTTTCAGAGCTTTCATGGCGTCCTTGAAATCGGAAATATCATAGTTGTAGTAGCCGATCTCGCTGAACGCCTGGTACATGAAGGGTTCAAAAGCCTTTTGGCCTTGGTCCGTATAGAAGAAGAACGTATTGATCTTTTTGTAATGATCGAATAACGCCGTGACCGGTGCGTCGGGCGCGGGGATGTCCGAGGGCTTGAAGGACCCAAATTGCCAGAACGCCAAGGGGTATTCCAGTACGCCATACTCGTAGGCGTCTGCTAATCCCAGGCTGATCGTCCACTTCATTTTATCGGCCCAGCTCTTGACCAGGGGCATCAACTCATCTTCTCTCCGGAACAACGCCTTTTGATAATCCTTGATCCTCGCCCGCGTCGCTTCGTCACCGACCGTCTGGAGGAACTGGTAGATCCGGGGGTCCTCCTGGGCGATATTGACAGGCGCTGAATACGTGACGGTGGCGTCCACATCGTCCGGATAAAAGCATTTGTAAAACAGGGCCGTCTGTCCCCCCTTGCTGGCGCCCGTGCTGATCCACTTACCCGGATAGAGCGCCTTCAACGCTTGGACGATGGCGTGGAGATCGTCGGCGGATTGATGGATGGTCAAGGCGTCCCAGTCGAGCGACGAGGGAACAGATTTTCCGAAGAAACGATGCTCGACACTGACTTGGTTGGCGCCGAGGAGGCGCGTCAGCTCCCCGGCCCTGTTCCCGAAGGCCGCGTAGCCCTCGGTCACGAGGACGACAGGCTTGTCAAAGCCGGCGTGTGAGACGAAGATTCGTTGGTGGAACTTAAGCGAGGTCGGGTTCGGATGGTCGACGGGCTGCTCGTACATGACCTCGCAGGCTTCACGGAACGACTTGTCATCGAAATGCGCTGCTCGAACTTCGACGACGCCGGGCAGGGACCGGATTTTTTGGAAGAACTCAGAGTCTGGCTTAGCAGCTTGCGGCAGGACCGGGCGAGGGAGAAGAAGCTGGGTGATAAGGATGAAGACGATGGACCTCAAAATCCGCATGACGCACCTCTCGGACTGGGAACGATCTGTATTAAGGAAGATAGCGCCTTCTTCGGAACGGTGTCAAGAAAAGGAGAACATTCTCGGCCGATGGGTGCATCCTTATGCGCAATTCTTAGCCCATCATCTAGCGGAGAACTTGGACTCGATTAATTCTACCGCCGTTAAGGAAGAAGCATGCCTGCCTTCTCAGCCGCGGGCCGGGGGTTCGATTCACCCCAGGCGCGCTCTCTTATTCCCCGAGAAATCTGCCCTCTTGCCCTCATCCCGGGCACTCCAGATCTGTCGCGACTCTGCATTCCGCTCTCTGAGCGCGACTTGACAGCCGAATCAATGATATTTTATCGTCTTTGACGACGGGAGCCGAAAAAAGGAGGACATCCATGATCATCCAGGCCGCTCGGAGAAAGGACAGATCTTCATATTTTGTTTTGCTGATCACCATTTGTCTTTCGCTTTGGGCCATTCCTCTCTTCGCCCAAGCTCCCGCGAAACGCCCGCTCACCGCTGACGATGTGTACCGCATTCAGGAGATTGGAAATCCGCAAGTTTCGCCGGACGGAAAGTGGACCGCCTACACTGTCACGATCTTAGACCGCGAGGCCGACAAGCTGCGGAGCGCGATCTGGATGGTCAACTGGGAAGGCACCGAGGATCTCCAGATCACCAATGGGCCCGACTCGGACGCCATGCCGCGCTGGAGCCCCGATGGAAGGCATCTGGCGTTCCTTTCCGCCCGTCCCGCCGAGGGAAAGGCGGAGATCTGGCTCCTCGATCGACGTGGCGGCGAAGCGAGTCAGTTGACGAGCGTTAAAGGTGAGATTGGCGGCTATGAATGGTCGCCGGACAGCAAGCGGCTCGTGCTCGTCATGCGGGACAGTGGCGAGGATTCGGGAGGAGTTCGCGATTCCAAAGCCAAGGCGCCGAAGCCGATCGTCATCGATCGGTACCTCTTTAAACGGGACATCGAGGGCTATCTCACCGCTTCGTCCCGCAATCATCTTTACCTCTTCGAGGTCGAAAGCAAGAAGCTGGAAGCGCTGACCACCGACCAGGATTTTGATGAAAGCGATCCGGCCTGGTCGCCGGACGGGTCGCAGCTCGCCTTTATCAGCAATCATGCGAAGGAGCCCGATCAGACCGGGACGACCGATATCTTTATCGCCGCGGCGCGCGCCGGGGCCGAGCCGCGAAAGCTACTCACCATCTGCCGGCCGGACGAGCAGCGGTTGGTCTGGAGCCCGAACGGCCGGATGCTTGCCTTCCTCCAGGGTTTTGAGTCGAAGTTCAATTTCTACAACGTTGATCGGCTGGCCGTCGTGCCGGCTACGGGTGGCGAGCCGCGGACACTCACCGCCAAGCTCGACCGTCGGGTGTCCCAGCCCGAATTCACTCTGGACGGTTCCGCCCTGACCATCTTGGTGGAAGACGACCGGCGTGCGTATCTCGGGAAGATTGCCGTCGGGGGCGGCAGCGTGGAGCCCATCAGCGACGGCAGCGCCGTCCCCAGTAAGCGCGCGAGCGGCGGCGGGCATACGGTTGTCGCGGCGGCGACGGATTCGTCGGCGACGGAGATCTACGCGCTCGAGAACGGAAAACTGCGCAAACTGACCGCGCACAACGACGCTCTTCTTGCCGAATGGCAGCTGGGCGTCGTCGAAGACATCAGCTTCCCGAGCAAGGACGGAACGGAAATCCATGGCCTGATGGTCAAGCCACCCTCGTATGAGGCTGGGAAGAAATTTCCTACGCTGGTGTGGATCCACGGCGGCCCGACCATGCAGGACGACCATGCGCTTCTGTTCGATCTCTATCCGCTGCAGCTCGAGCGGCAGTTCTTTGCGGCGCACGGCTATGTCGTTCTGGCGATCAACTATCGAGGCAGCAGCGGGCGTGGCGCCGAGTTCACGCGGAGCATCCTCGCCGACTGGGGGAACAAAGAGGTCGCCGATCTGCTCGCCGGGGTGGACGATGCTGTGCGGAAGGGGATCGCGGACCCCGGCCGGCTCGGCATAGGCGGCTGGAGCTACGGCGGCATCCTGACGGACTACACGATCGCGACGGACACCCGGTTCAAGGCCGCCATCAGCGGGGCGGGCAGCGCCCTGCAACTATCGATGTACGGGAGCGACCAGTACATCCGGCAGTACGAGGAGGAAATCGGCCTGCCTTGGAAGGCTGCGGACGCGTGGGTCCGTGTCTCCTACCCGTTCTTCCGAGCCGACCGGATCAAGACCCCCACCCTGTTTATCGGCGGCGAAAAAGATTTCAATGTCCCGATCATCGGCAGCGAGCAGATGTACCAGGCGCTGAAAACTCTCGGCGTTCCCACGCAGCTGGTGGTCTATCCGGGCCAATACCATTTGCTCACGCGTCCGAGCTACATTCGCGAGCGGTTGGAACGGTTCTTGGCGTGGTTCGACAAGTACTTGAAGAGCCCGAAGTAGAGCTAGCCACGAATGATCTCCTGAGAAGGCGGCTCGGCGGCCTTCTCGTCCGCGGGCCGGGGGTTCGATTCCCTCCAGGCGCGCGTTTCCCATCATGAGGAGATCCCATCCGCTGCCGTCTTTGGCGGTCCGTCCCTAACCCCGGAAAAGGGGACCCATCTCGCCGCGGGGGGTGAGACAAAATTTGTAAATTTCACCCAGCCTATGCTCACCCCCGGTGATTGACGGAAAATGGCTCATCGGAGAAACTGGGCCTCATCGGAGCCGTGGATATGCCCCTCAGTAATCATCGGACCTTACAGAGAAAAAAAGGGGCCGCGAACGTTAGTAAAAAGGGCCCGATTGGGAGACTAAAAGGTTTGACAGGAGTTGTCAAAACCCGTAAGATTGGGATTTAAAAATGGCATCTAACCTGGGCGAACTTCTGTTAAGAGAGAAGATCATCACGGCCGACCAGCTGAAGGCCGCGAGCGATTTCCAGAAGAAGAACAGCCTGCCTGTCGGCACGTCTCTCGTCCAGCTCGGCTACATCTCTGAAGAGGAGATCGCCCAGGCCCTGAGCCGCCAGCTCGGCTATCCCTACATCGACTTCGACCAGTTCGAGGTCTATCCCGAGGTCATCAACCTGATCCCCAACGATGTGGCCAAGAAGTACTCGGTCATGCCCATCCACCGGATCCGGACGTTCCTGACCCTGGCCATGGTCGACCCGACGGACCTCGAGGTCATCGAGGACATCCGGTTCCGGACGGGCCTCAGCATCCAGCCCGTCATCGCCTCCGAGTCCGGCGTCATGAACGCCATCAACAAGTACTATGGCTCGACCGACAGCATCCGGGTCAAGAAGATCGTCGAGGACATCGAGCTCGCCGATGAGGGCCGGATCAATATCGTCGAGGTGGAGCCGGAGGAAACCGACCTCCACGAGCTCGAAGCCGAGGCCGAAGAGGCCCCGATCATCAAGCTCGTCAACCAGACCTTCATCGACGCCGTCAAGCAGGGGGCGAGCGACGTCCACTTCGAACCCTACGAAAACACCTTCCGCGTCCGGTACCGGATCGACGGCGACCTCTACGAGATCGTGAACCTGCCGCTCAAGTTCAGGAACCCGGTCGTGTCCCGGGTCAAGATCCTTTCGACCATGGACATCGCCGAGAAGCGCCTCCCCCAGGACGGCCGGATCAAGATGCGGGTCAAGCTCGATAACGGCAAGAAGAAGGAAGTCGACATGCGCGTCTCGTCGATCCCGACGATGTGCGGGGAGAAGGTCGTCGCCCGGATCCTGGACAAGGAGATGCTCAAGCTCGACCTGACCCAGCTCGGGTTCGAGGAGGAGTCCCTGGCGCTCTTCCAGGAAGCCATCCACCGGCCCTGGGGGATCATCCTTGTCTCGGGCCCGACGGGAAGCGGCAAGACGAACACCCTCTACTCCGCCGTCTCGACCCTCAATTCGCTCGACATGAACATCATGACCGCAGAAGACCCTGTCGAGTTCAACATCCAGGGAATCAACCAGGTGCCGATCCGGGAAGAGATCGGGCTGACGTTCGCCGCCTGTCTCCGGACCTTCCTGCGGCAGGATCCCGACATCATGCTCGTCGGCGAAATGCGCGACCAGGAGACCGTGGACGTCGCGATCAAGGCCGCCCTGACCGGCCACCTTGTCTTCTCCACCATCCATACGAACGATGCCGCGAGCTCCATCACCCGTCTGGTCAACATGAACATCGAGCCCTTCCTGATCGCCGACTCCGTCATCCTCGATCGTGGCCCAACGGCTCATCCGCCGCCTTTGCAAGAAATGCGCCCAGCCCCACAGCCTGCCCGAGAGCGCCCTGCTCGAAATGGGCTTCCGGAAAGACGAGCTCAAGGGCGATGCACGCCCTGCGGCCGAAAGGCTGCGACGCCTGCAACAAGACCGGATACAAGGGCCGGACGGCCCTCTTCGAGGCCATGAAGATCGACGAGGACATCCGGGAGATGATCCTCTCCCGGGCCCAGTCCCGCGAGATCAAAAAGAAGGCCATCGAGAAGGGGATGTTGACCCTGAGGCGGAGCGGGCTGACCAAGATCAAGGGCGGGATCACGTCGGTCGAGGAAGTCCTGCGCGAGACCGTCCGGGACGAATGAGGAAAGATCCGAGGAGGAACCCATGGCTAAAGCAATGTACGAGCTTCTGAAGGAATGCGTGGAGGCCGACGCGAGCGACCTCCACATCACGACATACATCGCTCCGCGGCTCCGCGTCCACGGGATGCTCAAGGACATCGAGCACCCCCCCCTGTCGCCCGCCGAAACCAAAGAGATCATCTACAGCATCATGACGGACAAGCAGAAGAAGCTCTTCGAGGACAAGTGGGAGCTCGACTTCTCCTTCGGCGTCAAGGACCTCGGCCGCTTCCGGGCCAACGTCTTCATGCAGAAGGGCGCGGTGGCGGGGGCCTTCCGCCGGTTCCTCCCGACGATGTGGAGCTTCGCCCAGCTCGGGATCCCCCAGCGCGTCCAACAGCTCTGCTACCTGCCCCGAGGCCTCGTCCTCGTCACCGGGCCGACCGGCTGCGGCAAGTCGACGAGCCTGGCCTGCATGATCGAGCACATCAACCATGAGCGGGCCGTCCACGTCATCACCATCGAGGACCCCATCGAGTATTACTTCTCGCCGAGGAAGGCGATCATCAACCAGCGCGAGCTCTTCGGCGACACCCAGTCGTACGGGAACGCCCTGCGGTCCGTCCTGCGCGAGGACCCGGACGTCGTCCTCGTCGGCGAGATGCGCGACCTCGAAACCGTCGAGGCCACGCTCCGGGTCGCGGAAACGGGCCACCTGACCTTCTCGACTCTCCACACGAACTCGGCCGTCGAATCCATCAACCGGATCATCGACATCTTCCCGAGCCAGTACCAGACCCAGATCCGGATCATGCTGTCGATGTCGCTCGAGGCGGTCCTGACCCAGGCCCTCCTGCCCCGGATCGACGGCAAGGGCCGCGTCCTGGCCATGGAGATCATGATCCCGAACCCGGCCATCCGGAACCTCATCCGGGAGAACAAGATCCATCAGATCTATTCGGCCATGCAGATGGGCCAGGAGAAGTTCGGGATGCAGACGTTCAACCAATCCCTGGCCAACCTGTATTTCCGGAAGCTGATCAGTCTCGATATGGCGATGGGCGTCTCGTCCTTCCCCGAAGAGCTGACCGATATCATCCAGCGCCGTGAGGGAACCAAGATTCCGGCCGCGGCGGGATCCTCGAGGAAATGAGCGGGACGTCCAAGAAAAGCGAGGTGAAAGATGCCGACATATGCATGGAAAGGCAAGAACCGGTACGGAGACCAGGTGGGCGGCGAGCGGATCGCCGCCTCGACCGAGGAGCTGACGAGGGCCCTCCAGAAGGACCAGATCACGGTCACCAGCATCGCCCCCGTCAAGAAGGGATTCCAGATCCCGTTCCTGAAACGGGAAAAGGTCCGGCTCAAGGAACTGGCCGTTTACAGCCGCCAGCTCTCGGTCCTGATCGACGCCGAGCTGCCCCTGATCCAGAGCCTGAGCATCCTCGAGGAACAGCAGAAGAACAAGTACTTCAGGACCGTCATCCGGACCATCAAGGAAGACGTCGAGGCGGGCTCGACCCTGAACCAGGCCAAGCGGAAGCACCCCAAGGTCTTCGATGACCTCTACTGCAACCTCGTGGCTTCGGGCGAGCAGAGCGGCTCCCTCGACGTCATGCTCCGCCGCCTGGCCGAGTACATCGAACGGACCGTCAAGCTGAGAGGCCAGGTCCGGCAGGCCATGATCTATCCCGTGGCCATCCTGATCTTCGCGGTCGTGGTGAGCATCTTCCTCCTCTGGAAGGTCATCCCCGTCTTCGCCTCGATCTTCCGGGACCTGGGAGCCGAACTTCCGCTCCTGACCGCGGTCATCATCAAGCTGAGCAATTTCGTCCAGAACTACATCCTCTTTATCTTCCTCGGGCTCATCGGCCTGTTCTTTGCGTTCCGTTATTACCGCAACACGACCCAGGGGCGCTGGACCACGGACCGCCTGATGTTGAAGATCCCCCTGTTCGGCTCGCTCCTTTACAAGGTGGCCATGACCCGCGTGACGCGGACGCTGAGCACCCTCATCTCCGGCGGCGTGCCCATGCTCGAGGCCCTCAAGATCACGTCCTCGACGGCGGGGAACGTCCTCATCGAGAAGGAGATCATGGACGCTCGGAAGCTCGTCTCGGAAGGGAAGACCATGAACGAAGCCTTCCGGGAATCCGGCCGTTTCCCGCTGATGATGCTCCAGATGATCAACGTCGGCGAAGCGACCGGAACGCTCGACGAAATGCTCAGCAAGCTCGCGAGCTTCTATGATGAAGAAGTCGAGACGAGCGTCGCGGCCCTTCTTTCGGTCATGGAGCCGATCATGCTCATTTTCGTCGGCGGGATCGTCGGCAGCCTGGTCGTTTCCATGTACCTGCCGATCTTCAGCCTGATCTCGAAGTTCTAAAGGGATCGAAATCCGGGCGGACCGGCGCCGGGGCGCTCATGCGAAAAGTCGAGGAATATCAAGACGAGGCTAGGGACGATGTCATGAAGGACAAGGACGACCGCAGAAGCATCCTCCTGATGATCATCTTCAGGGGGATCATCGTGACCCTCCTTCTCCTTCTCGCCCTCGCCATCGAGTACTCGGCCTCCTTCAGCTTCTCGTTCATCCCCTTCATCGAGATCATTCTTGCGGCCTACGCCCTGTCGGCCGCCTACGTCCTCTTTTATTACTGGGGACGCTATCCGGCCGTCCAGGCCTACGTCCAGGTCATCATGGACCTCGTCCTGATCACCGCCCTCGTCTACGCCACGGGCGGGATCTCGAGTTCAGCCTATTTCCTCTACGTCTTTCCGATCATGGGGGCCGCGCTCGTCCTTTCCAACCGGGCCTCCTACCTGACGGCGAGCCTGGCGGCCATCCTCTTCGGCGGCCTGGTGGATGGGATCTACCTGGGCGTCATCCCGCGGACGGGCGCCGACGCGACGGCCGGGATGACGCTCGGCTCCGTCCTCTATCTGATTTTCGTCCCCTGGAGCGCCTTTTTCCTCATCGCCTTCCTGACGAATTCCCTGGCCGGGAGGCTCAGGAAGACGCGGCTGGCCCTCCATGAGGCCCAACGGGAGCTCCTCGTCCGGGAGCGGCTATCCGAGGCCGGGCGTGTCTCGGCCAGCTTGGCCCACGAGATCCGCAATCCCCTGGCCGCCATTTCGGGGTCCGTCCAGGTCCTGAAAAAGGAGCTCGCCCTCAACCCGGAGCAACGCGACCTTATGGAGATCGTCCTCAAGGAATCCGAGAGGGTCTCCCACAACCTCGACCAGTTCCTGGATTTCGCCCTGCCGACCAAGCAGGTCTTTTCCGTGATCAGCCTCCCCGAGCTCCTTGACGAGACGCTCAAGATCCTCAAGGCCGGAGGCGAGCTCAACGGCCGCGTCCAAGTCCAAGGCAACTTCCTGGCCTCGGGGCTCCATTACTATGGAAGCCCGGGCCAGTTCAAGCAGGTCTTCTGGAACATCATCAAGAACGCGATCCGGGCCATGCCGGGCGGCGGCGTCCTGAACATCGATTTCCTGGGGCCGCGGAAGAGCGAGATCGAGCTCCGGTTCTCCGACACGGGCAAGGGCATGTCCCCGGAGGAAAAGGAGCACCTTTTCGAGCCCTTCCACTCGGGGTTCGAGGGTGGCCGCGGACTGGGGCTGGCCGTCGTCCGCCGGATCGTGGACGACTACGACGGGCGGATCGACATCCGGTCGGAGCTCGACCACGGGACCGAGGTGGTCATCACGCTCCCGGCCCGCCAAACTGCTGAGAATTGAGGCAACGACGATGGAAAACGTCCTGATCATCGACGACGAAAAGAGCCTCCTCGACCTCCTCTCGGTCGTTTTCAAGAAAGAAGGCTACGGGGTCAGGGCCGCGCAATCGGCGGCCGCGGGCTTCGATGTCCTCGAAAAGGGCGACATCGACCTGGTCGTGACGGACATCAAGATGCCCGAGACCGACGGCATGGAGGTCCTCAAGCTCGTCCGGGAGAATCACCCGGACGTCCCGGTGGTCATGATCACGGCCTACGGAAGCATCGCCCAGGCCGTCGAGGCCCTCAAGGCCGGGGCGCTGGACTACGTCGTCAAGCCGTTCGACGTCGAGGAGCTGAAGATCATCGTCGGCCGGGGACTGGCCGAGCGCCGGCTCAGGCAGGAGAATATCCTCCTCAAGCGGGACCTCAAGGAGCGCTACAGCTTCGAGAACATGATCGGCAAGAGCCGGTCCATGCAGGAGATCTACATCCTGATCGAGAAAGTGGCTTCCACCGACTCGACCGTCCTCGTCACGGGGGAGAGCGGGACGGGCAAGGAGATGGCCGCCCGGGCCATCCATTTTCAGAGCGGCCGCCACGACCATCAGTTCGTCTCCATCAACTGTGCCGCTCTGCCGGAGAACCTCCTCGAGAGCGAGCTCTTCGGCCACACCAGGGGCTCCTTTACCGGGGCGGTGGCCGACAAGAAGGGGATGTTCGAGGTCGCCCAGCGGGGGACGCTCTTCCTCGACGAGGTGGGCGAGATGTCGCCCTGGACCCAGGTCAAGCTCCTGCGGGCCATCCAGGAGCGGCAGGTCCGACGGGTCGGGGGAACGGAAGAGATCCCGGTCGACGTCCGGATCATCGCCGCCACCAACCAGGACCTTAAGAAAAGGATCCAGGAGGGGAAGTTCCGGGAGGAGCTGTTCTACCGGCTGAACGTCATCTCGTTCGACATGCCGCCCCTCCGGAAGCGGACCGAGGACATCCCCCTTCTCGTGACCCATTTCCTCCAGAAGCACTGCGACCGGCTGGGGAAGAAGACCAAAAGATTCACCCCCGAGGTCATCGGGCTGCTCGAGGCCTATGCCTGGCCGGGGAACATCCGCGAGCTCGAGAACGTCATCGAGCGGATCGTGGCCATCGAGGACAGGGAGACCGTGACAGTGGGCTGCCTGCCCAAGGAGGTCGTCTCCCCCCAGAAAGGCAAGCCCGATACGAATTACTTCTTCGAGCCGGGTTTCAACCTGACGGGGTACCTCGACGACGTGGCCAAGAACTACGTCGGCCAGGCCCTCATGGCCACGGCAGGGAGCATCCAGAAGGCCGCACCGCTTCTCGGCATCAGCTACAGGACGATGCGTTACCTGATCGGGAAGTACAACCTGAACAAGGTCAGGAAGAATGACAAAAAGGCGCTTCTTGAGGAAAAGGTCGATGGATAAATGGCAAAAAATGTCACATAAAGACAATAATCGTCTACTTTTGTTCAAAAGTAGAAAGATCACATCGATATTATCTTTATATATATCAATAAGTTATAAATACATGTCAACTTGGCACGGATATTGCTCTATTATAGAGCGTCAATTGAGCTTAACAAACCTTGACTGAGAAAAACAGCAAGGAAAAGGAGGTTTTAAAATGCTCAAGAAGATGAGAGGATTCACCCTCATCGAGCTGCTGATCGTTGTCGCGATCATCGGCATCCTGGCCGCTCTGCTCATTCCGAATGCCCTGGAAGCCATCCAGAAGGCGAAGCAGAAATCGTGCATGAAGGAAATCATGTCCATGTCCACGGCCGCGGCCGACTACATCACGGACCACGGCGACTGGACGAACGTGCTCCAGAACGGAGCCCTGACGGGATCCACGGATGTATTCCCCACGGCGGTGGCGACCTTCTACCTGAAGATCTGCCCCATCAATGATCCGTGGAACACGCCTTACAACGTGTATACCGGGCAGGCCGCAGTTTCAGGAGTCATCAGCGACACGACGGATGTCGGGACGGACGATTTCGTGGTTTCTTCCTATGGAAGGGACAAGATAGTTGGCCCTATCAGTGTTACCAACTATACCACGAGCACTCCTGAAGCCGGGTTCTACAACGTCAGCAAGATGAGCGACTTTGACAACGACCTGGTTGCTTGGAACGGCAACTGGATCGTCGGGCCGCGCACGTCCCTCATCGCGACGGGCGCCGGCACCTGATCGCAGGACCTGATCCTTACGGTTCTTCACGGGGCGGCGGCAACGCCGCCCCCTTTTTTTATCCCCTCCAGGGTCCCGGGGATGGATGAAAACTCCGGATCTCGTATCGTGCTCCGGGAATCGCGTGTATAATAGGAAGCGAATGACAGCCGCGCCTGAAAATGCCGCCCTCATCAAACGGCTGGGCTCTTTTTTCCTCGCCGGAGGCGGCGTCCCATACTATAAAGGCGGCGGGCCTTCCGCGGAGCCGGCGCTCCAGACGCTCCTGGCCCTTTCGGTCTCCGGCGCTCCTCCTGGAAAAACGAACCCCCTGCTCGCCTGGGTGACGAAGCTCCAGAACCCCGACGGGTCCATCGCCATCAACCCCGCCCATCGAGATCAGGGGCTATGGCTGACGGCCCTCGCGGCTGTCGTCTTTCACCGGTTCGGCCTGAAGGACGATCGCGACCGGGCCC
The DNA here is from genome assembly GCA_963796835.1 of Candidatus Aminicenantota bacterium. Taxonomy (GTDB): domain Bacteria; phylum Acidobacteriota; class Aminicenantia; order Aminicenantales; family Saccharicenantaceae; genus DATKJS01. The sequence continues at coordinate 24,204 of CAWCND010000022.1, read as the reverse complement.
TCGGCTTCGTAATTTCTCTGAAGTCGGTGACGATCCCAAATGACCCCCGACTCAGGCAGAACAATTTGCTGACCGGCTGGCCGTGGGTGCCTCGCACGTTCGGCTGGGTTGAACCGACGGCCTGGTCGCTCATCGCCCTCAACGTTTGCGGTCTGGGGGGGCATCCCAGAGCCGCGGAGGGCAGGGCGTTCCTTCTCGACCGCGAGATCCCCTCGGGCGGCTGGAATTACGGAAACCCGGGCCTGAATGACCGCGAGCTCCTTCCCTTTTGGGACACGACCGGCCTCGCCCTCATCGCTCTTCATTCCCAGGTCGCTGTCAGCAAGGTCCGGGCCAGCCTGGATCTTCTCGATAAGAACCAGGAAAAGATCGACTCTCCGTGCGGGCTCGCCTGGGCGGCCATGGGCCTCGAAACCTACGGAAGGGATGCCGACCGGCTGAAGAAGAGGCTCTCCAGCCTCCTGAATTCCGTGCCTGAGGACGCGCTCAACGTGGCCCATCTCGCCGTTGGTTTGACGGCCCTCTCCGGCCGGAAGGTCTTCGTTTCATGAAAAGACGCGAGTTCTTGATGGGAGCGGCCGTCCTGGCCAATGCCACGGCCTTCGGAAACCTCGCCAGGGGTGGCCAGTTGACCCCGGCCCCGTGCCCCGTGAGCCTGCTCCCGATGCCCGACTACGGCCGGGACATGGAAAAAGAGATCGCCGCCGTCATGACGGGCGACGGGCTTGTTCTTAGGGGAAAGAAGGTCCTGCTCAAGCCGAACTTTGTGGAAACGCATCCGGATAGGCCGATCAACACCCATCCTGCCGTCATCGCCCAGGTCGCCCACGCCTGCCTGCGCCTGGGCGCGGCGGAAGTCGTCGTCGGCGAAGCCTCCGGGCATCGGCGGGACCCCTGGTTTTCGGTCCTCAACCCGAAGCTGAGCTCCATCCTGGACAAGAGGGTGAGATGCATGGACCTCAACCACGGCGACGCCGTCGCGACCCGGAACAGAGGCGGCCTGACCGGTCTTCCGGCATTCTATTTGGCCCGGCCGGTGTCCGAGGCCGACGTCCTGATCAGCCTGCCCAAGATGAAAACGCATCACTGGGCGGGGGTCACGCTCTGCCTGAAGAACCTTTTCGGCGTCCTGCCGGGGATCTATTATGGCTGGCCCAAAAACCTGCTCCACAGCAGGGGGATTGAACAGTCCATCCTGGACCTGGCCCGAACCGTCAAGGTCCACTACAACATCATCGACGGCGTCGTCGGGATGGAGGGAGACGGCCCGATCATGGGGAAGCCCAGGCCGGTCGGGACTCTTGTCCTCAGCCCCTTCTCCCTGGCTGCCGACGCGACGGCCGCCCGGATCATGGGGTTCGATCCGCTGAAGATCCCCTATCTCGCCCAGGCCGGCCGGTTCCTCCCAGGGCTGAAGCCGGAGGAGGTCGTATTTCGGCGGGAAAACCCCAGGAGATTCGCGACGCAATTCGATTGCCTCGAGGATTTCAAGGGGATGCGCGGCGGGCCTTTCTTCTGAGACGGAAGCCCGCGACGAGCGTTCCGGCCAGCAAGGAGAGGATCGTCGCCAGGCTGACGGCCGATCCCCAAATGAAACTCCCGGGAAGATAACGTAAAACGACCTCGTGCTCTCCGGCGGGCATCAGGATGCCCTTGGAGAAGAGGTTGGCCTCGAAGACATCCGCTTTCCTGCCGTCGACCCAGGCCCGCCAGCCGCGGGCATAGTTGCCGGGGAAGACGGCGATCCCTTGACGGGGCAGGCTCGCAGAATACCAGCCCCGTCCCTGGATCTCTCTTCTGACCGATACCCCGGAGGGCTGGGCATCGCGGTCGGCCGGCCCCCCGTCAGTTCCCGGGAGCGCGATGGCTTTCTCCATGACGACCTCGCGATACGGATCGAACCCAGCGCTCATGAATATGTTCAGTCTCTCCCCAGTTGTCGCCGCGCGCCGGGCCGAATAGACGATATAGGGCGCCTCCGGCCTGCCCGTGATGCGCTCGATATAAAAAGGGAATCCTTCGACGACGAGCCGCCGGGCCGTTGCCTCGGAAAATATCGGGCTATCGCTCATGAAATAATTGCAGCCAAGGTATTGCAGGACCTTCAGCTGTTCTTGGGGAGGAAGACGCTTGACCCGCCGGACCAGATCGGAATAGCGCGTGGGATACGTTCCGTAGAAGTCGGGCTCGAAAACATACTTGACACCATCGCCCATGGCGCTGGGGGGGTAGAGCGTCCTGCGATAGTAGGTGAGGAAGCCGATGTTGCTGGCGCTTTTTTCCCGGCGGTCGAGGAAAAAGTCCTCGCCCCTGTACACGGTCACGGGCGGCTTCAGGTCGTCGATGAGCGGCGGCCTGTCGAAAAAGGAAGCGGGGGCCGTGGGGTTGATCCCGCGGTTGTGCCCGGCGGGGTCGAGGACGGCCAGGGCCATGAGCGCCCAGCCAAGGACCGGTCCCCGGGCCCGGGCCTTGGAGAGGAAAAGGAAGATAAGGGCATAGCCGGCCAGGAAAACGAGTCCTGTCGCGATGGACCGTCCCAACTCATGCAATGAGGAGTCCTTGTCGATAAGGAGGAAGGCGTTGATGAGAGAGATGGCGTGCCCCTTGAAGGCCAGGAAAAGGGCGAGAGCCAGTCCGGAGACGGCGGCCAGGCAGCGGACAGCCCTCCTTCCGGGGGCCCGGCCGGTCATCGCCTCGTCAAGTCCGAAGGCGGCCAGGATGGATAGGCAGAAAACGGAGCCGAGGAAGAACTTGACGGGATACCTGATGGACGACACGAACGGCGTGATCCGGTAGAGAAAGAAAAAGGGCGAATAGCGCCCGCAGGCCAGAAGGAAGAAGAGGGCGCCGGCGCTGAGCAGGACCTTCCGCCTCCGGTCCCAGGGCCTCCTCGCCCCAAAGAGGAACAGAAGGAGGGCGCCGAAGCCCATGTAAAGGCTGTAATAAAGGGGGAAATGCCTGTCGAAAATGTGCCAGCCCCAGAAATCGTGGTGGCCGGGCTCCCGGTCGTTCCCGAGGACGTCCGGCAGGGCCAAGTTGGGCAGTTGGAGAAGCTCGAGCGGCCAGATCACGGACTGGGCCTTTCTTTCGGTTTGGGCTATCATCGTGAACGCCGGGGCGAGCTGGGCGGCCGTGAGGAGGCAGGCCAGCCCGAGTGGAAGCGAGGCCGCCGCAAGCCGCCTCTTCCATTCCTTCGGCCTCAGGAAGGCCTGGGCCGCAGCGAGGATCGCGGCGAGGACGATGACCTCCGGGGAGCCGGCCAGGATCAACAGGGCCCAGAAGATGGACAGAGCAACGGTCCTCGAGCGCCCGGGCCCCGGGCCCCGGTTGAGGATGAGAAGGATCCACGGCATCCAGGCCAAGGCCGCGATATGGTTGTAAAATTCGAACGAGGACAGGTACATGCCGCTGAAGGAGAACAGGCTCGCGCCCAGAAAAGCGGCCTTCATGGAAACGCCATAGGATCTGCAGAGATAGTAAAGCCCGACCCACCCGAGGAGGGCATGGATGAGATAGTAGAGCTTGAACGCTGTGAAAAGGGGGAGAAAGAGATAAAGAAGGGTCGCCGGGTACAGGACGGCGTTCTTCGGATTGGCCAGGAAGGGCTGGCCGTTTCCGTAGGCGTCCGTCCAAAGGGCGAAGTTCCCCTCCTTGAGCAGGCTCGCGGTCGCCTTGCGGGCCGGGACCTCGACGACGGTCGTGTCCCTCTCGAAAAGGACCCGGCCGGTGAAAAAAAATTCCCGGAAAGTGACCAAGAACAGGACGAGGAAAAGCGAAAAGAAAATCAGGTCCTTTTTCTTGTCAGGGGCGGGCGTTGGTCGATCCGACAGCACTGAGGAAATTTCTATCAGAAATCCCCGCTTTTCTCAACCTTTGATTTTTCCGGCAGCCTTTCATTATACTGGGGCAGGAACGACGCCGGAGAATAGATGGAGGCGCCTCCCGCTCCGGCTCGAACGCACGTGATCCTAGATGCCCGGTGACGATGGCTCGCACGCCCTTTTGGCCGGCTGAAATGGGGAAGAGGTTCATGAAGAACGGGCCGGTGGTCGTCGTGCTGACGCTCGCCGTTGCGGCCTTGATCCTCGTGGCCAGCGGTCCACATGGCCTGAACGGGTTCCCGCTCGACGACGCTTGGATCCATATGGTCTATGGGCGCTCCATCTCCACCTCCGGCTATTTGTCTTATAATGAAGGGGTTCCGGCGACGGGTTCGACATCACCGCTCTGGGCATACCTGCTGGGGCTGATCCATCTCGTTTTCAAGAAGACGAGCTTAATCGTGCTCGTCGCGAAGATAGCCGGAATGACCCTGCACAGCCTGATGGCCTGGACATGTTTCAGGATATTGAAGAAATTCCACCTGCCGGATGTCGTCTCGCTCATCGGGGGGCTGATCATCGGGCTCTCTCCGGCCCTGATCGTGGCCTCGCTCAGCGGGATGGAGATATCCTTAGGATATTTCCTCTGTCTCCTGGGTTTCGCGCAATATATCGAGAAGAGGTATTTGATCACCGGCATCCTTTTGGGGCTCGCCGGGTTGGCCAGGCCCGAATTCGGGCTTGTGAGCGCCGTGCTCATGGGCGATATGACCTTCCAGATTCTTAAAAAGAGGATGAACTGGAAGGACCTCGTGCAGTTCGCGGGACCGGTGGTTGTGGCCGGCTCCCTGTTCGTCGGATGGGACCTTATTGTCGACGGCCGCCCTTTTCCGGCCACGTTTTATCTCAAATCAGGACTCTTTGCCCGTTTCCCCCTTTTCGAAAGGATCCGGAGCGCTTTCAGGATGATCACGGCCGATGCCCCTCTTGCCGGCGGGGTGGCCTGGCTCGGGCTGATCGGGTTGGCTTTCTTGAAAAAACCGGAAAGGCGGTGGTTCTGCCTTATCTTTTCCTCGGCGGCCCTGTACACCCTGGGACAGGCCCTGATCAGTCCGCCCTCGGATCCGCGGGCGTTCTATTGGATCCGGTACTTGTTGCCGGCCATCCCTCTTTTCTGGGTCCCTCTTATGGCCGGACTGTGGGCCCTCATCCTGTTCTTATGGAGCCAGACCCATGGCTTCCGCGGAAAGGTCCTGGCCGGCGGAATTGTCGGGATCTCCGTTGTCGCGATGGCCTTCTTTTTGATCCTCGGGAATATCGACTGGAGCGCGAAATTCGCCAATGACTGCCGAAATATCAATGAGGTTCAGGTGGAGCTCGGCCGGGCCATCGACGCCGCTTTCGCGAGCAGCGCCCGGATCGGGACAATAGACGCGGGGGCGGTTAAATATTTCGGGCGGCGTTTCACCGTCGACTTGATGGGGCTCAACGCCCCCCGCATGGCCCAGGCGCGGGACATGCCTCTCGACGCATTGGTCCTGATGCCCGCCTGGATGAAGGGGTTTCAGGATCCCCGTTTAGAAGAGGTCTGCCGCAAGAGCACGCTCGACTATTGGGTAACCTCCAATCCGGCGATGAATACCCAGATCGTGATGGCCTGCCGGGCAGGCGTTGAGAACCCGGAGATAAGCTTTCGGATATCGGGGCGGGAGGTCCATGTCCATATGAAAGGCATGTCGGAGGCCCGGATCAAGGAGCTCAAGCTCTCGTTAAAGGGCCATTGATATTTCCGGTGTGCTATAATCTGCGCTGCCATGCGCACGTTCGTTCTCGGCGTCTTCTACTCGATGCTCCTCATCCTCATCACGCCCTACCTCCTCCTCTGCATGCTGACGGGGACGAAGGACCCGTTGATCCGCATCGGCACCTGGGCGGTCCGGTGCGGCTGCCGTTTCCTCGGAATCAGAGTCCAAGTCTCGGGCCTCGAGCGGCTCGATCCGGCGATGCCCTACGTTTTCATGTCCAACCACCAGAGCTTTCTCGACGGTCCGCTCCTGGCCGCCGCGATCCCCCGGCCGGTCCGGATCATCCTGAAAAAGTCCGTGTTCGGGGTCCCCGTCCTCGGGGTCGGGATGCGCTACATCGGGTTCGTCCCCGTTGACCGGAAGGGGGCCAAGGGCGGTCAGAAAAGCATCCAACGGGCCGCGGGGCTCATGCGCGAGAAAGGATACTCCTTCCTCGTTTTCCCCGAAGGGACAAGATCCCTCGACGGCCGGATCCGGGCTTTCCGGCGGGGCGGGTTCTTCCTCGCCTTGGAGGGCATGGCGCCCATCGCCCCCATGACGATCAAGGGGACCTTCGCTCTCATGCCCAAGGGGCAGTGGTACGCGCGGAAAGGGGCCGTCCAGGTCGACTTTCATGACCCGATCTCCGTGACAGGCTTCACGGCCGACACCATCGGGGAGCTCATGGAGAGGGTCCACGGAGCGATCGTGTCAAGCCGTGCCTCCGCGGTGCCCGAGGGCGCGGCGTCATCCCTGGAACCCCGGCGGTGATGGTGGCGAAGGTCGGCCCTCAGGGTGCGATAGGGAAGAGTCACCATGGGCCATGAGAGCGCCACTCAGGAAACCGTCCGGGAGGCCCGCCTGGTCCTGCTCCACCTGCTCACGGAAGGGATCGGGAAGCGGCTCGGCTAGCGCCGGCACAGATCGATCTTTCCCTGGGCTTCCCGTGTTTCTGCGGGAGTCCGGGCCAGCTTCAGGCTCCTCCGGAAATAGGGGAGGGCAGAACTCGCGTCCTTCCAGGCCAGATAATGGTTCCCGAAATAAAGCTGGACCAGGAAGCTGTCCCTGTATCGTCCCTCGTTCCGGAAAAAATCGGCGAAGCGGGGAACGTTCGTATCATAGAAATTGACCCCCGGGGTGACCAGGGCCCCGTTCATCTGGCTGAGGCCGACGCCGGCCAGAAAGATGACCAGCCCGGCGAGGGCCGGCTTTTTCAGCTCGGCCCAGGCTGACGGTCGCGCTTCTCCCCGCGAAGGTCCGTCCCGGCGTTTCAGGAGCCGGCCGGCGATCAAGGAGGAGAAGACGGCCAGGACCGTGCCCGCCAGGATATCCACCACATAGTGGTCTCCCGTATAGACGATCGTGAACAGGACGGCCAACGTGTAAAGGATGAAAGGGAGCGCCTTCGAGCGGTACAGGCCCCAGAGGAGGAGGCAGCAAAGGATGGGAAAGCCGGCGTGGAGCGAAGGCATGGCGGAGACAGGGTTGAGGTCGAAGCCGCTGGTAAGAGTGGGGATGGTCGAATCGAAGAGGACCCTGTTGAACCTGACGAGAGGCGCGAGGACCCCGAACTGGCCGGAGGCCATCCAAGGCGGGGCCGTCGGCACGACGGCATAAAAGAAAAAGCCCAGGGGGATCAGGAGATAAAATGAGGCCTTGTATTTCGCCAGGGCCCCCGGCCTATAGACCCAGATAAAAAGGCCGACGAAGACGAAGGCGACAAAGTGGCTTCCGTAAATAACGGTCAGCGTTTTCTCGAGCCAGGAAAAGTGGCCGGCCGGGCCGGTCCGGAGGAGGGCCGCCTGGAGAGCGACCGACGGGACCTCTCCGAAGAGGGCCTTCTCGAGCTTGAGGATGTAAAGGGCGTGAACGGGGAGATGCAGTTTGCAGGTCAGGACGTAGATGGTCTCCCTCAGGCTGTCGGCAAAGTAAAGGAAGGCCACGAAGACGGACCAGTCTTTCAGGAGAAGCCTCAACCGCCCGAAGAGCGCCGCGGCCAAGACGATCCACAGGCCCAGGAGGACCTTGGACAGGGGCTGAAGGGGCCGGATGAAGAGGAGCCCGGCCAGAAGGGCCAGGAAAGTCATGGCCAGGAAGGCCATGAAAAAACGCCTCGTGACCCAGGAGAAAATAGGCGAGTCCCCCCCCGTTATCCTCCGACGATGTCCTTGATCCTGTCCGCTTTCGCGACGCCGCTGTTGAAGAGGTAACATTTCGCGACGTCCAGCAGGCGGCTGAAAAAGGCCCTCTGGGCGTCGAGTGACCCGGCGCCGGGCCCCGCCGAGGCCGAGTCCGCCCTGCCTCCGACGAGGAGGTGCGGATTGAAGAACGGCTGGCTCTTCGCCGCCGTCAAGGCCTTTTTCGCCCCGGCCGCCTCTCCGGTTTCCAGGATCCGCAGGGCCTCGTCTTTCGCGAGCTCGACGACGGCCGGAGACGTCTCGTCATTCCGGAGGAGGAAGATCCACTTCAGGTTCGTCCGCTTGGCGAAGGCCTCGGGTCCGCCGATCCAGTTCGGGTCGAGCATGGCGTAGGCCTCCTTGGAGGCCTTGTAGCAGTACGGCGAACCCCGGTCGAGGCGGCAATCCTCGCCCCGCTGGCATTCGAGGTCCGCGCAGTCCTCCTTGCGAATGACGACGTTCTCGCACTTGCTCCGGTCGAAAAGGGGCGCGAGCCGGCCATTGAGCTCGACCGTGTTCGCCGCGAGATAGAGTTTCCGCTCGACCGAGTCCGCGACCGCCCGGCCGCCGGCCAGACGGACGAAGACGATGTCGTTCGCCTGGAGCCTGAACCGGACATCCTCGAGGAGCTCGAAAAAAAGCTCTGTTTTCTTCGTCCCCGGCGGGCCGACCAGGATGAGCCCGTCCCCGCCCTGGGCCGCCGCCGACATGCCGCGCACGGCTCCCGCGCCCCCGGCGCCGGACATCCGTTCGGCGATGTCCATGACCAGCCCGAGGGCCAGGCTCCGCAGGGGTCCGTAGCCATCCGTGTTGACGAGGATCCCCGTTTTGGTCTCCGGGCTGTAGAAGGCCCGGGGCTCCCGCCCCGCGATCCCGTCGACGGCGTAGATGATCCCGTGGGGCTCGAGGTCGGCCTCGAGCTGGGCCGGGAGCCAGTTCTCCGTCCAGAAATCGTTGAGGTGGCCGACGTTGGTCCGGAGCTGGACGATGGCGCCATTGATGTTGGCGTTCCACTCGTACCGGCCTTCATAGCCCAAGTGTCCGTCCATCTCGGCCACGAGGGCATCCCGCATCCGGAGGTCGGCCCAGACCTCGACAGGCACGGATTTCCTGACCCTCGTCACGGTATTGTTGAGGGACACGTGCTTGACCTTCCTGGCCGTCTTGAGCTTGGCCAGCGCCTCGACGATCCGGTCCAGGCTCTTTTCCAGGTTCTCCATGGACGTGGCGTAGGACAGGCGGATGTGATCGTCCGCGCCGAAGGAATCGCCCGGCACGATGGCCACCTTGGCTTCTTTGAGCAAATAGTACGCCATGCCGTAGGAATTCCGGATCCGAGTGCCGCCGAACTCCTTGTCGTAGAACGACCTGACGTTGGGGAAAAGGTAGAAAGCGCCCTGGGGCTTGAAGCAAGAGAGGCCGGGCACCGCGGCCAGCCGCATGAGGCAGTAGTTGCGGCGGCGCTGGAACTCGGCGACCATCTTCTGGACCTCGTGCTGGGGCCCGACGTAGGCCTCGAGGCTCGCCTTCTGGGCGATGGAACAGGCGTTGGACGTCGTGTGGCTCTGGATCTTGGACATGCCGCCGATGATATCCGCCGGCCCGGCCGCGAACCCGATCCGCCAACCGGTCATGGAATAAGCCTTGGACACGCCGTTGATGATGATGGTTTTCTTCTTGATGTCCTCGCCGAGCGAGGCGAAACTCGTGAACTTGAAATTGTCGTAGACGAGCTTGCCGTAGATCTCGTCGGCGATGACGTAGATGTCCTCGCCGCGGACGACCTCGGCCAGGGCCATGAGCTTGTCCTTGCCGTAAGCGCCCCCGGTCGGGTTCGAGGGATTGTTGAGGATGAGGGCCTTGGTCGCCGGCGATATCGCCGCCTTGAGCTTGTCCGGCGTCAGGAGGAAGCCGTCCTCCTCACGGGTCGGGACGATCACGGGCCTCCCTTTAGCCAGGTTCACGCACTCGGGGTATGTGACCCAGAAGGGAGACGGGATGATGACCTCCTCGCCCTCGTTGACCAGGGTCTGGACGAGGTGGAACAGGGAGCGACTTGGCCCCCGCCGAGACGATGATCTCCTTGGGGCTGTATTCGAGGCCGTCATCCTCCTTGAGGCGCTGGGCTATGGCCTTCCTCAAGGACGGGATGCCGTCGTTCTCCGTGTACTTGGTGAAGTTCGCCCGGATGGCCTTGACCCCGGCTTCCTTGACGTTCTCCGGAGTGGGAAAATCGGGCTCGCCGACGCTCAGGTCGATGACGTCGATCCCGTCGGCCTTCATGGCCTTGGCCTTGGCCGAGATCTTGAGGGTGGGGGATGCTCCGATCTTCTGGACTTTTTCCGAGATCATGGTTCACCTGCCTCGACGCCCGGCCGGGCGGTCACTTCTTCTCGTCTTTTCTGGCGTCCGGGGAAAGCTTGGCCTTCAGGAACTGGGTGATATCGGCTCCGGTCAGGGACTTCACGACCTCCGGCATCTGGGCCAGGACCTGGGCGACCTGGGCCGTGATCCTGGTCGTCCCGAGCTCCTTGTCGCCGCCGACGACGACGATCTTGTCCACCTTGGAGAGGGGCTCGGACACGGCCCTGGCCAGCTCGGGCAGGATCTTGATGTACGATGTCGATGACGGCCGCCTGGGTGTACTTTTCCCAGGCCTGGGCCTTTTTCAGCATGGCCTCGGCCTCGGACAATCCCTTGGCCTTGATCCGCTCGGCCTCGGCCAGCCCCTCGAGCTTCATGGCCTCGGCCTTGCCCTTGGCCTCGGCGGCGATCCGGAACTCCTCGGCCTCGGCTTCCGACTTGATCTGGTACTTGCGGGCGTCGGCCGGCTTGACGACCGTGGATTCAAGCTCCTTTCCCTTGCGGGCGATCTCGAGCTCTTCGATCTTGATGGCCTCTTCCTTCTCGACCTGCTTGACCTTGGCCTCTTCCTTCTTGATCTCCTGGTTCAGGCGGTGGCGCTCGAGCTCGTAGGAGAAGTCCGCCTGGGCCTTCTTGGCGTTGACGAAAACCTGGGACTCGGCCTTCTTGGCCTCGTTCTCCCATTGGGCCTTGGCGATCTGGGCGTCGGACTGGAGGCGGGCGACTTCTGCCTCCTTGCGCGCCTGGGACGATTTGATGACGGATTCCTTCTCGGTCTCGGCCTGGGCGATGGCCGCATCGCGCTTGGCGGCCGCGATCTGGGGCTTGCTCAGGGCGTCGATGTAGCCTTGGGTGTCGCTGATGTCCTTCAGCGAGAAAGACAGGATGACGAGTCCCATCCGGCTGAAATCCTCCCGGACGGCTCCGATGACCCTGCTCGAGAAATCCTGGCGGCCCCGGTAGATCTCCTCGACCGTCATCGTCCCGATGACCTCGCGGACCTTTCCCTCGAGGACGTTCACGGCCACATCCCGGATGCCGTCCCGGCCGATCCCCAGGAACTGCTCGGCGGCGAGGTGGATGGTCTCCTCGGAGGAATTGACCTTGACTTGGGCTGACGCCTCCGCCATGAGAGGGACGCCTCCGCGGGTCAGGACCTCCGGGGTCCGGATGGGGATGGAGATGACGTCCATGGGGAGGACGAACACTTTTTCCAGGCCGGGCCAGACGAACGTCCCGCCGCCCAGGCGGTAACGGTAGCCGACTTTTTTCCTCGTGCCGTCGGCCACGGTCACCGTCCGCTTCCGGCCGCCGGAGATGATGAGGGCTTCGTTGGGGCCCACCTTCCGGTATTGGACGGCCATGATGATAATGACGAGGGCGATAAAGACGACGACGGCGCCTGCGGCGATGAGCCATGACGCAAAGTTCATGACGACCTCCTTGGAGTCAGCCCCTGGTCCGGGAGGGCGGGTTGAGGGAAAAAACGTCCTCCGTAAATGACTGAAGGCCTTTCTTTCCGGGGTTACTAGGGCTTGATATTATTTAATTTAGGGACGGAATGTCAAGTTTTGCTGGGGGGGACGATTAGGGGGTTGCCCCCCGACTCTTAGTGCCCGTAGGCCATGAAGAGGATGCTCTTCTTCTTGAGGGCTTCCTTCTGGACCTGGACGAGCTTCCCGACGCCCCTGTCGGCCAGCTTGAGGAGGTCGAGAAGCTCCTTCCGGGAAAAGGGGTTCTTTTCCGCGCCGGCCTGGACCTCCACGAGCTCGCCTCTGTCGGTCTCGACGACGTTCATGTCGAGCTGAGCCTGGGAATCCTCCTCGTAATCGAGGTCGAGAAGGGCCCGGCCCCCGACGATCCCCACGCTCACCCCGGCGACGAGGTGACGGAGGGGCATGTGGTCGATGAAGCCCCGGTCGAGCATCTTCTTCAGGGCGAGGCCCAAGGCCACGCAGCCGGCCGTGATCGAGGCCGCCCGGGTCCCGCCGTCGGCCTGAAGGACATCGCAGTCGATGATGATCTGCTTCTCGCCCAGGGACCGGAGATCCGTCACGGCCCGGAGCGAGCGGCCGATGAGCCTCTGGATCTCCTGGGTCCGGCCCGAGATCCTGCCGCCGGGCCGTTCGCGCGGGGTTCTTTCCTCGGTCGCCCGCGGGAGCATGGCGTACTCGGCCGTGACCCAGCCGGACCCCGTGCCCTTGAGGAATGGCGGCACTCGGTCGTCGATGGTGGCCGTCGCCAGAACGCGGGTCCGGCCCATCTCGATGAAGGCCGAGCCGTCGGCAAAATCGAGGTAATCGACGGTGATCCTGACGGGCCGGAGCTGGGTCGGCGCCCGTCGGCCGGCACGCGGAAGGTCGGAGGAAGGCGGGATCTCGGGTTTGATCTTGGTTTTCATAGGCTTTGACCGCGCTTATCTTAGTGCATGTCGGGGCGATTTTCAACCCTCCAATGTCCCGGCCCGCTTTACTCCCCCAGGGAAAATGTTTATAATAACCACTTTATGAGGATCTTCGTTTAAAGGACCGTCCATCGTCTCATGACCAAGCTGCGGGCCCTGGCCGTTCTCGTCGCTCTCGCCACTCTCCTGTCATGGCCCTGCCGGGAGGAGTTCGGCGTCCGGGGGATGGACCTGACCGTCGCTTTTTCCGTCCGCGTCCTGACCGACAACCTTTTCACGGACGTGACCTATCGTGTCCGGACGGACTCATCGCTCGCGCCGATCACCGAGGATGACAAGATCGTTGCCCGTTTCGTTTACCGCGGGCGGCTCCTTGTCCAGGACGAATACGAGCCGCCGGTCCCGACCTCCAAGTGGGAACCGAACAAGGAATACACCTTCACCCGGCGGGTCTACATCCCCGCCTTCATCGATGAGTTCGACCCCGGATTCAGGGGGACGGAGAAGCTCGGACTCACGGTCGGGCTCGCCTCGCCATCGGACAAGACGGGAGACTCCGGGCTCGTCCTTCTCCGCAGAACGGTTCGGGTCGTCCCATCGGCGGATTCCCCGGTCGTCGTCTATATGAGCGGCTGGTACGGCCAGGAGACCGACCCCCAGGACCCGGGCCAACGGTGGAGGTGGACGGCGAAGGAGGCCCGCGCGGCCATCGACAACCCGGGGCACGACGCCCTGCTCATCCTTCGCGGCCGGGCCGCCCTCCCGGCCGCTGGGCAGAAGGTCACGATCAGCATCGACGGCAAGCCCCTGGACGAATTTGTCCCGGGGAGCGGGGAGTTCGAGCGGCATTTCACTCTCAGGAAGGAATGGCTCGGCAACAAAAAGGATTTTGAGCTGGTGATCAGGGTCGATAAAACCCTTGTCCCGGCCAAGGTGACGCCCGGTTCCAACGATCAGAGGGAGCTCGGCCTAAGGATATCGCTGCTTTATTTCAGATAGGGCGGGGGCGCGTCATTTGATCCAGATCGACGGGACGCCCGCTCGCTTCGCCGTCGCCAGGAAATCGTCCAGGTCTTTGGTGGCCCGGACGGCATCGGCTTCGGCCTTGGTCAGCTTGTCATACGTCTCGCTGATCTGGAACTGGGTGTAGTCCCTGGCCTTGACGTCGGACAGGTTGTAAAAGTCCTGCCAGAGCGAGTTCATCTTCAGGGTCAGGAGGTCGATCATCTCCTGGGCCTGCTGGGCTTTCGTCGCGAGCTCGCCGAGCCGGGCCTTGAAGTCCTTCTCGGCCATGGCCGACTGGTCGGCTGGGGTCGTCTGCTCCCCGGGCTTCTGTTCGGGGGTGGCTTGTCCGGTCTTAGGCGGGGCCGTCCCTTCCCGGCCGGCCGGAGCGGTCGTTTCGCCCGCGGCCTGGGTCTCGGCCTCCGCCTTGGCCTTGTCCGGCTCCGCGACCTCGACCGCCGGCCTCTTTTTCAGCTTCGCCAGGTCGGCGTTGGTGATCACGGTGGCCGGCTTGTCCTTGACCCCCGCCCGGCGCGCCTTTTCCTTCTTGGAAAGGTCGGTCACGCTCTGGGCCGAGAGAAAGGACACGACCAGGACGGAAAGAACAACGGAGACCAGGCTTTTCTTGTTCAACATGGCCTTTTTGCTAACTTTATTATTATCAATTTAGTCGTCCGTGTCAATGCAAGATGGAGAGCCCTGACGCGGTCCGGAAACGGATCCTCGTGCCGTCCGTCGAGCACTCGATGGCCCCGTGGAGGTCCGTCCGGTAGACCGTGGATGCCAGGCTCCGGTATCGCTCGAGGATCTGGGGGTCGGGAAACCGTACCGGTTGCCTTCGCCGACGGAAATGAGAACGTCGTCCGGACGCACGCTCTGCAGGAAGGGAAGGGAGCTCGATGAACCGCTCCCGTGATGCGGGGATTTAAGAACCGTGCTCCGGAGGTTCCCCCCTGCCTCGAGGATCTCGCTCTCGGCGGCGGCCTCGATGTCCCCGGAGAGGAAGAAGGCCGTCTGCCCGTAAGAGATCCGGAGCACAAGAGAGCTGTCGTTGCCCGCCGCCCGGGGACTGGGGCCGCCGCCCCGGCCGGGATGGAGGGCCTCGACGAGAGCATCCCCCAGCTCGCGGCGGAATCCACGGCCAATCCTCCGTCGGAGTACGGAGGCCGGGAGAGTGCCCATGAATTCCTTGTAGACGGCGTCATCCGCAGGAGGGACGGCCTCCCAGAACTCACCGACCCGGAAGTTGCGGGCCACGGACACGAGGCCTTTGAGATGGTCCGGATGGGGGTGGGTCAGGACGAGGACGTCGATCCGTTTGATCCCCTTGCGCCAGAGGACCGGGGAAACAACCTTGTCCCCGACGTCAAAAGGACTGTCGACGAACCCGCCGCCGTCGATGAGCATCCTTTTCCGTCCCGGGAACTCGACCAGGATGGAATCCCCTTGGCCGACGTCGATCATCGTGACCATGAGTTCCTTGGAGGATGGCGAAAAGGGATAGGTCACGATGACCGCGGCAAAAAGCGAGAAACAGGCGGCGCCGAGCAAGCGCTGGCCCCTGAACCTCGGACGGAGGAGGAGAAGGCCAAGGCAGAGATAATATCCGATCACGGTCCAGGGATGGGGCGTCGGGACCCTGTAGGATAGGACGGATACTCCGTCGAGCAGGCGGGACAGCTGTGAGAAGACCCCGACCAGGAACCGGAGCAGGAATACGAATGGCGGCGCGGCCCCGGGAAGCGCGGCCGAAAGGGGAAGGAAGGCATAGCCGATCCCCATGATGAGGCCCACGAGGGGGATGGCCGCGTAATTCAGGATGAGCGAGGCGAAGGTGACCCTGTTGAAGCTGGCGGCGATGACCGGCAGGACGCCGAGCGACGCCGAAAGCGAGAGGGCCGTCATCTCGCCGGTCTTGAGCGGAAGGCGGGGGAGGCGTTTCGCGAGCGCCGGGCCGAAGAGGATGATGGCCAGGGTCGCGGCGTAGGTCAGCTCGAAGCCGGCGTCGAAGATGTTGAAGGGGTTCGAAAGCAGGAGGGCGAACGCGCTGAACGAAATGGTGTTCAGGACGTGGACGTCTTTCCAGAGCAGACGCCCGACGAGGAAGGCCAGGGTCATGACCGTTGCCCTGAGCACCGACGGGCTGCCCTCCACGAGAAGAGTGTAAAAGGCAAGGAAGAGGATAAGGGCCAGATAGGAAGGCCGCCGGGGTATCCGGACGAGCCTGAACAAGGATAAAAAGAGGAGGGTGATGATCGCGATGTGGCCGCCGGAGATCGCGAACAAATGATAGAGGCCCGTCTGCTGGAGCGAAAGGACGGTTTCGGCGTCCATCCGACCGTCCTCGCCGAGGAGGAGAGCTTCGAGGATCGCCCCCTCTCTCGAGATGTCCGTCCCAGCGGCGTCCGGGAAGGAAGCCTCGAGGTTGTTCTGGAGGGCGCACCTGATCCGAGAGACGGGGGCCAGGAAAGGATGCCCCCGCCCGCCCCCGCTTCTTGCCACGAGGAGACTCGACTTGGTGAAGGCGCGGCGGTGGATGTTCTGGCTCTTGAGGTAGCGGTCGTAGGAGAAACCTCCGAAGTTCTTGAACGCCCCGCCCGAAGAGAGGCGGACGGACGCCGAAACCATGTCCCCGGCCCGGAGCTCGACACGAGGCCGCCTTCCGGGCTGGAACGGGACCGTGAGCGAAAGATTCCCCCGGACGGCGCGCTCTTCGCCCTTATCCCGGATCGACTCCACGCGAATGAGAAGAATGTCCCTCTCCGGCTCCCGTCCGGGCGAGCCGAGGAGCCAGCCGGAGACGTCCAGGTAGTCCGCGGATTCATACCGTCGAAGGGCGTTGGCCTCGTAAGCCCTGTCCGCCAGCGAATAGAGGGCCGCCCCCGAAGCGGCCAGGGCCAGGAGGACGAAGATGAAGGCCGGGCCGGTTTTCCGGAGACAATAGAACGTCCAGGCCGTCGCCAGGAATCCCAGGACGACGGCGAGTCCGGCGGCCGGAGGCACGGGGAAAGAAGGACCGGACGCGATCCCGCAAGCCAGGGCCGCCGCCAGAAAGAGGAATGGATAAGGGGTCGGGCCTAAATTTTGGGGACGCCCGTCGCGAGGGAGCTCTGCTCCTCCAGGGCGTCGAGCAGGAGGTGAGACAGGATCTTGATGCCCAGGGTGATGCTCCGCTCGTCCGGGCTGAAATTCGGGCTGTGGAGCGGCGCCGCGCTTGGCTGGCCCGGGCTCTTGACGCCCAGGAAGAAGTAGAACCCCGGGATCTTGCGGGCAAAAAACGAAAAGTCCTCGGCGATGAGCTGGGGCTTCCATTCGAGTACGTTATCCTTGCCCAGGAGCTTGCCCAGGATCGGGGTCATGGTGGCAGTCAGCTCCGGATTATTAAAGACGGACGGCAGCAGGGGTTTGTACTCAAACTCGTAGGTCGCGCCGTTCATTTCCGTGACGTTCTTGATGATTGCCTCCATGAGCGGCGGGATCTTCTTCCGGTTGGCCTCGCTCAGGGTCCGGACCGTCCCTTCGAGAGTGACCCGGTCCGCGATGATGTTGGCCCGGGCCCCGCCCTGGATCGTGCCGACGGTCAGGACGGCGGGATCGGTGGGGTCGACAGCCCGGCTGACGACCGTCTGGAGGGCCTCGACGATCTCGGCGGCGATGACGATCGCGTCCACTCCCTCGTGGGGCCGGGCCCCGTGGGCGGCCTTTCCATTGACCGTGATCCGGAACCCGTCGGAGCTCCCCGTGATGAAACCGGGAGCCACGAAGACCTGGCCGAGGTTCTCGGGCCAGACGTGGAAGCCGACGATACCGCTCACGGGCGGGCTGTCCAGGGCCCCCTCCCGGATCATGAGGTCGGCCCCGCCTTCCTCATCCTGGGGCGGGCCCTCCTCGGCGGGCTGGAAGATGAACAATACGCTGCCCTTGATCTTGTCTTTCAGGGTGCTGAGGACCATGGCCGTTCCGAGGGCGATGGAGGTGTGGACGTCGTGGCCGCAGGCGTGCATGACCCCAGGGTTCAGCGACTTGTAGGGGAGTCCGGTCATCTCCTGGATGGGCAGGGCGTCCATGTCGGCCCGGAGGGCGATCGATGCGCCGGGCTGCGCGCCGCGAAGGAGGGCCACGACGCCGGTTTTGGCCACTCCCGTCCGGACCTCGAGGCCGAGGGTATCGAGCTTGGAGCTGACGAGCCGCGAAGTTTCGAACTCCCGGTTGCCGAGCTCGGGGTTCATGTGGATGAAACGGCGGATCTTGATGACTTCTCCCTGGTTTTTCTCGATCTCTTCGTCGATCCGCTGAGCCGTTTTTTTGTCCAATGCGGACAGAGCCAGAGGGAGGACGGCCAGCAGGCCGAGCGCGAGGAGCCGGGTCCGGAACCGGCGGGGAGCGGCCGTCGTTCTGGCTTTCATCGGCGGATAACCTTTCGAGGCGGTCTGAACATTATTCTAGCGCGATCGGGCGGAAAAATACAGGAATTCAGGCCCGAAAGGGGTTCGAAACGAGGGGAGGGACCGGGCGCCGCCTATTTGCCTTCTTCGCCCTCTCCGGGGTAGCCCTCAGGCTTATTCAGGTACTCTTCCTTCTTTTTTTCGATGAATTCCTTTATGGCTTCGAGGCCCTCGGTCGTCTTTTCCTTGACGACTTTCATGCCTTTTTCCGCTTCTTTGGCGACCTTTTCGTACCCGTCCTTGGCGGCCTCGCCCGTCTTGACGGCCTGGTCCTTGATCTTTTTCCGCGTCTCCTTACCGCTCGCCGGGGCGAACAGGATGCCGACGATGAAGCCCGCGGCCGCTCCCGCCATGAATGTCAGGAGGGAATCCCAGAAATGGTTGTCTTTGTTATCCCCCATGCCTCTTCTCCTTTTTTTTTTGAGCTGCTGCCAGCCGATGCGGAGCAATGGGAACAGGAAAGGCCAGTACTTGGCGCTCGGCCGGATGACCTTGGCGGTCACGAAGCCGGCGATCTCGGAAACGCCGGCGGCAGCCTTCTTCGATGTCTGGAGAACCTGCCCCACGTCATCCAGGCTCGAGTTGATCTTGGCCTCGATCTCCTTGAACCCCTCCATCAATTCCTCGGCCTTGGCGAGCGTCTTCTCGCCCTGCCGCGCGGTCCGGCGAAGCTGGATCAGGAAACGGACTAAAAAAACGACCGCCACTACGGCCGCGATGGTCAAAACAAGGAAAAGGACCTGGTTTAGGGTCAACTGCATGTTACCTAATAGATATGCCAAAACCGCGGAAATGTCAATGAGTGGCTTTCGGGATTCATCGTCAAAAGACTTCGGGGGTGGCCTCCGCTCTGAAACGAGGTTGAGCTTGGGGGGTTCCCTTCGTCGGGTCGCGGGTTTGGCCCGGCGAGCCAGACCCGCTTCGGTTCCGGGCCTCGCTCTCCTCTCCCGTTGGTCGAGGATCCGTGCCCGCTCGACCCTCCACACGCCCTCCTCCGGGAACACCCCCTACGCATTTTTCTTCTATCGCATCAGCTATCCCCCCAAACCTCAAGAATTATGCCATTTTTATCTGAAGATCCTGGATCAACGCTTCTGGTGGAGGAGATAGAGGAAGAACGGAGCACCGACGGCCGCCGTGATCACGCCGATCGGAAGCTCCGAGGGAAGGATGGTCCGGGCGATCAGGTCCGAGTAGAGGAGGAACGTCCCTCCGGCCAGGGATGCGTAGGGAAAGAGCCGGCGATGGTCCGGGCCTATGAGGAGCCTGATCCAATGGGGCACGACGAGGCCGACGAAGCCGATGATCCCGCTGACCGAAACGGAGATCGCGGCCAGGAGAGAGGACAGGACGAGGAAGGCCTTCCTCACCCGGCGGACCGGACAGCCCAGGGCCCTGGCCGTCTCATCCCCCATGGCCAGGAGGTTCATGTCCTTGGCTAGCCAGAGAGAAGCGGCCAGGCAGATCAAAAAGTAAGGGGCGACGGTCCCGACCTGCTTCCAATCGGCGAGCTGGAAGCTGCCGAGGAGCCAGAAAACGGCCTGATCGAAGGAATCCGACCGCATAAAAAGAAGGAACGAGGTCAGGGACGAGGCCAGCGCTCCGGCCGCGATCCCGGTCAGAAGAAGGGTCTCGATCTTGAAGCCGCCCTTCCTCAAGGAGAGGAGGTAGACGAACGAGACGATCCCCAGTCCCGAAACGAAAGCCATCAGTCCCTGCCCGGAGAAGCCGGGGACAGCGACGCTGACACCCAGGGAAAGGGCCAGAACCGCGCCGAGCGATGCCCCGGACGAAACGCCGACGACAAAGGGGTCGGCCATGGGGTTCTGGAAATATCCCTGGAGGATGGCCCCGGAGAGGGCCAGGCTCGCCCCGACCAGGAAGGCCAGGACGGCCCGCGAGAGCCGGAGGTCGATGAAGATCGTGGCCTGGATGCCCGTCCCCCCGCCCCGGACGACGTCCCACAGGTCGGCGGCGGAGGTCTTGACGGGACCGGTCAGGAGAGACAGGAGAAAGCCGGCTGCGGCAAGCAGGATGAGGAGGGCCAGAAGGAGGCGGCGGGCCGTTTCCGCTCTCACGGCCTTCCTCCGAACCGCTCGGGATGGAGGGCGCGGGCCATCCGGTCCAGGACGTCCACGAGGCGCGGGCCGAAGCGGCTGGCCGAATTCTCATCGACAATATAGATCCGGCGCCCGACGACTGCCTTGACGTGGTCGAGATGGGCCTCGCGGCTCAGCCACTCTCGGGCCTCCGCGAAGTCCTCCTCGGACTTGGAAAGGATGAAAATGGCGTCCGGATCGTCCCGGATGATCCGCTCCGGGCTGTACAGGACCCATTTCTTGGGCATCGCGGCCGCGATATTGACCGCCCCGGCCCTGGCGATGAGGTCGTTGAGGTAGCTTTCGCCGCCGCACGTCCAGAGCCCCTGGCCGCGGAGGACGACGAACACGCGGGGCTTCTCCGTGACCGTGCCCAAGGCCGTCTCGACGGCCTCCTGCCTGGCCCTGAGGCCGGCCGCGAGCCCATCGGCCTCCCTTTCTCTCCGGGTGACCAGCCCGATCCTGGCGATGAGCGGGTAAAGGGCATCGAGACCGGTCCCGATGTCCAAGACAAAGACAGGCAGCTTGAGGGCGGCCAGGCGGTTGACGATCCGGAGCGGGTTTCCCCGGAAAGCGATGACGAGGTCCGGCGCGAGGGCCTGGACGCGCTCGATGTTGGGGTCGACGAGCCCGCCTATTTTCGCGATGGATCCGGCTTCGGGCGGATAATCGCAGAACCTGGTGACCCCCACGACGTTCCTGCCCAGGCCGAGGGCGAAGAGAATCTCGGTGATGTTCGGGGCCATCGAGACGATCCGCGCCGGTGTCGTCGCGGGCAACGGGAAGGGCCGGCCGAGGTCGTCGCGGATGGACTGGGGCTGCCCGGCGGCGGAGCGAACGACCACCAGGAGGAAGATCGACCAGGCAGCCGCTGTCCAGGCGGCGGACCCGCGGCGGGACCTCTCGCTCACCGGCCCCTTCCTCCCGTCACGAGCGAGATCTCCGGGAGGCCGGAGCGGCTGTTCGGCTTGACATCGACCTCCGCGTCGAAAATGTCCCGGACCATGGCCGCCGTGATCGTTTCGGCCGGCGCGCCCTGGGCCGCGATCCCCCCGCCTTTCAGGAAAACCAGGCGTTCGGCGTAGGCCGCGGCGAGGTTGATGTTGTGCTCGGCGGCCAAGATCGTCTTCCCTTTGTCCTTCTGAAGGCCCTTGAGGATGGCGTAGATCTCGACCTGGTAGCTGATGTCGAGATGGAGGCTTGGCTCGTCAAGGAAGAGGACTGGGGTGTCCTGGGCCAAGGCGCGGGCGATAAAAACCCGCTGCCGCTCGCCGCCGCTCAGGTGGCCCACTTTTTTCCCCAGCAGGCCCGCCACCTCCGTCAGGCGCATGGCCTCGTCGACGGCCTCGGCATCCCCGGCGGAAAGCGTCTCGAACCGGGACTGGCGGGCATAGCGACCCATGAGGACGACCTCCCCGGCCGTGAACTCGAAGACGGGCTCGGCAAGCTGGGGGACATAGGCGATCTTCCGGGCGATCTCGCGTCGGCCAAGGCGAAAAAGATCGTCGCCGCCCAGGACGACCTCGCCCCGGACGTTCCCGAGAAGGCCCAGCACGGCCCGGATCAGAGTGCTTTTCCCGGAACCGTTCCGGCCGAGGACGGCGACGAACTCTCCCGGCTCGAGGCTCAGGGAGATGTCCTTGATGACGAAGCCGCCGTCGTATCCTGCGGAGAGATTCTTGACTTCCAGGATCGCCATGGCCGGACTTAGTATATCCGCATTCCTTGACTTTTCAAGGGGATGAACCTAAGATGAATTTTGCCTTTTCGGGCCGGCGAAAGGCCGGAAACCCGATTTTCCGAGGACAGCTCGAACCATGAAGGACACGTACGACTTCAAGCCCATCGAGGCAAAGTGGCAGCGCCGCTGGGAGGCCGAGAAGGCTTTCCAGGCGACCGAGGACCCGGCCAAGACCAAGTTCTATTGCCTGGAGATGTATCCCTATCCGTCGGGCCGCATCCACATGGGCCACGTCCGGAACTACTCCATCGGCGACGTCATCGCCCGCTACAAGACGATGAAGGGCTAAAACGTCCTCCATCCGATCGGCTGGGACGCCCTGGGCATGCCGGCCGAGAACGCGGCCATCAAGCACGGCATCCATCCCCGGGACTGGACGCTGGACAACATCGCCCACATGAGGACCCAGCTCAAGCGGATGGGCTTCGGCTACGACTGGTAGCGCGAGGTCAACTCCTGCCTGCCCGACTACTACAAATGGAACCAGTGGATCTTCCTCAAGATGTTCGAGAGGGGGCTGGCCTACCGCAAGGAGAGCTGGGTCAACTGGTGCCCACCGTGCCGCACCGTCCTGGCCAACGAGCAGGTCGGGCCGGCGGCTGCTGGCGCTGCGACACGGCCGTCACGCAGAAGAAGATGGAGCAGTGGTTCCTCAAGATCACGGACTATGCCGAGGAGCTCCTGTCGGGACACGACCCTCGAGAAATGGCCCGAGCACGTCCTCCAGATGCAGAGGAACTGGATCGGCCGGAGCAGGGCGCCCACGTCCATTTCGCCCTCGCCCGGGTCGCCGGAGGCGCATCGAGGTCTTCACGACGCGCATCGACACGATCTACGGGGCGACGTTCCTCGTCCTCTCGCCCGAACACCCGCGTGCCGGGACCTCATCGCCGGGCCGCGCGAAGCCGAGCTCAAGGCCTGGGTCGCGAAGACCGTCGCCGCAGACGCGGCTGAAGCGGGAGATCGGCGAGACCGGAGAAGGAAGGCGTCGACACCGGGAAGAAGGCGCTCAACCCCTTCACCGGGGAGCCCATCCCGATCTGGCTGGCCAACTACGTCCTCATGGAATACGGGACGGGCGCCATCATGGCCGTCCCGGCCCACGACGCCAGCGATTTCGAGTTCGCCCGGAATACGGCCTGCCCATCCGGACGGTCATCGTCCCGCCGGGGAAGAGACGACGGCCGCACGAGGGGCGCCGGCCGAGGTCTTCGAGGACCTCGGCGTCCTGGTCAATTCCGGGCCGTTCTCCGGCCTGCCTCGGAGGACGCCATGGACAGGATGGCGGCCTATGCCGAGGAAAAGGGCTTCGGCCGCCGGAGCACCGTCTACCGGCTGCGCGACTGGGGCATCTCCCGCCAGCGCTACTGGGGCACGCCCGATCCCCATGATCTATTGCGAGAAGTGCGGGACCGTCGCCGTCCCCTACGAGGACCTGCCCGTCGAGATCCCCTACGGACGTCGAGTTCACGGGCGAGGAGGGCTCGCCGCTCGAACGGCTCGAGAGCTTCGTCAACGTACGACATGCCCGAAGTGCGGCGGCCCGGCCCGGCGCGAGACCGACACCATGGACACGTTCGTCGATTCGTCCTGGTATTTCTTCCGCTACACCTCGCCCCGGAAGCGAACCTGCCCTTCGCCCGCGGCCGCGGCGGACTACTGGCTGCCGGTCGATCTCTACATCGGCGGCGTCGAGCACGCCATCCTGCACCTGATCTATTCCCGCTTCTTCACCAAGGTCCTGAGGGACCTCGGCCTGACCGCGCTCAGCGAGCCGTTCCCCCACTACCTGGCCCAGGGCATGGTCACCAAGGACGGCTCGGCCATGTCCAAGTCCAAGGGCAACGTCGTCGACCCCGACGAGATGATCCAGGCGTTACGGCGCCGACGCCCTGCGGCTGTTCATCCTCTTCGCTCGCCCCCGGAGAAGGAGTTCGCCTGGAACGAGGACGGGATCGAGGGCTGCTACCGGTTCCTGGCCCGGGTCTGGACGATCGTCGACGAGAACCTCGACCTCTTCGAGGCCGGACGGAAGCGGCTCCACGGCCGGAGACGCCGGGGGCCGCGTCCTCAAGAAGATGCACCAGACGATCCGCAAGGTCGGCGAGGACATCGAGGTCCGCTTCCACCTGAACACCGCCATCAGCTCCATCATGGAGTTCTATAACGTCATCAAGAAAGAGAAGGACGGCCTGAGAGGGACGTCCGGCGGCGGGCGGTCCTCGCCAGGCCCTCGAAACGCTCATCACCATCCTTTCGCCTTTCGCGCCGCACATGGCCGAGGAGCTCTGGGAGAAAACGGGCCATGAGGGCCTTCTGATGCAGTCGGCCTGGCCCGTGTTCGACCCGGAACTGGCCCGCGAGGAG
>CAWCND010000021.1:0-179370 GCA_963796835.1 Candidatus Aminicenantota bacterium | reverse complement strand
GGCGCCGACGGAAATTCTGGCACGCCAGCATTACGAGCGCATGGCGCCCATCGCCGCTGCGGCGGGACTGCGGCTCGCCATCCTCACCGGCCGCGACCGGGCCTCCGAGCGGGCCCGCACGCTCGCCGCGCTCGCGGCCGGCGATATCGACATCCTCGTCGGCACCCATGCCCTGGTTCAGGAAAGCGTCGCCTTCCGCGATCTCGCTTTCGTCATCGTCGACGAGCAGCACCGGTTCGGGGTTCATCAGCGCCTCGCGCTCGGCGAGAAAGGCCATGCCGTCGACATTCTGGTGATGACCGCGACGCCGATTCCGCGCACGCTCGTGCTGACCTATTTCGGCGACATGGATGTCTCGATGCTGCGCGAAAAGCCGGCCGGCCGTGCGCCGATCGATACGCGGGCGCTGCCGCTCGACCGGCTCGACGAGGTGGTGGCCGCGATCGGCCGCGCGATCGCGGCCGGCGCCCGCGTCTATTGGGTTTGCCCGCTGGTCGAGGAAAGCGAGGAGCTCGATGTGGCTGCCGCCGAACAGCGCGCCCAAAGCCTGCGCGAGCTGTTCGGCGCCCGCGTCGGCCTGCTGCACGGCCGCATGAAGGGGCGCGACAAGGATGCAGCGATGGCGGCTTTCCAGCGCGGCGAAACGGCGATCCTGGTGGCGACGACCATCATCGAGGTCGGCATCGATGTGCCGGAAGCGACGATCATGGTGATCGAACATGCCGAGCGCTTCGGCCTTGCGCAATTGCACCAGATGCGCGGGCGCATCGGGCGCGGGTCCGGCAAATCGACCTGCCTCATGCTCTACAAGGCGCCGCTCGGCGAAGTCGCCAAGGCGCGGATCGCCGTCATGCGCGAGACCGAGGACGGTTTCCGCATCGCCGAGGAGGATCTCGAAATTGCGCGGCGAGGGCGAAGTGCTGGGGACGCGTCAATCCGGCATGCCGGGCTTCCGGCTCGCCGATCTCGCCCACCACGCCGGCCTCGTCGGCCTCGCCCGCGACGATGCCCGCGCGATCCTCGAGCATGATCCCGATCTCGCCAGCCCGCGCGGTGCGGCCTTGCGCATTCTGCTGTATCTTTTCGAACGCGACGCGGCGGTGAAGCTGCTGCGGGCGGGATGAGGAAACGATGAGCGACCAATCGGCGCAAAAAGGCCTTCCCGGTTTCCTGGGACCAGTTTCACCGTGATGCCCGCGCGCTCGCCTGGCGGCTCAGCGGCGAGAAGCCGTTTACGGCGATCGTCTGCGTGACGCGCGGCGGCCTGGTTCCGGCGGCGATCGTCGCCCGCGAGCTCGGCCTGCGCATCGTCGAGACCGTCTGCGTCACCAGCTACGACGAAGAGCACAATCAGGGCGGGGTCGAGATGCTCAAAGGCATCGACCCGGCCATTGCGGCCGGCGGGCGGGGCGGGGGTTCTCGTCGTCGACGATCTCGTCGACACCGGAGCGACGGCCAAGCTGGTGCGCGAGCTGCTGCCGCGCGCGCATTTCGCCACCGTCTATGCCAAGCCCCTGGGGCGCCCCCTGGTCGATACGTTCGTCACCGAGGTCTCGCAGGACACCTGGATCTATTTCCCCTGGGATCTCGGCCTCGCCTATACGGCGCCGATCGGCCGGGGAGGGAGCCTGATCGTCTTGCCGTCGGCGGGCTTGCTCGCTATGGCTTGGGACGTGCGGGCGTGGCGAAACGGTAGACGCAACGGACTTAAAATCCGTTGGGCAATGCCCGTGAGGGTTCGAGTCCCCTCCGCCCGCACCAGCACTCAAATCAGAGACTGCGTGAGTGGCTGACGACTGAATCGCGCAGGATCGACGAGAGTTTCTCAGAGGGCACGATCGCGCGGTCAAGATAGCTGCAAAGTTGCTGAGCACATCGTCTCGCGTCCGCACGGGCGGGTGCTTCGCATCGCTCGAGCACAACGCGCTACTTGCGAACGATCTCGTCGTAGGCGGGGGCCTTTTGAAGAAACCCGCGATGCATCATCCAGTCGACTTTGTCTTGGAATTCAGCGATCTTGTAATCCTGCACGCCAAGCAACTCGGGCAGAAGGCCGGTTGAGCGCTGCTCGGGCTTCAGGTCGCGCAGCAGTTCGCCGCGTGAACGCTCTTCGTTTTCCCTCAGCCATGCCACGGCGTGGTTGAGCGCGCGTCTGATCTTGTCGGCGGTTTCGGCATCGATGTCGTCGGCGACGACGATGCCGCCGCGCCATTTCAAATCGGCGATCTTGCGTGCGCCCTTCTCGGATGCACGGCTGACCAGGGGTTCCATGAGGGCAGCCGCCTTGGCGGTGCCGCTCAACAAAGCATCGAGCCGGTCGTTGGCATGGACGAGTTTGATCCTGTCGAACGGAACTCCGGCCGCTTCGAGCACTTCGATTGCCGCGTAGAAGGTCCCCGCATGCCAGGTCACGGCGATCGGTACGTCGGCGAGTTCCTTGACAGTTCTAATGGAGAATCCAGCAGGACCATGATCTCCCCGGTACGTGCCGTGGTGTCGAGACCGATGATGCGGCCTTTTCCGAGCGTCTGGACACGTTCGATCGCGCCCCACTCGCAAACCGGATAGACTTCCAGTGCGCCCTTCTGTAACTGGGATTCCTTCCAGCGCTCCGCATAATCCTTGGTGCGTCCTGCGATCCCCTTCGGATTGTCCTCCGTGAATTCTACCGACAATCCTTCGGCGGTAAAGAACCCTCGTTCGACGGCAACCTTCCACGGACGATCATGGGCATTGCTATCGCCCTGTAAACGTATCACCTGAGCCATTCGTCTTCCTCCCGTTTTCGAAGTTCGAATTTTGCGGCCGAGCTAGCCGGAACGCCTTTGGGGCCGGCCGCGATGGTAAGTGTTTTCCGAACGACCCGAAAGCCCGATGGCGAGCTCAAGGTTCGAGGGGGACGATCCCCGCTGCTTTGCCCGAGGGCATCCAGTTGATGCCGGTCCAGGCATAAGCGGCCCGACCGGCAGCGGTGCAGCTTGGTGCAGCTTGGAGCTTGTGCGTTTAGGATTGGCCCTCTATCGTAGCCGGCCTGCAACATCGAGCTTGGATTTTTAGAAACAGCCGGCGTTTTCCCTGGTTACCTTGCCGACGTGGAGCGGAACAAGTTCACAAATGCCTGCCGGCAGCATAGAGCTACTATTAGTTGTCGATGGTGAGCATCGTTAATCGTCTTTCAACTATTTCTAGCTTTATAGTATGTATGGTTGCGTTTTTTGTTGAACAGCGACGTTCCCCGCGCGTCGTCATAAATGCCCCAGGCACGATCACCAACGTGAGCCATAGCTTACGTGTCGGTAAAACTATTCGCTGTAAGATCATTGATATCTCCGCCGGTGGTGCCCTTCTTCGATGGAGTTGGGGCACGTCGAAGATCATTTTTACCTCGAATTGGACAGCGAGCCGGGAAATCACGCCACATGTACCGTTGTCAGACGAAGTGGCAATAGGGTCGGCGTGGAATTCATCGAGCCATTTCCATTGTAGGCAAACGAGCAAATCCGGCGTCACGACGGCCAATGCGAAGCCCGGAGCCGAAATGATAGTGGCCAAGCGCGGTTTGAGCGCAAGTAGCATCCGCCGTTCCGGCTGCAGCGCGATGACTTTATAGCGCATAGGAACAATTACCCGCGCGGCGAAGGTCAGCAGGTGTTTTGATGACCGGTCCCGGCGAGCTCTGTGTATGTTATAACCACCGCGCACGAGGAAACGCCATGCAGGGCAAGGTCGCTCTCGAGGAACATTTCGCCATTGCCGAAACGCTCGCGGACTCGCGCGGCTTCGTGGCCGAGGAATACTGGCCGGAACTATCGAGCCGGCTGATTGACATTCACGTCAAGCGCCTCAGCGAGATGGATAGGCACGGCATCGAGACGATGATCCTGTCCCTGAACGCGCCGGCGGTGCAGGCCATTCACGACATCGCGAGAGCTAATGACATCGCCCGCCGTGCCAATGATTTCCTGGCCGAGCAGGTTGGCAAAAACCCGAAGCGGTTTCAGGCTTTCGCCGCCCTGCCGCTGCAGGACCCGGAGCTTGCGACGCGCGAACTGGAACGCTGCGTCAAACAGCTGGGCTTTCGCGGCGCGCTGGCCAACGGATTCTCGCAAGCTGGCATGCCCGAAACCTGCCTTTATTACGACCTGCCGCAATTCCGGCCCTTCTGGGAGGTCGTCGAGAAACTCGACGTTCCCTTTTATCTGCACCCGCGCAATCCCATCGCCGCCTGGGCGCAGATCTACGAAGGCCATCCCTGGCTGCTCGGCCCGGCCTGGGCCTTCGGGCAGGAGACCGCGGTTCATGCGCTGCGCCTGATGGGCTCGGGCCTCTTCGACGCCTATCCGCGCCTGAAGATAATCGTCGGCCACATGGGCGAGGGCCTGCCGTACAGCATGTGGCGCATCGACAATCACAATGCCTGGGCGAAGACCACGCCGAAATACACGGCGAAGCGCAAGATCGCCGATTATTTCCATGCGAATTTCTGGCTGACCACCTCGGGCAATTTCCGCACGCAGACGCTCATCGACGCCATGCTCGAAATCGGTGCCGACCACCTTCTCTTTTCGACCGACTGGCCCTTCGAAAACGTCTCCCACGCCGCCGAATGGTTCGATACCGTCTCGATCAGCGAGTCGGACCGCCGGAAGATCGGGCGCACCAATGCGCTGCGTTTGTTCAAATTGGGAAACGAGTAGGGGCGATTACGTCCAGATGAGGCGCGGCAAGGTTGCGAGCTCAATCAGATCGCCAACGACGGATCTCTGATGCGTATCGTTGAAGGATCGTGTCGGCGAATTGGCCTGAATTTGCGTGTGGCGCATGGCGAACACTCGCTGCGCCGCAATATAATACCGGACCTCGGCGGCAAGCCGGTACTTCAAAAAAGACAGGCGCGCGACGGCTAGAGTTTGACTCGAAGGACACCGCTGAAATTTGTTGCACTCGCCTGGCCAATCTGCGAATTGGCGTCGCGGCAGGCAGACTTGTCGTCGCATTGTAGAACGGCCACAGGCCGCATTGGAGCCACCTCCGGCGGGCCACAGGAAACATCTCAATGCAAGATAATCAATTCGTTCCGCCTGAAGGTGCCTTTACACGCACGGTGCAAATTCGATTTTCTCACTGCGATCCAGGGGGCATCGTCTATTTCCCTAATTATTTTGATATGTTCAACGGCTTGATCGAGGATTGGTATACCCAGCACCTTGGCGTTGATTATGCAAAATTAATCTTGAACGAACGGCACGGCTTTCCTTTCGTTCACATCGAAACGGATTTCAAGATACCGAGCCGCATGGGAGAGCACCTCGATCTCACGTTGCTTCTGAAGCAGATCGGACGGTCTTCAGTGAGTGTCGTCATCGTCGGTCATTTGGCGGGCGTCGAGCGGTTACGCGCCAGCTTGGTCACTGCGTTGATATCATTGGAAACGCAACGGGCAGTCGAACTGCCCGATCACCTGCGTGATAAATTCGAGACTTACATGAAGCGCACGGGGCAGGCGCAGCAAGGTCGGGTGGAAAACTAGCCGGTGGCGTGCCGAGAAAGCAATAAACGCAAATCCCCGTCGTTTCACAAAGCCCGAGCGCCATTCGGGCTGGCTTAAGGCCGTCGACGCGCAAATCGAGAAACGCCTAAATCGGTTCAAGCTACACGATGCAGTGAACGGCAGTTGATTTTTACCTGAGAAGAAGCATCATGAGCGCCGGAAGATATTCAAAGGCAATCGCATCGATCATTAGATTTGTCCAAATGCGAGCGTAAACCAAGCGCTAGGGATCGGAGGCACGAAAATGGCTTATACGATCGAGGTGAACGGGGTGAAGCGGACCGTCGATGTCGACGGCGACATGCCGCTGCTCTGGGTGCTGCGCGACGTGCTCGACCTGAAGGGCAGCAAGTTCGGCTGCGGCGTCGGGCTGTGCGGCGCTTGCACGGTCCATCTCGACGGCGCGCCGGTCCGCTCCTGCTCGACTGCCGATCTCGCGCGTCGGCAGCGCGGCGGTCACCACCATCGAAGGGATCGGCGGCCGCCCGTCGGCAAGAAGCTGCAGGCGGCCTGGATGGATCTCGACGTGGCGCAATGCGGCTATTGCCAGGCCGGCCAGATCATGTCGGCCACGGCGCTGCTGGCGAAGAAGCCGCATCCGACCGATCAGGAGATCGACGCGGCGATGGCGGGCAATGTCTGCCGCTGCGGCACCTACACGCGCATCCGCGCCGCGATCAAAAAGGCGGCGGTCATCCATGCCACCGCCGCGGAGGTATGATCATGGCGACCATGACGCAAGACGCGCCGAACCGCGCCCCGCCGCGCCGGCGCCGTGGCCGCCTTTCGCGCCGCACCTTTCTGCAGGCCAGCGCCGCCGCCGGCGGCGGCCTCTTGCTGCATGCGATTCTGCCGCTCCGCGCGTGCCGCGATGGCGACGTCGGCCACCGGCCGGCGAGCCGCGCCGCTCAACGCCTTCATCCGCATCGCGCCCGACGGCATCGTGACCATCATCTCCAAGAACCCGGAGATCGGCCAGGGCATCAAGACCATGCTGCCGATGCTGATCGCCGAGGAACTCGACGTCGATTGGAAGGATGTGCGGATCGAGCAGGCGCCGCTCGATCCCGCCAAGTATGGCCAGCAATTTGCCGGCGGCAGCACGGCGACGCCGCTAACTAGGATCCGCTGCGCCGCGTCGGCGCCGCCGGGCGGCAGATGCTGGTGGCGGCGGCGGCGCGACAGCTGGAACGTGCCGGCGTCGGAATGCCGCACCGCCGCCGGCGTCGTGCATCACGCCGCAAGCGGCCGCACGCTGACCTATGGCGCGCTGGCCTGCAAGGCCGCGACCCTGCCCGCGCCCGACCTCGCCGCGGTCCCGCTCAAGGACCCCAAGGACTTCAAGATCATCGGCCAGCCGCTTCCCGGCGTCGACAATCCGCTGATGGTGACCGGCAAGCCGCTGTTCGGCATCGATGTCAGGTGCCCGGCATGCTCTACGCCGTGTTCGAGAAATGCCCGGTGTTCGGCGGCAAGGTCGCCAGCGCCAATCTCGACGCGCTCAAGTCCCTGCCCGGCGTGCGCCACGCGTTCATCGTCAGGGCGAGCGAGCCACGCGCGGAATCCCGCAGGGCCTCCGCGACGGCGTTGCCATCGTGGCCGACAGCTGGTGGGCGGCCAGCAAGGCACGCGAGAAGCTCGAGGTCACCTGGGACGAGGGCCCGACCGCGGCGCAAAGCAGCGCCGGCTTCGCCCGGCACGCGCGCCGAGCTCGGCCAAGGGCGCGCCGGCCTCTTATCTGCGCAGCGACGGCGACGTGGCCGCCGCGCTCGAGGGTGCCGCGCAAGTCGTCGAGGCGGCCTACTCCTACCCGTTCCTCGCCCACATCAACCTCGAGCCGCAGAACTGCACGGCGCATTTCCAGGACGGCAAGGTCGAGATCTGGGCGCCGACCCAGAATCCCGGGCCCGGCGCCAAGCTGGTGGCCGCGACGCTGGGCATCCCCGAGAGCGGACGTCACCGTTCACATGACCCGCGTCGGCGGCGGCTTCGGCCGGCGGTCTGCAGAACGACTACATGGTCGAGGCCGCCTGGATCGCCAAGACCGCCGGCGCGCCGGTGAAGCTGCTCTGGAACCGCCAGGACGACATGCAGCACGATTTCTACCGGCCGGCGGGCTTCCATTTCCTCAAGGGCGGGCTCGACGCCACCGGCGCGGCTGATCGCATTCAGCGACCATTTCGTGACCTTCGGCAAGGACGGCAAGCTCGCCAACTTCGGCGGCGATGGACGCCGACCGAGTTCCCGGCCCAGTTCGTCCCGACATCTCGACTACGGCCATTCGCTGATGCCAGTTCGGCGTGCCGACCGGGCCGCTGCGCGCGCCGCGCAGCAACGCGCTGGCCTTCGTCTTCCAGTCCTTCATCGACGAGCTGGCCCATCGCGCGGCAAGGATCCGGTGCAGTTTCGGCTCGCTCTGCTGGGCGAGCCGCGCGTGCTGGCAATGCCACCGGCAAGCCCGACGCGCTGCGCGATTTCGACACCGGGCGCATGCGCGGCGTGCTGGAACTGTGTCGCGCGAGAATTCCGGCTGGGCGAACCGCGCGTCGCTGCCCAAGCGGACCGGCATGGGCGTGGCCTTCTATTTCAGCCATCTCGGCTATTTCGCCGAAGTGGTGCAGGCGAGGGTGGCGACCGCGGGCGACGTCAAGGTCGACAAGGTCTGGGTCGCCGCCGATGTCGGCAGCCAGATCATCAATCCCAGCGGCGCGCAAAACCAGGTGCAGGGCGCGGCGCTCGACGGCCTGGGCGCGGCGCTGGGCCAGGCGATCACCATCGACCGCGGCCGCGTGGTGCAGGCCAATTTCGACACCGTAAGCCGCTGCGCATTGATCAGGCGCCGCCGGTCGAGGTGCATTTCCTCACCACCGACCACCCGCCGACCGGCCTGGGCGAACCCGCTCTGCCGCCGGTCATCCCCGCTCTGTGCAACGCCATCTTCGCCGCGACCGGCAAGCGCATCCGCAAGCTGCCGATCGATACGGAGGCGCTGAAGGCATAAAGCTGGAGTGCATTTTCGGTCTCGGCGCGTTTACAGCGACGTCCGGCTCAATTGGCCAGCACGGCGCAGGCGCCGCCGGCGCGCTGTATCTTGTCGCAGAGCAGATTGGCTGCACTGCGGCTTTGTTCTGCGACGCGCACGCGATAGAAGAGGCGTCTGCCGCGGCTCAGCAAACGGGTGCCGATGACAATCGGTTCGACGCTGCCGAGTACGGCGGAATAATTGTGCTGGGCGCGGGCGAATGAGGCAAGCGCCGCAGCTTTCGAGAAACTGCCGGCGAGCTGAACACCCCATGGCGCCAGCCTCGTCACGCCGACGCCGGTGCCGGGCTCGACGCTGCGGACAGCAATGACGAGCAGCAGGCAGGATTGCGCGTCCTGCGTTGCGGCGTCGGCGATCGTCGCGCTGGCGCGATCCGTAGCCCAGTCTTCGACCGCACGCCCGGTAATCTTTCGGACATAGGCGCGTGTTTCGGCAGGCAGATAGACGCGGCCGGCGAGCCAGCCGGCGACGCGCGCCGGACCAGCATTATAGGCGGCTGCCGCAAGGCCGAAATTGCCGAAGCGCTGGGCGAGTTCGGCCAGCAATCCGGCCGCCTCGGGAATGGCCTTTTCTGGATCGAAGGGATCGCCAAGGCCACGGTCACGCGTCGTTCCCGGCATGAATTGGGCAATACCCCGGGCACCGGCCGATCAAATACAGGTCGGTGGCAGATGGGGAATGGAACTTGGCCGAGATGTTGCGCTTTCCGAACAGGTGCCCGACGAACGCCTGGGCATGTTTGTCCGCGAGGATTTCGCTGACATGGTACCGCTTCAGGATGTCCGCGTATTCCTCGATGATTTTCTCCGCGTCATTAAAGGGCGCCTTGTTTTCGCGGATCAAGTCCAAACAAACTTTGCCGAATTCTCCATGGACCACGGCCAAAGCCATTGAATCTTTTCCCCCTGAGCTTGCGTCCAAAAACGCGCAATAATTTACCCGTTCCCTCGGCCCAGACTCCGAACCTGTGCAATGGCGGGTGACTTCCCCTTCATCGGCAAATAATCTCGAAATGTCGTCCCTGAATTCCGAGAGGTACTCGGCCTTGAACCTGGCCGGGTCCGACCTGACCGCCTTCTCGATCTTGGCCGATGAGAAGGTCGGGTTCATCTGGCCCGTCGAGGACTTCCAGACGAGCTCCGGGTCGTCGAGAGACCAGTGCTTTTCGTAGGCGTCCCAGAGCGGGCCGGCCTTGCCGAAGGCCGTGCTGGAGTAGATCATCTTGGCGCCGGGCAGGAGGGAGGGCTCGATGGCGACCGCCAGCTCGTCGGCGGGGAGGGCGCCTTCGCTCTCGAACAGGGCGAACTCGTCGAGGATGGCCAGGGCCACGTTCTCGCCCCGGATGTGCTTGTAGGACGGGGTCCTGATGAAGATGTGCCCGCCGTTCTTGAGGTCGATCTCCTCGCCGGTCTCCCGCCTGATCGCCCCCGGGAAATATCCCAGCATCTGGCGGGCTGAACGAAAGACCATTTTGGCCTGGCGGATGGTCGGGGCAACGACGAGGATGGAGAAGTCGTCTCCCAGTTGCCGAAACGGCAGTGAACGCCGCAATCAGGCCGCATATGGTGGACTTGCCGGACTTCCTTCCGCTGATGAGGTAGACGACATCGTAGCCGTCCTCGCTTGGGGTTTCCCTTTCTGTGCAGGCGCGGAAGATCTCGAGGTCCCCGGGCGCGATCTCGAGTCCGTAGACGACGCGGAGGAAGGAGAGCCAGCTCTCCCAGGACGAAAGGTCTCCTGGAAAGAACCGCCGAAAGGCCTTCGGCGAGTTGATCGCCGCAATTATATCAGGCTGGGCGGTTTCCACGTTTTGTCTGCACCTTTTCTCTTCAATTTGTTAATGAGCTCAACAAGAGCGCGGACTTCGCGGGACCTGGCCAGGCTCGGAGGCAGCTTCAGGACCTCCTCGAGCTCCTTTTCCAGGAGCCGCCTCTCCGCGAGCTTCGTTATCGCCACGGTTTCCCCCCTCTGGACCTTCTAGGAATAATTGCCGAAAACCCTGCCCTAGCTACACGCCCCCTCCTCATTTGGCCCTCTCTGGCCGTCTCGCGGGGCTTTCTGGGCCCTTCTAAGTCTCGCTTTCCCTGTTATTCCTTCAGCGTCACATCGACAGGGATCATCTCGCCTTCGAGCGAAACGCCCTGATCTCCCAAGCCCGACCTGTGGTATCTCTGGGCGAAGAACTCTTTCTCCTTGCCGCCCTCGGTCAGGTTGTCCGCCCAGGTGAAGATAGCTGTGCTATCCGAGAAGTCGACGAGCAGCCAGCCTTTTTCGAAAACTTCATCCAGCGCCATCTGCAATTCCTCCGCCAAGTACTGGCCTTCGGGTCCGTCCGCGATCGACTTGTAACCGTCGAGGTCTGGCTCGACCAGCTCCTCTCCCTCGCTGACGTTCTTCGGCTTCACGGCCTTGATGCTGGCATAAAGGTCCCGGTATTCCTTGAGCGTGCCCATGTACCCGGCCCTTCCGGCCTGCCGCCATCTCGTCCGGATGATCTCGTCCTCGGTCAGGGACGGTTTCGGTTTGGGCTTCTCCTCCTCGACTGCCTTGCCGAGATTTTCCCGCAAGATCCTCTCATAATCCTCTTGGCTGCCCTTGAATCCCGCCTGAAGGGCCTTTACATATCTTGCCTCGGCGGCCGTTTCTTTGTCGATTTCCTTTGGTTCGTTCATGTTTTCCTCCGCTAAAAAATTGCCTGGCCGGCAGGTATGGATACTTGCCCACCGGCCAGGACTTTATCTAAAGGAGCACGAAATTTCAGGGGTCCTGAGTAAGGCCAAGGACGCCGACTTGGCCTCAGCTCTGCTGCTCCAACCTGGGTTCCCCCTTCATAGCCGCCTCCCGCGCCGCTTTCCGAGCGATGACCTCCCGCCTCAGCGCCCACAGCCTTCTCGTCGCCTCCGACTGGAGCTTGCGGGCGCGCCTCTTCTGCCGGCGTCCAAACATGGAATTCTTCTCGCCCTGCTGGGCCTCGCTGATCTTCGCCTTCGCGGTTTCCGACTGACGGCAGCCCCGAGGCCTTCCGCGATGCCTGGCCGTGAACGGGTGTTTCTCGACGAAATCGAACCGGTTCACGGCGGCGGTTTTGGACATCTCGTCGTCGTCCCAAGCCATGACTTCCTCCACATAGACGAATCCGCATTCTGCCTCTCGTGGGGTTTCTCGTTACGGGCAGCCCGGACTCATTTTCTGGGCTATAAGAATATTGTCTCAGATTTTTCCGGGGTTGCACATAGGCGGGAGAAAAAAATTTTCAGTTAGTTTCTCGATAGGAACGGAAAAGCCGGGAAAAAAACTAGTTTCGCGGCGGCCCCGTGTCGGCCGAATTGTCTGAACTACGGCTTCTGCCTCGCCGGCTCCATAATAGGCGCAGCCCGAGGTCGGGAAGAAGGCGGTTATTGGCGGGGAAGGGAAAAGGCTAACCTGACGATCTTTCCGCTGGGGACGGAATAACTATTGTCTCCGAAGAAAGGATGAAGGTCTGCCTTCTCGGCATGATACATAGACGACCCCGAACGGGACTGACGAGGGCCATAAACATCCCTGCCCCACCCCCCTGGAATAAAATGCTTACAACCCGGCGTAAGACAGGCAACGAACAAAAGCAAAATCCCTATTTTTTTCATATGCTTTTGCCCCTCCTCTCTTTGGCGCCCTGGCCTGTCAGCTCCGGTCCCTGGCGAGCGGGCGGAGTTTGTCAATGACGTTGCGGATTGAGCCAGAGTCCCCATTCGCGATCTTGAGTGTCTTGTCGGAACCCGCCCATGCGCCGGCGAAAATTCCTGCGAGGCCGCCGATCCCCGCACCAAGGCCTGCCGCGGGTCCCTTAAAATATCCCGCGAGAAAGCCATGTTGCCCGGTTTGCGATGCATAGCCCGCCGCGGCGCCGATAGCGCCTCCGATGAGCGCCCCACCCAGGATTAGGCCCCCCTTCCCATGTTTTATAACCTTGACGGACCGGGCGTCCTTAAGGCTCACAGTGACTCCGCCCGGAGTCGACTCATCCATGATGATCAAGTTTTCCTCTTTGACGGCCAACAGCTCGCCTTTGACAACCGCCCCATCCTTTTTCGAGATGACGAGCTCGGCCCCTCTCTTCTCCTTGGCGCCCAGGACCGGAGCGAGGAACGCCAGGCTCAGGATGACAACGACCAATGTCTTCAAAAAACCCTTAGCGCGACGGTTTTCTTCTTTCACGTGCTTTTGCCTCCGGGTGAATAATACCGGGACGAAGAGGAAGAGTTGTCAAGAAGTCGTCAAGAAGTTGCCAAGAGTTTGTTAACTCGACGACGGCAGGTCAGTCCGGCCATTCGTACGGGACCTCGAGGACGGCGCCCATGCGCGAGAGATCCCGATATTCGCGGTCGCTTGGCCGTAATTCCCTGTTGGCCTGGGCGAACGTCATCCCGAGATTCTTGGCAACCAGGTGGACGTAGAGATCCAGGCTGGCCTTGATCTCGGCGGCCGTGGGTTCCCGCCAAGGCCGGGTCAACCGCCTCCGCTTCCACGGCTGGCGGGTTGCGTAAGATGGGTTGAATCGTCTCATCACCGTCCTCCTCCGATGAATTTCACAGCCCTCTCCGCCATCGCCTTCTCGTGGCTGGCCCGGTCGAGGTCGGCCAGGTAACGCTCCGCCGAGGAGACCCGCTTCTGCCTCAGCCACCTGGCGACCTGGACGATCGTGTCACCCGCCTGGACCATCTGGGACGCCCGCGTGTGCCGCAGGTCATGGGGCGAATGGGCATTGGCGAGGCCGGCCTTCTCGGCGGTTCGCTGGAAGGCCCGCCACGCGGACTCGTTCGTCAAGTGCCCGGTCCTGGGGGACAACCTGGACGGGAAAAGGAACTCGTTCTCTCCGTGGTCGGGGTTCTGGGCCCTCTCCTTGAGCCACGCCTTGAGCTTCCGCTCGATCTGCTCGGGCAGGTCGTAGACCCTGCTTGTCCCGCCCTTCTCGGCCCTGACCGTGACCTGATGGGAGGCCAGGTCAAGGTCGGCAACCTTCAATCCCGCCGTTTCCCCAGCCCTCATGGCGAAGAAGTAGGTGAGGGACCAGAACGCGTCCCACTTCCTCCCGGCCCTGCCCGCAGCCTTCAAGAAGGCCTGCAGCTCGCGGTCTGTCAGGTACCGCAC
Source organism: Candidatus Aminicenantota bacterium (assembly GCA_963796835.1). Taxonomy (GTDB): domain Bacteria; phylum Acidobacteriota; class Aminicenantia; order Aminicenantales; family Saccharicenantaceae; genus DATKJS01. The sequence continues at coordinate 165,646 of CAWCND010000021.1, read as the reverse complement.
TCGCCCGTTTAGCGCGGTGCCCCTCGGCCTTCCCGCCTTGCCTGTCATTGGCCCCTCCTTCCCGCATAGGGCAGGTCGCATGTCTTGATGGGCCAGATCTGGCCGGCCTTGATGAGGGGCGCCATTTCGTCCGTGGAGAACCAGCCCCACTCCTCCTCGAATCCCTGGACGAACCCGAACCAGCAGCCCGGGTCCGTCTCCTCGACCCCGAACCAGAACCAGCCCGTGAAGGATTCCCAGCCCTTCAGGACGAGATGTCCGCCCGCGAAGAGCTTCCCGCCTTCTGTCTGAAGGCCCGTTGAATTGGTCTGAACGTCGCTCATGACTTTCCTCCTTAGTCAGTTCCGACTTATCCTATCGGAACTGCCATCATTACCCTATCACGCGAAAATCAACTTGCATATAGTCTAGCCAGAAAATTTGCATACTGGCTTTCCCCGCTTGGGGAAGGGAGGATCACGGGAGGCTGCTTCCCGGTGCCCGAACTATTAACTCGGGTGCCAGCGAGGTTATAGCGCGGTGTATCCTGGTATGGTCTAGAGGCCTTGACGAAGGACTGCAAGAGGACCTAGAACGGGCAAGGACGGGCCGAGGGCAGGGTGCCGCCCGCACTCGCAGCTTCTGCGGGGTCAGCAGGTCACTTGGGTGAAGCCGTTAGGCAAGACGATCCGGATGGAGGCTAAGACGGTCGCTTTTGACATGCCTCGAAGAGCGGGTCAATCTACGTTGGAACGGTAGTGATTTGGTCCTTAAAGGCGAGTGAGTGGACTTGAACCCCCAACCATCGGGTCCACAGTCCTGTTATCACCTGACCCCTGGGAAATAAGATAACCGCAGACGAATAAAAGGGTTATGCGGTCTCAGAGGGAGCCTTCTAAAAGGGCGGCCTTTCCAGATTTCCGCCTATATTTTCGGCTTTATATCTTCGCTTCCCCTTTTTACGGCCTATTCTGGTCTTTGGGGAAGCGAGACTCAGCAACTTCCCCGGGCACGAGTGAATTGTAGATTTATCGGCTGGGCCCGTCAACAGCCGGGAGTGTCCCTTGAGAGATAGCTCCTGATTAAACTGAATGTGTGACCTGCCCCCGGCTCACGATACCGCTTCTGGGCTGAGGGATTTAACGCATTGACCCGCTCGCCTGAAAAGCGGCAGGGATCGATTCTGAGCATGAAACTTCTTGACACGCTCCCGGGGCCGGACTATGTTCTATTTGTGGCGGGAGGGATCGATTCTGAGCATGACACGGGTTGTTCCATGCCGAGCGAAAAAAGGAATTTCCTATCTATAGATGGAATCTGGAAGGAATACCAGGAGCACAGAAAAAGTAGAGCGAAGGACAAAGTGAGATTTGCTACCGACATCTGAACGTATATCCGAAGGAGGGATTGCCATGAACACCCGCTTACTGCTGTTGCTTTCGTTTGGAGTCTCTGCCTGTCTCTCAGGCGCGTTCGCCCAGTCCCAGAATCCCGCGCAGCATAAGGTCTCTCAACCGGTTCAAAAGTCGACTGCCCCGTCAAAAGTCGATGGAGTTATCAAGGTCCTGGAGAGTGCAACTTCGCTAAAGCAAGTGAACGACGCATTTGTTGCGGCAAACCTCAGCAAGACGGAAATCGAAACGCTGCAAAATCGGGTCAATGCGTCCGCACCATTGAAGCAGAAGCTGGACCGACTCCAGAGCGATCAACGGGCGACGTTCAAGGTGCAGGCGGACCAATTCAAACACCAGGCGCCGGTCAGAATCAAGGCCCTCTTGGCCCGACTGAATGACAGACGCCTGGCGGATTTTAAGAAGCAGATCTCCGCCATCAAGCAAACGAATGTGGGGATAATCACGAACCCGGCGGTGAGCTGTAAGGCCGACGCCACTTCAATTGCGTCTGTGTCTCCCGTGACACCGGGAGTCGAGTTCCACGTTGACGGCAAGGGGTTCGGGGAGATAGCCGGATCCGTTCAATTGATGACGGGCGGCCAAGTGTTCACCGCCTATGTCACTGCATGGAATTCATGCGGGTGCTACGCGTTGTGCGACGACAACACAATCGGAGTAGTCCCCGACCCTCAGGCGTTGATAGTCATTACGACGAGTGACGGAAGGAAAACACGCGCCGCTACTAATTTTACGCCCATAATCGACACGGTCGAAGAGACGGAATCAGACGAGGCCGACGGGTTTTATTTTGGGAGATCCGAAGATTGGACCTACTGGAATTACACGCTGAAGAATGATTGGTATGTTGTGAGTACGAGTCTCGACCATTGGGGCGGAGGGCATGCTGAGATCACCTCAGCTCCGGCGACAAATGTGCCGGGGGGTGCGGCAACAACAAAAGTGCATGCGGGTGTGGCTGGCGTGGGATGCAGCTGCTTCACTGTGACGCTATCGCTTGCGGGCCCTAAAGGCTTGCCATATAAATGATGAGTTTCTAATTAATACGCCATTCGGTACGTTTCATCGGACCCGCAAGCACTTCTTACGGGGCGTGAGTTTCGCTTAACCGGGGCGTTCACAGCTTCGGGCCCCGCAGGGACCTTATCCCTGAAAAATGATCCAGCCATTGAGTTTGAAAATCTCACTTCAGAGGCGGTACATTGAGCGGGGGAAGGTTATTCGAACCCCCGACCCTTGGACCGGAGTCCATCACGCCGGGATGGCTGACGGGTGCTGTGGCTATTTCTTCAATATCTTCGAGCTGAAATCCGCAACGCACTTCCAATGGCCGTCTATCTTGACCCAAGTATCCGTCCATTGATACTGCCCGCTGATATCCACGCCTTTAGACTGCCCTTTTAGCGTCTCCCGGCCAAAAACAACTGCCGTATCTCCGTAAAGGTGGACTCTGATGTTGTCACTAGCTACGGACGTGAAGACAGACTCGCCAGACTTGAGATTGCCTATGTACTGGTCTTTCGCCAAAACGACGCCATCAGAGTCCAACATGATAAAGTCATCTGCGAAAATCCGCTCGAAGAAGGCAAGATCCTGCTTGAGTTCTGCGTTGGCCCACGCATTCTCGAGCTTTATCAACTCCTGTTTTACACTCTCGCTTCCTGGCTGTGCCGGCGTCTGGGCGATGGCTGCGACCGCGAAGACCAAGACAACTACGTAGACTGCGATAGCAATGCATTTCATAAAACACCTCCCGGATCGGATTATGGTGAGAGCCTATTTTGCCTTCGAAAATATACTTTAGTTTGATCTTAATTTGTCCGGATTCTTGACCCCCTTGCCCTCATAGGCGGTCCACCAGGTGCCATCCTTATCGTCTTCCTCCTTCACGGAAACGGACTTTCCGTCAGGGCCGAAGGTCCAGGTAAACCGCCATTGCTTTGTTCGACCATCCGGATAATACGTCGTCCCGTTTTCGACGCAGGTTCTCTCGTTAATAAAGGTCAGCGAAGAGATTTCCCACCATCCACTGTCGCCATAGACGTGTGAGATACATGCCTTCTTTTGGGGGTCGTATCCCGTCACCTCTAAGAACTCCTCAACGGTGCCTTTGAGCTTCTCCCGGTGGTGGACTTCCAGAAAAAAGCCTCCGAGGATTCGTTGACCCGTGTAGCTCCATTCGCTCTTGTAGATGGGCCCTGATGGCGTGTCCCTTGCCTCTCCAAGAAGAAGCCAGCTCCCGGTCCAGGCATCCAACACCCTGTATTCGGGACTTGGCTGAGCTGATATGGTTTGTGCATGGGCAGCGACTCCCGAGACCAAGACGACCAGGAATACTGCAATCACGATGCGTTTCATGTCCCCTCCAACTATGCAAGGATTAGCCAAAATATAGCATGGCGCTAAGAGAGGCGTCAATTTCGCCATTCTAGCAGGAAGACAAAACCCCTCTGCCGTGTAGCCTGCGGTACAGGAAAGGGGTTGAAGCGGCTCATCAAGGGGGGAGGGAGTGAATATAGTGAATATAAAAAGGCGGTTTTAATAACTCCTATATAATTGTGTCATAAAGACAGCACATTTTCTCCTAAGGAATATTTCGTACCCTCACTATATTCACTACATTCACCAGGGGGCTTCAAGGGAGTGAGAAAATAGGCCCCCGCATCACCGTCCTTGCTTATGAGGCCAATCAATCGCCTAGCCAGCGTCCTTTTAGTCGGAATAGGGAGCGCCAAGGTCTTATAACCAAGCCTCCCCAACGGCCTCACATATAGGAGTCAATTGAATATTCCTCGGACCTATTTTTCTTTATTGTATTTCGGCTGAGTTCTGGAGATGATGTGTTGTTCTTTATTCTCTGCGTTCTTTATAGATTGCATCTGCTCGACCTTGACTTTGGCGCCTGGAATTCTTCCTTTATCCAAGTGTTCTAGAATTCGGTCGGTGACGCGACCCCTCTTTGCAACCCCTACATAATTCGTCTTTCCAGAATCTGTTTGAATTTTGTACACAACGGGCTTGTCATTTGGGAGTTTTTCAGCCCCCTTCTGATTGAATTTCACAGTTTTAATCGCCATTATATTCCCCCCCTTACTCCGAATTGAAAATTCTCATTTGTTTGCCCGTCAACTCAGGCTTCTAAGCCTCAGCTATCTGCACAGTAACGAACTTGGGACGTTCAGAGAGCCAATAGATGCCGTCTCCGAATTTGTAATCGTCTTTGCATTTTTCCAGAATATTCGAGTCTGATTCAAATAGCGTAAACCTATACGTTTTTCGGATGCCGACTTTCTTTGGGACGGTATCGACTGAAATGCTCATTTCGTATTCACCTGGTCGCCAAATGAAAGAAGCATTATGCATTTCGATAAATGGCCTAACAAATTGCTCGTCTGCTGAAGGATGCTCTGGTTTTATAAATAAGGCGGCTGCCTTTTTCGCCTCTATATTCCCTTTTAGGGCTGATTCTGCGCCCCTATACTTCTTCTCATTTTCCCTGGATAAGAAATTCAGAAAGTTGACCATATGAATCCAGTCTTCTTTTGGCTTTAGACGGAAGGATGTAAAAAGCACCTGCTTAACGTCGTTAGGGTCCGACAGATAATTTTGCGCTGGCAGGCTGGCAACTTCCTTGCCATCGCATTTGAGGCCGATAGTCGCAGCCTTTATTCTAACCGCCTTTCCACCCACATTGCTTATGATTATGTGCATCCCGACATTAGGATTACCCACTTTGTGCGTAAGGAGAATCCGCGAGAATGGCTCTATATCCAACCTTGCGCCCCTAAACAGTTCGCGCAGAGGAGGGAGTTGAGAAAGGATGAGAGCAATTGTTGCGATCACTACCGCCCAAAACGTCCAGTTCTGATAAAACGGAATACTCACCGGTTGTGGCATTCTATATTTCCATTCCTTGACCTTTTGCCCTCTCGATTCTATTCCTCTTCCAACTTACGGGTCAAGCCCTTGACTTGCTAAGTGAGCGCCCGGGTAGTTGCCTGGCCTCCCCAGCGGCCTCCATCGTTATCGGGCGTCCCTGTCTTGCCTCAAAACTCAAAAAGGCTCTCCGTTGCCGCAGGCGCGGGATCAGCCGCCTTCGGTTCCTCGGCATGTTTGTCCGTCTTGGCCTGCCCGATGGCCTTGAAGCTGTATGTTCTCCTCCTCCCGCTCTTTTCGATGATCTCGACCTCGAATTTCTGTCTCAGTTCGTTGACGATGTTTGCCAGATGCTTGGCCATGGATCTGGCGTTCCCGTAGTGCTTGGCGAAGCCCTCCATTTTCATTTCTTCGGAGGTTTCGACCATTCTCGAATACAACTCCTGGGCGGAAAGATCTCGGACAATTTGCTCGTTTTCGTAAACCGCGTAGTTCAGGACCTGGTAGAGGTAATCGTCCTCCAGCACGAACTCGTCCTTCGTCTGGTTCATGGACTGGATAGTCGATGTGAATTTGTCCCTTGTCGAGGGGCCGCAGATCTTCCTCCCGAAGGTCTCCCAGTCGGCCAGGCGCGAATAGCATGGGGTCGGCTGCCAGCTTTTTCCCGCGCAGAGCTTGCGGTCCTCCTGGAGGAGGAGGATCTTGACGATCGAATTGAGGTTCTCCAGGGCCTCGGTCATGATCGCCGAGCGGTTCTGGAGCAGCGAGTCGACCAGTTCCGAGCGGGAGAGGGGGTTGTCGATCTTCTGCATATTGAACACCAAGAGCCTGCTGACGAAATCGTCCCGGGTGAACTTCGGTTCCCTCGACGTGATTGCCAGGAAACACCGGGGGGTGAACCAGATCATATCGTTGTCCGTGTAAAGCGCCCGGTTGGCTTCCGTGACGCCGGTCGCGACCGCGCACAGGAGGTTCAGCATCTCGCTCTTGAGGTAGCTGTCGAGGTTGTCGATGACCAGATAGGGCCTCTTTTCCATGACCACGGCCAAGTCGTGGGGCGACTTGGGCAAGCCCGTGCTCTCGTACCTGTCCCCGAAAAAGATCTTCCCTATGGATGAGGCAAGAAAAGACTTCCCGCTCTCCTTGGTCCCTATGAAGCAGGCCACGGGCTTCTCGCGCATCTGGGACTCGAAGAAGAGGGAGTAGAAGTAGACGACGAGGAGCAGTCTGTGCGCTTCGGGCGAAAGGCGGTTGCCCGCGTCCCGGGTGAAGGAGGCCCTGTCGATCAGGAACCGCTTCAGGAGGTTGTCGGTCCTGTCGAAAAGCTCGAGGTCCAGCCCCAGATCGTCCAGTTCGATGCTCCCTCGCTTGGCCGGGGACTCGAAATAGTTGACCGGATTCATGTCTCGGTTGAAGGTGAAGGGCAGAAGTGATGGGTCGTACTCGAAAAAGACCCCGCCGATGCCGTTGTCGCAGAGCTCGATTTTTTCCCCGTCCAGTCTGTAGACGCCGTTGGCGTTGTCGCTGACGTACAGGGTGAACTCGTCCTGGCTCCAATAGGCAAACCGCCTCGGGACGACCGAACTCTTGGAAGCCCAGATCGCGGCCATGACGGCGTCTCTGTATTCCTCGAAATCCTTGTTGGCGAGGCCGAACCGTTCCCGCATGAAGCAGTAGAAATCGGTGCCCGTGAGGGCCATAAGCATCTTCTCTTCCTTGTCGAAAAAGTAATAGGCCCCCGTGTCCTTGTCCTTGAATCCGCGGCCCGCGGCTTCCGGGCCGGTCAGCAGGTCCTGGACGATGAAGGCCCCGATCTCCTGGCGCTTCTGGTCCGTGGTCATGTACTTGGAGGATTTGATCGCGGCTATCTGCATGCTCTGCGGCGTGCCCTTGCTCCTCCGTTTCTGAACCCTCTTAAGCGCCGATTGGACGTCCCATTTGAGACGCGTCTCGCCTTCAGACCTGATCCGATTAGAACACCCGAGGAAGGGGTTGAAGAAAATACTGTGGATGGTCGGATAGTCGTAATCCCAATAGATAAGGGAACAGATGATGGAGAAGTCCCTCCCCGATCTGCTCCTGTCCGCGTCCTTCTCCCGCAGCAGGGAACCGGTGATGATGAGGTTCTTGGTCTTGGAGGAAATCTTCAATTCCTCCACGTCCGCCTTGGCCGACTGCGCGTCGTCCAGGCTGATCGATTTCGTCTTGGACCCGAAGGCGGGGAGGGGCTCGTCCGGTGCCGGGGGTTCCACGTAGCCGAGATCCGTGAACTTGGAAAAATCCTCAAATCTAAAAGTTCGGCCGGTAAGGCCCACGATGGCGCATTCTGCCGGTGCTTCGGGATTCTTGATGTTGACGGTCCCCGGCAGCCTGAGGCAGGCGTCCATGTGCAGCTTGCTGCGGTCGGCGCCCAGCTCCGTCGTTAAGCCGGAAAGGACTTGCTTGATCTGGAGGCGCTTTTCATCGGTCAGGCCGATGATCGGCTCCTCGAGGACCCAGTAACAATGATACCCATGGCCCGAGTCGACGGTGATGGACGGCGGAATTGAGAAGCCCTCGACTCGTCGAAGCGCCTCTTCCTTGCCGCCCTCGAAATCCTTCCCGTCCACGTCGGCCCATAGGCAGACAATGTCCTCGATGTCGTCCTGCTTCTTGTTCTTGCTGAGTGGCCGCGGGTTTACCCCGACGTAGACGTGGTGGTCTCGATTAAGTTCGATGATGTCGGCCCAGTCGCTTTCCCCGATCTCCCCCTTGGAGTAGAATCTGGAGCTGGCGTCCTGGCCGACAAACCGCAGCTCGACGTAGCCGTCCTTGCCGTTGAAGTAACGGGAAAACAAGGCTTCGATGAACTGTTTGGCTTCCGATAGATTCTTGGTTGTTGTAGACATTATTTTTCTCCCTTTTTAATATTCGCCGTCCGATACTTCAATATATGCATCGTCGGCGTTTTCTTCCGAGAGCGCCTGGAGCAACTCTAAGACTTTGCTTTCGAATCGCTCGCGCTCCCCGGGGCTGAACGGCTCAGGGCCGACGCCCCTCTCTCCGCGCTCGGCTTGGATGTCCGATAGGAGGGCCTTGACGTTTTCGATGGCCCTTCCCGTATCGGGGGCAGAGAGCTCCCCGACATTTCGATCTGTGAGATTAAACATGCTTACTCCTTATGATGCTTCCGCGGGACAGACGAGTCCCTGAACCCGACGGAGCGATTTGATTTGCGGTTCTAGGGTGTTATGTTTGAGGAAGGTTATAAATTCATATATTAAGCTCTGCCAGCCCTGGATTCTGGATTTCCCCCGATCTTCGTCAATTGAAGCTCCAGACCTTGAATATCGCACTTCACAGGTGGTACATTGAGCGGCGAGGGACATCATGGTCCGTCACCAACTCGCCAGCGGGACTTCTTCAGGCGCCCGCTCAGATGAGGTCCGGGAGAAGGGCCTGATCAGCGGGATCGGCCTGACGGAACTGACGGTTTACGATCAACGTCCCGCTCCCGACGGCGTGAACTCCGGATCGCCCCACGTCCATGCCGTGACGGACGAAGGCTACTATGTCATGAGCGGCTCCGGACAGGTCGAGCTCCACGACCTCGAGAGCGGCTTCCGCACGGTCGGGCTCACGCCCGGCCGTTATCTCCAATTCCCGCCCGGCACCCTCCATCGGCTGGTCAACACGGACCATCTGGTTATCCTCGTCGTGATGGGGAACGGCGGCCTGGCCGAACACGGCGACGGCCGGATCTATTTCGGACGGCAGGTGGATGAAGATCCGGCGGAATATGCCCGGCTTTTCGGGTTGCCCCGGATCAACGGCCTCGAAGGGGCGCTCGACCGCCGCGATGCGGCCGTCCGGGCCTATCAGGCCCTCGTCGGGCTCTGGACGAATGACAGGGCCGCCTACTATGCCGATCTGAAGCGCTTCATCGGCGTCCATTTCCAGACTGCAGCCGGACTCCGTGAGGAATTTTCCCGGGCCGTTGGATCTGGCCCTGTCGCCTGGGGCGAACGTTTCCGCCGGCGACTTGAGCGTCTGCCTCTTGGCGGCGGAAAGACGGCCCCCGTTCTCCACATCCCGGCGGTGCGAACGTCCTTCGGAATGTGCGGCCTCCTGCGGCCAGTCACGAAGCTCGAGACGGTCGGCCCCGGGAAGGCCCCCGGGTCGAAGAAGTAGGGAAACCTCCCTGTGACACGACAGGCGGCCGGGCGCGCCGGACCTCAAGGGCCGCTGGCCCGGCCGTGTCCGTTCGCGAGGAACTCGTTTGTCGAATCGGACGTACTAAGAAGTCATGTATCCAAGCGCCCGAGCTTAGGCGCGGTCATATTGTCGCGCCCGGAGATTCGGAACGGGAGCATCAGATATTCCGGGGATGCCGGTGATAGCCCGGCCCGTGCAGCGCACGGCCCGGACGATTTGAGGTGATCTTGCCTTCCGCGACGACCGCCTGCCCGTTCACAAGCACGTATTTCATGCCGACCGAGTAGTGGCTCGGATCCTCGAAGGTGGCCACGTCCCGGATCGTGGCCGGATCGAAAACCGCGACGTCCGCCATCATCCCCGGCCTGAGGATCCCCCGGTCCCGGAAGCCCCACGCGGGATGCCGGCAGCGAGGTCATCTTCCGGATCGCCTTCTTCGAGCCTGCAGCACCTTTTCGTCGCGGACGTATTTGCCCAGAATGCGGGGGAACGTGCCCCAGGCGCGCGGATGGGATTTCGATCCGGACAGCGGCCCGTCCTCCGCTCCCGCCCCCGAATCGGTGCAGATCGAGACCAGCGGGTTTCTCAGGGCCGCCCGCACGTCGTCCTCGCTCATGATCGAGGTGACGCAGGAGCTCTGCCCCTTGTCGGCGATGACGAGATCCATGACGGCGTCGCGCGGATCCTTGCCGAGCTGCTTGCCGATCGCGGCCATGCTCATCCCTTCGTACTTCTTCAGATCCGGGTTGAGGACCGAGACGAGCATGATCCCGTCCCCGCCGCCGGCCCCGTACCACTGGTTCTCCCAAGCGGTCACGGTCGGATCGTCCATCTCTTTCTTGATGCGTCTCGCGCTCGGCCGGATCCTTCAGCCGCGCGAGCATCTTGTCGACTCCGCCCTCCCGGGCCCAAAGCGGCAGGCAGGCGTCGAGGCCGTTGGACGCCCGAACGTAGGGATACTGGTTCGCCGTGATGTCGAGCCCCTTGGCCCGGGCGGCCTCGATCCGGGCCAGGACCTCGGCCATCTTGCCCCAATTCGCCTTATAGGCGGCCTTGAGGTGCCAGATCTCGGCCGGGATCCGGGCCTTCTCGGCGATCGTGAAGACCTCCTCGAGCGACTCGAAGATCTGGCCGGCTTCCGAGCGCTGGTGGGTGAGATAGATGCCGCCGTAGCTGGCGGCGACGCCGGCGAGGGCGATCAGCTCGTCGGTGGTCGCGAAACGGTCCGGCATGTATTGCAGCGATGAACTCAAGCCGAGGGCGCCCTGCTCCATGGCCTCGGCCACGAGCTTCTTCATCCGCTTCGAGTTCTTGAGGCGTGGCCCGCCGGTCGTCCTCGCCGATCACGTCATGGCGCACGCCGCCCGCTCCGACGAACGTGGCGAGGTTGATCGCCGGGTGGGCCCGCTCGTCCAGGCGCTTGAAATAATCCGCCAACGTCCTCCAGTCCGCGATCACGCCGAAGTGCTTGATACATCGGCGCCGCCTCTGCGACCATGCGGTCATTGACCGGCGCGATGGACGTTCCCTCGCCGGTCACCTCCGTCGTCACACCCTGGGTGATCTTGCTCGCGGCGCGGTTGTCGACGAGCACGTTGAACTCGGACTGGCCCAGCATGTCGATGAAGCCGGGGGCGACGACAAGGCCGGAGGCGTCGATGCGGACTCGGGCCGAGCCGCGCTGAGATCGCCGATCGCCGTGATCCGATCCCCTAGAATTCCCATATCGCCGCGGAACCACGGCGCCCCCGTCCCGTCGACGATATGCCCCTTGCAGATGATGACGTCGAAATCTGGCGCTGCCGGCGCCTTCGAGGGCGAGCCTGAGGCCGATACGGCGACCCCGACAAGGGCGAGCAACACCCTGGCCAAAACGGGAAGATCTCTTTGAGATGATCGCATGGACTTCCTCCGGCAAAATGAATCGCTGGCCGGGAGTATATCATAGCCCGGCCCCCGATCCGTCTCCTCCGTTGACACGCCCCGACGGTTGGTGCTATTTTTCGTCCATGTCACGCTATCAAGCCCAAGACCTCAAACCCTCCCTCTCGACAAAAGAACCCGTCAGCCGCCGCGATTTCATCAAGACGGCGGGAACCGCGGCCGTCGCCGGAGCCGTGATGGGCCGGACGGGCCTCGCGGCCGCGCGGGATGTCGGCCAGCCGGTGACGCTCGCTTTCGTCGGCTGTGCCCATATCCACACGCCGAGCTACGCCGGCCTGCTCGGCAAGCGTCCCGACGTCAAGGTCAAGTACGTCTGGGACCACGACCCGGAGCGGGCCGCCCGGCGGGCCGCGGAATTGAAGGCCAGACAACCATCCGACCTGAGCGAGATCTGGTCGGACCGCGAGGTCTCCGCCGTCGTGATCTGTTCGGAGACCAACCGCCACCATGACCTGGTCCTGGCCGCCGCAAAGGCGAAAAAACACATGTTCGTCGAAAAACCGCTCGGCATCACCGCCCGGGAGAGCGCCGAGATGGCCGAGGCCATCGAGAAAGCGGGCCTGCTCTTCACGACCGGCTATTTCATGCGGACCCAGCCCCACCATCTGTTCCTCAAGGACCAGGTCGCCAAGGGCAGCTTCGGCAAGATCACCCGGGTCCGCGGCTCGAACTGCCACAGCGGGTCGCTCGGCGGCTGGTTCGACCAGGAATGGCGCTGGATGGCCGACCCGAAGATCGCCGGCGTCGGGGCCTTCGGCGACCTGGGAACCCATTCCCTGGATATCCTGATGTGGCTCCTGGGCGATGTGGCCTCGGTCGCGGCCGACATCAAGGTCGTCACGGGCCGCTATGGCGACTGCGACGAGACCGGCGAGGCCCTCCTCCGGTTCAAGAGCGGGGTTATCGGCACCCTGGCCGCCGGTTGGGTGGACGTGGATAATCCCGTTTCGCTCTTGATCAGCGGCACGGAGGGCCACGCCGCGATCCTCAAGGACAAGCTCTATTTCACATGCAAAAAGGTCGCGGGGGCGACCGGGCAGGCGCCGTGGCATCGACCTGCCCCAGGCCCTGCCGGCGCCGATGGACCAGTTCGTCGATGCCGTGGCCGGGAAAAAAGGCCTTCCGCTGGTCACGCCTCGCGAGGCCGCGGCCCGGGTCAGCGTGATGGAGGCCGCCTACAAGGGCGCCCGCGCCCACGCCTGGGCCGACCCCGCATAGGCCGGCGGCCCTGCCGCTCACGGGGGACCGTGACGGCGATATCCTGGAACACGTCATGGACGTTTGAGCTATAAATAAAATGGAAAACGGATACGATCATCGCTCTGCCGGGGTTGGATGGACGGCCCTCCGCGGGTCATGTATAATCCGGAGGAACGGAGCGATCTGGTGAAAGTTATCGTCGTCATCCCCACCTTCAACGAGGCGGGAAACCTGGCCGCCATGGCCGAGGCGCTGTTCGCCCTGCCTGTCCCTGACCTGAGCCTCCTCGTTGTCGATGACGCGTCTCCCGACGGCACGGGCCGCCTGGCGGACGAGCTGGCCGCGGCCGCTGGCGGACGCCTGGCCGTGCTGCATAGGCACGGCCCCCGAGGCCTGGGCCTCGCGTATCTGGACGGCTTCCGGCTGGCCCTCGAGAGGGGGGCCGACGTGGTCGTCCAGATGGACGCCGATTTTTCGCATTCCCCGGACGACGTCCCGCGCCTGATCGATAAGTTGGCCGAGTGCGATGTGGCCGTGGGCTCGCGTTATGTTTCCGGCGGCCGCATCGACGATCAATGGGGCCTCAGCCGCTTCGCCCTGAGCCGGTCGGCCAACGCCTACGCCCGGACGATCCTGGGCCTTAAGACCCGCGACGCGACCGCGGGCTTCAAGTGCTGGCGACGGTCGGCGCTCGAGGCGATCGACCTGGGGCACATGGGCTCCAGCGGCTACCTGTTCACGGTGGAGATGGCCTACGTCAGCAAGAGGCTTGGGCTGCGGGTCGCGGAGGTCCCGATCTATTTCGCCGACCGCCGCGTCGGCCGGTCCAAAATGAGCCTGAAGGTCAAGCTCGAGGGAGCCGTGGGCGTGCTCGGAGTTTGGCGGCGCCACCACCGCCTGCATCCCCTCGAGTGAGGATCTTGATATGGCTGGGGTCCTGAAAAAATACTTCGTGCCCGGGACGCTGATCCTTTGCATCGTGATCTCGCTCGTCATGTGGATCCTCCAGCCCATCCCTCACGCCCACCGCTATGATCTTTCTTTCCAGCTGTCGCTTGTCCTGACGGCCATCTGGCTCTTCAGCAAGGTCTCTCCCGCCGGGTTTTTCAGAAAGGGGATCCTCGCGGCCGTCCTCGGGTTCGGGCTCGGTTTGGGGGCCGTTCACCTGGCGACCATCGACCGCCACGCTGAGATCGTGTCCACGTACAGGACAGTTTTCGAAGCCATCGACAGCGGCCGGAACCCGTACACGAGCGGGACGATCTTCCACAAGGGCGAGAGCGGAACCGCCGTTTACGGGGAGTTCAATTATCCGCCGGCGGAGATCACCCCCTATTACCTGGCCTACCGGCTCAGCGGGAAGTGGGACAGCGTCGTCCTGACGACCACGATGGTCCTCCTCAACGCCCTCGGTTGCCTGATCCTGCTCCGGATGTTCCCCGCGATCAAGCCGGGATTCCTGATGGCCTTTTTTCCGCTCTTCCTGTTCGGCGAGATCAAGACCAATCCGTCCCTGGCCTTTCTCGTCACCGCCCTGCTCCTCTGGCTGATGCAAAAGGACAGGGAGAGGCCGCGCAAGATCTTCCGCTATCTGATCGCCGTCGTCTTCGGGATCGGCCTGATGACGAAGTTCCTGATCATCCCCCTCATGGCCGCCTACTATTGGCACAAATTCGACCTGCGGAAGCTCAGGTCGCTCGTCCCGATCGCCGTGGACATGGGCATCGCGTCGGGGACCGCCCTCCTCATCATGGCGCCCTTTGGGATCGCCGCCGTTTTCAAGAACACCATCCTCTTCAACCTCGTCCTCAAGGACCGGGACGTCCTGACGACGTTCTACCCCAATGTTCTGTCCGGCCCTCTCGAATGGCTGGGACTGGGCCACGTTTATCCCGTCGCGGCCGTTATCATTTTTGGCCTGTCGGTCCTGGTGGCCCCGCGGCTCGGCCTTTTTCCGGCCATGCTGACGGCGGCTTTCGGGTTCCTGCTCACGGCCCCGACGCCGCGGACGCAGTTCCTCCCCATCATCCTGTACATGGTGCTCGTAGCCCTTTGCACGGACATCATGGAGCGGAGGGCGCTCCTTCCCCAGCTCTTGAAACGGGTCCGTCCGGCCGGGCCCGGCCCGGCAGCCTGACAGCCCCGGCAAATATCCGGAACACGTTCAACCGGATCGGCCGGGAGGGGCGGCGGCGGATTGACCCGTTCGCCGACGCTAAGCCCCGCCTTTCAAGGCGGGGACAAGAAGCGAGGCTCAGGGTTACTACGGGGAGCAGTAAATATATTACATAATCCTCGCTGCTCCCCGAGTACTAGCCGGGCGATAGAGAAATCTGAAGACAATTATATCCTGCCCGGCTTAGTAACCCCGAACAAGCCCCGGCATTCACGCCGGGGACTCGAGGGTTTGACTTTTTCGGCCCAAGTTGATAATTCTTCGTCCCTGGCGTCGTTTATTGTTCCTTGAGGACAGGCTGGAAGGAGCCATCATGATCGAGCTCATCGGACGCATGGCCGACAAGTTTCAGAAGCGCTTCGGGGGGAAGCCCCTCCTCGTCGCCTCCCCGGGACGGGTCAACCTCATCGGCGAACACACCGATTACAACGAGGGCTTCGTCCTTCCAGGAGCCACGGACAAAGCGATCATCTTCGCCGTCGCCCCCCGGGCCGACGCCGTCTGCCATTTCATCTCCCACGATTTCGATCAGGAGCTCCGTTGCGATCTCGACTCCCTCCACCGCTCGCCCCTCCACTGGCCCGATTACCTCCAGGGCGTCATCGACCAGTTCCTGCGGGCCGGCCATATGATCAAAGGCTTCAATTGCGTTTTCGGAGGGGACATCCCGGTCGGCGCGGGCATGTCCTCGTCGGCGGCGATCGAAGGCGGCCTGGCCTTCGCCCTGAACGCCATGTTCAAGCTGGGCCTGGATAGCCTGACCCTGGTCAAGCTGGCCCAGAAGGCCGAGAACGAGTTCGTCGGGGTCCGCTGCGGGATCATGGACCAGTTCATCAATATCCACGGCCGGGAGAAGAAGGTCCTCAAGCTCGATTGCCGGTCCCTCGCCTGCGAATATTTCCCCTTTGAGAGCGAGGACCTGCGGATCGTCGTCTCCGACACGCTCGTGCGGCGCGAGCTGGCCGGGTCCGAATACAACGTCCGGCGCCGCCAATGCGAGGACGGCGTCAGCCTGCTTAAGAGATTCCAACCCGAGGTCAGGAGCCTCAGAGACGTGACGCTCGAGCTCCTCCAGGCCCACCAGACGGACCTCGATCCGGTCGTCTTCCGGAGATGCGACTATGTCGTCCGGGAGAATATCCGCGTCGCAGAGGCCTGCGTCGACCTCCTCCGTGGCGACTTCAAGTCCTTCGGCGAGCGGATGTACGACTCGCACGCGGGCCTCCGCGACGATTATGAGGTCAGTTCGACCGAGCTCAACACCCTTGTCGAAGCTGCCGCCAGGGTCCCCGGCGTCCTGGGGTCCCGGATGATGGGAGCGGGCTTCGGCGGCTGCACGATCAGCCTGGTCGAGTCGGCCGCCGTCCCCGAATTCGAGGCCCGGGTCAGCCGGGATTACCAGGCGGCGACCGGCCAGGCTCCTAAGATCCACGTCATCAGGATCGAGGCCGGCACCCATATCGTTTAAATACCCAGTCTAGCGAGATATGAGATGGGTGGAGCCGAGGCCGGACGGGGACGCGCCGGAACAGGACCCATCTTCTCTTGGACTTGACCCGTTCGCCGACGCTAAGCCCCGCCTTTCATCCCCTTCGCGGGACGGAGGAATAGGGAACCCCCGCTTCGGGGGCTGGCGCTCCAAAGCCTGTAAGAGTCGGATCCCATAGACGTAAGTTCGTGGAGCTTCGGGGCGGGGACAAGAAGCGAGGCTCAGGGTTACTACGGGGAGCAGTAAATATATTACATAATCCTTGCTGCTCCCCGAGTACTAGCCGGGCGATAGAGAAATCTGAAGACAATTATATCCTGCCCGGCTTAGTAACCCCGAACAAGCCCCGGCATTCATGCCGGGGACTCGAGGGGTTGACCGATTCTTTGCATTTTCTTGACAACTTCTTGACAACTCGGCCGGGCGAGGGAGGTATTGTAGAGCCGGGAAAGAAATGATAGACTTCGGCCCACAGTCAGCCAAGCAAGCGGATATTCTAAAAAGGAGGATTTTTCTATGAATCAGAGGGGTTTCAGGGTTTTTTGGGTCGCGTTTCTGGTCCTGGGCCTGGCGGTCTTTTCGTGCGCCCAGACGAATCAGCCGAAGAAGCTGACCATCCTTCACACCAACGACACGCACTCGGCAATGGTGCCCTTCGAGACGGGGTTCATCCCGGCCGTCGCATCTGAACCGAAGCTTTCGTTCGGAGGGGGGCCGGGCATCTGGAACGTCTGGGACCAGGATTATGCGGGCATCGCCCGGATGGCCACGCTCATCAAAAAGCTGAGAGCGACGGACAAGAACGTCCTGTCCCTCAACGCCGGAGATGTCTTTGTGGGGTCGTTCGAGTTCAACAAGTACCTCGGCTACCCGGAGCTCAAGATCATGGAGAACCTGTACGACGCCATGGAGCTCGGGAACCACGAGTTCGACCTGGGCGTCGATACACTAGGCATGATCCTCAACGGAACGCTTGCGGGCGGCCCCGCGGTGAACCTCCCCATTCTCTGCGCCAACGTCAACTTCACGGGAACCTCGCTGCAGAGCGTCGTGAAACCGTCTATCATCAAGACGGTCGGCGGGGTCAAGGTCGGGATCTTCGGGCTCGTTACCCAGGAGCCGCAGAATTATTCGGATGCCGTGAACGCGCTCTTCCCTTATCCCTATGATGATCAGGACCCGACGAAAACTCTCTGGGCCTATGCCGGGGGAATCGCGGGAGGCCTGAAGCAGCAGGGTTGCGACGTGGTCGTCTGCGTGTCCCATCTCGGCACGTACGTGGATGTCAACTTTCTGGCGCCCAATGTCCCCTATATCGATGTGATCGTCGGGGGCCACACTCACGATGCCTATGCTCAGCCCTACGTTCTGGACTCTCCGTCGGGGGGCAAGGTCATCATCGTCCAGGCCGGCTGCTTCGGCTGGTACCTGGGAGAGCTGAAGCTCAACATCGACAGCAACGGTGTCACGCTGGACAAGTGGGTGCTGTACCCGCTCGACGGCCGGGTCAAGGAGGACCCTCAGGTCCGGACGATCGTGAATCAGGTCCGGTCCGGGGTCGCCAGCGACCCGCGTTTCGGTCCCGTCTACAGCCAGCCTGTCGCGTTCGCCCTTAGGGACATCCTGAAGTCCTGGCCCGCCAACGGCCAGAAAAGGGATACGCCGATTGGGAACCTCGTGACCGACGCCTTCAGGGATCGCCTGACCAAGGCCGGATACCAGGTCGATTGCGCCCTGGACGTTTTGGGCTATGAGGGAGCCGACATCTATGCCGGCAAAGTCGTCGGCAATAATATCCTACGGGCCGTCCCCTACGGCTACGACCAGCTCTCCGGGCTCGACTTCAAGGTCGTCGTCGTGCCGCTGCCCGGCGCCGTGCTCCTCGGCGGCCTCGAATACGCGGCGGACAACGTGACTCCGACGACGGACCTTGCCGTCCAGGCCTCCGGGTTGACCTACAAGTATAACTCGAGTAACAATCCGGGGGGGCGGGTCGATCCCACTTCCGTTAAGGTGAACGGCGAATATGTCTATCCCGATAATATGGGAAAGACCTATTATGTCGCGATGAGCGATCAGGTCTTCAACTTCCTAAACCCTCTAGTCGGGAACCAGCTGGTGAGTTTGCCGACCAATCTCAACGAATACACGATCATCCGGGACTATATGAAGGCCCTGAAGTTCGTCCAATATAGGTCGGAAGGTCGGATCAAGGACACCGCCGTCGCGGCGAGCAAATAGGGATCGGCCAAGCTCAGCAGCGAGCTGTCGGGGGCCGTCCGGGGCAGGCCATCGGGCGGGGGGGGACCGATGGCCTCCCCGGCGGCGGTCCCGTTGAGCATCCCGTCCGGCCTGGCCCCCTCCCGCGCATTCGGAGAAGGAAGACTGTTCAGATTTTCCCCGGATGATTTCCCCATCTTTATTTTTGCCCGGAAAACGTGGATAATACCTGCTTGCCGCCAAACATGAAATCTCTAAGGACTCGAAGATGAAAAAAGCCTGCGTGTTCTTCTTAGCCATGATCCTCCTCGCCTGCCTGTGCTGCCAGGCCGGGACCGGCCCGGAAGACCCCCGGAAGCCGTCGGCCCCTGCCGTCTCTCAGGAACCTCCCGTTCAAGCTCCGGCCCCCCAGCCCACCATCGCTCCGGACCGCGCCCAGGACGAACTGGCGACCTTCATCAGCGGCCTTCCCGGGACGGCGGACGCCTGGAAGAAAAAAGAGGAGGCCGAGTCGTGGCGGACTTTCGCAAAGTCAGCGGACGAGCATTGGGCCGCCTTCGAAGCGGCCATCCTCGAACCCATGAAAAAATGGGCGGGGGAAGACCTCCGGGAAAGCGGGCTCGTCACGAAAACCCTGCTCTATCCTTTCGGCGGCCCGGATTTCGTCACGGCCTTCGCTCTTTATCCGGCCGCTGAGAAAACCATCCTGATGGGCCTCGAACCGTCCGGAAACATGCCCGATTTCGGGACGGCGACCCCGGAATGGACGGACGAGTTCTTCAAGGATCTCGACACCATCATGTCCGATTTCCTCAAGCGCGGCTATTTCGTCACCGAGCACATGAACGAGGTCTTCTCGAAGAACCGGGTGGTCGGAGCCCTGCCCCTTGTGGCCTTTTTCCTGAAGCGGACCGGCCATTCCATCGTCGGCGTCAAGCGGCTGGTCGTGAACGAGAAAGGGGAGTGGGTCGAGACGCCTTTCACGTCCCTCAAGAGATTGCTGAAACGGCCTTCCGGCGTCCGGATCGATTACACCGGGCCCGGGGCGAGCGCCGCGCAGAGCGTCTATTACTTCTCCTGTGACCTGGCCGATGGCGCCTTCAAGAAGGATTCCCCGCTCCACCGCCTCTTCGACGGTTTCGGCGGCGTCACGACCTTCATCAAGTCCGGCTCTTACCTCCTCCACTACAGTGATTTCTCGAACCTCCGGACCCTGATCCTCGGGAAAAGCCAATGGGTCCTCGAGGACGACACGGGGATCCCTTACCGCTATTTCAAGCGTCAGGGCTGGGAGATCCAGCTCTACGGCGCCTACGCGAAGCCGGTCGAGGACTTTTCCGCGGCGGCGGTCGAGCAGAAGGACCTCAAGGCCGCCTACGAGGACCCGGCCGGGAACGTCAAGAAGCTCCCCTTCCATTTCGGCTATCATTGGGTCTCGAAAATCGACAACCTCCTGTTGATGAAAAGGCCTCCGGCGAAAGCCGGGAAACACTGAGGCCGGACCGGGGCGTCCCATGGACGGGAAGACACCCGAAAGAACCCGGCTTGCCGCCCGGGCCGCTCTTCTGGCCGTTTTCCTGGGGCTCATCACTTTCGCGTCCGTCAAGTTCGCCCCGTCCGTCAGCAGGCTGATCAGGAACCCGGAGGGCTTCAAGGCGTTCATCGATTCCTACGGCCCGGTCAGCGCCGTCGTCTACATCTTCGTCCAAGTCGTCCAGGTCGTCGTCTTCGTGATCCCCGGGGAGATCGTCCAGGTCGCCGGCGGGTATATCTTCGGGACCGGGCTCGGGACGCTCTATTCCGTCGCTGGGATCCTCTTCGGGACGATGATCGCGTTCTTCTCGGCCCGGTTCCTGGGGTACTCCCTGGTCAAGGCCATCGTCTCGCCGAAAAAGCTCAAGGAATTCGACTTCCTCATCAACGACCCGAAGTCAGAGATCGCCATGTTCGTCCTTTTCCTCGTCCCCGGGATCCCCAAGGATTCTTTGGTTTATATCTCAGGGCTGACCCCGATCAAGCCGCTGCGCTTCTTCCTGATCTCCATGATCGCCCGCTTCCCCGGGCTGTGGGGCTCGGCGTATATCGGGGCCAATCTCCAGGAAAAAGACTATCTCCCGGTCTGGCTCCTTTCCGGGGCGGCGCTCGTGCTCTTTATCGCCGGAGTCGTGAACAGGGACCGGATCGTCGGTTGGCTGCATCGCCTCAGGCATCACGGAGAGGAGAAGCCGCCGGACCGCTGACCCTCCCGGCCGGCGCGGCCGGACCGAATATCGTGAACGGAGGTATCCAATCCATGATCAAGAAATTGTTCGCCACGGACGGAAACCTGTCCGGGACCGTCCTCCGGTTGGCCTTGGGCGCCGTCATGCTTCCGCATGGAGCCCAGAAGCTCTTGGGCCTTTTCGGCGGCGCCGGATTCAGCGCCTCGCTGAAATGGCTCGAGTCCTCCTTCCATGTCCCGGCCATCCTCGCCCTGGCGGCCATCCTCGCGGAGTCCGTGGGTGCCGTCGCCTTGATCGTGGGGTTCTGCACGAGGATCGCGGCCCTGGCGATCGGCGTCGACATGGCCGTGGCCGTCTATCTCGTCCACTGGAAGGTCGGGTTCTTCATGAACTGGATGGGGAGCCAGAAAGGCGAGGGCTTCGAGTTCCACATCCTGGCCATCGCCATCGCTCTGGCGCTCGTGATCAAGGGCGGCGGGCTGTGGTCGGCCGACCGGGCGATCGGCGGTGGAAAGAAATAGCGCGGCACCCGGGACGTCACTCCGACGTCATCCGTGACCTCGAGGTCGACGTCGTAGGTGACCGCGGACATCGGTCTGCCGGATACGGGGTCCGCATTGTCGAGCCTTACGACGGCGTGATAGAGACCCTTTTTCAGGCCCGCCGTGGAAACCGTATTCATGACCGTCTGGGTTTTTCCGTTCTTAGCTATGGACACGGAAAGCCAGACCGGAAGGACTTGACGCACCTTCCATAGAGATAGCTCGGAGGTCCCTTTATTGGTAAGGGTGATCATCCCGGTGAGCTTTTTGGGGGATGAGCCGCCTGCCCGCAAGGAGACAAGATAAGTATCGGCGACGATGACCGGCGGCAGCGGGAAGTCATCGTGCTTTGATGTCCGGAACATCCGGATGTCGTTCGGGGGGACCATGACGGTCAAAACGCCGCGGGCGCTGACCGCCGGACCTGACGTCGAATGTTGCCAGATATCGCGCGTATAGAGGGCCGCTTGCGGGGCGATCCCGAGTTCCGATAAATTGAGGATCACGGTTTCCGCAGCCGTCCCCGGGTTGAAAAAGAGGACCGCCTGGCTACCGTCGAACAATGGCTTGCCGGCCCAGACGCTGACCTTTCCCTCCGTGCGGATGAGATGCCCCTGGACGCCGAGCGGGTCCTGGTCAACGGCGACGACCTCAGGATTTGTCAGGATCTTGATGGTCGATGCCGACATGTCCCTGAGGTCGTTCCCGGCCATGAGAGGCGCGGCCATCATGCACCAGAGGCTGAAGAACGCGCGGTTCTGGGATTCGCTCAGCCCCGGCATCCCGGCAATCAACATGTCGGGGTCGTTCCAGTGGCCGGGTCCGGCCCATGGGGACAGCTTTTCGTTTGCCGCGGCGATTTTCATGGCCCTGTCCCAGTCCGCCTTCCCGGGGGCGCAGATATCCCCTGTCGTCCGCCAGAGGTGTCCGACCGGGGCGGCCCAAGTCCAAGGCGACCCCTCGCCCCATGAGCAGAGGCTGTGGACGATGGGACGGCCGGCGGCGCGCTGGGCCTCATGGAGCTTCGTGTAGGTCTTGACGATGTCCTGGCCTTCCGTGTTGCACCAGTCGATCTTGACATAGTCCGCCCGCCACCCGGCGAATTGCCGCATGTCCTCCATCTCATGGCCCTTCGTCCCGGGCATGGCCCCGCTGCACGTGTGAGTTCCGGCGTCCGTGTAGAGGGCGTATTTCAGGCCCTTTTGGTGGATGTAGTCGCCGAGGCCGCGGAGTCCTGACGGGTAGCGCTCGAGGTTTGTCGTGATCTTGCCGTCTGGCCCGCGCGAGAAGCAGATGCCCTCGTCGGGGCCGACGTAGGAGTAGCCGGCGTCCTTCAGGCCGCTCGCGACAAGGGCGTCGACGATCTCCTTGATCAGCTTTTCGTTCTGCGGCTCCTGGCCGAAGGTGTTCCAGGGATACCAGCCCATCGGGGGAGTGAGGGCCAGCCCGTCGTCCACGGCTCGGGTCCCGGTGGCGGGTTCTTGAGCGAGGGGGAAAATCGCGCAGAAAACGATAGCTATCTCCAAGGCCAAGACAATTATTAATATCCTTTTCATCTGGCTTGAGATCAGGTCCCTTCCCCCCACGAAGGATTTTTCGGAAGGGCGCTATTTTTCTTCTTCTTCGGGCGGAACGGCTTAATTTCTTTGTAAATCGTCAGGGTCTTCGACTTTGACGAAGGAGTCAGGGCCTCGTGGATAATCCTCTTCACCCGGTCCGGCTCCACCCTCGTATGCACGGAGAGCCAACTGCACATGTCTGGCTGACTTTTCTCCAGGGCTGCGATCTTTTTCTCCAGCTCCTTCCATAGAGGATCATCCATCCTTCTCCGGATAAGGTCAAGGATTTTGATCTCCTTCCAAGCCCTCAGCCGGGTCCGACCAAAACCTCGCCCCCCAAGCACGCGGACCGAGCTATGATATACTCCCGACGGATGAGGAGGTCATGACATGCGCCTGAAGATCGCCCTGGCCGTTCTATCGACCGTCTTCGCTCTTGCCTGCAACAAGGAAAACGTCGAAATCCGCCGCGACGCGGCGCCGCAACCGCTGAGCAAAGATGAATTCTCTAAGCTGACGGCCGATTTCCGCTACTCTCCGGTCTGGTGGCAAACGGCCATAGGCCTTCCCGACGATTGGCAGAAAACCCTCGTTTCCAAGGAAGGAGCTCTCCTTTATGAATACGATGGGGCCTACCCCGGGAATTTCAGGACCCGTGTGGCCGCTTCCTCTGCGAATGCCGCGGACGCGACCGCCGAGCAGTCCATGGCCGACCCCCGCGTGCCCGTCGTCGAAACCTCCTTCGTCAATAGGGAAGGGGACGAGATCCTCCATTCGAGCGCGATGGCGGTCGTCCCCGCGGACGGCCAGATCCTCCCCATGGCCGCTTCGCCTGCGCCCGGGCCCCGGCCTCCCCGCGGCGACCTCCTTCTCGTCCACAGCCTGGACAAGGGAGGCCCGATCGTCATCGTCATCGAGTCATCCCATCCGCTTTCGGTGAAAAAAGGGGACAAGGGAGTGTATCTCGAAGGCCGGAGATTTCTGAGCGCCAGCGGCGCCTGGCGCACCTCGAGAACCGGCAAGAACCGTCTGACCCTCGTCTTTCCGGACGATCTCGCGGAACTCGCCGTCTACTGCGCGTCCGGGCACGAAGCCGACGAAGTGGGCTTGGAATGGGCCAAGGCCCAGCCCGGCCTGAGCGCCGGCTGGTGGAGGCGCCGGGACTTTCCGTACGGAACGCTCAGCGTCCCCGACCGGACCATGCAGGAGATCCTCGATTCCTCGATCCGGAATATCTATCAGGCCCGGGAAATAAAGAACGGCCTCCCGATCTTCCAGGTCGGGCCGACCTGCTATCGGGGGCTCTGGGTCGTCGACGGCTGCTTCATCCTCGAGGCCATGACCTATCTCGGCCGAGGCGCGGAGGCGCGGGCCGGGATCGACCATCTTCTCACTCGCCAGGGCCCGGACGGGTCCTTCGATATCCTCGGAAAGTACTGGAAGGAGAATGGGATCGTCCTCTACATCCTCACCCGGCACGCCCTCCTCACGGGGGACATGGAGTGGCTCAAGGCAAAATGGGGGACGGTCAGGACTCTCGTCGGGGTCATCAAGCGCCTCCGCGAGGCGAGCCGCAAGAACCCCACGGCGCCGGAAGCAGGGCTGATGCCCCCGGGCTTTTCCGACGGCGGCATCGGCGGGACGAACGCCGAGTATACCAACGTCTACTGGAACCTCGCCGGCCTCCGGGCCGCGGTCGAGGCGGCGCGGCTCATCAAGGCGCCTGAGGCAGCGGATTGGGAGGCCGAGTACAGGGACTTTTGGACCGCGTTCCGGAAGGCCGCCGAGCGGGATGCGAGACCCTACCGCGACGGCCTGAGAATCCTCCCCGTCCTGATGGCCCCGAACCCGGATATCCTGCCTGTCCGGGGCCAGTGGGCCTTCTGCCACGCCGTTTTCCCGGGAAAGATCTTCGGGCCCGATGATCCGTTGGCGCGGGCCAATATGGCCTTGCTCGATGACAACCAATCCGAGGGCCTCGTCTACGGCACGGGCTGGATGGCCAACGGCATCTGGAACTATTTCGGCTCCTTCTACGGCCACGCCCATCTCTGGCTCGGGAACGGGCCCAAGGCGGCCGAGGTCCTCTACGCGTTCGCCAACCACGCGTCCCCGCTCGGCGCGTGGCGCGAAGAGCAGCCGCCCGCCGGCCAGGATAAAAAGGGCGGGGAGTTCGTGGGCGACATGCCTCACAACTGGGCGAGCGCCGAATTCATCCGGCTCGTCCGCAACCTCCTCGTCCTCGAGCGCGGTCAGGAGCTTCATGTCCTCGAGGGGCTGCCGCGGAGCTGGATTTTCGCGAACGCCGAGACGGCGCTCAAGGAGGTGGCCACGGATTTCGGACCCGTCTCCCTCCTCCTCAAGGTCAGCGCCGACGGACGGAGGGCGACCCTCGCCGTCACCAAGCCGGGATCGCCTCGCCTGAAGAAGCTCGTCGTCCACCTCGGCGCCTGGGCCCTGGAATGGCAAGGTCCTGACCAGCAGAAAAGGCGAGACATACCTCTTCGACATTCCGCTCGTCAAATAAAGAGGAAAACCGCGCTTCTTGGGGGATCCGGCCCGCCAGCCGGCGCCTAGCGTCCAGAAAAGGAGACAGCCGGATGGCCTTGTCCGGGCAAACCCGCTTTTCGCCCAGGTGACAAAGGGTTCAAGACGTTGGCCAAGATGAGGAGAAGGACACAGCCGATGACGTTGAACCATAGATAGGGGATCTTCGTGAAAAAATAGCAGGCCAGGACGGCGAGCTCGGCGATGATCGCGGCCATGAACGTCGCGTTCCCGCCGACCTTCTTGAAATAGAAGGCGATGAGAAATATCCCGAGGATCGTCCCGTAAAATAGGGACCCCATGATGTTCACGGCTTCGATCAGGGAGCCGAGGTGGTTCGCGAACTGGGCGAAGGCGATGGCATAAAGCCCCCAAAAAATCGTGGCGGCTTTCGACACGCGGAGATAGTGCCGGTCCGAAGCGCCGCGCTTGACGAGGCGCTTGTAGATGTCGATGACGGTGACGGAGGCCAGGGCATTGAGCTCGGCGGAGGACGCCGACATCGACGCCGAGAGGATCGCGGCCAGGATCAGCCCGACAAGCCCGACCGGCAGAAACGGGTCACGAAACTCAGGAAGATGTAATTCGTGTCGTTCGTCTCGGCCAGGGGATCGCTTTTCTTGATAAGGCCGATGGCCTCCCGCCGGACGCCGGATTCCGATTCTCTCGTCTGCCGGAGCTTTTCCATGGCGTCGGCCAAGTCCTTGTCGTTGCTGGGTATCGATGGCCGCCAGCATTTGCCTGAGCTGGCCCTGCTTCTCTCCGTTCAGGCGATCGTAGTCCGTTTCGAGCTTCGTGTAAGCTCGCCGCATAAGAGCCGCTCTTGACTTGAGCGGTCTCGACGGGGTTGAAGAACAGCGGCGGCGTCACGAACTGATAAAAAACGAAGATCATGGCGCCGATGAAAAGGATGACGAACTGCATGGGGACCTTGAACACGCCGTTGGCCAGGAGCCCCATGCGGCTTTGGGCGACGGACCGCCCGGAGAGGTAGCGCTGGACCTGCGACTGGTCCGTCCCGAAGTAGGACAGGGCCACGAAGGCCCCCCCGATGAGGCCCGACCAGAAATTGTAGCGGTCCTTCCAGTTGAAGGCGAAATTGACGACATTGAGCTTGCCGAGTTTTCCGGCCACATGAACGGCGCTCGAAAATGAAATGTCGGGCGGCAGCCGGCGGAAGATCATGAAGAACGCCGCGCCCATTCCCGCCGTCACGATCATCATCTGCAGGAGATGCGTTTTATTGACGGCCTCCGTGCCGCCCGCGGCCGTGTAGAGGATGACCAGGCCCCCGATCATGAAGATCGTCAGCCGGAAATCCCAGCCGAGGATGACGGAGATGATCAGGGCCGGGGCCAGGATCGTGAATCCGGCCGCCAGCCCGCGCTGGATGAGAAAGAGGAGGCTCCCCAGGACCCGGTTCTTCAGGTCGAAGCGCTGTTCCAGGAACTCATACGCCGTGTACACCTTGAGCTTGTGGAACAGAGGGAACGGCCGTGATGGAGAGGATGACCATGGCGATGGGCAGGCCGAAGTAGAACTGGACGAACCGCATGCCGTCCACGTAGGCCTGCCCGGGCATGGACAGGAACGTGATGGCGCTGGCCTGGGTCGCCATGATGGAGATCGTGACGCCGTACCAGGGGGTCGATCTGTTGGCCAGGAAATAGCCGTGGCATGTCCTTTTTGCCCCGGGTTTTCCAAACTCCGTAGACGGCCACGAACAAAAGGAACGAGCTCAGGACGATCCAGTCCAGGGAATGCATGGGCTATGATCTCAGGGTTTCTTCATAAAAGGCTTCGTAGAGCGGGATGATCTGGTCGGCGTTGAAGAACCGCTCGGCGCGCTTCCGGGCCTGCGCCCTGAAGAGCTCGTGCCGGGCCGGGTCGCCGAGGAGAGACACGGCGCTCGCCGCCATGTCCGCGATGTCGCCCACGGGAAACAGGTACCCCGTCTCCCCGTGCGTGATGACCTCGGGCAGGCCGCCGATATCGGTGGCGACCACGGGGACGCCGCAGTTCATGGCCTCGAGGGCCGTCAGCCCGAAACTCTCCTGTTCGCTGGGCAGGAGGAAAAGGTCGGCGCAGAGAAAGAGCGGCTCCAGCTGATCCTGTTCGCCCATGAACTGGACGTCGGAATTGAGCTTCAGCTCCCTGACGAGCTGCTGGATGAAAAGCCGCTCCGGCCCTTCGCCGATCAGGATGAGCTTGGCCGGGATCTGTTCGCGGACCCGGGCGAATATGCGGACGACGTCCGCGATCCGCTTCACCGGGCGGAAATTGGAGGCGTGCATCAGGATCTTCTCGCCCCGCGGCGCCAGCGCGTCCCTCGAGCATAGGTCGCGATTCTCAGAGGGCCGGACGACGTCGACGAAATTGGGGATGACCCGGATCTCGCGCCGGATGTCGAATTCCTCGACCGTGCGTTTCATGAGGTAGCGGGATACGGCCGTCACGCCGTCGGACTTCTCGATGGCGAACTTGACGACCCGCTGGAAGGACGGGTCGGCGCCGACCAGCGTGATATCCGTGCCGTGAAGGGTCGTGATCGTTTTCAGACGCTCGGAATTGAAGATCTGCTTGGCCAGGTAGGCGCTGGCGGCGTGGGGAACCGCGTAATGGGCATGGATGATGTCCAGGCCATGGGTCTCCGCGAGCTCCACGAGCTTGGTGACGAGGCCCAGCTCGTAAGGGGGATACTTGAACAGGGGATAGGTCGCGACTTCGATCTCGTGGACGAAGATATTCCGGTGAAACGTGCGCAGACGAAAGGGCGGGGCATAGCTGACGATATGGATCTCGTGGCCCTTTTTCGCCAGGCCGATCGCCAGTTCCGAGGCCACGACCCCGCTGCCGCCGTGGGTCGGATAGCAGACGATCCCGATCTTCATGCCGGTCCTCATGGGATTGTCCATAGGTACTCGGGCCCGAAAAATCCGACGGGGTCCTCGAGCTTGATGGCCTCCCGGACGAGAAAGGGCTCCCCGTACTTGACGCCGATATGCGCGCCGTAGTGCCGGGCCCGGGTCTCGACGCTGTCCAGGAACTCGGGCCGGCCGATCAGCGTCTCCTCTTTCGCGGGTGCGGCCTGGCCCGGACGGTGGAATTGGGATTCGTAGGCCCGGATCGCCTTCATTTTTTGTTCGTGGGCGCCGGAAATATCGACGATGAAGGACGGCGTGAATTCGAACCGGGTCTGATAATAAATGACCTTGTGGGGCCGGAACGGAGGCTCGCCCGTTTCGATCTTCTTCAGCCCGGCCAGGTAGGCCGCCTGGCGCACGAGATGGGACGTTTGCTCGTGGTCCGGGTGGCGGTCGACCCAATACGGCGCGAAAACGATCTTCGGCTTGTGGGCGCGCAGGACGGCGATGATCTTGAGCTTGTTCTCCCAGGTCACCTCGACCCGCCCGTCGGGGATGTCCAGCATCTGGTGGGCCGTCAGTCCCATGATCTTCGCCGCGGTCCCGAACTCCCCGGCCCGGATTTCGGCGCTGCCCCGCGTCGCCATCTCCCCCCGGGTCAGCACGACGACCCCCGTCCTTCGACCCAGCCCGGCCAACTTGATCAGCGTGCCGCCGCAGCCGAGCTCGACGTCGTCGGCGTGGGCCCCAAACGCCAAGGCGTCCAAATCCATGACAGTCTCCTTGTCGGACGGAATCCGTTACATGAATAAAAACTGGTGATCGGCCACCTCGATATCGATGGCCTGGTCGAGTTGATCCATGAAAGCCGCGCCGTATTTGATCAAATACGGCACGATGTTGAAGACCCTCTCCTGAAGGCGCTGGTTCGGGAAGAGGTTGTCGACGGCCTTGTGGAGCTGCTGGACCGCGATCTCATTCCGCTTCGTGGCCGCCTGCCGCACCTTTTTTTCCAGGAAGTTCAACTGCTGGTTCATTTTCCCCTTGGCGAGATCGACGGATTCGGCCAGCCCGGAGTCGAAGGCCAGGATCTCCGCCTTCAGGGAGGCGGTAGTCGCGCTCGAGGCCGTCTCGGACGAGGAGCAGGGCCTTGCCCACGGAATCGGGGATGTCCTCCTTGGTGATGTCCCCGATCGTCCCGGCCGCGTTTCGCCAGAGGTCCGGGATCTTCAAATGATATTTCTTCAGGACGTGATCGATCTTCTTCTCGACGATGGTCACGCTCTTCCGCGGATAGATCACGGGCATCGGCAGTCCGAACGTTTCGTAAACGCCTTTCATCTGCCCGAAATATGCGATTTCCGAGGGACCGGCGACGTAAGCGACCGTGGGCAAAATAGCGTCCTGGTAGAGGGGGCGCAGAAGGACATTCGGGCTGAACAGGAACGGCTTTTCTTTCGCCAACTTGAGGAGGGCCTCCTTCGAATTCAGGGACGGAAGGCCTTTGATGTCGAAGGCGCCCTCTTTCCATTGGATGGCGTGGCGTTCCCGCTCCATGTAGAACAGGTTGAGGATCCCCTCGTGGAGGGGGATTTGGGCCTCGTATCCGGCCAGACGAAGCCGCGCGGACGCGGCGACGGCCTGCCGGGTCGAGGGAGACCCTTCGGCGATCTCGCGATAAAAAACGTCGCGCCCCATCTCTTTCAGGCGGGGATGGCCGGCGTCGATAAGGATCAACCCGCGGGACCCGAACAGGCGGGTCATCCAGCGGCCGAACGCCTCGACATAGGAACGGCCGGGCTCGTAGGCCTCGCTCAGGGGGCCCAGGATGTCCGCCTTGAATTCGGTGTCGAGGGTCAAGTCCCTGAGCTGCTCGAGGCATTCGCCGATCTCCCGGGGCAACGGGATATTCGAGACTGGGACTTTGGATTCGCTGGGACGACATCGGGCACCGGATCTCCCGGAGCCGGTTATCCTTGTCCATGAGGGCGATATGGTCGATCTCCGCCAGATCGTGATCGTCCGACGCCAGCCAAAATACCGGCACAAAACTCCCGAGACCGCGCCGGTTGAGGTCGTCCGAGAGCTTGACCGCGGTCAGCGCTTTATAGATCGTGTAGAGGGGCCCGGAAAAAAGCCCGACCTGTTGCCCGGTGACCACCGCGCAGGCCCGGTCGCGGACGATCTTCCCGATCGCGCTCAGTGTCTCGGGCCCGCAGCCGTAACTCCGGTTCTGTTCGGCCAGGACCGCGGCCAGGTCTTCCCGCGCGATGGGACGCGACCGGACTCTCTCGGTCTGGCGCTCAAGGGCGGCGAGGTCCCGAAAGTCGCCGTTGTAAAACTCGCGGACCTTGCCGTGATCATAGAAATAGTCATCGACCAGGGGCGGAAGGTGCGTGGGCCGTGCCGAAGCCGTCATTTACCTGAGGGCCTTGGTGAAAAGATAGAAGAGGAGGATCTGAAGCGCCAGATTCACCAGGACGGCGGCGTACAGACCGCTCCAAGACGAGAAGAACGGAGGCCGCTCCCGCCCGTCCTCATTTTTTTCCGTCGGGTGGTTTTTCAGTGGTTTTCCCCGCCGAGATGATATTGGCGAAAAGCCGAAACGCGCCCGGCACGCCGGCCGGCAGCTGCCGGAACCAGGCGTAGGCGGTATAGACGAAAATCCCCTTCCCGTAGCGGGCGTAGAGCAGGCCGCCCGTTTGTCCGTCTCCCCGGGGTCGTGGCAGGCCAGGACCGTCTCGTATTTGGCGTCCCATTGGGACGCGAAATACAGCCCGCGCTCCTGGATCCAGCCATCAAAATCCTTCGGCGTGATCTTGTTGGGAACGTTCAGGAGCGGGTGGCCGGGAGCCAGGAAGACGACCGGCGCGGCTTCGACGCTCACCCTGTCCCTGCCGATCGTGAAGGGATACGGCCCGATGCGGCCGGCCAGGGAATTGGAGGCCACGTTATACTGGACGACGAGCGTCCCGCCGCGGTCGACGTACTGGAGAAGCCTCTCCTTCGTGAGCTTGAGGCTGTCCCGCGTGTTATATGCCCTGACCCCCGTGATGATCGTGTCGAAGGGGGAGAGGTCCGCGTTTTCGAGCATCTCGTCGCTCAGCAGAACGACGTCATAGCCGAGATTTTGAAGGGCGTTGGGGACTTCATCCCCCGCCCCCATGATGTAGCCGATCTTTTTTCCGTCCGTCTTGATGTCCAGCTTGACGACTTTGAACCGGCTCGGCGGAAAATAGACCTGACGGTGAATGTGGGGGTAGGAGATCTCGACGAGCTCCCGGCTTATCGTTTCGTCTCCGAGATCGGCCTCCGCCGTCAGGTCGGCCTCGCCGGCGGCTTTCGGCGGGGCGACATCGAATGTGACCTCGGCTTCCTCGTACTTCCCCGTCAGGGAAAATGGCAGGCTCGCCGGGCTGACCTTCCATTGATCCGATCCCTTGAGCCGGACCTCCCCGGCGACATTGGGGGAATGGCTCTTGAGCCTGAGCTTGATCTTTTTGGAATTCTCGCCGCCGAAGATCTGAACCTTGTCCTCGATCTGGATCGTGAGGCGCGGCCTGACCTCGAAAGGCCGCAGGAGCTCGCCGTTCACCTGGTCCGTCCAGCGGAAGAGGAGGGGGACCGGATATTCCAGGAGATGCCCATCGATGGTCAGGCTGATCTTGGCGTTGATGGCCGGGGGGTTTTCCGCGAGCCCGATGAGATTCTGGTCGCCGACCGAAAAAAGGCCTTCCTGGTGCGAGGCCTCGAGCCAATAGGGCTGGGAGAGCGGAAAATCCTTGGGGAGACGAAACGTATTTTCGATGACGGCGGGCTCATTATCCTTGAGGGGCCGGTCGAGGATCGCCTCAGGCCCCAGTTTCGGGAAGCCTAGGCTGTGAAGGACAAAGGGCTGGCCGGACCGGTTGATGATCGTCGTTTTGACCTGGATATCATCTCCCGGCGCCGCCGCAAAATCTCCGGCCATGGCTTCCATCCAGATCCCGCCGCAGGCCTGGATGACGCGCGCCAGCTCTTCTCTTTTGAGCCGGACCCAATTCTCGTCGGGGAGCTTGGCCAATTCTCCATCAACGGCCAGCAGGCCGCGGATCGACCTTGAGGGATGCGCCGGATCAAATGACCGTAAGACCTCGGCGAGCAGAAGACCCGTTTTGTGTCCGCCGGGGACTCGATCCCAGGTGATGTCGATCCCCTCGAAAATGTCGTTTTTCGCCGGCTCCCCGGCCAG
This sequence comes from Candidatus Aminicenantota bacterium, assembly GCA_963796835.1. Classification (GTDB taxonomy): domain Bacteria; phylum Acidobacteriota; class Aminicenantia; order Aminicenantales; family Saccharicenantaceae; genus DATKJS01. Next base: position 133,191 of record CAWCND010000021.1, on the reverse strand, counting down.
AAGATCGAAATAATCGTATTGGGTCCCCCGCCTCCCGGCCGAGCCGAATCCCTGGCTCTTGTGCTGGGAGCGGCCCTCTGCGGCCATCTCCGAGTATGATTTCCCAAGAAGGGGATTATATTCCCCCGTGTTGACATGGAACTTGTTCTGGCTTTCATCCCGGGCCTGGGGCCAGCTGTTCCAGAATAGCCTCCTGGCTTTCCAGGGCGCCACATATTTCAATTGTTCGGGAAATTTGCTCGGGTCGGCGGCGGCCGTAAAGGCCTCTTGGGCCAGGATCGCGGACGCTTTATGGTGGCCGTGTCCGCCGGAGTTATCCGCGGTAAAACGGGTGATGATCACGTCGGGCCGGAACTTGCGGATCACCCAGACGATGTCCGCCAGGACCTTTTCCTTCCCCCAGAACCCGAATGTTTCCTCGGCCGTCTTGGAATAGCCGAAATCGACGGCCCGGGTGAAGAACTGTTCGGCTCCGTCGATCCGGCGGGCTGACAGGAGCTCCTGGGTCCGGATCATGCCGATTTCGGCGCCCTGCTCCGGGCCGATCAGGTTCTGGCCGCCCTCGCCGCGCGTCAGCGACAGGTAGGCCGTCCGGAACAGGCGTCCTTTCGAGAAATAGGACAGGACGGCCGTGTTCTCATCGTCCGGATGAGCGGCCACGTAGAGGACGCTGCCGAGGACGTTGAGCTTGCGAAGGGCGATCTCCAGATCCGCGGAACCGGCGATCCCTCCCGACTGGGCCCGGACATGAATGCTGGGGAACAGGGCCAATCCCACGACCATCGTCATGAGCTTTTTTAAAATAGTCCCTCTCATAGGCCGCAACGAATCTGCGCCTTAGGAAAACCGCCCCGGGGATCTCTGCCGCCGGTTATTGGGCCAACTGGATCTTGAAGGGGACTTTCAGTTGTTCCCAGTGGAGATAGGCTGTCGCCGATGTCCCCGCCAGGCTATCAAACCCGTACATCAACCACTCCTCGTGGTGGGCTTTGACGGGAGTGACCGTGACGCGGAGGGCATCCTCGGCCTGGTCATAGGAAAAGCTCCCCCAGGCGTCGTTCTTCTTGCTGAAGATGATGACCCATTCCTTTTCACCGGGGATCATGTGGATGCCGTACTTTCCCGCAGGAAGGGGTTTCCCCTCAACGAGGACGTCTTTTTTGAATTCGATCGTCGTGTTCTGGTTGGCCCCGGCCCGCCAGGGATAGGGTTTGTTCTTGGAATACTTGTCCCCGGGAGTCATCCCGTACGGGACCAGGCCCCCCCATATCTTCCGTCCCTTGACGCCCGGCCGGCTGTAGTCGATGGTGATATCGCAGTCGGCTCCCAATCTTTGCGTCACGCTGGCTTTCAGGCTCGCCGGGACTTTGTTTCCCTGGGCGAGAGACGGAGAAGGCGAAGCCAGGAAAAGGGCCAGGACCAGGACAAGACCAAGTGTCAGGCAAAAACGTTTCATCATTTCCTCCATCAATATCTTTTGGGAGATTGTCTCATCTATTATAGCCGAATTGAGGCTTAAAAAGAATTCCCTTTTTGCCTCATCCGGAAACGTAACCTGATCCCCTTAAATCAATCCCGGTATCATGGGCAAAACCCGGCAAGTCCAGGGCGTGATCATCCCGCTTCAAGGGTGGCGCCTTGACTGGACGCCGCCCGATATTATTGATAGTGTTATTGGGAAGAGCAGAAAAGACCGTTGATAATAATTGATCATAATGGGTGATCCTATGGATCCAGCCATGAAAGGATAACGCTGATGCCTCCGGGATATGATGTGAAGCGATTTAACCGCTGGGCCGCAACCTATGAACGGTCGGCCATGCAAAAATGGTATTTTGGACCCGTTCACTCACGAATGCTCGACCTCGTTGAAAAAGAAAAATGGGCGGGATCGCCACACGACATCATCGATGTTGGTTGTGGAACCGGGCGGCTGTTGCGGGCTGCTTCTCGCCGGTGGCCGCAAGCCCACCTCTATGGAGTCGATCCGGCGGAACGGATGATCTCTGAGGCGGAACGTCTCAGCCCTGACCTCACCTTCCGGGTCGGCCCTGCGGAAATGCTGCCTTTCCCCGATCACGCCGCCGATCTCATCGTGAGCAGCATCTCGTTTCATCACTGGCATGACCAATCAAAAGGTCTCCAAGAAATTTCAAGGGTTCTTCGCCCGGGCGGATTGCTCTGCCTGGCGGACCCGACAATGCGGCTGGCCAAGTTGCATCGCAGTCAGATGAAAAGCCGCAGCCAGGTGGAAGAGCTAATCCATGGCGCTGGTTTCCAGGTTCTGCGACATCAGACATTGTGGTCACGATTCGTCCTGATCACGCTGGCGCAGAAATAGCGGTTCGGACGAACTTCCTCCCCCTCCAGCCGCCCGGACACGCTTTTGACCTCATTCTTGAAACCCGAGCCGCGCCTCCGTGGGGATGCGAAAGGGCCGGAGGCATGCCTTGATTTTGCCGGCCGATTTTGCTATACATTTGTCGGGTCTTCCACGAACCATACTTTTCCCGAGTTCTTCACCTCAGAAGATGGCCTGAGGATCAGAAGGAGCAATATGGCAGCCGATAAATCGTATAACCCCTTTGAAATAGCCCAAGCTCAGTTTGACCGGGTGGCCGACCTTCTTGATCTGGACAAGGCGAGCCGGGATCTGCTCCGTTCTCCTATGAGGGAGTACCATTTCAGCATCCCCGTTCGGATGGACGACGGCAACGCCCGGATATTCAGGGGGTTCAGGGTTCAGCATAACGATGCGCGCGGCCCCGGCAAAGGGGGGATCCGGTTCCATCCGATGGAAAATATCAATCTCGTCCGCGCGCACGCGATGTGGATGACGTGGAAATGCGCGGTCGTCGATATCCCGCTCGGCGGAAGCAGCGGCGGTGTCGTGTGTGACCCGCACAACTTGAGCCCGCGAGAGCACGAGCAGATCTGCCGCGGCTGGGTCCGTCAAATCGCAAGGAATGTAGGCCCCCATTCGGATGTTCCCGCTCCCGATGTGATGACGAGCCCCCAAATGATGCTGTGGATGCTCGATGAGTTCGAGACGATCCAGGGCGGGAAGTATCCCGGCTTTATCACCGGCAAGCCCGTCAGCATAGGGGGCTCGCAAGGCCGGAGGGAGGCGACCGGCTACGGAGTCGTGATCACCCTTAGAGAGGCGCTCAAGGACCTGAATCTGAAGGCCGAGCAGACTCAAGCCAGTGTCCAGGGATTCGGCAATGTGGCCCAATACGCGATCGAACTCTACCAGCGGATCGGCGGAACCGTGACCTGTGTGTCATGCTGGGATCAGGGAGACCAAAAGTCCTATAGCTATCGCAAGAAGCAGGGCATCAGTCTCGAGGAGCTCTTGAAGATCACGGACGTTTATGGCGGTATTGATCAAGCGAAGGCCCGGGACTTCGGCTATGAGATCCTGCCCGGCGAAGCCTGGATCGAGCAGGATGTCGACATCCTCGTCCCGGCAGCTCTGGAGAATCAGATCACGATCGAGAACGTGAAGAGGATCGGCAAGCGCGTGAGGATCATTGCCGAGGGGGCCAATGGGCCGACGACTCCTGAGGCTGACGCCGCGCTTGAGGACCGGGACACTCTCAGGATCCCGGACTTCCTGGCGAATGCCGGCGGCGTGACCTGCAGCTACTTTGAACAGGTCCAGAGCAATATGAATTATTACTGGGAAAAGGACGAGGTGCTGGCCAAGCTCGATGCCAAGATGACGTCGGCCTATATCGAGGTCCGGGAACTCTCAAGAAAAAAGAAACTGAATATGAGGGATGCCGCTTATGTCATCTCCGTCCATCGAGTCGCTCAAGCGTGCCGGGATCGCGGCTGGGTCTCATAGGGATTATGGAGGCTGGCATTATCCGTGAACAAACCAAATATACGGCCATCGGGCGGGCAGGACATGCCGGAGTTTCAAGGGGAGTTTTTTGATCCTGACCGGCGCTTGACCTCGATCGGGTCGGGCTCCATCGGCGCCAAGGCCAGCGGCCTCGCCTTCATCGATGACTTCTTGAGATCGAAATTCAACGCCCGGGATTCCGACCAGATCCAAGTCAGCATTCCTTCCTTGACGGTCATCCGCACCGATGTCTTCGATGCGTTCCTGAAGCGGAATGCCCTGAACGATCTGGCCTATTCGGAGTCCGCCAGCGACGTCATCGCCCAGGCCTTCCAAAAGGCCCTGTTGCCCGCAGAGATCCTCGGCGACTTGCGCCGGCTGATCGAAAAAGTCCATACGCCGCTGGCCATCCGGTCTTCCAGCATGCTGGAAGACGCGCTGAATCACCCCTTCGCCGGCGTCTATGTCACGAAAATGATCCCCAATAATCAGCCGAGCCCCGATCTCCGCTTTCAGAAGCTGATGGAAGCCATCAAGCTCGTCTACGCCTCCACGTTTTCAAAATCGGCCAAGGATTACCTCAAGGCGATCAAGCGTTCTCCCTACGACGAAAAAATGGCCGTGATCATCCAAGAGGTGGTCGGTTCGCGCCATGCCGACCGTTTCTATCCGAACATCTCGGGCATCGCCAAATCGTACAATTTCTATCCCATCGCCCACTCGAGGCCCGAAGACGGCATGGCCAGCCTGGCGTTGGGTCTGGGAAAAACGATCGTTGACGGCGGAACATGCTGGACCTACTCTCCCGCCTATCCCGGCATCAGCACCCCGGTCGCCTCCGCGGGCGCACTCATGGAACAAACTCAAAACGAATTCTGGGCGGTCAATATGGGGAAGCCTCCGGCCTATGACCCGATCCGAGAGACCGAGTACCTGGTGCAGTCGGGCCTTTCCGATGCGGAGGCTGACGGCACGCTGCGCCACATCGCTTCAGTTTATGATGTCCAGGAAGACCGGATTTCCATAGGACTCGACCGGGAAGGGCCGAGGGTGCTCAACTTTGCCGGCCTGCTCGGCCTGAAAAGAGTTCCCCTGAACGACGTTATCAGCTCTCTCCTGGGCCTCTCTCAAGAGGCTCTCGGGGCCCCGGTGGAGATCGAGTTTGCAGCGACGTTCGATCCCCACCGTTTCGGGTTTCTGCAAGTCAGGCCGATGGTTGTGCCCGGCGACAAAATTGATATCGCCGAAGAAGAGCTCAAAGGGGAGAACGTCTTATTGGCGTCCGAAAATGTCTTGGGGAACGGGATCTTCGAGACGATCCGGGACATTGTCTACATCAAGCCGAAAGAGTTCGAAGCCCAATACTCTCCGCGCATCGCTCTGGAATTGGAGACGGTCAACAGAGGGCTTCTCGACAAGGGGCGGCCCTACGTGCTCATCGGATTCGGCCGTTGGGGAAGTTCCGATCCCTGGGGCGGGATCCCGGTCGAATGGGGACAAGTGTGCGGGGCCAAGGTGATCGTGGAAGCGACGGAACCAAAAATGAACTTCGAGCTGAGCCAAGGATCACATTTTTTCCACAATCTCAGCAGTTTCGAAGTCTGCTATTTCAGCGTTCCCTATTCAGGTGAATATGCGATCGACTGGGAATGGCTGAGCCGCCAGAAGGGCGAACAGGAGACTCAGTTCGTTCGCCATGTCGTGCTGCAAACCCCCTTGCAAGTCAAAGTGGACGGAAGAAGCGGCCGGGGTGTCATCCGCGCGCCCCGATCTGACTAGAGGAAACGGCATAAACATCATGGACAAATCCGTTGAGAACCTGCTCTACGCTCTCAAAGAGCGGGCCAAGGAGCTGAACTGTCTTTATGAAGTGGAAGGGCTCTTCAGCAAGCCTGACGCGTCCCTGTCGGCCATTCTGGAGGGGATCGTCCGGGCCATTCCGGCGGGATGGCAGTATCCGGATGTGTGCCAGGCCAGAATCACCTATGGCGACCAATCGTTCGAGTCGCCGGACTTCAAAGAGACGCCGTGGGTTCAAAGCGCCAATGTCACCGTCCAGGACGAAGTCGTCGGGAAAATAAGCGTCTCTTACACCGAAGAGAGGCCCATGTCCGACGAAGGCCCGTTCCTGAGGGAAGAACGCAAGCTCATCAATACGATCGCCGACCGTCTCGAACGCCGGCTTTTCCATGAGAGACTCAAGGTCGTGTTCGAAAAGCAGACCGTCGGCGAGGAACAGAGCGGCCCATGCTGGGTTGTCCTCGACCTGCTGAAAAGGACGGACCTGAAGCTCCTGACCCACATCACCAGAAAAATGCTCAACTATCTGTCATGGTCCGGGATCCCGGAGGCCAACGCGCTGTTGGAGAAAATCAGCCCGGCTTCGATGTCTGAGCAGGACGATGTTCTGCAGGGCCTGAACCGGCCGTCGCTGTCCAAGGTCGCCCATGACCTCGTAGGAATTTCCGACGACATTTTCAGGATGGCCAACAAGTACCTGGGCGAGACGGAAGTCTTGGAGACGATCCAGAAGTGGATCATGGAAGACCGCTCCAATTTTCTGGTCAAAGTCCTGGAAGACCCCGCTTCGACATTGGCCCAGATCACCAACGCCATCGATCGATTCCACCATCTGACTCCGCACGGATTGAACCTGCCGCCGGCGAGGGAAAAAGGATTCCGCGTGTCGCTCGTTCGGAAGCTCCTCAACGACGATCTTCACTTCATCAATATCGCCAAAAAGTACCTCGAGGTCGACGATTTCCATGACTTGCTGCGCCATGTCATCTTCCCGGCCGGCAGCCAGGGAAAGCTCGGCGGCAAAGGCTCGGGCCTGCTCCTCGCGACCAAGATCTTAAGGAAGTTCTCCGCGGACAACGAGCTCCTCCGCGGGATCCAAACTCCGAAGACCTGGTATATCACTTCCGACGGCCTGATGAATTTCATCAACCATAACGACCTCGAAGAAATCGTCGAGCAGACGGTACGAGGATATCGAACGGGTCCGGCAGGAGTATCCGTATGTCGTCCATCTCTTCAAGAATTCCTCGCTGCCGTCCGAAATCGCGAACGCCCTTTCCGTCGCGCTCGACGACCTTGGCGAGCGTCCTCTCATCGTCAGGAGCTCGAGCCTCCTCGAGGACCGCATCGGAACCTCATTTGCCGGCAAGTACAAAAGCCTGTTCCTCGCCAATCAGGGCCCAAAACAGGAGAGGCTGCGGGCCCTCATGGACGCCATCGTGGAAGTCTACGCATCGATCTTCAGCCCTGATCCCATCGAATACCGGATCGAGCACGGCATGATCGATTTCAATGAGGAGATGGGCATCCTCATCCAGGAAGTCGTCGGGAGAAAGGTCGGCCATTACTTCATCCCGGCATTTGCCGGAGTCGCCTTCTCCCGCAATGAATTCCGCTGGTCGCAGCGGATCCGGAGAGAGGATGGATTGGTGCGGATGGTCCCGGGACTGGGAACGCGCGCCGTGGACCGATTGAGCGACGACTATCCGATCCTGGCCGCGCCCGGACAGCCGAACCTGCGAGTGAATGTCACGATCGATGAAAAAATACACTACTCGCCGAAGAAGATCGACGTCATCAACCTGGAGACAAACTCATTCGAGACGATCGAGATCGGGCAGCTCCTCAAGATGTCCGGAGACGAGTACCCGTTGATCCATCAGATCGGTTCGGTCTTGCGCAATGAGCGGCTCGAGCCGCTGGGACGGCTGGGAACCGATTTTGAGAAGGACGACATCGTCCTGACGTTCGACGGACTCATCAGCCACACTCCGTTCATGGAGCAAATTCGATCCATCCTCAAGGTCCTCGAAACCGAGCTGGGCACTCCCGTGGATATCGAGTTCGCCCACGACGGGACAAACCTGCATCTGCTGCAGTGCCGGCCGCAAAGTTACGCCAAAGCCTCCCAGCCGGCCGCTATCCCGAGAGACCTGCCGAAAGATAGGATCCTTTTCACGGCCAACCGGTATATCACGAATGGGACCGTTTCGGGCATCACCCACATCGTTTACGTCGATCCGCAAAAATATGGAGAGCTGACGAGCCGAGCCGATCTCCTGGCCGTGGGCCGGGCCGTGAGCAAGCTGAATCAGATCCTGCCGAAACGGCAGTTCATTCTCATGGGGCCCGGTCGCTGGGGCAGCAGAGGAGATATCAAGCTCGGCGTGAGCGTCTCCTATTCGGATATCAACAACACAGCGATGATCATCGAAATCGCCCGGAAACAGAACGACTATGTGCCCGAGCTCTCCTTCGGCACGCATTTCTTTCAGGACTTGGTGGAGGGCTCGATCCGTTACCTCCCCCTTTACCCCGATGACAGGGGAGTCGTGTTCAATGAGGGATTTTTTGAGAATTCGAGGAACATCCTGCCCGACATTCTGCCTGAATATTCTCCTCTTTCCGAGACGATCCGCGTGATCGACCTGGCGGACTCTGCGGATGGTCAGATCTTACAGGTTCTCATGAACGGCGAGAGAGATGAAGCGGCCGCGGTCTTCGGGAAAGCCCCGGCCGAGACAACGATGGCCGCCGAGAAACCCCAGGGAGAAGAACCCCAGGAGAAGAAAGACGACGCTCACTGGCGATGGCGGCTCAGCAGTGTTGAACGGATCGCTGCCAGGATGGACGCTCAGCGGTTCGGCGTGAAGGCCTTCTATATCTTCGGGAGCACAAAAAACGCGACGGCAGGTCCTCAAAGCGATATCGACATCCTCATCCATTTTAACGGGACAGACAAACAAAGAAAAGATCTGATGAGCTGGCTTGAGGGGTGGAGTCTTTGTTTGAGTGAGACGAATTACCTGAGAACGGGGCACAAAACGGACGGGTTGCTCGATATTCATATTGTGACGGACAAGGATATCAAGAGCAGGACCAGCTTCGCGACCAAGATCGGCGCCATCACGGACGCCCCCAGGCTGCTGCCGATGGGCAAGGACCTGAAAAGATAGCCGGCCGCAGGTCAGATCAGTTCTCTCGTTGCGGCTTCCAGGTCATCGAGTTTGAAGCGGACCAACGCCAGTTCGGGCCCGTCGTGCGCGGCAGAGAATGTATAGGTCCTGCCGATCCTGTCTTTCCACGAACCGGTGATCCGAGCCGATTCGTGGACGTGTCCGTGGAGAGTCAAGAGCGGTTGATATGTCTCAATGAACTGCCTGACGGCAATGCTCCCGACGTTCAGATCAAGCGGCACATGATCGACCATCCTGCCGTCCAAGGCGGCCCGGTCGAGGTTGGTTTGATAGGGGGGGCTGTGAAAAAGAAAGATCGCCTTGGAGAGATCGTCCTTTCCCACGAGATGGTCAAGATCGGCTTTGATGGTTGTGTTTCTCAAATCACAATCCGGAACAGGGACCGAGTGCATCCCCTCCTCAGGGCTGATGCAGTCCGGGTCGACATATCGTGAGACATCATAGCGTTCCCAATCTTTCAATCCGAACGGCGTGGGCGGGACACAGGCATAACCGAAAACCGAGAATTCCGACAGCCTGGCCCGCCGGTTATGGACATACTCCCAAAGGCCCAGCTCGGATCCCGTCGAAATCGCCGGTTCCGCAGAGCGCACATCATCATTTCCCAGGATAAGGAAAACTCTGGGATAATCTTCCCCGAGCGCCCCCTTCAATCGGGCGAATCCCGAGGCCAAGAAGTCGTTGGGAAAATCGGGAAAAGCCTCGGGAGTTGATGAAAGCGCGAACAAGTAAGATGGGAACAAGTCTCCGCCGAGAAACACCGCCGTCGGAGGCTCCTGCTTAAGAGCCTGGAAAAGCTTCTCATAACGATCGGTCCGTCCATGAAGGTCGGACACAAAAAAGCAAGTCGATGCGTCTGAGGCCGGAGTGCCGGATATCCTGTGGGGACCGTTTTTCCGCATTTCCGCACGTCCACGCAACCGGTCTCCAGAATCGATCACCGGCTGCCCGTCTATTATAACCCAATCCCCTTGGTTCATGCCCCCGAATTCCCGTCCTCAGCCCCCCGCGCGACTTGAATAATCCGGCCCCGGGGACTATAATTTCAGCTCGCGTTGAGCGGCACAGTTGCATCTCCGTATGCAAAAACACATCAATTTCAGAAGGGAGTTTCTTCATGGCACCCAAGGGGTTCAATCCGTTCGAGATGGCCCAGAAGCAGTTCGACGGCATCGCGGACCTTCTCGAACTTGATCAACCGACACGGGAACTGCTCCGGCAGCCCCTCCGAGAATACCATTTCTCGATCCCCGTCCGGATGGACGACGGCAGCGTCCAGCGTTTTCCGCGGCTTCCGCTGCCAGCACAACGACGCCCGCGGCCCCTGCAAGGGCGGCATCCGCTTCCACCCCCAGGAGACGATCGACACCGTCCGCGCCCTGTCCATGTGGATGACCTGGAAGTGCTCCGTCGTCGACATCCCGCTCGGCGGCGGCAAGGGCGGCGTCATCTGCGACCCGCACGACCTCAGTCGCCCGGGAGCAGGAGCGCATCTGCCGCGGCTGGATCCGCCAGATCGCGAAGAACGTCGGCCCGCTGCAGCGACGTCCCCGCCCCCGACGTCATGACCAACCCCCAGCACATGCTGTGGATGCTCGATGAATTCGAGGTCATCCGCGGCGGCAAGTACCCCGGCTTCATCACCGGCAAGCCCGTGGGCATGGGCGGTTCGCTCGGCCGGACCGAGGCCACCGGCTACGGCCTCGTCTACACGCGTCCGCGAGGCCCTCAAAGAGCTGGGCATGCGCCATCGAGAAGACCGTGGCCGCCGTCCAGGGCTTCGGCAACGTCGCCGCAGTACGCCATCCAGCTCTACACCCAGCTCGGCGGCAAGGTCGTCTGCGTCTCCTGCTGGGACCAGCACGACCAGACCTCCTACACCTACGTCAAGAAGAGCGGCGTCAACCTCGAGGAGCTCCAGGGCATCACCGACCGCTTCGGCGGCATCGACAAGGCCAAGGCCAAGGCCCTCGGGCTACGAGCGTGCTGCCGGGCGACGCCTGGATCGAGCAGGACGTCGACATCCTCCTCCCCTGCGCCATCGAGAACCAGGTCAACGGCGAAACCGTGAAGAAGATCGACCCGCGGGTCCGGATCATCGCCGAGGGCGCCAACGGCCCCACGACCCCCGAGGCGGACGCCGTGATCAAGAAGCGCGGCATCTTCGTCATCCCCGACTTCCTGGCCAACGCCGGCGGCGTCACCTGCAGCTACTTCGAGCAGGTCCAGTGCAACAGAACTACTACTGGACGAAGGAAGAAGTCCTCGAGCGGCTCGACGACAAGATGACGGCGGCGTTCCTGGCCGTCAGCGAGCTCGCCCGGAAGCCGCAAACTCTACATGCGTGACGCGGCCTACGTCATCGCCGTCAGCCGCGTCGCCAACGCCTGTAAAGACCGCGGATGGGTTTAAAACAGGCTTGTCTCAACTGCCCATCCCTCCGGTCGGCCGGGGGGGACTGGTTCCGACTTTTATGGATTGAAAGACGGAATAACGAAAAACTCACGAAAAATCAGGGGAAAAGGCCAAGATGAGATTGGCTGGGAACCAGGGATTCGAACCTTGATTGCATGATCCAGAGTCATGCTAGACGGTTCGGGACCCGCCTCGCACTCTTGCCGAACGGATCCGCGAAAGCTAGAATGACAAATGATGAGGTTGCTGTTCGGATGGCGCCGAACAGAATTCGTCGACCTCTATGGGCAGAAAGGAGAATAAATGAAAACACTACTCAGTCTGGCTCTTATTGTCACTTCGACATGGGGGTTGGCCCTTTGCGTCCCGAAGATGTTTCCGGCAGAGACGTCACCAATGGACAGAGGGCCGATGACCAAGCCAAGTCCCGCCGACAAGCTCGTCGTGCTCTGGACGAGTGGAGACCGGGATGTGGCCCTGAAAATGGTTTTCATGTACACCCTGAACGCCAAATTGAAAAATTGGTGGACTGACGTTACATTTATCATATGGGGCCCGTCGTCCAAACTCTTGAGTTCGGACGGCGAGTTACAGGACCAGGTTAAGAAAATGAAGCAGGCGGGAATCACTCTGGAAGCATGCAAGGCTTGCTCTGACCAATATGGAGTTTCCGGGAAGCTCCAGGAGCTGGGCATCGACGTTAAGTATATGGGGCAGCCTTTGACACAATACATCAAGGAAGGTCGGCATGTGCTGACTTTTTAAGAACATCGAGAGTCCGTGGAACCCAAGGCCAGAAAGTTCTACCCTTGGCTGGCACAGCTTTCGGGGATGAGGTCCGGAACTCAGCCCTTGATGTAGCCCCGTCGGCTCAAAACCTTATAGTCCTTATCCTTGACCTTGACGCTAATTGTCCTGAACTCTCCGTCTTTCGAGGCGGATGCCGGAGTATAGGAGAGGAGGTAATACGCCTCCGAGGCCTTCAGCGCGTCCTGGACTGCAACAGTTAGGTTCGCGGTGGTCTCGGCGATGCCGCCCGTGGCCGTGGCGACTTGGGAATAGGTTTTGAATATGTCTTGCGACATTTCATGCATCGTTATGCCACTCCGCTTCTCGGGTATCTTCGTTATGAAAAGCAAGTTGAAGTTGGCCGAAGAATCGCAGTACGCCTGGACGATTTTCTTCTGGTCGAGATTGACTTCGGGACTGTACATCTGGAAGAGCTGGTTTACAGTATCGGAGACTTCTGGGGGGCCCGACTGCATGAGTTGACTAATCGTTTGCGGGCTGAGCTCCGGCCGGAACTCCTGCTCGTAGATGAGGAAGACCAGCTTCCGGCCATCCTGTTTCTTGAGCCCCTGAGCGAAGCCTAGCACGGCGTCTTGGTCAACGGCCCGCAGGGCCTCGAACTTGTTGAGTGGACCCCGGTAGCTTTCCAGGAGAGATGCCACTTGAGAATAAGTGGGATCAACGATGTCTTCATCCCCGTTGGCGAGTGGGTTCCTATGTTCGTAGGCTGCAACGATCCCCCTGAGTTCCCTGATCAGGCCCTTGTAGACAAAATTCCCCTTGCCTATATCCGTGCGGACGATTTGATCCATTTCCTTGGCCAGGATTTGCCTCGGCTTCTGGGCCAGGGCTTCGGGTGTGAGAACATAGGTTTTCACCGGCGTCTGGACGCTCAGCGAGTCGCCGGGAAGGAGCGCGTCGGTGATGAAGTAACGGAGGGCTTCGGCAACTTTGGCATCGTAATCGATCATCTGGAAAAGGAGATGGAACCTCCGCGCTGTAACGGGAGCGGCGGGCGCGTTCCCCTCCTGACGTGTGATGGCGTCCTTGTTGATCTCGTAAAGGCACTCGATCGTGCAGGGTTCGCCGTTCTCGAGCACCTGGAAATCAGCCTGGGTGAGCCCCTTGACGAACTGGCCGCCGTCATAAACGCCAACCGCGACCTGGACTCCGGCCGCCGGCATCGCCTGAGTCCGCGTGCCTGCGGATCGGGCGAATACGGCGAGCATAGACAGAGCAACCGCCACGACCATGAGCTTTGTTCTTAGGGTCATCGTGAACCTCCCTTAAAAGACCTCTCTCCCCATGGAGATACCTTTTATTCCACGAGACCCCCTTCCCGACCTTATCATAATGCCAAACACGCGTGCCTGTCAAGTGTTAGAGCCCCAGAGCCTGTCGGCAGAGCCGCAGGCCTGCGATGGTTATTATCTGACCGCGGCCATGAAACGAATGGCGGAAAATTCTTGTGCCAATTTTCCGACAAATCTGTGCCAGAATAGATTGAAAAGCGTTAAAGATTTAGGTTCAGAACGAAAAAACGAAAAGCGAGGCCGGCGCCTCGATCATATGGGGAAAACGTTGATCTCAAGATGGTAGCGGGGGCCGGATTTGAACCAGCGACCTCCGGGTTATGGGTCTGGTGTATCGTCTGCTTAATTACTGGTATCGCCGTCAATATCCGGGATCGTGAAATTGAAAAGTGACAAATCGCGTGGACTCCGACGAGTATTCAAACAGGCGCCATGATTTGAAAACCTCACCTCAACGGTGATATATTGAGCGGGCGTTGGCATTAGGCTAAAACCTCTTCTTATCGTAGATAGGATGGAGGCATAAATTGATCAAGAAATCCAATCTATCTATCGGGGTACTTTTACTGGTTTTTTCCCTTGTATCATGCGTTTCGCGCGGGCTGATAGGGTATACCGTTAGCAGGTTCAAACACTCGGAAGTGGGGAGAGCTTTCTTGAAGGACAATTCCGAGAAGGACCTTGAGAAAGTCCTCGCCTTTATCCACGACCCTGTGCGCAACTTTCCAGACGTCCAACGTGTGGCTGATGTGTGCTCATATATAGAAGCCTATGGACGTTTTATTTCAGAGACGAACGAGGACCCCGTCGGATACTTGAATCTTACTTACGCGCACTTCATGATTGCAACAGATGAGATCGTCCCTATTTTGACTTACCTTATTTTGAACTGCCATAACGCCATTCTTTCGGAAGGATTTGCCGACCGGTATACAAGGTTGTTCGAGGGTTCACCCGAGATTTTTATACGGGACCTAAAACGGAGGCCAAACTGGAAGCATGTTGTGGACGAAGTAGTTGGGGGGGATTGGCAAGCATTCAAGAAGGGCCTGGATAAACTCGGCAATGCTGGGTTTGAGCTCGAACTCAAGAATTATGTCTTGTCTCATTACGGGAATTCTCGTGAAGACTTGCGTAAGGCAGCCCTCTCCCCGTGTGCCGGTGGCGTGCCAAAATAGATTGAAAACGCCGGAAAATTACTGTTTCGGACGGAAGGCGGCGAGGGGGTCAGGACTCGCCTCAACTCGTTGAAAACTCAGGGAATCAGGGGAGAAGGTGTTGGCTGGGAAGCAAGGATTCGAACCTTGATTGCATGATCCAGAGTCATGAGTCCTGCCGTTGGACGACTTCCCAGCGCAGGGACCACTATATTAAAGAAATCAACGGCAATTTTCAAGCCGTGACGGTTTATTTTTGTCTTTAGGACCCCTCCCTTCGCCCTGCCATCCCAGGAAATGGCCGGATATGCCCGGATAGGCCCGGTTGAGCCGGCTTTCCGTTCATGATAAGATGGGCGGCAACCGATGAAGAAGAACGTCCTGAAGGTCCTGGTCATTGTGGCCTTGACGGCCGTTTTCTTCTACTTTTTCGCCCGGAGCGTCAAGTGGAGCGAGGTCGCCGGGTATGTCCGGGGGGTCAACCTGCCCCTCTTCCTCATCATCTTTCCCTTCGCGACCCTCCATTTCTTCACCCGGGCCATCCGCTGGCGCTATCTCCTCATCCACGAGAAGAAGGGTGTCCGTTTTTCGAACATGGTCAAGGCCAATATCGTCGGGTTCACGATCACCTTCGTCTTCCCGGGCCGCATCGGCGAGGTAGCCAAACCGCTCTACCTGGCCCAGAAAGAGGGGATCCGGAAAGGTTTCGCCGTCGGCACGGTGGTCGTCGAGCGGATCTTCGACATCTTCACGATGTGCCTCTTCGTGGGGATCTTTCTCGTCTCCCGGCCCCTTTTCTCGGGGCTCTTCGATATCGCCCCGGAGGCCTACAGCCGGCTGACCTTCTGGGGCATCGTCGGGGTCGTCTTCGCGGCGAGCCTTCTCGGGCTCATCGTGCTCCTCTATTTTTTCCGGGAGAAAGCCCTGGGCGTCATCGGCTTTCTCCTCAAGCCGCTCCCCGAACGGCTCCGGCGCCGGGCCCTCGAGCTTGTCCACGAATTCATCGACGGCCTGAAGTTTTTTCATTCCGCCGCGAACTTGTTGATGTACACCTTCCTCTCCTTCGTCGTCTGGCTGGGGATCATCCTCTACTACTGGATCCTGATGTTCGCCTTCCATGTCCACGTTCCTTATTTTCTCCTCGTCCCCTTCGTCTTCATGACCATGGTCGGGGCGTCCATCCCGACGCCGGGCATGGCCGGGGGCTACGACTACTTCAGCAAGCTGGGGATGACCTCCCTCCTCCACGTGGACCCCAACCTGGCGGTCGGCATGACCCTGGTCATGCACGCCATCCAGGTCCTGGTGACATGCGTCCTGGGTTATGTTATATTAGGCAGAGAGGGTTTGTCCCTCTTTGAGATCAAGAGGATGGGAGAGAGCGAGCCGAAATGAGATGTCCCTACTGCGGCTTTCTCGAGAGCAAGGTCATCGATTCCCGGGAGAGCAAAAAAGGCCTTTCCATCCGCCGGCGCCGGGAGTGTCTCTCCTGCAAGCGCCGTTTCACGACCTACGAAAAGATCGAAGAGATCCCCTATATGGTCGTCAAAAAGGACGGCACCCGCCAGCCCTATGACAGCCAGAAGCTCCTCCGGGGGATGATGAAGGCCTGCGAGAAGCGGCCCATCCAGATCAACCAGCTCGAGGAGATCGTGGAGGAGATCGAATCCCTCCTCCAGGAGCGGCCGGACAAGGAGATCGGCGTCTCGGAGGTCGGCCAGCTCGTCATGGACAGGCTCAAGACCCTGGACAAGGTCGCTTACGTGAGGTTCGCCTCGGTCTACCGGGAGTTCAAGGACGTGGCCGAGTTCAAGCAGGAGCTCGAGAACCTCATGAAGGAAAAATAGCCCGGCGCTCCGATGATCCGTCGCATCAAGCCCGTTTCCCGCATCCGGAAAACGGAAACCGAGGTCCGGAAGACGGCCTCCGCCACGCCTCCACCGCGGAGGCCCCTGCCGGGGCTCGGCGAACTGCTTTCCCCGGCCGTGGATATCTACGAGAAGGAAGGGGAGATCATCGTCGAGATGGAGCTCCCCGGCGTCCACGAGAAGGACGTCAAGATTCTCCTCTATCCGGGGCGGGTGGAAGTGAGGGGCTTGAAGCGGGAGATCCTCGGCCACCAGGGGGCCCGGTACCTCAGGCTGGAGAGGGGGTTCGGCGCCTTCCAGAGGGACGTCCCGGTGCCGGGAGCTATTGACCCGGATAAGGCGTATGCGTCGTTCGAGAACGGGATCCTGACCATCGTTCTCGGGAAGCCGCCGCGGAAAGCCAGGGACGTGGACATCAAGAACCGCCGCCACGAAGGATAAGAATGGAGACATCTCATGGCCCAAGTCGATAACAAGAACGGCGAGCCGTTCGACAGCCTCCTCGAGGAGCATAACCAGAAGCTGCACATCCCGACCAAGCTGCCCGTGCTCCTCCTGCGGGACATCGTGATCTTCCCCTATATGATCGCCCCCCTCTTCGTGGGGCGGGAGAAGTCGAAGAACGCCATCGACCAGTCGCTCTCGACCAACCGCATGGTCCTCCTCCTGACCCAGAAAGACATGGAGATCGAGGACCCCAAGAGGGAGGACGTCTATGACATGGGCACGGTGGCCCTGATCCTGCGCATGCTGAAGCTCCCTGACGGCCGCGTCCGGATCCTCGCCCAGGGCCTCATCCGGGCCCGGGTCGAATCGTTCGAGGACGACGGCCCGTTCATCAACGCCGATGTCGCGGTCGTCAACGAGGCGGAAACGACCGAGAAGACGCTGGAGGGCGAGGCCATGATCCGGAACGTCCGGTCGGGCCTCGAGCGGGCGGCCTCCCTCGGCAAGACGATCGCGCCGGAGGCCCTCATCATCGCCTCCAACGTCGACGAGCCGGGCCGGCTGGCCGACCTGACCGCCTCGAACCTCGAGCTCAAGGTCCAGGAGGCCCAGGACATCCTCGAGATCGTGGACCCGCTGCAACGGCTGAAGCGCGTTTACGAGCTCCTGACGCGGGAGCTCGAGCTCCTCGACGTCCAGTCCAAGATCTCGACCGAGGCCAAGGGCGAGATGGACAAGCTCCAGAAGCAGTACTTCCTGCGGCAGCAGATGAAGGCCATCCAGAAGGAGCTCGGCGAGGGGACGGAGATCCAGGAGGAGATCAAGGCCTACCAGGACAAGCTCCGGAAGGTCAAGGTCTCCGACGAGGTCAAGGAAGAGCTCGAGAAGCAGATCAGCCGGCTGGCCCAGATGCACCCCGAATCGGCCGAGACGGCCGTCGTCCGGACCTACCTGGACTGGATGTTCTCCCTGCCCTGGAACAAGGCGACCATCGACAACCTCGACCTTCACAAGGCCAAGAAGATCCTCGACGACGACCACTACGGGCTCGAAAAGGTCAAGGAACGGATCCTCGAGTACCTGGGCGTCCGCAAGCTCTCCAAGACGATCAAGGGTCCCATCCTATGCTTTGTCGGGCCTCCGGGCGTGGGGAAGACGTCCCTCGGCCGGTCCATCGCCCGGGCCCTGGGCCGGAAGTTCGTCCGGATCTCCCTCGGCGGCGTCCATGACGAGGCCGAGATCCGGGGACATCGACGGACCTACGTCGGCGCCATGCCCGGCCGCATCGTCCAGAGCATCCGGAGGGCAGGGTCCAACAATCCGGTCTTCATGATCGACGAGGTGGACAAGATCGGCGCCGATTTCCGCGGCGACCCGTCCTCGGCCCTCCTCGAGGTCCTGGACCCGGAACAGAACAATCAGTTCCGCGACCACTATCTCGGGGTCCCGTACGACCTTTCCAAGGTCCTGTTCATCACGACGGCCAACCTCCTCGACCCCATCCAGCCGGCTTTCCGCGACCGGATGGAGGTCCTGGAGCTGCCCGGCTACACGGAGGAGGAGAAGCTCCAGATCGCCGTCCGGCACCTGATCCCCAAGCAGGTCGCCGAGAACGCCCTGAGCGGCAAGCTCATCCGTATGACCGACGGCGCCCTCAAGAAGATTATCTCCCTTTACACCCGCGAGGCCGGCGTCCGGAACCTCGAGAGGGAGATCGCCTCGGTCTGCCGGAAGGTCGCCCGGAAGGTCGCCGAGGGCAAGAAGGGGTTGACCCTCGATCACGTCCCAGAATGTCGAAAATTACCTCGGCCCGCCGAAGATCTTCAAGGACCAGCTCCTCCACAAGGACCAGATCGGTGTCGCCACGGGCGTCGCCTGGACGGCCACGGGCGGCGAGATCCTGTTCGTCGAGGCGACCAAGATGCCGGGCAAGGGGAACCTCTCCCTGACGGGGTCCCTCGGCGACGTCATGAAGGAGTCCGCCCAGGCGGCCATGAGCTACGCCAGGACCCACGCCTCGGAGTTCGGGATCGACAGCCGGATGTTCTATCAGAACGACTTCCACATCCACATCCCCGAGGGCGCGATCCCCAAGGACGGGCCCTCCGCCGGAGTGACGATCGCCACGGCCTTCATCTCGGTCTGCACGAACAACAAGGTCCGTTGGCATGTCGCCATGACGGGCGAGATCACCCTGCGCGGGAACGTCCTGCCGGTGGGCGGGGTCAAGGAGAAGGTTCTGGCCGCCCAGCGGGCCGGCGTCAAGACGATGATCATGCCGGCGGCGAACAAGAAAGACCTGTTCGAGATCCCGAAGAAAGTCATCCGCGACATGGAGTTCATCTATGTCGAGGACGTCAAGGAAGTCCTCAGCCATGCCCTGGAGAGATTCTACGGGAAGAAAAAGGTCAGACCGCGAAAATAGTTGCGGTCCCCCATGCGTCTGAAAGACCTCGGCGAACGGCGCGTCATCGCTGAGATCCGGCGTCGGCTGGGCGGTGTCGGGGGGGTCGGCGTCCGGTTGGGGATCGGCGACGACGCCGCCGTTGTCCGAAGCCCCAAGGAATGGCTCCTAACCAAGGACCTCCTGGTCGAGGGGTATGATTTTCTCAGGTCGCTCCACCCGCCGCGGCTGCTCGGCCGGAAATCCCTCAACGTCAGCCTGAGCGACATCGCGGCCATGGGGGGACGGCCCCTCCACGCCGTCTTGGGCCTAGCGCTGCCGGGATCCACGGAACGGGGATGGCTCCTCGAGTTCCTGGCGGGGTTCCGGGAGGCCTCAAGGAAGGCGGGCGTTGTTCTAGTCGGGGGGGACATCTCGGAGGCCCGGGAGATCCTGATCTCGGTGACGGTCACCGGTGAAGCGGGGCTGTTCGTCCCGAGGAGCGGGGCAAGGCCGGGAGACCTGGTTTTCGTTTCCGGCACGCTCGGCGACGCGGCCGCGGGCCTTCGGCTCCTCGAAAAGGGCGCCCGTCCCGGAAAAGACAGGGCCGCCGGGCATCTGCTCAGAGCTTTCCTGGACCCGGAGCCCCGGCTCGAGCTCGGATCTCTCCTGGCCCGGCGAAGGCTCGCCTCCGCCATGATCGACGTCTCGGACGGCCTGTCCGTGGACCTGGCTCATATTTGCGAAGAAAGCGGGGTAGGGGGGGAGGTCGAGCTCGGCCGGGTCCCGATCTCAGGGGCTCTGCGGCGCTTCATGAAAAACCCCCTGCCGCTGGCCCTCGACGGAGGGGAGGATTTCGAGCTCCTCTTCACCGTGCGGCCCCGGAACGTCCCGCGCCTCCGCCGCCTCGGGCCGCGGTTCAAGATCACGGAGATCGGGCGGATTACTCCGGGGAAGAGGATCATCGCGGTCGATTTGGCAGGCAACAAAAAGCCCCTGAAAATCCGGGGCTACGAACATTTCAAATAGAGCTATTTTTCTTAATAAACCAGCGGACGCAGGGGGGATGTCCCGGAGAAAACATTGAGCGCGACGCGGGCACGGTCCCTCGCCCGTTAGGCGAGGGGAGCGGAGCGATCACAGAGTGGGATTCCTCGCTGGGGAATCCCACGTTTTTCGGAGGGACTCCCTCCAAGTCCGCGACTTGGTTTTATTGAGCCGGGTATTCCCCTTCGAAGATGACTTCGGACGGCCCGGTCTGGAAAACCTCACCCTCCGGCTGCCACTCCACCGTGAGCGATCCCAGGCTGGTTAGGACATTGACCTTGCGGTCCGTCAGGCCCTTGACGATGGCCGCGACAGCCGCCGCCGAGGAGCCGGTCCCCGAAGAGAGCGTTTCGCCGACACCGCGCTCCCAGAAGAGGACCTCGATCTCGCCGCGGCTGATGACGCGGATGAACTCGACGTTGGTCCGATTGGGGAAAAAAGGGTGGGACTCGATCTCGCGGCCGATCTGGTGCCATTCGATCCGGGCCGGGAAGCTGTCGACGAAGATGTCGCAGTGAGGGTTGCCTATCGAGACGCAGGTGATTTCGAAGATCTTCTGGTTGATGGACATGGGATAGTCGATGAGCCGGTCGTGCGGCTGTCCGTCGTCGAACGGGAGCTCGGCCGGCCCGAAACGGGGCGCCCCCATATCGGTCCTGACCTCATAAACCACCCCGCTGCTCCCGATGATCTCGCAGGCCCGGTTTCCGGCCGAGGTCTTGAAAACGACCTTCGAGGACGAAACGCGTTTCTGATGGACGAGGCAGGCCATCGCGCAGCGGAGGCCATTCCCGGAGATCTCCGGCTCCGTGCCGTCAGCGTTGAAGATCCGGAAGGTCGCCTCGTTCCGGGCCGGATCCTCCAGATCGGTGATGAGGAGCCCGTCGGCGCCGACCCCGGTGTGGCGGTCGCAGATCCGGCGGGCGAACTCCCCGACCCGGAGAAGGTCCAGCTCCTCGTTCGGGCGGATGACCAGGAAGTCGTTGCCGAGCGAGTGGAGCTTGGTGAACCTCATCGGACCTTCAGGGTGACGATGCTGTCCTGGGTCCCGTTCTGCGATTCGATCCGGACGAGGAGGATGATCTCGTCGTCGGACGTGGATTTCTTCAGGACCGACTCGAACTCCCGGACCGAGGTGACCTTGGTCCGGTTGACCTCGAGGATGACCATGCCGGCCTCGAGGCCCTTCCTGGCCGCCTCGCTGAACGGCTGGACCTCGGTGATCAGAAGCCCCTCGGTCGTCCGGAGCCCGTAGCGGCGGGCCTTGGCTGGGTTCAGGGGCTCGAGGGAGAGCCCGATGTTCTTGTCCGGGGCGGCGACCTGGCCCTTTTCCGAGGCCGCCTCGCGGTCCTCGACGACCGCAGTGGCCGTCGTCTCCTTGCCGTCCCGGATGATCTTCAGGACGGCCTTCTGGCCGGGCGCGACGTCGGCGATCTTGATGCGGAGATCGCTCATATCCTTGACGGGCTGGCCGTTGATCTCGGTGATCACGTCATATTGTTTAAGGTTCGCCTTCTCGGCCGCGGAATCGGGGTCGACCGTGGCGATGATGGCCCCCTCTTTCGATTTGAGCTTGAGCTGCTTCATCATCCCGTCGGAGATGTTCTGGACATTGACGCCCAGCCTTCCCCGGGTCACTCGTCCTTTTTCCTTGAGCTGGGCGACGACCTTCCGGGCCATGTTGGAGGGGATGGCGAAGCCGATCCCGATGTTCCCTCCGGTCGGGGTGAAGATGTTCGAGGTGATCCCGATGACCTCGCCTCTCATGTTGATGAGGGGTCCGCCCGAATTGCCGCGGTTGATGGCGGCGTCGGTCTGGATGAAGTCCTGGAGGGTCGAGGGATCGCCGAGATCCCGGCCTTTGGCGCTGATGATCCCCGCGGTCACGGTATTATCAAGGCCATAGGGGTTCCCGATGGCCACGACCCATTCGCCGACCTTCATCTTGGCCGAATCCCCCAGCTCGGCGAAAGGCGTGTCCTTGGCCTCGATCTTGAGGAGGGCGATGTCCGTCATGGAATCGGTGCCCACGACCTTGGCTTCGTATTCCTTTCCCTGGATCGTGTTGACGGTCACCTTTTCGGACTTTTCGACGATGTGGTTGTTGGTCAGGATATAGCCGTCGGGGCTGATGAAAAAGCCGGTGCCCTGGGCGATGACCGGCTGTTCCTGCTGCTGGCGTGGACGCTGTTGGCCGAAGAAACGGTCCCAGAAGTCCTCGAACGGCCCGCCCTCATCCATCCCGAACGGGCTCGCCTTCTCGCGGCGCTCGGCGTCGATCTTGACGACGGCCGGGCCGACCTTCTCCGAGATGGTGACGAAATCGAGGTTCTCCTTGATCTCCGGGGAAGGCGAGGCGAACAGGCTGGACGATGGGACCGCGGACGGCTTCTTGTCGAAAATGCCGGACTGGGGCGCGTTCTTGTCGGGGAGATAGACGAAGATGTAGCCCGCCACGACCAGTCCTAGGAAGAAGAATGATAAAGCGACCCACGCGTATTTTTTCATGTTAAACCTCCGGAACTCGAGATTTTAAAGTACCATATCCATCAGGGAATTTCAATTTCCCGACGAAGTCCTAACTCGGCCGCCCGGCGAACTGTTGCATTCCCCCCTGGATGCGGCTAAGATGATTTTTCGACCCCCATGAAGCTCCGAAAAGGCATTCTCGTCGTCCTCGAAGGCATTGACGGGTCAGGGAAGACGACCCAGGCCCGGTCCTTGTTGAGGCGCCTCAGGTCGCGGGGTTGGGAAGCGGTCTTTTTTCGCGAGCCGACCAGGGGGCGATGGGGCCGGGAGATCAAGAGGAAGGCGGCCCGGGACGGCTCGCTGACGCCCGAGGAGGAGCTCGGTCTCTTCATCAAGGACAGGCGGGAGAACGTCGAGAAGAACCTGAAGCCGGCCCTAAAAATGGGGAAGATCGTCGTCCTGGACAGGTACTACTTCTCGACGATCGCCTACCAGGGCGCTAAAGGCATCGATCCGGCGAGGGTCAGGCGGCTGAACGAAGCCTTTGCCGCGAGGCCCGACCTGGTCATCGTCCTCGACGTTGACGCCGGGGCCGGCCTGGCCAGGATTGCCGGACGGAAGACCCGGGACGAACTCTTCGAGCGTGAGGATTACCTGGCCAGGGTCAGGCAGATCTTCCGCGGCCTCCGCGGCCGCAACATCATTCACTTGGACGGGCGCAGCGACCGGAGATCGGTCGGACGGGCCATCTGGGGACATGTCGAAAAGCTCCTCCCGCCCGCATGACCTGAACTTATATCAGGGGAATTTAGGCCCTAGGCTAGAGGCTTGGGGGATGGCCTATGCCATTAATTAAGGTTGAGCTCGGGGGATTCCCTCCGTCGGGTCGCGGGTTTGTCCCGGCGAGCCAAACCCACTTCGGTTCCGGGCCTCGCTCTCCTCTCCCGTTGGTCGAGGACCCATGCCCGCTCGGCCCTCCACACGCCCTCCTCCGGGAACACCCCCTACGCATCATTTTTTTATCACCTTAGCCATCCACGAAGCCCTAGGCAAGGACACACCGAGACAGGACCCGCCCTTCTTTTGTCTTTTGCGACCCGATTTGCTATGATTGAGATCTAGCGATCATGCCCATTCCATCCCTGAAGATCAGGATCCGGAGATTCAACAGGCGCGATCTCGTCCGGGCCTTCTTCTTTCTCGCGGTCGTGGGGATCGCCCTCGTGCTGGGGGCGGGCTTCGGCGCCTACTTCGCCGTCAAGGATAACCTCCCCTCCGTCTCCGATCTCGAGACCTTCAAGCCGAAGATCATCACGACCCTCTACGCGGCGTCCGGCGAGCCCATCAGGGAGTTCTCCGAGCAGCGGCGCATCGAAGTCCGCTACGAGCAGATCCCCGACATCCTGATCAAAGCCATCGTCGCGACCGAGGACTCCCGCTTTTTCAGCCACGCCGGCATCGATTACCGCGGGATCCTCCGGGCCATCAGGGACGACATCATGAAGATCCCCATGGGGGAGCGTCCCCAGGGCGCGAGCACGATCACCCAGCAGCTGGCCAGGGACCTCTTCCTCCACCGGGACGTCAGCATGCGCCGGAAGCTCAAGGAGATGTTCCTGGCCCGCGAGATCGAGAAACAGTACTCCAAGCGGAAGATCCTGGAGCTCTACTGCAACCATTTTTATCTCGGCCACGGGGCCTGGGGAGTCGAGTCAGCCGCGAACCTTTTTTTCGGCAAGAGCGTCAAGGACCTGAGCCTCGAGGAGGCGGCCCTCATCGCCGGGATCTTCAAGCGGCCGGCCCGCTATTCGCCCTACGACAACCCCAAGGTCACCCTGGAGCGCCGCAACCACGTCCTCAACAGGCTGGCCGAGGAAGGGTACATCAGCAAGGAGCGGGCCGAGACGGCCAAGAAGACGCCCCTGATCGTCCTCCCGCTCAGGCAGACAAACGACGAGTTCGCGGCCTATTTCTTTGAAGAGGTCCGCAAGTACATCGACAGGAACTACGGGAGCGACGCCCTCTACAACGGAGGCCTCAAGGTCTATACGACCCTCGACCCGACGCTCCAGAAATATGCAGAGTCCGCCCTGAGGAAGGGGCTCCGGGACGTCGAGAACCAGATGAACGGCTGGCGGACCGACAAGCCGAACCTTCTCGCCTCCACTCCCGAGGCCAAGAAAAGCCTCGTCGCCAGGCCCCAGGCCGGGCTCGAAGACCAGTGGCTTTTGAGCTGGGATAACCTGCCCCTCGACCCGGGCGAGGTCTACGATGCCATCGTCCTATCGGCCGGCCGGACGGAGGCGGCCGTCAGGGTCAAGACGATCTCCGGAAGAATGACCAATAAGGACATCGCCTGGACCAAGGCCGGCTTTCTGGATTCCCTCATCAAGCGCGGCGACATCATCCAGGTCAAGGTCAACGCCCTGGACGAGGGGAGGAAGGAGGCCCAGGTCTCGCTGAGCCAGAACCCGGTCCGGAACGGAGGCTTCCTGGCCATCGAGCCCCAGACCGGGCAGATCAAAGCCATGGTCGGCGGGTATTCGTTCCGGGCGAGCCAATTCAACCGGGCGATGCAGGCGCCCCGCCAGACCGGCTCGGCCATCAAACCCTTCCTCTACACCGCCGCGATCGAGAACGGCTTCACTCCGGCGAGCCTTATCGTTGACGAGCCCACGACCTTCATCGACCGCTGGAACGGCGAGCCCTGGTCCCCGAGGAATTATGACCGCCAGTACAAGGGGGCGGTGACCCTCCGCATCGGCCTCGAGGAATCCCGGAACGTCGTCACGGCCAGGCTTCTTGATTACATCTCCCCGCAGGTCGGGGTCGACTACTGCCGGAGGTTCGGCATCACGTCACCGCTCAATCCTTATCTGTCCCTCAGCCTGGGGGCGTTCGAGGTCACCCTGGCCGAGCTCGTCTCCGGCTACTCCGTCTTCCCCGACAAGGGCGTCCGGTTCAAGCCCTATTTTATCTCCCGGATCGAGGACAAGGACGGCAACGTCCTCGAGGCGACCCGGCCCGAATCCGAAGAGGTCCTCTCGCCCCAGACGGCCTACGTCATGACCTATCTCATGCAGGGCGTCGTCAATGAAGGGACGGGCGCCGCGGCCAGCGTTCTGAATTGGCCCCTGGCCGGGAAGACCGGCACGACGGACAAGTACTCCGACGCCTGGTTCATCGGATTCTCTCCGACCCTCTGCGCCGGCGTCTGGGTCGGGAACGACAAGCAGCTCTCGCTCGGCGAAAGGCAGACGGGGGCCGCGGCCGCCCTGCCGGTCTGGCAGGACTTTTTTAGTCGGGTGATCGCCGACAGGAAAAAAGCGGACGAAGCCGCCGGCCCCGGGGCCGTGGCCGAGGATTTCGAAGTCCCCCCGAACCTCGTTTTCGTGGAGATCGACCGAAAGACGGGACTCCTGGCGACTCCGACGTGCCTCTACCCGTTCCGCGAGGTCTTTTTCGACGTTCCCGAGCTCCTTCCCAACCGCTACTGCACGAACGCCGACCACCTCAGGTGCCTGGACTACTATTCCGCGCAAAAGGCCAGCGAAGAGCACTGATAAAAAAAGGGAGCGTCCCTTTCGAACCGGCTCAGCCGAAAGAGACGCCCCCCGTATGGGAAAGGGGTCAGTTACCTTTTCCGAGATCCGCTCGAATGCGAGCCGGAGCTTCCCCGCGAGCTGGACCCGCGGGAAACGCTCGTCTTCCCGGAGGACGCGGTCCGGCCCGATGAAACTCTGCCCGACGACGAGCGTGCCGGCGAGCCGTAGCCATAGCCCCTTCCGTACGAGCCCAGGTATGACCTGGACCTTCCGGAGCCGCCGTCTCCGTAGCCGGCCGGCCGGCTGATCGTCGGCGAAGACGGATATGTCCGGATGGCCCTCGACTCCCCGCTCCTCGCGGACGCTCCCGCCGAGGAACTCCGGTACTCGCTGGACATGCTGGATGAAGGTGAAGATGGAGAATCATCTTTTTTCCGGATCCTCCGGGCCCCGGAGGCGGATCCGCCCGAAGAACCCGTCGATTTGCCCTGGGAATTGCCTTCCCGACTTGACGGCTGTCGAGCTCGTCCCCGAGCCCGCCGGCCGGCCGTTCGACTGGCTGCCGGTGCTGCGGTTCGGAACGAGGCTGCCGGAGCCCGCGTCCTTACGGAGCATGACCCGGTTGCCGTTGAGAGGCTGGACGTTGAGCCTGGCGCCCGCCGGCCGCACGTTCGGCGCATGACCGGAGAGGGTCATCTTCGACAGACTCTTCAGAGTGGCCTGGTCCCTCACGGCGACGCGCGAAATATTCGGGTCTTTGAGTTGGTCCCTGCGGACGACGGTCAGGGCCCGGCCGCCGGCCGGATAATAGGGATAACGTCCGTGCGGCGGATAGTATCCGCCATACCACCCTCCGTAAAACCCTCCGTAATAACCCCACCCCCAGCCGAGGCCGAAGTAGAACCCGCTGCCGAAACCGAAGCCGAAGGAAAAGCCCGGGTATCCCCAATAGCCCATGGGGCCCCAGCCATAATAATAATCGTCCCACCACCAGTTGACCCACGCCGGGCCCCAAATTGATGTCGGGACCCAGTACCAGCCGAGGTCGGCGCCCCAGTTCCAACGACCGTAATGGTAGGTCGCCCAGCCCCACGGCTCATAAGGGAGCCAGGTCCAGCCGCTCACGCCCAGATAAACCCAGCGGCCGTCGTAGTAAGGCCGCCAATCCTCGGAAACTCCCGAAGGGACCCAGACGTTACCGTACGGGGCGAGGTAGGTCCATTGGCCGTTCTGGTCGAGCTCGGATTCGTAGTCCTCGAGGTCCCCGGAAAGGTACTTCTTGCCGTTCTTGGCGTACTGCTCGCCGACCTGGGTGTTCCTCGAGGCGTTGAAACGGTCGAATCCATCATCGGGAACTGCGATGAAGGCCGCGGGCTTGCCGTCGAAGCGGCCCTCGGTGATCTCGAGCCTCTGCTCCGCCTTGACCAGGGTCGAACCGCCTTCCCCGGCGGCCTCGATCAAGCCGCGCACGACGAGGATCTCGGTGGCCCGGTTCTCCCGGACGTTAATCCTGTAAACGCCCTTGTCCAGGAGATAGAAGGAGGAATCGGCCGTGTGGACCTCGATGCCTTTCTCCTTGGCCAGGTTACTCACGACGAGGTAGATGCTGCCCGACCAGACGCGCATGCGAGCGATGTCGTCGCCCTTCTTGGGGAGGTTCAGGATGTCGAGCTTGGTGTTGTTGTCGAGCCGGACATAATTGCCCCGGCCGAAATGGACTTCCATCCGGCCCTCGGCCGTGCCAAGACGGTCGCCCTCGCTGACGGGCGTATTCACGACCCCTTCCTCGTAACCAAGGTCGGAAGCGCGCTGGACGAACGTTTTGCCTTCGACATAACTCATCCTGGCAACGGAGTCATTCGTGTATTTCGTTTCCTTTGGTTGCTGCGGAGGGGCCTTCTGGGCCTGCTGGCCTTGATCGGGGGCCTGTTGAGCCTCCTGGGACCAGCCCGCAGAGATGATAAGGATAAGAGCTGCGATAAGGATCAATGCTCTTCTCATGGTTGCTCTCCTTTACAACCTTTAAAGATAAGCAAGAACTATGCCAATGGGCTCTCCCCAGAAAAAGACTCCTATTTTCTAGTTCTTGTCCTATAAAAAGGACGTTTTTCTCCCAAGAGGACAACCCGCCGGGCCAGTGAAAGCCTTCGCGGCGCGGGGAGCCTTGGATCGTAAGAAAGCCGGGCTGTCAAAGAGCCCAGAAGTTTCGGAAGACCTGATCACACAAACCGAGCTCCATCAGGGTTTTCTCGGAAGGGGCCAGGTCGGGAAGGGGAGCGGGAGGGCGGTCCAGCCTGTCCAGGACCTCCCGGACTCCGTTCCGGAGCGACGGGAGGTCGTAGCCGCCTTCGAGGATGAAGGCGATCCTCCCTGCGGCGGACTCTGCGGCCATGCCCGAGAGGGCATCCGTGAGGAGACCGAACCCATCCCGGCTGACGGCCATTCCGCCCAGCGGGTCGCCGGCGGCGATGTCAAAACCGGCGCTCACCAGGATGAACTCCGGCTCGAATTGGGCCGAGACGGGCCCCAGGATTTTCCGGAAAACATGGATGAAATCGGCGTCTCCCTTACCCGCCGTCAGGGGCACGTTCAAGTTGTAGCCTAGGCCAGGCCCGGCACCGGTTTCGCGGACGGCGCCGGTCCCCGGATAAAGGGGCGCCTGGTGCGTCGAGAAATAGAGGACGTCGCGACGTGAATAGAACGCGTGCTGAGTGCCGTTGCCGTGATGGAGGTCCCAGTCGACGACAAGGATTCGCCGGAGGCCATGCCGGCGGATGAGGTATTCCGCTCCGATGGCGACGTTATTGAAAAAACAGAAGCCCATCGCCCGGGACGCCTCGGCGTGGTGGCCGGGGGGCCGGACCAGGGCGAAGGCGCTCCCCACCCGGCCTTCCATGATGGCGTCGATCGCCCGGAGAACCCCCCCGGCTGCAAGGAGGGCCGTTTCAAAGGTCTTGGGGCCTGTTGAAGTGTCCGCGTCGAGGAAGACCCCGTCCTGGCCCGCCGTCGACCGCAGGAAATCGATGTAGGCCCGCTCGTGGACCCAGCCGAGCTCGTCATTGGTCGCGGGGCGCGGCTCGATCCTGAGATACCGGCCCGGAACCTCCTCCTCGAGCATCCGGTTCAGGACCCGGATACGCTCGGGGCTTTCGACATGGCCGGGCCCCATGGCATGGTCAGCGAAACGGAGGTCAAGAACGACGCCAGGTTTCATTCAGTACGCCTTTCTTCTGGCTCGCGAAGACGGCTTCCGCTACATATTGAGGTTGAGCTCGGGGGGTTCCCTCCGGCAGGGAGCCGTCCCGCCTCTTGCCATATCTGTCCGGATGCGGACAGTCCCGCTTCTTAGCGGGGCGAGTTCTGAGGAGCGACCGGCAGAAGTGTGGCGGAGCAGCTCGGAGCCGCACTTCTGGGAAATATCTGAAACGAGTCTGCAACTCTACTTTTGCCCTCCTCCGGGAACACCCCCTGCGCATCTGTCTTTTATCGCTTCAGCCGTTCCCCTCGGGCTTCTAATAGTTGTTCCGTTCGTTCCCGGTTATCGTTATTTTAGGTTATCTTTCTTCGGAAAAAATTTCTCCAGCTCCTCTGGCTTCTGTTTCGGGGTCAGAAGGCTGACGACGACGAGGGCGCCGAGCGACGCGGCCAACGCCGGATAGATCAGCGGAATCCCCCAAGGGTCGCCGTCGGGCACCTGGGCGGCCGGCAGGACCTTGGAGATGATGAAGAAGCCGAGGCAGACGACGGTCCCGGCGATGATCGAGGCCAGCCCGCCCGCCTTCGTGGCCCGTTTCCAGGCCAGGGCGGCGATGAGCGCCGGAGTGATGGCGACGCCGTAGATCGTGTAGGCGAAGAAGCTCATCTCGAGGACGCTCTTGAGCTGGGTCGCGAGGAGGAAGGCCAGGACCCCGACGACGACGACGAGGACCTTCTGCAGGGCGACCATCTTCTTCGGGTCGGCGTCCTTCTTCAGGAATCGCTGGTAGATGTCCCGCATGAGGGTCGTCGAAGGGGAGAGGAGGTAGTTCATTCCCGTGGAGATGACGACCGCGCAGGCCGCGCCGAGAAGGAGGACGCCCACCGGGGCGGGGACGAGCTGCCGGGCCGCCATCAGGACGACCTTGCCTCCGGCCTTGGGCAGGCTCAGGTCGATCTGGCCCTTGAGCTTGCTGAAGGCGAAGACGGCGATGACGACGACGATCGTCTCGACGAAGATCGTCCCGACCGTCCACCAGGCCACGGCCTTCTTGGCGTCCTTGGCCGACTTGGCGCTGTAGAACTTCTGGTACATGCTCTGGACGCCCAGGAGGAGGAACATGGTCGAGAGGAAGTAGCCGATCGCCTTGAGCCAGGGATGGGCGCCGAACTGGCTGTTGACGACGGCGAAGTAGCCGGGCGGGCAGGGCTGCCTTGGCCGCCGGAAGGCCGCCCGCAGCCGCGACGACGAACGGCACGGCCAGGAGGCAGGCCAGGACGATGATGATCCCGTTCGGCAGGTCGGTGTAGGCGATGGCGACCATGCCGCCCAGGGCCGTGAACAGGATGACGAAGGCGGCGGCGATGAGCGTCCCCGTCGACTCGGAGATCTTGCCGTCCGTGATGACGTTCAGGATGAATCCGCCCGCCACGAACTGGTAGGAGACGATGGAGACGAAGGACAGGATCAGGGCGATGGCCCCGAACAGCCGGGCGGCCGGTCCGTAGCGGACCTCGAGGACGTCGCCGACCGTGTACTGGCCGAAGGTGTGGATCTTGGCGGCGAGGAAGTAGATGAGGATGATCCCCACCCAGGCGCCGGCGGCCAGCCAGAGGGCCGAGAACCCGGCCTTGGACGCGAACTCGGCGCCGCTGATGAACGTGCCCGAGCCGATCCAGGTGCAGATCAGGGTGAAGACCATGACCTGCCACTTGAGGCTCCGTCCGGCGACCATGAACTCGTCCTGGCTCTTAATGCGCCGGGAACGGATGAAATTCAGGGTCGTCAGGGCCAGGAGATAAGCCAGGATGATCCAGACGTAAAACGACATGACACACTCCTCTCAGCCTCGGTCCATCATCGGGCGTCGTCCGCGGCTCGTCGGGCGGCGCCCGCCTTACGGCTGTTGATTCTCTGCCTCGCCGCCGCCCTTCTTTTCGAGCTTCACGGACAGCAGCTTGGTCATGTTGGGCTCAGACATCGTCGTCCCGTAGATGTAGTCCGCCACTTCCATTGTCTTGTAGTTGTGGGTGATGAGAATGAACTGCGTCTGGTGTTTGATCATCTTCAGGAGGTCCAGGAATCTGGCCAGGTTGACGTCGTCCAGGGCCGCGTCCACCTCGTCCAGGAAGCAGAACGGGGACGGCCGATAGCGGAAGAGGGCGAAGAGGAAGGCCAGGCTCGTCAGCGATTTCTCGCCGCCCGAGAGAAGGCTCAGGTTCTGGACCCTTTTTCCCGGCGGCTGGGCCACGATCTCGACCCCGCTTTCGAGCGGGTTTTCCGGTTCGAGGAGCTTGACCTCGGCGTTCCCGCCCTTGAAGAGGGCCGTGAAGATCTCCTGGAAGTTCTTGTTGACCTCTTCGAGGGCCTTGAGGAACTGGACCTTGCTCTCCTCGTCGATCTTGAGGATGGCGTCTTCCGTAGCGCGGATCGAGTCCCGGAGGTCCTGGCGCTGCTGGACGAGGAATTCGTAGCGCTTCTTCTGCTCGAGGTACTCCTCCTCGGCCATCAAGTTGACGGCCTTGTAGCGGTTGAGGCTCTCTCTCGCGTCCTCGAGCTCTTTCTCGACCTCGTCGTCGGCCATCACGGCGAGCGGGCGCCATTTTCTCGCGGTCCGGCGCGTCCCCGCGGCCTCCGGCTGTGCCTCGGACTTCCCGCTCTTCTCCACGGGCTCGGCCGGGGGTTCCTCGGCCTCCTCGTCTCCGGCCTCGCCGAGCTCCTCGATGTCCTCCACCTCCGCCGCGGCCGGAGCGGCCGGGGCCTGCTTCACGGCCTCGGCTTCCGCCCTGAGCTCGGCCAGGGTCTTCTTGAGCTCCTGCCAGCACATCTCGTCGAGGTTGACGAGGTCGCGCTCGACCTCGGCCTTGCGGATCTCGTGCTTGACGCGCTCGTCTTTGGCCGCCTCCTCATCCTCCCGGGTTTTCCGGACCACCGCCTCCAGCTCGTCGAGCTCCCTCCGGACGTCTCGGAGCCCGGCCTCGGCCCCCGACAAGACGCCTTCGGCCTGGGACTGTTCGGCGGCGAGCGCCCTGGCCTTCTCCCTGAGCGCCTGAATATCCTCTTTGAGTTTGGCCTTGTCTTCATCGCCGCGCCGGGCGTCCTCTTCGAGGAGCGCGATCTTGGCCCCGGCCGCCTCCTTGCGCTTCCTGGTGCCCTGGATCTGGCCGGAAAGGCCGCTCATCTTTTCCTGGAGAAGGTCGAGCCCGGCCTTGGTCTCGAAAAAGCGGCGTTCGCTCGCCGAGACCTTTTCCAGGCTCCCGGCCAGGGCCCGCTCCTTTTCATCGATCCTCTCCTTGAGGGACCGGGCTTCCGCCTCCCGGGTGAGGACCTTGCCGCCGAGCTCGCCGAAAACCCGGCTGAGCTTCTCTTTTTCGGCGAGCAGGAGCCCGAGCTCCCTGCCCAGGACGTCCCGGGACGCCCGGATCCTTTCGCCTTCGGTCCGGCTGAATTTGTGCTCTTTATGCCGGTCCTCGAGGGCCCTCTCGGCGCGGCCGTGGAGCTCTCTCTCGTTCTCGAGATCCCGCTCGAGACCGGCCCTTTCTCCGGCCATCGCCTCGAGCTTGGAGAGGAGAGGGGCCATCCCGGCTTCGGCCCGGGCGACCTCTTCCTCGAGTTTCCTGATCTCCGAGGCCAGGGCGATCATCCCTCCGGATCTGTCCCCGAGCTTGAGGAGCCCGGAGGACAGCAGGAGGTCGCCCGAGGGGGTCAGGTAATTGAGTTCCGGATGATCGAGCCAGATCCGGACGGCGTCCCCGATCGCCCGGACGATGACGGCGTCCTCGAGCCGGGCCAGGCTCTCCTTGATCCGGTCGTGCGCCTCGAGCCGGCTCTTGAGGAGCCCGATGACTTCCGGCCGGCCCATGACGTCCCCGCTGACCGCGGGCTTGTCCT
Organism: Candidatus Aminicenantota bacterium; assembly: GCA_963796835.1. Lineage (GTDB taxonomy): Bacteria > Acidobacteriota > Aminicenantia > Aminicenantales > Saccharicenantaceae > DATKJS01. The sequence goes on along the minus strand of CAWCND010000021.1, from coordinate 99,824 downwards.
TGGCCGGGATGAGGAGGTATGTCCCCCTGAGACCTTCGGGAGCTCCCTTCAGGAATTCTTCGGCCGGGACGACCCTTGACCCGGCTTCCTCCCTCCAGAAGACGTCGAAAAGCGGCGCGTCCTCGGGGCTCGTCCGGATGAGATCGGCCAGGATGCCCAGGGCCCCTGGGATCTCGTCCGTCTTAACCTCGCCGCGCTCCTTCTCCTCGATTTTCCTGAGGGCCTGGAGATGGTAGGCGGCCTCGTCCCGCTTGATCTTCCACGCGTCGAGCTCAGCCTGGGTCGCGGCGAACGATGTCCGGACCGCATCCAGGGCCGCCCCGAGGTCCTCCTTCCTTTGGGCTGCGGAGTCCCTGAGGGCGAGGTGACCGGAGATCTCCCCTTCGAGATCGACCGTCCTGGATGCGTTTTCATCGAGCTCGCGGGTGTGATCGTCGAGCTGGGCGGCCAGCTTCTCTTCCTGGCGGGCCAGGAGTTCCAGCTCTTTTTCGGTCCTGACGCTCTCGTTTCTGCGCCTCGGTCGTGTCCTCGAGGGCCCGGAGGTAAGCTTCACGGAGGGCTTCGATCTCCTTTTCCGCCAGGGCCTTTTCGCCGCGCGCTTGATCGAGGAGCTCGGCCGATCGGCCGGCCTCGACCCGGCTCGTCTCGAGCTCTCCCGCGAGAGAATCCAGCCGGCCCTGCGTTTCCTCGATCTCCTGGGTGAGGCGCAGGACGTCTTCCAGGAGCTCGTTCCGGTCGGATTCCGATCGTTTCTTTTTTTCCTCGAAGAATTCTACCCGCTTGGATTCGCGCTCGATATCGCCCTCTGTCCGGGCGATGTGGGACTTCAATCCGTAGACGCGCTCCTGGTTCTCCTTGAGCGACTTTTCGAGCTCCCAGAGCGCTTGGCGCTTCCCCGCGATGTCTTTCTCTTCGCTCCGGATCCGGGCCGTGATGGCCTGTTCCCTGGAAAGGGAGTCGGAGTAGAGGCCGGCCGCCTCCTTCTGGGCCCGCTCGAGATGGGTGAATTTCCTCTGATAATGATGGGACGTGAGCTCCCGGATGCGCTCGCGGAGCCGCCGGTAGCGGTTGGCGGCCTGGGCTTGACGCTGGAGGGAGTTCTTGGCCTTTTCGACCTCGAGGATGATGTCCTCGAGCCTGACGAGGTTCTGCCCGGTCGATTCGAGCTTGCTCTGGGCCTGCTTTTTCTTGTCCTTGTAGTAGGCCGTCCCGGCCGCCTCTTCGATGAGGGCCCGCTTCTCGGTGGGCTTGGAGGTGACGAAGTTGCCGATGGCCCCCTGCTCGATGACGAAGTATTCCTTCTCGCCGATGGCGTGCTTCCAGAGCTCGTCGGTGATGTCCTTGAGACGGACGGTCTTGCCGTTCATCCGGTATTCGCTTTCGCCGGACCGGAAGACGCGGTGGGAGACGGCGAGCTCCTCCTCTTCGCTTCCCAGGGTCAGGAGGGCGTCGGCCATGCTGAGCGGCGGCTTCTTGGCGTTCCCGTTGAAGATGACGTCCTCGGTCCGGTCGCCGCGGACCGTCTTCTGGCGGAGGCCGCCCAGGACCCAGAGCATGGCGTCGACGAGGTTGCTCTTGCCGGTGCCGTTGGGGCCGACGATGGCCGTGATGCCGGGGTGGAAAACGATCTTGGTCCTCTCGGCGAAGGATTTGAATCCCTGCAGCTCGAGCTTCTTGATGATCATGCTCATGGTTCTTCGTACTCGCGGCGCATGCGGAATGGCGGCTTCAACCGTCCGGCTGAAACAGAGTGCTATTGTATTCGATTCGTCCCCATTTGCCTAGAGGGAATATTCGTTGGGGCGGCTTGTATCAAGGGTGGAAGCGGAAGCTTCCGGAACTCGGCCGAAAGGAGACGACCATGTTCGAGAATGTGCTGTTCGTCCCGGAAAGACAAGTCGGCGTGAGGGCGGCGATCCTGCCGCTCTCGGTCCTGGCGCACGGGCTCCTCGCGCTTCTCCTCGTGATCATCCCGCTTGTCCGGAGCGGCGACCTCCCCCGGGTCGGGCTCACGGGCGTCTTCCTGGCGCCCGCTCCACCCTCCCCGCCGCCACCGCCCCCCCGGGCGAAGGGCCGGACCGCAGCCGCAAGGACACGGATCAGGCCGGTCCCGGCGGTCGGAACCGGAGCTGCGGCACTCCTCGTGGCGCCCGTGACAATCCCGAGCGCGATTGCGGAAGAGCCGCTCGACTGGGGAGGGCCGGAGGACGGCGTCGAGGGCGGCGTCGATTACGGAGCGGCGGGTGGATACCCCAGGAACCTGCTCAATGATGCTTTCCTCCAGATCATGGGCGACGAGACGGCGCCCGTCCGGGCGGCGGGCGCGGTCAGGATGCCTCGGCTCCTCAAGCGAGTGGACCCCGTCTACCCCGAGATCGCCCGTCAAGCGCGCATCCAGGACACCGTCATCCTCGAAGCGACCACAGACATCTACGGGCGCGTCGTGGAGGTCAGGGTCCTCCGGTCCGTTCCCTTGCTCGACCAGGCCGCGGTCGACGCGGTCCGTCAGTGGCTCTATGAGCCGATGGTCGTCAACGGCCGGCCGCGCGGCGTCGTTTTCACGGTCACGCTTCGGTTCGAGCTCAAATAACGAAACGGTTCCGCGCTTTCCTCGATCGGGGGCCTGACCCGTTTTCCCGGAAGATTGGGTTTCTTAATCCAACGCGAAGCGCCCGCGAGCGCCTTGACAGGCCGGTCCAAATCGTTTAATTTCTATATACTTTGACCTGTCCTGCTAAAGCCAGCGTAGCTCAGTCGGTAGAGCAACTGATTCGTAATCAGTAGGTCGGAGGTTCAATTCCTCTCGCTGGCTCTCGCGCTTTCCCCCTGTTGGCTCATCGCAAGTGCGGATTAAACCATCCCCCTGGTTTTTCTGGGGGGAAAACCCCCTCCCTTATCCGCGATACCTCGCAAGGCCCATGGCCTTCATTGACGGGTTTCCATACCGATGTTAATATTTGCCCAAGCGCCAGAATAGCGAAATGATCTGAAGGGCAACTTGAGCGAGGGACAACGGGATCAACATACCGCGGCCTATGTTGCCGTATCTCCCCCGAAGACGCTCGACGGAGACCGCTTAATGAGGGTGGCCTCCCTCGTCGGCAAAGAGATCTTCGACACGCGCCTCCTGCTCGCCGGAGAGATCCCCAGGATCATCGCCTCCTATCCCGACACCGCGACAGCGGACTCGATAGCCCAGCGCCTGAGGGATTCGGGACTTGTGGCTTTCGCGTTCGGGGATTCGGAGCTTCAAAGCCGCTCGGCCAGATTCGTGGCGCACGCGACGAGATCCGGAGAGGGAGAAGTTATATTCTGGGATAGGCGAGGCGGAGAGGTCAGAGTTAAAGCAGACGACGCGTTCCTGATCATCAGGGGGAAAAGACAGGGCGCCGCGCAGGAAAAGACCTCGACAACGAAAATGAAACTCAACGTGCCCGCGACGGTCCTGACCGGTGGCATCCCCATCATGCGCCGGGTCACCCAAGAAACCGCCAAAGATACGTTCCTCGCGGAGGATTTTGTGAGGATCTTCGACAGGAGATCTTCTGATCCGCGCGTGGAGATGTCCCAGAACCACGTTGACTACAGCTTCCTGGGCCCCGAGTTGACCCCCTCCACTCCGGCGAACTTCATGATCGCTGTCAAAAAACTCCGGGAGTGGTTCCCAAGAGCGATCTTCGATGAGCGTCTGACCAGACATTTTAAAACCGATATCCCCGTCGCGGGACCCGGCGAGGCGCTTGAAATCAGCTGCAAATTGATCTATTTGTGCCAGTTGGCCATCGAGCGGCAGCATGGAGGACGCGAATGAAGATCACATCTGTGATTGGCAGTCCGAGATCGCAGGGGCACGGCGCGACGATCGTGAGAGCGCTTCTGGATCTCCTGGGAAAGCACGGCGCTTGCGCCACGACCTACGAGCTCAATCGGCTCTCGTATCGTGGATGTCAAGCCTGTCTGTCATGCAAGACCACATCAGATGTCTGCGTCGCCCAGGACGACCTGAGCGCGGTCCTGAAGGACATCCGGCTTTCCGACCTGGTCATCATTTCCGCGCCCATCTACATGGGCGAGATCAACGCCCAGGCCAAAGGGCTCTTAGATCGATTTTACTCGTTTCTTGCGCCCGATTTTCGAACCAATCCGGGGGCGACACGGCTCCCGGCCGGAAAGAAGCTCGTCTTCGTTCTGACGCAGGGGAACCCCGATGAGCAGTCGTTCGGCGGCGTCCTTTCGCGCCACCTGCGAATGTTTGGCATGTGCGGATTCACGGAGGTGTATCCGATCCATGCCTGTGGAACAGGGCGGGGAAACGACATCCGCATCAATGAGAAGACGATGACGAGGGTTGCCGAGACGGCGAAGGCGATCCTCGCACATTTATCATAGAAACGGCCCGGGACTTCCTCGGCAACACGATTGCGTCGTTGCGGCCGTGACGGTTTTCGCCCCGGCCATTCTGCTGGTCAGCATTTTCCGGCTGGGTCCGGGCGGGAATTGTCAAACACCAACGAATCCTATATTATTGATTCCGCTCGGGCCGGGCCTGGCCGGGGCCCAAAAATGGGAGTTGACATGCGATCAGTGTGGAAGTTCTTTTCATCGGTCAAACTGGCCATCGTCCTTCTGATCCTCCTGGCCGCCGCCTCGGTCATCGGGACGCTCATCCCCCAGGGGGAGTCCCCGGCCGCCTACGCCGCCCGCTACGGACAGCTGGCTGGCCTCCTTTCGGGCCTCCAGCTTACGGGGCTCTACCATTCCGGCTGGTATCTGGCCCTGCTTTTCTTCTTCGCCGTCAACACGATCGTCTGCACGCTCGCCCGCCTCCCGGCGAAATGCCGCCGGGCGTTCAGGCCGAAGGTCGAAACGGAGACGGCCGGCCTGCTGGCCCTGAAGGTCAAGGGCCGGCTCGGGAAAAACGCTCCGGCCGGAGAGGTGAGGGCGAAGCTCGAGGCGGCGCTGAGGGCCCACCGCTACCGGGTCAGGGGACAGGCCGTGGAGAAGCGGCTGTGCCTGCTGGCTCAGAAAAAAAAGCTCGGGCATTTCGGCTCGGATGCCGTCCATCTCGGACTCCTGGTCATCATCGCCGGCGGGATCGTGAGCGGCCTGGCCGGCTTCCGGACCCACTTCGACCTTTCGGAGGGACAGACCTTCAAGGTCCCGCAGGCCGGGTTCGAGATCCGTCTCGACCGTTTCGAGACGGAGTACTATCCCCAGGGCATGGTGAAGGCCTGGAAAAGCACCGTGACGGTCGTCGAGAACGGCGCCCCCGTCCTGACCAGGCCCATCCTGGTCAACAAACCCCTGACCCACGGGGGGTTTTCCTTTTATCAGACGGGCTATGGCTCGAACTGGGACAATCCGAAGCTCGAGGTCACGATCAAGAAGAAGAACGACCCTTCGTTCGCCCGCACCGTCCAGTTGAGCGTGGGCGAGCGGGCCACGGTAGACGACAAGGACGTCAGCCAGATCTCCGTCAAGCGCTTCGTCCCCGATTTCGTGATCGGGGAGGGCAGCCAGGTCGAAACGAGGTCGGAAGAGCCCAGAAATCCTGCCGCCCAGGTCGAAGGCTGGAAGGGCCCGGAAAAGGTTTTCTCGGGCTGGATCTTCGCCAACTACCCGGATTTCGAGCAGATGCACTCGGGACAGCCGACAGACCTCTCTTTTGTCCTGAAATCCTATAGCGGCTCCGAATATTCCGTCCTCGAGGCGGCCCGTGACCCGGGAGTCTGGCTGATCTGGGTCGGCTGCCTGCTCGTGTCGGCCGGTTTCTTCCTGGCCTTCTACTGGCCGCCCCGGGAGATCAGGGCCGTCCTGGAAGAGGGCCGGGACCGGACGGAAGTCACGGCCGGAGGCATCGCCGCCAAGAACCGCGAGAGTTTCCAGGCGGAGTTTGAGGCCATCATCGATTCTTTGAGGAGGTCCTGATGATCGAATCGACCCTGTTCACGATCGTGTTCGTCTTGTATATCCTGGCCGCGCTCTTCTACCTGGCCGTGGCGTTCTCCAGGAACGACCGCTGGGCGAAGCCCGGCCTCGGGCTGGCCTTCGCGGGCCTCGTGCTCCACTCGGCGGCGCTTCTCGTGAGGACTTTCGAGAGCGGCCACGCCCCGTTCACCAACATGTACGAGTCGCTCTCGTTCCTTTCGTGGGCGATGGTCCTGGCGTTCGTCCTGATCGACCGCAAGTTCCGCATCCCGCGGATCGGGCCATACCTCATGTTGATCGTCGTCGGCCTCGTCGCCCTGGCGTCTTCGCCCCTCATGCCCAAAGAGGCGACGCCCCTCGTTCCCGCCCTCCAGAGCTACTGGCTCTGGCTCCACGTTTCGGTGACGCTCGTCGGCGAGGCGTTCTTCGCCGTCGCCCTCATCACGAGTGTCCTTTACCTGACGGCCGATTCGGACGAAAAAGAGAAGATGGATTCCGTCAGCTACCGCTGCGTCGCCGTCGGATTCCCGCTGTTTACCCTGGGCGGACTCGTCTTCGGCATGGTCTGGGCGTACAAGGCTTGGGGCACGTACTGGAGTTGGGACCCAAAGGAAGTCTGGAGCCTGATCACCTGGCTCGTCTTCGCCCTGTACCTTCATACCAGGATCGTCATGGGCTGGAAGGGGAAGCGGTCCGCGATCATCGCCATCGTGGGTTTCCTAGCGGCCCTCTTCACCTATTTCGGCGTGAACTACTTGCTCTCGGGCCTCCACAGCTATGTTTGAGACCTGAAAAGGAATAAATCCCTCCGGGAGGTGTATGAAGGGATGGGAGCTCCGGTCAAGCCGCGCGAGCATCCGGAGGATGCCGTCCTCGTCCGGAAAGCCCAAGAGGGAGACGTGGACGCCTTCGAAAGCCTGGTCAGGGAATACCAGCAGATGATCTATGCCCTCTGCCGGCGCCTGACGGGCGCCCACCAGTCGGCCGACGACCTGGCCCAGGAAACCTTCATCAAGGCCTACTTTGCCCTTTCCAAGTTCGACTCCCGGTGGCCCTTCTATCCCTGGCTCCGGAAGATCGCCGTGAACACGAGCCTCAACTACCTCAAAGCCAGGAACAGGGAAAGGCCTCTCCTGGACCAGGCAATGGCCGGCCGGCGGGACGGCTCCCGCCCGGCCCAGGACCCGCCCCAGGCGAGGCTCGAGCAGGCCGAGTTCGAGGAGACGTTCCGGCGATCGGTCGCATCGCTTCCCGACGAGCAGAAGAGCGTCTTCGTCCTGAGGTTCGACGAGGGTCTGAGCTACGGAGAGATCGCCCGGACGCTCGACCTCCCGCACGGCACCGTCATGTCCAGGCTCAACCGGGCCCGGCAGAAGCTGAAGGCGCTCCTGGCGGATTCCCTGGGGAGGAGAGCTTAAGATGAGACACCGTAAACTCCAGGGACTCCTCGGGGCCTATCATGACGGCGAGCTCGAGGGCGGGAAGCGCGCCGCGGTCGAAAAGCACCTCAAGACCTGCCCGGAATGCCGCCGCGACCTCGATTTCCTCCGGGCCCTCGACGGCGTTCCGAAACAGTCTCCCTCCATTCCGGACGAAGCGGAATACTGGGCGACCTTCTCCGGCCGCGTCCGGGCCGGGGTCGCCCGCCGGCAGGCCGGGGCTCCCGCATCCCAAGGCATGGAGGGCCAAGTGTTCAAAGATGTCTTTTTCCGGCCGGAGAGGAATACGGGCCTCAGGGCCACCGTCTTCCCCCTTTCCGTGGCGGCCCACGTCATGATCGTCCTTTTCCTCATCGTGGCCCCGCTCATCAAGACGGGGCAGCTGCCGAAGGTGGAGGTGTACAGCGCGTTCCTGGCGCCGCCACCGCCGCCACCGCCTCCGCCCCCGCCTCCGGCCAAGAAGAAGGCCGTGGCCAAGACGGCGAGGATCAAGCCGGTTCAAGCCCAGGCGCCTGTGGAGCCGGGCCGGCTGGTGGCGCCGGTGGAGATCCCGGACCAGATCGCGGAAGAGAAGCTCTCGGACATCGGGGTCGAGGGCGGGGTGGAAGGCGGGGTCGAGGGGGAGTCGTGGGCGGCGTCCTGGGCGGAGTCGTGGGGGGCGTCCTGGGCGGAGTCGTGGGCGAGGTCGAGGCCCCGGTCCGGGCGATCGGGGAGATCAAGCCGCCGAAGCTCGTCCACTCGGTGGACCCGATCTATCCGGAGATCGCCCGGCAGGCCCGGGTTGAAGGCGTCGTGATCATCGAGGCGACGACGGACGTCTACGGCCGGGTCCAGACCCTGAAGGTCCTGCGGTCGATCCCCTTGCTCGACCAGGCGGCGATCGACGCGGTCCGGCAGTGGGTCTACGAGCCGATGATCATCAACGGCCGGCCCCGTCCCGTCATCTTCACCGTCACCGTCAGGTTCCAGCTGAAAAGTTAGCCCCTGGCGGACCCCAAAGGGACAGCCCCTGGGGAGGGGGCCATCCCTCTTTTTACCCCCCCCGCGCGGGGGGAGGGAATTCCCCTCTGAAATCACCCCTGCCGAGGATTGCCCCTTCTCTGCCCCGGGCCCATAGTGTCCTCGCAGGAATAAAAGGAAGGGACCAAAGGGAACCCCGGGATGCCCTAGCGCATCCGGAGACACGACAGCATGAAAAACGGCAGACGGCGGCTGATGGTGCTTCTGGCGATCGCCCTGATCGTCCCCGCCTTCCTTGCGCTGCCGGCGTCGACCGACGGCAAGAAACTCCAGGTCATCCAGGACAAAGCCGTGGTCCGGCTGGATCCCTCCGAACAGAGCCCGGCCGTCGAAACGCTCGAGCCGGGGCGCCATCCTCTCCCTGGCGAGCGCCGTCAAGATGAAGGTCTGCTGGTTCTATGTCTATTTCACCTCCCTCCAGTCGGGCAACACCCGGGAGGGATACGTCCACGAGTCCTGCGTCCGGAAGCTCTTCCCGTCGCTCAAGGTGATCCAGATCACGTCGGGGGACGAGATCGTCAACCCGACTCAGATCGACCTGGAATCCTCGTACAAACCGAACGTGGAGTGGGGGACGAAAAGAGATGATCTCATCCGGGCCGAGGGCCGGCCCCAGACCCAGGAAGCCTCCCAGGGTGTCGAGATCCTCGTCTACCGGCGGGAGGTCATGAAGAAAAAATGCCAGGTCGAATACGTCTTCGACGAGGGCAGCCTCGTTTCGACCCGTTTCCATCTCATGGAGAACTATGCGGACAAGAACCGCTACATCGAGGATTACAACAAGCTCCGTCAATACCTGACAGCCACGGTCGGCACGCCGCGCGCCGACCGGACGATCTGGCAGGACCGCTTTTACGAGAACCAGAACGATTGCTGGGGGATCGCCCTCAGCCAGGGCCAGGTGGAATTCTCTTCAGAGTGGGTCTTTCGTGACACCGAGGTCCGGCTCACTTTGGCGGGAGCCAACAACCACGTCCTTTTCGGCGCCGAGCTCAACGACGCCAGAATGAAGAAACCGACCTCTTTTTAATCCCTCCTTTCTTCGCCCCTCTTTCCGCACCCCCCGGAGAGGGGGGCCTTTATCGCTCGCCGACGTCCCTCTGGGTGAAGCTGAGGCTGACCCGATTTTTCCCCAGCCACTTGGAGTGAAGCATGAGCTGTTCGGTCCGCTTGATGAGAGCCTCGACGGAGTCGTACCGCTGGACGATGCTGGCCCCGAGGGAGACCGTCGCGTTCAGCATGCCCGTCTCGGTCGTGATGTAGGACTCGGCGACGAGCAGACGGAGCTTGTTGGCCACGATGTCGAGGCGGCTCTCGTCGATGTTGAGGAGGACGACGAGGAACTCCTCGCTGTTCCAGCGGCCCACGATGTCGAAGTAGCGGACGTTCTTGAGGAGTGTCCGGGCGACCGTCCTCAGGATTTTGCTGGCGTTGAAACGGCCGAATTTCTCGAGCGTCTTGGTGAAGTTGTCGATATCGACGTAGATCACGGCGAAAGGCAGGCCATATCTCTGGAATTCCTCCAGGCGGACCTTGAGGGTCATATCGAGGAATTGCTTGTTCGCGACCCCCGTTTCCGTATCGAGGAGTCCCATCTTCTCGAGCTCCGCGACGCTGAGGGGGACCGCGACCTTGGGCGCCGTGTCGGCGAAGGTCTCGACGGCCCCGATGATCGCCCCGTCCTCCTTGAAGACCGGGATGATCCGGAGCGCGGCCGGGACGCGAAAGCCGTTCTTGTGGCGGAGGTAGACGTCAAGGCTGCGGATCGTTCCGTCCTTGAGGGTGAGCTCCACCGGGCACCTTTGCCGGCAGATGTTCACGCCCTCCCGGTCGACGAATAGGGAGAGGTCCTCGAAGCACTGCTTGCCCAGGATCTCCGAGCTTTCGAACCCCGTCATCTGCTCGGCGGCCTTGTTCCAGAAGAGGACCTTGCGGTCCTTGCTCAGGCAGGTGACGCCGTCCTGGACCTGATTGAGGACCATGCTGCAAAAGCTCTTGGTGGCGCCCGTGAAGAGCTCGGAGAAGTTGTTTTCGGCCATGCTGCTACCTTCCGCGGTGATATGGCGGGCGCTTTGCCCGCAAGACTTTATTCTTACCAGAGAACGGGGGCCGTGTCAAAAAGGGCTGTTCCCGGTCCCCTCGCGTGCCGGACGCGGGAAGGCGCGATCGGGGGGGGCCGCGCGGCGGTTGACAGGCGCCCCTAACTTCATGTTATCCTAGCGCCGCCCAGGGGGTGCGACGCCATGGACAAGATCCTCGGGACCCGGCTGAAGAGAGCCCGCGAAGAGGTCAGCTTGAGCCAGGGGGCATTCGCCAAGGCCCTCGGGCTTTCCTCCGAATACATCTCGCTCCTCGAATCCGGAAAAAGGACGCCCAGTTTCGAGACCCTCCTGAAGGTGACCGGCTTCCTGAACAAGGACATCGCTTTCTTCTTCGGGGAGAAGAAGCCCGTCTTCGAGTCCCTCCTGACGGGCGGCGCCGTCGACGAGCGGGCCCGGAAGGAGATCTTGAGGTTCCGGGCCTACTGCGACAAGTACCTCGAGCTCGAGGATGCGACCGGACGCCGCCTCGACCTTGCCCCCCGATACTCCCGCATCTCGCCCGAGCGTCTGGCCGATGAGGAGCGCCGGCGCCTGGGCCTCGGCAACGAACCCGTCCGCGACATCTTCAACCTTTGCGAGGCGAACGGCCTCCGGATCGTCCGCCATCCTTTTCCCGAGGAGTCCCGGATCTCGGGCATCTTCGTCTTCGACGGGGAGCGCCGGGCGGCCTTCGCGGCCATCAACGCCGCGGAGCCGCCGGGTCTCCTGGCCCAGATCGCCGCCCACGAATACGGCCACTACCTCAAGGACCGCTCCGAGAGCCCCATCGTCGACAACGCGGACGTCGTCGTCGACGAATACGTGTCGCTGTACCCGCCCCGGGAGCAGTTCGCCCAATCGTTCGCCTCCGCGTTCCTGGTCCCTCCGTCCAAGCTCCGGGAGCTCATCGACAAGGACTTCCGGGCGAGGAGCCTGGGGTACGAGGACGTCCTGTACCTCAAGCGCTATTTCGGCGTGAGCACCCGGGCCATGCTCCGGTCGCTCCGGGGCCTGGGCCACCTGCCGGACACGAGATTCGAAGAATTCTTCAAGCGGAACCCCGAGGACCGGGAAGCCGAGGTCTTCGGCAGCGCATCGGGGCAGGAGGAACGGCGAGGCCGGACCCTCTTCCGGAAGCCCCGGGCCCGGGCCGTGCCGTCGGACCGGTTCCGGCTTCTCGCCGCCGAGGTCGAGGCCGCGTCCCGGACGGCAGGGGAGAAGCCGGTCCCGTCCTTGAAAAAAGGAGGACCGCGCGATTAAGGCCCCCGAGATCGTGGCGGTCTTCCCCGCGAGCGACGCTGGGCCCAGCCGCGGCCTTCTGATGATATGATGCCCGGCCGGGCCGTGGCAGGCCCCCCGTTATGAGGCCTGGCCGTTCTTGGCCGGCCGGCGCCCGATCCAGAAAGTGATCTTCCTGGCCTTGGAGATCGTGACCTTCCCGCCGATGGGGACGGCCATGAGGTTGCGCTGGATGTTGTGACCGAAGTTGGAGACGGCCAGGATCGGCAGCGGGAACCCCGTTTTCCGCCGCTCCCGGATCACGTCGTCGAGGTAAGTCCGGACGAACCGCAAGGCTTCCCTCTGTGCTTTCCGGGCGTGGGAATTCTTGTTGGTCGGGTCCAGAGAGCCGACGACGATGCCCTTGATCCCCTTGAAGACGTTGTGGCGCCGCAGGGCGGCCAGCAGCCGGTGAAGGTCCTCGACGTCCACCTGGATGTCCTCGATGAAGAGGATGTGCCGGCGCCAGCTGAACCGGGGCGGCTTCTTGCGGTTGAGGAAATTGACGAAGGTCGAGAGGTTGCCGCCGATCGGGATACCGGAGAGCTTCCGGGGCGGCGGCGCGGTCAGCCAGGTCCGGCCCTGGTACTGGATTTCCTCTCCCGACATGAGAGCGAAGATCTTCTTGAAATTGCCCTTGCCGAGCTTGAGCGAGGGGAAATATACGGCGGGGACCCGGGACACGTAATAGATCTCGTTGAGGAGGAAAGTGAAGTCCGAAAAGCCGATGAAGAGGGGACGGCGCTCCCGAATGATCCGATAGTCCTTCTTGTCGACCCGGCGCAGGATATCCTCGGCCCCGGTGCCGCCCGCGACCGAGATGATCAGGTCGAGTTCCCGGATGGCCATTTTGAAGACCTCGGCCCGCTCGTCGGCGGGCGCGGTGACGTGGTCGATCTCTTCATCGCTCGAGAACAGGTGGGGGCTGAAATAGATGTCTTTGACGCCGAGTGCCTTTTTCAGCAGGCCGGCCGTTTTCCTGAGCCGGGTCTTCGCCTGCCGCGGCAGGCAGGTGGAGGGTGCGATGAAGCCGATCTTTTCGAAGCTCATGTCTTGGCCCGGACCAGAATGCACAATAGACTACCAAAAAAGGGGTCGATTTTCAAGGACGCGGCCCGGTCCGGAAAGTCTCAGGGGGTCTGCAAGATAATCTTATATTATTGATATTAAATAAATTATGAAGTCATGACTTCTGCCGGCGGAAAGAAATATCCTAAAGGGGTTCTTCAGGATAAATTCATTGATATCAAAAAGATGCATATTTTTGGATGCTTGGACAGAGAGAAACTCGCGGGTTTTCTTGGGACCTCCTCGGCCAGCGGGGACGGCAGGAACGATCGTGATCCTGGCTCGGGGAGTGGCCTTCAGAAGGACTTAAGCTTCTGCCCGGGCACAGATAGCTGGATGGCCTTGAGGGCCTTGAGCTCGATCTGGCGGATCCGCTCCCGGGTCAAATTGAAGTGCTGGCCGACTTCTTCGAGCGTGTATTCGCGTCCGTCGCCGAGGCCGTACCTCATCCGGAGGACCATGGTTTCCCGCTCGGGCAGCGTCAGGAGCGCAGCCTCGATCTGTTCGCGGAGGTTGATGTGGATCACCGTATCGGGAGGGGACGGGAAGGACTTGTCCTCGAGCAGGTCGCCGAGGGCGCCTTCGCCGTTCTCGCCGAGGGGCGTTTCGATCGAAACGGGATCCTGGGAGCTGTACATCATTTCGAGGACCTTGTTCACGGGGAGGTTCATCTTCTGGGCCAGGTCCTCGGGGGAGGGCGCCTTGCCCCGTTCCTGGACGACCGACTGGGAGATCTTCTTGAGCCTGTGGATGGTTTCCGTCAGGTGGACGGGGATGCGGATGGTCCGGCCCTGGTCGGCGATGGCGCGGGTGATCGATTGCCTGATCCACCACGTCGCATAGGTCGAGAACTTGTGCCCTCGCCGGTAGTCGAACTTCTCGGCTGCGCGCATCAATCCGATATTGCCTTCCTGGATGAGGTCCAGGAGCTGGAGGCCGCGGCCCTGATACTTCTTGGCGATGGAGACGACGAGACGGAGGTTGGCCGCGACGAGCTCGTTCTTGGCCCGGTCCTTGGCTCTCTTCCCTGCGGCGACGGCCTGGAGAGTGGCCCGGACCTCTCTCCGAACGACCTTCGGGCTCTTGCCCAAGCGCTCCTTCAGGCGGGCCTGGACGCGGTCGACCATCCGGTCCTTTTGCTCCGGTTTGAGATCCAGGCCGCGGGCGAGCTGGATCATCCGGACGAGCAGCCGTCCTCTGGCGGTCCTGTTCCGGACCAGAGGCCGGACTTTGATGAGGCGGGCATTTAACGTCTTGATCCGGCGGATCCTGTCCAGGATATCGGCCTTCCTGGCGTCGAGGCTCTCTTCCGAAAAATCTTCTTCAGCAATTGTAAAGGATTTTAACAAGTTCTCCGGGTTCTTTTTGACCATGGTCTCGAGAGACAGGATCTCCTCGAGAATGAGGGGGGTCTTGGCCAGGGCCTTGAAGATCGCCCTGTCGCCTTTTTCCATCCTCCGGGCCAGAGAAATCTCCTGATCCCTGGACAAGAGAAGGATGCTTCCCATTTCCCTGAGATAGATCTTCACCAGGTCGGCGGTCTGCTCCATGTCCTCGGGGGAGACCAGGCCTTTTCCGTTGGCCGGCGCGCCGTTCTTCGTCTGGCCGAGCCGGGCGGGCAGGGACGCCGGCGCGGCGGACGGAAAGACCTCTTCTTCCTCGGGGAATAAGGTGTCCGAGCTCACCCTGGGGATGAGGCTCAGGATCTCCTCTTTTTTGAACTTATATTGTGTGGCCATCTCAGCTCCCTATTTTTACTATTTAGATAGGAATACTCTATATAGAGGGCTTTCGTTGCAAAAATAAAGCTCTCTTTTCGCTCTTTTGATCCTCAACCTCTCTCTTAAACGAGGCCGAGGCGTAAACCGTTACACCCCCACAGGGTGAATCTTTCGGATACGAAGCCGGGAACCTACACCTTTTTCCCTCCGCTGTCAAGAGATTTTTTGTCATTTTTTCCTTCCTCTCCGGCCCTCCGGTTCCCGCCGCTCCGATGGCGTTGCCCGATATTTATCCAAGATTCGTGCCAATTCCTAGCGGTCAGGTTTATTTTCCTGGCAAGGGAGAAACCGGTGTTTCATAAAAAAGGGACACCGGCTAACAGATGAATGCATTTTCTTGAGATACCGTTCGGCAGGGCTTTTCCTTCAGGAAAGGACGGCAGTGACGGGATGCGGAATGGCTGACCGTCCGGGGATCAGTGACAGACGATCCCGTGCTTTTCGAAATATTTCTGGTGATGATCCTCGGCGGGGTAAAAAGCCGGGGCCGGCTGGAGCTCTGTCGCCAGCGGCTGCTTGAACGTTCCTGACGCCCCGAGCTCGGCCATGACCTTGGCGGCGGTCTTTTTTTGTTTTTCGCCGTGATAGAAGATCGCGGAACGGTACTGTGTGCCTCGGTCCGGACCCTGCCGATTGACCTGGGTGGGGTCGTGAAGGCTGAAGAAGTGCCGGACGAGCTCTTCGTAGCTGACCTTGGCGGGGTCGAACGTCAACCGGACGGCCTCCGCATGTCCTGTTTGATCGGTGCAAACATCCTCGTAGGTGGGATCGGCCGTTTTCCCTCCCGTGTATCCGACGACCGTCGAAAGAACGCCCGGGATCTGCCCGAGCTTGTATTCGACGCCCCAGAAACAGCCGGCGGCGAAGGTGGCGGTTTCGGTCTTCGGCCCGGCCTTTCCAGCCACCGCTGCCCGCTTCTTGCCTGACTTTCCCGACGGGCCCGCCGTTGCTTCCTCCCCGCGGCCTCCTGCCGCCGGCTCGTCGGGGACGAATTCCAGGGACGCCGAGTTGATGCAGTAGTGGAGGAAAGTCGGCTCCGGGCCGTCGTCGAAGACATGGCCCAAGTGCGCGCCGCAGGCGGCGCAGCGGACCTCGACCCGCTTCATGATCAAGGAAAAATCGTCCTTGTAAACGAGGTTCTTATCGTCGACCGGGATCGTGTAGCTCGGCCACCCCGTCCCGTGGTCGTACTTCGATGCCGACCGGAACAGGGAGGTCCCGCAGCCCGCGCAGACGTAAAGTCCGGAATCCCAGAAGTCGTTGTATTCCCCCTCGAACGGCCGTTCGGTCCGTCCTTGCCGCATGACCTGATACCGTTCGGGGCTCAGGATCTTCTTCCACTCGCTGTCCGTTTTCTTGATCTTCTTAGCCATTGCCAATCCTCACGACATGAGCGTCGCTCGAAAGACCTGTCTCCTTATTAGTCGTCGAAGCCCCGGAACGTCTGTTATCGACGGGAATCCCGTTCTCGGGCCCTGGTCCCGCTGTCCTGCGGGCGACACGGAAGGTCGGACCCCGGCGGCCGGGCGAAAAAGTGAAATATTCCACATTTTTCCGTTGACTTTCAGTAAACCCGTTCACTATAATGGAACCGCTGGCTGGAGAGGGATCCTCCTTAGCCCCGCTTCCTTTTCCTTTGAAACCTTGGCGCCTCACCAGCCAGCCTCCTTGTCCAAGAGGAAAAACCCTTCAGCCCGGAAACGATTTCTCTTCCCGTGCCGTCAGGCTCTCAGCGGGGGTTTGCCGCCTTGCTCCGCTTCTGCTGATACATGAGATAGTCGGCATGGGCCAGGAAATCCTCGAGCGAGGAAAACTTCCTGGGATCATAAAAGACGAGTCCCATGCTCAATGACACGTAGAAACGCTTGGGGTTAGCCAGGTTATGGGATCGGATCTTTTCCTGGAGCCGGCCGAGGAGGATCTTCTCGCCGCCCTGCTTCGACCTCATGGCGAGAATGGCGAACTCGTCGCCTCCGATCCGGGCCATGATGTCGCTGTCCCGGAGGGTTTCCCTAAGGATCGCGGCCACGTCCTCAAGGACGCGGTCGCCGGCCGGGTGCCCGAAGGTGTCATTGGTTTGCTTCAAGTCGTCGACATCGAGGTAAAGGAGGAAGACATCTTTCCGGAGGCGCTTGGCGATCTTCATCTGCTGCTGCCCCAGGGTGAAGAAGCCACGGCGGTTGTTGAGCCCCGTCAGGTCGTCGGTGAGGGAGAGGCTTTCGAGCTTTTCATTGCCGGCCCGGAGCTTCTGGAGGGCCTGCTTCAGTCTTTTTTCCGCCCGTTTCCTCTCCGTGATGTCCAAGAGGACCCCATCGAGGAAAAGGATCGTGCCGTCGGCCCCCTTGACGGCCTGGCAGTAGTCGCGGACCCAGAACTTGCGGCCGTCGGCGGACCGAAGCTCGAACTCGGTGAAATAGCGGGGTTTCCCGGCCAGCTTCGCGAGGTGCCCCGACCGGTCCTCTTTATTGACATAAAAAGCCTCGACGTTGTAACTGAGGAGCTCGTTGGGCGTCCGGAGCCCCAGCATCAGGGCCAGGGCGGGGTTGGCCTCGATGAACCTCCCGTCCGGAGTCGTCCGATAGATGCCGACAGGGAGGTTTTCGACGAGGACCCGGTACCGCTCTTTTCTGGCCCGGATGGCCTCTCCAACCATCCTGCGCCGGCCAGGCTTGCCGGATATCTTATCTTTTTCCATCGCCGCCAGAGGCCGAATTTATCAAAGAAATGAGGGAAAGTCAAAGGCCTCGCTTTGAATTCCGGGCCCGTTTCTTGCTATAGTGGCTCCCGAGGTCCGATGTCCTCCGCGGCGGCATACGTGATGAATAAGATGACCGGCACTCTTTCGGCCCTGATCTTGATCCTAGCCCTGGGCACGTGCGCGCCGTCCCGCCAGGTCGTGACCGTGGAGGTGACCGACCCGGGCCTGAAAGCGAAGCAGGCGGCGTCTCTCGTCGAGAAGGGCCATTACCTGGCCTTCAAGAAGGCCGTCTCCATTTACGGGCAGCTTTACGGGAACAGGGCCATGCGGTCCAAGGTCGCGGCCCCTTATCTCGAAGCCAGGCTGCTCCTGGCCCTCCGGGAGAAGGAGATCGGCCTCGACAACCCGGCGACGATCGCCGCCGCGGAAGCTCTTCTCCGGGAGAACCCCATGCTGGCGGGGCTCAGGCCGTGCCTGACCCTCATTTCGGCCGTCCCGCCCCGGACCAGGGGCGTCATGCGCGACATCGATACGGCAAGCTGGGGAAAAGCGGGCCAGGACGCTCTCAAGGCTGCGGAAGAGTCGGTCCGGAAGACCGCGGCCACGGACAGCTTCTCGGCGTGCGTCCTCGCAGCCTGGTCGTGTTCCTTTGGCCGGTACTCGGAAAAATGGCGCGACCCAGCCGGACTCCTGAAGATCTATCCCGACTCCCTCCCCCTGAAATACGAAGTCGCCATCTGCGGCGAAGGGAGGCCGGACCTCCTCGAGGAGATCCTGGCCCGGGAGCCGGAGTTCGCCGAGGCTCACTATCATCTGGGCGAAATCGCGCTCAAGAGCGGGAAGCTCCTCGACGCCGAGACCCATCTCCTGAAGGCCTACGAGGCCATCCCCGAATCGCCGCAGACGCTGATCCTGCTCGGCGGCATCTATTTCGCGACCGAGGAGTTCGACAAGAGCCTCGGGTTTTACGACCTGACCCTCCAGGTTTCGCCCGAATACCGGGACGCGCTTCTCGGCAAGGCCATCTGCCTGAGTTATCTCGGGAGATACGAAGACGCCATTTCGCCCCTCGGCCGGATGCTCGAGCTCGGCTACTGGCTCCTCGGCGAGGCCCACTACTGGCTCGCCTGGGATCTTCATGAGCTCAAGCGGGATGCCGAGGCCCTCCGCCATATCGATGAGGCGAAGGGGAGGCTGCCGACTAATTCCGAGGTTTTCGGCCTGTCCGGGACGATCTCCCTGGAGACGGGTGAGCTCGACCGGGCTGAGAAGGATTTCCTCGAATCCCTGAAGTACAACACGGCCAACTCGGAATCCCTCTTCGGTCTGGGCACGGTCGCGGGGCGGAAGAACCGCTGGGAAGAGTCCGGCTCCTATTACGAGAAAGCGGGCCGGGCCTTTGAGTCGGCCGAAACCGCGCTCGAGGCCAAGATCGAGGAGATCAAGGGGTCGGCCCTTTCCGAGGAAAGGAAGGCCCGGCTCGTCCGCAAGCGCGAGCTCCAGATCGAGCGCGTCCGGCTGACGGGCGCCACGGCCTATTACGACGCGGCGGCCGCCTACCTCAACGCCGGGCTCAAGGACAAGGCCGTTGCGGCCGCCGCGAAATCCGCCGCCCACCCCGCCTTGAAGGAAAAGACCAAGGAGCTGCTCCGGTCCATCAAATAACTATGAATTCTCGTCAAAAAGGCGCGGACGCAGGGGGGATGTCCCGGAGAAAATATTGAGCGCGACGCGGGCACGGTCCCTCACCCGTTGGGTGAGGAGTGCGGAGCGATCACAGAGTGGGATTCCTCGCTGGGGAATCCCACGTTTTTTGGAAGGACTCCCTCCGAGTCCGCAACCTTAAACGGATTGCATCCGTCCGGCGTATTCTCTAACGGGAAAGGGGCTCCACAGCTCCATGGATGAGAAAGAGATCATCGCGGGCTGCTTGAAGGGGAGCGGCCGGATCCTATCAGGAGATGGTCGGGTCCTACGGATCCCTGGTGCTGGCCGTGGCGCTCAATGTCCTGGGGAACAAGGAGGACGCCGAAGATGTCTTCCAGGAGACCTTCATCAGCGTCTTCAAGAACCTCGGGCGCTACGATCCCGGGAGGAGCTTCAAGACCTGGCTCCTGACCATCGTCTACAGGAGATCGCTGGACATGATCAAGAAAAAAAGGCGTTATTCGGAGTTTGCAAACCGGGCGAAATTTGAGCCGGCGGTCATGTCGAATGATCCCAGCCCGGATCCAGGCGGCTTCGAGCCGCTTCCGTCCCGGCTCTTGAGAGGGCTTTCGGCGAAAGAACGGACGGCCCTCTGCCTGTGGGCGAACGAGGGATACACGGCCCGCGATATCTCAGAAGTCCTGGGCTGCTCGGCGGGCACAGCCCGGGTCACCCTCTTCAACGCCCGCCGGAAAATAAAAAAGTTTCTGGAGAACGATCATGGTGTTTTGCAAAACTGTTGACGCCTTGTACGCCGTGGTTCCGTTCCGTTTTTTTCGGAACCTCCTCATCCGGAGCCACATAGAAAGATGCGGGCATTGTCAGGCCCGGCTCGTCAGCCGGACGGAGGCCGAAGCTCTTTTCGTCAAGTCCGGAGATATGCGGGCAGAGAAAGAGCTGTGGCGGCTGATCGCGCGCCGGGTAGGACGGAATACGGCCGTCCCGGGGAAAAAGCCGGCTTGGCTTCGCTGGGAGTGGGCCGCCGGCGCAACCACGTTTCTGGTTCTTGCTGCCGCGAGCTTGTGGCTTCTCCGCGGCGTCCAGACGGTGGCCGTGCGGGCCGATTATGCCCGGCCGGCGGGCCGCTTCGAGATCAACTATATCAACGTGGGCGGGGCGCCTGCCCAGGCCTATATTTATCAGCCCCAGGGATCGGACATGATCATCGTCTGGGCTGGGAAGAATCCTTAGAAAAAGAGGAGGTCGGACCATGTCTCGAATGAGAACCGTTTGGCTTACGACAATTATGGCTCTTTTACTGGCCGGCCCACTGATTGCGGCCCAGGATAGGCCAGTACCTTTCAAGATCGTCGGCTGGGGGGATGAGACTCAAAGTCTTTGAAGGAGTCAGGGGAGACGTACCGGCCTCCCATCCTGTCGTCACGTCGTCTTTTCTCGGGTACACGTTCTCGGCCAATTTCCGCATGGACCCCGCCCAGGACCAGGAACAGATCCAGATCAAGAGGATTTTCAACCTCAGGGATGTCAAGCTCCTGACCGAGGGAGACTTGACCTGGACGGCGGGGCACCCGGAGAGGGTTCCCTTCGTCTTTCGCTTGGACGGCCAAGAATATACCGTCCAGATCAACGCTGGCGACTTAATTTCCCGACCCCAGGATCGAGTCACGCAGACCTTCGGTATCGAGGTTTTCGAGCAGACAGGCGGGGAGAAAGAGGAGCCTCCTCGACACTGAGTATAATGTTCCGGGCCGGAGCAATATCACCGTTTTCGGTTTTGAAGACACCCAGGGCAAACCCTACTTTATATCCCTTCAGCACACGAAGATGTATTCGGAACCCAGACAATCCAGCGTCAGCGGCGGTGTTGAGGGCGGTGTTGAAGGCGGAATTGTCGGGGGAGTCGAGGGCGGCGTCCTAGGCGGGGTCGAAGGCGGAGTGACCGAGGTTTCTCCGGCGGCCAAGGCGAAGGCGATGCAGGAGCGTGAGGAATTTGAAAAAGGCGCCGTGAGGGCTGTTGGGGATATCAAGCCGCCCCGGCGCATCAAGGCTATCGACCCGGTCTATCCGGAAATGGCCCGTCAGTTGCAGGTCGAAGGCGTGGTCATCGTGGAGGCCCGGACCGACGAGAAAGGGAATGTGGAGGACGCGAGACTTCTGCGCTCGATCCCCCTCCTCGACCAGGCCGCGATCGACGCCGTCAAGCAGTGGAAATATGAGCCCGCGATCATCAACGGAAAGGCGCAGAAAGTTGTTTTCACTGTGACCGTACGGTTTATGCTGAAATCAGGGTTCAAGGAGAAGGACCTCGAAAAGTTCGCCCAGGGGGCCATCAAAGCCGAAGGCGCCATACCTCCCCCGAAGCTCATCAAGGTCGTCGGCCCCGTTTATCCGGACATCGCGCGTCAGGCCAAAGTGGAAGGGGTCGTCATTCTCGCCGCGAAGACTGACGCCACGGGTCGCGTCCAGGACGTCATGATCCTGAGGTCGATCCCCCTGCTCAACCAGGCCGCACTCGACGCGGTCAGGCAGTGGGTTTATGAGCCGCTGGTCATCAACGGTGTGGCGAAGCCGGTCGTCTTCACCGTGACGGTCCGATTTGAGCTGCCTGCAAAGGATAAGATCAAAAAAGACAAATGAGCCCTGCCCCCGGCCGCGGCGAATGAAGGCCGTAAAAAGCGAAGGTCACTTACTCTTCAAGCTCGTCAACCAGGCCTTGAGGATCTCGATGTCCGCTGACGGCAATTTTTTCCCCATGCGAGGCATCCGGCTTCCCTTGATGCCGCTTCCCCCTTGGACTTTTTTCAGGAGATAGCTCGCCCCAGGATCGGCCGTGTCGATGATCTTCAAGGCCGCCGATTCCTGGCTGGGAGCGTTGATCGCAGCCTGGATCTTCCCGGGCTCGAGATTCAGCCCATTGGCAGGGCTCTTGCCCCAGTGGCACTCGGCGCAGTGCTTCTTGATGATCTCCAGGACATTGGCAGGGACGTCCTTGGCGGACTGCCCCTGGGCTTGGGACAGCGCGGCCGACAGGCCTGAGAGGGCCAGGACCGCGCAGAGGACAAAAGCGGTTCTCATCATTTCTCCCCTCCCTAATTCATCTTCGCGTACTTGAGCTCCGACCCCAATAGGCTGTGGGGGATGAGGTAGACGACGAGGGTCACGATCGAGGCGACCAGGACCATCCTTCGGGCCGGCTTCCCCTTTCGGCCTGCGAAGACGGCCGCAACCCAGAAGAGGAAGATGACGAGAGTCTTGGTGTCCGTCAGGTCCATGCCCATGGGAAAGCCGCTCCAGAAAATGCCGAAAGCAAATTTCTGGACCAGGGGACCGAGGATGAAGCCACCGAGGAAGATCAAGGCCAACGCCCAGAGGGCGAAACGCCGAGGGCTGCGGTTCCGGTCCAGGGCCGCGAGACCGGCCGCCGTCGAGGCCAGCATTCCGCTGAACATCACTACGACATGAATGATGAGCAGCCAGATGGGGACGGGGTCCTTGAAGCGAATGATGATCGGCGCGTCCCCGCCGACGGGCACGTCCTCTCCGCCGGAGACGAGATGGACCCTATAGGCCAGTTTCCCCGCGGCCGGCTGTTGGGGCAGGAAACCGACGAGATCCGCATCCTTGCGGACAAGCGGCTTCCTCGTCCAAGGGTCGGCCGTCTTGAAACGCTGGTATTCGAGATAGCCCTCCGCTGGTGCCGGGATCCGCAGCGTGATCATCGGTTTCGTCGTGCTCTCGGGTTTCGTCGTGCTCTCGGCGCTTCGGGGGAGGCGGAAGTGGATCGTCGAGCCGTTAACAACGGCCTTGACCCTCATCGGGTGAGTCGGGCCCGTCATCCTTTGATAGACGGCCGAGGTCAGGGTGAGCAGAACGGCGAAGGTCCAGAAAAGGGATTTCTTCATCGGTTCCTTCCTTTTCCGGGCTCAGCCCTTGATCTGGAGGGAGCCGAAAACGACCGAGGCGGCGATGAGAAGGACGCCTTTTTTCTCGGCCTCCGCAGGCTGGACCCTTTTCTGCTCGATCGAGCCGAGGACCGGATTCCCTTCGACGACGATCTGCCATTCCGGGCGCACTCGGAGCTCGATGCTGCCGAAGACGACCGACAGGGACAGCGCGGCATTCCCGCCTTCGAGACCGGCCCCGGAGAGGTCGATCTCGGCCGAGCCGAACACGACTTCGGCCGAGCCACCCTTGAAGCTCTGGCTTTCGATACGGCGCGATGTTCCCGAGAAGACTTGGGAGATCCGGAGCTCGTCGACGGTCAGCTCAGGGATTTTTTTTTTAACCGCCGCCCGGGCCGGTTTGATGAGGATCCATATCCCGGCCGAGATGATCACGATCGGCCAGAAATAGTGCCAGACGGTGTGGTTGAAGATCCGCAGCTCCATCAGGAGGAAGAAGGCCCCGAAGAGGATGAAGAAGAGTCCGGCGCCCGTGCTCTTGAAGTCATTGGCGATGAGGATCGAGACGCCGATGAGGATGAAGATCGCCGGCCAGTAGCGGCTGATGATGTAACCGATATCGATCCGGCCCATCTGGTCGAGCAGGACCAAGATGCCGACGACGATGAACAAGAGACCCCAGAAGATGCGGCTTTTTGTCCCTCGTGATCCAGCCATTGTTCCCTCCGTCCCCGCCAGGATAGCAGATATTCCGGTGGCACACAACTCAATCACTCAATTGCTGGCCGGCCTCGCCGAGAATCGGGGACATCGAATGGGCGGCGACGAAGGCCGCCTGAAAGCCCACGGACCGGAGGGGGCGCCCTAGAGCCTGCGGAGGTTCATTCCGCCGCTGACCTCGATGACCGCCCCTGTTGAGAAACCGAATGCGCCGCAGGCCAGCGTGGCCACGGCCCGGCCCACGTCCTCGGGGACTCCCCAGCGGCCTTGGGGGACGAGCCCGCCGGCGATCAGCCGGTCGTACCTGGCCTTGACCGGCGCGGTCATATCCGTGGCGATGATGCCCGGCCGGACCTCGTAGACGGCGATTCCGTGCGGCGCGAGGGCGTGGGCGAAGAGCGTCGCGGCCATGCTCAGCGCCGCTTTGGAGAGGCAGTATTCAGACCGGGATGGGGAGGAGACGGCCGCGCTGATGGAGGTGATGAAGATGATCGACGGCTTGACCGGGCCCTCGCCGCCCGCTCGGGCGACCATCCTTTTCGCCAGGTTTTGGGTCAGGAAAAAAGCCCCCCGGGCGTTGACGCCCATCACCCGGTCGAAGCTTTCCGTGGTCGTTTCCAGGATGTCGAGCCGCTTTTCAGGAGCGACGCCGGCGTTGTTGACGAGGACGTCGACCCGGCCGAACTTCGCCAGCGCGGCTTCGATGGCGCGGTCATGGTCCGCGAGCGAGGCGATGTCGCAGCGGACGGGGAGGAACCGCCGTCCCAGCCGCTCGACCCTGGCCTTGACCTCGAACAGCCCCTTCTTTTTGTTCCTCGGGTCGAAGAGGATGTCGAGGCCGGCGATGTCAAAGCCCTTCCGGGCGAGCTCGATGGCGATGCCCCTGCCGATCCCTTGCCCGGCCCCCGTGACCAGGGCGACGGGTATCTTCGCGGATCTCTTTTTGGCCACGGTCAGCCCTCCTCCCGGATAATCCTGTCCCTAAGAAAATCGTTCCAGACGTTCTCGAACCAGCTGTCCCCGGAAGGGATGGGCCGGACATCGACCCATCTTTTTTCGACCTTCCCTTTCCGGCCCAAGCCGATCTCCAGGATCTTCCGGCTCGTGAAGTCGTCCGGCGACGCGAGCGTGAAGGCCCAGCGCCTGTCCAGCCCGGGGCAGGGGACGTGCCCGCCGGTGCCCGGAATGATGTAAGAGCCCCGGCTCTTCCCGCCACGCTCGAGATATTCTCGAATGGACTCAAGATAGACGGCATGGGTCAGGGCCAGGTCCAGCGCTTTGAAGGCCCTGGGAAGCGAACGCGAAGACGTGATCCTCAGATCCCGGCGCAGGCGCCCGAGGAGCTCCCAGGCCCGCGGGGTTTCCCTGGCCACGTCGGCGGGGTTCCTGATGTGGGCCCCGCAGGCCGACATCCGTTCCCTGATCTCGGCGACGGCCCTCCCGAGGAGCTCCCGGTCCCCGTCCGGCTTTTCGATCCATCCGCGGGCGCGCTCGATCGTTCCCGAGACCTGGGCTGCCGCTAGCCCGGCGAACTCCGAAAGCGAGGGCGGCCCGTCTGCGTACCTCTTGGCGATGAATCGGGCGGCCCTCATGCTCCCGACCTGCCCCGAGTTCAGGGCCGAGCCGCCCGGGCGGCGGACGCCGTGGGTCCCGTTCACTTCGCCCACCGGGAAGAGGTGCCGGACGTTGGATTCCCACCAGATCGTCCCCTTGAAACCGCCGTTGTTGTGCTGGGCGCAGACGGCGATCTCGAGAGGCTCCCGGCCGAGGTCGATGCCGCGGACCTTGAAAAGCTCGACCGCGGGCCGGTTCATCCTGCGGAGCCGGGCGATGGGCGTCGGAAGCTCGGCGCCCGATCTTTCGAGATAGGCGCGCGCCTCAGGGGCGAGGAGGCCGGGATGGAACCCGGCGGGCTTTCCGGCCCCGCCGGGATCGCGGCGGTAGTCCATGAAAACGCGCCGCCCCTTGAGGACGGTTTCCTCGTAGACGAGGAGGTCGATCAGCGAGGAGCCGTGATCGGACACCTTTTCCGGATCGAAGGGCCACTCGTATCCTTTTAAGAATATGGCCGTCGCGAGCGACCCCAGGTCGGGGAAATGGCCGTTCAGGAATTCCCGTTCGTCCCCGCCGTGTTCATCGGTCGAGAAATACCTGGGAATGGCCTGCTGGTAGGTCCCGGACAGGTTCCAGCGGAGGCTTGACCGAGGCGATCCCGAACTGTGATTCCGTGAGGTTGTGGGCGACGGCCCCGGCCTCGAAGGCCACCCCGTGGGAGCCCGTCTGGCTTTCGGGATAGACGGAAGCCTTGTAGATCCCGCCGGGTCCGCCCGTGGCCAGGACGATATTGACGGCGTTGAAGACGACGAAGCCCAGACTCTTCGACCTCGCGGCCTTCTTGTCCAGGGCGACCGCCCCGATGACCCTTTTCCGTCCGCCCCGGCCCGCGGTGAGCAGGGAAACGACTTCATGGCCGTCGAAGACCGGTATCCTCCTTCGACGGACCTCCCCGGCCAGGGCTTCGAACATCAGGCGGGACGTGAGGGGGCCGGCCGAAGTGGCCCGCTGCCGGGGATCGTTGTCGGTCCTGTAGCCGACATAGGCCCCGAATTTATCCTGGGGGAAGGGGACGCCGAGGCCGGCCAGGTGGAAAAAGGCTTCG
The DNA here is from genome assembly GCA_963796835.1 of Candidatus Aminicenantota bacterium. GTDB lineage: Bacteria > Acidobacteriota > Aminicenantia > Aminicenantales > Saccharicenantaceae > DATKJS01. Next base: position 73,582 of record CAWCND010000021.1, on the reverse strand, counting down.
GCGGAATTGAGGGCTTCGCACAAGGCGATGTCCCCGTGCATCGAGCCGCCGGCCGCGAGGTCCCGGGCCATCTCGGAGGGCGAGTCGGGCCGGTCGCCGGCGAGCGAGAGCTTGTAATAGGTCTGCTTGTCCGAGCCGGAATTGCGGGACGTCCCGCCTCCGAAACGGTCCGTGACGATGGCGATGTCGCGCTGGCCTTCCCCGTGAAGGCGGACGGCGGCGTTGAGCCCGGCGGCCCCGCTGCCGATGATGATGGTGTTCAGGGAGTAGACCGGAAGCGATATCCCGCCGATTCTCGTCGGGGCCGCCTTCATCGAGCGCTCCTGTACTCCGGGTCCCTCACGACGCAGCCGACCCTCTTCTGCTGCCGGAGGAGATCGGAACAGAGCGAGCACGTCGTGCACGTTTTTCTCGGGCTGAGGCGGCCCTTGCCCATGAGATCCTTCGGGAAATCGGGGTAGGCGAGGGCGCCCCGGCCCAGGCCGATGACGGCGGTCTTCCCCGAACGGACCATGGCCGCGCCGACATTCGGGAAGAACTGCCGCAGCCAGGAGTAGCCGGGCCCGACAACGGCCGTTCCCGGAAGGCTCCGCTGAATGTCTGCGGCGAAATGGAGGTGCCTGGCGACTCCCTCGAGCGGGTGCTCGTCTGGGAGACTTCCGCCGGGGACGGGCTTGTCGAAAGGCCGGCCATAATGGGCTTTCCAGGCGGGCACGCCCATGGACAGGGTCAGGAACCTGACGCCTTCTTTCGCGAGCAGCGAAACGGTCTCCCTGGCTTCCTTGAGGCTGGGCGTTTTGCGCCTGTTCGGGTCCATGCCGAACCCGTAGGGGAAGGGGACCATGTCGGCGGCGCTCAGCCGGCTCGTCACGAGGAGGCGGGGGACTTCTTCACGGATGCGGCGGACGGTCTCGAGGAGAAAGCGGACCCTGTTCTCGAAGGGGCCGCCGTAGCGGCTCCCGGTCCGGGTGAACGAGGCCAGGAGTTCGGAGACGAGGTAGCCGTGGCAGGCCTTGATGTCCACGCCGTCGAACCCGGCCGAGGCGGCGAGGTCGGCGGCGTTGACGAAATCGTCCTGGATCTCGCTGAGGGCCTCGTCCGTGAGAACGGGATGGTCGGCGGGCAACCCGTGAAGGGGGTCGAGGAAAGGGCTCCTTTGGACGATGAGCGGCTCGGGTTTCCCTTCGGGCTTGGCGAAGCGGCCGGAATGGGTGACCTGGAGGACGAGGAGCGGCTGATGGTCCGGGCCGAAGGCCCTGGCCGCCGCGTCCCTGGTCCCGGCCACGAGCTTCTTGAAGGCGTCCTCCGTCCCGTCCGTCAGCATGAGCTGGTGGGGATTGGACCGCCCGTCCCTGCGGACGGCCGTCGCCTCGAACCAGATGACACCGCTCCCGCCGGCCGCATATCTCTCGTACCGGCGGGCGGTCCAATCGGACGGGCTTCCGTCCGGGGCCGCGTCCGCCGCCTCCATCGGCAGGACGGCCAGGCGGTTGCTGATGCGCCGGCCGGCGACCGTGGCCGGCTCAAGGAGGACGGAGACATCGTCCGAGAACGGGATGGCCAGGCCGAGGGCCTCGATCTTCGCCCGGAGCTCGTCTGGCGTGCGGAAGGAGAATCTTTCGTGGGCGGCCATGGATGTTATTCCGTCCTCCCTTCGGCGATCTTCCGGACGGCCTTCAGGTCGCTCATCACCCGGCGCTCGCATCTCTCGGGCCAGCGGTCCCGGTCCAGGACGGCGATCTTCCCCTTCTCCTTCAGGGCCCGGGTCGCCGCGGCGAGGCCGAGGAGCTTCGCGAGCTCGGCGACGGTGAGGTCCGGGAATCGGGCCAGGAAGTCCGGGTCGAAGATGGGGATGAGAGTGTCGCCGCCGTGGTCTTCGATCGACAGGTTGAGCTTCCTCGGGCTCGCGGAGAGCTTTTCGAAGATGGCAGCCAGGTCCACGACCCCGGTTCCGGCCTCGGCCGTGAAGGAGACGAGCCCGTCCTCGGTGAGCAGCAGCCCGCCGTCCTTGACGTGGGTCGTCACGACCCAGGGGAGGAGCCGCTCCGTGGCGGAGACCGGGTCCTCCAGCATGGTCAGGAGGTTCATCGTGTCGAGGCAGACGCCGAGGCATTCGCCGGGCGCGGCCCCGCACATATCGAAGAGCCTCAGCAGCTCGGGCGACGTAAACTCGAAATGAGTCTCGATGGCCAGGATGACGCCGTATTCGCGGAGCATCGGCCTCTCTTCCCGGAGGGACGCGGCCATGAGCCGGAGGAGCTCATCGGTCGTCGGGGAGTCCTTCTTCCACCGCATCAGGCCCCCCGAACAGGACCGGACGGTGTCCACGCCGAGAAGGCAGGCCTCGGCCGCCGCCTTCTTGTTGACGGCGAGGATGTCCTTCTTTTTCCCGGTCGCCAGGTCCAGGGGGATGTGCTCGGCTCCGCCCCACTCGATGTAGAGCCCGTTTTCCGCGGCGTAGCTCCGGAGGTCCTCGAGCAGGGCCTTGTCCGGCGCCGCCGAGGGGGGGAGGTTCGTCTCGGAGAACTGGACACCGTCGGCCTCGTTGATGAGGGCCCATTCGAGGAGCTCGAAGGGGGAGAGGTCGAGGGGCTTGAGACTGTAGCTGTCGATCCCGACCTTGAAGGGTTTCATCGGGCCTCCCTTGTCCTTATGCTCATCATATCAGAATCCCGCCGCCGTTGGCTATATCCCGGCTCGGCCCTCTTTCGGGCCTCGGTGAGGGCCGCCGCTGCTTAAGCGGTTTAGCTCGGGGGATTCCCTCCGTCGGGTCGCAGGTTTGTCCCGGCGAGCCAAACCCGCTTCGGTTCCGGGCGTCGCTCCCCTCGCCCAAAGAGGCGAGGGCCCGTGCCCGCTCGGCCCTCCACACGCCCTCCTCCGGGAACACCCCCGACGCATTTTCCTCTTATTGCTTTAGCCGCACCCCGAGGTCCTTGGGATTCTTGACAACGGTGGGCATTTGTTGTGAGATAGGAAAAACTCCGGAGCGTCCAAGGAGAGACGAGATGTTCAAAGAGATGCAGGAAGCCCTGATCGCCGGGAAAAAGGCCGAAGTCGAATCCCTGGTCGACCAGGCGCTCGGCGCCGGACTCGCGGCCGCCAAGATCCTGAACGAAGGCCTGATCCCGGGCATGGAGCGCCTCGGCGAATTGTTCAAGAATAACGAGGTCTTCATTCCCGAGGTCCTCGTCGCCGCCCGGGCCATGAATGCCGGGCTGGCCAAGCTCGAGCCTTTCCTGATCAAGGACAAGGTCCAGCCCAAGGGTATCGTCGTCATCGGGACGGTCAAGGGCGACCTGCACGACATCGGCAAGAACCTCGTGGCCATGATGCTCCGCGGCAACGGCTACAAGATCGTGGACATGGGCATCGACGTCTCCCCGGAGAAGTTCGTCGAGGCCGCCCGGTCGAGCGGCGCGAGCATCGTCGCCTGTTCCGCTCTTCTGACGACGACCATGGTCCAGATGAAGAACATCATAGAGGCGCTCGAAGGCTCGGGGCTCAAGATCCCCGTCATCATCGGCGGCGCCCCGGTGACGAGGGAGTACGCGAACCAGATCCGGGCCCAGGGCTTCGCGCCCGACGCCGCCAGCGCCGTCGAGGCGGTCGGGAAGCTGCTGGGGGTCTGAGAGCCCGCGGTCCGGCCTACGGACGGTCTTCGCATGAGCCTGAGTTCACGAGAGCTCGTCGTCAGCGCGCTCGAACTCCAGTCCCCGCACCGGACCCCGCGCCAGCTCTGGACCCTGCCGTGGGCGGAGCGGAACTACCCTAGCGAGCTCGCGGCCATTCAGCTCAAGTACCCGGACGACATCCTCAAGTGCCCCCCCTTCCTGAAAAAGCCGCTGAAGACATCCGGGGACGAGTATTCTCCGGGGCTTTTCGTCGACGAATGGGGCTGCCGGTTCGAGAGCCGGCAGGAGGGGGTCATCGGAGAGGTCAAGGAGCCGCTCCTCAAGGATTGGAAAGACCTGGACATCGTCCGGCCCCCCGCGGAGCGGCTGAGCGTCGACTCCGCAAAGGTCGATGATTTCTGCCGGACGAGCGACGCATTCGTCTATTCCAGCCCCCTCATCCGGCCCTTCGAGCTCCTCCAGTTCATCCGCGGTCCCGAAAACCTTTACCTCGACCTCGCCGAGCGGCCGGACGAGCTCTTCGTCCTCATCCATCGCATCCACGCCTTTTTCAAGGAGGAGCTCGAGCTCTGGGCCTCGACCGAGGTGGACGCCCTGTTCTTCGCCGACGATTGGGGAAGCCAGAAGTCCCTGCTCGTCTCGCCCGTTCTCTGGCGCGAGGTCTTCAAGCCGCTCTACCGGGATTACGCCGGCATCGCCCACCGGAACGGAAAGTACGCTTTCATGCACAGCGACGGTTATATCACGGATATCTTCCCCGACCTCATCGAGATCGGGGTGGACGCCGTCAACTCCCAGATCTTCTGCATGGACGTCGCGGATCTGGGCCGCCGGTTCGCCGGCCGGATCACGTTCTGGGGGGAGATCGACCGCCAGCATCTCCTGCCCTACGGCACGCCGGCGACCGTAGCCGCAGCCGTCAGGACCGCGAACGCGGCCCTTTCGCGAAGCGGGGGCGTCATCGCCCAGTGCGAGTTCGGGATAGGCGCAAGGCCGGAGAATGTGGCGGCGGTTTTCGAAACATGGAATAATATCGCAGGCTGAACGTCTAAACGGATGGACGCTGAGGACTAAATATTTTCAGACGAGGGCCGTCAGGGCCCGAGGAGGTTTCGTGATAAAAAAATGGACCATTTTCTCCCTGATCCTGGTCGCGGCGACGGTGTTTGCCGTCCCCGGCTTCCCCAAAGACACGGTCGTCGAGAGCCAGTGGGCGGCCGCTCCCGTCGTGATCGACGGCCTGGATCAGGACTGGCAGGATGCGACGTTCCTGACCGACGGCGGGTCGAAGGCGCAGTACGCGCTGAAGAATGACGGAAAGAACCTCTATATCATCTTCCTCTTCAAGGACCCGATGTCCCCTTCGACGATCGAGTACACGGGCTTGAAGGTCTTCTTCAACACCGAGGGCAAGAAAAGCACGGACCTCGGCATCCATTTTGCGAAGAAGAGCGTCACGGCCGACGCGCTGATCGCCTACATGGAGAAAAAGGGAGAGGTCTTGACCGACGCCCGGAAAGCCGAGATCCGGACGAAGAGCGAATACATTCTCTTCGAGGCGGACGTCATCAACGTGAAGAAGGCAGCGGCGCCGTCCGACCCGGCCGTGAAGAACGACCCTCCGGTCTTCAGCACGAAGTTCGAGAACCGGGTCCCCATCTATGAGCTGCGGATCCCTCTCAGCCGGATGAACCAACCCGGCGGCCTCGGCTCCGAGCCCGGCAAAACCGTCAAGCTCGGCTTCGAATGGGGCGGTCTGACTCGGGAGGTCATGAAGAACATGATGGCTGGCGAGTCCGCCCGCGCCGGCATGGCGAGTCAAGATGCTCGGAATCGCGAGCTTCACGCGGACCGATACGGATAGCTCGAGGGGCATGCGGGCCGGCGGCGAATTTCACCGCGATCCCCATACCATCCTCCATTCCTTCTGGATCGACGTGAAGCTGGCCGCCCAGTAATCCCGCCGGGTCAGAACGGGGTTGCGGCGAGGTAGGCCCCGACGAAGGCCAGGATGACGGCCGCGACCTTCCAGCCGCTCAGCCGCTCTTTCAGGAACAGGGCGGCGAGGACGACGATGAAGATCGTGTTCAGCTGGTTGAGGGCCGCGGCGACGGAGACCTTGGCGTATTTCATGCCTCCCATCCAGAGAATGAGGGACAGGTAGGAGCCGAAGAACGCGGCCGGGACCATGGCCTTCCAGTTGGCCCTCTCGAGCAGGGGCCTGAGGATGGCCTGCCGTCCGGGGAGCAGGGGGATGACGAGCCCGAGGGGGACCGTGCCGCCGACGAGCCTGACCAGGGTCGCCCAGACCACCGATTCCGTCACCAGGACGGGCTTGACGATGACGATCCCGACGGCCACGAAGAACATGGCCAGGACCCCGAAGATCAGGCCGAGGATGAGGTTTTTCCGCGTGACCGGTTCGCCGGAATTGGAGCGGGAGGCGGCCAGGACGGCCGAGATGATGAGGGCGACCCCGACGAACTGCCAGGCCGCCATGCGCTCCCCGAGGAGGAGGAAGGACAGCCCGATGACGAAGGGGCTGTAGAAGCAGTCGACGATGGCCACGAGGCTGGCTCCGAGCCTGTTGAGGCTGTAAAGAAAGAAGGTGTCGGAGACGGCGATCCCCAGGAAGCCGCTCAGGAGGAGGAGGCCGACCGATTTCGGGGGGACGGCCGGGAACAGGCGGACTCCGAGGATGAGCATGGTCGGGATCGTGAAGCCGATGGCCACGACGTTCTTGAAGAGGTTGAGCCCGAGGGGGTGGACGGTCCGGCCGCTGATCCTGTAGAGGATGACGGCCACGGCCCAAATGAGCCCCGAACCGACGGCCAGGGCCTCGCCCGGGGAGCGGAAGCCGCTGAGCGAATCGAAGAAGGACGTCAAGGGTGATATCTCCTGAAGGGCTTGCCAGCCGGATTTCTGCGGTCTCGCGTCGAGCGCCATTTATAGCAGAGATCCGGCAGGGGGTCAAATATTGCGCGGGTTTGACCCCGGAAGTTCCGCGTGTTATAAACGGGAACGAACGAGGAGCGCTCCCATGAAGAGAACCCGATCCCTGTCCATTCTGGCCATCGGTCTCGCGGCCTTGTCGCTGGCTTTCTTCCCGGGGGCGGCCGCAAAAGGGACGGCCGCGGCGCCGCGACAGGAATTCGATTCGTGCACGAGCATCCTGGTCGGCCGCCTGGCCTCGGCCGACGGCTCGACCATGACCTCCCATTCCTGCGATTCCGGGTCCGACCGGACCTGGATATCGATCGTCCCCAACCGGAAACACAGGCCGGGCGAGACGGCCAAGCTCTATCTCGAGCCCAAGCTGGCCAAGGGCCCCGACGACCCCGAGCGCCTGGAAGCGGGCGAGATCCCCCAGGTCCCGGAAACGTTCGCCTACCTCAACGCCGCCTATCCCATCATGAACGAGCGCCAGTTGGCGATCGGCGAGACGACGGTCGGCGGCCGTCGCGAGCTCGTCAGCCAGGCGGGATCGATCGACGCCCCCGAGCTCTTCCGGCTCTGCCTCGAGCGGGCGAGGACGGCCCGGGAAGCCATCCGCGTCGCCGACGAGCTCACCGCGCTCTACGGCTACAACGATTGGGGCGAGTGCTTCACCTTCGCCGATCCCCGAGGAAGTCTGGCAGTTCGAGATCTTCGGCCCGGGCAAGGGGAAAAAGGGCGCGGTCTGGGCGGCCCAGAGCGCGTCCCGGACGACGAGATCGGCGTCTCGGCCAACGCCAGCCGGATCCGGACGCTCGACCTCACCGACAAAGAGCGCTTCCTGGCCTCGGCGAACGTCCTGTCCCTCGCGGAGGAGATGGGATTCTGGTCAAAGGCGAGGCGGCCGGCCTTTCGAGTTCTGCTACGCCTACGCCCCGGAATCGCGGACGAGCCTGTACAGCCGGCGCCGGGAATGGCGCGTCCTGAGCCTGCTCGCCCCGGGACTGAAGCTCAACCCCGAATCCGAGAACTATCCTTTCTCCGTCAAACCCGAGAAAAAAGTCACGGTTCGGGACCTCCTGACGATCTTCCGCGACGCGTACGACGGGACCGAGTACGACATGACCCGGACCCTCATCGCCGTCAACCGCGAGAGGGGACCCCGCCAAGAGCCCCGTCGCCAGCCCCTTTATGAGCAACGACCTCCGGGACCTCCTCCGGATCCATCGAGAGCGGACGATCTGCTCGCCCGCCTCGACGTACCTCCAGATCACCCAGTCCAGGGACTGGCTCCCCGGGCCCATCGGCGGGGTCGTCTGGCTCGGTTACGACAACCCGGCGACGACACCCCACACGCCTTTCTATATCGGCATCGACCGGATGCCGGAGTCCTACATGGTCGACGGCCGCCGCGCCTATCGGCGGGACTGCGCCTGGTGGGCCTACCGGACCGTGAGCAAGCTGGCCCTTTTCCGCTGGCAGGAAATGACCAAGGACGTCGAGAAGGTTTGGAAGGACATCGAGGACGGGGCTTTTGCGAGCCAGGCCAAGCTCGAGGAAGAGGCGCTGGCGCTTTATAAGAAAGACCCGAAGAAGGCGACGGCGGTGTTGACGAAATACTGCCTCGACCAGGCCGACCAGGCCGTCGCCGCCTACTGGAAGCTCGCCGACGAGCTGTGGGTCAAATACTCAGGCAGTTTTTGATCGGGCATGACGATCTTCGGATTGCACTGGCTGGATTTCGCGATCGTCGTCTCCTTCGTCCTGGTCGTCCTCTGGCTCGGCCGGCGGGCCGGCCGCAAGACGAAGAGCGCCGATGATTTCTACGTCGCCGGCCGGCGGCTCGGGCAAGTTCTACCAGTTCTTCCTCAACCTGGGCACCTCGACCAACGCCGACCAGGCCATCGTCGTGTCCCGCGAAGTCTACCGCCAGGGCATCGGCGGCATGTGGATCCAATACCTGGTCCTGTTCCTGACGCCCTTCTACTGGTTCACGACGGGCTTTTTCCGCCGGGTCCGGCTGGTGACGATCGGGGATTTCTTCTCCGAGCGGTTCAAGAGCCGGTTCCTGGGAGGCGCCTTCGCCGTGTTCACCCTGTTCATGGCCTTTCTTGGCGAACGGTGTCGGCTACATGGTCGCCGCCAAGACGATGATGGCCCTGACGCCCAAGCCCGCCGTCAAGTACACGGCTCAGGAGAAGCTCAGCGTCGACCTCTTCCGCGAATACCAGGCCCTCCGGCAGAGAGCGGCGGCGGGGCTCTCCGGGGACGAGCGGAGGCGGTTCGACGAGCTGGCCGAGCGGTCGAAAAAAGAAGAGCTCAAGGCCTTCATCTCCTACACCGACCCGGCCGTCGATCTACGCGGTCTACACGGTCATCGTCGCCATCTACACGATGATGGGCGGGTTCATGGCGGCCGCGATCACCGACGTCATCCAGGGGTTCCTCCTGACGATATTTTCCATCATGCTCATCCCCATCGCGCTGGCCCGCATCGGCGGCTTCGCCGGGCTCCACGCCGCGGTCCCCGACTACATGTTCCGGCTCTTCGGCTCGGCCGCGACGAGCGAATACGCCTGGTACACGATCCTGGCCATGGTCCTGGCGAACCTCGTCTCCATCATCGCCGTCGCCACGGGCATGCAGACGGCCGGGTCGGCCAAGAACGAAATGGCGGCCCGCGTCGGCATGATCGGCGGGCATGTTCTTCAAGCGCTTCATCATGATCTTCTGGGCCCTGACGGGGCTCCTGGCCATCGCCCTTTATTCGGGACAGCTCCATGATCCCGACCTCATCTGGGGCCACATGACCATGGACCTTCTTTTTCCCGGGGCCATCGGGCTGATGATGGCCGGGATCCTGTCCGCCAACATGTCGGCCCTGGCGGGATCGAGCGTGTCGACCTCGGCCCTCTTCATCCGCAACCTCTATCAGCCGTTCGTCAAGCCGAAGTCGGACCGCCACCTCATCAACGTCGGCCGCGTCGCGATCGGGGTGACGCTCGTCGGCGGCGTCGGGGTGGCTCTCTTTATCGGCAACCTCCTCGACCTGTTCAAGTATTTCATCTCGCTCCCGGCGATCTTCGGCGCGGCGATCTGGCTCGGGTTTCCCCTGGCGGCGGCTGACGAAGGCGGCCGTCATCGTCCAGATCTTCGTCTGTTTCGCCATCTATGCCGTCGTCCCCAACCTTTTCCAGTCGATGGAGTGGGCCAGGACCCGGCCGGCGTTCCTGCGCGAGACGGCGCCCCAGGTGCTGACCATCACGACCAAGGCCCTGCGCGAGGACGTCGAGGCGGGCCGGGCGGCCGCGGCGGGAGAGATGATCCGGAAACAACAGGTCAACCCGCCGGCCGGGATCTTCTTCGAAAAGGTGGCCCTGACCGACCCCAAGGACCCGAACTCGACCCGGATCGGCATCGGCCGGTTCCAGGCGGAGATCTGGGTCCTGAGCTGGTTCGGCGTTCGATTTCTCGGGCTGCTCCAAGGCCCAGCTCAACGCCGTCCGGTTCGGGTTCGACGCCCTGTTTCCCTTCCTCCTGCTTTTCCTGCTGAGCGTCCTGACCCGGCCCGTCCCGAAGGCGGACCTGGACCGTTTCTTCGCCAAGATCCATACGCCGGTCCAGCCGAACCCCGGGGACGAGGAGCGGGCGCTCCGTCACGCGGTCGAGCATTACGACGAGATCGAAGGGAAGAAGCTCTGGCCGGGTTCGAGCTGGGAGTTCATGAAGCCGGTCCGGTCCGATGTCGTCGGCTTCTTCGGGAGCTGGCTCCTTGTCGGCGTCATCATCTTCCTCTTGTGGCTCATGGTTCATATTAAATAACGCCTATGAGAAGGGCCTCGGGGACGGCCTCCACTCCAGATCGCGGTTTTTCACGCCGCGATTCTCGGGCTAAACCGCTCTATCACGTTCCGGCCATCCCCTCGGCCCTTCACACGCCCTCCTCCGGGAACACCCCCTGCGCATTTTCCTTACATCGCTTCAGCCATCACCATGGCCCCCCCTGACGCACCGTGCCACTCGTCGCTTCTCTATATTTTGGTAGCGCTCCCTTCGTCCGCTTATTTATTGAAAATTCTGCTATGCCCATCTGCGATTCTCGGTATAATGAAAAAAGATGAAAGACATCCGCGGCCTGACCCTCGAGGAGCTCAGGGCGGAGCTCAAGGCGTTGGGGGAGAAGCCGTTCCGGGCCGCCCAGATCTTCGATTGGCTTTACCATCAGGGCGGGTCGGATTTCACCGGATTCACCACTCTGTCCAAGAGCCTGCGCGCGAAGCTCGCCCAGCATTTTGAGATCGGCCGTCTCGATCTCGAGGCCCGGATGGAAGCCAGGGACGGAACGGCCAAGCTCCTCTTCCGGCTCAGGGACGGGCGGTTCGTTGAAACCGTCCTCATCCCCTCGGGGGGACGGAAGACCGTCTGCCTATCCACCCAGGTCGGGTGCAAGTTCGCCTGCGCTTTCTGCGCCAGCGGCCTTCATGGGTTCAAGCGGAACCTGAGCCCGTCGGAAATCGTCGGCCAGGTCCTTGACCTGGAAAAGCCGCTCGGCGCCGAGATCACCAACTACGTCTTCATGGGCATGGGAGAGCCCCTGGACAACTTCGACAACCTGGCCCGGGCGATCCGGATCATGAACGCTCCGGAGGGGCTGGGCATCGCGGCCCGCCGGATGACGATCTCGACGGCGGGCTTCATTCCCGGCATTGAGCGGCTCAAGGAGCTCGACCTCCAGGTCAACCTTTCGGTCTCCCTCCACGGCGTCACGGACCGGCTGCGGAGCCGGCTCATGCCCATCAACCTGAGATACCCCCTGGAAAAGCTCGTCGCCGCCTGCGAGGATTACATCCGTTCCGGCGGCCGGATGATCACCCTGGAGTACATCCTCATCCGGAACGTCAACGATTCGCTCAACGACGCCGACGGGCTGGCCGGGATCGCCCGGCGTCTCCGGGCCAAGGTCAACCTGATCGCGTTCAGTCCCGTCGCGGGCCTCGCCTTCGAGACGCCCTCCGAGGCCGACGTCGCGCGCTTCCGGCGCTGGCTGGAGGAACGCAAGGTCCGCGTCATGCTCCGCCAGTCCAAGGGCAAGGACATCCTCGCGGCTTGCGGGCAGCTCGCCGGGCGGTTCCTCGAGAAGGCCGACCCGGCCGGGCCCGGGGGATAGGGCTCGACGCTCATCTCCGGATCGAACCCGCTTTCGCGGGCCGCCGTCCCCGTCCGGCGCGAGCCCTAATTCGGGGACACAATACTAATTTCCGATTTTCGGTCCTTTTTCCGGCCTCTTTTCAGGGGGGACAAGATTCGGCCTGTTAGCTGCTCCATTTTGTGGATAAAAGCGTCACTCCCCAAGGGGCGCCCCGTAAGCTCATGCGTACCGATGACACGGATGTCTTCCTCTCGGTCCAGTTGCCTCAAGTAAGATAACCAATCCCCGATTGTCGACTCAAGGGGACAGGGCGAGAGGAGACGGTCGACAGTTTTTTCAACGTGGGGGCACGCACTCGACCATCGATAATCTTCTGCTTTCGCAACAATGCCTGCCCTGACCGGGTTCCTTTCGATATATCGAATCACTGAATAACAATATCCGTCATCGAGCGGGTAGGAAATAAAACGGCCTTGCCATAAGTATCCTTTCCAATCCTCGCGGATGTTGATGAGGCAGGTGTATTTTCTGTGCGTTTCGCTGATGGCCTTGGCTAGACTGTCTTTTGTGCCTGGCACTGCGACTATATGGACATGGTTATCCATCAGGCAGTACGCCCAGATGCGCATGCCGTGCTTGTCGCTCTGACGTTTTAATAGAGTCAGATAGGTTGCCTTATCAGCTTCCGAGAAAAATACGTTCAGGCGCCGGTTCCCTCGCTGGATGATATGATGAGGGCATCCGGGAATGACAACGCGGGCGATTCTCGGCATACTCAGGTCTCCGTTGTCTTCGTAGGCTCTTAATGGATAAACGGATGAAGGAATCAGGTTTCTCAGACGCCGTTTAAATTCGGAAATGAGTATTGTGTCCCCGTTTTGCGAGCACGGCCAGGGTTTCGATGTGCGGCGTGTGGGGGAAGAAGTCGTAGATCTTCAGGTTCACAAGCTCATAGGCCGTGAGCAGGGTCTTTAGGTCGCGGGCGAGGGTCGTCGGGTTGCAGGAGAGATAGAGGACAAGCGCGACAGAGCTTGCGGCCAGACCCTGGAGCATCCCGCCATCCACGCCCTTGCGAGGCGGGTCGAGGATGACAACGCCGATGTCCCTTTCGAGGAGCGACGGCAGCCACTCTTCGCTCGTCCCCTCGCAGACGGTGAAGTTCCCGGCCCTGTTGAGGGTCATGTTCTTCTTCAGGAACGAGATGTTGGCCGGGTCCGGCTCGACGCCGAAGACCTCCCTGGCGTCTCCGGCCAAAAATAGTCCGAAGGTCCCGAGGCCGCAGTAGAGGTCGGCGATCCCGGCCCCGGAATGGTCCCGGACGGCCTCTTTCAGGTCGTCGAAGACCTTCTCCAGGATCCCCACGTTGACCTGGAAGAACGAGCGGGCCCCGATCCTGTACCTCGTCCCTTTGACCTCCTCTTCGAGCCGGGCGACGCCCCCGAGCGTTTCCTCCCGGACCCGCTGGCCTTCGCTGACCAGCCCGACGATCCCCGAGAGCGGGAAGCGGAGGTGAAGCCCGGCCATCTTTCCGGCCATCTCTTCGACCCTCGACGCCGACGCGAGGTGGAAGACGGCCAGAAGCCTCCCCCGCGACCGGCTCTCCCTGACCTCCAGGCCGGAGACGGCCTCCCATCCTTCCCGGTTGATGAACCCGAGGAGCTCGGCCACGAGGTCGTTCGTCCGTTCGGAGACGAGATAGCATCGGTCGACCGGAAGGAAGGCCGTCTCCTCGCCGGGCTCGTGGTAGAAGGCCCGGGCCTTTCCGTCCTCCCAGAGGATCCGGAGGCGGATCCTGTTCCTGTAGCCCCAAATCTCGGGCGACGGGGTCAGCGTCAAAGCCTCGAATCTCAACTTCAGCTCGCGGTTGACGATTTCCTCAACTTGGGCCTTCTTGACGGACAGCTGGGTCTCGTAGTCCATGTCCTGGTACGGGGAGCAGGCGAGGAAATGGCCGCATCGCGGCTCGACCCGGGCGGCCGATCTTTCGATGATGCTCCTCGTCCTGCCTTCGGCGAAGGTCTTCCGGTCCCTGAGGATCTCGACGTCCACGGTTTCGCCGGGAAGCCCCCGGTCCGTGAAGACGACCTTGCCCTGGTCGAGGGCCAGCCTCCGGCCCGGGTAGACGATCTTTTCGATCTTCAATATCGGGGACACGATCCTAATTTCCTAATTTCGGGAATGAATATTGTGCCCCCAATTTGACGAGACGGCCTTTCGCGCTCCAGGAGAGGCCCAGCTCGGACGGCAGGGCGTCCGCCGCATAACAACCTGCGAGCGCGTCATCCAGGCCTTCGACCCAGACCCTCCGGGATCCTTGTTCCTCGAGCACGTGCCGAAGCCCTCCAGGGAAATCCCTGATCTCCGGCATGGACTCCTGCATCCCGTTGACGCAGAGCGTCTGGCTTGAGGAGGCTTCCAACCCGCAGACGGGCCGCTCCCCGGTCCGCACGCTCCGGATCGCGTCCCACAGCTTGTTCATCCCCCCGGCGTCGGGAACTCCGTAGCTCTTGAGCCCTCCGGCCGTGAACTCGGCCTGGATGCCCGAGGTGCGGCTCGAGCAGCGGACGACCCCCTTTTCGAACTCATAGGAGAAGACGGGTCCCTTCTCCTTGCGCGACGCGTGGGTGACGTAGAGCAGGATCTCGGCGCCGTCCCCGGTCCTGGCCCGCATCGCCGCCGTATCGAAATTTTCAATGGGGTTGGCCCGGTAGAGCTCCGCTTCGACTTCGACCGGCGCGGCGGCCGAGCTCGTCTCCTTCCCCAGGACATAGAACATGTTGTGGAGGTCGTGGGCCATGGCGTTCTGGGCCGGGCTGTCGAGGACCCAGCCGCCCGCCGCGTCCCGCTTTTTTCCCGCCCAGCTCGTCCGCCCATAGTATTTTTCGTTCCTCGGCCAGAGGTAGAGGCACTTCAGGCGTTTCGCCCGGCCGAACAGGCCTTTCATGATGTCCTTCTTCAATTCCTGGACCGCCGGGCTGAACGACCACTGGTAGCCGACGGACACCCAGCGGTCCGCCTCTCTTTCGGCCTCGATCATCGCCCGCACTTCCCGGATCGTCCCGGCCGCGGGTTTCTCGCAGAGGACGTCGCTGCCCTTCGTCAGGGCGAGACATGTCTGGCCCGCGTGGCACTGGATGGGGGAGGAGACGACGGCCAGCTCGGCCGTCCTGTTCCTGTAGAAGTCCTCCAGGGTCGCGAACACGGGGACCCCCGCGGCCCGAAGCTCCTCGAGCCAGGCGCAGCGCTCCGGTTCGGGGTCGACGGCGCCGGCGATCCGGAAAGGCCAGGGATCTTTCGCGTCCAGGAGCTCCCGGACATAAACGGCGCCCATCCCTCCGATCCCGACCAGGACGAGCGAAACGGGAGCCTTGACCATGCCGTCCTCGAGGCTCAATATTCGCACAGTTTACGGTACTCGTCCAGCATAGCCATGTAATTGTCGTACTTCGTCCCCACGGCGACGCTGTGGCTCGAGCCGAGGATGAACCGGCCGCCCGGCTTGGCGCACGCCATGGCCCGCCGGACGTCCCGCCGGACGTTTTCCGTCGTCCCCCCGACCAGGTTCTCGACGGCGACGCCGCCCCAGAGAGTGATCTTGTCACCGTGGCTTTTCTTGATGGCGCAGATGTCCATGCCGGCCGTGGGCTGGATGGACTGGTAGGCGTCGAATCCGATCTCGATGAAATCATCCATCAGGGCGTTGACGTTGCCGCAGCAGTGCTTGAGGATCTTCTTCCCGAATTTTTCCTTGACGTTCCGGGCCCGGGACTTGTTGGCCTCGAGGAAAAGGTCGCGGAACAGCCGCGGGCTGATGAGGGGGCCCTTGCCGTAGCCCAGGTCCTCGGCCCAGAGGACGGCGTCGGAGTCCGGATGGATCATGACCCCGTCGGCCAGGTTCTGCTGTTTGACGAGGTAGGCCGTCGCCGCCCGGACGACGTCCCGGTTCCCTCCGATCTCGAGAAGGCCGCGTTCCATGCCGCCGAGAAGGACGATCCCGATCGACCCGCCCGACGGCCCGCAAATGAACTTTTCGCCCTTGAGCTCCAGGATGACCGCGTCCAGGATCTTCCAGGACCGGTCGTCGCGCCGCGGCGGGTCCGGCTCCTTCTCGAATTCGGCCGCGGTGAAAACCTTCGCGTCCCTGACCGGGTCGCGGACACAGGTGATGTCGTCGGTGATGTCCGAGAACTTGTAGACGCGGCCGTGCCTGTCTTCCCAGGTCGCCGGGTCGATGCGGCGGGGCGGCGGGTCGCCGGTCTCGGCCGGGATCTCCCATGTCGCCATGGGGAACGTGACGATGTCGAGCTCCAGCCGGCGGTGGAGCTCGATGTGGTCCTTGAGCCAGCTCTCGGCGACTTCGTCCCCGCGGCCTTCCCAAAAGGCGATCTGGGACCTGGCCTTGGCCCTCAGGTAGGTCTCGTGGCCGATGATCTTCTCGACGGTGTCGAAATCGACGGCGAACTCCCCGTAGGGGACCCTGTCGGGGACCCGCCCTTCGAGGGCCGCGAAGACCCTTTCGCGTGAGTTCACTTCTTGGCGAGCCTCCGTTCGATGAGGTCCGCCTCGGCCCATTTTTTGGACCTCGGGCTGAAGCGGAGCGTCCTCACCTCGAACCCGCCCAGGCGGACCTTCTTCCTGGCGCCGGACGCGGGAAGGCGGACCGTCGCTGTCCGGGGCTTCCCCGTGGGCTCGAAGAGGCGGACGACGATGTCATTCCCGTCCTCGGACTTCTTGAACGCCGTGACCTCGACGGCGGGCCCGTCGACGACGACCCCGGCCTTCGTCTTCTTGCCCCGCCCGGCCGGGCAGAAGGGGAGGACGTAGGGCCTTTCGTTCCTGACGAGCGCCTCCCGGTCGATCTCCTCCAGCCGTTCGGAGAGAGGCCCTCCGTTGATCCAGAAATGGAAAAGGCGTTCGCCCTGGTCCTGCCTCGGGATGAACCGGTCCTCCGCAACGGCAAGCTTGTCCTCCCAGATATCGGCCGAGTAGGCGGGCGACCGGAGAAGCGAGAGCCGCAATTCCCCGTCACAGAAGTCGGACCCGTAGACGCAGTCGTTGACGACGGTGAAGACGGCGCCGTCCTTTTCCGAAACCAGGGCCAGCCATTTCTGGGCGACGGCTTCGTCGCCGTTCGACGGAAGCTCGTCGGCGCCGAAGGCGACCTGGCCCATGAAGCGCGGCGCCCGAAGGCGTGACGGCAAGGAGAGCTTCAGCATCCTGTCCTTCTCGGCCCAGAAGACGCGGACCTCGCACTCGAGCTCCGTCCCCTTCTTCGGGACCTTGTAGCGGAGGGCGGCGGTCGATCTCCCGAACGAAAGGACGGCCTCGATGACTGTCCGGACAGCGCCGTCCTCTATGACCCTCACAGGGGGGACGGGCCCGGCGGCGGACCCGGAGAACGCCGCGGCCTCCTCGGGCGTCGCCAGCCTAAACTCTCCGGCCAGGCTCCGGAAGCTCCGGACCTTCATCCCCCATGGGTCGGCGTTGTCCTGGACGACCAGGGGCCGGAAGGCCCCCTCCTTCAGATAATCGATGCCCTTGACCTCATACCGGTCGAGGAGGCCCGTCCTGGGGTTGACGGCGGCCGTGAGGTCGGGAGTCCTGACCGTGATGGACCCGTCCTCCTCTCGGGCGGCGGGTTTCGGTCTCTCGGCGACCGGCTCAAGCCGGCAATCGAACCTGCTCATCCTGGACGGCCCGAGCTCGGCCTCGAAGACGACCTTCTTCCGCCATTCGAGGCTGAGGTTGCTCGCCTCCTTCTCGACCTGGGACGCGAGGCCCCTGCCGTCCGTCGAAAGACACGGGTTCCAGAAGTCGGCCTTGGCATAATTCGGCTCCCAGGGCTCGAACTCGCACTCGACGATGGTCCTGACCGTAAAGGGGTGAGGGTTGAAAACGAAGAACGGCATCTCGCCGGCCGCGGCCTTCGGCTCGCCCGAGGCCAGGGCGAAGAAGGCCCGGGCCTTGAGACGGGCCAGGATCTCGAGGCCGTGATCGACCTGGCGCACGGCGGCTTCCTCGCCGGCCGGGATGGCCGAGCCGGGCAGGATGTCGTGGAACTCGGTGAAAGCCAGGTCCTCCATGACCCTCTTCGAGCTCGTCCTGCGGGTAGCGCATCAGCCCCTGCGACCAGGCGGCCGTGACCATCTTCTCCGCCGAGAAAAGCTCGTTCTCGAGCCGGCGATGCCCCTGCTTGACCCGGACCATGCGACGTGTAGCAGCCCACGGCCCAGGGGTTGAGGTCCTTGGCCCAGCGGGGCAAGGCGGCGGCGCTTCGCCTCGAGCTCCTCGAAATAGGCGTCGGGCGTCGAATGGACGATCTCGAGGTCCGGCCGCTCGGCCTTGAGGCGTTCGAGGTCGCCGAGGTCCTTCCGGGAAGGCCCGCCGCCGTGATTGCCGATCGCCCCAGAGATGGATGATCAGCTCGCTTCGCCCGGGTTCTTCGCGAGCCATTCCTCGAGGCTTCTCGCCGCTCCTTGCCTCCGATGGAGCAGTAGTGGGCCGACGCCCGGTTGGCCAGGACCTCGGAGCCGTCGTAGCCGACCCAGACGAATTCGTCGCCCGGCAGAGGGCACCAGGCATCGCTCGGCCGGCAGCAAAGATAGGCGGTGGTAGCCGCTCTTGGCCAGGATCTGGACGAGGCCGCGGGTGTGGCCGAAAGGATCGAAGTTGACCGCCGTTTCGGGCTCGACGCCGAATTTCTCGCGGAAATACCTTTGCCCGAGCAGGATCTGGCGGACGAACGATTCGCCGCTCGGCATGTTGCAGTCGGGCTGGAGGTACCAGCCGCCCATGATGTGCCATTTCCCGGCCCGGACGAGCCTCTGGATCCGCTTGAATAGGGCGGGCTCGTACTC
This sequence comes from Candidatus Aminicenantota bacterium, assembly GCA_963796835.1. Classification (GTDB taxonomy): domain Bacteria; phylum Acidobacteriota; class Aminicenantia; order Aminicenantales; family Saccharicenantaceae; genus DATKJS01. The sequence continues at coordinate 55,010 of CAWCND010000021.1, read as the reverse complement.
CTCGACCCACTGGTAGAGGACGGCCTCGTTGTGGCAGAAGACGAAGCCCCGGTAGCGCTCGCAGAATTCGGCGGCCGTGCCGGAAGGTCGAGAGGGCTTCGCCGGCCCCCTCCTCCCATTCCCAGAGCCAGACCGGGTCCAGGTGGGCGTTCGAGACCAGGTGGATCTTTTTTCGCGCCATCTTCAATCTCCTCTAAATTAGCGGCCGGGCTTCGGGGCCGGCTTCAGCCCATTTGTGGTTGAGCTCGGGGGATTCCCTCCGTCGGGTCGCGGGTTTGTCCCGGCGAGCCAAACCCGCTTCGGTTCCGGGCCTCGCTCTCCCCGACCCTTGGTCGGAGAACCGTGCCCGCTCGGCCCTCCACACGCCCTCCTCCGGGAACACCCCCTGCGCATTTTTTTTTATTGCTTCAGCCGTCATCGAGGCCCATTCTTTCATTAACGTTGCGGAGATGTTCATCAGGGCACGATCGCCTCGACTTTGATGATCTGGGAATCCGCGGGGAGAGGGATTTCGATCCCGGCCTTCCGATATGGATGGAACTCGTCTCCGATCCGGTAGCCGGGTTTTTCGCGGCGCCGGGCCTTGCGGACGGTCATCTCGAGCCGGCCGCCGCGAAGGCGCACGGAGGCCTCGAGGAGGTCCAGGCCGCGCAGGAGCCGCGGCCTGAGCCGGACAGTTTTCTCTGAGGGCCGGACGCCCAGGATGTGGTGAATGAAAAGGAAAAGCATCTCGGCCCAGACCCAGGGGACGAGGCCGACCTGGGGATAGGGAGGGACGGGCCGCGGGCCGTAAAACTCGAACCACGTCCCGGCCCTCGACCCGGGAAGGCGGCCGAGCCACCCGAGGACGCGGCGGACGTTCCGGTCGTTCCCGGCCTCGAAGCTGGCCCGGGCAACGAACAGCGAGGCGAACGGCCACGGCCCCGGGGAATCCGGTTCGGACGTCACGTTGTAGCGGCCGTAGCCGCCGCCCGTCCAACGCTCGTTCCAGAGCGGTTCGAGGGAAGCGAGGGTGCGGCGGGCGATCGGGCCGGCCGGGTCGACGAATTCCCAGGCGATCGGGAGGGCCGCCGAGGTATCGGGGTTGAGGAGGTGGCGGCCTTTTTCGAAAAGCGGCGCCTGGACGGGGAGGAGCGAGTCGGGCAGAGGCCTGACCTCCGCCTGGACCCGGCCGTCGGTGCCGCGCCTCTTGATGAGCCGGCCGCCCTCGATCAGGGAGAATCTCCCGGGGCGGAAGGCCGCTCTTCTTAGGCGGTCGGACGCGTTCCGCCACGTGCCGGCCCTTCGGGCGTCGCCCATCCGGCGGGCGAGGCGGGCCGCGGAATCCAGGCCCATGGAGACGAAGAGCTGGTGGGCGAGCTCCATCCCGTCGCAGATTCCGTGCGCGCTATGCCGTTCCCAGAACTCCCGCCGGTTCGAAAGAAGCCCCGACGCAGGGTGGCGGAAAAACTTCCTGAGGGGGAATTCGGCCGCTTTGACGATCTTCGCCCGATAGCGGGAAAGGAGGCTCGTGTCCCCCGTCCAATTGACGTAGCTCTCGAGGGCAAAGAGAAGGACGCCGTTCTGGTCGAACTCGCTCTCCTCCCAAGACCGGAGCCGGCTCGAATCCATGGTCGCCCCTTCCTCGCTGACGAACCGGTCGAGGAGCCGGCCGAGGATGGTCCGGGCCGGCTTGAACTGGCCGGACATGGCCAGGGCCATGGCGATGAAGGCCTGGTCTCTGACCCATTCGAGGTTATATTGCCAGATCCCGCCGTCGAGCTTCCCCGATCCCGCCACGGCCGCCCGGAGTCCGAATTTCGCCGCGGAGAAAAAGCCGTCGAGGAGGGGGTTGAAGGCATGCCAAGACGCGGTTTCCGCCCAGTACCTTGCCTCGTCCGGGTCAATCTCCAGGTTCGCGCCGAGCGAAAGCCTGACGGACGGCCTGGAGCCGGCGCGGAGGATCCTGTACTCGAAAACGGCGATCCTCTTTTCCCGGCCCCGGAACCGCAGGCTTTTTTCGAGAGTGCGCCCCCTGACTCCCGTCCTGACGCGCGCCTTGCGTTCGGCGGGCTCGAGATGGGTCACCGTGACGCAGCGGATGAGCCGGGCAGTCTTACGGTCGGGACAATAGAAAAGCTCCTTGACCCGGAACGGTCCGCCCCGCCAGGCGACCTCGACCCGGGGCCCCAGCCCCTCCGGGGCCCAACGGGCCCGGACGGACCTCCCGGCCGGCCGATAAACGTTCCGGCCTTCGACGACCGAGATCTCCGTCGGACCGATGCCGCAAACAGGGTCGAAGGTCAGGGCGCGCCGCTTCGGCCCAAGGCGCTCGGGGTCCATGATGAGCAGGCCGGCCGCCGTGGCTCCGGGCGCGCCGCAGACTTGGACGGCCGCCTGGATCAGGCCGTTCCCGAGAAAGAAGTACTCGACTCCGGGGAGGGTCGTCTTCGCGTCGGCGGGGCCTTTGGAGGGGTCGTCGGCATAGAAGTGTTCTTTGACTTCCATCGGGACGCTTATTATACACACCCGGACGGGGTCAAATCTACGGACTGTAGACAATTACGGTGACACGCAACTCATTACCGAAATAGGCAACGATTTCTATTTAGTGCATTGAGTTGTATGTCACCGTAATGATCACCGAAATTAAGGATGGAACGGGGTCAGCGCTGGCCCGCATATCACGAGGCCGGTTTGATCCCCTCAGATTCTCGAGGGCCCGCGGAGGATCCGAGCCGGGAGCATGATGATGGCCTTGAAGAACTCGAAAAAAGCCGTCATCGTTAGCCCCAGAAGCCGGAAGGGCAGGAGGAGAAGCCAGACGAGCGGGTAGAGAATGAGCGCAAGAAGAGCCAGGGGCCAACAAAACACCAGAAGGATCAGCCACAGAAGGAACTTCGTCATTTTCGTTCTCCTTCAATTTAATTATACGTCCCAGCCCCTCAAAAAGTTCAATGATGATAGACCTCTTTCAAAACATGTGGAACTCAGCCCGATTTCGGGTAAAATAGACTAAAAGGAGTTTCGACATCATGGCGGATTCAAGAAATAAGCTCGGCCGCAGAGAATTCTTTTCCACGGCCCTGGCCGGCGCGGGAGCCGCGGCGGTCCTCAGCCGGCTGGGAAATCCCGCGGCCCTTCGTGCCCAAACCTCTCCCTCGGCGGGAGCTCCGAAGCCGCTCCTGACCCGCGCCCTCGGCAAGACCGGCCTTAGGCTCCCCATCGTCAACATGGGCGTCATGAACGCCGACAATCCCGAGCTCATCCGGAAGGCCTACGAGCTTGGGATCCGCTACTTCGACACGGCCGCGGGCTACCAGCGGGGCCGGAACGAGGAGATGGTCGGCCGGGTCCTCGAGGAGCTCAAAGCCCGCGACAAGTCCGTCATCGCCACCAAGGTCGCTATTCCGCCCGACAGGCGCGAATCCCTGGCTCCGGCGGAGCTCAAAGCCGCTTTCATCAGGGTCTTCGAGGGCAGCCTCCGGCGGCTGAGGACCGATTACGTCGACATGCTCTATATCCACGACGTCAGCCGGGTCGACGACCTCAAGCGGAAAGGATTCGAGGACGCCCTGGCCGAGCTCAAGTCCCAGAAAAAGGTCCGCTTCGCCGGCTTCTCCACCCATCAAAACATGGGGCCCTGCCTGGACGAGGCCGTCCGCGGCGGCTTCTACGAGGTCGTCCTCGTCGCCTTCAATTATGCTCTCGCGGGAAACGCCTCGCTCCACCGCTCCCTCGAGAACGCCTCCGCCAAGGGCATCGGCCTCATCGCCATGAAGACCCAGTGCATGCAGTCCTGGTACAGGGACATGACCCCCGCCGATCAGCAGGCCCTTTACGCGGGGTCCATCCTCCAGACCGCGGTCCTCAAGTGGGTCCTCCGGCACGAGTTCATCCATAGTGCCGCGCCCGGCTTCACGACCTACGATGAGCTCGACCAGGATCTCGCCGTCGGACGTGATCTGACGCTCACCCCCGGGGAGAAAAAGTTCCTCTCCGACAGGAACATCAAGCTGGCCATGGCCGCCTGCGTCCGGTGCGGTGCGTGCCTGCCGACCTGCCCCGCCGGAGTGGACACGCCGGCCCTGATGAGGGCCCACATGTACCTTCGCTACCCGAACGTCTTCCAGGCCCAGGACACGATCGCGAGCCTGCCCGCCGGCCGGGGCCTCGACCGGTGCGCGTCGTGCGGGTCGTGCCAGGCCCGGTGCCGGGGCCGGATCGACATCGGGAAGAGGATCGAGCAGCTCAAGCTCCATTTCGCGTGATCCCCATCGAGGGGGGCCAGGCCCGCCGCCACGGCCGCGCTCTCGCGTAAGTTCAGTGACAGTCAACCCCTCGAGTCCCCGGCATGAATGCTGGGGCTTATTCGGGGTTACTACGGGGAGCAGTAAGTATATTACATAATCCTTGCTGCTCCCCGAGTACTAGCCGGGCGATAGAGAAATCTGAAGACAATTATATCCTGCCCGGCTTAGTAACCCTGAGCCTCGCTTCTTGTCCCCGCCCTGAAGCTCCACGAGCTTACGTCCATGGGGTCCAACTTTTGGAGGTTTTGGAGCGCCTGTTCCTTTCGCCGGATTCCACGTACGTGAGTCCGCGGAATCCGGCGAAGGGGATTGAAAGGCGGGGCTTAGCGTCGGCGAACGGGTCAGCTCATCGCCTCATGAGCCATTCTGCTTGATGATCACCTGGCCCGGGCCGAAAACTCGTCGAGGGCGGCCCGGAGGGCCAGGACGTTGGCGGGGTCGGTGTCGTAGGCCACGACGCCGCAGCCGAAGAGAAGCCCGGGTTGGCCCGCGGTGGCCCCGAGGAGGCGCAGCGCCTCGGCCCGGATCTCGTCCGGGCGGCCCCGGTGGACGAGCCGGGCGTCGACGCTGACCCGGAACGGGCGGCGCTCCTCCCGGCACCTTATCTTGAACGCCTCGATATCGGCTCCCGCGTCACAGAGGAGCTGGGTCGCCCCGGTCCGGAGCAGGTCTTCGAGGACGGGCGTCGTATCGCCGCCGATGATCAGGGGCACGGGCCTTGCCCCCGCGGCGGACAAGCCCGGGATGACCAGGTCGCGATAGACGGGCATGACGAGGTCATGAAAAACCCGGGGCGAGGCTGCGCCCGGCGAAGCCTTGGAATCGAAAATCGCGACGTCGACGCCCCTCGCCCGGAACGCCCTTCCATAGGCGACGGTCACCCGGCCGCAGAAATCCAGGAGTCTCGCGATCGACGCGGGGTCGTCGGCCGTCCCCACGAGGACTTCCGCCGTCCCCAGCAGGGCACAGGCCAGGGAGAACGGGCCGCTGACGGCCCCCCTGACGGGCACGTCCGACCCCAGCTCCCGGCCAAGGCGTCCGGCTGTATCGAGGAAGAGCGGCATCCGTCCCGCGCTCTCCGGGTCCGGGACCTCCAGCTGATCGGCCCCTCCCGCGCCCCGGAGAAGGGGAGAGGCCACGGCCGGGACGTCGTTCGAGTCCTCGAAATAGCGGACCCGGCAGCCGAGCGCCTCGGCTTCGACATTATAAACGTCGATGCCGACGGTCAGCACATCGGGGTCGTAGATCTCGAGCTCCCTGAGAAGGGCCTCACGAAGCAATCCGGCGTCGCGGCAGACCTTTGAGGGCGTCCGGCCGAGGAGGGCGGCCTTATGCTCGTATACGGCGGGGACGAAGGGAGGGCGGTCGGGGATGCCGAAGCCGTGCGCCTTCTCGACCCGCTCGCGCTTGGTCATGGCTTGGCCATCGTGGATCAGAAAAAGACCGATGCGATCGTGAAGATTCCGAGCCCGGTCAGGAGCAGTCCAAGATAATTTAGAATCTTCCGGAATGTTTCAGGACGGATCCGGGATTGCCTCCGCGCGACGAACCGGACGAGCGTGACGTACCAGAGGAAAGAGCTCAGCCCGCAGGCCGCGGCAAAGGCGACGGCCGTCCAGCCGCTGTTTTGGACGTAGTCGTGGCCGGTCATGTATCCGGCGACGATGATCCAGTAAACGTAGAGGGAGGGGTTGGTCACATAGAGGAGGATGACGCCCAAGATGGGCCGGTGCGGGGCCGAGGGAATCTTGTCGCCGTTCTGGGGAAGGCTGAAGGTCTTGGAATCACGGACGAGCCGGAAGCCGATCACGAGGACAATCAGGCCGGCGACCACCTTCATGATTGACATGATGGGCGGACTAAGGCGGAACCTAATCAGGGAAAAGCCCATCAGGGCGATGAGGCAGTAGGCCATGTCCATGACGGCCGTGGTGATCCCGGCCAGGATGCCGTGGAAGAAGTCGCGCTTGAGGGTCTGGGAAACGACGAAGACGTTGATCGGCCCCAAGGGGACGGAAGCGATGAGGCCGGCGAGGATGCCAAGAACGATAAACATAACCACCCAGTCTATAGCAAAACCCCGGCCGGGAGTCAATGAATGAACGGGCGGGGATGGGGGGCAGGAGGGATCGTATCAGGCGGGAAAAGGCATGGCGGGGACGTCCGGCTGGGCCGGCCAGGCCCCCCTCTCACATCTTGGGCGAGGCGGCCGCCTGGTCGCCGGCGTCCTCGTCCTCCGACTCGACCTCGATGCCCAGGAGCTTGGCCGTGCCCTCGTAGACCATCTTCAGGGATTTCTTGGATTCCTGAAGCTCGGCCAGGCGTCTCCGGACCTTCTGGAGCTCCTTCTCGACCTCGTCGTCGAGGTTGTCGAGCTGCCTCTTGACCTCTCCCATCGTCCTCTTATAGAGCTCTTCCTGATCCTTGCTCAGTCCCATGGGTGACTCCTTTTGTTGATTTGCGATATGTCTTTCATCGTTGACTCAGAGCGCGTTGGGCTGTTCGCCGCCTTGAAGGTGATGACGATCGGCTTCCAGACCTTGACGTTCACGCCGTCCTTCTTGGCCGGCTGGAATTTCCATTTCTTGACCGCCGCCTGGGCGGCCTTCTCCAGACCCATGTCGTCCTTCAGGCCCTTGAGGATCCCCGTTCGGACGACGTTCCCGGCTTCATTGATGAGGGCATTGACCGTGACCGAGCCCTCCTTGCCGAAGCGGGCGGCCTGGCTCGGGTAGGTGGGCTCGAAGGACTTCATGACCCGGGGCTCCTCGTCGACCGTGGCCAGGTCGACGAGGTCGCCGGTGTTGGCCTTCGGGGCCGGGGCCGCCTCGGATGAGGCATCATTGCCGCCGGCAGGAGCGCCTTGGGGTTGGGACTGAGCCGGTTCCGTTTTCGCCGGCGGCTGATTTTGGGGCGGGGGAGTCTGGGTTTCCGCGGCCTTCTCATTCCCGGGCTTGACCGCAGCCGTCTTTGTCTCGGCCGGCTTCACCTCCGACTTCTTTTCAGCCGGCCCCTGGATGGCCAGGTGGGAAGCATCGAGCTGAGGAGGGACGATGAGCTCGTCCGCCGTCGGGAGGGGCTCGGCCTGGCGGGTCTGGACGGCCGGAGCGGGCTTGGGCTTCGGATTCACGGCCTTCAGCTTTTCCTCGGGCAGAGGGGGCAGGACCATATCCAGCGACTTCTCGGTGACGCTCGACTGGGTCATGGTCGTCGGGTTGTCCACGCCGGACCCGGCCGGGGAAGCGGGGTGCTTGGGCCTGAGGATGAAGAATCCGACGGCCGCCACGATGACCAGCCCCGCGCCCACGGCGACGAAAGGCATCGGGTTCTTTTTCTTGTCGACCTCGTAGATGTCCTTGAAGATCCGCGATTCGGCCGCTTTATCCGGCTCCCAGGCCGTTTCTTTCTTCGCGGCTTTTTCCGCCGCGGGCTTGGCTTCGGGTCCGGGCTCCGGCTTCGGCGCGGGCGCCGCATGGACGGCCGGGGCCGGCTGGGCGGCGGGCTTGGGCTTTGCGTAAGCCTGGGCCGGGGCGGGAGGAGCCGACTCGGTCTTGGGCTGAGGCGGTCTCGGCTTCTCGGCCACCGCGGCGGGCATGGGCGGGGGCGTCGCGGGTTTCTGCGGTTCATGGGCCGGGGCGGGGGGAACATTCTGAGCCGCATATTTGGACTTCTGGGGCGCGAGGGTCGGGGCTGCGTGAACCGGGGCTGCGGGGGCGACTGCTTTCGGCTTTTCCGCTACGGGCTCGACTTTCGGAGGCGGAGGCGGAGTCGGCCTGACCGCCTTTTTCTTCTCGGTCTCGAGCCCGAAATCGGCCAGGGTCGTTTTCAGGAGCTTGTCAATGTCCTCGGTCCCTGTTTCCTTCTTGGCATGTTCGCGGGGCTTCACTTCGGCGGCTGCCGGGACCGCGTGACCTTGGGCCCCCTGCCGGTGCGGCTCGCTCCGGTGGCCCTCTTTTTCGGGGACGAGGTTGAGGAGGGTCTCGAGCCGGATCTCGTCGTCTTTCGCCGGCGCATGTTCGGGCGCGATCTTGACCTTGGGGAGCGTGTCTTTCGCTGACCCGAGGCCGGGATGGGCTTCGGCCCGGTGGCGCTCTTCCCGTTCGGGCTTGATTTGAAGGACGCTCTCGAGGCTCAGGCCTTCGCCCCCGGCCAGTCCGGCCTCGTAGCCGGGCCTCATCCGGGGAGACGTCTCTCTCGGGTGCTTGACTTCGGGGCGAGGCTCGGCCCGGCGCGGCTCTTCCATGACGGGATTGGCCACGGGCAGGGGCATTGGCATGGGCTCATCCGCCGGCTCGCCGTTCCCCGGCTTGGCCTCCAGGGCGGGCCTGATGTCGGGGTCGGGCTTGATATCGGGCACGGTCAGGACGCCGTGGATGGACGCGATGAACTTGAGCATGTCCAGGGGCTTCTCGAAGTATTCCGAGGCCCCGTAGGTCCGGAGGGCCTCGGTCCTGTAGACCCGGTCCTTGTAAACACCGGTCATAATGAAGACAGGCACCTTCCTGGCAGGGTCCTTTGTGATCCGGTCGCAGAGCTCGAAGCCGTGGATCTTGGACAGCATGGCCTCCATGAGGACGAGGTCGGGTTTTTCACTCTGGAATTTCTCCCAGCCGACCTGGCCGTCCCCGGCCGTGACCACCTCGAACCCTTCATTCGACAGGGTTGCGCTGAGGGAGGCCAGGGAGGTCTGGTCATAATCGATGACGAGAATCTTCTTCATGCCCATATCTCAGGTCTCACAGGCTCGGTTTGTGTCCTTGCGCACCTATTTTTCATCACCCCCAGGCCCGGTCAATCACCCCTTGAGGTGATTTCAAGGAGGATATTCCCCCCCGGCGCGCGAGGAGGAGAACCTACCCGCTTTTCGGACGCCGCCGCGCGGCTTTTTACGCAGTCCCCGCCGCTTTTCTTTTCGAGGTCGCGGACTCGGAGGGAGTCCCTCCGGCAGGGAGCAGTCCCGCTTCTGAGCGGGGCAGCACCGGCTCCTGCCCGATTTGTCCAGATCCGGGCAGTCCCGCTTCTGAGCGGGGGCAGCACCGGCTCTTGGCGGGGCGGATTCCGAGGAGCGACCAGCAGAAGGGTGGCGGAGCCGCTCGGAGCCGCACTTCTGGTAAATATCTGAAACGAGTCTCTAACGAAGCATGACGTTCCGGCCATTCCCCCTCAACTTTCTTTATACACTGCGCCACTTATCTTCTTTTTACCGTTGATCGGCGGGCGTTCTTTTATTAGAATGAACACTCACGTTCGATGATGGAGGGGTTTTCACCATGACGGAATTGCTCAAAAAAGGTTTCGGCTGGCTCCCGGATTTCCCCGACTTCCGGGACTACACCGAGGAGACGAGCGAGGTCCGGGAGATCCTGGGGCCGACCGGACTCGCGGCTTCCGCCCGCCCGCGCTCGGGGAGAAAGAGGGGGCCCGCCGCCCCGGCGTCGGCAGACCTCAGGGAGTGGGCCTCGCCCGTCGAGGACCAGGGGTCGCTCGGGTCCTGCACGGCCCAGGCGGGGGCCGGGGCCATCGAATATTACGAGAGGAAATCGTTCGGCCGGCATATCGAGGCCTCCCGGCTCTTCCTTTATAAGGTGGCCCGCAACCTGATGAAAATGGAGGGGGACACCGGCGCTTACCTCAGGCTGATCATAGGGGCCATGGTCCTCTTCGGGGTCCCGCCCGAGCAATACTGGCCCTACACGGAGGACGAGCGGGAGTTCGACAAGGAGCCTCCGGCATTCTGCTATGCTTTCGCCCAGAATTACAAGACGATCAAGTATTATCGCCATGACCCGCCCGGGAGCGGACGGCCCCAGGTCATCGAGCGCCTCAAGGCCTATCTGGCCGCCGGGCACCCGGCCATGTTCGGGTTCACGGTCTATAGCTCCATCGAGCAGGCCGCGGCGACGGGCCGGATCCCGTTCCCGTCGGGCCGGGAGAAAGTCGAGGGCGGCCATGCGGTCGTCGCCATGGGCTACGATGACAGGATGACGATCCGGAACACAGAGGGCGGCGGGGAGACGAAAGGAGCGCTCCTCATCCGGAACTCCTGGGGGCCGGGCTGGGGCGAGAAGGGCTATGGATGGCTCCCGTACGATTACGTCCTCCGGGGCCTGGCCGAGGATTTCTGGTCGGTCCTCAAGAAGGAATGGATCGACACCGGCGCCTTCGAGATCTGAATCCTCTTAGCGGTCCTCGATGAGGATCTGAAGGATCTCGAGCTCGTCGGCGTCGAACCAGATCTTCGAACAGGACAGGCACTTGTCGACCGGAACGAAATACTGGTAGCTGTACGGCCTGGGGACCATCCTGTAGCCGCAGGCCGGGCAGGGGATCTCTTCGGTCACGGAGGTGTTGATCTTCTGCTTTTTGATGGGGTTGAGGCGGACGCGCTCCCTGAAAGCCCGGGCCTTGGCCGTCAGGTCATCCGAGAACTTCAATTCGCGTCTGGCGATGATCCTCGCGACGCCGGCCATGTCCACGAGCTTTCCCGTGCATTGCGGGCACACTCCCACCGAGACGCCCTCATAAAAAGTCTCGACAAGCGGGACCCTGCAGCGGGGGCAGAGGCCCCCGCGGGCCGGCTCGAGGGGCTTTTTCCGGGCCAGGTTGGCGAGGGCGATCCGGATCTGGGAGAACTCCCTGGCCCGGCCCTCGACCCCCTCATGGGTGTTCTTCACGACGATCACGGGCGAGAACCTCGGATGGCAGATGAGCTCGGCCGTCGTGAACGGACCCTCCCATCGCCCGGGGAGATTGGACAAGAGGAGCCAGATCCGGGCCTCGTCGGGCGGAAGGCCGGGGGCCGCGGTGGGAAGCGCGGCGGCATCGGGCGCCCCGGGCGGCGGCGGCGCCGGGCCGGGCCCGGGTCGCTGTCGGTCCATAAAACCGGGAAAAAGCTCGAGCTGGCGTTTTCTGATCTCCTCGAAGGAATAGATGATGCCGCGCGCCTGTTCCCGAGATCTTTCGCTGTCCCTGACCTCCATGATGATCTCGCCGGGCGTTTTGTGGGCCATGGCCGCGAGCAATCCCAGCCTCTTCATGAACGGCGGATGGGAGTTGAAGAGCCTCCCCGCGAGGTCGTCCGGGACATCGCGGGCGTCCGGCGGGACGATGAAGAGCGGCGTGTAGGTGAGGGAGAAATCGCCGATGAAAGAGTTCTTGACCTGGGCCTTGTAGATGGCCCGGGCCAGCGATTCGGGGGACCGGCAGAGCTCGACCGCGGCGGCGTCGGCCAGGAGCTCCCGCTCGCGGCTGACGAGCATGCTCAGGAGGTGCATGACGAGGGACGATAGACCGACGGCGGCATAGAGAAGTCCGCGGGCCGCGCCGGCGGCGGCGCGACCACTCTCCCCCTCCGAAAGGGTCCGGAAGTCGTCCGACTCCGGCTCGAGGGCCTCCCGGAGCTTTTCGAAGATGTTGGCCAGCGAGCAGACGAGGGTCAGGTAGAAGGCGTCGCCCCGGGCGATGTGGGCCAGCTCATGGGCCGCCACGGCCTCGAGCTCGTCGCGGGTGCCTTCGGCCAGCAGCCCCTCGGTGACGGCGACCGCGGGCGTCCCGCCGGACTCGATGAGGGCCAGCGAGTTGACGGCGAAGGACGGCAGGACATAGCCGTTGACCCGAGGGAGGCCGGCGGCGATCCGGATCTCGTCCAGCGTGTCGAGGAACTGCTTGTGGTAGCGGTCGGACGTGTCGGGGACCGCGGCCTGGAGGCGCTTGAGGATGTAACGGGGCCCGTTCCTGCTGGCATCCAGGAAATGGAGGACGGCGACGAGGCCGGCCGCGGTCAGGTCGAAGAGGAAGAATCGGAACCAGAAGTGAGGGGCGTGGACCATCCCGCCGGCCAGGAGGAAACCGAAGCTCAGGACAAGGGCCAGGGCGATGAGCCCGATCGCTATGAAATGGAAGGCGAGGACGGCGACGAAGAGAAGGAGGCTCTTGGCCCGCAGGCTTTTCTGGATCTCGTAGAAGTCCCGGGGAGCCTTACCCATGACCTTTCCCGCATCATACTCAAAAACCTCCGGCCCGACAAGGGATATCATCCTCAATGGCCCCGATTCTATGTTATAGTTACGGCCATGAACCTTTGACAGGGGAAAAACGTATGTTACTTTATGACCCCCCGGAGGAAAAAATGAAAAAAACCTTTCCCGTCGTCTTGTGTGCGATCGTCATCCTGGCGTGTTTCGGCCGGGCCCTGGCCGTCGACACGAAGGACACGAAGTTCCTGACCCAGCCGGCCGTGAGCGCCAGCCAGGTGGCCTTCGTCTATGCCAACGACCTCTGGACCGCCGGACCTCGACGGCAAGAACGTCCGGCGCCTGACGTCGGACATCGGCGTCGAATCCAACCCGGCCTTCTCGCCGGACGGGTCCCTCATCGCCTTCAGCGGCCAGTACGACGGGAACACGGACGTTTACGTCATCCCGGCCGGCGGGGGCATCCCCAAGCGGCTGACCTGGCACCCGGGCGCCGACGTCGTCCAGGGCTTCACGCCCGACGGGAAAGTCCGTCCTCTTCATGTCGTCCCGGGATTCAGCCGTGCGCTCCTATGCGAGCTCTTTACTCGGTCCCCGTGGAGGGCGGCTTCCCGGTCAAGCTCCCGATCCCTTACGCCTACTCGGGCCGCTCTACTCCGCGGACGGGAAACCCATCGCCTACAACCCGCTTCAGCGACGCCTTCCTCCAGTGGAAGAATTACCGCGGCGGCACGCATTTCGCGGATCTGGATCTTCAACACGGCCGACCAGTCCATCGAAAAGGTCCCCCAGCCGGCCGGCCGGTCGAATGACGCCGGGCCCGATGTGGGTCGGCGCCAAGATCTATTTCCGGTCGGACCGGAACGGCGAGTTCAACCTCTTCTCCTACGACCGCGCGTCCAAGGAGGTCAAGCAGCTGACCTCCTTCAAGGATTATCCCGTGCTCAACGCCTCGGCCGGCGCGCGGCCGGATCGTCTTCGAGCAGGCGGGCGTCCTCCATCTCTATGACGTCGGGAAAAACGACGACAGGCGCCTCGCGATCGGCATCGCCACCGACCTCCCCGAGCTCCGCGAGCGCTACGCCCGGGGCAGCCAGCTGGCTCCGCGACGCCGCCGTTTCCCCGACCGGCGCCCGGGCCGTCTTCGAGTTCCGCGGCGAGATCGTGACCGTCCCCGCCGAGAAGGGCGACCCGCGCAACATCACCGAACACGCCGGCCGTCCACGAGCGCTCCCCGATCTGGTCGCCGGACGGCGCTTCCATCGCCTACTTCTCCGACGCTTCCGGCGAATACGAGCTCCACGTCCGGGCCCAGGACGGCAAGGGCGAGGTCAGGAAGTTCAAGCTCAACGGGGCCGGCTTCTACGGCTCTCCGGTGTTGGTCGCCCGACAGCCAGAAGATCGCCTTCGCCGACAACTGCCTGACCCTCTCCTGGATCGACCTCAAGACCGGCGCCCAGAAGAAGATCGGCGCGGAATACCTTTACCAGCCCGGCGGCCAAGCAGATGTCCCATCCTCCTGGAGCCCGGATTCGAAGTGGCTCGCCTACACGCTGAGCACGCCGACCTATCTTCCGCCGCGTCTTCGTCTATTCGCTCGACCAGGACAAGTCGTTCCCGGTCACCGACGGCCTGAGCGACGTCACGGAGCCGGTCTTCGACCCGAGCGGGAAGTATCTCTACTTCTTCGCCTCGACCGACGCCGGCCCGGCCCGGCAGTGGTTCGACATGTCGAACGCCGATATCCACGAGACGAACAGCCTCTACCTGGCCGTCCTGCCGCAAGGACCTCCCCAACCCGCTGGCCAAGGAGAGCGACGAGGAGAAGGCCGCTCGCCCAAGGACGAGAAGGCCAAGGACATCGCCAAGGCACCCGGCCAGGACAAAGCCTCGGGCAAACCCGAGGATAAGGATAAGAAGGTGCGCCGGCCAAGGCCCCGGCGGCCGCTCCGTCCGCGGACGCTTTCCGCATCGACTTCGACGGCCTGGACCACCGGATCGTGGCCGTCCCCCTGCCGGCCGGGATCTACGTCGGCCTCGCAGGTCGGCGAGACCGGCAAGGTCTATTACCTGGCCGTCGACCTCCCGGCCAACCTCGAGCGTCCGCCGCGACGGGCGGCACGGGCACTCTCCATCTCTATGACCTGGGCACCGCAAGGACGAGGTCCTGGCCCCCAACGTCGCCGCCTCATCCTGACGGCCGACAAGAAAAAGATGCTCCTCGGCGGGCCGAACATGTTCGCCATCGTCCCGGCGGCCGGCAAGCCCCAGCCCGGCCAGGGGCGGCTCAACATCGACGCCATCGAGGTCCGGGTCGACCCTCCGGCCGAATGGCGGCAGATCTTCAACGAGGCCTGGCGGATCAACCGCGATTATTTTTATGACCCGGGACATGCACGGCGCCGATTGGAAGGCCATGAAGGCGAAATACGAGGGCTTCCTCGCCGACGTCGCCGTGCCGGGCCGACCTCAACCGGCGTCATCCAGTGGATGTGCTCGGAGCTTGCCGTCGGCCACCACCGCGTCGGCGGCGGGCGACTTCCTCGAACCAGCCGAAGCGCGTCCCGGGAGGGCTGCTGGGCGCGGATTATGCCGTCGCCAACGGCCGCTACCGGATCAAGAAAGTCTACGGCGGCCTCAACTGGAACCCCGAGCTCCGCTCGCCCCTGACCGAGCCGGGAGTGGACGTCAAGGCCGGCGAATACCTCCTGGCCGTGAACGGCAAGGACCTGCAGGCCCCCGACCAACCTCTACGCCCGTTTCGAGGACACGGCCGGGAAGATCGTCGAGATCACGGTCGGGCCCAACCCGGACGGCACGGGCTCGCGGACGGTCCAGGTCGTGCCCATCGCGGAGCGAGAGCGGCCTCCGCAACCGCGATTGGGTCGAGGGCAACCTCCGCAAGGTCGAGGCAGGCCACGGGCGGCCGCGTGGCCTATGTCTACGTGCCCAACACGAGCACCGCGGGCTACATCTATTTCAAGCGCTATTTCTTCCCGCAGGCCGACAAGGACGCCATCATCGTCGACGAGCGCTTCAACGGCGGCGGATCGGTGGCCGATTATTACATCGACCGGCTGCGGAAGCCCGTCGTCGCCTACTGGGCCATGCGCTACGGCGCCGACCTCAAGACGCCCAGCGCCTCGATCCAGGGCCCCAAGGTCATGATCATCAACGAGATCGGCGGGGTCGGGCGGCGACCTCCTGCCCTGGATGTGGCGGAAGTTCGGGATCGGCAAGCTCGTCGGGAAGCGGACCTGGGGCGGCCTGGTCGGCATCCTCGGCTTCCCGGTCCTGATGGACGGCGGCATGGTCACGGCGCCGAACCTGGCCATCTGGACCGAGGACGGCTGGGTCGTCGAGAACGTGGGCGTCCCGCCCGACATCGAGGTCGAGCAGACGCCCAAGGACGTCATCGCCGGCCACGACCCGCAGCTCGAGCGGGCGATCCAGGTCGTGATGGAAGAGCTCGCCAAGAACCCGCCCAAAAAACCGAAGCGGCCCGCCTATCCCATCCGGGTGAAATAAAATATGGGGGGAGGACTTTTCCTCCCTCTATCTGTAGCTCGCGTTCTTCGACCCCGAAAGCGGATGGAATTGATTTTCAGGCGCGGGGCTGGTTTAATGGTGAGGGGAGGGGAACGATGACCACGCATACCCGCGTCCGCATGAGGCTCGAAAAGGACTCTCTCGGCCGGAAGGCCGTTCCCGCAGCCGCCTATTACGGGATCCAGACCCAGCGGGCGGTCGAGAACTTTCCGGTCAGCGGGCTCCGCGCGCCCGCCGTCTTCATCGTGGCCATGGCCCGCGTCAAGAAGGCGGCCGCCCGGGCCAACCGCCGGCTCGGCCTCCTCGACCGGAAGCGGGCCGCGGCCATCGTCTCTGCCTGCGACGAGATCCTGGCCGGGAAGCGCCACGACCAGTTCGCCGTCGACGTCTTCCAGATGGGCGCGGGGACGTCGTTCCACATGAATATGAACGAGGTCCTCGCCAACCGCGCCGAAGAGATCCTCGGCGGGCGGAAAGGGCGGTACCGGATCGTCCACCCGAACGACCATGTGAACATGGGCCAGAGCACGAACGACGTCTATCCCACGGCCATGCGGCTCGCGGCGCTCGAGCTTCTCGAGGGCCGGCTCGCCCCCGCTCTCGGCGAGTTCGCGGGCGCCCTCGGGCGCAAAGCCCGCGAGTTCGACGGCGTCCTCAAGTCCGGCCGGACCCATCTCCAGGACGCCGTCCCCATCCGGCTCGGGCAGGAGTTCGCCGCCTACGCCGTCGCCGTCCGCAAATCGGCCGCCGCGCTCGACCGGGCGGCGCGCTCGCTCCGCGAGCTCGGGATCGGCGGCAGCGCGGTCGGCACGGGACTCAACACGGACCGCGGTACGCCGGTCTCATGGTCAAGCTCCTGGCCGCGGAGACGGGGCTGCCGCTTAAGGCCGCCGCCGATCTCCGCGAGGCCATGCAAAGCCTTCGCCCGTTCGCCGAAGTGTCGTCGGCGCTCCGCAACCTCGCCCTGGAGCTCAACCGGATCGCCAACGATCTGCGGCTCCTCGGGTCCGGGACCCTACACAGGGCTGGCGGAAATCTCGCTGCCCGCGGTCGCCCCGGGCTCGTCCATCATGCCGGGCAAGGTCAATCCGAGCATGCTCGAGATGCTCAACCAGGTCTGCTACCAGGTGATGGGCTGTGACCTCGCTGTCGGGCGCCGCTGTCCAGGCCGGCCAGCTCGAGCTCAACGTCATGATGCCGGTCGTGTCCTTCAACCTCCTCTTCATGATCACGATCCTGGCCAACGCCATCCGGGCAGTCCGGGCCGGGGCGATCGAAGGGATCAAGGCCGATGCCGCCCGCTGCCGGATGTATGCCGAAACGAGCCTGGGGCTCGTGACCGCGGTCGCCCCGCTCATCGGATACGCCGAGGCCGCCGGGGCGGCCGAAGAGGCGCGCCGGACACGCCGGCCGGTGGCGACCGTTCTCCGGGAAAAGGGGATCCTGGACGAGGCGACGCTCGCCCGGCTCTTGGACCCGGCCGCGATGACCGGGCCGGGGACGGCCGGGAAAGTCCGGAAGAGAGCCGCGAAAACGAAAGCGAAGGCGAAGCGCTGATCTCGAGGGCCGTCCCCGGACATCTTCTGTCACGCGGTCCGATCCCGAATCCACCCCGACTTTTGTTATAATGCGCGTGGTGCGTCATGGATGACCGGGGATCTGAGCGTCGAGCGGCTCGCGCCGCCGCCCACCCGACCGCCCGCACGGCCGCCCAGGCCGCGGCCCGGGCGCGCGCTCTCCCGCGCGTCTCCTACCCTCGCGAGCTCCCGATCACCGCGCGGGCCGGCGAGATCGTCCAGGCCATCCGTTCCCCGCGCACACGCGTCGTCATCATCTCGGGCGAGACCGGCTGCGGCAAGAGCACCCAGATCCCGAAGATGTGCCTCGAGGCGGGCCGCGGCATCTGCGGGCCTCGATCGGCTGCACCCAGCCGCGCCGCATCGCCGCCGTCACCATCGCCCACCGCATCGCCGAGGAGCTCGGCGAGCCGCTCGGCCGCTCCGTCGGCTACAAGATCCGCTTCCAGGACCGGACCTCGCCCGACGGCTACATCAAGATCATGACCGACGGCATGCTCCTGGCCGAGACCCAGGGCGACCGGGGCCTCACCGGCTACGACACGATCATCATCGACGAGGCCCACGAGCGGAGCCTCAACATCGACTTCCTCCTCGGGATCCTGCGCAAGCTCGTCGAGGCCCGGCCCGACCTCAAGCTCATCATCACCTCGGCCACTCTCGACACCGAGAAATTCTCGCGGGCTTTCCGCAACGCGCCGATCATCGAGGTCAGCGGCCGCCTCTATCCGGTCGAGGTCGAGTACCGCGCGCCCGAAAAGGACGAGGCCGAGGACAAGGACTACGTGGACCAGGCCGTCGAGGCCGTCGCCTACCTCCGGCGCGAGAAGCCGCCCGGCGACATCCTTGTCTTCATGCCGACCGAGCAGGACATCCTGGAGACCGCGGCGCGTCCTCGAGGGACGTAAGTATGCCGCTGACGACGGTCCTGCCCCTTTTCGCGCGCCTCCCGGCCGGGCAGCAGCGCATGGTCTACACCGTACCGGGCCGAAGATCGTCGTTGCCACCAACGTCGCCGAGACCTCGCTCACGATCCCCGGCATCCGCTACGTCGTGGACACGGGGCTCGCCCGGATCGCCCAATACCAGCCCGGGACACGGATCAACAGCCTGCCGATCAGCCCCATCTCCCGGGCGAGCGCCGACCAGCGCAAGGGCCGCTGCGGCCGCGTCCGCGAGGGGCGTCTGCGTCCGCCTCTACTCGGAGGACGAGTACGAGTCGCGCGACGAGTTCACCCCGCCCGAGATCCTGCGCTCCAACCTGGCCGAGGTCATCCTGCGGATGATCGACCTCGGGCTGGGCGACCCCCTCGACTTCCCGTTCATCGACAGGCCGGCGGCGAACGCCGTCCGCGATGGTTACGAAACGCTCGCCGAGCTCGGCGCCATCCTGAGAACGGGGCGTCGAGGCATGGGTCTCACCGACAAGGGGCCGGCGCATGGCCCGGATGCCGCTCGACCCGCGCGTCTCGCGGATGCTCCTCGAGGCGCATCGCGAGCGCTGCCTCGCGGAGGTCGCCGTCATCGCCGCCGCCCTGAGCATCCGCGACCCGCGCGAGCGGCCGCCGGAGAAGGCCCCGCAGGCCGACGCCGTCCACGCCGCCGTTCCGCCATCCCGATTCGGACTTTCTGTCCCTCCTCAACATCTGGAACCGCTACCACGGCGATTTCGAGAAGCTCGGGAGCGTCGCCCAGAAGCGGAAATTCTGCCACGACCATTTTCTTTCCTTCCCCCGGATGCGCGAGTGGGTCTATCTCCACGAGGAGATCCTGTCCGTCCTCCGCGACCAGCGGCTCCGGCCCGGACGAAAAACGATGGCACAAAACCAATTACCGAAATCAATGCCGCATGCGGACGTCTCGCCGGCGCTCTATGCCGGGATCCACCGCTCGATCCTGGCCGGCTTCCTGACGAACATCGCCGCCCACAAGGAGAAGAACCATTACGCCGCCGCCAAGAACCGGGAGGTCGTCCTTTGGCCGGGCTCCGCCCTTTCCGGCAAGTCCGCCCCCTGGATCGTCGCGACCGAAGTGGTGCAGGACCTCGCGCCTTTTCGCCCGCCAGGCCGCCCGCATCGACCCCGGCTGGCTCGAGGACCTGGGCGGCCCACTCTGCAAGCGCTCCTACTCCGACGCCGCCTGGGACCGGACGCGGGGCGAGGTCGTGGCCAAGGAGCGCGTCTCCCTCTTCGGCCTCGAGATCCTCCGCGACCGCCGGGTCTCCTACGGCCGGATCAACCCGTCCGAGGCGCACGACATCTTCGTGATGTCGGCGCTCGTCGAGGGTGATCTCGAAGACCCGCCGCCCTTCCTCCGCCACAACCTCGCCCTCCAGGTCAAGGTTGAGGCGATGGAGGAGAAGCTCCGCCGCCGCGACATCCTCGTTCCCGAGGCCAGGATCGCCGAGTTCTACTCCGGGCGCCTGCCCGGGATCTACGACATCCGCTCGCTCCGCAAGCTCATCAGGGACCGCGGCGGGGACGAATTCCTCCGCCTCAAGGAGGAAGACCTCATCGACCATAACCCCGACGACGCGACCGTTTCGTCCTTCCCCGACACCGTCGAGGTGGCCGGACGCCCGTTCAAAGCGCTCTACAGGTTCGCCCCGGGCGAGGACGACGACGGAGTGACCCTGAGCGTCCCGCTCTCGCTCCTCAACGCCATCCCGCCCGACCGGCTCGAATGGGGCGTCCCCGGCCACTACAAGGACAAGATCGCGGCCCTGATCAAAGGGCTCCCCAAGCGCTACCGGAAGCTCCTTGTGCCCGTCGCCGAGAAAGCCGAGACGATCGCCGCCGAGATGCCCCGGGCGCCCGAGGAGGTCCCGCTCGCGAGGGCCGTGGCCGAGTTCGTCAAGCGCCGGTTCGGGGCGGACATCCCGGCGCGCGAGTGGGTCTTGGCCGAGGTCCCGAAGTACCTGCGGATGCGCGTGGCCGTCATCGACCCGGAAACCGGGCGCGTCATCGATACCGGGCGCGACGTCGAGCTCCTCCGGAAGAAGATCAGCGCGGCCGACACGGTCCCCTCGAAGGTCGAGTCGCCCGCCTGGCTCGAGGCCCAGAGGACATGGGAGAAAAGCGGCCTCACCGGCTGGAGCTTCGGCGACCTGCCCGAAAAGATCGCGGTCGGGACCTCGCTCACGGCCTACCCGGCGCTGGTGGTTGAAGAAAGCGCGTCCTCGGTCGGAATCCGGCTTTTCCCGACGCGCGCCGAGGCCGAGGCCCCGCACCGCCAAGGCGTCCGCTGGCTCCTTATGCAGAAGTTCGCCAAGGAGCTGGCCTTTGTCCGGCGGTATCACAAGATCCCGGCCGAGCACGACCGCGCCGCCCTCGCCTTCGGGGGCCGTGACGCCGTCGAGCGGGCCATCGAGGCCGCCCTGGCCCGGGAGCTCTTCGAACGCAACCTGCGCACCGAAGCCGAGTTACGGGCCTACGAGTCCGAGGCCGGCCGGACCCTTTTTGAGAAAGGCCACGCCCTCACCCAGACGACGGTCAGGATCCTCGAGCTCAACCAGGCCCTCCGGGCCGAGCTCTCCAAAGGCAGTCGAGGCCTCGTCTCCGCCCGGGCGGGGAAGGGGGGAGCGGGGACGCGAACGAAGGCGTCTTTCAGCCTCGATGAGCTCAGCCGCCTCAAGGAGCCCGTCGTCCCCGCCTATTTCGACGAGATCACCCGGGACCTGGACAAGCTCCTGCCGAAGGAGTTCCTCGAGGCCTACGCGATCGACCGGATCGTTCGCATCCCTCGCCAGCTCGAGGCGCTGAAGATCCGGCTCGCCCGGGCCCGGATCGACCCTGAAAAGGACAAGGCCAAAGCGGCCCAGGTCGAGCCCCACGAGGACGCGCTCGAGCGGCTGGAAGAGGATATCTCGGCTCCCGCGCCGGCGGTCCCGCCCGAAAAGCGCCGGGCCGTCGAAGAGCTCCGGCGCATGATCGAGGAATTCAAGATCTCGCTCTTCGCCCCCGAGATCAGAACGGCTTTCCCGATCTCCGCCGTCCGCCTGGCCCGCAAGGTCAAGGAGATCGAGGCCATCGTTTAAGCCCGGCCTCGCCGTCGGAGCCCGGCCATTCCTCGAACATGATCGCCTTATCCTTCCCGATGGCCGGCGCGGCGCTCTAGCCCGGGTCTTTTTTCACGTTAATCTCGGACCGGTCATCGACGGGCAGTTCATAGGCTTGTTGTCCGTCCTTGCCCATCTTGACAGGACTGCCGCTCTGTAATAAAGTTCAGAGAAGTCAGCGTCTTATCAGTGAATCGACTTTGGGCGAAGTTTCGCTCATGAAGAGGGGATTTTTCTCGTGAAATGCCCTCGTTGCCAGTTCGAGAACGTCTCGGAAACCCGGTTCTGCGGGAACTGCGCCGCTCCCCTCCGCCCCGATAAAGGCGCTGCCGCGTGGCCCCCGCCCCTGTCCCCAACCCTCCCGACTCCCCGGCCATCGGCGACGATGACCGCCCGCGTTGCCTGCGGCGAGCTCGTCCCTGGGGCTATGTTCGCCGGGCGCTACCGCATCTGCGACGAGCTCGGCCGCGGGGGCATGGGCCGCGTCTACAAAGCCATCGACCAGGAGGTCAGCGAGACGGTCGCCCTCAAGGTGCTCAGCCCGGAGATCAGCCTCGACGAAAAGATGATCGAGCGCTTCAGGAACGAGCTCAAGCTGGCCCGCCGCATCTCCCACAAGAACATCTGCCGCATCTACGACCTCGGGACCTGCGAGGGGACCTATTTCATCTCCATGGAGTACATCCCGGGCGAAAACCTCAAGAGCATCATCAAAATGATGGGACCGCTCTCCCCGGCCCGCGCCCTCGGGATCGCCGGACAGGTCTGCGACGGGATGGCGGAGGCCCACCGCCTCGGCGTCATCCATCGGGACCTCAAGACGTCCAACATCATGATCGACCGCGAGGGGAACGCCCGGATCACGGACTTCGGCATCGCCCGCACGGTTGCGACCAAGGGCCTCACGGACCTGGGGACATTGATCGGGACCCCCGAGTACATGGCCCCGGAGCAGATCGAGGGGGAGAACGTCGACCACCGGGCCGACATCTACTCGCTGGGGATCGTCCTTTTCGAGATGATGACCGGGCGGGTCCCGTTCGAAGGGAACACGCCCCTGAGCACCGCCCTGATGCAGAAGAACGCCCGTCCCCCGGACCCGCGGGACCTCAACGCCCAGACTCCGGAGGCCTTGAGCGCGGTGATCGCGAAATGCCTGGAAAAGGACCAGGCCGGGCGATATCAGAGGGTTGAGCTCCTCGCCTCCGACCTTCACGGCATCGCCGGAGGGCTGTCCGAGACCGCGAAAGGCCTCCCTCCCGCGAAAACGGGTCCTTTCACCCCTGCGGGGATCCGGGTCATGAACTCCATCGCCGTCCTGCCGTTCGCCGACCTCAGCCCCCAGAAAGACCAGGAGTATTTTTGCGAAGGCCTGGCCGAAGAGATCATCACGGCTCTCACAAAGATCAAAGACCTGGACGTCGCGGCCAAGAGCTCCACCTTCTCCAACAAATTCAGGAACCTGGATGTCCGCGAGATCGGCCGCCAACTCGGCGTATCCGCCGTGCTCGAGGGGAGCGTCCGCAAGGCGGACAACCGGCTCCGCGTCACGGCCCAGCTCATCAATGTGGCGACCGGATATCATTTTTGGTCCGAAAAGTACGAACGGAATTTTGAAGACATCTTTATCATCCAGGACGAGATCACCCTGGCCATCGTCGAGCGGCTCAAGGTCAAGCTTTTCGGAGACGAAAAGGCGCGTCTCCTGCAGCGCCACACGGACAACCCGGAGGCTTATAACCTCTTTCTGAAGGGCCGGTACCTCTGGAATAAGAGGTCGGCGGACAGCCTGCAGAAGGCGCTCGAGTGCTTCCACCAAGCTATCGGGATCGACCCCGATTACGCCCTGGCTTATACGGGCCTGTCGGATTGCTACATGATCATCGGCAGCTATTTCATGCCGCCGCGCGTGGCCTTCACGAGAGCCCGCGACGCCGCGCTCAAAGCCCTTGAGATCGACCCGGACCGGGCCGAGGTCCACAACTCCCTTGCGTTCATCAAAGAAAAGTTGGAACGAGATTGGGAAGGGGCGGAGCAGGAGTACAAACGTTCCCTGGAGATCGACCCGGATTATACGTGGGCCCACCACTGGTATTCCATCTACCTCGGGACGAGGGGGCGCCACGAGGAGTCGCTCGCCGAGATCCGGCGCGCCCTCGCGATCGACCCGACATCGGCCACCCTCAACATGATCCACGGCGTGATGCTCCATCTGGCCCGATCGTTTGACCGGGCCATCGAGGAACTGAAGAAGGTCATCAGCCTGGATCCCACCTACATCCTCGCTTATCTTTACCTTGGCCTGTCCTATGTGGAAAAAGGAGACTTCGAGGAGGGCCTCGCGACACTGCGCCAGGCCGCGGACCTCGCCGGCCAGGCGCCGTTCTTCCTTCAAGCGGTCGGCTACGCGTATGCCGCCTCCGGCCAAATGGAGACGGCCCGAAATGTCCTCGCGCGGCTGAACGAAGCGGAGAAGAAGGTCTACGTCTCTCCTGTGTTCACGGCCCTCCTCTATTTCAAGCTGGGCGAGACCGACCGCGGGTTCGCCTATCTCGACAAGGCTTATGAGGACGGAGACCATTGGTTGGAATACATCAAAGTCTATCCCGGATTCGACGTCATCCGGCAGGAGCCGCGCTATGCCGCGCTCCTCAAGAAGCTCAAGCTCTAATAGAAATTTGGTGGGGCGCGCCCCGCATCTTTCTCGCGTCCAAGGCCTCCCGGTTCTTGGCCCGGAAGCTCGCGTTCATCATGGCAAAGACGATCGGATGGCGCCAATTATAGGCCGCTCGGGAGATGATCGAGGAGCGTGAATAGAATTCGCAGGCCGCCCAGCTGGCTCCCTCCTCCAGCTCTTCGGGTCCCATCCGCTTCGGCCTGAACACCGCGTTGCCATAGTCGTATTTGGACCAGTCCCTGGTCAGGATCCTGCCTTCCTCCTCCATCTGCTGATAGACCTTGGTCCCCGGATAGGGGACAAGCACAGGCAGGCTGGCCGCGACGACCTTGTTTCTTATCAGGAAGTCCACCGTCCTTTCGAAAACGCTCTTGTCGTCATGATCGAGGCCGAAGATGAAGGACGCGAGGACACCGATGCCGTGGTCGTGGAGTTTCTTGATGCATTCCTCGTACTCCTTGACCTTGTTGATCCCCTTGCCCGCCTCGCGCAGGTTCGACTCGTCGAGCGACTCGAAGCCGATGAACAGTCCCAGGCAGCCGCTCTTGGCCGCCAGCTTCAGGAGCTCGTCGTTCTTCGCGATGAGCACCGTGCTCTGGCCTGCCCACCTGATTCCCAGCGGGATGAGTTCCTGGAACAGCTTTTGGGCGTACGGCTGGTTGCCGATGATGTTATTGTCGATGAAGAGCCAGTTCTTATGGTCCGCGGCTCGGATCTCGCGGACGACTTCCTCGACCGGCCGGCAGCGGAAGGTTCCGCCGAAGAACCTGGACACCGAACAGAAGTGACACCCGAACGGGCAGCCCCGGGTCGTCTGGATGGAGAGAGGGGATAAGGTCATGCCCTGCTTCAGGAGGTCCCGTCTCGGGATCGGCAGGCCGCACAAGTCGTGATAACGCTCGGACCGGTAAAACTTCCTCAAGCGGCGGGCCCGGAAATCCTCGATCAAGGACGCCCACACGTTTTCCGCCTCGCCGATGACGACCGCGTCGGCATGTTGAATCGCCTCTTCGGGCAGGGCCGAGGCGTGAATGCCTCCCAGAACCACCTTGGCCCCGCGGCTTCTGTATTCGTCGGCGATCTCGTAGGCCCTCGCCGCGAGGGGGGTCACGAAGCTGATCCCCACGAGCCCGACGCGGCTTTTATAGACGACCTCCTCGATTTCCTCCTCGGTGACGATGACCTCGACGTCGGGGGGCGTGAGGGCCGCCAGGACGGGCAGGGTCAGCTGGGGCATTCTCAGGCCTTTCTGCCATTTGTTCCCTTTCCAGGTGGGAAGGATCAGTTCCAGCGTGAAAGAAGCCATCTTCTGTCCCCCCTTGCCGCTGTCCGGCAAAAAAATAGCGCCGGCCCCGACCCCGGTCAGCGGGAAGGCCGCGCGGCATAGGGTCAGGGCTCAGGCTCTAACGCGCGGCCCGGGTCCCCGATACCCTCGCTCCACCTTTTATGGCTCGGTTTGACATCGTCGGCCCCCTCTCATCAACCATCGACAATATAGCCGGGCCGCGGGCGGGAGTTGTCAAGAAGATGCAAAGATTATGAAAAAGATATGTGAAAAGGAGATGGCCGAGCTCTCGGTCTATCCCAGACGATGGGGGACGAGGATCAACGGGGGCTTTTTTTATCGAAATCCCGGATGAGCCGCCGACCCCAATTATCGATGGACCCGGCTTGAGAAACTCCGGGGTCGTCGTTCGTCTGCTGATTCAGGGCCCGGTTTCACGTCCTGCTCTTGACAATCGTTAAAATACACCTTATAATACACCTATTAAGGTGTATTATATGAGAACCAATATCGTGCTCGATGACCCGCTCATGAAGGAAGCCATGGCCCTCTCCGGCGAAAGAACGAAACGGGTCGTCGTCCAAAAGGCCCTCGAGGCGTATGTCCGAAACCTCAAAAAGAGGGACCTGAGGGACATCCAGGGCAAGATCCGTCTCGCGGACGGCTACGACTATAAGCGGGCGAGAGAGCGATGATCCTCGTCGACACCTCGGTCCTCATCGACTTCCTCGAGGGCCGGGACAATCCCGCCGCCGCCAGGTTTCGCGAGGTTCTCGACCAGGATATCCCTTTCGGGATCAGCCCCATCACGGTCCTGGAGGTCCTCCGGGGCGCCCGCACGGAAAAAGACCTCAAGGTCCTCCGTGAATACTTGCGAAGCCAGCTCTCCTACGACCTTGTCCGGGGACTGGATTCATACGTCGAGGCGGCGAAGATCGCCTTCTGCCTCAGGAAAAAGGGCATGGCCGTGGGGAGCTCGATCGGCTGTCTGATCGCCGAGACCGCCATCGAGAACGACTTGTATCTGCTGCACAACGATTCCGATTTCGACCGGATCGCGACGGCCTCTTCACTTAAGATATGGAGTTGACCGGTTGGTTGACCCCGCGTCTGCGCGTACGGCTGAAAGGGAATGAGGGAGGGATCATCATGGACTCCAACGCGTCGCCGAATTCGAATTCGCGCTTGAAGACCTATGACCTGGTCGTCGTCGGCAGCGGCGTCGGACTCACCGTGCTCGAGGAAGGCATCAAACGCGGCCTCAAGTGCGCCCTCGTCGAGTCCGGGAAGATCGGCGGGACGTGCCTCAACCGCGGCTGCATCCCCTCGAAGATCCTGACCGTGCCCGCCGACGCCATCCGCGACGCCGAGCACGCCCGGAAGATCGGCGTCGACCTCCGGCTCGAGCGCCTCGACTGGGGCACCGTCGCCCGCCGGATGTGGGACAAGATCGGCGAGAACGAGGAGATGGAGAAGGCCCTGGCCGAAGCCTCCGGCCTCACCGTCTACCGAGGCGCCGGCGAATTCACCGGGGAGCGCCGGATGCGGGTCAGGCTGGGCGGCGGCCCGTTCTCAGGAGGAGTTCACCGCCCCCCGCTTCGTCCTGGCCTCCGGGGCGCGTTCGTTCGTCCCGCCGGTCCGCGGCCTGGACGAAACGGGCTACGTGACGAGCGAGTCGTTCTTCGGGGACAAGTTCCCGGGCGCGCCCTGGAAAAGCCTCATCATCATCGGCGGGGGAGTCATCGCCGCCGAGTTCGCCCACATCTTCTCCGCGTTCGGGACGAAGGTCACGGTCATCGAGATGGAGCCCCGCCTCCTGCCTGCCGAGGAGCCCGAGGTGAGCTCCTTCGTCGCCCGCGAGTTCGAGAGATCCATGACCGTCCGCCTCAATGCCAGGGCGGTCGCCGCCCGTCCCGGGAAAGGCTCGAAGATCGTCACGTTCGAGGACGTGAAAACCGGCCGGACGGGCGAGGCGGAGGGCGAGGAGATCTTCGTCGCCGTCGGCCGCCGTTCGAACGCCGACCTCCTCCAGACCGGGAAAACGGGTGTGGCAACCGACGGCCATGGCTGGATCAAGGCGGATGAGTACCTCGAAACGACGGTACCCGGGATCTGGGCCATCGGCGACGCCATCGGCGGCTACCAGTTCCGCCACAAGGCGAACTACGATTCCGACATCTGCGTCCATAACCTCTTTGATAGTTCGCACCCGAGGGTCCCCGTCGATTACTCCGTCGTTCCCTGGGCGGTCTACACGCACCCCCAGGTCGGGCACGCCGGCCTGACCATGCGTCAGGCGCTCGAAGCCGGCCACGAGATCTACGTGGCGATCCACCGTTATTCGGACGTGGCCAGGGGATATGCCCTGGGCTACGATGCGGGCGACCCCGACGACGGGTTTGTCAAGCTCATCGTGGACAAGTCGCTCAGGATCCTTGGGGCCCATGTCGTCGGCCCCCAGGCGTCGATCCTCGTCCAGGCGTTCGTCTACCTCATGAACGCCGGCTACACGTGCGTCCCGCCGGAAAAGTGGGGGGAGCCCGTCATCCCGAAGGAGCTGAGGGTCTGTCCGGAGGCGGGCTCCATCACCCCGATTTACCGCTCCATGATCATCCATCCGTCGCTCAATGAGGTCACCGCCTGGGCGATCCGCGAGCTCCAGCCCCTGAACATCAAGAAGTGACGGATCCGGGTGGCCTTAGGTCCGGCGTTTTCGAGCCCCAGACGACAGCTGAAGGTTTAAAACAGGTCAAGAGATATTTCTAATATAATTATTATCAATAAGATAAATAGGTCCGGCCCCCGATCAGCGATCACCATAGGGATGTGGGGACGTTGACAAATTATACATAATGATGTATATACACAATGAGGTATTTATGGCATGAGAAGAATCAACGTCATTATTAATGAGGACTTATACAGGAAAGCGAAAGCTGTGGCCTTTCTGCGGAACGAGAGCCTTTCGGAGATCATTCGCAGCTCTCTCGGCGAATGGATCCAAAAAAGGATGGGCAAACGTGAGGAGCTAATCCTCTCCGCCAAGGACGAAAAAGAGATCCTGGACATCCTCGCCTCCGACGAATTCCTGACCTCTGAAGAACTGAAGAAGTCCCTAGGCTTATGAATTTCCTCTATAGCCGGAAATGCCTTAATTACCTCCAGAAGCTCGACAGGGAAGTTGCCCGCAAAATCGTCCAACAGATCGAAAAGCTCCCGGCGGAGGGTGACGTCAAAAAACTCAAGGGTAAGAAAGACCTGGGTCTCTATCGGCTTCGGATCGGCAAATTCAGGGCAATTTATCGGGTAGAAGCCGATGTTATCCGGGTTCTCATCATTGATACACGCGGAGACGTTGGGCCTATCCCAGGCGATAGGGGATCAGAATGAACGGGTGCTTTTTCTCGTCGAAATCCCGTGAGTTTCTAGTCACCAACTTGAGGCCGATCCGGAGGGCCGCGGCGGCTTGGAGCGCGTCCGGAAGTTTCCAGCCGTTTTTCCTCCTCAAATCGGCGGCCCTCGTCGCGACGTCCTTCGTCAAGGGGAGGCACTCGAACTGCTCGCACAGCTCATAGGCGGCGAGCGACTCTTCTTCTGTCCCTCCGCATAGCACCTCCGCCCGGGTGATCACGGAAATGACGGCCTCGCCGTCGCGGAGTCTCCGAAGCCACTTCGTGGCCTCGTCGATCCCCCGGAGATGGTCGATGAGAACGGTCGAGTCCAGAAGATAAGCCGGCCTCAAGTTTTGCGCTCCCACTCCTTGCGCAGCGCATCGACATGGTCCCGCGTGTCGCCCTTGATCGAAGTCCAGGCCCCGGCTGTTTCGCGGAGGACGCCGGCGAGGCTCTTCTGGGATTCTTTGCGGCGGTATTCCCTGATCGCGCGGCGGACGATCTCGGCGCTCGAGATCCCATGACGCCGGCTGTAGCTTTCGAGCCACTTCTTTTCTTCTTCGGGTATCGATACGATTGTCCTGGTCATGGCGGCCATCCTGATCACCTCGCCATGTATATATCAGCAAAGTGATATCATGTCAAGACGCTTGTCGGGAAACAAGAACGGTTGCAATAAGATGAACGAGCCTCAGCGTTCTTTTTCTCTTGCTTCCTTGTTTCAAGGCCCGAAACAAGGACTTAAGGCCAAAAATAGGCCGAAAAAATACTAATGCGATTATTATCAATAAGATAAATAGGTCCGACCCCATCAGAATATCCCCCCCCCATTCTACCTCAAGTGGCGATTGCTCAACCGGGGCCGGCCTCCTGATGATATAGATTGATGGGAAGTCCTAAGCGAGGGATTGTTGAATGAACACGCGAATGGTTGAACCGGAGGCCCTCGTTGAAGAATTGCAAGAGAGCCGGGAACACTTCTCTTCCATTGTAGAGAATTCGCAAGCAGCGATTTTCATTATGGACCAGGCCTTTCGGATCCTCTATGTGAACGGCGAGGCCGCCCGTATCTCGGAATATTCTCGCGAAGAGATCATCGGCCGGGATTTTCTGATATTCGTTGACGCCAAGAGTCTGGCGCTGACGACCTACTATCATAACTGCAGGCAGCGCGGAGACTACGCCCCTTCAAACTATGAGTTTATTTTCGTTCGGAAAAACGGCGAGAAGAGGTTCGTGGAATGCAGCGCCTCCGTGATCAAAAATCCGAGGGGAAAGGCGGAAACCGTGCTGCAGATTCTGGATATCACGGACCGTTTGCGGGCGGAGGAAGAGCTGCAAAGCTCGCATGAGATCTTCAGGGTCATTTTCGAATATGCGCCCGACAGCATTTATTTGATCGACCGGACGGGAACATTCATCAACACCAACAGAATGGCGGAGGAATTGACCGGATTCTCGAGGAAAGAGCTCATCGGGAAGAGTTTCCTGACCATGGGGCTGCTGCCCCGCGATCAGGTTCCAAAATTCACCGGCCTCCTGGCCAAGAGCATCCTCGGCAAGCCGACCGGACCTGACGAATTGGTGTTGAAAAAAAAGGACGGGACGGTGTTTCCCGTGGAAATCAGCACCTATCCCGCTAACATCAACGGGCAAACGATGGCTCTGGGAGTCGCCCGGGATATCACTGGACGCAAGCGATCGGAGGAGGAACTGGCGAAACGCCGGGAGAACCTCGAGAAGCTCGTCAAAGAGCGGACCATTGAGCTTGAGGAGGCCAAGCAAGCCGCCGATACGGCCAACCAGGCGAAGAGCGCCTTCCTGGCCAACATGTCCCACGAAATCCGGACGCCGATGAACGCCATCCTGGGATTTTCTCAGTTGATGCAGCGCGACGAAACCCTGGCCCCCCACCAGAGACGGCACTTGGACGTCATCAACAGGAGCGGCGAGCACCTGCTGGCCCTGATCGATGACATCCTGGAAATGTCGAAGATCGAGGCCGGGCGGATCACCTTGAACCCGACGACGTTCAGCCTCCAGGCCCTGCTCGACGATCTGGAGATGATGTTCCGGGTGCGCACCGACGCGAAAAACCTCAAGTTCAAGGTGGAATGCCCGGGCGACATGCCTCGTTATGTGGAGGGGGACGAGGGGAAGCTCCGCCAGATCTTCATCAACCTCCTGGGGAACGCGGTCAAGTTCACGGATGCGGGCGGCATCGTCGCGAGGGTACGGCTGAACCCGGAAGCTCCGGACAAACTGAGGCTGAGCGCGGAAGTCGAAGATACGGGTCCCGGCATTTCGGAGAAGGAGCAGGAAAGCCTGTTCACCCCTTTTCAGCAAACCCAGAGCGGGCGCCGGATGGGGTCGGGCACGGGGCTGGGGCTGGCCATCTGCAGACAATTCGTCCAGCTGATGGGAGGAGAGATCTCGGTCACCAGCCGGGTTGGGAAGGGAAGCCTTTTCAAATTTCACGTTCAGCTCGGAGAAGGGGAGGTCGCCGCAGTCGAAAAAAAACCGGAATCCCGCCGCATCCAAAGCCTCAGGCCCGGACAGCCGACCTGCCGGATCATGATTGTCGATGACGAAGACATCACCGGCGCCCTCGTCGCCCAGATGCTCGGCAGCATCGGGTTCGACACGGGCCGGGCGGCTAACGGCAACGAAGCCGTTGAGCGGTTCATCACATGGAAGCCGCACTTGATTCTCATGGACATGCGCTTGCCGGTGATGGATGGCTGCGAAGCCATCCACCGCATCAGGGCCCTCCCGGAGGCGGCGGACGTCAAGATCATCAGCATAACTGCCAGCGCCTTCGAAGAGAACCGCAAGGAAGCGCTCGAAGCCGGGGCCGACGACTTTCTTGCCAAGCCGTTCCGTGAGGCCGTGCTTTTCGAGAAGATAGGAAAGCTGCTGGGCGTCGAATATGTTCTCTCGGAGGAAACGGCGCCCGAAAAAAGCCCGACCCGCGCCGCCGCCATGAGCACGGTGACGGCGGAAGCCCTGGCCGCTCTGCCCGTGGAGATCATCAAGAAAATGCAAGAGGCGGTCATCCAGGCCGACTATGACCGGATGATGGGGTTGATCGGCAGTGTGGAAGGCTACAGCGCCCCCATCGCCCTTGAGCTGCGCCGGCGCCTCGAACGCTTCGAATACAAGGAACTTCTGGAACTCTTGCCAACAAAAAGGAGAGTTTGATGAAACCACCTCTGCCTGATCTGGACAAGCCGGATATTCTTGTCGTGGACGATACGCCCGCCAACCTCCAGCTCCTGACGAACATGATGAAGGAGCGGGGGTACAAAACGCGGCCCGTGCCCAGCGGGATGCTGGCCCTTCAAGCCGCCTTGAGCAACCCGCCGGACTTGATCCTGCTCGATGTCATCATGCCGGAGATGAACGGCTTCGAAGTGTGCCAAAGCCTGAAAGCGGACGAAAAGCTGAAGGATATCCCCGTCATCTTTATCAGCGCTCTCAATGAGGTGCTGGACAAGGTCAAGGCCTTTTCCGTCGGCGGGGTGGATTACATCACCAAGCCCTTCCAGTTTGATGAAGTCCAGGCCCGGGTGGATACGCACTTGAAGCTCCGGCACCTTCAGAAGGAACTCGAGAAGCACAACCAGCAACTAGGGAAGCTCGTTCAAGCCCAAGTGAAGAAGATCTCAGACACGCAGATGGCTTTAATTTTCGCCCTGGCCAAGCTGGCGGAATCCCGGGATGATGATTCGGGGATGCATCTCGAACGTGTTCAGGCCTTTTGCAAAAGGCTGGCCCAAGGGCTGGCCCAGCGCTCCCGTTTCGGTCGGCAGGTCGACGAGAAATTCATCGAGAACGTTTTTCACGCAAGCCCACTCCACGACATCGGCAAGGTCGCCATCCCGGATCGTATCATCCTGAAGCCCGGCAAGCTGACAGCTGAAGAATTCGAGGTGATGAAGACCCACGCCAAGCTGGGGGCCGAAAAGCTCGAGGCCGTCCAACGGAAATTCCCGGGAAACGCCATGCTCGATATGGGAATCGCCATCGCCAGGTTCCACCATGAAAAGTGGAGCGGCGAAGGTTATCCCCAGGGTTTGGCGGGGGAGGCCATCCCGCTGAGCGCACGCATCATGGCGGTTGTGGACGTCTATGAAACCTTGCGGGCGAAGCGCTGCTACAAGCCGGCTTTCTCTCATGAAGAGAGCGCGGAGATCATTATCAAATCAAGCGGGACACACTTCGATCCCGAGATCGTCAAGGTCTTTGTCGATCTCAAAGAGGAGTTCAGAGCAATACGCGACGCGATGAAGGATTAGCAAACCGTGACGACGAGGCCCTCGCGGCTGATGGAGTAATCAAAGAAGCGGGCTTTGTCGTTGGGCGGTTTCTTCTCCAGCATCCGCCTCACCGCCGCCGCATCCTCGACTGACTTGCACACCATGATCAGGAAGCCGCCGCCGCCCGCGCCCAGAAGCTTGACGCCATACACATGCGGCCTGACCCGGGCCCGGAGCTCATCGATCATCGGGGTCGCGTGGTCCGGGTTGAGTTCCACATTCAGCCTCCAGGCGGCGTCAATCAACTCGCCGAACCTCTCGACGTCCCTCATCCCCATGGCCTCGGCCATCAGCGGCGGGAAAGCATGGAGCTTGCGGAGCGTCTCCATCGCGGCCCGGTCCCTGTCCAGGTAGCGCCCGACGACCTCGTGCAGGATGTCCTTGGCCAGCCGCCGCAGGCCCGTGTAGTAGAGGAGGGTCCGGCCGCCGTTCGCCGCCGGGTCGAGGAGGTCGGCCGGGACGAAATGGACCCGCGGGTCCGGGACAAGGCCCTTGTCCGCGGTGATGACCTTGACGCCCTCGATCGCCCCGCCGATCTGGTCCTGCCAGCCGCCGCCGGTCGTGAGCTCTTGTTCAAGCTTCAAAACAGCGTGGAAAAGCTCGCGCGCGGCCAGCGGCCGCCCGATGGCCCTGCCGATGATGGACACGAGGACGGCCCCCATGATGCTCGACGTCCCGAGCCCGCTCCCGCTCGGGATCGCCGCGAGCGTCGTGAGCTCGATCCCGCCCCCGAAATAACGGAGCATCCCGTCGAGCGTCCGCACCCCGGCCGGCCACGCCGCGGCGTCCGGCGCGAACCCGGCGAGAGCCAGGGCGGCCTTGCCCAGGGCGAACTGGCTCCCCGGCTTCCGGTAATCCAGGAGCTCCTCCAGGGTCCTGACGACGACCCGCGTGCTGTGATCGATGGAGTTGATCCGGATCTCGCGCTTCTCGATGACCCGGGCATAGGCCTGGATGGGGGCCTGGCCGTTGAGGTTCACGGCCGCGTTGATGACACACCCGCCCCGCTCAAGCGAATAGGGGGGAGTATCGGTCCAGCCCCCGCCGAGGTCGA
The DNA here is from genome assembly GCA_963796835.1 of Candidatus Aminicenantota bacterium. Lineage (GTDB taxonomy): Bacteria > Acidobacteriota > Aminicenantia > Aminicenantales > Saccharicenantaceae > DATKJS01. Next base: position 20,835 of record CAWCND010000021.1, on the reverse strand, counting down.
GCCTCGCCGGCGACCTGCCCCAGACGATCTCGTCGCCGCGCAGGACGTTCTTCGGGGGCGCGGGGACCCCGTCACTTCGATAGACAATGGTCCGGCTCAGGTGGCGGAACGCAGCTTCCTTCATCTCCCCAGCCCACGATTTGAGCTTCACTGCGTCTTCGATGTCCAAGCCGAGGGAGTGGAGATATTTCTTTTCCGTGGCCGTCAAGCCGGCCCTCAGCGCTCCGACGATCTCCCGGGCATCCCTGCGGCGCCCTTTATCGCCGTCGTCCGCCATCCGTTCCAGGACCGAGCCAAGCGTGTGCAGGATCCGCGAGGGCTCGAGCGACTCCAGCCCCCGATGCTTCCGCGCCGCTTCGAAGCTCCTGACCGCCTCCCGGACGATCGCGACGAACCACCGGCCCCGCTCGCCTTTGTCCGGATCTCGAGCCAGAAAGGAGATCTCGGCCGCCGACAGCAGGCTCTCCGGGCTGAAGACCCGGGCCAGCGTTTCCCGAACAAGCTCGCCCCGGATCTTGAGCCTCCTCGCGTGGAAAGAGTCGAGGTCGGCGCGGAAGGCTATCTCCTCGAGACTGTATCGTTCGGTAGCGAGCCAATCCCTTTTTTCCTTCGCCGTCGCGCTCCCGGGCTCGAGAAGCCAAAGCCAGTCCCGGGATCCGTCCATGCTCGCGGCGAACGGGAAGAACCGGCCGTTCCAGACCGTCCTCTCCGCGTCCGTCCGGTCATCATCCCAGACGTCGGCCGGACCCGCGCCCATCGCTCCGAGCCACGACCGGAGGGGCATTCCGCAAAGACGAGCCCCTTGATCGGCGGCCAGATGGAACGCGTCGTCGCTCGCGTAGACGCGGACGAACCAGCCCTTGCGCCCGTCTCTCGCCCGTCCCTCGATGATGTCCAGGCATCCGCCTCGCGGGAGAGCGAGAGGCGCCCCGACATCGGCGCCCACGACGACGTTATCGCCGGCAAGCGTCAGAGGCGCCTCGACCCGGCAGCCCTCGACCCAGGCGTTCTTCCCGAGGATCGCCCCCGCGCCGCCGACCCGGGAATTGACGACGACGCCCGTTCCCTTTTCCGAGTCGGCCATCTCGGAGCTCACGAGGCTCCTGCCGCTCTCGATCAGGTCCTGGAGCGTGCCGAAATGGAGGAAGCGGAAACGCGGCACGACGTGGACGTGAAACGGGATGGACCTCAATCCGCGATAGAGGGACCGGAGAGCCCCGTTATCGACTCCCGATCCGGCCCCCCTGACTTCGTCCACATAGCCGGCGTAGGATGTGTCCTTACCCAGAGCGCAGCAGATTTCGCGGTAAATGTCCAGGCCCGCCGCCTCGATCGACTCGGCCAGCGGCCCTCCCCAGACGAGCTTGCGACTGCTTTTCTGGCTCTTGCCGACACCGCAGCGCTTGAGGAGCCGGACTGCGGCCGGCGGGTCGAGGTTCAGAATCCCGATGTCGAGAACCGCCTGGCCGTGCGAGTCGACCGCGCCCGCCTCCGCCTGCTTTGCGACCGGGGGCTTCTGAAGGAACATGCGGACGGTCGCGTCCTCGTGCCGGCAATATACGCCATGGTTCTTGGCCACGTCCGGGCTGACAAGAGCTCCGACGCCGGTGATCCCTCGTTCGGCGAACATGACGCCCGCGGCGTCGAAGTCGAGAAGCACATCCCCGGAGGCGACCACGACCTGCCCGCCGCCTGAAGCCGGCCTGGGCAATTCGAGATAGGTCGGGATGAGCCGGTCGAAGATCGTTGTGCCGGGCGCGCCGCCCGATTCGCCGGGGACCGGGATGAATATCTTGCCGCAGGGGCCGTAGGGCGGCAGGCGTCTGGAGTCCCCTCCGGCGTGGACGATGAGGACCCGGAGGCGGTTGAGGGTTTCCTCCCAGGCCTTAGGGTCGAGGCGCGCCGCGAGCGTGGGCTCCCGCCGGGTCCTCAGCTCGAGGTTGAGGACCTCGGAGCAGGCAATGGACCGTGCTGCCTCCGGACCCGACACGGCGGCCGCCCGGGTCGGCCACGACGAGGACGCTCTTGACCCCTCTGATCAGGCCGAGGGATTGCCTGAGGTCGATGAGGCTCCGGTAGACCCCGGCCTGCTTATCGTTCGAGGCGGTGATGATGAGGTAATCCCACTCAGGGAAAAGAGGGCTCTTCTTGGGCGCGGGCACTGTTATTGCCTGTCCTTTTCTTCAGCCGGGCGAGCCCGAATTTATCAGAGGGTCTCCGGCAAGTCAACCCCTCGATAAATATCCGCTGTCCCCATTTTTCTCTTGACATCCCAGCCGGCTATTTATAATATTTAGCCAACCTTTCGGTTAAGATGGGAGCTTGAAAGGGTCTTTAGTAGTATGGGTCTTGCCGTCACCGAAGAAAGGGCGACCGCGGATCTGATCATTCCCGCTCCCGCGCTCAGCCCCTCGAATCCCCGGCCCCGCCACATTTGAGCTTCGGTGCCGATGGGCGGCGGCTCTAACGCAGCCGCGCCCGAAAAATGAAGAATGTTCAGAGGCCCTGCCTCGCCGTCCGGGTGCCGCGTCCGGCGCCAACGGCGGTAGCCTAGAGGAAATGGCCCGTTTCGCCCGCTCCACTATTATCGGATACCCTCACCAGGTCACCCAGCGGGGGAATTCCGGGCAGACGGTGTTCGAGGAAGAGGCCGATTTCCGGCGCTATCTCACCTGGCTCCGGGAATGCGCCGACCGTTACTCGGTCGAGATCTGGGCCTATTGCCTGATGCGGAACCACGTCCACTACGTTTGTGTCCCGAAGGCCGAAGCGGCGCTCGCCCGCGCCTTCAACGCCCTCCACATGAGATATGCCCAGTACTTCCACGCCAAAAAAGGGGTAACCGGCCACCTCTGGAGGGGGAGGTTCCTCTCGTGCGTGCTCGACGAGAGGAGCGTTTATGAGGAGGTCCGCTTCATCGAGAATAACCCCGTGCGCGCGGGCCTCGTTGCCTGGGCCGAAGACTATCCCTGGTCGAGCGCCCGCCACCATGTCCTGGGCGAGTCAGACCCGGTGATGAGGAACAGCTGTTCCTTGACGAGCGAGATCGCGGATTGGCGAGCCTACCTCGCGGCTACGGCGGACGAGCCCGTCTTGGTCCGGACCTGGCAGAGCCTGAAGACCGGAAGGCCGGCAGGGGAGGAGAGCTTCGTCCATGGGCTCGAGGGGATCGTGGGGCGGCGGCTCCTGGCGTTGCCGCGCGGCCGGCCGAGGAAAGCGGTTTGACCTCTGCCCCGCATCTTTCGCATCGATCGCAGTGTTCCAGGAGTTGAAAAAGGAAGCTGAAAAAAGGAGCGTGCAATGAAAAGAGCCCTGGTTTGCGGCGCCGGCGGATTCATCGCCAGCCACCTGGTCAAGCGCCTGAAGAAGGACGGCTATTGGGTCCGCGGCGTCGACATCAAGAAGCCCGAGTTCTCGCCCACGGCCGCCGACGAATTCCTGCTCCTCGACCTGCGCGAGCGGCCCAACGCCGAGAGGCCGTACCCGGCGCCTTCGACGAAGTCTATCAGCTCGCCGCCGACATGGGCGGCATGGGCTTCATCCACTCGGCCGAGTGCGAGATCATGCGCAACAGCGCGCTGATCAACATCAACATGACCCACGCCGCCGCCGACAGCCGGGCGTCAAGCGCTACTTCTTCTCCTCGTCGGTCTGCGTTTACCGCGACATGAAGCCCGGCGAGCCCGAGCTGACCGAAGCGGAGGCCTATCCGGCCCTGCCCGACAACGAATACGGCTGGGAGAAGCTCTACGCCGAGCGGATGGCCATGGCCTACGGCCGCCGCTACGGCATGGCGGTCCGCCTGGCCCGCTTCCAGAACTGCTACGGCCCCGAAGGCACCTGGCGCGGCGGCCGCGAAAAGGCGCCCGGCCGCCATCTGCCGCAAGATCGCCGAGGCCCAGGACGGCGGGACGATCGAGGTCTGGGGCGACGGCACGGCCATGCGCGCCTACACCTATATCGACGACATGGTCGACGGCATCTTCCGCCTGATGCATTCGGACCTGGAAGACGGCGTCAACATCGGCCGCCCGCAATACGTCTCGGTCGATGAGCTGATCGCCACCGTCGCCGAGGTGGCCGGGAAGAAGATCCAGGTCAAACACATCCAGGGCCCGGTCGGCGTGCAGTCCCGCAACTTCAGCAACGCCAGGATCTACTCGCTCGGCTGGAAAGCCCAGGTCTTCCTGAAGGACGGCATCGCGCTCACTTATCCATGGGTCGCCGAGCAGGTCAAAAAGGCCAAGAAAAGGATAGCTGATGGCAGATAGAAAAAAAGCCCTCATCACCGGCATTCCGGCCAGGACGGCTCCTACCTCGCCGAGTTCCTGCTTTCGAAAGATTACGAGGTCCACGGGATCGTCCGGCGGTCGAGCTCGTTCAACCGGAGCCGGATCGACCATCTCCGCGTGGATTCCCATCTTCCCGACGCCCGGTTCTTTCTCCACTATGGAGACCTCGCCGACTCCGAGCAGCTCACGGAGATTATTTATAACGTCAAGCCTGATGAAATCTATCACCTGGCCGCCCAGAGCCATGTCCGGGTCAGCTTTGATCTTTCCGAATATACGGGCGATATCACCGGCCTGGGAACCACGAGTCTCTTGGAAGCCATGCGGAGGAGCGGGATCAAGACCAAGTTCTATCAGGCTTCGAGCAGTGAAATGTTCGGCAGCGCCCCGGCCCCCCAAAATGAAAATACGCCCTTCCAGCCCCGGAGCCCTTATGCCACGGCCAAGGTCTATGCCTATTGGATGGTCAAGAACTACCGCGACGGCTACAACCTCTTCGCCTGTAACGGGATCCTCTTTAACCACGAATCTCCCCGCAGAGGGGAAAACTTCGTCACCAGGAAGATCACCAAGGGCATCGCCCAGATCCTGGCCAATAAAGAAAAGAAGATCTATCTGGGCAACCTGAGCGCCAAGAGGGATTGGGGATACGCTCCGGAATATGTCGGGGTCATGTGGCAGATGCTCCAACAGGATGCGCCTGACGACTATGTCATCGGGACCGGAGAAGCGCACTCCGTCGAGGAATTCGTCGACGAGGCCTTCAGATACGTCAATCTCGACCGGCAAAAACATCTCGTGATCGAGCCGGCCCATTTCCGGCCCACGGAGGTCCAGGAGCTCAGGGCCGACTCGAGCAAAGCCCGAAAGAAGCTGAACTGGGTCCCGAAAATCACCTTCCACGACCTTGTCAAGATCATGGTCGACGCCGACCTCGAAATGTTGGGGGTCGATTCGCCTGGGCAAGGGAAAAAGATCGCCTTGAAAACGGTTTTCATTGGACGGCGCAAGGACCTCGTTCCTGACAAGATGAGCGAAAAAATCAGGGTTCTCATCACCGGCGCGACCGGATTTGCCGGAAGGCATCTCATCCGGGCCCTTGAGGCAGAAGGGCCGTCCGCTTTCGAGATATTCGGCACCGCTTATCCCGATGCGCCGCCGCCCTCCGGCAGTAAGCTCTTTTTCCTGGATTTACGCTCGGAAAAGGACGTGATGAAGCTTGTAGGCGAATCCGGCCCGATTGGGTCTTCCATCTAGCGGCCATTTCCAACGTGCGCAGGTCCTGGGAGAAGCGGAGCGAGACGATCGAAACGAATGTCCTCGGCACTCTCAATCTTCTTGAAGCGGTTAGACAGGCCGCGCCCGCGGCCAGAGTGCTCTTCATCAGCTCCTCACAAGTCTACGGCTTCGGCGCGTCGCAGACAGAGGCCCTAAAGAAGATGCTCCGCTCCAGATTACCAACCCATATGCTTATTCCAAAGCCGCCGGCGAAATGCTCTGCGGATTCTATGAAAAGACCGAGAACATCGACATTGTTATCGCTCGACCTTTCCCCCATACGGGCCCGGGCCAGACGACAGATTTCGTCTGCTCCGACTGGGCCCGCCAGGTTGCACAGAATCGAGAGAGGGAGAGTCGCGCCCACCCTTAAGGTCGGGAACCTTGATGTCCAGCGGGATTTCTTGGGATGTTCGCGATGTCGTCAGGCATATATGCTCTGCTTAGAAAAGGGCGATGTGGCGAGCGTATAACATCTGCTCGGGGAAGGCGATTGCGCTTCGGGAAATCCTGGACTTTCTGATCAGAGAAACTCGTGGGAAAACGCCTATCTTAGTCGAAGTTGACGCAGCTAAATTCAGGAAGACCGACGTGAATTCCCTCATCGGCAGCAACCGAAAGACCTCAGAAGAAACCGGTTGGTCAGCTAAGATACCGATTAGCCAAACTCTCCATGACATCCTCGCCTTCTGGCGGCAAAGATTCAGGGGATAGGTCATAACTCTAATATTCAAATAATTAAGAAGATGGTCTATAAGTACCAAGACCATATCTGCTTAATCGAATACAACTCTGTCCTAACGCTCGGAGGAGTCGCGGGCAGCCAAATAGGTGCGCGGGAGGCTGGGGAAAATCAGATCGGTTTGTTTAGAAGAGCTTTAGATATATTAGATAGCCTAAGGTCATAGATACCTGTTCCTCTACATTATTTTGAAAGCACAATCTCCTCAAATTCGTAACGAGGTATTTCTTGCAATAAGTGAGGCTGTCGGGTCCTAAGAATTCATTCTTGGCCCCAACGTCGGGAGTTTTGGAACATGAAGTGGTGTCCTATTCCTGCACCAAATATGGTATTGGTGTCTCATCGGGAACAGATGCTTCGCTCCTTGGCCTCATGGCTTTGGATGTGGCCCCGGAGATGAGGTCATAACTACTCCCTTCACTTTCTTTGAAACAGCCGACATGATTTCCAGGCATTGCGCGAAACCTATCTTTGTCGATATTGATCCAGTAACCTTCGGGAGATCAATGGGTGAATCTAGTGTATTCTTTTTTCCCAATCGAATACCCTTTTTCTCTTCACTTATAGGAGTGTTTTTTTAAATATGAATTATAGAAAGCGAGATTCTTCCGGAGCGCACAATCTGCTACCGATATGCTCTCGGTATGGAAATAGAGTAGCAGCAAAAGCAGCATAGAGTCCGGTCGATCATTGCTTAATCATTGAGATAATTAGCATACGGTAAGGTAGCCTAGTATGAATAAATTTATTGTCGTAACCTCAATTAATCATCCCACCAAAGCTCTTAAAGAATTAATAAATTTAAAGACTGGCAGCTTGTTGTTGTAGGAGATGCAAAGACGCCATCTGATTGGAAATTAGACGGAGCTATTTATCTTGGCCTAAAAGAACAGGCCCGATTATATAAAAAACTGAGTAGTTCTCTGCCGTTAAACCATTATGCTAGAAAGAACCTTAGGGCTATTTATATAGTATCCATAATGGAGCTGACGTAATAGCGGATTTAGATGATGATAATTATCCTTATTCATGCTGGGAAGAACAAATTACGTTGAGAGCACCAGAATTGAAGATTATTGATAAACCCAAGATCGTAAATATATACAAGTATTTTACCAACGCCCATATTTAGCCGGATACCCTCTTGAATTAGTCAATACGTCTAAAATATTGCACTATGCTCCCCCATCAAAAAAAACCATAGGAGTATGGCAGTACTTGGCCGATATTGATCCAGATGTAGATGCGATCTATCGGTTAACAAATAAGAAAGAAGTGAAATTTGATGTTAAGCCACACGTGTGTTTGGAAAAAGGTGTTTTTTGTCCATTCAATTCTCAAAATACTATCTGGCTAGATCAAATTTCGTTCTTATGTTTCTTCCGGCGTTCGTTACTTTTCGTATTACAGATATATTGAGAAGCTATATTGCCCAAAGATGCCTCTGGAAATTCGATTTATACTTAGCCTTCGGGCCAGCCACTGTTTGCCAAGAAAGAAAACTCGCATAATTATTTGGCTGATTTTCAAAGTGAAATACCCATGTATCTAAATGCTAGATTTATTATTGAACTTTTAGATAACCTAGAGCTACCTGATTCAATGAGTGAATCCTTGTTATTTTCTTATAAGGAGTTAGAACGATCTGGAATTGTCGTAAAAGATGAGGTTAAGTTGTGCGAGGCCTGGATAAGCGAGTTTGATAGGCTGCGATAGGTATCCAGATGCGCGTATGTCTTGTTGTATGTTTTAATTCGCCATTTCTTGCAAACATCCAAATATTGGAACAAATCTATAAAGACCGATTTGACGATATTTACTTTTTAATGCCCTTGCCAGACGCTAATTATGCGAATAAGAATATTATCACAGTTAGTGGGAGGTCCATTTATTTTCATAATTATTTTCTTCAAGCTTATGAGAACCTACGAGGGTATGATTATTATGTAATTACTCATGACGATGCGGTTCTTCATCCACGTTTTCATAAAAACGATTTTATGAGCCGGTTTTCGCTACCGAGCGAAAATATTTGCATTCGAAATATCGATATCGTGCCCAGAACGTCGCCATGGCATTGGGCATGGCATGGCGGGTACGATATCGTGGACGGCAATGACCAATTAAGAAGTCTATTAAATAAACTGTCCCCGCTGATGCTGGAGAATTATTATAAACAAGTATCCAATAGATACCTGTTAAAGAAGGACGGATTAAAATATGCAAATAAAAATATCGAAACGCCAGTATTATTCGGCGGAGGCGCCAACGCCGATCTTTTATTGATGCCGGGCAAAGCGTTTGACGAATTAGTTGAGAAAATAATATTGTTGAATTTCCCGGGACTATTCGTTGAAATTGTCATTCCTATGGCAATCCTATTAACTAATCGACCGATTTATTTCTTAAACTCAGGATCGCATAAGCCCATTTTTCTTCGCCATTCTTTAAGTATGCCGCTATTATTGGCACTAATGCTTATTAGAAATAATATCGCTTGCCACCCAGTCAAATTTGGAAAATCAAATCCCATAAAGAAAAAAATGTTCTTAAGCCTTTATAAAAGAACTATGTCCTAAAAACTCGCGTTGACTGATGAGTACTAATGAGTGTGATCAATAAAGCTCTTCATACCTTTTCTTTTCGTCTGGCATCCTTAGGTATTGGTGTTGGAGTAACTATTTTTTTGGCAAGGGCTCTTGTCCCAGAAGATCTAGGAAGATATTCCATTCTAATGGTCATCGTTGGAATCATAAGTTCTATTTTTGGGAGTGTATATGCTGGGATCGCTTACCTTTTATCAAAACAACGGAAGGAGATAATTGCAGTAACGCCAAATATAATTGCATTAATTATCTTGATAACCCCGATAATTATCCTATTTTCGTTATTTTTAAACCGGTTCTTAGGTATTAATACTGACTATCCTCTCAGGATATTCTTAGCGTTTGGATTTCTCGCATATATAGTTCAAATTTATTTCACGGGCTATTTTCTAGGAATGGGAAAAAACCTAGAATATAATATAACGCAAATTTTGCCCCAGTTGCTTTCCCCTATTTTCTTAATTATTGTAGTTTATTTTGCGCGGTTGGGTTTATCTGGCACGATTATAGCTTGGTCTGTATCGCAATTAATAACTTCCGTATATTTATCCGTTAAGTACAATAAATTGTTATACTTCCCAAATAAAAACAACATTAGCAAAAATATAATAAGAACTCTTATTAATTTTGATGTTCAAGTCGGTTTTGCTTCATTAATTAACCTGCTATGTTTTCGGGGAACCCTGATATTAGTTTCAGTCATTCTTGGCTTAGCGGCGACCGCGCATATAAGCCTAGCAATAGTTATAGCTGAGCCGATTTACTTAATATCAATATCGCTAGCAATTGCGTCCTACGATAAAATTGGCAAAATTCCCATGGTTGAGTCCTCAATACTGGTGGCGTCTTTGATAAGAGCATCTCTTTGGATTACAGGAGGAGCTGTTTTCTTTTTGCAGTTATTAGCGCCGTTAGTCCCCCTCATATTTGGTAAAAAATACGAGGCCTCCGTTGTACCCCTTCGTATTATTCTCTTAGGAGTAATCGTTTATGGCAGCAAAGATTTGTTTGCCGCATTTTTTACTAACCAACTTGGTAGGCCAGGTATCTTAGTTAGAGCAAATCTATTAGCTATGATAGCCTCATTAGGATCTGGGCTAATACTGATCCCGCGAATAGGCCTTATAGGCGGCGCGGTTGTAAATATGCTGGCTTACTTTCTTGTATTCGGCTTCCTCTGTTTTGAGTTCATACGACGAACGCGTTTAACCCTCGCATATCTTATTATTCCGACGAGCACCGATTTGATTCGAGCCCGAGAAATCATGCGACGGGCATATTTCTATATAAAAGGTATTTGCTAATTATTATAATTCAAAAAGGGCACTGCTATGTTGCAGTAATCTCGATAAATATTAATTTTAAAGTATTCCATATCAATTATAGATAGCTGCCATAAAAATGTCCTATCTCAATTTTGTTTTTCCTCCGGAAATTGTGTTTTTCAATAGGACATTAATAATCCCGTCATCAATAGCTATAAGGTATGGAAAACATCCATTCTTAGCAAGGGATACTAACTAAACTAACATTATTAACGAAATATTCTATATGTTATTATTGTTATTCCTAATATCGTATTTGATCATAATAATTACTATTTATGCACTCGGCATTAGAAACAATCTTAGATATAATTTATTTTTCTTGCTTATTTCGATATCTTATATCTACTTGTTTGCGAATATACTTGAATTGAGTCAAGAGAACAATGATTCTCTTGGACTCAAGTATATCGTAGTAGCGTTCATATTCCACATATCGCTGGCCGTATCATTTTGCCTTAGTTTTTCGAAGATGAGAAGGAAGACAATAATAAACAAATTAGACATATTAGTAGACCAGCTAACATCAAATTGTACAAGGTTATATGTTTATACAGCAATTTATTTATTGACTTTTATATTTGTCCGCCATTGGGTTTCTTATGAAGAGTCCTCAACGCATAGATTCATGGTATATGGTTCTACGGTATTCTTTGAAAATTTTATAAGAAATTCATTAATTACTATTCTGCCTGTGCTAATCACAATCTCAGGGCTACGAATATTAAAAATATGGCCAATAATCCTAATCGCAGTATTGATCTTCGTTCAGGCAATTGAAGGGGAACGAATTCTATTATTAACAATTGCGTTCGCAATTTATTATGGTCTATTTAGAATAAGGGGCTATAAAATTCCTGTATTGATATTGCTATTAGCAAGCGTAGCGGGATTGTTTATTATAGTGACAATAGGTCATTCCCGATGGGGAACGGATGCAAGACAAAATGTGGTTAACTTTATTGATAACGTAAAAAATATTGATATAAACTCGTATAATCCGATTTCTATCGGAGAATTTTATATGCCCGCGCATTCAATTATTGAAGTATTGGAGGGAAAATAGATTGGAACGAGGCCGAAGCTAATAATAGAAGATATTTTAACGATAATACCGCGGGCAGTTTATCTTGATAGACCATTGTCTCCTGCGAACGAAGAATGAATATATTATATTCTGATTATTATGATCAAGGACGGGGTATGCGTTCAATAATGTAGCTTATGGCTATTGGTGGCTAGGGTACACGGGCTTGGTAATTTATGGTTTCCTATATGAATCGTTTTGAAAAGTGTATATTGGTTAGTAGTGCGTTATAAATATTTCGGTACTTTATTATTCATAGTTCTGTTTTTCGAGATATTTAATATTGTCGCGGAGTTTCGGTAGTTGGATTCATTAAGAACTCGATAATATTAAACCTTATTCCCATAATAATAGGATTGTATATCTATAAATATTTCTTCAGATTCATTTTCTATAAACATGGGCTCGATACATAAATAATCCTAAATGAAGATAATCTATATTACATCTAGTTTTCCATATGGCCGTGGGGAATCTTTTATAATCTGTGAGGCAGAGGAATTAAAAAAAATAGGGCATACGATATTGATTGTACCGATTTATCCAAGAGGAAGGTTGATTCATGAAGTCGCGCAATCGCTTTATAAGCCTAGTTTAATAAAAGGCTTATTTTCTTTGCCTATCTCGTTGGGGGCGTTAGGGAGTGCTTACGGTTTCCTTTAGACTCTGTGCGCGCACTATCGTTAATACTCTGCTCTGATATCCTACGACTTATTAAGAACTTAGTTATTTATCCTAAAGGACTCTGGCTTGCAAGAATAGCTCGGCTTTGGAGAGCGGATCATATTCATGCCCACTGGGCTTCCGCTACAGCGAGCATGGCTATGGTGGCGAGTCAAGTATCAGGTATCCCCTGGAGTTTTACTGCACACCGTTGGGATATCGTAGAGAACAATCTCTTGGAACATAAGTGTCGATGTGCGAGTTTTGTTCGGTTTATATCTAAAAACGGTCTAGAGCTTGCTCAGAAAATAGGGATTGATTCTGGATCTAAGGTAAGAGTTTTACATATGGGCGTATCTGTTCAGCAACCTATCCAGCATATGTCTAAAGGATATCGACCTTTTACACTGCTCTGCCCTGCTAATTTTGTTCCCGTAAAGGGGCACGCAGAACTTATTGCCGCCGTCGCCAACATATTAGAAAAGGGTGTACCTGTTCGCCTTTGGCTAGCAGGCGATGGCCCGTTGCGCTCGGCTCTCCGAGAACAAAGTTGCGATCAAGGGATTGAATCCTTATATTCGGTTTCTTGGTCAGATACCTCATTCGCGGCTTAATTCGTTTATCAGCGAGGTGAAGTTGATGCAGTTGTTTTGTATAGCCAGGATCTTGGGAATGGATTGCACGAGGGAATTCCTGTAGCTCTTATTGAGGCGATGGCCTTTGGCATACCCACCATATCTACAGAAACCGGAGGCATACCTGGACTCTTAGGAAATGGTGCTGGTTTCTTAGTAACACCAGCCAACACTAAATCTTTTGCAGACGCAATTATTCATATAATAAGTGATCCTATATATAAAGAACAATTAGGTAAGAATGGAAAAGAGAAAGTATTAGGAGAGTTCTCAATTAAAGAAATTGCAAAAACTCTATCGAATGGTTTTTACAGGCTAAGAGAATTCCATAACAAGAATGGAGTTTAATTAGTATGAACGGCTTACATAGCACTCTTGAGAAGAAGGGGGGTCCTAATTTCTCCAACATATTTAATCTGATTATGATGTGGACGATTAGTAGCGTGATCAATTCGACCGCATGAATATTCTTTACATCAACCACTATGCAGGATCGCTGCAACATGGCATGGAATACCGTCCTTACTACCTCGCTCGCGAATGGGTGCGCTCGGGCAATGAGGTGCGCATTCTTGCAGGGGCGTTTTCTCATTTGCGGGGCAAGCAGCCAACGGTAGGCGGCGCTGCCATTTCGAAGCGCTCTAAAGAGTATATCGATGGTATTGAGTATCTTTGGTATCCCACTCCGCCTATAAAGGCAACGGGCTTGGGCGCGCATCAAACATTGGGAGTTTTTTGCTTAGAGTGTGGGTAGATGCCAAGAAGCTCGTGGGCGAATCCAAACCCGATGTTGTGATTGCTTCCAGTACATATCCGCTGGACATTTGGGTTGCCAAGCGACTGTCCAAGTTTGCCGGAGCCAAACTAATATTTGAGTTGCATGATCTGTGGCCACTGTCACCCATTGAGTTGGGGGGTATGTCACCACGCCACCCGTTTATTCTGTTATGTCAGCGGGCGGAGAACACGGCCTATCGGGTTTCAGACGCTGTTGTTTCTATGCTTCCCAAGGTGCATGAGCACGTAGCAGCTTACGGTCTGGATTTGCGCAAGCTGCATATTATCCCCAATGGCATTTCGCCGGATGAATGGCAAGTAGCAGGCCAGCGCTTGCAGGTGAACTGGCGGAATACGTGCAAGCTGCGCATGACCAAGGCAACTTGCTCGTGGGCTATGCCGGCTCGCATGGTTTTCAAATGCGCTCGATGCCTTGCTTGATGCTGCCAAATTGCTGTCGCACAAGCCTATTCGCTTTGTTCTCGTGGGCGATGGGAATGAGAAACCCCGGCTGCAGCGCCGTCTGCTGGAGGAGCGAATAGGCAATGTGCGGATGTTTGCGGCGATCACCAAGGCGCAAATTACGTCATTGTTGCGTGATATCGACGTCGCGTATATCGGCTGGCAGCGGAAACCCCTTTATCGTTTCGGTATTGCCCCTAATAAATTGATGGACTATATGATGGCAGGATGCGCTATTTTACATTCCGTGGAAGCCGGCAACGATCCTGTGGCCGGGGCCGTCTGTGGTTTGACCGTCCCCCCGGAATCTCCCCAGGCGATTGCTGATGGCTTGCTGCAGCTGCAGGACTGAGAGCGACTGAACTTAAAACTCTGGGATTGAAAGGGAGCGCTTACGTCCAGGCGCATTATACCTATCCCAATTTGGCTCAGAAATTCTTATCGATCATGCTGGGCGGGAAATGATTAAAGTGGAAGCAGACGCGGTGCGTGAGCGTTACGAACGCCGCAAAACTACCATTGATAGCAGCCGTTACAGTTCGTTGAATGGCGAAGTCTGGCAGGGCATGCATGAGCGCCAACGCGTGATGCTAAAATTATTCGCTCAGCTTGGCATGGCAAATTTTGAAAGCACGAAGCTGGTAGATGTGGGTTGTGGCGTGGGCGGTAACTTGCTCGAGTTTTTGCGCCTTGGCTTTCAGCCTGAGAACCTGATGGGGATCGAACTACTGGAAGACCGCGTAGCCAAAGCCAATAAGGTTCTGCCCGCCGGCATTGTGCATGCGGGTGATGCTACACTTGCCGATCCCTTGGGATCACAAGACATCGTATTCCAGTCGGTGGTATTTTCATCTCTGTGGACGACGCGTTTCAACAGGAATTAGCGAAAAAGATGTGGAGCTGGGTCAAGCCGGGAGGGAGCGTGCTTTGGTATGATTTTATCTATAACAACCCGGATAATCCAGATGTGCGCGGAGTGACAGTGACACGCGTGCGCGAGCTCTTCCCGCAGGGGCAATTCGCCGTAAGGCGCGTAACCCTGGCACCGCCGATCGCTCGGCGGATTTGCAAGCTTCATCCAGGGTTATACCCAGTTTTTAATTTATTCTATTGCTTGCGCACGCATGTGCTATGCTTGATTACAAAAATATAAAGTAATTATTTCTTTTTTTACTATCCCCCACAACGACAGCGAAAGAACCGCTAAGGCAGTGCTTGGAAGAGATCTTCGTGCTAATTAAAATGAGAGGAAGGATCTGGCGATGTGTCTGGAGCTGTCATAATTTGATTATCTCGTATTATTAATTTACACACGTTATCAATCTCGGCTCCTGCTTGGCAAGGCAATTACTTTCCCCGAATAAAGCGTTGGATAGAACAAATTGCCTTTCCTCCTACACAGGTTCTGGACGATAATAAACTGCAAAGGAAGGGATTGGGATTTGTCTGCAGCGGGCAAAACGTCGTGGAGACGCTGTTCGGGGGGCCATTACGAAAAGCTAGGATCGAGGGTTACCGCAATTGTGGAACGTGCATAACGGTGAGGGGTCCGTCGCGGGGCCCCGTATGGAGTCCCGAAGTGAACTGCCGAGTGCCGAGATCGTTAGGTTCGAGTTATCAGAATCCCGGCTGGGGGTTGCAGACTTTCCGTAGATCCGTCGCCGGAGCGAGGAATAACTCCCGACTGTGGCCTACTCGGAAGGTTGAATAGAGATATCGTCCTTTCTAATGAACTCAAGATTGATGAAACAGATGTTCGGGCTTAATGACAATAATATGAATATATATAATCGTTACCAAACATGAGGCTCTGCCACCTCAAAATGCGCCTCTCGAGCTGACCCGCAGGACTGCCGTGGAAATAGAGTGAAATCGGCAATCTATAATAACCGATAGGGAAATTAATTCATGAAGCCCATCCCATTTTCTAAAATCATGTGTGATGGAAACGAGTTGAAGTATGTCCGCGAAGTCCTTGAAAGCGGTTGGCTGACGACGGCTAGCAAAACACAGAAATTCGAACGGCAGTTTATCGAAATCGTTGGGGCGAAGTATGGCTGCGCTGTAAACTCGGGCACAGCGGCCCTTCATCTCGCTCTTGATGCCATAGGTCTCGGGCTAGAGGATAAGGTTTTTGTTCCTACGATGACCTTTACTGCCACGGCCGAAGTCGTCCGTTATCTCGGTGGAAACCCAGTTTTTCTCGATGTAGACTATGGTACCACGCTAGTTAGTCCAGATATTTTTGCCCGAGCCGTCTCCACGCATCCTGGTGTGAAAATATTCATGCCGGTGCATTTTGGAGGGCAGGCGGCACCTCTCATTCTGAAGAATGAAATGGGGCTCCTGGATATATGCAGCGAGAATGGAATAAGAATTGTCGAGGATGCAGCTCACGCGTTTCCAGCTAGATGCTCAGGCAAGATGATTGGGAGCATCGGTGATGTCACGTGCTTTAGCTTTTACGCAAATAAGACCATTACTACGGGTGAAGGTGGCATGCTAACGACAAATGACGAGGCTGTGGCTGAACGAGCCAGGCTGATCCGGCTTCATGGAATTAACAGGGATATATGGGACCGGTATACGTCAGCTGGACCTTCTTGGGAGTATGACGTCATTGCGCCGGGATATAAATATAATATGCCTGACGTCGCGGCGGCTATCGGTCTTGCCCAGCTGGAAAGAGCCGATCTCTTAAGGCAAGAAAGAGAGCGATGCGCCAGTTTCTATTTCAAGAACCTTATAAATATCGATTCTATCGATCTTCCAAAGGTTAGAGAGAGTGTGACCGATCATGCATGGCATCTTTTTTCTATCGTATTGAACGAACGATCACGAGTAAAACGAGATCGATTCATTGAACTCATGACTGAAAAAGGCATAGGAACTTCAGTTCATTATAAGCCGTTACACCGTATGACTTATTATAAGGAACGATATGGGCTTCAACCGGAAAATTTCCCCAACGCCGAGAGAATCTGGCGAGGATGTGTTAGCTTGCCCATTTACCCAACGCTAGGGAATGACGAGCTTGGATATATATGCGACTCCATTTGGAAACTCTGCTTGAATAGCCGAATAGAAAAGTTTCAATAATCTGCATGAAGAGAGTCTTTGATATTATTGTTTCTTTTTTTGGATTGCTGTTTCTTTCCCCAATCATTATCGTTGTCGCTGGACTGCTAGAGCTTGACGGAGGACACGTTATCTTTAGGCAGGAGCGGGTCGGCCTCGGAGGGAAGAGATTCAAAATCTTCAAGTTTAGGAGCATGACCACTGATGAAAGTAAACGTAGTGTTCAAGTAACTGCCGGAAACGATTATCGGATCACATCCCTTGGAGATTCCTTAGGAAAACCAAGTTTGATGAACTACCGCAACTGTTTAATGTCCTTATGGGAGATATGAGCATCGTTGGACCCCGGCCGGAAGTCCCTCGGTATGTAGCGATATGGCCGGAGGAAGACCGAAAAAAAATTCTCTATCCGCCCTGGGATCACCGATTACGCTACCCTTTATTACCACGATGAACAGGCTGTTCTAGCCCGTGTGATAGATCCGGAAAAGCGTATGTTCAGGACATCGTTCCGCATAAGCTAAGGCTATATCGCGATTACGTCAGAAATCAAAACTTGGGGTTAGATATACGGTTAATTCTGGCGACGTTTACCAAAATGTTTAATAGGATAAGCCGGATTTGACACCGAACCCCAATATTTTAATTTATGCAAAATCGGGACTAGTCATTTTGATTTCTCAGGGGTTGATGAAATGAACAAATGTCTTACAAAACTATGGGAACGAATGCGCATTACACCACTTAAGGCTGTGTTTTTTCTGTTCGCTGATTCACTCTTGATAACGTTTTCGTTGTATGCGTCGTTCTGGCTGCGGTTCGACGGTGCGATCCCGGCTGAGTATGTTAAAAGATTCCCCGCATACCTCGGCTTGGCTCTGGCCGTCAAAATAGCGTTCCTCACGATCTTCGGCATGTACAATATTTCCTGGCGATTCTTCGGACTCAGTGACTTGCAGAAGCTCATCGCGGGGGTTTCCCTGGCATCTATTAGCCTGGCAGCGGTCTATCTGGGCTTTCGAACGAGCAGGCCGTTTTCCGGCTTTCCGCGCGCCGTAATGCTTGTGGATTACGTCGTAACCCTGGGTGCCCTTGGCTTGCTCCGTATCACCAAAAGAGCCGTCATCGAATACTTCAGCAGGTCGGGGAGAATGAGGCGCGGGCGAGCGCGCATCTTAGTCGTCGGCGCGGGCGAGGCGGGGAGCTCGATCGGCCGCGATATGCTGATCAACAAAAAATCCAAGTATTTCCCCATTGGATATATAGATGACGACCTATCCAAAAGAGGGATGAACATTCATGGCATCAAGGTTCTCGGGACGAGGAAGGATATCCCGACACTTTTAAAAGCGAATAAGGTGGATGAAGTCCTGATCGCCATCCCGTCCTTTCGGTCAAAAGACATCCGGGCGGTGGTTGAGATCATCCGGAACTCGGGCGGACCGGCGAAGGTCAAGATTCTTCCCGGAATCCTTGACCTCATGGACGGGAATGTTACCCTTTCCGACATCAAGGAAGTCCGGGTCGAAGATCTCTTGGGGAGGGAAAAAGTCGAGATTAACTTTGCCGCGATCCGCACTTTTCTGAACCGGAAGCGCGTTCTGATCACGGGAGCGGGCGGGTCCATCGGGAGCGAGCTCGTAAGGACGGTTCTTACGTTTGAGCCGGACTTGACCGCCCTTCTTGATATTGATGAAACGGAACTTTTCTATCTGATGAACCGTTTCCGCCGGGCCGAAATAGAAATCGTCCCGGTCATCGGCGATATCCGGGACAGAAAGAAGATGGAGGATGTCTTCGAAAGGTTCCGGCCCGAAATCGTCATCCACTCGGCCGCTTATAAGCATGTCCCGGTCCTCGAGATCTATCCGGAAGAGGCGGTCAAGACGAACATCCTGGGGACAAAGATATTGGGCGAGTTGGCTCTGAAATTCAAAGTCGAGAAATTCGTCTATATTTCGACGGACAAGGCGATCAATCCCACGAGCGTCATGGGCTCGACCAAGCGGGTGGGCGAGGAAATGCTAAGGGTCTTCAACGGACGGAACGGAACGAAGTTTATCTCGGTGAGGTTCGGAAATGTCCTCGGCAGCCGTGGGAGCGTCATCCCGGTTTTCGAAGAGCAGATCAAGCGGGGAGGGCCGGTCACAGTAACCCATCCCGAGATGAAAAGATATTTTATGGCGACATCGGAAGCCGTGCTCCTCGTCCTCCAGGCGGCGGCTATTGGCGAAGGGGGCGAGGCCTATATCCTGGACATGGGCGAGCCCATCAAGATCCTGGACCTCGCGCGCGAAATGATCAGGCTCAGCGGCCATGAGCCGGATGTGGATATCCCGATCGTATTCAGCGGCCTCAGGCCCGGGGAGAAGCTTTTCGAGGAATTGCTGGGCGCGGAGGAAGGGTCGGAGCCGACCGAACATGCCAGAATTTTCAAAGCCAGAAATCCCACGATCAAGCCGGACGAGGAAACATTCCTCAAGATCGAGAAGCTTATCAACGGGTGCCGCGATGGAAGCGATCGTAATAGCATTATCAGCGGTCTTGCGGATATAGTGCCGACCTACAAACCGCAGGGGCTCGGAACGGGAGCTAAGTTTGGGGTGGGAAGCTGGTAAAATTCTAAAGGACGATATTCCTTTTGTCAAAACGAATGCTCGAACGATCTGCGCCGATCCTGGCCATGACCTTGCTTATAACGAGCGTGAGCATCTCTTTGCCGAGACTTGGAAAGGCAAGGAGCTTGAGGCACTCTGGCACAAGGCTCCTTGGCACTTTGGACCTCTCAGGATCCAACCGGCGCTCGTGCTGTCGAACGCCGGCGTTGATTCCAATATTTATTATTCGCCTGGGAATCCGATAAAGGATTACACGTTGACGGCGGGCCCCGCGGTCACTGCTTATCTGCCCATTTACCGGAAACTCGTCCTTTCGGGAACCGCATCACCCCAGTATGTCTATTATGTCAAGACCGAGCAGGAGAGGACCTGGAACTATTATTTGACCGGGAGCGCTGCGCTCGCTTGAAGCGGGTCTTTCTTTCCTTCGATCTGAAATATTCCGACGCCCGCGAGCATTGGAATACGGAGATCGACATCCGGCCACGGCGCAAGGAAGACGATCTGGACGGCTCGTTCCTTGTTCAGACTTCGCACCGGACCTCGCTTTTGCTCGACTACCGGCAGGTCAAGTATAACTATGAGAACCTGCTTTTCGAAACTTTCAACGTCCAGGAACAGCTGAACCGGAAAGAACAATATATCGATCTTTCGGCCTATTATCAGACCACGTGCCGGACGAAGTTTTTCCTGGACCTCGAATACGGCACGTATAATTTCGATTTCGCGGATACCGCCGCCCTCAAGGATTCCCGGAGCCAGGCCGCGTATGCAGGGGTTGAGTTTTCTCCCACGGGAGGATCCGGGGCAAGGTGCGCATCGGCTACAAGATATTCGACGTCAAGAACCCGGAGGAGACGGATTACCGGGGACTGGTCGGGGACGCGCAAGTTTCCGTGCGGGTGGCCCGGCCGTTGGTCCTCAGGGCTTCTTACGCCCGAGACGTGATTTTTTCGCTCTGGTACAACAATGCCTACTACCTGGGGAGCACGATCGCACCCGGAGTCTCGCTCTACGTGTTGAGGTTCATCCGGCTGGACTATGACTACTCATTCGGGCGGAATAAGTATCCCGAAGTCCAGCCCGGTGGGGGTGGCGGCGGGGAGACGGACCTGAAACGGCTGGACGATTTCCCGATTCACTCGGCGGGAATCTACTTCCGGATCAGGAACGTCGCGCTCGGAGTCATCGGCAGCCACTGGGTCCGCGATTCGAATCTTGCAGATGAGGACAGCGCAAGGTATTTTTTAGGGCTTAACCTGACGTATGATT
>CAWCND010000020.1:0-312635 GCA_963796835.1 Candidatus Aminicenantota bacterium | reverse complement strand
TGTAGCCCAACAAAATCGGGGACACAATACTAATTTCCGACGTTGGCAAGCCCTGGATCGAGATCGAGGACACGATGCCCATTTCCCGACCGGGGGATCTCGAGGAGAGATCGAGCCTGCCGGCCGGCGAAAAAACGACCTTAAGACAAGGGAGGGTCATGTCCGCCGGGTGGACCCGGATATCCCGATATAGTATGATTTGGCGGCGGACGAGCCGGAGGAGGTCCGCCTGGACGGAATTCGGAAATCCGCATCGTGTCCCCAAATTGAATGGAACGAGGTGAGGATGCGTCATTCATTAATCTCACTTGCCATGGTTTTGCTGACGCTGGCCGCGCTTCCCGCCGCGGCGCCAGCCCGGGAGATAAAATACGGCGTCGGCAATTGGGACCCGGAATCAGGCCTCGGGAACCACAGGGCGGTCGTCCGCGTCGAAGCCGTCGCGCCGGGAAAACTCGGCGTGCGGGTCAGAATCCCCTGGCGGCGGCGCGACGCCGAACCGGAAAAGAAAAACATCATCGTCATCGACGCGGCGACCGGCGCCAGGATCGCGAATGTCTATCTCCTCGCCGTCAACCGTGAGTTCGGCGACATCGTCTTCGAGCCCAAGACGGTGCCCGGCGATTATGACGTTTACTTCATGCCCTACAAGTCCGAGGGCCGGAAGAACTATCCGAACGTCAAGTACGACCCGCCCCAGGCGACCGCCGAAGCCGCCTGGCTCGCGGCGACTGGTTTGGCCCCCGGCAAGATCACGCCCGTCTCGGCCGACGCCATCCCCACCGCGAAAGTCACTGAGATCCAGTCTACGGACGAGTTCAGCAGCTTCTATCCGATGGAGATCATCGCCACCGGCGCCGAGACCGAGGCCCTGCTCAAGGCCAATCCAAACTCCCGCTACCTCCTGTTTCCCGAGGATCGCCGTCTGTCCATCCGCATGACCAGCGACCTGCCTCAGCGGTGGGCCGCAAGCGGGCCGAACCGCTTTTTCCGAGGGGAAGCGGCCCCGGGAGAATATTTCACGTTCCAGATAGGCGTCTGGGCCGCCCGCGGGCCGATCGAAGACCTCGCGGTGAAATTCACGGAGCTCAAAGGGTCAGGACGCGCGGCTTCCGTGGGCCCCGCCCCCCTCTCCGCCGTGATCCCGGCCTCGGCCATGACGTGCTTCAATACGGGCGGGTCCAACTGGGACGGGTCGTCCTTCAAGAAGGCCGTCCCGGTCGGGGCCGGGAAGGTCCAGGCCCTCTGGTGCGGCGTCCAGGTCCCGAAAGAGGCCGCCCCCGGAGTCTATGAAGGCACCGTCACGGTCGCGCCCCGGGCCCTTCCGGAGACGGCCGTGGTGCTCGAGCTCCGCGTGTCCGGCCCCGCGCTCGAGGACGCCGGCGACGCCGATCCCAACCGGATGACCCGGCTCCGCTGGCTCGACTCCCGGATCGCCTTCGACGACGGCATCGTCCCGCCCTACACGCCCCTCAAGCTGGACGGAAGGACGATCAGCTGCCTGGGCCGTTCTCTCGTCGTCGGGCCGGACGGTCTGCCCGCCCGGGTCCTGAGCTATTTCACTTCCGAGATGACCCGGTTCGCGGCCGACGCCGGTCGAACTTGTCGCCTCGCCCTTCAAGGTCCGCGTGGACGGGCCGGACGGACGCGAGATCGCCTGGGCCGCTCACGCCTCCGGGCCGCGCTTCACGAAGAGCTCGGCCGGCGCCGTCGCCTGGGAATCGGAGAACGGGGCCGGCGGCCTGACGATGACGGTCAGCGCCCGGATGGAGTTCGACGGGTTCGTCGATTACAAGGTTTCGATATCCGCGGCGCAAGATCTCCCGGTCTCCGATATCCGGCTCGAGATCCCGTTCAACGGGGAACGCGCGAGTTACATGATGGGTCTCGGCTTCAAGGGCGGGCTCAGGCCGGCCTCGTTCGAATGGTCATGGGACCCGAAGAAGAACCAGGACGCCCTCTGGATCGGGAACGTCAACGCGGGCCTGCAGGTCTCCCTCCGGGCCGAGAATTATTCCCGCCCGCTCAACACGAACTTCTACCTGTCCAAGCCTCTCAACATGCCGCCCTCCTGGTGGAACTCGGGCAAGGGCGGCGTCTCCGTGAAGACGATCGGCCTCGCGGATGGCGCGACGGGCTCGAACGCGTCCAGCCATGCCGCCGGCGGCAGGAAGGGCGTCGTCCTCCTGGCCGCCCGCTCCGGGCCGCGGATCGTCCGGGCCGGCGAAACTCTCCACTTCGATTTCACCCTCCTCCTCACGCCCTTCAAGCCCCTCGACCCGGCGGCCCATTTCGGCCAGCGCTACTTCCACGCTTACAAGCCCCTGGACGAGGTGGCCGCATCCGGGGCCAACGTCATCAACATCCACCACGCGAACGACATCAACCCCTACATCAACTATCCCTTCCTGCGGCCGCGGCAGATGAAGGCCTACATCGACGACGGCCCACCGCCGCGGCTTCAAGGTCAAGATCTACGACACGGTCCGCGAGCTCTCCAACCACGCGGCCGAGCTCTTCGCCCTGCGGAGCCTGGGGCACGAGGTCTTCTCGCCCGGCCCCGGCGGGGGCTCCTCCTGGCTCCAGGAGCACCTCGGCGCCGACTACATCGCGGCCTGGTTCGTGCCCGAGCTCAAGGACGCGGCCGTCATCAACAGCGGCATGTCCCGCTGGCACAATTACTACCTCGAGGGCCTCGACTGGCTGGCCCGAAACGTCGGCATCGACGGCCTCTACCTCGACGATGTGGCCTTCGACCGGACGACCATGAAGCGGGTCCGCAAGGTCCTCGACCGCGACCGGCCCGGGCGCCCTCATCGACCTCCACTCGCGCCAACCAGTACAATCCGCGGGACGGGTTCGCCTCGAGCGCCAACCTCTACCTCGAGCACTTCCCGTTCCTCAACCGCCTGTGGTTCGGCGAGTACTTCGACTACAACGGCAGCGGGCCCGACTACTGGCTCGTCGAGATGTCCGGCATCCCCTTCGGCCTCATGGGCGAGATGCTCCAGGACGGCGGCAATCCCTGGCGCGGCATGGTCTTCGGCATGACGAGCCGCCTGCCCTGGGCCGGCGACCCGCGCCCGCTCTGGAAGGCCTGGGACGACTTCGGCATCACCGTCGAGCGAAATGGTCGGGTGGTGGGCGGAGTCGAACCCCGTGAGGACGGGAAGCGCCGAGGTCCTGGCCACGGCCTACCTGAAGAAGGGAGGACAGGGCAAAACCCGGGCCATGATCGCCCTGGCCAGCTGGGCCCGGGACATCGTGGACGTCAGGCTCGAGATCGACTGGAAGGCGCTCGGCCTCGACCCGGGCCGGTCCCGCCTCCGCGCCCCGGCCATCGACAAGTTCCAGCCGTCCGCCGAGTTCAAGCCCGGCGACACGATCAGGGTCGAGCCGGGAAAAGGATGGCTGCTCGTCGTCGGTGATTAACCCAGGGTGACGCGGTTCCGGCCGGCCGTCTTGCCCCGGTACATCAGCGCGTCGGCCCGGCTGATCACGCTCTCGGCCGTGTCGTCCGGGAGAAACGTCGTGGCCCCGATCGAGATCGTGACCCCGACCTGGCTGGCCGCGAGCGTGATGAAGCTCTTCGCGACGAGGGCCCGGAGCTTCTCGGCCAGCTTGCCCAGGTTCTTCTCGGTGATGTTCCGGATGATCAGGACGAACTCCTCGCCGCCCCAGCGGCCCACGATATCGAAGGCCCGGACGCCCTGGACGAGGGTCTGGGCGACGGCCTTCAGGATCTGGTCCCCCGCCTCGTGCCCGTAGCTGTCGTTGACCCGCTTGAACCGGTCGATGTCGACGTACAGGAGGCCCATGGGCCAGCTGTAGCGATCGACCTCCTTGAGGACCGTCTGGAGCGAGATCTCCATGTAGCCCCTGTTCCGGATCTCGGTCACGGGGTCCAGGAGGGCCAGCCGTTTGAGGCGGTCGAGCTCCTGGACCTCGGCCAGCCGTCGCGAGTTGTCGCTGAAGACCTCGACGCCGCCCGTGATCCGGCCGTCCGCGTCCCGGATCGGCGCGACCCGCACGGAGACGGGCATCCGGTGGCCCTTCCGGTGGTGAAGAAAGACGTCCGCCTCGCGCGGCTCCCCGTCCTCCATCGTCCGGGCCAGGGGGCACAGGCCCTCGCATAGGTTCGTCCCGTCGCCGTCGACATGGACGAGGATGTTGTCCGCGCAGCGCCGGCCGACGACCTCCCGGGCCTCGTACCCGGTCATTTTCTCGGCCGTCTTGCTCCAGAACGTGATCCGGCGCTCACGGTCGACGAAGTAAACGCCGTCGAACAGGTTGTCAAGGATATCGCGATAGAAATCGTTCCTGGGCGACATTCTTTCCTCCGCTCGGGCAAGGCCCCTGCTTGACGGACGCTATTATATCAAAAAGGGAGCCGCGGCCAAGCTCAGCGGGCCCGGATGCGGCCTGGCCTCAGCCGGCAAGCTTCATCAGCCAGCGGTGGAGAGGGACGAGCGGCACATAGCGCTCGAAACAGTAGTCCGTCAGGCGGGCCGAGTAAAACTCCTCGGGGATCTTCGCTTCGTATCCCACCCAAAGACCGTTGTGCTTCAATAATTCCGCGTTCGGGTGGCCCGGGTCGTAGCCGGCAGGGACACGCTTGTAATGCTTTCCCCCGATCTCGTACTCTTTCCGTTCGGCGAGGGCATCCAGGATTTTCCGGAGCTCCTTGCCGGACTTCGGGTCGATGACGGCCCGACGGTAGCGCGGGACGAACTGATCCGGGAACATGTACATCCCCGACCCGAGGTACAGGTCCGGCGGCTCGACATGGAAATAAAAACCGGGAGATTCCATCCGCAACTTCACGCCTTCCCAGAAATAGAGGCCGAGGTTCGTCTTGTACGGGGACGGGTCCAGGCTGAACCGGGTGTCGCGGTTGATCCGGAAGATCGATTTGTTGACCAGCGGAACGGCGATGATCCCCGGGACCGCCGTCCGGAGCTTCTCGCCCATGGCGACGACGAAGGCCTTGGCCGGCTCCATCACCTGCCGGTCATAGGTTTCCCGGTGCTCGGCGAACCATTCCCGGTCGTTATTCCGGCGCAAACCATTGAAGAATCGGACGGTGTCCTTGGTGAATCCAGAAAAGATAGCACTATCAGCCATTGCTTCCTCCTCCCGGCTATTCTATCGGGCCGGACGGGCGCGGTCAAACAAAGGGAATCTTAAAGACAGAATGCGATGGATGGCACAGAGCCCGCCACTCCCTGAAGAGGGCTGAGGGGAATGGCCGGAACGTGATAAAGCGGTTTAGCCCGAGAATCGCGGCGTGAAAAACCGCGATCTGGAGTGAAGGCCGTCCCCGAAGCCCTGCTAATAAACACATCAGGACAGGACCCATCATTCCTTATCCAATCCATTGTCAAGAACGCGGTCGTCATGATATAAATCGGGCCAAGAAAATGTTCATTTCAGGCTGACGGACAGGGAGGCGCCGATGAAATGGACCCGGGCCATCGTGTCACTCCTGATCGCGGCCGCGGTCTTCTGGGGGCTGGACAACCGCCACGGGATGGTTCCGCCCGCGGGCAAGCTTCTCAACCCCTTTGCCGGATTCTGGCAGAACGGGACGCGCGCGGACCGTCTGCCCGGAGAGCTCGTCCTCGCGGGGCTCCGGGACGGCGTGCGCGTCGTCTGGGACGCGCGGCATGTCCCCCACATCTTCGCCGCGAACGACCATGACCTCTATTTCGCCCAAGGCTATATGACGGCCCGGGACAGGCTCTGGCAGATGGACTTCCAGGCCCGCCACGCCGCCGGCCGGCTTTCGGAGATCATCGGCCGGGCCGGCCTCGAGTCGGACCGATTCAACCGGCGCTTCGGCCTGGGCTGGGCCGCCGAGCGGGCGGCGGAAGCCACGAGCCGCGACCCCAGAGCCCTGGACATCGTCAGGGCCTACGCCGACGGCGTCAACGCCTATATGGGCGGCCTCCGCCGGAAAGATTATCCCGTCGAATACAAGATCCTCGATTATTCGCCGGAGCCCTGGTCTCTCTTCAATTCCGGCCTGCTGCTCAAGTACATGTCCTATGATCTCACCGCCTATAACGACGAACGCTGGATGACGGCGGCCAGGAAGGCCCTCGGCGGGGCCGTCGTCGACGAGCTCTTTCCGTTCGAGCCGCCGAAGCTCGTCGACCCGATCATCCCGCCGGGGACGCCTTGGGACTTCACGCCGGTTCCGCTTCCGAAATCCCTGGAAACGGTGGCGCCCGCCCCGACCCACGATTCAGCTTCGCCACCGGCTCCTTACGGCCCGTCGGCCGACGGCTCGGGGCCCGGCGGCGCCGAGCGGCCGGAAATCGGGAGCAACAACTGGGCCGTCTCCGGAGCCTTAACCCGGAGCGGCCATCCGATCCTGGCCAATGACCCGCACCTCGGCCTCACACTGCCTTCCATCTGGTACGAGATCCAGCTCTCCGGTCCCGGGACGAACGCCGCGGGGGTCTCGCTTCCCGGAACGCCGTTCGTCATCATCGGCCACAACGACAGGATCGCCTGGGGCTTCACGAACGGCGGCGACGACGTCCTCGACTGGTACGCCATCAAGTTCAAGGACGAAAGTCATGGGGAATATCTCTATGACGGGGAATGGCGGAAGACCTCTATCCGCTCC
Organism: Candidatus Aminicenantota bacterium; assembly: GCA_963796835.1. Lineage (GTDB taxonomy): Bacteria > Acidobacteriota > Aminicenantia > Aminicenantales > Saccharicenantaceae > DATKJS01. The sequence continues at coordinate 306,001 of CAWCND010000020.1, read as the reverse complement.
GAAGTGATCAAGGTCCGCGGCCAGAGGTCTGTCCTCGACCGCGTGATCTACACTCACCATGGCCCTGTCGTCTGGCTGGAGGGCGAGCCTGAGCCCTCCAACAAGTCCGTCCCCGCCGGCGCGGCCCTACGCTGGGCAGCCCATGACCCTTCGAACGAGTTCATGACGTTTTACGGTCTCAACCGTGCCCGCAACTACGAGGGCTATCTCGAGGCCCTGGCGTCATGGGACTGCCCGGCTCAGAATTTCGCCTACGCCGACGTTGACGGCACGATCGCCATCTGGCACAACGGCAAGTACCCGTTGAGGCGGAAAGGTGATGGGCGTTACATTCTCGACGGATCGAACCCCGCCGACGAGTGGCAGGGTTGGGTGCCGCACGGGCATAACCCCCACGTCAAGAACCCGCCGCGCGGCTTCGTCAGCTCGGCGAACCAGAAGCCCACCGACGCGAGTTACCCGTATTACCTCGGCTGGGATTACGCCTCCTTCGAGCGCGGCACGCGGATCAACCAGATGCTGACGCCGATGAAAGACATCACCCCGGAAGACATGCTCCGGATGCAGAATGACAATCTCAGCTTGCGGGCCAGGATGGTGTTGCCTCGGCTTCTCCGGGATATCGTCGACCGGGACTTCACGGCCACGGAAAAGTGGGCCTTCGAGGAGCTCAGGGCCTGGAACTGCGAAAACCTGGCCGGGCTCGCCGCGCCGACGATCTTCAGCCGGTTCTGGTCCGATTTCAACGAGAAGACCTGGAACGACGAGAAGAAAGGCGACCTCTGGGGGATGCGCTGGCCGCGGAGCGAAGTCGTGATCGACCTCATCCTCAACCATCCCGACTCGGAATTCTTTGATGACCGGACGACGCCCCAGAAAGAGACCATGGCGGACATCGCGAACGCGGCCTTCCATTCCGCAATCAAGCAGCTCCAGGCCGAGTGCGGGCCGCCGGGAAGATCCTGGACATGGGGCGAGTGGCGGCGCGCCGGGATCGCCCACCTGGGCCGGGTCCCGGGATTCGGGAGGGAACGGCTGGCGATGAACGGCGGCGGCAACGCCGTCAACGCCTCGGGGCCGGGTTTCGGGCCTTCGTGGCGGATGGTCGTCGAGCTCGGGCCGGAGGTCAAGGCCTGGGGGATCCTCCCGGGAGGGCCGTCCGGCAACCCGGGGTCGCCTTACTACGATAGCGGGGTCGACGACTGGGTGGCCGGCAGGGCCCATCCGCTCCTGTTCCTGAAGTCGGCTGAGGAATCCGGCCCGGACGTGGTCGCCAAAACGAGCTTGAGAGGTGGCAAATGATCGCCGTCGTGGCCTGCCTGCTGGCCATGCTGGTCCTCCAGATCCTGACCCCCTTCTGGTGGTGGGTCATGATCGTGCCCTTCGCCTACGGCGTCGCGGCGGCGCGCTCGGGCGGCCAAGCGTTCTCCAACGGATTTTTGTCGGCGGGCCTGCTGTGGCTGGGCTCGAGCTTTTACTTTTTCCTGACCGGGAGCGGGATCATCGCGGCCAGGGTCGCCAAGATGTTCGGGCTCGGCGGTTCCTGGGTGATGGTCCCGGCCACGGCGCTCGTCGCGGCCGTCGCCGCGGCGTTCTCAGGCTATGCAGGATACGCCGTCCGGGCGCTTTTCAAGAAGAGACCGGCAGCCCAGGGTTAATCCGGACGGCCGCGATTCTGCGTCATTTGGCCAGGCGGTTGTATTTTTTCAGGATCTCGCGCAGACGGTCGTGAGGGATGGCGTAGACCTTGTTCCCGTTGATCCCGGTCATCGTCTCGGCGGCGACGAGGGCGTTGGCGATCGCTTCTTCGGTCGCGCTGACGGTTGCCCGGAAAAGAGGGTCGATCCTCTCGTTGGGGAGCATGGTCACGTGCGCAAGCCCTGAGGTCTTGGCGACCTCGGGGTTGGCCGTCGAGAAGGCGACAAAAATATCCCCGGAGCTGTTGTTGGCCCTCCCCCCGGCGACCGCAATGCCCAGGGCCGCTCTCTTGACGAGCCGCTCAAGCTGGTGGGGCAGCAGCGGCGCGTCCGTGGCCACGATCACGATGATCGACCCGTCCTTCGTCTCGATCCGGCCCGTCTCGGGCAGGAGATCGGCGATCTCCCTGCCCACGGGAGCCCCCGCGATGCTCAGGGTTTCCCGGGACCCGTAGTTCGCCTGGACGAGGACTCCGACGGTATAGCCGCCGTCGGCCTGTCCGATCACTCTTGAGGACGTCCCGATGCCGCCCTTGAACTGGTGGCAGACCATGCCTGTGCCCCCGCCGACGTTCCCTTCGGCCACGGGGCCCGACTTCGCCTGATCGAGCGCCTCGAAGACGTGTTCCTTCTTGACGTGGAACCCGTCGATGTCATTCAGGAAGCCGTCCCAAGTCTCGGCGACGACCGGCAGGCTGAAATCACCCGAAAAGTCGTCCGCGTGACCGCGCCGGACGTTCCATTCGATGACGGCGTCCCGGACGACGCCGACGCTCTGGGTATTCGTGATCAGGATGGGGCTCCCGAGACAGCCGGATTCCTTGAGCCATGTCGTCCCCGTCATCTCGCCGTTGCCGTTGAGCGTGAACCAGGCCCCGAAGAGACGCTCACGGAATGATTTCCCCTGGGGAAAAATCGCCGTGACTCCCGTTCGGACGGGCCCCTTGCCGACGACGAGCTTCCCCTCGCCCGAGATGAGCGTGACCTGGCCGACCTCGACGCCTCGAACGTCGGTGATGGCGTTGAGCGGACCGGGAGTGCCCTCAAAGGGGATTCCCAGGTCACGGGCACGGGGCTTGCTTTTTGCCTGGGGGACCGCGGGGGCAAGAGACGCGATCCCTGCGATCCCCAGAAGCAAAAGCCATAGGATGAGCGGTTTTGATCTCATGGGCGACTCCGCGTGACGAAAAGCGGGGGGATCGGGATCGGACGAATGGCCCCGCATCATGCCTGATATATATCGCCGGCGCGTCCGGAATGTCAAATGGATGATCCTTCAATACGGCTTCCGATCGCCGGGGTCGCGCCGGGCGCGGAAACAAAACCCTTAAAAATCGGCCCGGGATGCGGTAGGATGATCGAGATAGGCTTTGGAGGCGCACATGGCTAAGCACGAGTGGGTCAGGGAATTCCCCGGGTCGGTCACGGTTTGCGATAGGGAAGGCCGGATCATCGAGATGAACGACAAGGCCGCCGAGGTCTTCGCCAAGGACGGGGGCGCCAAGCTCGTCGGGACAAACGTCTTCGACTGCCACCCCGAGCCCTCGCGAACGAAGCTCCAGGAGATGATGGAGGCCGGGCGGACGAACGTCTACACGATCCAGAAAGATGGAAAGAAAAAGCTCATCTATCAGTCGCCGTGGTTCGAGAACGGCCGGTACGCGGGCTTCATCGAGGTCTCGGTCGAGATCCCCTGGGACATGCCCCACTTCAACCGCGACTGAAGCTTCACGGGCTTACATCCGTGGGATCTAATTCGCGCAGGCTTTGGGGCGCCTGTCCCCGAAGCGGGGTTCGTTAGTCCTCTATGGATCCGCATCCGTGAAATCCCGTGAAGGGGATGAGCGGGGTCAGGCGGGCGAGCCGTACATCTTCCTAAAGATCAGGAAGATCGGGATGCCGATGAGGACCGTCGCGATCGCGATCGATGAGACCTTGGGCTGCTGCAGGAAGGACAAGACAAGGATCGATACCCCGGCCAAGATATAGAGCGCCGGAACCACGGGATAACCCGGGAGCTTGACGACGCTCCGGCCGGACCGCCTCAGCTTGAAAACCCCAAGGACGGCGAGGATCGGGAAGATTCCGAGCGAAAATCCCATATATGTCAGGAGCTGGCGTAAGGAGCCAAACAGGACCAGGACCACTGCGATCAGGCCCTGGAGGACGATCGCCCGTGACGGCACAGAGAACCGGGGATTCACCTTGGCCAGCGACTTGAAGAAGACGCCATCCTTGGCCATGGAGTAATAAACCCTGGGCCCCAGGATGATGAAGGCGCTGAGGGACGAGAACAAGGCGAAGGAAATAAGGATCGAGAGAATGGTTTCCGCCGATTTCCCGAAAAGGTTCCCGGCTGCGAGCCCGCCGATCGAGATCACGCCCTCCATGGCGGCGGGCGGGACCGCATAGATGTAAAACAAGTTCAGGGCCAGATAGAGGGCCACGACAACCCCGGTCCCGAGGAGGAGCGATCGCGGCAGGTTCCGGGCGGGGTTCCTGATCTCGGATCCGACATAGGCCGAGGCGTTCCAACCGCTGTAGGCAAACATGATCCACATCAGGGCCAGCCCCATGGTCTTCCAGCCGCCGAAGCCGAAGTCGAAACCCCCGGACGCCGTGAGATGGGCCAGGCTGCCCTTGCCCACGGCAAAGCCCGCGGCGACGAGGGCGATGATGAGGAGGATCTTCATTCCGGTCAGGAAGTTCTGGACTTTCGCCCCGAGCTCGAGCCCGCGCGTATGGAGAAAGGTGAAGGCGGCGATGATCAAAACCGCATAGAGTTTCTTGAGGGCGTCTTCGCTTGTGACATGAAGGATACGGAGAATGCTCTGGGCAAACGGACTTCCGAAAATCCCGATCTGCAGAATCGGCGGGGAAGCTCTGGCGATGTATTCCGTAAAGCCAATAGCCGAAACGGCGATCGGCGCGGAAAAGCCGACGAAAAAAGACACCCAGCCGGCGAGAAAACCCAGGACCGGATGGAAGAGCCGCGAGAGGAAAGCGTACTCGCCGCCCGCGTGCGGGAGGGCCGCGCCGAGCTCGCCGTAGCTCAGGGCGCCGCAGAGGGCGATGAGGCCGCCGACGGCCCACAGGGCGAGCATGACCGCGGCGCTGTGGAGGTCCTTCATCAGGAGGCCGGAGGTCGTGAAGATTCCGGCGCCGACCATGTTGGCGATGACGATGTTGGTCAGCGGGAAGAGACCGAGCTTGCGTTGGAGGCCGTTGACCGGTTCCTTTTCGTCCATGCGATCACCTTATGAGCCGGCTGCTCTGGGCATTGTCTTGTTTTATATGACAGCAGAAGGGGCAATGTCAACGCGCCGCCAAGCCTCGCCCGCCGAATTTCGGTGACACACAACTCAATACGCTTAATTAGGACCCGGTTCTTTTATCCCCCTAATTTCGGTAATGAGTTGTGTGTCACCGAATTAGGAAATCATTTTTTGACCCGTTTCGCCTCGAAGACGCCGCCGGGCTGATTGATCTCCAGGCCCGTCACGAGCCCCTTGGCGTCCTCGACGAACCTCAAGCTCACGGCCTTGGCCTGCTTCAGAGAGTATTCGCCCCCGAGCTCGGGCACGAGGTCATAGACGGGCTGGCCGGGAAGGACGAGCGTTAGGCTGGCGCCTCTCAAGCCAACCGTGATGGTCTGGCTCAGGAGTTCGTAGGTCCCGACGACTCTCTCGAGGTAAGCGGAGTCGGAGAGCCTCGCTTCCGGCTTCTTCGTGAAAACGATCTCATCCAGGGTCGGCTCGAAGGGCGCCGCCAGGGCGGCCACGTTTCCGTTGACGTCGGTCCGGAAGGTCAGCTTCATATCCTGGAAGGTGGGGTCGTCGGTCTTCAGGCCGTTGAAGGTGTCGAAGTGCCAATGCTCGAGAGGCGTGGTGATCGCGTTATACGTGAAGCGAAGCTGGGCCCCTTTCAGCTCGACCTTGAGGGCGCCGTATCCGGGATGCCAGTAGTCGCCGGCGTATTCTTCGAGCTTGTGGGACGGTGCCGTCCCGGCTCGGCGGCGGGCCGCTTTCTTCTGCTCGGCCGTTTTCTGAGCCTCCTCCCCCTCGGCCTGCCGCTTGGCCGCGTCGCCGATCCAGTCCACGCCCTCAAGCCCGAAGATCCGGTCCGCGGCGGTCTGGACGACGAGGCCGGGGAAGGGCGTGCCGTTCTTGTTGGTCAGGACGACGAAGCCGAGCCCGTCCTTGGGGAAAAGGCAGACCAGGGCCGAGAAGCCGTCGATGTTCCCGCCGTGCTCGACCCTCTGGTGCCCGCGGTATGTGTCGATGAACCAGCCGAGGCCGTAGTCCGCGGGAGAAATGTCCGGGCGGGTCGAGGTCGCCCCCGTGGGCATGTGGGCCGAGTGCATGTCGTCCAGGGTGACGGGATCGATGACCTGGGCGCCCTTATATTTCCCGTTGTTGATGTGGACCATGACCCAGTGGGCCATCTCGTTGACGCTCGAGTTGATGGCCCCGGCCGGGCCGATGTTGGTGATGTTGCGGAAGGGGATCTTGACGAGCTTTCGTTCGCGCTCGGTGTAAGGCAGGGCGAAATCGCTGTCCTTCTGGGAATCCTCGACGGAAAAATTGCTCCGGGTCATCCCCAGCGGATTGAAGACCAACGTCCGGATGGAATCTTCCCACGGCTTCCCGGTCAGGACCTCGACCAGGTAGCCGGCCGTGAGGAACATGAGGTTGTTGTATTGCCAGCGCTCGCGGAGGTCTGCGCTCGGGGGGAGGAACGCCAGGCTGCGGACGAGCTGCTCGCGGGTCGAAGTAAAATTGTTGTACCAGACGAGGTCGTGGCGGGGCAGTCCGGAGCGATGAGTGACCAGGTCGCGGGGCGTCAGGCGCTCGCCGGCCTGGGCGTCATAAAGCCGGAACCAGGGGATGTAATTGCGGAGGGGTTTATCCCATTCGACTTTGCCCTGGTCGACGAGCGTGCCCAGGGCGAATGTCGTGAAAGCTTTGGAGGATGATCCGATGGCCAGGAGGGTGTCGGGGGTCATGGGGAGCTTCTTTTCGAGGTCTTTGTATCCGAAGCCCTTGGCGAATATGACCTCGTTGTCCTTGACGACGGCGACGGCCGCGCCGGGGACGTTGACCTTGGCCAGCCCCTGGGTCACGACATCGTCGAAGCCTTCCAGGGCCTTCTTGGCCTTGGCCACGGGGTCGGCTCCCCGGGCGACTTCGAACGTGAATTTCTGCCCTCCCTGGGTGAAATCCCCGGCGAGCTTGTTTCCGTCCGCGCTCAGCGTGCCGGCGAAGGCCGGGTTCCCGGGGATGCCGGGCATGGCGAAGGAGATCCTCGTCCCGTCGACCTTGATGTCGGACAAAGGCATCTGCTTGATGTTCTGGACCGGGATCGAGATGGCCCCTTTCCAGGAGCCGTCCGCCTGCTTCGTGAAGTCCAGGTTGAACTCGAGCTTCGCGGTCGGCAGCACGATCGCCCCGTCCCAGTGACCGGCGAGGTCAGGCGGGGCCGCCGCGAGCGGCGGGACGCCTGCGGATAAAAACAGGATGAGGGCGATAAGAACGGAATTCCTGACTGAGCGGTTCATCTAGGCCTCCTTCTCCGGACCTTGATCAAAAACGGGATCTCCGGATATCGGACATCAAAACTCGCCATACTTTAACACATGGGTTCACCGGCCCGCAATCGGGCCCCAGGCTCTATATACGCAGGCCGTGGCGAGGGAGTTCAAATTCGGTGACACCCAACTAAATACACTTAATTAGAACCCGATTCTACTATGCCCTAATTTCGGTAATGAGTTATGTGTCACCGAATTAATGATTGAAATGCCGGGGCATTTTTTTCATAATACGGCCTTGAGACGAGCGATGTCCGTTTTCCCGTATTCCGCCGCCCCGGGCCCGCCCGGCCAAGGAGTTCCCTTCGTTGCCTGAGTTCCTGGAGTTCCGCGGCGTCTCCAAGCGTTTCGGAACCATCCAGGCGGTCGGTGACGTTTCCCTGGAGATCAAGAAGGGCGAGTTCTTTTCTCTCCTCGGGCCGAGCGGCTGCGGCAAGACGACCATGCTCCGTCTCGCCGCAGGGTTCGAGGAGCCTGACGCCGGCCGCGTGTTCCTCGACGGCCGGGACATCACCGACCTCCCCCCGAACGAGCGCAAGGTCAACACGATCTTCCAGAGCTATGCCCTCTTCCCCCACATGACCGTCCGGGACAATATCGCCTTCGGCCTGGCCATCGCCAAGCGGCCGAAAAAAGAGATCGGCGCCGAAGTCGAGAAGATGCTCCACCTCATCCAGATGACGGACCAGGCCGACAAGAAGCCCGACCTCCTCTCCGGCGGCCAGAAACAGCGGGTCGCCGTCGCCCGGGCCCTGATCAACAGGCCCGACGTCCTGCTCCTCGACGAACCGCTCGCGGCCCTGGACCTCAAGCTCCGGCAGAAGATGCTCATCGAGCTCGACCTCATCCACGACGAGGTCGGGATCACCTTTCTCTACGTCACCCACGACCAGGCCGAGGCCATGAGCCTGAGCGACCGGATCGCGGTCATGGACAGCGGCCGGATCGAGCAGGTGGGGGCGCCGGCCGAGATCTATGAATCTCCCCGGACGAGCTTCGTCGCCGCCTTCATCGGCGACACAAATTTCCTCGAGGGCCGGGTCCTCGACTGCCCGGACCGCGAATACTGCCGCCTGGACATCGCGGGCCTGCCCGGGATCCTCTGTTTCAACGACAAGCACCTCCAGCCCGGCCAGCCGATCTATCTCAGCATCCGTCCGGAGAAGATCCATATCTCCCGTGAGCGGCCCGAGGAAAAGCCCCAGCGGAATTACCTCCCGGCCGCCGTCGAGGACGTCATCTACCTCGGCTCGAACACGAAATACTGGGTCCGGGTCGCAGGCTACAGGATCCAGGTCCTCCGCCAGCACGCCCGCTATTTCCTCGACGAGAAACCCCTGCGTTGGAAGGAAGAAGCCTGGATCTGGTGGCACGCCGACGACGGCTTCATGCTCGACCATTTCCGGAAAGCGGACGAGGGCCTGCTCGCCGTCCCGCCGCAGAAGGTCGGAGAGCCGCTCAACGGGAAATAAATATTGAAAATGAAACGAAACAAGCGACGCAGGTTCCAGGAGTGGCTGATCTCGCTCCCGACCCTGTTCTGGCTCACCCTCTTCATCGTCATCCCGACTCTGCTCGTCTTCGCCATCGCCTTCCGGCCGGCGAATCCCTACGGCGGCATCGGGGCGGGCTGGACCCTGGAAACGATCCGCGCCCTGGGAAATGCCGGATACCTGGTCATCGCCTGGCGGACGCTCTGGATAAGCCTCGTGACCACGATGCTCTGCATCCTGTTCTCGCTCCCGACAGGTTACTTCATCGCCCGGGCTCCCGAAAAATGGCGGAACCGGCTCCTGATGCTCATCATCGTTCCGTTCTGGACGAGCTTCCTCGTCCGGGTCTTCGCCTGGAAATCGCTCCTTCATCCTGAGGGGTTGATCAAGAAAGTCCTCGAGGGGGTCGGCCTCGCCGGCCCTCGGGCAACGCTCCTCTATCATCCGGCGGCGGTCGTCCTGGTCATGGTTTATACCTTCCTGCCGTTCACCATCCTCCCGATCTACGCGGCCGCGGAGAAGTTCGATTTCCGGCTGGTCGAGGCGGCCCGGGACCTCGGCGCCAAGCCCTTCCAGGCCTTCCGGAGGATCTTCCTCCCGGGGATCCGGCGCGGCCTCGTGACGGCGGTCCTGGTCGTCTTCATTCCCGCCCTGGGCTCCTACATCATCCCCGACCTCGTCGGCGGGCCGGCCAGCGAGATGGTCGGGAACAAGATCGCCCAGAGGGTCTTCGTCGACCGCAACCTCCCGCACGCGGCCGCCCTGTCGGCCGTCCTGATCCTGGCCGTCCTGGCGCCCCTCATCGCCGTGCTCGCCCTCCAGCGGAAGAAAGACAAGGCCGGAGATCATCATCGGGGAGGCGCCGTGAAGAGGAGCCGTCTTCCGCTGGCCGTGACCGTTCTCGTTCTCGTCTTTTTCTACCTGCCGATCCTCATCCTCGTCGTCAATTCCTTCAACGCGGCCCGCTTCTCGAGCAGCTGGCAGGGGTTCACTCTCGATTGGTACGCGAAGCTCTTCCACTCGCCCGAGATCTGGCTGTCCGTCCGCAACACCCTCGTCATCGCGGTGAGCTCGACGGCCGTCTCGCTCGTCCTGGGCACGGCGGCCGCCTTCGCCCTGCACCGCTACGCCGGAAGCCGTCTCCAGCGGGTCCACTACACCCTGATCTACACCCCTCTCGTCGTCCCCGAGATCCTGATGGGCATCAGCCTTCTGATGGCCTTCGTGGCGGCCGGGACCGGTCTCGGCCTTTTCACGATATTCCTCGCCCATGTGACGTTCTCGGTGAGCTATGTCGCGATGGTCGTCCTGGCCCGGCTCCAGGATTTCGATTTCTCGCTCATCGAGGCCGCCCAGGACCTCGGCGCCGGCTGGTGGCAGAGCACCCGCAAGGTCCTCCTCCCGCTCCTTCTCCCGGGGCTGGCGGCGGGCGGGCTCCTGGCCTTCACCCTGTCGGTGGACGATTTCGTCATCACCTTCTTCGTCGCCGGGCCGGGCTCGACGACCCTCCCCCTCCGGATCTACAGCATGATCAAGTATGGACGCCCGCCGCTGATCAACGCCCTTTCGACCCTCCTCCTGGCCGTGACCCTCACGGCCGTCGTCGGCAGCCAGAAGCTCGCCCGGTTGAAAAGATAGCCGTTCTGGGGTTAAATGGAAATTCCGCGATGAGGAATCTCGAAACCAGGAAAGGCGCTCCCCGGCTTGCCAGTCCCGGCTCGGACCCGACCGGTCCCGTTCCGCGCGATCCTCGTCCTCCTGGCTATGTCCCTGTTTTTCCCCGGCGGCTGCGGAAAATCGCGGCCGGTCCTGCAGCGTCTATACTTGGGCCGATTACATCAAGCCCGAGCTCGTCCGGAGGTTCGAGCAGGAGAACGGCTGCCGCGTCGTCATCGACACCTTCGAATCGAACGAGGCCATGTACGCCAAGCTCAAGGCGGGCGCGACCGGATACGACGTCCTCACCCCGACGAGCTACATGGTCAGCCTGATGTTCGACCAGGGCATGCTCCTCCGCCTCGACCATGCCCGGCTGCCCAATATCAGCCACGTCGACCCGGAATTCCTCAAGATCACGGTCGACAAGACGATGGACCACTCCGTTCCCTACATGCTCGTCTGGAGCGGGATCGCCTACCTCGAAGGCCGGGTGAAGGATGTCAAGCCGACTTGGGGGATGTTCGACCGGACCGACCTCAAGGGCCGGATGACCATGTTCAACGACATGCGGGAATCGATCGGGGCCGCCCTCAAGTCCCTTGGCTACAGCATCAATACCGTCAACGAAAAGGAGCTCCGCGAGGCCGAGGCGCGTCCTCCTCCGCTGGAAGAAGAACCTGGCCAAGTTCGACAACGAGCAGTACAAGATCGGCCTGGCCTCCGGCGAGTTCCTCCTCGTCCATGCCTGGAACGGCGACGTTTTCCAGGTCCGGAAGGAAAACCCGGACGTCCGCTTCTTCATCCCCGAGGAGGGGACGATCATCTCCTGCGACGACCTCGTCATCCCGAAGAGCGCCGACGCAGGTCGCCCTGGCCCACGCCTTCATCAATTTCCTCCACGACCCGAAGGTCGCCGCCGAGAACACGAATTTCATCGACTATCTCTGCCCGAACAAGGACGCCTATCCGTTCCTCGATCCCGACATCCGGAACAATCCCGGCATCTTCGTGAAACAGGAAATCATAGCGAAGAGCGAGATCATCGCCAACCTGAAGGAAGCCAACGCCCTCTATATCAAGGTCTGGGACCGGGTCAAGGGCGCGAACTGACCAAGCCGGGTGTCAACCCCTCGAGTCCCCGGCATGAATGCCGGGGCTTGTTCGGGGTTACTAAGCCGGGCAGGATATAATTGTCTTCAGATTTCTCTATCGCCCGGCTAGTACTCGGGGAGCAGCAAGGATTATGTAATATATTTACTGCTCCCCGTAGTAACCCTGAGCCTCGCTTCTTATCCCCGCCCCGAAGCTCCACGAACTTACGCCTATGGGATCCGACACTTACAGGCTTTGGAGCACCTGCCCCCTTCGCCGGATTCCACGGACGTGAGTCCGCGAAATCCCGCGAAGGGGATGAAAGGCGGGGCTTAGCGTCGGCGAACGGGTCAACGACGCGGGGATCGGCGGGAAAAAGAGGACGGTGGAGAAGCTGCCCCTGACCGCCTACTTGATTGTCGCGACGTAGTTGCCGACCCCGACGACGACCGTCGAAAGGATGAGGACGACGATCCCGGCGACGACAAGCCGGCGGGTCGGCCGGCCCGTCCCCTTCCATTCGTGGAAGTAAATCCCCCACAGGCTGCTGAAGGTGATGATGAAGGCCATGTGGATGGTCCAGCTCGAGAAATCGTATCTCCCCATCTTCGTCGTGCCCATGCCGTAGAAGAAGAACTGGAAGTACCAGGTGATCCCGGCCAAGGCGGAGAAGAGATAATTGGAAAAAAGCGAGAGGCCGCAGCGAAGCGGGAGATCCGCCGCCGGCAGCGCGTCCCGGGGTCTCGGGCCTTGATCCTGAAATAGTCCCGCCCGGTCTTGTTGCGGATGCTCAAGGCGGCGCACCACAGGAAATTCGTCGTGAACCCCCCGAAGAGGGCAACGATCAGGACCGGAAAATTCTGGAAAAGAGGCGGCGTCCCGCTCGCCACCGCGGCCGCAGCGATGGGCTTCCCGGCGGCGAAGGAAAAAGCCATGCAGGAGCTCATGACGCCGGCGAAGGTGGCCACCCAGGCGCCCTTGACGAAGCTGAACTCGGCGATCGAGTCCCGTTTCTGGGCATCGGAGAGCTCCCGCTCCTTCCTCATCCCGGCGCTCCCGCACATGGCGATCCCGGCCAAGCAGACGAGGATCCCGAGGATGACGATCCGGCCGGAAAGCGTCGAGACCATGCCCGCAAGCTGGCTGTGGAATAGCGGCGGGACGAGGGTGCCGAAGACGGCGCAGAAGCCGAGCGACAGGGCCATTCCGAGCGACAGCCCGAGATAGCGCATGCTCAGGCCGAAGGTCAGCCCGCCGATCCCCCACATCACGCCGAAGAGATACGTCCAGAGGAGCGTCCCGGGCGACGCGGACCTGATGATCCTGATAAGATCGGGGCAGGTCAGGAGCCCCACGATCCAGGGCGTGACGATCCAGCTGAAGAACCCGCCCGTCAGCCAGTAGGTCTCCCAGGCCCAGCCCCGGACTTTCTTGTAGGGGATGTAAAAACTCCCGGCCGCGAACCCGCCCAGGGCGTGAAGGAAGACTCCGAGAAAGGGATTCGGGCTCATTGGGCCTCCATGAGGGCCGGAATATATCGCCGCCGGAAATCAAAGTCAACACGTCTGCGGGAAAGCTCCATCCTGCCGCTTCCGGCTCGGCGAGTCCGCGGCCTGACTGGTCCAAAGGACCGCATTCCGAGTTGACCCCCTCCCCGGTTTTCCATTACGATACCGGCTGGACAGATGACCGACGCGCGAAAGGCGACGCGATGCTGAAAGAACATCCCAAAGGCCTGGCCTTCATCTTCTTCGCCGAGATGTGGGAGAGGGTGGGCTTCTACACGCTGATGGCCATCCTCGTCCTCTACATGGACAAGGTCCTCGGCTGGACCGACTCCCGCAAGGGCGATTTCTACGGGCTCTTCCTGGCCCTCTGCTATTTCGTGCCCCTGCTCGGCGGCTGGCTCGGCGACCGCTGTCCTCGGCCGCCGCCTGACGGTCAGGATCGGAGCCGTCCTGATGGCCGTCGGCTACGTCGGCCTGGCCGTTTCCTCGGCTCACCCAGACGACGACGTTCTTCCTCGGCCTCCTCCTGATCGGCGTCGGCACGGGCATCTTCAAGGTCAACATGGCCGTGCTCGTCGGCAACCTCTACGCCGGCAAGCCCGAGCTCAAGGACGCCGCGTTCAACATCTACTACATGGGCGTCAACATCGGGCGCCACGATCGCCCCTCTCGCTGGCCACGCTCATCAGCGCCGTCTACGGCAGCTACAACATCTCGTTTTGGATCTGCGGCGCCGGGCTGCTCTTCGCCCTGGTCATCTTCCAGGCGGGCACAAGCCGCCTCGCGCATCGGCCGACTTCAAGGCCGGCGCCCGAATCGGCGGCCGCCCCGGCCACGGTCCCGGAGCCGATGCCGCCGGGCTTCCGCTCACGGAGAGAAGGAACAGCGCCAGCGCATCGCCACGCTCGTCATCCTCTTCCTCAGCGTCATCTTCTTCTGGGTCGCGTTTTATCAGAACGCCTTCGGCCTGACCCTTTTCGCCGAGCGCTCGACGACCGGGCCTTCTCCTGGCTGCGGCCCGAGACCTACCAGTTCTTCGAGCCGTTCTTCATCCTGGCCCTGACGCCGCTCCTCCTGCGCTCTTCGGCCGCCTGCACACCGGCGGGCAGGGAGCCCTCGACCCCGGTCAAGATCTTCCTCGGCATGCTCATCATGGCCGTATCCATGATCATCATGGTCTTCGCCTCGCTCGCCGGCGGCAACCGCGACGTCCCGATCATGTCCCCGGCCTGGCTCATCGGGACCTACTTCTTCGTCACCCTGGCCGAGATCCTGATCTCGCCCATGGGCCAATCCTTCGTCTCCAAGGTCGCCCCGCCCCGGCTGCCGGGGCTGATGATGGGCGGCTGGTTCGCGGCCACGGCCGCCGGCTGCTACGGCTCGGGCTGCTGGGCAAATCCTACAGCCGCGTTCGCCCACCACCCGTTCTTCCTCATCCTGACCGGGCTCCTGGGCCGTCGCCGCGGTGCTGGTTCTGGTTTTCATGAAAAAGCTCAGGCGTTTCGCCGCCTAGACCGGAAGGAGGAACGGCCATGCTCTATCCAGGAAAAATCACGGCAGGCCGTCGGCCTGCTCAACGAATTCGACCTCGACTGCTGGCTGACCTTCACCCGCGAGAGCGAGATCAACGGCGACCCGACCCTGCCGTTCCTGGCCCCCGGCCACGTGACCTGGCATTCGGCCTTCATCGTCAGCGCGCGACGGCCGCACGCGGGCCATCGTCGGCCGCTACGACCAGAAGGCCGATCCAGGAGACCGGCGCCTACGGCGACGTCGTCGGCTTACGTCACGGGGTTCAAGGAGCCGTTCCTGGAATACCTCAAAGACGCTCGACCCGAAGACGATCGCCGTCAACTACTCCCAAGGCGAGCGAGATCTGCGACGGCCTGACCCACGGCATGTACCTGACCCTCCGTCGACGTCCTGGGCGAGATCGGCATGGCCGGACCGGCTCGTCTCCGCCGAGAAGCTCGTCTCCGCCCTGCGCGAGCGCAAGTCCGCCTACGAGATCGGCCGCATGCAGGGAGGCCGATCCGCCACACCGAGGAGATCTACGGCCTCGGCGCGGCTTTCATCCGGCCGGGCCGGACGGAGCAGGAGATCGCCGCGTTCATGCGGGCCGAGGTCGAGCGCCGCGGGCTCAGCTCGGCCTGGGGCCGAAGCGACCTGCCCCGCCGTCTTCACCGGCCCCGATACCGCCCAGGCCCATTACGGCCCGACCGGTCGCGCCGGTCGAGCCCGGCCACGTCCTCAACATGGACTTCGGCGTCAGGGTCGACTCCTACTGCTCGGACATGCAGCGGACCTTCTATGTCCTCAAGGACGGCGAAAGCGGCGCCGCCGGCGGACGTCCAGAAGGGCTTCGCGACCATCGTCAGGGCCGTCGAGGAATCGCGCCGGGCCATGAAGCCCGGCGTCCTGGGCCTCGACGTCGACGCCGTCGCCCGGTGGATCATCGCTCGACGCCGGCTACGAGGAATTCCCCCACGCCCTCGGCCACCAGGTCGGCCGCTTCGCCCATGACGGCACGGCCCTCCTCGGCCCGACGTGGGAAAAGTACGCCCAGAAGCCGTTCCGGCCGCTCGAGCCAGGCATGGTCTTCACCATCGAGCCCCGGCTGACCGTCCCCGGCAAAGGGGTCGTGACGATCGAGGAGATGGTGGTCGTGACGAAGAACGGCGCCGAGTGGCTCGGCCGGCCGCAAACGGAGCTCACCCTGATCCGGTGAAAGAGATGTGCGCGATGGGTGGAGCCGGGGCACCGGGCCCCGGGGCGGAGGAGGAAACCTCGGGCCCGATCATGAGGATCGCCAAGGCCGAGGTCAGAAAGGGAACCGTTCTTCGCTAGAATCGTACCTTTTATTGAGAATGTGAAAGAACTTTCTTGGAGAACCGGGCCATGAAAAGTAAACTATCCCCGCGGCGAGCCGCGGGGCATTAAGAGCGCAGCTTCAAGGCCAGCTGCGCAGGCCCTTGCTCTAGCTCGCGATGATGCTCGATATATCTGGCTATCACGTCCCGAGTCATCCGGTCTCCGACCGTCCGAGCGAAATATCCGTCTTCCCAGATCTCCCCGCCCCACAGTCTCTTTTTCAATCCCGGGAACTCGCGGAACAACCCCCGCCCACTGTTGCTCTTGACGATCCTCACGACCTCCCCTATCGACCGAGACGGAGCGAACGAAACGAGAAGATGGATGTGCTCCTCCATGATTTCCATCTCCAGAACTTCGATGCCGTACCCCTCGCAGATTTCCCGAATCATCTGTTCCGCTCGTTCCCGGACTTCCACCCGTTCGAAAATCTTCTTCCGGTATTTCGGACACCATACCAGGTGATAGCTCGTGTCGTAGACCGAATGACTCGTCCTTTTCAGTCCCACGTCTCATTTATATCACATCACCGAGCAAGGGCCTATGCGGATAAGGGGGACTTCCCGGTCCCCCTTATAACCCCCTCGGCGCGGCATGCATTCGTCCCACGCGGCAAGCCGCGGGGGATTCTGCAAAGCTTCGCTAAAAGACCCCTGCTTTTTCTGTCCATCCTGTGGCTTGCCGCCGTCGCCGGCCCGGCGTCGGAGAACCCGAAGGACATCCTGGCGAAGGCCAAGGAAGCCTCCGGAGGAGCGGCCTGGGACGCGGTTTTTTCCATGCACTCCAAGGTCGCCCTCGCGGTCGGCGGCATGAAGGGGATGGCCGAGGCCTGGGAGGACTTCCTGAAGGGACGGTCCTTCACGAGCTTTCAGCTGGGGGTGCTCACCGGAGCCGAGGGGTTCGACGGCCGGACGGCCTGGTCCCAGGACCCCTCGAAGCACGCCCACGCCGAGGAAGGAGGCGATGCGAAGGAGGAGGCCGTCAACGACGCCTACCGTCGCTCGCTGGCCTACTGGTTCCCGGAGCGATGGGAAGGCGTCATCGAGTATCCGGGCCTGAAACAGGAAAGCGACCGTCAATTCCATGTCATCAGGATCACGCCCCGGGGCGGCCGGGCTTTCGACCTGTGGATCGACGCCAAAACCTATCTCCTGGACCGCATCGTCGAAAAAACGGGCCTGGAAACCCGGACGACGTACCTCTCGGATTACCGCGAGATCTCCGGAGTCAAGATCGCCTATCGGTCGCGCTCGACCAACGGCGAGGCCCGTTACGACCAGCTCATCATGGTCCAAAGCGTGGAATTGAATGCCCCGTTGAACGACGGGATGTTCCGGATGCCCGGTCCTCCGCCTCCGGATTTCGCGATCTCCGGAGGTCAGAGCTCGACGACCGTGCCTTTTGAACTCCTGAACAACCATATTTATGTCCAGGCCACTCTCAACGGGAAAGGGCCGTTCCGGCTCCTCTGCGACACGGGCGGCCAAAACATCGTGAGCGTCGACCTGGCCAGGGAGCTCGGATTGAAAACCGAGGGGGCCCTCCAAGGCCGCGGCGTCGGAGAAAAATCCGAGGATGTCGGCCTGACGAAGGTCCAGACTCTCCAGATCGGGGAGGCCACGCTCTCGAACCAGGTCTTCGTTGTCTTCTCCCTCTCGGCGCTGGGAGATGTCGAAGGCATGCCCATCCAGGGACTTGTCGGCTATGAAGTCTTCAAGCGATTCGTCGTGACCATCGATTACGAGCACAGCCGGCTGACGTTGACCCTGCCGTCGGCGTTTTCCAAGGCCGGCACAGGGACGGCCGTCCCGTTCAAGTTCAATGGTCAGATCCCTCAGGTCGAGGGTGAGATCGACGGTGTCGCCGGGAAGTTCGATATCGATACCGGGAGCCGGGCCTCGCTGACCATCCTGGCTCCGTTCGCCGAGAAGCACGGCCTCAAAGCGCTCTATAAGCCAAAAGTCGAGACGATCACCGGCTGGGGCGTCGGCGGCCCGGCCCGGGGACTCGTGACGCGGGCGAAAGTCCTTAAGCTCGGAGGCGTCATAGTCGAAAATCCCCTGGCGGAAATTTCCGCGCAGACGAAGGGGGCTTTCACGGACCCGTACGTGGCGGGCAACGTCGGCGGGGGCGTCCTGAAGCGGTTCAACGTCATTTTCGATTATGACGGGCAGCAGCTCATCTTCGAGCGGAACGCCAACTATTCCCGGCCGGACGACTACGATCGCGCCGGCCTTTGGCTGAACCTGGCGAACGGAGCCTTCAAGGTGATGTCCGTCCTTCCCACGGGACCGGCGGCCAAGGCCGGGATCAAAGAGGGCGATCTCATCGTGGCGATCGACGGGAAGACCCCGGCAGAGCTTTCGCTGGCCGAGGCGCGGAAGGTTCTCACGTCCGATCCGCCCGGCACAAAGATCCGGCTGCGGGTCGAGTCGGGCGGGAAGATCCGGGTCGCGACGGTGACCCTCAGAGATCTCATCTGAAGGGGCCGTCCGGAGGGCCCTATTTCCCAAGGGCTCTCCGGCCCCCGGCGGTGGCGCTGCCGGGCCTGAGGGCTCCGGTCACTTTCGTTTGACCCGGTACAGTCCGGCGCCGTGCCACGGGACGACCGGCGTGAACTCACCCGAAAGACGGCCGACGTCCTTTTTCTCCCAGAGGTCACGGATCTCGCACGGCCCCGGGAAGCCGAGGTCCGAGAGCCGGACGATGATCCTAAGTCCGGCCGCGTCGTCCTTTTCCCCCCTGTCGGCGGCATTGAAAACGGCGAGATAACGGACCTCTTCATCCTCGCCCCGCGCGACCCAGGCGACGAGGCCGTTCGCGTTGAAGAGCTGCCGGTTGCCCCGGCTCCGCTGATTGACGGCGATGACCTCTTCGTTCGTGATGAGCGAGAGCGTCCAAGCGTCGCTCGCCGGCAGATGGCCGCCGAGCATCAGCGGGCACCGGGCGATCGTCCAGAGCGTCATCACCGTCCGCTGTTCGTCGCGGCTCAGGAAATTCGGGACGTCCTCGCGGCCCCCGTGCGCGGTCATGGCGAAATATTCCCGGCTCGTCGTTTTGTTCCGTGACCAGCCGGGCGGCAGATAGCGGAGATGGCCGAGGGGGAGCATGTCGGGGTCGGGCCAATGGCCGGGCCCGGCGTAAGGCGTCCAATCGTGGAGCTTCCGGAAGGCCGGCAGGACCTGGTCCCAGTAATCCCAGAGGTCGCCCAGAAGGCGCCACATGTTGGCGTTTCGGGAGACGTGTCCGGCCTTCTCGATCGACGTCGGCCCGGGAGAGAGGCTCAGGACGATGGGCCGTCCGGTCCTGTCGATGGCCGCGCGGAGGATCTCGACCTCCCGGGCCCGATAAGGCTGCGAAATGTCGTCGACCTTGACGAAATCGACGCCCCAGGACGCGAGGAGACGGAAGAACGAGTCATACCATTCCTGGGCGCCGGGCTTGGTCACGTCGACGCCCCACTGGTCCATGTTCCACGGGCAAAAGTCGGTCTTGAGGGCGATGTCGGCCGCGCGATAGGACGTGCCCTCGATCGGAGTGTTCCGCTCGACGGCCTTCCGGGGAATGCCGCGGACGATGTGGAGGCCGAACTTGAGCCCCTTCCCATGGACGTAATCGGCGAGCGGTTTGAGCCCCTTGCCTCCCGCCGCCGACGGGAACTTGTTCTCGGCCGGTCGGAAGCGGCCGAACCCATCCACGTCGGCCCGCGACTCGAGCGGATAATCCGGCCCCATCATCTGGGGTTCGTACCACTCGATGTCGATGACGATGTGATCCCAGCCGAACCGGGCCAGGTTCGCCGCCATGAAATCGGCGTTGGCCTTGGCCCCGGCTTCCGTCACGGCCTGGCCGAACGAATCCCAGCTGTTCCAGCCCATGGGCGGGGTCAGGCTCCAGGCCTGATGGGGAGAGGACAGGACGTGCGACCCCGCCGCGTCTTCCGCTTCCTTGGAGATTGAAGCCCGCGGCTCGCCGGATGACCTCGACCTCGGCCTGCGAGAACGGCCGCCCGTCCGGCCGGAAGATGTCGTGGTGCCAGACCGCCGGCTCCGGACTTCCCTCTTTCGACCCCCAGGGAAAGATCGTCTGGGTCTTGCCGCTGACGAGGCCCCAGTTCATCGCCCCGACATCCCCGGCCTTGAAGAGGGGAAGGATATTGTCGAACCGGCTTCCGGACGTCCGGGCCATGTATTCCGTGCAGATGAGGGGCCGCTTGAAGGCTCTCAGAGCATCCAGCCTCTTCTTCGTGCCCGCTTCATCCAAATAGGCGTGGAACGAGACGATGTCGGAATTTTCGAGCTGGAAGCGGTTGAGCTCCGTCGAGGTCCTTCGCGTCGTCCCAGACGCCGGCGGTCAAGGGCTGGATGGGCGCCGCCGACCTGGCCCACTCGAAGACCTTTTTCAGGAGAGGCAGGGTCTTCGGCCCGGCCGGCTCGTTATAGAGGTCCCAGGCCAGGACGCGCCGGTCATTCCCGAACGCGCCGATGACACCCTTCGTGTAGCTCTCGAGAATGCCCCAACGGGACGGGTCGGCGATCATCTTCGTCCCCGGCGAGCGGACCCAGCCGGAGTTATGGACGCCGGGCCGCGGCGCGGGCTGCGGGCCGAGCTTGAACGAGTCGTTCCAGCAGTCGTCGAAGAGGACGAACATCGTCCCGAGGTGATGGCGGTCGGCGATCCGGAGGAAGTCTTCGAGCCGCCGGGTGAAGCCGGCCGGCGTCCTGCTCCCAGAGAGCGTAATGGAGGAAGACCCGGACGGCGTTGAAACCGAGGGACTCGGCCCAGCCGAGCTCCTGGTCGATCGTCTTCGGATCGAACGTTTCGGCCTGCCACATCTCGAGAGTGTTGATGGCCGTTCTGGGGATATAGTCGCAGCCGAGGACCCAGGGCCTGGCCTCGGCCCAGGCGCGGGCCCGGCCTTCGTCCCAGCGGGAGGCAGCGGCCGCCGGCTCGGCCGTTGCGCGCCCCTCCCCGGCCACGACGGTAACGGCCCGGCCCGCTGGCACGTCCACCACGACCCAGCTCGTGTCGCGTCCGGCCTCGTCCGGTCCCTGAAAAGCCTCCATCGGACGCCCATCCACCGTCAGTTCCTTCCGCTGTCCATCGAACGCCGCGCGCCAGGCGAGGGCGGCGCCGGATTGATTGGCGAGGACTGATCGTTCTTTCCCGACGTGCCGGCATACGGATCGTGCCGCCGAAAACCGGAACGTTCTCAAGCTCCGCCCACTCCGTCGCCGGCGTCAATCGCGAGCGTGTCGCAATGGTCCGGGCGGCCGCGTCCGGCTCGAGGCCCATCATCCCCGCTGGCGATCGCGCCGATCACGGCGAAATGAGACTTCGGGATATTCCCGCCGTTTCTTGGCCGGATCCGGAGAGCCTCAGAATTTCGGCATAGGCCGCGTTTTCCTTGCCGTATCTGTAGAAGACTTCCGGAAGATAGGACTCGATCTCGATGCCCTCGGCCTCCCTCTCGACGAGACGGCAGGTCGTCATCTCCCGTTCGACGCCGGGCCGGAGGAATCCGAAGTACAGCGGAAAGACCCCGTACCAGAACATATCGTCAAGATTGAGCCTCCCGTCCCGGAGCATGAGCCCGGCGAACCGATGGAGTCTCGGGTCCCACCATTTTCGATAAAATCCGTCCTCGAAGCCGGCCGCCCTCGATTCAAGAACCGTTGCCGTCGATGGATCACCGCGCAGTCTCAGGATCCGGGCGTAGGACCGGAACGCCCGGGCCTGGGCGGCGATGAGGTCGGCGCCGACCGCCGTCGCGTCCGAGAGCGGACCTTCGTCATAGCTTCCGAGGCCGCGGTTGCCGTCCTCCGGCCGGTGATCGGGGACTCCGTCCCCGTCCCTGTCCCAGGCGCTAATATATGAACTTGCGCTCAGCCGGTAAAAGTCGAGGAAGGCGGGGTCATCGAGATAGGCTCTGTTCCCGGTCCACTGATATTGCCGCCAGCAGGCGTCCATGACGTCGAAATTGGCCGGCAGGTTGTACCAGAAATCCCTGTCGTTCTTGTAATCGACCGGAGCCGGCCGGTTCCACTTGTCGATCTCCCAGTAAGAGCAATAGTCGCGCGAGGCCTTGATCCCCTCGGCAAATTTCCGCAGCATGTTCAGGTTGAACGCTTCGAGCCCCAGGACCTGGGCGCCGTTCGCCTGGTGTGAGACGTCCCGCATGCAGAAAGCGAAACGATGGGGCAGGGACGCTTCATACCAGTCGCCCACCGGGTCGCCGTGGGTCGAGGCGGGGAAAACATAGTCCAACGCCTGGTCCTTGGCCCAGGCGAAGGCCGCGGCCAGCTTCGCGTCGGAGCTTCGGAGGCCGAGGGAGACTCGCCGGCCGCCGGGCCGGTTTGAAGCCGCTCGGGGGTTTGAGGTCGAGGTCGAAGGGTTTGTTCCGGTCGCAGACGATCCGGTCCCCGTGGAGCTCGAGCTTCGCCACCTGGAGAGAGGAGCGGTGCTTCCCGGGCAGGGGGTGGTCCTTGGGTCCGAAAGGATGGGTGAAGTAGTAGAGAAATGCGTCGGGCCCCTGGACGACGACTTCGCCGTGACGGCCGATGTCCGCGTCGTCGGGACGCGTTCCCGGCACGCCAAGGATCGTCCCCGGCTGCTCGGTCCAGCGCTCGAGGTCCGCCGAGCGGAGGACCCCCATCCCCTGCCAGCGGTCGACGACCATCCAGTAAGAGCCGCGCCACCAGAAGACGGCCGGGCCTTCTTGGGCCGTGCTGGTGATGACCGGGCCATGCACCCGCCAGCGATCGAGGTCCTCGCTGTCGGCCGCGTAGATATGCGAGCCGTGGCTTTCATCCTTGTACCACATCCGCCACCCGCCGGACGGCTTGGCGTAAACGAAGGGGTCGATGACCCGGGCCGAGCTCAGGGCCAGGACCGATGTGAACGTCCAGTGCAGCAGGTCGGGACTTGTGTAATGGACGATATGCCTGTCGCCGCTCCAGTCGGCTCGGCACTCCGCGGACATAAGCGATGAACATATGGTAGGTCGCGCCGTTCTCGACGAGGCATGGGGCCCAGAAAGTGTTCCGGCCCGGCTCGAATTCCAGACCCTGGGCGATACCCCGGTAGGTCCAGGTCCGGCCGTCCGGAGAGGAGGCGATGCCGAGATCGGTCCCGTGGCACCACCGGACACCGTCCTGGGCCTCGGGCGCGTTGGCCCGGCGGTTCGTGTAGAAGACCCACCAGGTCCGTTCCTTCTCGTTCCAGATGAGAGACGGGTCGGCGGCGCCGTCGAAGACGGGGTCACGGAAAAGCGGGGCGGGAGGCGTCCGTGACCCGGCCGCCGGCGGCCTCTGCAATTCGCGGGCGCCGGCCGGACGGCCCTCTCCGGGCATGATTACATGGAGGGTGGCCACCAACAGAAGCAGCATCAAAGTTCTTTTCATGGATCTCCCTCGTCCTCGGAGCGGTCCCGGGCTTTTCGCGAGCCCGACCTCGGGCCCCCGTGAAAAAGCCCTCACGGTTCCCTGTCCGATCCCGAGGCTTCCGCGCGTTCAGCGCTTCTTCTCGAAGACCCGCCAGTTCGGGGCCAGGCGCAGCGTCTCCAGCCGGAACGCTGTCGGCCAGGCGACGAGCCACTGACTCACGCTCGAGGGGTAGAGCCAACGGGTGTGCAGGAACCCCTCGTCCTGGCTTCCGGCCGGCCGTTTCTTGCCGAGGACGACGAGGTCGCCGTTCGAGATCCCGCTCGTGCCGTTGGCCCACGCGGCCAGGGCCCGGTCCCGCCAGACGGTCTTCCCGGTCAGGGCGGCCAGCTTGATCCAATCGTTGACGATGATCACGGCGAAAGGATCCTGATGGTGATGCTGCGTCGAGACGGCGGTCCCGCCCAAGGTGTCATAGCCGAGTTTGTTGAGGACGGTTCCCGGCGGATAAGGCACGGTGTAGTGCCACTGCCAGGAGGCGATGTAATAGGAGACATCCTCGGCCCACCGGAGGTAGGTCTCCTTTCCCGTGAGCTCGTAGATGTCCAGGGCGGCCTTGAGGAGGGGCGTCGCCGACTCCTTGTCGATGCAATCCGTGTCCAGGGCTCCGGCTGTGGTGAAGCCGTTCTTGATGAAATCCCCGATGTAAAAGGCAAAGGCCTTCTCCGCGCCTTCGAGATAGGGCGGCTTGTGGGTGAGACGGTAGGCCGTGAGGAGGGGCGGGATGAGGTAGGCGCCGACCGTCCCCTCGGCGTCGACGGTCCGGCCATCGTTCGTCCAGGCCTTGCCGATCCGGCCGTCCTGCTGCATGGCCTTGAGCGCGAAATCGCAGATGGCGATGGCGGTCTCGCGGTACTCCGGCCTCTGGAGCTTGCACTTCGCGGCCAGGTCCCAGGCCTCGAAAAATCCTTGGGCCGCCTGGCCCAGGTTGCAGGCGTCCTGGACCTCCGTCTTCGGGTCGCCGAGGCCGATGAGATAATCAAAATGGCAGCGGAAGAGGCCGTTCTTGAGCCGCGCGTTGCGGGCCCAGGCGTCGAGGCATTTCAGCCCGAGATCGAGGGACGTCCGGTCACCGGTGTTCAGGTAGTCCTGAAGAAGAGAGTTCGAGAGCGACGCGTTCTGGCCCGCCCAGCCGATCTCGTATTTCCAGG
Organism: Candidatus Aminicenantota bacterium; assembly: GCA_963796835.1. Taxonomy (GTDB): domain Bacteria; phylum Acidobacteriota; class Aminicenantia; order Aminicenantales; family Saccharicenantaceae; genus DATKJS01. Next base: position 281,498 of record CAWCND010000020.1, on the reverse strand, counting down.
ACGGGCGCTGGGCCCATTTCGCGCCGTCCCAGCTGAGGCCGACGGAGAAACCCTTGAAGGACTTTTCCTCGGCCCAAAGGCTGTCCTTGGCGAACTCGAGGCCGAGCTCCCAGAGGTCTTCGGGCTCGAACCGCGGCGAGACGGCATGGGAGCCGATCTGCCAAGCGGCGTCGAGGAGAGCGTGCCAGCCGTGCTTCGGCACCGTCACGGGGCCGGCGACGATCCAGGCCTTGAGAGTGACCGTTTGGCCGCGGGACATGCGGAAATCCTCATGGTATGCGTCCGCATAAAGGTCGCGGGCCGCATAGACAACGGGCGTCTCTTCCTCCGGCCAGACGAGCCGGTGGACGGTCCTGTCCTGGCCCGGGTCGAGGGAGCAGGAGAAGCCGCAGACGAGCTGCCCGGGCCGGCTGAAAAGGGCGACCGACCAGGCCTCGGACTCGGAATAGGTCGCGCCCGGGATGGAGACCCTGTGATAGGCGAAGGTCCAGGGCTGTCCGTCCTTTCTGAAACCCTTGGGCTCCAAGCCCTTGCCCCAGGTGTTCCCGTTGTACGACACGGCGGGGATGAGACTGTATTTCGACGCGTAGAACGTTTCGAGCTCCATCGTCAGCCGGGCCGGCCGGACATAATCCCTGCCGTTGTAGGTGAAGGTCCGCGTCCATTCGAAGAGCCCGGGCTGGACCTCCAGGACGTCGTCCGTGGCGGCGAAATCCGCCTCCCTGAAAGGCACCAGGGCCCCGACCGGCTGCCCGCTGCCGTAGAGCGTGTATGTTTCCCCGGTCTTCTTGAACTCGACCCGGACCTGCGCGGAGGCGAAGACCGTGATCATGCCGGCGAGAAGCGCCGCAGAAATCATTTTTTTTTGCATGACGGACTCCTTGGACTCCGGGACCGGGAAAATATTCCGAAAGAGGCGGGGCGAAGGGCGGGTCCGGAATTCGTTCGATATCCCACTGTCAGCGGTTATACCAGACGGCCCGAGAAAAGACAAGGTGACCAAAATAAAAATAATTAGCGATGGGTGGCCCGAGGCCCTCCTTTGTAAAAGGACGGCGATTCGGGTATGATTTGGCCGGGAGGTTTTCTCATGCCCGTTTCTTACAAAGACCTCGGATTGTCGAATACGCGCGAGATGTTCAAGAAGGCTTTCGAGGGACGATACGCGGTCCCGGCCTACAACTTCAACAACATGGAACAGCTCCAGGCCATCATCACCGCCTGCGTCGAGACCCGCTCCCCCGTCATCCTCCAGGTCTCGAGCGGGGCCCGGAAATACGCCAACCAGACCCTGCTCCGCTATATGGCGGAAGGCGCGGTGAAGATGGCCCGGGAGATGGAGAAGGCGCAAGGGGCCGAAGGGGAAAGCCCCATCACTCTCCATCTCGATCACGGCGACACCTTCGATCTGGCAAGATCCTGCATCGATTCCGGCTTCTCCTCGGTCATGATCGACGGCTCCCACCTCCCGTACGAGGAGAACATCGAGCTGACGAAACAGGTCGTCGCCTACGCCCACGAGCGCGACGTCTCCGTCGAGGGCGAGCTCGGCGTCCTGGCCGGCATCGAGGACGAGGTCAAGGCGGAGAAATCCACCTACACCCGGCCCGATGAGGTCGTCGACTTCGTCGGCCGGACCGGCGTCGACTCGCTGGCCATCTCGATCGGGACATCGCACGGCGCCTACAAGTTCAAGCCCGAGCAGTGCACCCGGGACGAGCGCGGGATCCTCATCCCGCCGCCCCTCCGGTTCGACATCCTGGAGGAAGTCGAAAAGCGGCTCCCGGGCTTCCCCATCGTCCTGCACGGGGCCTCGTCGGTCATCCAGGACGCCGTGGCCACGATCAACAAGTACGGCGGCAAGATGAAGGACGCCGTCGGCGTCCCCGAGGACCAGCTCCGGCAGGCCGCGAAATCGGCTGTCTGCAAGATCAACATCGACACCGACGGCCGGCTGGTCATGACGGCCACCATCCGGAAGATCTTCGCGGAACAGCCGTCGGAATTCGACCCGCGCAAGTACCTCGGCCCGGCCCGGACGGCGGTCATCGAGATGTACAAGAGGAAGAACCGGGACGTCCTGGGCTCGGCCGGCCGGTACGGGAAAGAATTCTAGGCCGGGCTCCTATCATCTTGTCCGGCGGGAAGAGTTGCCGAATCCTCCGCCTCGTCCTCTCGATGACGTCGGCCAGACTCTTTTTGCCCAGAGTTTGGGCCATGCCCGTCAGGCCCAGGGGAACAGGGCCCGGGTCCGAGTAGACGAGGTAGGCCGCCAGGACCCCGCCTGTCCCTGATCTTCTGACCAGCCAGCGGCCGGACGTGTCCTTCACCGTCTGACTCGGCGAGAGACCGGGCCAAGGCAGCTTTTCCCACGTGACCTCAAATCCTTCGTCGCTCCTCGCGGCCCGAAATTCCAGGCGATACTGCTTGGATTGGCCGAGAGGGAAGGCCAGCCGGATCTCCACGATGGACGTCGTCGCGTCCACAACACGGACCGCGACACGGTCGACGCGGGGCATGAACTCCGGGTAGCGTCGGTAATCGGTGATGACCGCGTAGGCCTCATCAAGACCGCCCGGGAGCGATCCCAGCGCCTCGTAGGTCTTGCCAGGTCTCCCGGGGTTCGGCAGGTCCCTGAGAATGATGGCCCCGTTGAGGATGTCCGCCCTCTCCCGGGGAGTGAGGCCCATCTGCGGATCGGCCGTCCCGGCCTGAGCGGGGCCCGCGCCGAGGCCGGGGGAAGCCTCAAGGCCCGAAGCGAAAGACAGGGCCGGCGCGAGAGCGGCGATCGCGAGGGCCTTTTTCCAAGCCGGGGGAAACCGCATGACGATATCAGTGTCGGAGAAAGAAAAGGGATTGTCAAATCCCCCGGAACCCAAAGAAAAAAAATAAGGCGCCCCGCTGCGCGAGGCGCCCCGTTTTTCAGAAGTCAGCCGCGACGAGCTAGAATGCGATGCCGATCATTCCCGACCAGACCCCGTTCTTGATATCGAGAGGGGTCTGTCCCTGGACGGTGGCGATGACCTTCGCCAGGCCCATGCTGTAACGGACGTCGATCTGGAAATGGCTGCCGATATTCAGGCCGCCGCCGAAGATGGCGCCGTAGTCGTTGTTCTTGAAAAGCGCCTGGGTCAGGGGAACGGTCTGGCCGTTCTCCACGACTTTTTCGTTCAGTTTGAATCCGACGGCCGGGCCGAAGAACACGAACGGCGAAACGCCCGGGGTCGGGATCCGGAACTTCAGGAGCAGCGGGATCTCGACGTAATTCGCGTAAAGCTTGTCGGAGTAGGTCGTGTCCACGTCGGTGTAGGTCGTGTTGACACCCTTCATCGTGTAGAGGCCCTCGAGCTGGAGGGTGAAGACGCTCCCCATGTTGAAGGCCAGAAAGACGCCCGCCACGAACCCGATCTTGTTCTTCAGGGTTCCGTTGATGTCCTGGGCGTCCGAGCCCGTGATGTTCGCCATGTTGCCCCCGCCCTTGATCCCGAACTGCACGTTGGCAGCCGCGGGACCGGGCAGCGCGAGCAGGCAGGCGAAGGCGCCGACCACCAGGGCCGCAGTCAGTTTTTTCATGTTGACCTCCGTTCCGAAGGGTGACGGCGTCCGCGCGCGCCACCGTTCGTCACGGCCCCAGTATCCCAAGGCCCTGAAGGCCCGGCTATCCCCTTTAGGGATGAACCCATGGGCAATTTCCCCTCCCCTCGAGCGGGGAAAGGAGAATCGAGGCGGTCCCCCCGGGAAACGGGGATATCACCCCCCCTCCCGGCCGCCGCCGCCGGGCAAATTCCGGCTCCGATGGTCAGCTTGGAGAATGGCCGGGATGGAAGCCCGGAGGATGCCGGGCTCTCAGTTCATCACTTGATAAGCCGCTTCTTCATCATCCGGATGCCGACGACGAAGGCGGCGGTTTCCAGGACGAAGATGACCAGGAAATTCCAGATGTACCTGGCGCGGTATTCGCCCGAGAAGACGGCCCGCGAGATCTTGACGGCGTGGGTCAGCGGCATGAACAGCGGAGAGCTTCTGCATCCAGGCCGGGAACTTGTCCAGGGGGAAGAAAACCCCCGAGAAGAAGAGCATGGGCGTGATGATGAGCTCGGTGTAGTAGTTGAAAAAATCGAAGCTCGGCGAGATCGAGGTCACGATCATGGCCAGAGAGGCGAAGAGGACCCCGGTGAAGACCATGAGGACGAGGATGATGAGGACGCTCGGGATCGAGACGGGGAGAATGCCCATGGCCACGGAGACGAGCATCATCAGGACGCCGCTGATGAGACCGCGGAAGGCCCCCCAGGCGATGTCGCCGGCCACGGCGTCCTCCGCGGAGACCGGCGTCGCGATCAGGGACTCGTAGAGCTTCTCGTGGACCATCTTGACGAACGTCCCGTAGAGGCATTCGAACGTCGACGACATCATGACCGATGAGACGAGGACCCCGGGCACGAGAAAATAGAGATAGGGCTTCCCGCCGAAGTAACCCATGTAAGCGCCCATGCCGATCCCGAACGTGATGAGGTAGAAAAGGGGCTCGATCAGGCTGACGAGGAAGGTCGAGACCACGAATCTCTTGTAAGAGTAGAGGTTCCGGACGAAGACGTGGTAGATCGCTATAGGACAGGTTCATTCGATGAGCCCCCTGCCCGTGAGCTTCAGGAAGACGTCCTCGAGCGTCGCCGGCCGGGTCCAGGTGTTGGGGAGGTCGAGCTCGACGAGCTTGCGCATGATGTCGTGGCCGTCGCGGCAGTAGAAGAAGAGCGTATCGCCGACGCGCTCATGGCCGCAGGCCAAGGACCCGAGCTCGGCGGATGAGCCGGTCGTCCTCCTCCCGGCCGATCCGGATCTCGACGACCTCACGGCCGATCTCCTCCTCGATGAGCTTCAGGGGGAGACCTTCACGAAGGATCTTCCCCTGGTGCATGACGACGATCCTGTCGCAGAGCTGCTGGGCTTCCTCCATGTACTGGGTCGTCAGGATGAGCGTTGCTCCCTGGGCCTTGAGCTGCCGGAGCCTCTGCCAGATCATGTGGCGGGCCTGGGGGTCGAGCCCCGTCGTCGGCTCGTCGGCGACGATGAGCTTCGGGCGGTTGAGGAGGGCCCGGGCGACGAGCAGCCGTCGCTTCATGCCGGTCGATAGCTCGTCGATCTTGCTCGTCCGTTTGCCCTCGAGCTCGACGAACTTCAGGAGTTCGTCGATCCGGGGCCGGGCCTCGCGCCGTGGGATGTCGAAGAACCGGGCGAAGATGGTCAGGTTCTCGGTCACGGTGAGGTCGGGGTCGAGGGTGATCTCCTGGGGGATGACGCCGGTCATCTGCTTGATGGCGCGGTTGCCGGTATGGGCGGGCATGCCGTCGACGCTCAGAGTGCCGGAGGTCAACGGCGAGACGCAATGGATGATCTTGACCGTCGAGGTCTTGCCGGCGCCGTTCGGCCCCAGGAAGCCGAAGCATTCGCCCTCCCGGATCTCGAAGGAGATCCGGTCGACGGCGGTCAACTCCCCGTATTTCTTGGTGAGATCCCGCGCCGTGATGAATGCGTCCATGGCCTTGAGAAGGGACATGATAGCAGATTTCCGGAAAAGCGAAAAGTGGCCGGGCCGGCCGTGAGAGAGATTTACTTTTCGATCGCGCCGATATCGCCCATCGTGCCGGACGGCCTTCCCGGGCCGGCCGTCGCATTTCTGGACACCTCCGGGACTCATCCGAAGGTTCGTGCCGGATGCCTCGAATCATCCCCCGGTTCACCAGGAAAGGTGATTTTTTGCCTGATGCCGGCCTTTATGACGGTAGAGAGATGAACAAAAAGACTACGCCTGCAAAGACTTGAAGGCCCCGTGTTGTCTAAACGTGCGAGTGAGATCGAAAATGACCCAGGTTTCCATGGAGGAAAAGATGAGAACACGTTTTCTCTGGATCGTGGCGGTTTCGGCAGCCCTCGTCCTGAGCTCGTGCAGCACCACCGGCACCGGCTCCGGGACCGGCTCTACCGAGGGCGCGGTGAACGTCAGCATTACGGACGCCCCCGCCTATGGCTACAACAATGTCTGGATCACGGTGAAGTCACTCTGGTTCCATACGAGCGACACGGCGGGACCCGGAGACCCGGCTTGGCTCAAGTACGATGTCACGCCTTACACGGTGGACCTGCTGACCCTGAACAACGGGAGCCTCAGCCCGGCGATCTGGGACAACATCAAGCTCCCGGTGGGGACCTACAAGCAGATCCGGGTCCTGCTGGCCGGGACGGCCGCCGCGCTGACGGCCTCCGCCTCTTCGAACGGCCTCAACTACAACAACGAGGTCGTGGACGCGGCCGGCGCTCATCCGCTCTGGGTCCCGGATTATTCGCACGGTATCCGCCTGGCCGGAACGTTCACGGTGGTGACGTCATCGACCTTGAACCTGGTCATCGACTTCGACGCCGGTGACGATATCGTGAACATCACCCGGAAAGGCGTCACGGAATATTTCCTCAAGCCGCGGCTGGCCTATTTCGACCTCGATAACGTGGGCGCGATCGTCGGGACGATCGACAGCACCGCCGCGGGGAACGATTCGGCCGCGGAATTCGTGTTCAAGGCGGAAGCGCCGAACGGCGACACGACCCCCGCCGAGTACCACGTCGTGAAGAGGTCCACGGTCTATGACGCGACCAACAACCAGTTCGTTCTCTACCCCCTGCCGCCGGGCAGCTACGACCTCATCATGCGCGGCGTGGGCTATGAAACCGTCATCGTCAAGGGCGTTCCCGTGACGAAGGGGACCACGCCTTCATCGGGGGCCACGGTCGTTCCGACGATCACCATGACGCCCGGAAGCGACTACACGGTGACGGCCGACGACGGCGTGCTGACGCCCACGGGATCCTGGATCAACTTCTATCAGACCCTGCCCCTGGCCGGCGAGCTTCCCTATGAGGTTCGCACCCGGGACCTGAATCCGCTCACCGGGGGCTTCAAGAGCTTCAAGCTCTCCTCGAGCACCATCCTGGCCGGGACCTACGTGGACAGCACGACGACCCCGACCCTGACCGCCTACACCCCCGTAGAGGGGCTGGGCGGGTTCCAGGCCGTTCAGGTCGCCACTCTATACAACCGCAGCACTCCGGTCATCGTGACCCCGACATCCAACACGGACCTGGCCCAAGCGGGCTTCGCGGCTTTGACGCCGAGCACGCCTTCGGCCAACAGCATCTCCGGGAGCATTTACGTGCCCTCGGAGTTGCAGAACACGATGGACAGCGGCAAGCTGTTCATCGTCTACGGCGGGATGATCCTGAACACAATCGATGTCAGCTCTCAGATGGTGACGGGCGGCGCCTACATCATGAACAATCTGCCAGGCGGAGCGGCGAAGACCATTTACGGCGTCGACGCCTTCGGCTGGTCCTCGACGACCTCCGTCTTGGCCGTGGCCGTGCCCACCCTTGCCAACCTGAGCACGGGCGATGCCACGGGGATTACTCTCAGCATGCTATAGGCCCGGAAGAGAAGCGCTCATAGAAGGGCCAAGGGAAAAAGACCTGCTCCTCGGGCCGCTGGGGCTGAAAAGCCTCAGCGGCCTTCCGGCTCCGGGGGGGGGAGGACGCGCCGGCGACAGCCTAGAAGCTAAAAAGCCGGAAATTTCTTATGATATCCGGACCACGGTGGCCTTGACCATATACGGCTTGCCCCCGACGATGAATTTTCCCGCATAGGTCACTGTGTTTCCATTGATGGAGTACGCCCCGGAATACATATCTCCATCGTCATGGTACTCATTGCTGAAAAAATCCTTGTTCGCGGGGTCATACCTGACAATCTCGATGCCTCGCATCTCACGCGTGGCAGCTTTTTCCGTAAACTGGTCCTGGAAAAAGAAGCCTTGACTTAACATGTGCGATATATGATAATATCTTCATATATGTGAGCGACATGAAAAAAATAGCCAAAATCTTCAAAGCACTTTCGGAGCCTACCCGGCTCAGAGCCTTTTTCCTGCTGATGGAGCGGGACCTCTGTGTGTGCGAATTGACCTTCGTCCTTGAGATGTCGCAGTCCCGCATCTCCCACCAGCTCAGGCCCCTCAGAGACGCGGACCTCGTAGAGACCAAAAGGGAGGGCCGATGGATCATTTATTCGATCCCCGCGATCGTGAAGAAGAGTTTCGCGCCGATCCTTCGCCGGTATGCTGGTACGGATATTACAGAATCCCGAGGCGTCGCCCGCGACCTCGCGCGGCTCGAATTATCCCTCCGGAAGAACGTCCGTAAGACATGCGGGAAGGATGTTGCTTAAAGCAGATCCTAAGTTCGGGTTCTGAATTCGAAAGGAGTGTGTGAATGCCGCAGCCAGAAACGAAACGGTTGTCGTTTTTTGACCGCACCTTGACCCTGTGGATCTTCCTGGCCATGGCCGTCGGCGTAGGGCTCGGCTATCTTATCCCGGCCGTAGTCGGCTTCATCAATATCTTCCAGTCGGGCACGACCAACATCCCCATCGCCATCGGCCTCATCCTCATGATGTACCCTCCCCTGGCCAAGGTGAAGTACGAGGAGACTGGGGGAGGTCTTCAGGAACATGAAGGTCCTTGCTCTCTCCCTCGTCCAGAACTGGATCATCGGCCCCTTTCTGATGTTCTTCCTCGCCGTCATCTTCCTGCGGGGTTATCCCGACTATATGTACGGCCTCATCATGATCGGCCTCGCCCGGTGCATCGCCATGGTCATCGTATGGAACGACCTGGCCAAGCGGGACAGGGAATACGCGGCCGGGCTCGTCGCCTTCAACTCGATCTTTCAGGTCCTTTTCTTACTCGGTCTACGCCTACGTGTTCATCACGGTCTTCCCGACCTGGCTTGGGCTCGAAGGGGACGGTCGTCCACGTCACCATCGGCCAGATCGCGAAGAGTGTCTTCATCTACCTCGGCATCCCCTTCATTGCGGGCATCATCACGCCGCTTCGGCCTGCTCAAGGTCAAAGGCCGGGCGTGGTATCGAGCACGGTTCATGTCCCGAAGATCAGCCCGATCACCCTGATCGCCCTGCTTTTCACCATCGTCGTGATGTTCTCCCTCAAGGGCGAGTACATCGTCAAGCTTCCGCTCGACGTGCGTGCGCATCGCCATGCCGCTTGCTCATCTACTTCGTGGTCATGTTCCTCGTCTCATTCTTCATATAGCCGCAAGAAGCCGGGGCGGACTACGGGAAGACCGCGACCCTCTCCTTCACCGCCGCGAGCAACAACTTCGAGCTGGCCATCGCCGTGGCCGTAGCGGTCTTCGGGATCAACTCCGGAGAGGCTTTCGCCGCGGTCATCGGTCCGCTCATCGAGGTCCCGGTCATGATCGGCCTCGTCAACGTGGCCCTCTATTTTAAGCGTCGGTATTACCGCCTCGAGGTCCAAGGCGAAGCGAGCGTTTGATGGCTAAAGACGGTAGGATTCGGTGGTGCCCATGAGCGAGTATGCGAAGAACGGAAGGACAATCAAGGTGAAAAAGAGAATTTTGTTCATTTGCGTCCATAACTCGGCCCGGTCCCAGATGGCCGAGGGATTGGCCAATGCCCATTATGCAGACAGGTTCCAGGCCTTTAGCGGAGGGACAGAGGCAACGAAGGTTCATCCCTCGGCAATTAAGGCCATGGCCGAGATCGGGATCGATATCTCATCGCATCGGTCAAAGAGCGTGGACGAATTCATGGATCAGCGATTCGACTATGTTGTCATGGTCTGTGACGATTCGCAGACAGGTTGCCCGTTCTTTCCCGGTGGCAAGGAATACATCCATCATGCTTTCGAAGATCCCGCTGCCTGCCAGGGGACGGACGAAGAAATCCTCGCCTGCTTTCGCCGTTCACGCGACGAGATACGGGACTGGATCCGGAATGATCTGATGAAAAGGGAGTGAGACCTTGAGGGGCAAGCACCTAGAAAGGAGAAACGCCATGAAACTCCAAGACGATACCATTAAGAAGTCTGTTAGAGATCGGTATGCCCGGGCAGCAAAGAAACAGGGGACCTGTTGCGGCACCTCGCCCTGCGGAAACGAGAACGCCGGCGTCAATGGGGAAAGCAGCCTCCTCATTGGCTATTCCGCCGGCGAGCTCGAGAACATCCCCGAAGAGGCCAACCTCGGCCTGGGCTGCGGGAACCCGGCGGCCTTAGCCGGCTTGAAAAAGGGTGAGGTTGTCCTTGACCTGGGTTCGGGAGCGGGCATCGACTGTTTTTTGGCCGCCCGCAAGGTAGGGCCTCGGGGGCGGGTGATCGGAGTCGATATGACGCCCGAGATGATCGACAAAGCCCGGGAGAATGCCAAGTCTGGAGGATTCACCAATGCCGAATTCAGGCTCGGCGAGATCGAGAATCTGCCCGTGGCAGATAGTTCTATCGATGCGATTATCTCGAATTGTGTCATCAACCTGTCAACGGACAAGCCGCGCGTCTTCAAGGAAGCTTTTCGGGTTCTCAAGCCGGGCGGCCGGCTGATGGTTTCCGACCTGGCGCTAAAGAAACCGCTGCCCCAAGCGATCCGGACATCGGTTGAAGTCTATGTCGCTTGTGTTGCCGGCGCCTTGATCAAGGATGAATACCTAAGTGCGATAAGAAAGGCCGGATTCAAGGACGTCGAGGTCGTAAGCGAGAAGGCTTATCCGGCCGAACTCGTGCTTGAGGACTCGCGGGTCCCCGAGATCACCAAGAAACTAGAACTCACGCAGGAAGAACTCGTGGAACACATCTCGTCCGTCCTCAGCCTCAGCGTCAAGGCCTTGAAGCCCAAGAAATAGCATCTAGACAATTCGAAAACTCATCAGCAACTGCATGACGCTTGTTCTCAGGCGTGGGGTGAGCTCGTCGCGTAGTCATTCGGATAGTGGCCTGCCTGAGAGGATTCGAACCCCCCGACTTTTGGATTCGGAGTCCCCTTTAATCCAAACCCTACCACCAAGAGGAAACGCAGCCAACTCAGGTGGGCAGGCTAATCCGACTTTACAGAAAGATAACCCTGTTCTCTCAGAAAGCGTTCGAGTCGAGCTATACCGTCGGCACGGAACTTAGGGTCAGGGTCGAAGTCGCTGAGCTGGTTTGCCACGTTGCGTGTGAGGAGATGTCCCACGCCCGGATAGACATTCAGCTCACAGATGCCTCCTGTTTTAATCACCCGATCACGAAACCGTTCGGCCCTGACCAGCGGTGTCACGCTGTCTTTGTCGCCGTTGACAATGCAGGTCGGGGGCGTCGAAGCGCCGGAGAGCTCTATCGGCGAATAATCTGATGCGTTCGCATGGCCTTGGAGGAGGTCCGTGGGCGCATCCATTGCCGGGGACCACAATAAAAGCAGGCCCGGCTTGGAACTCGTGCGGTCGATTCTATCGCCGGGGAAGTCGCGCATCGCGGCCACGGCAACCAGTTGGCCGCCGGCTGAAACTCCATAGCCGGCCACCCAGCTTCGGATTGATGTGGAACTCAGCGGCGTGTCGACGGACCCATCGAAATGCTGCACGCGTATCATCCACGGCTTCAATCGGAGTGGTTTTGCCCTTTGAAAGTCGATAATCAACCGCAACAGCCACCATGCCCACTTCGGCAAAGTGTCGGGCGGCTTCAAATGTCCATTGGGCGCTACCCGTGACCCAGGCGCCTCCATGGAACAAGAGAACGGCGGATATCTGCTTTTGGACGTCCTGATTCAGCGGCAGAAATACGTAGGCGTTGAGCTTTTGACCCTCGACCTCGCGATAAACATAGGCGCGAGGCTCCCTGGGGGCGTCGACCGATGCCGCCATCGGCTGGGCGCCCAGAACTCTCGCCAGGGCTAAGACAAAAACAATAGTGCGTCCCGATCGCATGCTGGCCCCTCCTCCCTATGATCTTCCATCATGGGAAATGCTGATTCTACGCTACAAATAGCGACATTTCGAGAGTGTCCGTCCCCTCTATCGAAAGGTGTCATCATATATAACGTCCTGGAGAGATGAAAGGTTGTAGGGGGCATGTCCAAAGGGATCTATTCTCAATATATGGCCAAAGCAGACCACCCCGTGTGGACACGGCGTGGACAAAACCGCTAAAAAAGGCTCAGTTTTAGTGACTCAGGCTAAAAACGAGAATCTGGGAACTTAAACAAAAATCAGGGGAAACGTGGTTCTTTCGGTGGTGGAGCTGACCAGGATCGAACTGGCGACCTCTTGAATGCCATTCAAGCGCTCTCCCAGCTGAGCTACAGCCCCACCGGAGTGTGCCGTATTTTACAGGAAGCGTCCGCCCCCGTCAAGGCGATTCGGCCCGCTCAGGGAATCCCGCCCCCTCCACACGTTCACCGGCCCGTCAACCACTCAAAATTGGGGTTGGCCAAGACCCGAACAGGTCTCTTAGGCAGCGAGATTTCGACCTGAACCGGGACCGTGCGGTTGCCGGTGACGGTCGCCTGGGCAAATCTCACGAACCGGTCCTTCTCGAATTCAAGATACAGCGGGATGACGCTCAGGAAATCGTCGGGGACGCCGGATTGGACGATATTCCCCGAAAGCCGGTATCGGCCTTTCCCGGCGTCTTCGACTACGCGGATGGAGGACTCGATCTTCGGCAGCGCCGTGCCGTCGATCCACTGGCGGAAAAACCAGCCCATGTTCCCCGTGAAGGGCGCCGGAGCATCGCGTTCGACGACCGCCTGAAAATCCCCGGTCGCAGGGTTCCGGCCGGCCCAAGTCTCGACATAGTCCTTCATCATGGCGATGAAACGGTGGTCGTGGTTGGGGTCCTTCGGATCCCAGAACAGGCTCCGGAGCATCTGGACGACAAACGCCCCCTTGCGATAGACGATGGCGCTGTAAGCCTGGGGCGTCTCCCCCGACATCAGGCGCGGCCCTAGGGAGATCGGGCCGACTTCCCAGTTGGCGCGGACGGAATGGCGCGGCGTTTCCAGGATGACCTTTCTCGCCCGCTCCCAATAATTCCGGAGCTCTTTCACGCCCTGGGCCCGCTCGACGACGAGGCTGACGGTGAATTCGGCCAGCCCCTCCTCAAGCCAGGCGTCCCGATAGGTCGCGGAGCCGACCCGGTGCCCCCACCATTGGTGGGCGAATTCATGGGGCGTCACCTGCTCGACGAAGGACTTGGCCTCGTAGAGCCCGAGCTCTGCCCGTGTGACCCAGTCGAGGAAGGCCATGTAGGGGATATAGATGAGCGTCGGCCAGCTCTGTCCGAAGCTCCAATCGGACTGTTGCGTCACGGCGATGTCGTTCAGGGGCAGCGGGCCGAAATAGAGCGTGCCGATCCGGGCCGTGTTGATGCTGTCGGCCAGGGTGTCTTCGGCCATGGATACGGGGTCGAAATGGACGGTCGGCAGGAGAGCCACGAGTTGCTTGGCGAAGTTGGTCTGGCCCGGATTCGTGTAGACCCGGACCTTGATCCCGGAATCCGGGTCATCCCGCTCGATGAGCTTGAAGACGCCGTAATTGAAGCCGGCAGCGCGGACAGGCTGTCCGGACGTATACCGGGAGACCAGGAAATCCCCGTCCGTCGTCGAATCGACCAGCCGACCCGAGGAAACGACCTGACGGTCCTTAGGGATCCGATAGGTGAGATCATAGACGGCCCAGTCGCGCATGCTGTTCAGGTCCGGATACCAGTTCTGCCGGGCCCCGATATAGTAGTTGTTCTCGCCGGCGTCATGAAGGACCTCGTCCCCGTGATAATCCGTCGTGAGCTCGGCCTCTTCGCCTGCGGCGAGAGGCTCAGGCAGGATCGCGAGGAGGAGGTCGGCGCTCTTGTCGCCCCCCTGGATGAAGTCCACGTCGGAAGCCGGTTGGCCCCCCCGCTTGAGACGGATGGCGTCCACCCGGAGCTTGGCAAAGAGGTCGAGCGGGACGACGCGGACGCCGGCCGCGGCGGAGCGGAAGCGCATGGTCGTCCGGCCTTCGATGTCCGTGTTCTTGCGGATCGTCGTATCCACCGAATAATGAAGGGCGTGAAGGTCGGGCGCTGCCGGGCCGGGCCCGAGCGCGGATCCCGGAAGGGGATGTTCGCTATACCAGCAGCCTCCCCTTTCCTCGTGCATCACGATCAGGGCGGTCGTTTCCACCTCGCTGTCCGGCCCCAGCCAGGTCCTGTTCAGGCCTTTCGGAGCGAACACCGCGATCGCGGGGGGAAGGTCGGCTCCTTCGAAACAGGCCAGGAAGAGCCCTTGCGAAACCGGGGCCGCCTCCAGGAGGTCGGGCAGCAGTCTCAAGCGGAGGTCGGCATGAAGGCTCTTTTCCGCCCTTTTCAGGACCCTATGATAGGCGGAGGCCAGTTCGCTCTCGTCCGCGGGGATGGCCTGACCGGGCCTGAGGAGCTCCTTCTCGGCGCCGTCGGTGAAGAGAAAAACGGCCTCCTCGAACGAATCCGAAAGGGTCTGCAGGCCCTTCCGCTTGGAACGCAGGGCGAGAAATCGCCGCTCGTTTTCGGTGGCCGGGGTGAGCTCGAAGCGGCCCCGCCCCTTGAAGACGCCTCCGACGACCCGGCCTGAGACCTCGGCCAGGGGAAAAAATGCGCCGGAATCCAGACGGAACGTGAAAGCGTCCCGGGCGAGGACCGTCCCATGGACAGGCGAGCCGGTCTTCTTCGGCTGCGCCGCGCGCAATTCCTCCCAGATTTCGGCGCCGGGACCTGCTGCGAGAGGCGCCGCCCAGAGCCAAAGGCCGATCACGGCGGCGAGCCCGACGGCTTTTTTCCGCCCCCTCATGGACAGAATATAGTGCCCGCCGCCGGGAGTGTCAACCCCTCGAGTCCCCGAAGCCTATCGACAAGTCATCGTTTTTTCCCCATAATGAACGCGTTCTATCCATCGGAGGAGGAGGTGTCCCCATGGCGAATCGCACGAGATCCCGGACGGCCGTCACGGCGCTGGCCTTCATTCTGGCCATTGCGGCGTTCTTGCCCGCCGCCGAGACCCCCGCACCCCAGGCGCCCACGGGCCTGCGCTGCGAATACATGGAAAACCCGATGGGTGTCGACGTCAGGCTGCCCCGCTTCTTCTGGGTCCTCGAGCATTCCGGGCGCGGCCAGGCCCAGTCCGCGTACCAGATGATCGTGTCGTCCGATCCGGCCGCCGCGGCCGGCGAGGTCTGGGACAGCGGAAAGGTCGCCTCGGCCAAATCCACCCAGGTCGTCTACGCGGGCCAAGGCCCTCAAAGCGGGAAGACATATTTTTGGAAGGTCCGGTATTGGGACAAGGACGGGCAAGGCGAGCCCGTGGAGCGATGCGGCCCGCTTCGATACCGGGCTTTTCGAGCGGTCCGAGTGGAAAGGGCAGCTGGATCGGCGGCAGGAACCAGCTCCGCAAGGAATTCCCTCTCGACGGGCGCGTCGAAGCGGGCCCGGGCCTATCGTCTGCGGCCTCGGCTATCACGAGCTCCGCGTCAACGGCCGAAAGGCCGGGGGCGCATGTCCTCGACCCGGGATGGACGACCTACGACAAGCGGGTCCTCTACGTGACCTACGATGTGACGAACGCCCTGCATCAGGGGCCGAACGCCGTCGGCGTCCTGCTCGGCAACGGCTGGTACAAGCTCGCGGGCCCTGCTCGTCCAGATCAACATCGAGCTCGGGACGGGAGGCGGACGATGTCCGTCGTCAGCGACCCGACTCTGGAAGGCGGCGAACGGCCCGATCCTCGAGGACAGCGTCTACAACGGCGAGACCTATGACGCCCGCCTCGAAACCCCGGGATGGGACAGGCCGGGATTCGACGACAAGGCTTGGGGGCCGGCCGAAGCCGTGAAAGCCCCGGCCGGGCGTCCTCTCCGCCCAGATGATGCCGGCCATCCAGGTCGTGGACACGATCGTGCCGGTCAAGATGACCAGCCCCCAGCCGGGCGTTTATGTCTTCGACATGGGCCAAAATTTCAGCGGCTGGGCCCGGCTCCGGGTCGCAGGGTCCGCGCGGCACGGACGTCCGGCTGCGCTTCGCCGAGATGCTCTACGACAACGGCATGATCAACCAGGAAAACCTCCGCAGCGCCCGCGCCGAGGACCACTACATCCTGAAGGGCGAGGGCGAAGAGACGTGGGAGCCGCGCTTCACGTACCACGGCTTCCGCTACGTCGAGCTCGACGGGCTTCCCCGGAACGCCGACGGCCGGATTCGATCCGCGGGCCGGGTCGTCCATTCGGCCGTGCGTCCGATCGGCAGCTTCGCCGCCTCGAAGGACATCCTCAACCGCCTCCAGCGGATCGTCACCTGGGGCCAGAAGACGAACCTCCACAGCATCCCGACCGACTGCGACCAGCGGGACGAGCGGATGGGCTGGATGGGCGACGCCCAGGGCACGGCCGAGGAGGCCATGATGAACTTCGACATGGCCGCCTTCTACACGAATTTCGTCCGCGACATCCGCGACGTCCAGGACGAGAAGGGCCGGATCACGGACACGGTGCCGCACATCTGGGGCAGACGGCCGGCCGACCCGGCCTGGGGCACCGCCTATCCCCTGCTCTGCTGGTACATGTACCAGTATTACGGCGACACGCGCGATCCTCGAGGAGCAATACGACGGGCTGAAGAAATACGTCGAGTTCCTGCGGAGCAAGGCCGAGAACGGGCTGGTCAAGTACAGCTATTACGGCGACTGGGTGGCCGTCGAGAAGATGCCCGGGCAGCCATCGTCTCGTCATTCTATTATTATTACGACGTGAAGATCCTGGCGGACGCGGCCCGGATCCTGGGGAAGGCGCCAGGACGCGGCGCTTTACGACAAGCTCGCTGGCGGATATCCGGGCGGCCTTCAACCGCGAATTCTTACAATCCAAAGACCGGCAACTACGCCGACGGGACGCAGACGGCCAACACGCTGCCGCTTTTCCTCGGGATCGCCACGGACAAAGAGGGTGCGGGCCTGGGACCGGCTGTTCGACGACATCGTCTACAAACATGACTCCCACCTGACGACCGGCATCATCGGCACCAAGTACATCATGGAGCTCCTGACGCGCAGCGGGAACGTCGGACCTCGCCTATGATATCGCGGTCCAGACGACCTACCCGAGCTGGGGATACATGATCGAGAACGGGGCGACGACGCTCTGGGAGCTCTGGCAGAAGCGCGAAGGGCCGTCCATGAACTCCCATAACCACCCGATGTTCGGGAGCGTCGGGGCGTGGCTCTACAAGGCCCTGGCGGGGATCAATTTGGCCCCGGGGAGCGCCGGATTCGAAAAGGTCCTGCTTCAGCCCCAGATGGTCAGGGACCTTAGGCACGCGTCGGGATCCCTCCAGACGCTCCGGGGCGAGGTGGGCTGCACCTGGTCGCGGACGGACGGGAACGTCCGGGTCGAGGCCATCGTTCCGGTGGGATCGGCGGCGGAGATCGTCATCCCCAAGTTCAACCTGCGGAACGTCCGGGTGACCGAAGGCGGAAAGGCGCTTTGGGAGAGCGGCCGGTTCGTGCCGGGCGTCGCGGGAGTGGAAGAAGTTGTCGACAAGGACGGCGCGGTGCGGATCAAGACCGGCTCCGGCCGCTATGCCTTCCTCCTCGAGGGCGATTGATTCCGGTGACATATTTCGGTGACATACAACGAATTACCGAAATTATCGAAAAGCAGGTGTGCTGGGGAATTAAGGGATTCAGTTGTGTGTCACCGAATGAACTGAATTATTAAGGAGGAGACGGGGAATGAGTTTTCAGGAACTTATAAAGAAGAGATACAGTGCCCGGGCCTATAAGCCTGACCCGGTTGAAGAAGAGAAGCTGGCCAGGATTCTCGAGGCCGCCCGCCTGGCGCCGACCGCGGCCAACCGCCAGGCCTTCCGCGTCCTGGTCATCCGAACCAGGGGGCGGGAGGAGGAGCTGCGCCGCATCTACGGCCGTGACTGGTTCACCCAGGCACCCCTCGTCTTGGCGGTCTGCGCCCTGCCCGCCGAAGGCTGGGTCAGGAAAGGCCGACGGCTGGAACGCCGCCGAGACCGATGCGACGATCGCCATGACCCATCTCGTCCTGGCCGCGGCAGACGAAGGGCTGGGGACGTGCTGGATCGCGGCCTTCGACCCGGGGGCAGCCCGCGAGGTCCTGGGACTCCCCGAAGGCGTGGTCCCCTCGGCGTTCACGCCTCTGGGCTATCCCGCAGATTCTCTTCCTCCCAAAAAGCGCAAGTCCGTCGGCGAGCTCGTCCGCCGTGACCGTTGGTGAGGCCGGTCCGGGCAGAGGGCGCACCCCTTTATTTCTTCGCCCTCCGGGGTTATAATTCGTTCAAAGGGAGGGAAACGTGAAAACGAAAGCGGCCTTGAAGGCCGAGGTCTTGGCCAGGGCCCGGACGTTCGAGCTCCTCAGGAAGGCCCGGATCGCCCTCACGCCCTTTGAAAAGGACAATATCGAGGTGACCGACCTCGGACTCGGAGACCTCCGGCACATCGGCCTCCAGGTCGTTGTCTACGAGAACAACGACCGCTACTGCGCCAAGGAGCTGGTCCTCCTCCCCCGCCAGACATGCCCGGAGCACAAGCATCCCCCGATCAACCACGGGAACATCGGCAAGCAGGAGACCTTCCGCTGCCGCCTCGGAGAGGTCTATCTCTACGTGGCCGGCGACCGGACGCCGAACCCGCGGGCGAGGGTCCCGAAAAGGCACAAGCGATATCTCAAGGTCTGGCACGAGATCGTCCTGAGGCCCGGTGACCAGTACACGATCGCTCCGAACGGACTCCACTGGTTCCAGGCCGGCGACAAGGGGGCCGTCGTCTCCGAATTCTCCTCGACGAGCACCGACGAGCGGGACATCTACACCGACCCCCGCATCCGGCGCGTCCCGTGACGTCCCGCCTCAGATGGGGACGACCAGGGATTTCCTGAAGCGGCCCGGGACGTGGAGTCCGGTCCGCGGTCAAAGGTCGTTCATCGGACGGTGAATTCCACGGTCGCGGACGAGGCCGAAGGGCCGCCCTTCTCTTTGGCGACAATCTGGAGGTTGTAGCGGCCGGGCCGGAGCTCGCCTGTCCCGAGCTCTACGAGAACGAGGGCGGTCTGGCCGTCCCTCGATCTCTTGAGCACCGAGACAGGGACATCGGTCCGGGCTTGGGCGGCCAGCGCCACGAGAGAGGCGGAGAGATCGAAATCCGCGTCCGGGCCGTTCGCCGAGCAGCGCACGGCCGCGAAAAGCCTGGTCAACCCGGCCGGCACGTCGCCGACCAGGGGAGCATAGGAGTCCGGGTCGTAGGAGAACAGGGCCGACAGGGAACCGGCCTCCGAGGCCGCCAGGTCCTTGGACCGGGGGTCGGGAGTCAGGAGGAGCGGAGGGTCGAGGACGACCGGCCCGACCGGCGCCCCGGAGATGACGACCGCGGCCGAGCCCCTGGCGCCCCTCCCCGTCTCCATGTTGCAGAGGACCAGGCGGCAGATGTAGCGGCCGGGCTTGACGCTCAGGAGGAACGTGGGGAAAAGGGTCTCCTTCCCGGCCTTGGCCTCGGGGAGGGTCAGCTTGGACCTTTTGATCAGGGCGACGTCTCCGCCCGCGTCGAGGAGGAGAAGGTAAGCCTCGCACTTCTTGCCGAGGACGTCGGCCTGGGCGGCGCTCGAAGCCCGGGCAAAAGCCACGAGTTCCGGCGTTCCCTTGACCGTCACGGCCATCGCCGCCACCGGGACTTCTTCCGGCATCTGGAGCTGGGGATTTTCGCTCAGGGCCAGGTCGGTCACTTGAAGCAGCTTCTCGAAGCTCGAATATTCGCTATAGGGCTTGGGGCTGAAGTAGCCGCCCTGGGCCAAAACGTCGCAGCCTTTCCGGGTGACACGGACCTTGATCTTATGGAACTTGCCGTCCCATTCCTCATTGACGGAATAGCCCAGGACATAATAGGCGCCCGTGATGTTCTGGATATTGTCCAGGCTCTTCTTGTAGTCCACGGTGTTCCCGAAAAACCGTCCGCCCGTATCCGCGGCGAACTGCCGAAGGGAATCCGCCCCCTCAAGGTCGCCGGCGACCGCCCTCATCCCCTCCGGGTTGGTGATGTCCGCCTCCTTCAGGCTGCGGGACACGTCCAGGGCGTAGACCGGGCTGTTGGACGCCTTGAACTGCTCGAGCATGGCCGTGAAGTCTCCCCGGAGCCCCTGGTCGGCCAGGGCGGCGTCATAGCTTTTCATCTGGGCACCCAGCTGATCCACGGACGACCAGCCGACGGGGGCTGGCCCGCCTCTTTTTCCGTACAGGACCTGGCGGGAGATCCCGCCCGAAAAGAGGATAACGTTCTTGTATCCGGGGATATAGCGGATCACTCGGGCGAAATTATCAAGGCTCAGGACGAAATGCCTGGCCCGTTCGACGTAGTTCTGACGGACCCCTTCGTCCACCTCCTGGCCCGTCTGGATCCTGGCCTGCTGTTGAAAAAAACCTTCCGTGGAGGTTTCTCCGGTCATCGTCCTTTGAGGCTTTTCCTCGACGTCGGCCGTGAAGATGAAGTCGGAGAGGTGCTCGGCCCGACCGGTGAGATGTTTCAGCCCGAAGCCGTCCACGATCCGGCGGATCTTCATGTGGTCGACCGTCAAATACTCGTGGAGGACAAGGCCCCGGAGCGATGTATATGTCAGGAGTCCCACCTCGTCGGCGGGGTGGACCTTTGTGTCAAGGAAGTGGAGGCCCGCGTTCCTGGCCTTGAGGATCCCGTGCTCGTCGAGGAAGCCGAAATCAAAGAGAAGGAAGAATTTCCGGCTCATCCGGGGGGGGCCGGGCGAGGGAAGGCCCGAGGGTTCTTCCTGTTCGCCCAGGAAATGCCTCTCGAAATGGGTGATCGGGACGCGCCGGCCATTGTCGCTGACCTCGAACTCGTCGGCCCTGAGGTCGCCCGCCGGCTGGCCGCTTTTGGCCGTCACGTACACCTGGACGAGCTTGAGTGTGACGCTGATGTTGTAGCGGAGGGGTTTCTGAAGGTCGGACTGGCTCTGGCCCGAGGCAGGCCCGGCGAGGGCGAGGATGAGGATCAAAATGCTAAGGAGGAGACCTAGGAAGGCGGGGCCCTTCCCCGAGACCGATGCGGACCTTTGGTCCATGACCAGCACTCCCGGAGAATTCAAGCCGACGGAGATATTTTAGCAGAATATGGACCAGAATGGCAATCCCCGTCCGGCGCCGTCCTGCTTAGACCGGGGCCGGCTTCGCTTTCTTGAGCCCGCCCTGGGCTTGATCTGGGCCGGGCCGTCACTCGAGCGCGGCCTCGGCCATGGCGGCCACGTTCCGGGGCGGGACGTCGGGCAGGATGGCCTCGTGGCTGGGGCTGACGATCAGGCAAGGCCCGAGGATATCTTTGACCCGGCGGACCTCGGCCTTGACCTCAGCGGGTGAGCCCTGGTTCAGGACGCCCTGGGTGTCGAGCCCGCCGAGGAAGGCGATCTTCCCCATGAAATCCCGGGCCAGGGTGTCGGCGTCCATGTTCGCGGCCTTGGCCTGGAGCGGATGGAGACAGTCGACGCCCGCCTCGATGAGCCGCGGGATGACCCGATGGATCGAGCCGCAGGAGTGGAGGATGACCTGGTATCCGCGGCCGAGAGCCTGTTCCGTGAACCGCTTGAACCAGGGCAGAACGAACTGGTCGAAAAGGGCGGGGCTGATCATCAGGTCGAGCTGGGTCCCGAAATCGTTGCCGAAGAAAAAGCCGTCGACGAGGTTCCCGGCCGCTTCGAAGAACCTCTCGTTCGCTTCATGGTAGAAGCCGCAGACACGGTCGGTGACCGCTTGGACGACGGCCGGGTTCGTGTGCATCTTGACGAAGTAGTCCTCCATGCCGAAGAGGTCCATGATGTCGTGAAAAAAGGGCGACCAGAACCCGCTCGCCCGGTAATAGGGGCCGGCGTTCTTGAGGACCTCGATGGCGTCCTTGAAATCAAGGGCCTTCGGGTCGGGCCAGTCGAAGGCGTCGAGCGCGGCCGGGTCCTCGACCCCGGCGAGCGGGCCGGCCTGGCCGTGGGACGTCTTCGATTTGCCCAGGTCGAAGAGCCGCCGGCAGGACGGGTCCTGGAATGTCGACTCGATGAAGCTCGGCGAGATCCAGCGGTAGTCGTCGCCGAGCTTGCGCCGGAAATCCTCCTCGGTCCGCGTGCCGAAATACCGGTGAAGGCCCGGCCAGCTGTCGGGGTGCGGGTTGCCGAGCCAGAGCCCGCAGCGGGGGCCTGCCTTGAGGGCGATCAGACCTTTCAGGAGGTCGCGGCTCGTCATGGGTCGGGGGGCTCGATCGTTCGGCGCCATCTTGAGGGACTTTATCGCCGACCGGCGGCCGATGTCAACCCCTCGAGTCTCCGGCATGAATGCTGGGGCTTAGCGTCGGCGAACGGGTCAAGGGACCTGAACCCGTGAAGATTTCCCGTCCACTAGGCAGTCGGCCTGTTCTTATATGATAATGAGGAAACCCGGCCGGAAAGCGCCGGGCTGCGCAAGGAGCACACATGAGAAATCGCTCGGGAAAAATGGGGATGGCCTTGGCGGGCTTCATGTTCCTGGCCCTCCAGGGTGTCACGGCGTTGACACCGGAGGGGCCGCGGCCGACAGAAACGGCCTGCCTTTATAGAGCGACCTTTGTCCGGGCGGCGCCGGGAAAGCTGCTCGACCTCATCGCCCTATATAAAAGCCGGATGCCCGTCTATGACGCCTCGGGCGATGAGCGTCCATTCTGGTGGCGCCACACGGAGGGCGACCAATGGGACCTCATGCTGCTCTTCCCCATGGGGAGCTATGCCGAATACTACACGAAAGAACGGCTGGCCCGCCGGGAGAAAGCCGCCGGGGCGTCTCATGTCTCCCAAGGGGAATTCGGGCAAAAGCTCCGGGCCTGCTCCTCCTGGAGGGAAGACGTCTTCGTGATGGGGCCGCCCCTCGGAGCCGTGAAAAAATCGTTCGAGGGCACGGCCTACTACCATCTCGAGATCTTCATCTCGCTGCCGGGGAAACGGGAGGAGCTGTTCAAGGAGCGCGAGATGGAAAACATGTATGCGGCCGGCAACGGGCGGCCGGAGAGTATGATCTTCGTCCGGGACCAGGGAGCCGCCTGGGACCTGTTCACCCTCGGATGTTACCGCGACCTCCGGCACTGGGCCGAAAGCTCCTCTCTTCTCCAAGGAAGAGCGGGACGCGATCGCGCGGCGGGCCGGTTTCGCCGACGCCGACTCGATCGGGCCCTATATGAGAACCCTCATCGACATGCACCGCGACACGATGGGGGTCGCAATCAAGTAGGCCCGGGTCACGCCGGGTTCGCCTCGATCATCCGGACCTCGCTCCAAGTTCCGTCTTTCTCGACGCGCACGGTCTTGATCTCGAAGGGTTTGAAAGCCAGCCGGATGGTCGGCCCGCCGCTTCTCATCTCCCGAAAAGGCATGGCGACGCCCAACCGCGCCCGGGTTCTCCTTCCCGTCGCCTCCTGGAGCCTGACGATCAGAGCGTCGCCGGCGGAGGACCGCTCGCAGGCGAGGAGGCGGATGCGGGCCGGGGTCAGGGACAATAACTCCGTCTGATCGGCCCACAATCCTGACGGGAGGTGTGGATACGCCGCCGGCGGCGCGGCCAGATAGTCGGCCAGCCCGGGGAGCATGGACCTGACCTTGCCGGGGTCCCCGGCCGTCACCAGAAGCCGGATTTCGTGGACGCCGATGTCCATGAATTTCCAGCTCCGGGGACACAGGCCGTGGCGGCGCCCCCTCATGTCCGCACCCGTGGCGTCGAGGCCGAACCCGCGCTCGTGGCAGTAAGCGGCGCTCCTGAGGACCGAGAGCCGGACCTCGCCATCTTGACAATCGAACCCGTGCTGGCCCGCCGTCGCGACACCCAGCGCGGCCGGCCGCCCGTTGACCCGGCCTTCGACGAGGAGCCAGCGGCCGTGGACGTGCTCCTGGCCGTCCGAAGGCCGCCGGACCGCGGCGCCGGGAACTTCGCAGAAGACTCCAGCACCGTTCAATCTGGTCGGGACCCGCAGCTTGAGTCGCCGCCGCTCCTCATTCCAGGTGACGCGCAGGAGGAGATCGAGGACCGGCCACTCCCGGTAAGAACGGATGTCCATGACGATCTGGCTTTTCTGAAAGGAATGGGCGGATCGGATGATCGTGCGGACCGGGCCGCTCGCGAGGACGCGCGGGGGGCCTTCGGACCTGAACCTGCCCACGATCTTCCGGTAGCTCCAACAGTCCGTGCCCCAGGAGTCTCCGGTGTCCTCGATGACCAGGGGTTCGAAGAGAGGTCCGGCCAGGCATTCCGATCCGGCGGGGGTTTTGAGCGAGTCCACGAGACCGGTCGTGCTGCAGACGCGATGCGCCGGCGCGGAAAGTGACCCCGCGGGACCGGACGCGCGGCTTTTGGGCCGAGGGGCTTTCTCGTGAAGTCCGGCCATCACTGCCGGACCCTCACAGGCCTTGATCTCGTAGCGCGAAACGCCGACGCCCGGCAGGTCGTCGATGAAAACGAGGCGCCGGCGCCAGTCGTTGAACGGGAGGAGGGACTCCGCCTGCTCTTCCTGACAGGTCACCTCCCGTCCGTCCGGCCGAAAAAGCCGCAGGTGCCACTTCCCTTTCCAGAACGGGCGGTAGCCGGCCATGCATTCGAATTCGACGGGCGCCCGGGCCAGGGAAGGATTGGCGTTCGCGACCGTCAGGGGAAGGGGCGGGCTTTTCGCCTCGCCGCGGTTGATGGCCGCCACGGCCTCGAGCCTAATGCCGCGGGCGATCTCGTCGGCCATTCCATATAGGTCAAGGGCGTCCCGCTCGGCCGGCTCGACGCAGGACCCGGCGATGACGTCATGAAAGTCGTTGAAAAGGTGGGCGCGCCATGCGTCCCGAAGCTTGCCGGCCGGGAATCCGTGGCCCGCAAGCCACCAGGCGGCCGCAGCCAGGGCCTCCGACTGGACGAGCCCGCCGAGGCCGCGGACGGCCTGGCGCTTGAGCCGCGAGAGCGACGTGTAGCAACCGGTGAAACACCGCTGGAGGTCTCCTTCGAAGACGGGCGCCGTTTTAGCGGCCTCGCGGACGGCCTCGAAAAAAGCGTCCGGCGTGCTGTGGGCGATCCGGACACGCTTTTCCCTCTTGATGAAGGCGTCGATCTTCCGGAGGTCCTCGCGGGTCGCTCCCCCGCCATGGTTGCCCAGGCCCCAGAAGACCGGGACGTCGCGGCCGAGCTCGAGGGCGAGGGCGGCGCCGGCGGCGAGGCGCTCCTCGATATTGTCCTGCTCGGTGTGATAGAGGCCGACGGAAATACGGTAGGCGGGGATCTCGGTGCCGTCGGCGCCGCGCCACCGGTAGAGGTCCGCGGGGAGCGCCAGCTCGTGGCCCTGCGGCCGCATGTGAATGTACATCTCGTAGCCGGCGAGCCGCAGGATCTGCGGAAGCCCGCCGCTGTGGCCGAAGGAGTCGAAGTTGTAGGCCACGCGCGGAGCGGCCCCGAATTTTTCCGAGAAATACCTCCGGCCCTCGGCGATCTGGCGGATCAGCGATTCCGCGCCCGGGAGGTTGACGTCCGGCTGGATGAACCAGCCGCCTGAGATCGCCCATCGGCCGGCGCGGACAAGGCTCCGGACGTCTTTGAAGAGCCCCGGATCGTACCGCTCGACCCACTGGTAGAGGACGGATTCGTTATGACAGAAGACGAGGCCGGGATGCTCGCGGAGGATATCGACGGCGTTCCGGAAGGTCGCCAGAGCCTCGGACGCCCCCTCCTCCCACCGCCACTGCCAGACCGGGTCCAGGTGCGCGCTGCAGATGAGGTGGACCGCCGGCCTATAATTCGGGGACACAATACTCATTTCCGAATTTCCCTCCCTGTATGCCCGGGAGCGAGGCGTTGGGGAAGATGTCTCGCGATCCGGCCCCCGAAATTCGGTAATGAGTATTGTGTCCCCATTTTAAACCTCGTCTTTGCTGGGGAGATTCTTGTACCAGGTGAAATAGAGGGCAAGGGCGAGAGCCGCCGAGGCCGCCGCCCAGAGGCCGAGTTGTTTCCAGTTGCGGAGGAAAAGGTAGAACGGCAGGATGGCCAGGGAAAACTGAAAGACGGCCGTGATCAGGCCGTTGAGCATGTCCATCCGTGGCATCTTGTCCCTGGCCGGGACGAGCCCCCGCCGCACGCACTCCCGCCGGACGGGCCCCCAAAAACCGAAAGGCCTGACCTTGGAATAAAACCTGACCAGGACCTCCATATCCGCGGGTTTCGCGAGGGCCGCCGCGACGAGCGTCGCGACCAGGCTCAGCCCCATGTCCGCCGCGAGCGCCGCCGCTGCGTGGAGGCGGCTGAAGAGGACGAGCCGGAGCGTGATCAGGACGGCGGAGGCGCCCATGCCCCAGACGAAGGCCCTCGCCCCGAACCGCCAGTAATGCCAGCGCAGCGTCGCCGGCACCAGGATGACCGTGACGACGACGAAGACCATCGTCTCCCAGGCCGTGATGATGTTGGAGAAGGTCAGCGAGAAGATGAAGCCGATGAGGACGGCCGCAACCGAGGCCAACTGGCCCAGCCGGACGAGCTTCTTCTGCGGCAGCTCCTTGGCGAAGTAGCGCTTGATGAAATCGTTGATGACGACCGAGCTCGTGACGTTGATCATGGCGCTGATCGTCGACATCAGGGCCGCGAGCAGCACGGCCATGAACAATCCCTGGAGGCCGACGGGCATCTTCTTGAGGACGAGGGGCATGATCTTCTCGGCGTCGAAGCCGGCCCCGGACCCCAGGTAATAGATGCCCAGGACCATGAAGGCGCAGCCGAGGATCCAGCGCAGGTTGTAGCCGACCGTCCACATCCCGGCCGAGAGCTGGGCGTCGCGCGGGCTGCGCGTCGTCAGGAAGAACTGGAAGTCCCAGACGTTCGGCCCGGCCAGGAGCCGGAAGATCATCCAGAAGAAGCCCGCGGCCAGGATCGGCCCGAACAGCCCGAAATGCTGGTAGGCCGGCGGCGTCTCCGCCATGAATCCCGTCCAGAGCTTCCACGTCGGGGCCAGCGAGAACCAGCCGGAATCCTTGTGGATGAAGGTCGTCACCGCCGGCTTGGCGAAGACCATGAAGGCCATGATGACCGCGCCGACGCCGATGAGGATCGTCTGGAAGACGTCGGTCAGGATGACGCCGAAGAAGCCGCCCAGGGTCACGTAGACGCCGACGACGGCGAGGACGATGAGCGTCGCTTCCCAGCGCGGAAACGGCAGGAACTCTTCGGCGAACTTGCCCGTGCCGACGCTGATGAACATCAGGTTGCAGATCATGAGGACGAGGAGGAAGATGGCCGCCGCCAGCCGGGCCGCCTCCGCCTCCTTCGTCGCCCCGAAACGCGTCTCATTCCACTCGGCGAAGGTCATGACCCCCGACCGCCGGATATACTTGGCCTGAAAGGCCATGTAGAAGCAAATCATGAACCAGCCCCAGAAGATGTGCGTGGCCCACAGCGACTTGAGGCCCAGGTAGAAGATGAGCCCGATCATGGCCATCGTCCCGCCGATGTCGATGTAGCTCGAGCAGCCGGAGAGGCCCAGCATCCACCAGGGGACGTTCCGGTCGGCGAGGTAGAAGGAATCGAGCTTCTTCGTCGCCTGCTTCCGGACGACGACGCCGATCATGGCGACGGCCAGGAGGTAGACGACGATGATGCCCAAGTCAACCGGATGAAGGCTCATGGGCGCCCCTTCTTCGCGAGGGACGCGTCCCCGAGGCGCGTGTCCCCCGAATAATTACCGGACACGACCATTGATATACCATCGCCCCTTCACGACCGTCAATACGGATATCGTCGCGAGGCGCCGCCTCCGGGGCCTGTCCCCTTTTTTCACGGCTGAAAACATGCTAGAATGATGGAGATAAAGGACTATAAAAAATGCCCAAGCCTAAGAATAGATCGACGAAGAACCTCCTCTTCTGGATTTCCGCCGGGGTCCTCATCATCCTCCTCTGGAGCCTGCTCCAATCCCCCGCCGCCGCCAAGAAGGATGTCACGTTCTCTCAGTTCATGACCGAGGCTGAACAGGGGACCGTGGAAAAGGTCACGATCCAGGAAACCCAGCTCAGCGGCGTCTACAAGGACGGCCAGACGTTCAAGACCACTCTCCCCTCAGGCTACGCGGACCTGATCAAGATCCTCCGCGAGAACAAGGTCGACATCGTCGTCAAGGACGCCTCCCGGAGCCCCCTCCTGTCGATCCTCGTGAGCCTCTCGCCGATCCTCCTCATCGTCCTCTTCTGGGTCTTTTTCATGCGCCAGATGCAGGCCGGCGGGAACAAGGCCATGTCGTTCGGCAAGAGCCGGGCCAAGCTCTTCTCGGCCCAGCAGAAAAAAGTGACGTTCAAGGACGTCGCCGGGGTCGAAGAGGCCGAGAACGAGCTCCAGGAGATCATCGAGTTCCTCAAGGATCCCCGCAGGTTCCAGCGGCTCGGCGGCCGGATCCCCAAGGGCGTCCTGCTCGTGGGCGCGCCCGGGACGGGCAAGACCCTTCTCGCCCGGGCCGTGGCCGGCGAGGCCGATGTCCCCTTCTTCTCGATCAGCGGCTCGGATTTCGTCGAGATGTTCGTCGGCGTCGGCGCCTCGCGCGTCCGCGACCTCTTCGACCAGGGGAAAAAGCACGCCCCCTGCCTGATTTTCATCGACGAGATCGACGCCGTCGGCCGCCAGCGCGGGGCCGGGCTCGGCGGCGGCCATGACGAGCGCGAGCAGACCCTCAACCAGCTCCTCGTCGAGATGGACGGGTTCGACTCGAACGAGGGGATCATCCTCATCGCCGCCACCAACCGTCCGGATATCCTCGACAGCGCCCTGCTCCGTCCCGGCCGTTTCGACCGGCGGATCGTCGTCGCCATGCCCGACGTCAAGGGCCGCGAGGAGATCCTCCGCGTCCACGTCCGGAAGGTCCCCCTCTCCGACGACGTGGACCTCAAGGTCCTGGCCCGCTCGACCCCCGGCTTCTGCGGGGCCGACCTGGCCAACCTGGTCAACGAAGCGGCCCTGCTCGGAGCCCGGAACGGCCAGGACAAGGTCACCATGAAGGACCTCGAGTTCGCCAAGGACAAGGTCCTGATGGGCGTCGAGCGCAAGAGCATGATCATCAGCGATGAGGAGAAGAAGAACACGGCCTACCACGAGGCCGGCCACGCCCTCATGGCCGCCCTCATCCCGGAAGCCGACCCCATCCACAAGGTGATCGATCATCCCGCGCGGCCTCGCCCTGGGCCTCACCCAGCAGCTCCCCCTCGACGACCGCTACACCTACACGCAAGGACTATCTCGAGGCCCAGCTCTCCGTCCTCATGGCCGGCCGGGTCGCCGAGATCATTTTCCTCGGACAAACCACGACCGGAGCGGCCAACGATTTCGAGAAGTCGACCGAGATCGCCCGGAAGATGGTCTGCCAGTGGGGCATGTCCGACCTCGGCCCGCTGACCTTCGGCGAGCGCGACGACCTCATCTTCCTCGGCCGCGACCTGGCCGTGAACAAGAACTATAGCGAGAGGACCTCCGAGCGGATCGACGACGAGGTCAAGAAGATCGTCGTGCGGAATTACGGCCGGACTCAGGGGCTTATCGAGAACAACAAGGACAAGCTCGTCAAGATCGCCGAGGCCCTCCTCGAAAAGGAGGTCCTGACCTCCGAGGAGATCAACAAGATCGTCGACGGCAAGCCGAAGGTGGGGGCCCCGCCGAGAGCGGACGCGCCGATCCCCGCCCCGGCGGCGATCCCGGCCCTGGAGGCCAAGGACAAGGAGCCCGGAGAGGTTTGAGGACCGTGGAGAGAAAAGCGCTCGCCCTGGACATCCGCGGGCGGCGTTTTTCACTCGGCCCGACGACCTGGCTCATGGGGATCGTCAACATCACCCCCGATTCCTTCTCCGACGGGGGCGCTTTCTTCGACCCGGACCGCGCCGTCGACCACGCGCTCGCCCTCGCCTGCGAAGGGGCGGACGTCCTCGACGTCGGCGGCGAGAGCACCCGGCCCGGCTCCCTTCCCGTCGCCGAAGAGGAGGAGATCGGCCGGGTCCTCCCCGTCATCCGGAAGCTGAGACCGAAAACCGGGGTCCTCATCTCGGTCGACACCGTGAAATCGGCCGTGGCCCGGGCCGCGCTCGACGCCGGCGCCGACATCGTCAACGACACGAGCGGCCTCCGGGCCGACCCGGCGATGGCGCCGCTCGTCGCCCGATCCGGCGCCGGCCGTCATCCTGATGCACATGAAGGGCGTCCCGCGAAACATGCAGGAGGCGCCTCATTACGACGACCTCTTCGCGGAGGTCAGGACGTTTCTCCGAGACCGGATCCGCGAGGCCGAAGCGGCCGGCATCCCGGCCGAACGGATCATCGTCGACCCGGGGATCGGTTTCGGGAAGACCACGGAGCACAACCTCGCCCTCCTCAACGGCCTCGACGCCTTTCAGGACCTTGGCCGGCCCGTCTGTGTCGGCTTCTCGCGGAAGGCCTTCATCGGCCGGGTCCTGGGCCTGCCGCCGGGAGAGAGGCTCGAGGGGACGATCGCGACGGCCGTCCTCAGCGTCAGCCGGGGCGCCCACATCCTGCGTGTTCACGACGTCGGGGCCGTGGCCAAGGCCGTCCGCGTCGCGGAGGCCATCCTCGACGCACCCGCCGGCCCGCCGTCCGCGGGCGCGAAAAGCGGGAAGGAGATGAAGGCGGCCCATGCTTGCTAATTTTTGGACCATCCTCCGCCACGCGACGGTGCTGGATATCCTCGATATCTGCCTCATCGCCTTCATGATCTACTACGTCCTCCTCCTCATCAAGGACACGCGGGCCTATCAGGCGGCCGTCGGCCTCCTCCTCATCGCGGCGATCTATCTCCTGACGGTCTGGGGCCGGCTGAGCGTCTCGAACCGGATCATCCGGTCCTTCGTCAATTACATGATCATCGCCGTCATCGTCCTCTTCCAGGGCGAGATCCGGAGGTTCCTGGCCGGAATCGGCTCCCGGACCTTCCGCAAACCCTTCGCCCTCCGGTCCCTCCAGGAGAAGCTCGAGGACCTGTTCTTCGCCGTCGATTACCTGTCCCAGAAGAGGATCGGGGCCCTGGTCGCCATCGAGAAGGAGATCTCCCTCTCGACCTATGCCGACCGCGGGGTCAAGGTCGACGCCCTCCTGTCCAAGGACCTTCTCGTGAGCATCTTCTTCCCCCACTCCCCGCTCCACGACGGGGCGGTCATCGTCCAAGGGAACCACATCGTCTCCGCGGGCTGCCTTCTGCCCCTCCCGGCCGCCCACAAACTGGCGAGTCCCTTCCAGACCCGGACCCGGCACCTCGCCGCGATCGGACTCTCCGAGGAGACCGACGCGGCCGTCATCATCATCTCGGAGGAGACGGGCGACGTCTCCCTGGCCATCAAGGGGCGTCTCGAGCGATATGAGGACAGCGATACGACGCAGAGGCGTCTGATCCAGTACTTGAGGGATCAATGAGACGGTTTCTGAAGGGGATCGTCGTCCGGAACTGGGGCCTGAAACTCGTTTCCATCGTCCTGGCTTTGGCCCTCTGGCTCATCTTCGTGCCCGCGGACAAGATATTTTCGGAAAAGACCCTGACTGTCCCCCTCGAAACGCGGAACACTCCGGAGGGCATGGAGATCGTGGAAAAATCGACCCCCACGGTCGACGTCACGGTCCGGGCCCCCAGCCGGATCCTCAAGGAGATCGGCCCGTCCACCCTCACGGCCCGGCTCGACCTCGAGCGGGCCACGGTCTACCAGCAGGAATATCCGCTGAACAACACCATGATCTCGCTTCCGCCCGGGGCCGACGTCATCGAGGTCAGGCCGAACAAGGCCCTGATCAAGCTGGAGCTGACCAAGGACGCGACCCTCGACGTCCACCCCTCGGTCCGGGGCAAGGTCTTGCCCGGCTTCCGGATTTCGAAGATCGAAGTCTGGCCGAAAGCGGTCGAGGTCCGCGGCCCGGAGAGCAAAGTCAGAATCCGGGACGCGGTGACGACGGCGCCCGTCGACGTCACCAACCTTGCTCAGACGGCCGAATTCGACGTGGACATCATCCTTCCCAAACCCGAGCTCCGGCTCATTTCCACCCGGACGACGGTCCGGGTCACGGTCACGGTCGAAGCGGACAAGGGGAATTCGAAAACGGGCAATCCGGGGAGAAAGTAGCCCTCCTCAGGCCATGGCGCAAAAGCTCTTCGGGACCGACGGGATCCGGGCCGTGGCCGGCCGATACCCCCTGGACTATTCCTCCATCTGCGTCCTGGGCGGGGCCCTGGTCCGCCTTCTCCGCGGGAAGGGGCTTGAGCCCCGCGTCCTCATCGGGCGCGACACCCGGGAATCGGGTCCGTGGATGGAAAAAGCCCTCGTTCAGGGGATCCTCGAAGCGGGGGGGGAGGCGGATGCCGCGGGCGTCATCCCGACCTCGGCCGTGTCCTATCTCGCGCGTAAGAACACGTTCTCCGCGGGCATCGTCATCTCGGCCTCCCACAACCCGTTCCGGGACAACGGCATCAAGGTCTTTTCGCACGAAGGCGTCAAGATCCCTGACGGCTGGGAAGCGGAGCTCGAAGCGGCCATCCTCGGCACGCGGGAGGAGAAAAAGCCCGGGTCGCTGACGGTCGCCCCCGACCCTGGGCTTACGGAGGAATACGCGGCCTATCTCAAGAGCCGCTTCGGAGCCGCGGGAAGCGGCGGGACGAAGCTCAAGGTCTTTCTCGACTGCGCTAACGGCGCGAGCTCCGTCGTCGCCCCGCGCGTCCTGGGCGATCTCGGCTTTGAGGTCGCTTCGATCAACGCGGCTCCCGACGGAACCAACATCAACCGGGGCTGCGGCTCTCTCTATCCGGAGGGGCTGGCCCGGGCGGTCGTCGAAGCGGGGGCGGCGCTCGGGATCGCCTACGACGGCGACGCGGACCGGGCCGTCTGGGTGGACGAAGGCGGCCGGGTCAGGAACGGCGATCACACCCTTTTCGTCCAGGCCCTGGACATGAAAAGATCCGGCCGGCTCAGGTCGGGTTCGGTCGTGGCCACGACGATGAGCAACATGGGCCTCGAGAAGGCGCTCGAGAAGGCCGGGATCGGGCTTGTCCGGACGCGCGTCGGCGACAAGTACGTTTATGAAGAGATGGTGGGGCGCGGGGCGAACCTCGGCGGCGAGCAGTCCGGCCACACGATCTTCCTCGACGACTTCCCGACCGGCGACGGAATCCTTACGTCCCTGAGGATGCTGGAGGCCATGGTGCGGCACGGCCGGCCGCTCTCCGCCCTGGTCCAGGAGATGAGGGAGTATCCCCAGGTCCTGGTCAATGTCCGCGTCTCCCGCAAGCCCGACTTCGAGGAGTTCCCCGAGATCGTGGAGGCCCTCCGGGCGGCCCGCGACCGGCTCAAGGACGAGGGCCGGATCGACCTCCGCTATTCGGGGACGGAGCCCCTGGCCCGGGTCATGGTCGAGGCCAGGGAGCAAAGCCTCGTCGACGCCTGCGCCGGGACCGTGGCCGAGGCGGTCCGGAAGAACCTCGGCGAGAAATGAAAGGAACTACCCTTTCAGGGAGGCACTCATGAGACTCGCGCTCAACATCGACCATTTCGCCACCCTGCGGGAGGCCCGGAAAGGCACCGAGCCGGAGCCCGTCCTCGTGGCCCTGCTCGCGGAGCAGGCGGGCGCCCACGGCATCGTCTGCCACATCCGGGGCGACCGGCGGCACATCAAGGAGCGGGACCTGCGCCTCCTCAGGGACACGGTCAAGACCAAACTGAACATCGAGATGGCTGCCACGGACGAGATGAAGAAGATCGCCCTGGACATCGGTCCGGACGTCGTGTCCCTGGTCCCGGAGCGGCCCGAGGAACTGACGACGGAAGGCGGCCTGAATGTCGCCGGCGAGCGCGAAACGCCTCGGCCCGCATATCAGGGATCTCAAGAAGGCAGGCATCCGTGTCAGCATCTTCATCGACCCGGACCTCCGGGAGATCGGGGCGGCCGCGGAGCTCGGGTCGACCTCGTCGAGATCAACACGGGGAAATACGCGGATCTCAAAGCCGGGCCGGGCGGGGACCAAGCCCTCGCCGCCGTCCAGAAGGCGGCCGAGTTCGGGGCGTCGAAGGGCCTCGAGATCCACGGCGGCCACGGGCTCGATTACCGGAACGTCCTGCCCATCGTCGCCATCCCACAGATGACGGAGCTTTCGCATCGGGTTCTCCATCGTCGCCAGGGCGGCGGTCGTCGGGATCAAGCGGGCCGTCAAGGAAATGCTCGTTCTGCTGGAAAAATGAGCCTCCATGGACATCCGCATCCATATCGACCGGCTCAAGAAAGACCTTGAGGAGCTCGGCCGGATCGGCCGCGACGCGGGGGGCGGGGTCAGCCGTCCGTCGTTCAGTCCCGCCGATCTCGAGGCCCGGGCCTGGCTCAAAAAAAGGATCGAAGCGGCCGGCCTCGTCTACAGGCAGGACGGGGCCGGAAACCAGTTCGGCCGGATCGAGGGAACGGGGAAGACCGTCATGGCCGGCTCGCACATCGATACGGTCGTCAACGGCGGAATGTTCGACGGCGCCGCGGGCGTCCTGGCGGCCCTGGAATGTCTGCGGAGGATCCGAGAGGAAAAAATCCCGACAGCCAAGGCCCTTGAAATCGCGTCGTTCACGGACGAAGAAGGCAACCTCGTCGGCGATTTCCTGGGCAGCCGGGCGTTCATGGGGCTCCTCGACAAGGACGAGATCGCGAACGGCCGGACGGCTTTCGGCCTCGGCCTCAAGGACATCCTGAAGGGCACGGAATTCACCATCGAAACGATCCTCGGAGCGCACGAGACGCGGCCGGACCTCGAGGCTTATCTCGAGCTTCACATCGAGCAGGGCCCTGTCCTCGAGGACGAAGGCGTGCCCATCGGCATCGTCGAAAGCGTCGCCGGGAAGCATTACCGTCAGTGTTCTTTCATCGGACAGGCCGCCCACGCCGGGACGACGCCTCTCGAGCTGCGGCAGGACGCGTTCCTCGGCCTCGCCGATTTCGCGTTGAAGGCGACCCAGCATGTCGCCACCCGGCATTACGGGAGCATGGCGACGGTCGGCAGGGTCATCCTCCATCCCGGGGTCTTCAGCGTCGTTCCGGCCCGGGCCGATTTCACGTTCGAATTCCGGAGCCCGGACAGAGCGACCCTAAAGGCCCTCGAGGCCGAACTCTTCACGATCGCCGCGGACGTGGCCTCGACAAGGGGGCTCGGATTCGCTTCCCGGGTCGTCGACGAAACGATCCCCGTGGCGACGGCTCCGCGCTTGGTCGGGATCATGGAAGAGGAATGCGCGGCTCTCGGATATCCGGCGATGAAGCTCACGAGCGGAGCCGGCCACGACGCCCAGATCCTCGCCTCGGCCTTCGATGCGGGCCTGATCTTCATCCCCTGCGCCGACGGGGTCAGCCATTCGCCGGCCGAGAGGATCGACTGGGACGACCTCGAGAAGGGCGCCAACCTGCTCCTGCGGACGCTCGTCCGCCTGGCCCGTTAGGGCTTTATCTCTTCGAAACGCCGCGGCCGTAGATCACGACCCGGCGGTCCGTGATGAGGGGCCAGCTGTTCTTCCAATCGTATTCTTCGAATCCCTTGGGCACGGGATTGACCCGGATGACGCAGGCGCCCCGGACGCAGGCCCCGGCGTTGTGATCGATTTTGGGGTTGAAATCCCAGCCGTCGCCGTACGTTTTGGCTTTCAGGGACCTGTCCGGGCGTCCGGGTTTTGACGGGTCGCCCATGACGTCGCGCTGGGGCTTGACCAGCCGGTAGGGGCCTTCGCCGGCCAGCTTGCCCGTCCCTTTTTCGTAGGAAGAGATGTCGAGCGGTTTCCCCTCGCGCTCGAAGGCCAGGAGAAGCCAGGGGACCTCGGAGATTTCCCGGCCGTCGCTGACTCCGGGGGGAATGACCTCCGGATACTTGATGAACGCCCTGTCCGTGTTCTTGAGGGCGGCCGGGCCGGCGTAGAAATGACCGCGGGGGAACGGCCGGGTCACGTCGTCGATCGTGAGATCGATGCTGTAGCCGTCCGGGGCGAAGACCGTGATCCCTTCGACGCCCTTGAGGTTGACGCCCGCCGCCGCCAGCAGGTCCAGGATCTTGACTCCGGTGTAGGTCACATAATCGTCGGTCGGTTCCTTGGTCGTGTTCATCAGCATGAACTGCTTCACGGCCGGGAGCTTGCGGATCGCGTCCCACGAGAGGGAGACGAACGGCGCCAGGGGCTGGCCGGGCCGGCTGGCCGGGTCTCCGGGGTAGCGCAGGTCGGCGATCTCGACGTCGTTTGCGAACCCGTCGCCGTCCGAGTCGAGCTTGGCGATCTCGGCCAGGGCCTCGACTGTCCGGCCGGCATTTTCGTAGGCCAGCCCGTAAGAGTTCAGGGTCGCCTCATAGTCGGCCGGGACGCCGGTGCGGTACTTCGGATTCGGATACTGGAGGAGATGGCAATAGCCGCAGGGGCTGTATTCCCGCTCCGTGTCCGTCCCCATGACACCGGCCCGGTGGCAGGTCTGGCAATCGTCCAGACGGGTGCCAGCGGCCTTGGGGTACTGCCGGATGAAGTTGTTGATGTCCATGTCGTTCTCGTGGCCGGCATAGGCCCGCGACGACGCCGTTTTCTGCGGGACCGCAGCGACAAGCGCCAGGTCCCAGGACCGATCGCCGCGGCAAAGGATGGCCAAGATCGAGATTTTTTTCCGCATCATATTCTCCCTCAGAATAGTCTAAGGAAGGCCATCATTAGAGGAATCTTGACGCTGATGCAATGCAGTCGGATTCTTAAGAATAGCGGACGCAGGGGGGATGTCCCGGAGAAAACATTGAGCGCGACGCGGGCACGGTCCCTCATCCCTTGGACGAGGGGAGCGGAGCGATCACAGAGTGGGAAAAGGGGAGAGTCCCGGGAGCAATACGCAAAGATTCATTTCAGGTATTTACCAGAAGTGCCGCTCCGAGCCGCTCCGCCACACTTCTGCTGGTCGTTCCTCAGAATCCGCCCCGCTCAGAAGCGGGACTGCCCGCCAAGAGACGGTGCGGCTCCCTGCCGGAGGGACTCCCCCGAGTCCGCGACCTCACGGGAGGCGGAAAATGGTCGCCAAAGCGCTGCCCGACACCCAAGGACAACAAACCTAATACCAAAAGCCCGGAAGAACAACTATACTGATATCCGTGACAACTGACTTCAAGCCGCTCCGGATCGGAGCGATCACCGTCGATTTTCCCGTGGTCCTGGCGGCCCTCGCCGGCTACACGGACCTTCCCTACCGGCTCATCTGCCGGTCCTGTTCCGCCCCCTACACGGCGACCGAGGCCATGCTCGATAAGCAGGTGCTTCTCGAAGGAAAGCTCCGCAAGAGGCTCGTCCGACTCGATCCGGTTGATCATCCGGTCGCCGGCCAGATCATGGGCAATGACCCAGGCACGATGGCCCGGGCGGCCGCCGCGCTCTGCGGGATGGGCTTCGATGTCGTCGACCTCAATTTCGCCTGCCCCGTCAGGAAGGTCATCAGCCGGAACCGCGGCGGCGCACTGATGAAGGACCCGCGACAGACGCTCGACATCGTCCGGGCCGTGCTCGAGGCCGTCCCTGATACGCCGGTCACGATCAAGCTCCGCCGGGCCTTTCTCGAGGCCGACGAAAAGCACGAGGCCTTTTGGACGATCGCCCGAGGGGCGTTCGAGGCCGGGGCGGCCGCGATCTGCGTCCACGGCCGCAGCGTCGAACAGAAATACCGGGGCCGGGCCGACTGGAATTTCCTGGCCGAGGTGAAGCGTGAATTCCCCGGGCGAACCATCATCGGTTCGGGCGACGTCCATGTTCCGGCCGACGCCCTGAGGATGATCGAAGCGACGGGCGTCGACGGCGCCGCCGCCGCCCGCGGCGCGATCGGCAACCCCTGGTTCTTCAGCCAGGCCCGGGACCTCGCCGCCGGACGGCAGAGCCGTCAGCCCGGGCTCGACGAACAGCGCGAGCTCATCCTGCGACACTTCCGGCTGGCCTCGGAGGCCTACGACCCCAGGCGCGGGCTCAAGATCCTCCGCCATTTCTCCCTCCAGTACGCCAAGATGCACCCCCGCCGGACGGACCTCCGGAACGCTCTCGTCGCCGTCAGGTCCGAAGAGCAATGGCGAGCCGTGATCGATGATTTTTACGGGGCAGGACCTCAGTAACTATCACCGTATAATTAAAATAGCCCAATATCGAAGCTGTGGTCCGGCCTTCAGCCCTTGTTCTCGCGGCCAAGACCGCGGGCTTAGGGCTCCGAGTCTTTACTTGCCCTGCCCGATATGGTATTCCTTGGAATGCTCCGAGCCGAAGGCGCTACAGCCCGGCGGCCACGCCCTTCGACCGATAGGGAGGAGCGGGAAACGGCTCTTCCTTCCGCGATTGTAAAGGAGATATCGTGCGCCCCTCTTTCCGTCCTCCCCGAACGATCCCTTCTTGGCTGGCCGCCGTTGTTTTCGTGGCCGTTTGTTCCGCTCTCGCGACCCCCGCGAGCGGGAAAGTGCCGGACTGGAAAAACGGCGGGGCGCCGGAGCGCACGCTCATGCTGGCGACGACGACCAGCGTCGACGCCACGGGCCTCCTCAACGTCCTCGCCGATGAATTCAAGAGAGAGACCGGCATCACCCTCAAATGGATCGCGGTTGGCACCGGCGCGGCCATCAAGCAGGCCCGGGACGGGAACGCCGATGTTGTCATCGCCCACGCCAAGAAACTCGAGGATCAGTTCCTGACGGACGGCTTCGGGGTCAACCGCCGGGTCATCGCCCGCAACTCCTTCATGCTCGTCGGTCCTCCCGCCGACCCCGCCCGTGTCTCCGGGGCCCGCGACGCCCAAGAGGCCTTCGAACGGATCAAAGGCGCCGCCGCCGTCTTCGTCAGCCGCGGGGACAAGTCCGGGACCCATGTCCGAGAACTCGACCTCTGGGCCCTCGCGGGAGGCGCTCCGGAGAAGAACTACCTCGAAACCGGCCAAGGCATGGCCGAAACACTCCGAATCGCCGCCGAAAAGCAGGGCTACACGCTCACCGATACAGCCACGTTCTCCGGCCTCGCCGGCCTCAAGGGCCTTCGGCCCCTCTACGAGAACGCCCCCGAATTCGAGAATATCTATTCCGTCATCGCCGTCAATCCCGCCCGGATCCCGACCGCCCGGTACGACGAGGCTATGGCCTTTATCACCTTCCTCACATCCCCCCGCGGCCAGAAACTGATCGGCGGCTTCAAGGGAAAAGCCGGCCGGCCTCTCTTCGAACCCATGGCCGGAAGGCCGGGCGTCGACCTCGTCAAATGATCGTCCGGGACTTGCTGTTCGCGATCGGGGTTTCGCTCAGGACGAGCGGCCTGGCCGCCCTTCTCGCGAGCCTCCTCGCCGTCCCCGCCGCCCTCTTTCTCGCCGGCCAGGAATTCCGGGGCAAGCGCGCCGTCCTCCTCATCAACCAGACCTGGATGGCCGCGCCCACGGTCGTCATCGGCCTCCTCTTCTACTTCCTCCTCAGCCGGAGCGGCCCCCTCGGCCGGTTCGGCCTTCTCTACACCCAGACGGCCATGACCATCGGACAGGTCTTCCTCATCCTGCCGCTCATCACCGGGTTTTCCTACACGGCCCTCCGCCAGGTCGACCGCCGGGCCCGCCTGACCGCCCTCACCCTCGGCGCGAGCCGCCGCCAGGCCTCCTGGGTCGTTCTTCGTGAGGCCAAGTTCGCCCTTCTCGTCGCGGTCCTGGCCGGCTTCGCCCGGGCCGTTTCCGAGGTCGGGATCGCCATGATGCTCGGCGGCAACATCCGGAACGCGACCCGGAACATCACGACGGCCATCGCCCTCGAGACGGCCAAGGGAGAATTCAAGAACGGCGTCATCCTCGGCGCGATCCTTCTCATCATCACCCTGGGGATCAATATCCTGGTCCAGGTCGGGTTCAGGAGCAGGGATTAAGATGTCCCAAGCCGCTTACGACCTGCACGATGTCCGCTACGTTTACCCCGGCTCCCTGTCCGGCTTCGCGCTCGAAATCGATTCTCTCCGCATCGGGGCGGGTGAGAGCCTGGCCCTCGTCGGGCCCAACGGCGCCGGCAAGACGACTCTCCTGATGATCCTCTCGTTCCTCGCGAGGCCCTCCCGCGGCAGACTCGAGTTCCTCGGCGGGGACCCCTGGGTTGACGAAGCCCGGACCATCCTCGCGCGCCGCGAGGCCGTCCTGGTGACCCACCATCCCTATCTTTTCAAGGGCACGATCTTCGACAATCTGGCCTTCGGACTCAAGGTCCGCGGCGTCCCCGAAGCAGCCTGGCCGGCGCGCGTGCGGGCGGCCTTGACCCCGGTCGAACTCTCCGGCTGGGAGTCGAGGTCCGCGGCCGGCCTGAGCGCGGGCCAGGCCCAACGGGTGGCCCTGGCCCGGGCCCTGGCCCTCCAGCCCAGAGCCCTTCTCCTCGATGAACCGACGGCCAATATCGAAGCCGGCCTGGCCCTTCGCATCGAGGCCGTCATCCGCGAGATCGGCCGCGAGACAGGGGCGACGGTCGTTTTTTCGAGCCACAACTTCTCCCAGGCCTCACGCCTGGCCGACGGAATAATCTACCTCTCCGGCGGAAAGCGCGCCGCCTTCGGCCACGAAAACTGCTTCAGCGGGAGGGCCGGCTCGGACGGCCGGCTCAGCTGGATCGAACCCAAGCCCGGGATCCGTATCGTCTTTCCGGGAGCATTCAGCGGCCATGTCACCTGCGTCATCGATCCGGCCAATATCGAGCTCTCCGGTGCCGGAGGGGAGGCGGCCGCCGCGCTCGGCCCGAACGTCTTCAGCGGTCGAGTCACCCGCCTGGAAACGACCGAGGCGGAGTCTGCCCTGGTCAGGGTCAGCGGCGAGCTGACGTTCAGGGTGACCCTTCCCCTCGGGGAGGTCGAGGCTAGGCGGATTTCCCTTTCCCGCCCCGTTCTGATAAAATTCGAGCCCGAAGCGGTCGAGATCATCGGCTCCGATCCGTCCGGGAAACCTCATGATTGATTACCTCGAAGCCCTTCGCGAGGTTGTCGCCAGGGCGAAGCCTCTGGCGGCGGAATCCATCTCTCTGGCGGAGGCCCTGGGCCGGACTCTGGCCCGCGACATCCGGGCCGGCGAGCCCATCCCCCCGTTTTCCAAGGCGACGATGGACGGCTATGCGGTCAGGGCGGCCGACACCCGTGCGGCCGCGGACGCCGGCGCCGTCGAGCTCGAGGTCGTCGAGGACCTTCCGGCCGGCCGGGTCTGCCGCAGGGCCATCGGCCCGGGGCAGGCCGTCCGGATCATGACCGGCGCCCCCCTGCCGGGAGGCGCTGACGCCGTCGTCATGGTCGAGGACACGGAGAAAGCCGGCGGCGGGGTGCGGATCCTGCGTCCTGTCGGTCAGGGAGATAATATCGGCGAAGCCGGCGAGGACGTCCAAAAAGGGGCTCTCGTCCTGGAAAAGGGCGACCTCGTCGGGCCGGCCGAGGTCGGCATGCTGGCCGCCCTCGGGCAGGCTTCGGTCCGCGCCTCGCGCCGCCCGGAGGTCGCCGTCATCGCCACGGGCGACGAGATCGTCGAGCCCGGCCGGAGACCGCGGCCCGGGCAGATCAGGAATTCGAACGGCCACGCCCTCCGGGCCATGGCCCTCCAGGCCGGCGCGAAAGCCGATTATCTGGGCATCGCCCGCGATAAAGGCTCCTCCCTGAAGCTCAAGATCCGGAAAGCCCGGAAAGCGGACATCCTCGTTCTCTCCGGGCGGCGTGTCCGTCGGTGATCACGACCTCGTCAAGGAGGAGCTCCGCGGCTCCGGGGTCCGGCCCGTCTTCTGGCAGGTCCGGATCAAGCCGGGGAAACCCGTGTTCTTCGGCGTCAGGGGCCGTCAGCTCGTCTTCGGCCTGCCGGGAAACCCGACAAGCGCCATGGTGACGTTCCATCTTTTCGTCGGGCCGGCCATCGACAGGATGCTGGGCCGGAAGATCCTCGGCCCGCGCGCCGGGAAGGCCGTCCTCGAAAAGGAGATCATCCTCAAGCCCGGCCGGACGCAGTTTCTCAGGGCCGTCCTCGCCGGGGACGGCCCCGGACTCCGCGTCGACCCGTTCCCCGACCAGAAAAGCGGCGTCCTGAGATCGATGGTCAGGAGCCGGGCCCTCATCGTCGTGCCCGCCGACGTCTCCCGGATCGAAAGGGGAACCGTCGTGGAGATCCTTTTCCTGGAATGACCATGGCCAAGCTCACCCATATCGACCCCGAGGGCAGGGCCCGGATGGTGGACATCGGGTCCAAGGCGATCACCCGCCGCGAGGCCACGGCCTCGTGCCTGATCAAGCTCGGCCCGGCGGCGCTCCATCTCGTCCGGGCCAACAAGATCGCCAAGGGTGAGGTCCTGAACGCGGCCCGGCTGGCGGGCATCCAGGCGGCCAAGCGGACCTTCGAGCTCATCCCGCTCGCCCACCCCATTCCCATCGACCGGGTCGAGGTGGAAACGGAGGTCCTCAAGACGGGGATCAGAGTCCGTTGCAAGGTCAAAGTCGAGGCCCGGACGGGCGCGGAGATGGAAGCTCTGACCGGCGCGGCCGTCGCCGCCCTGACGATCTACGACATGGTCAAGGCGGTTGAAAGGGGCGCCGAGATCACCCGGCTGAGGCTCGACTTCAAGAGCGGCGGCAAGAGCGGGGTGTTCCGGAGAGAGCCATGACCGCCGGCGGGCGGGGAATGTCCGGGCGGGCCGGGGGTGCGTCCGGGACGATCGTCTCCATCAATGTCAGCCGGAAGAAAGGCCAGGCCAAGACCCCCGTCCCGGAAGCGCAGGTCATCGCGGGTGAGGGGATCCGGGAGGACGCCCATCGGGGATTCGGCCACAGGCAGGTCTCGTTGCTGATGATCGAAAGCATTGAGGAGCAGGCCGCCCGCCTGGGAGGCCGCGCGGGGACCGGGATCGGTCCGGGCGCCTACGCCGAGAACCTCACGACGCGCGGCATCGACCTCAAGGGCCTCGAGGTCGGCTCCGGGCTTCTCATCCGGGGCGAAAGCGCGACAATCCGCTTGAGGGTCAGCCAGATCGGAAAAGAGTGCCATACGAAGTGCGCGATCTTCAAGCTCACGGGCGACTGCATCATGCCCGGGCTCGGGATCTTCTGCGAGGTCCTCGAGGGCGGGACGGTCAGGGCCGGAGACCGGATTGAAAAACTCTAGGGTCCTCCGGATCTCGGTCACGGACCGCTGCGACCTCCGATGCATCTATTGCATGCCCGAATCCGGCGTCACGCTCGTCCGGCCGTCCGACCTTCTGACCTACGAGGAGATCGAAACCGTGGCCCGGGCGGCCATGGCCGCCGGCATCCGGCGGTTCAGAGTCACGGGCGGTGAGCCGTTGGTGCGCCGGGGCATCGAGACCCTGGTCGAAAAGCTGGCCCGCCTGAACCCCGACGACCTGGCGTTGACGACCAACGGGCTCCACCTCGGCGACATGGCGGCGGGCCTCAAAGCAGCCGGGCTCCGGCGGGTCACGATCAGCCTGGACACGCTCCGGAAAGACCGGTTCGAGACGAT
The DNA here is from genome assembly GCA_963796835.1 of Candidatus Aminicenantota bacterium. Lineage (GTDB taxonomy): Bacteria > Acidobacteriota > Aminicenantia > Aminicenantales > Saccharicenantaceae > DATKJS01. The sequence continues at coordinate 238,082 of CAWCND010000020.1, read as the reverse complement.
CACGAGAAGAACGGGGTTTGATTTGATCGTAGCGGGGATCAAAGCGGCCCGGCGCGCCGGCCTCGCTCCCCTCAAGATCAATATGGTCGTCATCCGGGGCGTCAACGACGACGAGGTCGCGGATTTCGTCCGCTTCGCGGAGCGGGAAAAGGCCGAGGTCCGGTTCATCGAGCTCATGCCGACGAGCGGGCTCAGCCCGGAGTGCAAGGAGCTAGGAACCTGGCGGCCGGCGCTCTTCGTCAAGGGCGAGGAGGTCCGCGAGAGGATCGTCCAGGCCTTCGGCGCCCTGGAGGCCTCTCCCGGAGCGGACGGCGTCGCGAAAGTGTACCACCTCAAGTCCGGCGCCAGGGTGGGCTTCATCACTCCCGTCTCGGAACCCTTCTGCCCGGGGTGCGAACGGCTGCGTCTGAGCGCGGACGGCAGGCTCAAGCTCTGCCTCTTCAACAAGGACGGGATCGATATGAAGACGGCCTTGCGCGCGCAGCACGCGGGGGTCCGCGAGATCGAGGCGATCATCCGAACCGCACTGCGCGACAAGGAGAAATGGGAGCGGGGAAGCCTTTCCTCCCTCTCGAGCGAGATGTTCAGGATCGGAGGTTGACATGAAGGTCGGGATCCTCACGGTCAGCGACAAAGGGGCCCGGGGCGAGCGCGAGGACCGCAGCGGCCCGGCCATCCGGGAGATCATGGAAGCCGCTGGCGCGGAGGTCGTCAGGGCCCGGATCGTTCCGGACGAACAGGAGGCCATCCGGGCGGCGCTCATCGAATGGTCCGACGAGGACGTCGATCTCATCCTGACAACGGGCGGCACGGGGTTCAGCCCCCGCGATTGGACGCCGGAAGCGACGAAGGCCGTCCTGGAGCGCGAGGCCCCGGGCATCAGCGAGGCCATCCGGCAGGCGGGGATGAAAAAAATGCCGACAGCCATGCTCAGCCGGGCGGCCGCGGGGATCAGGAAGTCGACGATCATCATCAACCTTCCCGGGAGCGAAAAGGCGGTCCGCGAAAGCCTCGAGGCGATCATGGACGCTCTCCCCCACGGCATCGACGTCCTGAAAGGCACGGCCGCGGAGTGCGGAAAACCCCTCCACAAGGAATAGCCCGGCCCCGGCCGGAAGAAAACCCCGGGAGGCCTGTCCAAACTGAGAGATATCGATAGCGGCCTTGGCAGGCCGCTTTAAGTCGCGACATCCAAGGAGGTCTTCATGTCAAAGACATGCGTAAGCATCCTGCTTTTTGCGGGTCTGGCCCTGTGGGGGGCGTCGCTCTTCGCAAAGCCCGTGGACGTCACGGGAGACTGGGAAATGACCGTCCAATCCCCCCGGGGAGAGCGGACGATGAAGATCAACTTCGTCCAGACCGGGGAAAACCTCGAGGTGAAGATGGAGGGTTTCCAGGGCGAGGAGATCAAGGGCACCGGCAAGATCAAGGACAACGAGATCGAATGGACGCTCACCGTGAACGGGCCGCAGGGTGAGATGTCCATCACCGACAAGGGAAAAGTGGACGGCGACACGATGACGGGCACGGTCAGCCTGGGAGAGATGGGCGACATGGAGTGGACGGCCAAAAGGGTCAAGCAATAAGCCCCGCCTGAGGCCTGCGGGGCGCGGCCGCGGGGCGCTCAGCCCTCCGCGAGGTCCGGTTTGAACGTCCGGCCCTTTTTCTTCTCGGAAACGTGACGCTTGTCGGCCAGCATCTTGTCTTTGGCCCGCTTGGACCGCTTCCTTTTCTGGCGCCTGATCTTGGCGATCCGCTGCTCTGCCTCGCTTTGCCGGCCCAGGACCGCGGCTTCGATCTTGTCGGCCAGGATGCGGCGGGCGAGGAAACGGTTGAGGGCCTGGGAGCGCTCCTGCTGGCACTTGACCTCGACTCCCGAGGGCACGTGCTTGAGATAGACGCAGGTCGCGACTTTGTTGACGTTCTGGCCGCCGTGGCCGCCCGAGCGGATGAATTTTTCGAGGATATCCTCTTCGCGGATGCCGAGCTTCTCCATCCGCTCCGCCAGGGCCTGCTCTTTCTCGGGGCTCACGCCGAACATCGCCATGCCGTCGTCCTCGCTCCGGCCCCATCTTAAGATCGGCGGGGGAAAAAGTCAAAAAACGGCGAGGGGGAATTGACGGTCGGGAGGCGAAAGGGATAGACTGCTCCCGATCATCGCCGTTCCGTGCGGTCATCGCCATTCCGTCGCCAAGACCTGGAAGGAGAAGTCATGAGAGCATTCCAAAGGATCCTGATGGGGTCCGCATTATGGATCACGGCCGGCCTCCTCGTATCCATCCCTGCGTCCGGTGCCGCCCAGGCCCAAGCGCCCGCCGGCGGCCCCAAGACGGTCGCCGAATCCACGGGGTACGCGGCCACGTCGACTTACGCCGAGGTGATGTCCTATGTCCGCGAACTCCAGAAACTCAGCCCGCTCATCCATCTCGAATGGGTCTGCACGACGGCGGAGGGGCGGAACGTGCCTCTTCTCGTCATCGGGAAGCCCACGCCTCTCGAGCCCCTGGCTCTGCGCTCCGACAAGAGGATCGTCGTCTACATCCAGGCCAATATCCACGCCGGCGAGGTCGAGGGCAAGGAAGCGTCCCTGATGCTTGCCCGCGACATCCTCCTCGACCCGAAACTTCCCTATCTCGACAAGATCGTCCTCCTCATCGCGCCCATCTTCAACGCCGACGGGAACGACAAGATGAGCCCCGACAACCGCCGGGGCCAGAACGGCCCGGAGAAGGCCGGGGTCCGCCACAACGGCATGAACCTCGACCTCAACCGCGACGCCATGAAGCTCGAGAGCCCGGAGATGCAGGGCCTTGTCCGGAACGTCCTCGTCCGCTGGGACCCCGTCCTGCTCGTCGACTGTCACACGACCGACGGCTCCTACCATGAGGAGCCGGTGACCTATTCCTGGCCCCTCTGCCCGAACGGCGACCCGTCGATCATCAAGTACACGCGGGAGAGGATGCTGCCCGCCGTGGCAGCGACCCTCGAAAAAAGATACAACACGCTCTCCGTCCCCTACGGCGACCCGAAGGATTTCCGCGACATGGAAAAGGGCTGGCAAACCTTCGGCCATCAGCCCCGCTACACAACGAACTACATTGGCCTCCGGAACCGGTTGTCCATCCTCGACGAAAATTACAATTACGCCGATTTCAAGACGCGCGTCCTCGGCTGCTACAACTTCCTCAAGTCCATCCTGGATTATTGCCAGACGCACGCCGACGAACTCGGCCGGCTCGCCGCCGAGGCGGACCAGAGGACGGTCCAAAGGGGCCTCGCCCCGCGCGAGACGGACACCTTCGGGCTGGATATCGACGTCCAGCCCTTGCCCGAGAAAGTGACCGTCCGGGGCTACGAGGTGGAGGTCACGTCCCGCGAGGGCAGTCCTTTTCCTGAGCTCAAGAGGACGGACCGCAAGAAAACCTATGTCCTGCCGTACTTTGCGGATTTCGTCCCGAAGCGGACCGTCCGGCTGCCCTACGCTTACTTGATCCCCGTCTTCGACGACGAGGTCCTCAGCAAGCTCCTCAGCCACGGTCTCGCCGTCGAAAAGCTGACGGAGGCGGCGACCCTCGAAGTCGAAGCCTATCGGCTGAAAGAGGTCAAGGGAGCCGACCGCCTCTACCAGGGCCACCGGACCAACACGGTCAAGGGAGAATATGCCGTCGAAAAGAGGGAATTTCCCAGGGGGACCCTCCTCGTCCGGATGGCCCAGCCGCTCGGGAACCTGGCGGCCTATCTCCTCGAGCCGGAAAGCGACGACGGGCTGCTCGTGTGGAACGTGTTCGACAAGTACATCGCGCGGGAGTGGGGGCGGGGCGTTGAAACCTATCCGGTTTTTAAGCTCTTCACCCCTCAGAACCTGGCGGCCGACGGCCTGGATTGATCACTTTTTCTTTTTCTTGACCGAGGCCAGGAACTTGCCGCAGTTCTCGCAGACGTAGATGTCATTCGAACCCTCGATGGCCGAATTCATCTGCGTCGAGATGTTGATGTTGCAGCCCTGGCAGACCCCTTCGACGACGTCGGCGACGGCGAACCCGTAGCGCTCCATCAGCCGGTCGAAGCGCCCGACCAGGTCCCGGTCGAGCTCCTCCCGGATCATGGCCGCGTGCTTGCCGAGCTCCTTCTGCTGCTCCTTGGACGCCCTCTTCCTTTTGATCTCGATCTCCTGGAGCTTCCGGAGGAGGCTGGCCCGGCTGACGATCTTCTCCTCGGGGACGAACTTGAACTCGATCTGGGAGAGGATCCCGTATAGCTCGGCCTTGTCCTTGGCCTCGAAGATCCGGTGCCGGTTGTCGGCCCGGATCAGGAACCGGGCCAGGCCGGCGAAGAGGTGGTTGAAGAGCCCCGGGATGGACGGGTTCCAGACGACGAGAATGATGAGATGGACCCTCTGGCCGTCGTGGGCCTCGAAGTCGATCCCCTTCTCCGAGCGGCCGACCGCCACGGCGATCTCGCCGCCGGTATCCACGCGGGCGTGGGGAAGGGCGACGCCCGAGCCGATGGCCGTGGACACGAGGTTCTCCCGGTCGATGATCCGGGTCAGGATGACCTTCTTGTTCTCGATGAGCTTCTGCTTGGCCAGAATGCCCAGGAGCTCCTCGATGGCCTCGACCTTGTCCTTGCTCTTGAGGTCGAAGATGACTTGAGGGGGTTTGAGATAATCGGAAAAATAAGAACTTTTGGGAAGGCTCTTGATCTCCATTTTGCGGTTATTTTAACACAACGGCTTCCAAAAGCCAACCCGAAAGACGGGGCCGGCCCTATTTTCCCATCCGCATCAAACCCGGACGCTCACCCATGATCCCCGGGAAAATAGGGCCGGCCCCGTCTTTAGCTCCGTTTGAAGGAGGACGTCGGGAGGAACTGAGGCAGGGCTGGGCGGTCACCGAGGATGGATATGATCTCCTCGGCCCAGCGGATGATCTGGAGGGTCCCGCGGAGGTCCCAGTCGGGCTGGATCTCGTCGGCCACCGTGTGGTATTTCGTCTTCTGGTAATCCTCGAATTTCCGTTGGACGAAGCCCTTGTCGGGTCCCTTGGAGACGATCCCCTGGTGGAGCCAGACGGCCGGGATCCCGGCCTTGACAAAACTGATCTGGTCCGAGCGGAAGAAGAACCCGAACTCCCCGTTCCGTTCGGGGATATACCGGAGCCCCATCCTCTCCGCGGCCTGCCGGCAGACCTCGTCGAGATCGGAGTGCCTGGCCCCGATGGCGAAGGCGTCTTCGGTCTCCCCCCAGACGTTGGTCATCTCGAAATTGATGTCGGCGGCGACCGAGGATTTCGGGAAGGGCAGATGGCGGATGAAATAGTCCGAGCCGAGGAAGAGCTTCTCCTCGCCCGTGACCCCGACAAAGCAGAGGTCGTCCTTGAGCTTCTCCGGCCTCTGGGCGTAGTAGCCGGCCAGGGCCAGCATCGAGGCCGTGGCCGAACAATTGTCGACGGCCCCGTTGAAGATCTGGTCGCCCTGGAGCGTCTCGTCCTTGCCCAGGTGGTCGTAATGGGCGGAGATGACGACCATCCGCTTCCGGGCGTCGGGGTGCCTGGCCCGGATGATCCCGGCCACGTTGAAGCCGTCGACCGTGCGGAAGGCCGGCTTCTGCCGGACCTTGACCGTCAGCCCGAGCGGGACGGGAGCGAAATCCGGGGTCTCGGCCCGGGCCAGGAGCGCCTTCCGGTCGATCTTGGCGGCGCTGAAGATCTTCTCGGCCGTCTCGCCGCTGACCCAACCCTGGAAAAGGAGCTGGGGCTTCTTATCGGGCAGGAAAAAACTCTCGCCGGCCGTGGCGTTCCGGAGCGCCTCCCAGCCGTAGGTCGCACCCTTTGTGTTGTGGATGATGAAGATCCCGGCGGCGCCGAGCTCGGCGGCCTTCTCGAACTTGTACGTCCAGCGGCCGTAGTACGTCATGTCCTCGCCGTCGAAGATCCCGCCTGGACGGTTGCCCGGCTCGTTGATCTCGACCAGGAGGACCTTGCCTTTGAGGTCGGCTCCCTTGATGTCGTCCCAGCTCCGCTCGGGGGCCTGGATCAGGTAGCCGCAGTAGACGAGGTCCCCCCGGCCTCGGCCGGGGCGTCCTCCCGCTCCGTGCTGACGAGGAACTCGTCCCGGAGGACAGGCGCGATCTTGACGGCCGGCGAGCTGATCTCCAGGGACGCCTGGGGGTCGGGCTTGTCGCCGCGCAGCGGGAACGTCTGCCGATAGCTTCCGCCGAAGGCCGGCTCGAGGCCGAAGGTCCGGAAGTAGTCCTCCTGGTAGCGGGCGGCGATCTCGATGCCCTTGGCTCCCCACGGCCCGGCCTTCGAGCCGGTCGTCGGAAAGGTTCCGGATGTGGGCTTCGATCTCCTTGACGGTGACCGGCTCGACCCGGCTCCTCGACCCCTGGCAGGACCAGAGGCAGAGCCCCGCGGCGGCGAGAACAGAAAAGACCAGGGCTTGATGAGCTTTCATCTCTCCTCCCGGAGCGAAATCGGAATGTGCGGGCCGTGGGGCCGGCCCCGTCCTTGAGCGGCTTCAATATATCACAGGGCGGCAAAAGAGGGACAGCCCCCGCCGGAGGAGACCGCCTCTCCTTCTCGAGAAAGTTGAATTTCGTGACGCCCTGCGTTATTTTGGATGGAGCGGAGGGACGGATCGTGCACGCGTCGGACGGAGGCGGCGTTCCCAATCTCCACCTCGGCACGTCGGGGTGGAGCTACCCGGGATGGCGAGGACGGTTCTACCCGGCCGGGCTGCCTTCGGGCGGCTGGCTTCCTTTCTATGCCGGGAGCTTCAACACGGTCGAGATCAACATGAGCTTTTACCGTTTGCCCAAGCCGGAGGTCCTTCAAAGATGGTCCGACCTGACCCCGGCCGGGTTCCTGTTCACCCTCAAGGCCAACCGTCAGATCACCCATGTCAAGAAATTGCGGAACGTCGGGCACGAGGTGAGTTTTTTTTATCATCTCGCCCGAAACCTCGGCGACAAGCTGGGCTGCATCCTCTACCAGTTCCCGCCGGCCGTCGGGCGGGACGACGGCCTCCTCCGCGATTTTCTCGCGGTCCTCTCTCCCGAATACAGGAACGTCATCGAGTTCCGCGACCCAAGCTGGTACGCCGAGGACGTCTACGGCCTCTTGAGGACGTCCCGGACCGGCTTCTGCATCGTCTCCTCGGCCAAGGTCCCCGCCGATGCCGTCCTGACCTCGGGCACGGCCTACTTCCGTTTCCACGGCCTGACGGGCGGCTACCGTCACGACTATTCGGAACCGGAGCTTCGGGAATGGGCGGGAGTGATCAGGGCGACGGGCGCCGCCGAAACCTTCGCCTATTTCAACAATGACTATCAGGCCCACGCCGTGGGGAACGCCCGGCGCCTCCGGGGACTTTTGGGCGCGTCCCCGGGAAGCTGAAGCTCCATGGACTCACGTCCGTGGAATCCCGCGGAGAGGATTGACCGGCAGAGCCGGCTTTGGCCTAACATAAAGGTACGGGGCCTGGACCCGGACGAAAGGAGCCAATCATGCGCAAGTGCCGTTCCTTCCCCCTCGCCTTGTTCGCCGCGGCCCTCATCCTGGGCTGCGGGTCGGCGCTCCCCGCCGGCCAAGCCCCGCAGCCCAAAGCGGAAACTCCGGCCCTCATCACCTCGTGCGGGCAGAGCCCCGGGCCCACCACGGTCAAGGTCGTCATGCAGAAGCTGAAGCTCGCCTACGACATCGACCCGCTGGCGACGGCCGGCCACACTTCAGGCCAAGGCCCAGGCCGGGGCGCCGTACAAGTCGGTGATCATCGTCATGGGGGCAGCCTCAAGGGCATGGGCGCGGCCGGGATCTCCATCGACGACGAGCTCGCCCGGGCCGCGGCCCTGATCGCCGAGGCCCGCAAGGCAGGGCATCAAGATCATCGGCGCCCACGTCGAAGGCATGAAGCGGCGGGCCCAGGGAGCGGCGGCCGGCGACACGACCGACGAGCAGAGCATCGACGCCGTGGCCCCGAATTCCAACCTCCTGCTCGTTTACAAGGAAGGAAATGCGGACGGCCGCTTCACGGCCATCTCCAAGGGCAAGAGATCCCTCTCATCGAATTCGAGAAGATGATGGACCTTGTGCCGACCCTGGAAAAGCTCTACGGCAAGTAACTCCGGGTCCCATTTCTTGATTTCGACCTGGCCGAGCCTGGCCGGGCGCAATCGTCCATTCCCATCGGCCGCCGAGCTGTGATAGAATCGGGCCTGCGGATCGAAGACCTTCACGGTCTTGAGGGAGGTCGGACATGGTCGCAACTGAAACCGTTCGCACGGTCTTCCTGGTCCTCTTGGGGCTCGCCATCCTCTGGGTCATCGCCTGCATCGTCCGGAACGACATGGCGACGATCGTCCGGGCCCTGATCGTCACTGGTCCTTCGGGGGGGTCGCCTTTTTCTATCTCAACCAGACCAAGCTCCAGACGCTGACTTTCAAGGCCGTCAAGAACGACCTCTTTCCCCCCAAGCCGCTCAACGTCTCTTTCGAGAAGCATGAAACCTATCGTGGCCGGCGACGCTGCAAACGACGTATTCGTTCGCCGAGCCCGGCCCGGAGCTCGTCCTGAGCATGGACGAGGGCGGGAAATCCCTGACCATCATCGGACATCGACCCGCTCAACCGCGTTCTGAGTCCTCGTCGGGCTGCCGCCGGTCAAGAAGGGCGTCCGTGAGCTGTCCTCGATCACCGGTTCGAACCTGGACGCGGACAATTACCGCTGGGACGACTATGAGCTTGGGACCCTGATCATCGAACGGCGGCTCTGCCGGAACATCACGACGGCACCGCCACCTACCCCTGCATCGAGAGCATCACGGTCCTGAGGCACTGACGCTCCGGCCCGAAAGAGGTCTTGAAAAACTCCTCCGTCTCGGTTAGATTAGGGAACCCGCGGACGCGGACCTGACCAGCCCATGAACGCCACGACCTCAGCCGCCCTCATCCTGGCCATCATGGTCGCGGCCTACATCGTCGCCCGGGCCCTGAAGGTTTCGACCGAGCTCTCGCTCTTCGCCGCCGCCCTGGCCGGGGCCCTGGCCGGCGGGAACGGCATTCCCGCCCGGCACATCGTCGAGGGGGCCTTCACCTATTTCGACATCGTCCTGATCTTCGTCGCCGCGACCCTTTTCATGAACCTGCTCAAGGAATCCGGCGGCGCCGCCTTCGCCGTCCGGGCCATCATCCGCCGGTTCCATCGCCGCAAGGGCCCGCTCTTCATCCTGCTGGCCCTTCTCCTCCTCGTCCCCGGCGCCCTGACCGGCGCGGGCAGCGTGACCGTCCTCATCCTGGGCGGCATGGTCGCCACGGTCCTGGGCACCATGGACATCCCCGGACCCAAAGTCGCGGCCATCATTTTCATCATCGCCGGGCTGAGCGCGGCGGCGCCGCCCGTCAACCTCTGGGCCATGCTCACGGCGGCGGGCATCAACATGCCATACGTCGGCTTCTTCCTGCCGCTCCTTGTTCCCTGCGTTCTCTTGGCCCTGGCCACGATCTTCATCCTCGGACGGAAGGCCAAGGCCGGTCGACCTGGAAAAGGCCCTCCGGGAGCTGCCCGGAGGCCCCGGCCCGGATGAACTGGACCCGTGTCGCTCTGCCCTTCATCGTGTTTTTCGCCCTCCTTGCCGCCGGACGCGTCTTCCCCTTCTCCTTTCCCGTTCTCGGCCTGCCGCTGATGTTCATGGCGGCGGCCCTGTTGACGCTCCTTCTCTCGCCGGTCAAGATCGATTTCCTGGAAACGTCCCGGGAGACCGTCCATCAGCTCCTGCCCCTCGTCGGGACGCTGACCTGCGCCGGCATCCTCGTCCAGATCATGACCCTGACCGGGGTCCGGGGGCTCATCGCCATCACGACGGTCACTCTTCCGATCGTAGTCGTCTTCCTGACCCTCTTCCTGACCCTCCCCGTCTCCGAGACGGTCCTGATGTGGGGGTCGGCCCCGGTCCTCGGCGTCCCGCTCGTCCTGCTCTTCAATACGATCGGCCTCAACCCCATCGTGGCCCTGGCCGGGATGAGCCATCATCTGGCCGCTCGGCGACGCCATCCCGCCGACGGCCATCATCGGCCGGCTGACCGTGGCCACGGTGGGGATGAAGGAGCCTTACTCCGGGTTCCTCAAGCACTGCCTGGTCCCGGCCGTCATCATCGCCATCGTCGGGACCCTGATGGTCGTCTTCAGCAAGAAGCTGGCCTTTTTAACGGTCTTTTAGTCCTAACCTCGGCCCGCCGAGGCCCGCAGGCTGATGGTCGGAGATAATGCCTTGAGAGGCGAGAGACGATGATTGTCATGATTCTCTATTACCTGATGACGGCCTACATCGCCGCCATGCTCGTCTGGAATTTCCTCAAAAGGAAAAAGTGGCAGGAAGAGGTCCTCTACGTCATCGTCCTCATCCCCTTCCTCCTGCGGCTCCTCCGGCTTGAAGTGAGGCCTCAGGACCAAGAGCCATGCCGCTACGCAAGATCTTCATCGCGGCCCTCGGAGCGGCCGCTGGCCGTTCTTCGCCGGCCTGAGCTTTTACCGGAGCCGGCACCTCCGGGAGCCGGTCGTGCCCGGACCGAGCCTCGCCCGGGTCGCCAAGCTCAGCGAATATTTCGCCGGCGATCAGGGGCAGCGTCAATGACGTCAACGTCTATATCAACGAGGGGAAGGAGCCGGGCGGGGCGGTCCTCATCCTGGGCGGGACGCATCCCGAGGAGCCGGCGGGACGCCTGACGGCGTGGGTCCTGGCCGAGAACGCTGCCCTCGCCAAGGGGCGGCTCTTCGTCATCCTACTCGGCCAACCGGAGCGCCACGACGGCGACCCGGCTGGGCGGCGCCTATCCCCCGGACTTCACCATCCCGACGGCCTGGGGCGGCCAGAAGTTCCGGATGGGCGACCGCTGGTCCAATCCCCTCGACCAGTGGCCCGACCCCGAGGTGTACATCCATTACCCGACACGCCAGCAGCTGGCCTACATGGACATCCGGAACCTCAACCGGGCCTTCCCGGGCCGGCCGAACGGCACGCTGACCGAAAAGACCTGCTACGCCATCATGGAGATCATCCGGAAAGAGAAGATCGACATCGAGATCGACCTCCACGAGGCCGAACTCCAGTACCCTGTCATCAGCACGATCGTCGCCCACCAGAAAGGGGCCGACCTGGCGGCCATGGCCTCCATGATGATCAGCAGCAACGAAGGGTTCGCGATCGGGGTCGAGTCCTCGCCGCAAGGCCCTCCGCGGGCTGTCCCACCGGGAGATCGGCGACCACTCCGGCGCCATCTCCCTCCTCCTCGAGTCGCCCGAGCCTTTCCTCGACGCCACGCGCGGCCGGACGGACCGGGAGCTTCTTCTGACGGGAAAGGACGAGTTCATCGTCCGGGCGGGAAAGCGGGGGCTCGCTCTTCGAGAAGATCGACGAGAAGGGCTGGCCCATCGACGTCCGGGTCGGGAGGCACTGTAGCACCGTTCTCCAGATCCTGGAAACGTGGTCGGGAGACAACCCGGCCCGGGCGGTGGTCGTCGGCGGCATCCCGAGATACGCCGAAGTCATCAAGAACGGGACCGGCGCCTACCTCAAGGACCCCAAGGCCGCGGACCCCGCGAAGGTCATTTACGAATAGCGGAGGCTGCCGGCCTTCAGGGCGATTTCCACGCGGCCTTCCAATCCCAGGGCAGGCCGTAGCGCTCAACAAGGCCTTTGATGTTCAGGAGGTGAATCACGGGGACCTTCCGCGCGGCCATCGCCTGGAGGACGCCGCGCTCGCCGGGAGGCGGGACGAAGACGTTCCGCAAGAGCCCCGGCCTGAGCTTCAGGACCTCCCCGTTCGTGCCGATGTTGGCCCAGCTGCCTCCGATATTGACGAACGCCTTGATCGGGCGGCCGTGAGCAGCCTCTTCGTAAAGCCTGAGTCTCTCTTCGACGTTCGCCCGAAGGTCGGCTCTCTCGATGAAGAGGATCCCGCTCCCGCCGATCCTGGCCCGCAAGAGCTCGCGGCCTTCCGGGCTCATATCCCTCCCGACGTCCTCGTCCCCCCCGACGGCGAGGGCGATGGGCCTGGCGTCCAGAAGGCCGGCCTTCTGCAGACATTCCTCCATGTCCAGCCAGTTGAAGGCGGGGATATTGGCCCCCCATTCCGAGGCGCCCAGCGACGAGATGACGAGCGGCCTGAGCCCCATAATCCTGGCAGCGGACAGCGTGGCGATGATGAGCGCCGGGAACGAGCCCGAAGCTCCAATGGCGACCGCGTCCCCATTCCGGACGCCCGCCTCGCTCAGCAGACGAACGAGAAGGCCGGCGAACTCCGGATTGGTCGTCGTCCTCTTGGCCTCGAGGCTCCCAAGGGAAGTCGTGATGGGCGACGTCTCAAGGCCGATGAGTCCGGTCCGGTTCGGGTCCGATCTTTCATCGACCGGAAAGCCCCCGGCCGCGCGGCAGTCCCGGACCGCGATTTCCGCTTTGGCCATCAACCGGGCCGCTTCGATCATCTCTCCCCGGACGCGGGCCGGACGCGCCGGGCCAAGAAGGGTCAGGAGGATATAGCCGAGGCTGACCGCTCCCGCGACGTAAATCGGCGTGAGAGGCGATCTTTGGCTGTTATCGTTCATGATCTAGAGCAGAGAGATCAGGCGGACGACGGCAAAGGTCAGGGCGGAAACCGTGACGGTCGAGGCCAGAGTCGGCCAGAATTTCTGCCGGGCGAGGTTCGAGGCCAGGATCCCCGGGATGACCCAGCCGATGACCCTGAGCTCGAGCGGGGCCGCGAAGGACCGTGGCAGGGCCATGAACCAGGCCTGGGAGAGGAGCGCGCCGGCCAGGACCATCAGGACGAACCGCCTCCGGCCGAAGAGGATGAGATGGCGGGCGAGAAATCGGTAAACGAGAAGGGTCAGCAGCGCGGCCGTCAGGGTGGCGAGCACCCTCAGGGGCTGACCGAGATAGAGGGCGAAATAGCCCGGAACGATGATCCCGCCAGGGGACACGTCCGTCGTTTCGGCCCAGAGGAGGGCCAGAAGAAGCCCGACGAGCAGGGTTTCAACAGCCATGGGGCGTCCCCGTCTCCTCCCAGTGCCGCACGAAGCCCTCGCCCGGGCCGACGATATTCCCGAGGCCGACGAGAACGGGCTCGTGGCGGGCCAGAGAAAACAAGCGGTCCGTGAGCTCCGCCGGCCGAGGGTCGGGGAAGAACGAAAATTTCTCGATGGCCAGGCCGCGGGCCTTCCGGAGCTTCCTGGCCGCGGCCCTGGCCGGTTTTCCAACGACGGCGACGCGCTCGAAATCCACAAAAAAGCCGGCCCCGGCCGCCCGGAGCCACTGGAGGGTCCGGTCCCCCCTGTCTTCACGAAGGCAGAGGAGGCCGAGGAGCGATCTCGGTCCCGCCGGGAGCACGGCTCTGATCTTCTCCAGCACGGCCGCCGACGATTCCGGGTCGTTGGCGGCGAACGCGCTCACGCAAAGCGCCGTCCGCGGCGGCGTCCCGAACTCCGCTTTCCAGGCCCGCAGGCTGCCGAAGTCCCGGGCCGCCCGCCCCATCCCGCGGAGCGCCATGTCGCGGCCGACGCCGAGGGAGTTGAGGACAGCCAGGGCCAGCCGGACGTTCGGCTCGAATTCGCCGAAAGGCATGGGCGCGCCCTCGCCGTGGGCTTCAACCGCGGCCGGAGGGTCCACCGGATAGAGCCTGGCCGCTACGCGCGCGGCCGTTTCTCCAAAGACGGGATAAGATTCCTCTTTGGGGAAAAAAACGGTTGCGCCTTCGGGAAAGGCGGTCGAGAGCGTCCGGGCGATATCGTCCTTGAGCGGGCCCATCGCGTCCAGGTGATCGAGCCGGACGTTGGTCAGGGCCAGGATGCCGGGCCGGACGATCCGGCGCGACTCCGTGAAAAGGCATTCCTCGCCGACGCTCATCATCTCCGCGACAAGAGCGTCGGCCTTCATCTCGGCCGCGCGGCCGACCACCCGGACCTGCTCGCGGATCGAAGGATTCCCGCCCGGCCGGAGGATCTCCTCCTCTGTCCCGTCGGGAAGGATGAACCTCGGCCGCGAACCGGTTGTTTTCGCCACGACCCTGGCTCCCGCTTCTCTCAAGCCGGCGGCGATGAGCCTCGTGACGCCGGACTTGCCCCGCGTCCCGGTCACGGCGATGCGGAGCGGGATCCTCCGCAGCGCCCGCCCCAGGCGGAGCCGTTCCTCGACGAGGTAGGCCAAGAAGACCAGGAGGCAGGCCGTGAAAACGATCAGTTCCCGCGTTGTCCTCCTCCTCTTGCCGCGTCCGGATCCTCGCCGGAGCGGCTGCGCCGTCGTCAAGTATTATATTCGGAACCGGAAAAATGGAAAGCGGGGAACGCCCGAAGCCCGGCCCGGCCGGGGGCGTTTGCCCCGGCGGGGCTTTTGGGCTAGAATCAGGAACCATGAGAGGGGCGGCATGAGGAAAAAGACCGGGATCGGTCTCGTCGCCGTCCTCGTTCTCGCCCTCGCGGGGTTCGTGATCCTCTCCGGGACCTCCCCCGGGCCCGCCGGACCCATGCCCGCCGCGAAAGCGCCGGGGACAACTCCGGCAAAAGAAACCACCCTCCGGAACGTCACCGACCGGACGATCACGTACAAGGTCTATCCCGTGCGTCACCCAGAGTCTCTTCAGACCAGGGAGATCGCGCCCAATGCCATCGACCGGTACAGGACGGTCGAGACGCTGGCGGTTGAGTTCTCGACCGGCGAAAAGGACGTCGTTTATTCCCTCGAGCCCGGGAAGCCTTACTCCTTCCGTTACGATCAAGGGTCGGCGATCGATCTTTTTCTCGGAGCCCACGGGCGGGCCGACGCCGTGGACCTCGCCCCCTACGTCCCGACGCCCTCGATCATCGTGGACAGGATGCTCGAACTCGCCCGGCTGACCCGAACGGACGTCCTCTACGACATCGGCTGCGGCGACGGGCGGATCGTGATCGCGGCGGCCCGGAAGTACGGCGCCAGAGGCGTGGGCATCGACATCGACAAGAAAATGGTCGAAACCTCCGACAGGAACGCGCGGGCCGCCGCAGTCGGGCCTCTCGTCCGGTTCATCTGCATGGACGCGACCAAAGCCGACGTCTCCCCGGCCACGGTCGTGACCCTCTATCTCCTCCCCGAATCAAACGCCCTCCTCCGGCCCATCCTCGAAAAACAGCTTCGGGCCGGGACGAGGGTCGTGTCGCACAACTACATGATCGCCGGCTGGGAGACGAAACAGACCCAGGCGGTCACGATCAAGGACGAGAACGGCACGGACCACACGATCTACGTTTACGTCCGATAGGCTTAGCGAGGACGCAGGCCATCCCCACCTCGGATCGTCGGAAACGGGGGCCAAGGCTTTTATTGTCGACTGAACATCGCGGTCGGGCCAGCTCCTGGGGGCGCTGTCTGGCCGGCCGCTCGAGCTCGACCGGGATCACTCCGGGTTTTCGATGATCCCGCCGCCGACAACTGTGTCGTCCTCGTAAAAAACGACGGATTGCCCCGGGGTCACGGCGGACAGGGGCGCCGCGAACCGGACAAGAACGCGGCCACCGTCAAGGGGGGAGATCGTGGCCGGGGCGGGCCGGGAGGCCGAGCGGATCTTGACCATGACCTCCAGGGGTCCCGCCAGGCCCCCGACCGCGATCCAGGCGCAGTCCGCGGCGACGCAGGAGGGCCGGTACGTTTCGCTCTCGGGCCCGACGACCAGCCTGTTCCTCGCCGCGTCGATCGCGATGACGTGGAGCGGCACGGGGAAGGCGACGCCCAGGCCCTTGCGCTGACCGATCGTATATTTCCAGATCCCCTTGTGTGTTCCGAGGATGGTCCCCCGGCTGTCGACGATGTCGCCTTCCGCCCCGGGTTGGCCGATCAGGTCATTCCAATCGCCGCTGTAAAAATCCTGGCTCTCCGGATGGTCGTGAACGGGGAGGTTTTCGTCGCGGGCGATCCGGCGCACCTCGCTCTTCAGATATCCACCCAGGGGAAAGAGCGTCCTCGAAAGCTGTTCTTGGGAAAGCCGGTAGAGGAAATAGGATTGGTCCTTCCGCGCGTCGCGGGCCGTTTTGAGGAGGTAACGCTTCGATGTTTCGTCGAAGGCCGCGCGAGCGTAATGGCCCGTGGCGAAACGTTCGAAGGCGACGCCGGATCCCCGGGCGGCATCGGGGAGGAAGCCGAACTTGACCAGGGCGTTGCAGCGGACGCAAGGGTTGGGGGTCCGGCCGGCGAGATACTCGTCGCGGAAATAGCGCAACACGAGATCTTCATAATCTCTCGAACAGTCGAACAAATGGAACGGGATCCCCAAGTGAGAGCAGACCTGCCGGGCCGCCAGGATATCCTGCTCTTCGTCAGGCCCGTAGCAGGAGCTCCTCCCGGCCCCGGCCGACGACGGCTCCCGCCAGAGCTTCATCATGATGCCCGAGACGTCATGCCCCTGTTTTCTCAGGAGAAGGGCGGCGACCGAGGAATCGACCCCGCCGCTCATCCCGACGGCGACGTTCACGTCCTCTCCGGTCCCGGGCCCGTCAGCGGCCGGTTGAGGCTGCCCATCCGGTAGCCCTCGATATCCAGGGCGACCCAGAGGTAGCCCAACCGCTTGAGGGACGACGCGATCTTCTTCAGGGTCGCGGGCCTCATGATCCGCGGGAAATCCCGGACCGGGACCTCGATGCGCGCGACCGGGCCGTGGTGGCGGAGCCTGACAACGGGAAAACCCAGGCCTCTGATCAACGTCTCTCCCCGGTGGACCGTTTTGAGGATATCCGCCGTGATCCGGGTCCCGTAGGGGACTCGACTGGCCAAGCAGGGGTTGGCCGGCTTGTCCCAAGACGCCAGGCCGAGCCGTCTCGAATGATGACGGATGTCTTTTTTCGTCCAGGCCGCGAGAACGAACGGGCTGACGACCCCGAATTCCGTGGCGGCTTTCCGGCCCGGCCGGTGGTCGGAAAGATCATCGACGTTCGTCGCGTCGAAGATGACGGGGATCCTGCTCCGGCGGGCCAGGCGGGAGATCTTGCGGTACAGCTCCTGCTTGCAGTAATAGCACCGGTCGCCCGGATTCTCCGAGAAGTTCCGGCAGGCCAGCTCGTCGGTCTCGAGGAGCACATGCCGGACCCCCAGCTCCTTGGTGAACCGCCGGGCCACGGCCCTCTCCTCCCGCGTATAGGTCTGCGAGACTCCGGTCACGGCGACGACGTTCCGCTTTCCCAGGATGTCGGAGCAGAGCTTCAGGAGCAGGCTCGAATCGACCCCCCCGGAGAAGGCGATGGCCGCCTTGGGGGTGCGGCCGACGATCTCGGTCAGCTGATTCATCTTTGAGGGCTTCATCGGGACTCCTTCCGGCATGGACTGGCGTGTGTTTACGGGTCCTTCTCCTTCGGTCCGGGCCTTCGCATTTTGCTCAGAGCCCGTCATCATCGGGACGACTCGCGGCCAGGACATCAGGAGCCGGCAAGACGCCGGACCAGGCGGCCGCGCTTCGCTTGATCCAGGCCTCGGCGATCGAATTTCATTATATATCAGGGAGGATCGATAAACCAATCGCGGCTCCGGTCCGGCGCGCGGCGCGAGAGCCGTTCCCTCAGCCCGAAACGCACCGGCGGCGGGCTATTCCTCAACGGCGAGGATGTCTTTGTGGCGGACGGCGCCGATGAGCTTTCCATTCTGATCCACGAGGGGCAGGGACCGGAAATCGTACTTCACGAACTCGCGCATAGCGTCGGAGGTGGTGTCCTCGGGCGACAGACAGACGACCTGTTCCGTCATCAGGTTTCCCAGCGTTTCCTCGGCCCCGGCCATGATCAGCTCCCGGATGTCGATGACCCCTTTGAGCGTCCCGTCCGGGGCGACGACATAGACGTACATGACGATGTCGTAGCGCTTCGATTTATCCCGGAATCTCGCCAGGGCCTCGGCGACCGTGGCCGTCTCCGGCAGGGCCACGTAGTTGTTCGTGGCGAGGGACATCAGGTTGATCTCATGCTTGTTCAGGAGTTCGTTGACCTTGGCGCTGACCTCGTGGGACAGGGAGCCCTTGAAAGCCTCGGCCTCATGGCGGGGCAGGATCTCCAGGATGTCGGCGATCTGGGCCGGCGTCATGGTGTTCAGGAGCTCGACGATCCTGTCGCGGCGGACGGAGGCCACCAGCTCCCGCTGGACCCTGGGCTCGGTCTCCTCCAAGGTGTCCGCGGCCGTCTCGGTGTCCAGGGCGTTGAAGACGGAGATCCGTTCCTCGCCGCTCAGTTCCTCGAGGATGTCGGCCAGGTCGGCCGGATGGATGTCCGCGATCCTGTCCCAGGAGATGTTCAGCTTGACATCGCCCTTGAACCGGCCCAAGTCCGAGGGCAGGGCCTGGACGTAACGCCAGGGAAGGAGCTGGGGCTCCTTGAAGCTGCCGCCGAGAAGCCGGGCCAGCCAGCGGAGCCTGAGCCGGCGTAGCATCCCGACCTTGCTGACGTCCACGTGGACGATGAACAGCCGGCCTTCCGTGTGCAGGAGGTGGATGTCGTAGACCACTTCGACCTCGAATTCGTCCGTGTCGATGATGCGCTTGTCGAGGATCATGTCCTTGATCAGGATCCGCTCCGGCTCTCCCTTGAATTCCCTGAGCGCCGTCCCCTCCGGCACGTCGAGGACGATCTTGCGGTTGTCCATGGCCCGGACGCAGCTGAATGGAATCGCGAGCGGGGGGCGGCCGAAGGTCCGGTTCACGATCAGGTTGACGACCTCGGGATACAGGCCGCCGTGCTTGATCTCGAGGTCCCTGAGCCGGCCGATCACGGCCTTGGGCTCCTGAACGACTTTGTCGCCGATGAGCTGGCTGATGAAAAAGAACTCCGCCGGACCCCGGTTTTTCTCTTTCTCGTTCATGGCGCGCTCACTTCTTGACCATCGAGATAAATTTCAGGACGAGGATCCCGACGAGGAGGATCAGGTAGAGTCTCAGCATGAACAGGGCGACCTTGACCCCTTTGGTCATCTTGACCCGGGGATGGGAGTACTTTTCGTTGATCTCGCGGATCTTGCCGAAGCGGGGCCGGAAAAAGTTCTTCACGTCCGTCTCTCCCTTATTCTCCTCTATTGAAACAGACTGGGGAAGAGCGCACTCACGGCGTACAAGGTGGACAGGGCCACGATGATGACGACGATCGAGACGCTGATGATGTTCTGGGCGCGGGTGTTCCTGTACTTCCCCATGAGCTCGCCGTCGTTAAGGAGAAGGATCAAGAAGACCAGGGCGGCCGGCAGCAGGGTCACGGCGATGACCTGGACGAAGAGGGTGATCATGACCAAGGGGGCGCCCGGGACGAGGACCACGACGCCCGCCGAGAGGAGCAGGATGAAGTAGCTGCCGTAGAACCAGGGCGCGTCCTTGATCTTGTTATTCAGGGAATGGGCCCAGCCGAAGATCTCGCCGAAGGCCCAGGAACTTGCCAGCGAAATGCAGATGGCGCCCAGGAACCCGGCGTCGAAAAGACCGATCGCCAGGAAGGTCCCCAGGTATTTGTTGATGCCCATCAGCGCCTGGGAGGCCTGAGCGGCGCTGTCGATCTGGACGCCTTTGAGGACCGTGGCCGTGACAATCAGGACGAAGACGGCCACGAGGACGGTGCACATGGCCCCGATGAAGGTGTCGACCTTGCCGAAGGGGATGTCCTTTTCGTCCATGCCTTTATCGACGACGGCGCTTTGCTGGAAGAACACCATCCAGGGGGCGATGGTCGTCCCGATGTTCGCCATCAGGAAGAAGAAGATATTGTTGTTGAATCCGCCGGGGAAGCCGGGGATGAGCGCCCCGCGCAGGACCTGCGGAAACGGACGGGTGGACCATGAACGCGCCCGGAATATAGATCAGGTTGATCCCGCAGAAGATCAGGGCGACCTTTTCCCACGTCCAGTAGCGGCCCTGGAGGACCATGATGCCCATGACGATGGAGACGACAATCACCGTCACGAAGGGCGGAATGTGAAAGATGCTCATGGCCGCCGTCATGCCGATGAACTCGGTGATCAGGGTCAGCCAGTCCGATGAGGACGAGGTCGGTCAGCGAGAACCAGCCCCAGAACTTGCCGAAGGTCTCGAAAATGGCTTCGGCGTGTCCCCGCTTGGTGACGGCGCCGAGGCGGACGGTCATCTCCTGGACGTAATACGCGGCGGGGCCCAGGATGACGAGGAACCAGATCAGGCCGTACCCGAAACGGGCGCCCGTGGCGGCGTAGGTCGTGATCCCGCCGGCGTCATTGTCGGCGACCATGACGATGATCCCCGGCCCGGCGACGGCCAGGAAAATGGACGAGCCACTTAGCGACGCGGCGGTAGCGGTAATAGAGCCGGGGGACGATCCCGAAGCTTCGCCTGCGCACGGCCGGAGCTTCGACTGGGGCCGTCATCAGATCCTCGCATGGTCATGTCTCGTTGTTGAGCCCGGCTCGTTTTGGCAATATAGCCCGCGTCTCGGGGCCTTGTCAACACAGGGAACGAGAAAATCGAAGATCTTGCGGCCGCCGGCGCATTCAGCCGGCGACGACGCGGTGGATCTTTTTCTTGCCGGCCTTGAGGAGCATGCCGCCGTCGGGCCGACGTCCTTGGCCGTCAGGAGCCGGTCGGGGCTGTCGATCCGCTCGTCGTTGACGTAGAGCCCGCCCTGCTCGATCAGCCGTTTCGCCTCGCCGGCGGGACGGCGTCAGGCCGACCTCGGTGAAGAGCTCGGCCGGGCTGATGCCCGACTTCGAGGCGGGCGCGGCCGATCGAGGTCGTGGGGAGCAGGTGAATCTCACAGTCCGAATTTTCCGCTCACGCCGGCCACGCGAACTGCACGCTCGACGTCTTTGCTCCGAATGCGGCGCTCGACGCCGCCTCGGCCGCCTCCGCCGCCTTCTCGCCGTGGGTGATCTTCGTCGCCTCGAAGGCCAGGACGCGCTTGGCCTCGTTGATCTCGCTGTCCCTGAGCGCTTCCAGCCGTCGGATCTCGTCGAGCGGGAGGAGGGTGTAGAGCCGGAGGAAACGGCCGACATCACGGTCGTCGCAATCGACCCAGTATTGGTAGAAATCGTAGGGGCTGAACAGCGCCGGATCCAGCCAGACGGCGCCCTGGGCGGTCTTGCCCATCTTGGCCCCGGACGCCGTCGTCAGCAGGGGAAACGTCATGGCCTCGACCGTCGCGCCCTTCGACCCGGCGGATGAGGTCGACCCCGGCCAGGATATTGCCCCACTGGTCGTCGCCGCCCATCTGGAGGGTGCAGCCGTACTGGTCCGGAATAGGGTGCAGGTAGTCGTAGGCCTGGAGGAGCTGGTAATTGAATTCGATGAACGACAGCCCCTTTTCGAGCCGGAGCTTGTAGGCCTCGGCGGCCAGCATCCGGTTGACGCTGAAATGCCGGCCGATGTCGCGGAGGAACTGGATGTAGTTCAGGGGCAGGAGCCAGTCCGCGTTGTCGACGGCGATGCGCCCCGCGCCGTCGAACCGGAGGTAGCGGTCGAGCTGGGCATGGAGGGTCCGGCCCTAGGCGCGGATGGTCTCCTCGTCGAGCATCTGGCGCATCTCGGTCTTGCCGCTCGGGTCGCCGACCATGGTCGTCCCGCCGCCGACGACGGCGATGGCCCGGTGCCCGGCCCGGCGGAGGTGGACCATGGCCATGATGGGGACGAGGCTCCCGGCGTGGAGGCTCGCCGCGGTGCTGTCGAAGCCGACGTAGAACGTGACGGGTTTGCCGCCGAGCATCTTCCGGACCGCGGCCTCGTCGGAGACCTGGGCGATGAAGCCGCGCTCCTTCAGTTCGTCATAGACGTTGCCGCTCATCATCCTGCCTCAAGAGTCTTATATCATAGGGCTGGCGATCCCGTCCACCGGGGAAACGGGACCGCCAGAGGGCACGGGCCTTCAGCCGCGTCGGCGGCGGGCCTAGTCCAGCCCCCTTTTTTTGAGCAGCGGCTCGATCCGGGGCTCGCGGCCGCGGAAGCGCTTGTAGAGGACCATAGGATCTTCCGTGTCGCCCTTCTCCAGGATGTTCGTCCGGAAGGACGTGGCCGTCGCGTGGTCGAAGAGGCTCGTTTCCTTGAAGGCCTCGAAGGCGTCGGAATCGAGGACGGCGGCCCAGATATAACTGTAATACCCGGCGGAATAGCCGATCCCGCTGCTGAAGATGTGGTTGAAATAGGTCGTCCGGTAGCGGCTGACGATCTCCGGGATGAGGCCGATCCGGGCCATGGAATCCGCCTCGAACGCCAGGGGGTCGACCTCTTTGGGCTCCGTGAGGCTGTGCCAGTCCATGTCCAGGTAACAGGCCGCGACGTATTCCACCGTCTCGAAGCCCTGGTTGAAGAACTTGCTCTTGTTGATCTTCTCGATCAGCGCGTCGGGGATGGGCGCGCCCGTCTTGTAGTGCTTCGCGTACATCTTGAGGACCGCGGGATCGGTGGCCCAGTTCTCCATGAACTGGGAGCAGAGCTCGACGAAATCCCCCCGGACGTTCGTCCCCGAGAGGCTCTCGTAGGTGCATTTCGAGAGCAGCCCCTGGAGGGCGTGGCCGAACTCGTGGAAAAGGGTCGTGGCCTCCTCGAAGCTGATCAGGGCGGGCTCGCCCCCCGTCGGCTTGGAGAAATTGCCGTTGTTGACGATGACGGGCCGGGCGTCCACGCCGTTCCGGATGGACTGCTCACGGTAATTGCTCATCCAGGCTCCGCCTTCCTTGTTCGGGCGCGGGTAGTAGTCGACGTAGAGGATCCCCAGGTGAGAGCCGTCCGCGTCCTTGACCTCGAAGACCCGGACATCCGCCTGATACTTGGGGATGTCGGCCCTCTCGGTGAAGGTGATCCCGTAGAGCTTGTGGGCCACCTCATAGGCGCCGTTACGGACGTTCTCGAGCTCGAAGTAGGGTCTCAAAGCGCTGTCGTCGAGGTCGTACTTGGCCTTCCGGACTCTTTCGGCATAGTACCACCAGTCCCATGGTTGGAGCTTGAAGCCCCGGCCTTGCCTGTCGATCATGGTCTGCATTTCGGCGGCCTCGGCTTTGGCCCTCGCCACGGCCGGCTTCCAGATCTTGCCGAGGAGAGCGTAGACGGCCTCGGGGGTCTTGGCCATGTTCTCTTCAAGGACGTAGTCGGCGTGCGTCCTGTAGCCGAGGAGATTGGCCCGCTCGACGCGGAGGGCGGCGATCTTGACCGCGTTGGCCTTGTTGTCGAGCTCGTTGCCGTTGTTCCCGCGCATGATGTAGGCCTTGAACATCTTTTCCCGGAGGTCGCGCTTCTCGGAGTATTGGAGGAACGGGATGAGGCTCGGCTTGGCGAGCGTGAAAACCCATTTTCCGGGCTTGCCCCTGTCCTTGGCGGTCTCCGCCGCGCCGGTGACGACGGCCGGGGGAAGGCCGGCCAGGTCCGTGTCTTTATCGATGACGAGCTCGAAGGCGCTGTTCTCCTTGAGGATGTTCTCGCCGAACTTCACCGTCAGGACGGAAAGCTCCTCATTGATCCGGCGGAACCGGGCCTGCTTGTCGGGAGCGAGATTCGCCCCGCCCCTGACGAATTCCTTGTATGTTTTCTCGAGCAGCCGGCCTTGCTCGGCGTTCAGGCCGAGCTTGTCGCGGCCCTCGTAAACGCTCTTGACCCGGGCGAACAGGCCGGCGTCCAGGGCGATGTCGTCCGCGTGCTTGGCCAGCCTGGGGGCGATGTCCTTGGCGATCTGCTGGAGCTGGTCGTTGGTGTTGGACGAGTTCAGGTTGCTGAAAACGGCGCCGACCCTCTTGAGGAGGGCCCCGCTCCTGTCGAGCGCTTCGAGAGTGTTGGCGAAGGTCGGAGCCTCCCTCTTCTTCACGATGGCCTCGATCTCCCCCTTCTGATCGGCGATCCCCTTGTCGAAGGCGGGCATGAAGTGTTCGGGCTTGATCCGGTCGAATGGCGGGACGCCGAAGGGCGTCTTGAACTCCGTGAAGAACGGGTTCGAGGCGGCGGCAGGTTCCACGTTCTTCTCTTTCTTAGCGCAGCCGGTCGCAACGGCCATCGCGGCCAAAATGACGGTCAAAGCCAAAAAGGATTTTCGCATCGGAGGTCCTCCTCGGAATGAAAAGGGAAGCGGTGCCGTGGGGCGCCGCCGCGATATTGTTCGTTCTCTGGGCCATCGCAGGAAGCGGCCAATCTAACACAGGCCTCCGGCGAAAGTCAAAAACGGCCATGGCTGACGCTATGTCTTCCGGCGGAGCTCGATGATATTGGAGCTGCCGTCTGGGTCCGCCCAGTTTCCCTTGAGGGCCTCGCCATCGAGCTTGATCTCGATCTTGATCAGCCTCGGGACGCTGGCCCAACCCGGATTTGCTTTTTCCGGAGGGATTGATTTAAGGTATGACTGAAATAATGTTCCACGTGTTTTCTCCCGGGACGGTGCCATGAGCGACGCAAGTTATTTAACCCACCTCGAGTGCGGGCTTTGCGGCCAACAGGTCGAGGCCGACCGGCTGTGGAATCTCTGCCCGAAGTGCGGGAAGCCTCTCCTCGCCCGCTACAATCTCCGGGCCGCCCGGGCCGAGCTTGACCGCGCGGCAATTTCCGCCCGCGAACCTAACCTGTGGCGGTACCGCGAGCTGCTTCCGGTGAGAGACCTCCGATTCAAGCTCTGCCTGGGTGAGGGTTTCACCCCGCTTTTCCATGCGCAGCGGCTGGGCCAGGAGGTCGGGTTCGAAAATCTCTTTATCAAGGACGAGGGCCTGAATCCCACGGGCTCGTTCAAGGCCCGGGGCCTGTCCGTGGCCGTCTCCCGGGCCTGGGAGCTCGGCGTCAAGGCGGTCTCCATCCCGACAGCCGGGAACGCCGGCTGCGCCATGAGCGCCTACGCCGCCCGGGCAGGGATGGAGGCCCACGTCTTCATGCCGGCGGACGTTCCCAAGCCCTTCATCAACGAGTGCCGTGTCCTTGGCGCGACCGTGGCCCTGATCGATGGGCTCATCACCGACTGCGGCAAAGCGGCCAGGGAGGGCGTCGAAAAATTCGGCCGCTTCGACGTCTCGACCCTCAAGGAGCCCTATCGGATTGAAGGCAAGAAGACCATGGGCTACGAGCTGGCCGAGCAGATGGGCTGGACCCTGCCCGACGTCGTCATCTACCCGACCGGCGGCGGAACGGGTCTCGTCGGGATGTGGAAGGCCTTCGACGAGATGGAAAAGCTCGGCTGGATCGGCCCCAAGAGGCCGCGGATGGTGACCGTTCAGTCCGACGGCTGCGCCCCCATGGTCAGAGCCTTCCGCGAGGGGAAAGAGTTCGCAGAGCCGTGGCCAAACGCCCGGACGATCGCGGACGGGATGCGCGTCCCGGCCGCGGTCGGCGATTTCCTCATCCTCAGGGCCCTCAGGGAAAGCCGGGGAACGGCTGTCGCCGTATCCGACAGGGAGATCATCAGGGCGACGTATCTCATGGGCAAGACCCAGGGGATCTGGGCCGCGCCCGAAGGCGGGGCCACGCTGGCCGCTTTTCAAGAGCTCAGGAAAGAAGGCTGGATCGGGGCTGACGAGACCGTCGTTCTCTTCAACACCGGCAACGGCGCCAAATATTCCCACGTTTGGGATTGAGCGCCCGCCTTCACCGAGTTCCCGGGTCGCGGCATACAAGTCTTGCCTTTTCCCTGGTGTCGCGGACGGTCTTTAGCCGGGATCGCTCCCCGCCTCACGGATGGCGCTTGACTTTCTGCCGGAAGGTGATATCTTTCCTAGCCAACCTAACGAACGCGAACGGACCCAGGGCCAGAAGAAAGCGAGCCTCAGAAGAGCAGGCCCTGAGGAGTCTGAACAGGGAGGTCGAAGATGAATCGAAAACGAGTCAAAATTCTGGCCGGCCTTCTGGGTTTTCTCCTGGTGGCCGGCGGGTCCGGCTTCGGCGGCGACATCATGGTCGGCGTGCACGGCGGTCTGACCATCCCGAACATCAGGGGGGACCAATCCAACGTTTTCACCCAGGGGTTCGGATCGCGCCAGGGACCGTTTTTCGGAGTCACCCTCCAAACCGAGCTGACATCCAAGCTTTCCTTGGTCGCAGAGGTCAACTACACGTCCCAGGGCGGGCTGCGGACGGGCCTCCAGCCCATCACGATGGGCCTTCCTAGCGATCTGCCCCTTCCTCCGGACACGATCCTTTACGGCAATTTCCGCAATGAGACCATCCTGGACTATCTCGAAGTGCCGATCATGGCCCGGCTGACCTTTGGCCACAAGCTCCGCTTCTTCGTCAACGCCGGGCCCTACATCGGGATCCTTCTCCGGGCCAGGGCCGTCACCGAGGGCACGAGCCCCATCTATCTGGATGCGGCCGGGACCATGCCGATCATCATTCCCCCCGACACGAACCCTCTGGTCGTCGACTTCGGCGCCAATACCAACGTCAAGGACAGCCTCAAGAGCATCAACATGGGCCTCATCGGAGGGGGGGGGCTGATGTATCCCCTCGGGAGCGGCGAACTCATCCTCGAAGCCCATTTCCAGCTGGGCTTGACCACCATTCAGCAAGACGTCGCAACGAGCGGGAAAAGCCAAACGGGCGCCGTCGTGATTTCCCTTGGATATATGTTCCATCTGGCCAAGGAGAAATAGCCACCGGGCCATTTCGAGCCCTCGCATGAACAAGCGGGCCGGCCCTTCCGCAAGGATGTTCATCCTGGGAGGGATCCTGATCGCACTCGCTCTGGGACCCGTCCTCGCTGCCGAGCCCCCCGGCCCGTCGAACGAGGGTCCCGAGACGGTCAAGCGAGAAACGGCTCAGCCCGCCGGGCAGGAGGTCCGGCGCCGCCCGAAGACATGGCGGGCCCTGCTTGAGGAGGGCATCCTCCTGACCGCGTCGACGATTGACTACTGGGGTTCATACGGCCATTTCACGGTCGATTGGCAATTCACCTGGAAGACCTTCGGCCGGAAATTCTTCACGGATGAGTCGCCGAGGCTGGACAGCAACGCGTTCTATTTCAACTGGACTCACGCCTTTTCCGGCGCCGGCTATTACAACATGGCGCGGACCAACGGCCTGGATAGCAGAGTGTCCACCCTTTTTTCTTTTGCGACTTCCTTTCTATGGGAATCCCTGAGCGAGTGGCGCGAACTTATCTCCATCAACGACATGATATTCACGACTTTTGGCGGCCCGGCCATCGGGGAGCCCCCGTTTCAGATCAGCTCATACTTCAGCCATCGGAAGGGGATCATCAACCAGGTGGCCTCTTTTGTTTTCGATCCCTTCCTTGCGGTCAACAACTGGTTCGATCGCGGCAGCGGCCCGGCCTGGAACAGCGGTCCTGACTCCGGCTGGCACCGCTACATCGTTTATGCCGGGTTGAAAGAGGACCACGTTTCGCCGGCGGAAACCACCGCGGTGGATCACGCCGGCAGCGCCTACCGTCAATTCAATCTCGGGTTGGACACGGAGACGGACGCAGTTCCCGGCTACGGCCAGGCGCGGACGGGCCGACAGTCTCTGTCCGAGACCCTCACCAGCCGTCTTCTCCTCGACCTGAGCTTCGGCTCCACAGGCATGGAAGAGGCCCAATTCCGCGCATCGGCCGTTCTCTTCGGGACGAACTGGCAGTCGGTGAGCCAGGGCCAGGACGGAATATTGCGCGGCAGCAACATCTCCCTGGGGTATGGCACGGCCTACGAAGTGTTCAAGAAGCGGGCGGTCGCTTGGTATGACAGCACCAACGAGGTCGAGAGTGGAGGCCAGGCCACGGTCGGGGACGCGCGGTTCGATCGGCCGACGCCGACCCAATTCACCGACAAGCTCTGTGTGATCAGCCCCGTGGGGGCGGTGCTCGTGATCAGCCGTTTCGGGCCGCGGCTCCATGTGCGCTGGACCTCCGGCGTGTACGGCGATTTCGCCATGGTCAACGCCCTGGCCTACAACAAGTTCACCGAGAACCACGATACGACCGGGGAAAAGACGACCCTCCTCAGCTGGGGATATTATTACGCCCTGGGGATGACGATGGCGTCCGACGTGGCCCTGGACTGGCGCCAGTGGCGGTTCCAGGCGGCGGGGAGCTACCAGTGGTATGATTCGATCCAGGGCCTGGACCGCTATCAGTACCTGGGACTGATCACGGACGATTTCAAGATTTCTGACACCCGGCTGGTCTGCCGGTTCAAGCTGGCTTATCGGTTGCGCGGCACGCCCGTCGAGCTGGCCCTTGCGGCCGAAGGCATCGACCGCCATGGCCGGATCCTGGACGTCTCCGATCACTACTGGGAGACCCGGGCCTTCTACCAGATCGGGCTGGTCTTCTGAGCCCTGCGGGACGGGCCCCGTTTTCCTCCGTTTGAACAGGGAGCCGTATTCGTGCTATAAGATACGGCGACAAGGAGGCCGGAATGACCACAGTTCTGAAGGTCCAAGGACTCAAGAAATCCTACGGAACGAAAGAGGCCCTCAAAGGGATTGATTTCGAGGTCCAGGAGGGGGAGATCTTCGCCCTCATCGGTCCGAACGGCGCGGGAAAAACAACGACGCTCCGGATCGTCTCGACGCTCCTTTCGCCCTCGGGCGGAAACGTGACGTTCCTCAATCACGACCTGAAAAAGGAGCCTGAGAAGATCCGCGAGAAGATCAGCTACCTGCCTGAAGAGGCGGGCGCCTACCGGAACCTCAAGGGAACAGACTATCTCAGGTTCATGGCCAATTTCTATGCGGAGACAAGCGAGGAGGCCGCCGACTTCGTCAAGAGGGCCATGGGCATCGCCGACCTGGGAATCGCCCTGAACGACAAGGTCGGGACCTACAGCAAGGGCATGGTCCGGAAGCTCCTCCTGGCCCGGGCCCTGATGACAAAGCCCAGGATGGCCATCCTGGACGAGCCGACGTCGGGCCTCGACGTCATCAACTCGCTCGAGGTCCGGGAGATCATCAAGAGATTCGCCAAGGAGGGGATCTCGGTCTTGTTGTCCTCTCACAACATGCTGGAGATCGAATTCCTGTCCGACCGGGTGGCTCTCGTCGACAACGGCCGCATCCTCGACGCGGGGACGTCCCAAAGCCTCAAGGATAAATATCAGGCCGCCGAACCTCGAGGTCGTCTTCAGGAGTGCCCTCAGATGAAAAAATTCACCAACCTTCTCCTCAAGGAGATCAAGGAGCTCGTCAACAAGCAGCTCATCATCTCCCTGGTCATGATGATGGCCATCTTTTATTTCGTCGGAGACCTGGCCAAGACGGAGATGAAAAAGGCCGCGGCCATGCAGAAGATCTCGGTCATGGACCTGGACCAGTCCGAGCTCTCGCGGGGGCTCACCGCGAGCCTGAAGACGGCCAATTTCAAGGTCGAATGGAGCCAGGGAAAAGACCCGGAAGCCGCCGTCCTCGCGGCCAAGCAAAGCGATACGTATCTCCTCATGGTCATCCCCGCGGGATTCGGGGAATCTGTCCTTCGCCTGGAACCCAAGGAGATCTTGACGTATACGTTCCTCCGCAGCTTTTCGGTCGGCGGCATCAGGAAATCCGAGATCCTCAGAGCGGTCATCACGGCGACCAACAACTATCTCTCGAACGACATCCTCAAGAAGAAGGTCCCCGGCGTCCCGCCCGACGTCCTCAAGAGCCCGATCAAGAGCAAGGATTACGTGATCGTCAAGGACAAGATGGCCGAAGGCTCGGCCTCGGCCATCTCGGGATTCGTCTATTCCCAGTCCATCCTCATCCCGATCATCCTCTTCATGATCATCATGTACTCCGCTCAGATGGTCATCTCGGCCGTCGCCATGGAAAAGCAGAACAAGACCCTTGAAACTTTGCTGACGGTCCCGATCCCGCGGATGTCCATCGTGACGGCCAAGATGCTCGCGGCCGGCCTCGTGGGTCTTCTGTCGGCGGCCATCTATATGATCGGCATGAAGTCGTTCATGGGCGGAATGACGGGAGGGTTCAGCGCAGGGGCCTCCATGAGCGGGGTGATCAGGCAGCTCGGGCTGACCCTGACGGGCAAAGGTTATGTGCTCCTCGGGATAGCCCTGTTCTTCGCCATTCTCTGCGGCCTGGCCCTGGCCATGATCCTCGGCGTCCTGGCCGAGGATTTCCGGAGCGCCCAGACCCTGATCCTGCCTCTCATGCTGATGATCCTCATCCCCTATCTCCTCTCCTTCTTCGCGGACGTCCAATCGCTGCCGCTGCCGGTCAAGATCCTGATCCTGGCCATCCCCTTCTCCCATCCCTTCCTGGCCACGCCGAACATCATGCTCGGACATTACTCGGCGGTCATCTATGGGATCCTCTACATGGCTGCCGTCTTCCTCGTCCTGGTCGCCATCGCGGCCAGGATCTTCTCCACGGACCGGGTCCTGACCATGAAACTCAGGTGGGGGAAAAAGAAGGTCGTCCTGTAGAAAGGGCGTCCGGCAGGCTGAAGTTTTCTTTGAGGGCCCCGAAAACCGGGGTTAAAGGCCGTTCCGGGGCCGGTCTTTCTGAATATTTATTTCTTTTTCAATGAGTTACTGAGGCCGGCCCCGAAAGAACGGCCGGAGCCGGCGCCCCGGCAACATCATCCTCCGAATCACCCCTAAAGGTGATTTACTCCGGCCGCCTCACCTGCGAAAATCACCCCCTGAAGCCGATAGCCTTGGGAGAGCGCTGATGAACATGAGGAAAGAAAAGAGGATCGAGGAACGGAATACCGTCATCATCAAGTCCGCGGGTGACGGAAAGGGCCCGTACGCCAGCCTCGGTGTCAACGCGTACACGTATGACCTGTCGCTCGGCGGGACGAGGCTTTTTACGGAGAAGGAGTTCGCCGTCGGCAGCGTCATCCGGATCGTCATCGAGCTGGCCAGGACGTGCCAGACCATCCAGGTCGACGGCGAGGTCAAGTGGCTGAAGAGGAACGACGCCGACGGGGGGTACGAGGTCGGTGTGGAGTTCCTCCACAATATTTCGCAGACGATCCTCTCCCTCATCCGGCACCTCTACGGCGCCGGGTCGGAGATTCCGTCCTGCGTCACACCCCTCGGGACGCCCACGGACTGAATCCGGGCCCCCTCCCTACTTGAGCCACCGGTCGAGCCAGGCGAGGACCGTCTCGTGCCACTGGATGGAGTTGGCCGGCTTGAGGACCCAGTGGCTCTCGTCGGGGAAGTAGAGGAACTCGCTCGGGACCCCGCGTCTCTGCAGGGCGCTGAAGCTCGACAGACCCTGCGTGTCCACGACCCGGAAATCCTGTCCCCCGTGGACGATGAGCATGGGCGTCTTCCAGTTCTTGACGTAGTTCACCGGGTTCTGTTTCTCATAGCTCTGCGGGTTGTCCCAGGGCGTCCCCCGATGGTCCCATTCCGGGAACCAGAGCTCCTCCGTGTCGAAGTAGGCGGCCCGCTCGTCGAGGTTCCCGTCGTGGCTCACCAGGCACCTGAACCGGTCGGGCCAGTTGCCGGCGATCCAGTTGATCATGTAGCCGCCGTAGGAGGCTCCCAGGGCGCCGACCTTGTCCCCATCCATCCAGGGATATTTTTTCAGGGCCGCGGCCAGGCCTTTCTTCAGGTCCTCGAGCGGCTTCCCGCCCCAGTCGCCGCGGATCGAGTCGCAGAACGCCTGGCCGTAGCCGGTCGAGCCATGGAAGTCGACCATGACGACCGCGTATCCCGCCCCGGCGTAGGCCTGGGGGTTCCAGCGGTAGTGGAAGTCGTTCCCGAACGACCCCTGCGGCCCCCCGTGGATCAGGAACGCCACCGGGTATTTCCTGGCCGGGTCGAAGTCCGCGGGCTTGCCGACATAGCCGTAAACGGTTTCATTGTTCCAGCCCGCAAAGCTGAACTGCTCGAAATCGCCCAGGCGGACGGCGGCCATCTTCTCGGCGTTGATCCGGGTGACGGCCCGCTCGTCGGTCCCGTCACTCCTCACGGAATAGATCTCCGTCGGCGACTTCAGGGTGTTCCTCTCGAAGATGATCCTGTCCCCAGCGGGTCCGAACGCGGCCAAAGTCCCTTGTCCGACGATCGTCTCCACCTTTCCGGTCCCGATGTCGATGGCGAAGAGCGAGACCTGCCCTTTGTTGGGCGCCGTGGCCAGGATCCTCTTTCCGTCCGATGACCAGCCCAGGGCCGAAACCGAGAAATCCCAGGATTCCGTCAGGACGCGCTCCTGTCCCTGGCCGTCGGGCCACGGCCGGAGGACGATCCGGGCGCGGTCGGCCTCGTAGCCGGGCCGGGCCATGGCCAGATAGGCCAGCGTTCTCCCGTCGGGAGAGAAGGCCGGGGTCGTGTCCGAGGCTTTGTTGGCCGCGGTCAGGGGCCGCGGCGGCTTCGAGCCGTCGACCGGCACCGCGTAGAGGTTCGTGTCGGTCGACCAGGCCTCTCCGCGTCCCGCGTCGCGGGCCGTGAAGACGAGATCCCTTCCATCGGGCGCGAAAGCGATCTCCTCAGGCCCGCCAAAGGGCTTGGACGGCGTGTCGGCGTCCATGGCCGGCATCAGGTCCTTCGCTTCGCCGCCGGCCACGGGGACGACAAAGAGGTGCGAGCGCCGGCCGTCGCTCCAGGTGTCCCAGTGCCGGACGAAGAGCTTGTCGTAGAGACGGCCCGTGGCTTTCCGCTTCTGGATCTCCTCGAGCTTCTTGGCCGTCGCCGCGGCGCTCTGCCCGGGGAAGACCTCCATCGTAACGGCAAGCGTATGGCCGTCCGGTGAGACCACGAGCGCTCCCGCGTCGAGCGGGAGATCGGTGACCTGCTGGGCCTCTCCCCCGTCGACCCTGATCCGCCAGACCTGGGCGGAGCCGGAGCGCGTGGAGAGGAAGAAGACGCACTCGCCGCTGGTCGACCAGCGGGCGTTGAAGTCGGCCGCCGGGTGAGATGTCAGGCGACGGAGATTCTGGCCGTCCGTGCCGACGACCCAGATGTCGGTCCGGCCGCGGTTCGCTTCGAGGTCGGTCGTCCGGACGTTGAAGACGACCCATTTTCCATTGGGCGAGACCTGGGAGTCCGAGATCCGGTCCATGGCCAGCATGTCATGGACCGAAAAAAGGTGGGGCCTCGACTCCTGGGGTCCTGAAGACGAAGCGGGGTCCATGCCCGCGGCCGGGGCCGGGCCGGCCGGGGAGAAGGTTGCCGAAGTCAGAAGGAAGATCGCGGCAAGGGCCAGGGCGTTACGACGCATGACGTCACCTCCAATGAGATCTTTATCGAACGGGGCCGGGTCACTCGGGCCGGGGCCGTGATCGGGCCGAGCCCTTCGGCCGCCGGGCCGCAGGCACCGTCTCGGAGGCCGGGGCGCAGCCCCAGATTATTCTCGAAACGGCCGTTTTAATCAATAGGCCGCCCGCCGCGACGTTCGTGTCAATTGGAGGACGTGTGGTCGTGGACGATCCGCCAGCCTTCCTTCGTCCGTCTGAAGATCAGAGTAAAAACTCCCTCCTTCGACGTGCCGCCGAAGTCGAGCTTGAAGCGGCCGAGGACATAAGCGGCATCGTTGGATAGGATATGGATGGAGAGGTCGGTGAAGTCGAGCTTCCCCATTTTATCGGGTGGGTAGTTTTTCCTGTAGCGTTCGAGGACATCGCTCCAGCCGTGAGTCCGGTTCCCCCCTGACTGAAAAGTCAGGGCGTCCGACCTCCAGTATGTCGCCATGAACCCCTCGATGTCGCCCCTGTTCCAGGCGGTCTTTTGAAGGTCGAGGGCGGCCCGGACCTCTTTTTCAGCCGCCGGGAAGCCCTGGCTGAACATCATTCCGGCCAGGCCGAGAACAACGAGGGTCAGGGTGCCGAGTTTTTTCATGTCAGTGTTCCTTTCATCCCGCGGACCCTATTAAACCCCATCCCCTGCCTGGTGACAAGCCCGCTTTCCCCGTCTTGACAAACTGCGGCGCCGGGCGATATGTTCGGGTGGAGAGGGCCCGGGCGCGGGGCCGCCCGGGAAGGAGGAGGCATGCGAAAACCCGACGAGAGACGACCATTTCCGCTCATCGGCCGTGCCGCCCACGGCATCAGCAGGCGAAAGTTCCTCGGAGGCTGCGCGGCCTGCGCCGGAGCGGCCGGGCTGATGACGGCTCCGGCATGGCTTCGGTCCGCGCTCCCATCAACCGGCGGCGGCAAGCTCAGGATCCGCGTCCTCTACTCCCTGCATGCTCCGGTGCAGGTCCAGCCTGACTGGCCGAACGTCGGCTTCGATTTCAGGCCGGTCATGGAGAAATTCAACATCGAGCTGGCCGCCCGCTTCCCGGATAACACCTTCATCCCGACGATGGCCACGGGGCCGGAGCAGGCCCAGAAGGTGCTCGAAGAGGACAAGGCCGCGCCGGTCGACGGTTATCTCGTCTTCCAGATGAACTGTTGGAACCGGGTTGTCCAGTTCCTTGCGGCATCGGGCAAGCCCGTGCTCTATGCCGATTTCCCGTTCGCCGGGAGCGGCGGGTTCCTTGTCTACACGGCGGAGTTCCTTCACGCCGGGACGAGGAACGTCGGTTTCGTCGCGTCCTCGCGGATCGATGACCTGGTTGAGGCCGTCCGCTGCTTCGGACAGGCCGGCGCCGGCGGGCCGGGCTTCGATTTCGCCGCCGCGACGTCAGCGGTCCGGAAGGGCCGCACGCCCGGGCCCTGGGAGCTCACGGTCAGAGCCGACAGGCTGGAAACCCTCCCGGCCGCCGAGACCGTCCGCCGGATCAAGACCGCGAAACTCCTGGCCGTCCGGGACGACAAGACCGGACCCGCGACGACCGTCATGGGTGTCCCCGTCATCCAGGTCCCCTTCACCGAAGTCAACCAGGCCTGGGCCGCCGCGGACAAGGACGAAGCCCGGGTCATCGCCGACCGCTGGGTGAAGACGGCCGCGGCGGTCGAGGGGGTGAGCCGTGATGAGCTGGCCAACTCCGCGGCGATGTACTTGGGCATGAAGGCCGTCCTCAAGAAACACGGGGCCCACGGCATCACGGTGAACTGCCTGGGCGGTTTCTACGGCGGGCATATCCATGCCTATCCCTGTCTCGGCTTCCATGAATTGAACAACGAGGGCCTCGTCGGGGGCTGCGAATGCGACGTCACGTCTGCGGCGGCCATGACCGCTTTTGGGATCCTGACCAAGGGCCGGCCCGGATACATCTCTGATCCCGTCATCGACACGTCGGAGCGCCACATCATCTACGCCCATTGCGTGGCTTCCAAGAAAGTCTTCGGACCGGGGGGACCGGCCAACCCGTTCGAGATCCTGACCCATTCCGAGGACCGGCAGGGCGCCTCGGTTCGCTCCATCCTCCCGGCAGGCTACATGACGACGAGCGTCCAGCTCTCGGAAACCCGCAAGGAAATCCTCTTTCACCAGGCCAAGGCCGTCGGCAACGATCCCAACGACCGGGCCTGCCGGACGAAGCTCGTCGCGGAGCCACTCGGCGACTTCGAGAAGCTCTTCACGATGTGGGACAAGTGGGGCTGGCACCGGGTCACGTTCTACGGCGACCTCAAGGACCCGGCTTACGCCCTGGCCGAGGCGATCGGCTGGACGGTCGTCGAGGAGGCTTGATTCCGGCTACTTGCCGCGGCGCAGCGCGTCACATGACACGATGAGCTCGGTCAATTGCTTTTCCTTGAGCCCGGCCAGGTGTTTTCCATCGAGCCGGCGGGCGACCCTCCCCTCTTTGAAGAAAAGGACCGTCGGGTAGACTTCGATGCCGTGTTCTTCGAACAGCTCTTCGTTGCCGTCGAGAACGATGCGGACGAATTCCTTCTCCCGGCCGTTAGCGTACTTTTCGTAGACCGGAAGGAAAGCCTGGGAAAACGGGCACCAGGACGCGTAAAATAGGACGAATGCGCCGTCACCGGATTTCGCAATCTCCCGGATCTCCTGTGGATTGCAGAGCCTGCTCATGTCTCTCACTTTCGAATGGACACAACTTGGAGAGGCATTATAGGCCTCCGGGTCGGGCCGGTCAAGGATCCGGAGACGCCGGCCTATTTGCCGAGCTTGAAAAGGGCCCGGAATTCCGGGTCGCCGGCGATGGGCTGGAATCCCGGCAGGATGACGGGCAAGAAGTAGTCCGAGTAGCCGCCCTTGTCCCCGCTCTTGAGCGTCTCTAAGGCCAAGCCCTTTTGTCCCAGGAGGGCGCCGAGTTCGGCGATGTCCAGGAGAGAATAAGAGTCCGTGGGACGGAGGGCCCGGGCCCGTTCGAGGTAGCCGGCGGCCTCTTTGGCTTGACCCGCCGCGGCCGCCGCCTGGCCCATGAGGGCGAGGTCTTGGGCGTCCGGCGGCGTATCCTTCAGCCGCTTTTTCAGCAGGTCCTTTGCCTCAGCGGCCACCTTGGCGGCCTCGCCGGGGTTCCCAGCCTTTCGTAGAGCAAGCACAAGATAAGCGGCGTTTTTCTCGGGGGAGCCCGGGATGCGGCCCTCGCGGGTCAGCTCATAGACCCGGCGGAAGAAGGGAAGGGCCTCAGCCGGCTTTCCCGCCGCGTAAAGCACGTACGCCAGGTTGGGCAAAGCGTAGACATGGTCGGGTTCGAGTTCGAGCGTTTTCCGCAGTTCTTTCTCGGCCGCGTCGAAGCGACCCTGGGCGGCCAGGCTGTAGCCGAGGAAATTTCGGTACAAACCGAGTTCTGGAGACAAACCGACGAGCCGGCGCGCGACCCTCTCGGCCGCCTTGGCGTCCCTCAAATAATCGAGGTACGTGAACCACAGGTTGGAGAGCGGAATGCCGTTCCGCGGAGCGATCTCGGCGGCCTTTTCATACATTGCTGCAGCTTCGCCATAGCGTCCCAGAGTGCGCAGGATCATACCGGAGTTGTTCCAAGGCGGCATGAAATCCGGGAACAGTTCGCGCAGCAGGCGGTACTGTTCCAGGGCCCCCGGCAGATCCTCGTCCACGAATTGCTTGTTGGCGGCCCTGAGCTTGAGGATATCCCGCTGCCCGAGATTCTGCTCTTCGGCACCCTTGAGCGCCTGGCTGAGCATGGCCTTGCCTTTTTCCTTCTGGTCGAGGAATTGATAGTTGATGAGCCCAAGCGAGCTCCTGGCATCAACGAACTTCGGATCGTTCTCCAGGGCCAGTTCCAATAAGGCTGCCGCATCCTTGAATTTCGCCTGCTGCCACTTGTTAATGCCCTGTGAGAAATAGTTCAGCGCGTCCCATGAGGACGTCGTCACCCGGGTGACCGATCGGCTCGCCTTCTGGATGGAGCTCAAGGATTCCCCCAGCCGGGAGCGGACCTTTCCGGCGAGCCTGTCGATGGCATGAAGGAGGACATCCTCCCGGCCCTTGGCTGTGACACGAATCCGGTCGACGTGCCGTGGTCCGGTGGGGTCGATAAGGATGGCTTCGAGCTCGTAGGCCTCGCCGGCGCTGAAGATCCGCGGGAGGATGAAGGCCCGGACGCCGGCAAAACGGCAGACCTCGCATCCGGTGGCCTCGTCGACCTTCGCGCCGGGGTCCTTGCGCATGAGCCGCAGGGTCTCCGCGATCTGCGGCCGGTCGAAGATCGCGGCAAAGGGCGATTGTTGAAGATCGGCCTCGATCGCGGTGCGGAGGGCCAGGTCAAAAGCCTTGTCCTCGGTCTGATTGTCGACATCCGCGACCATCAGTTTGTCCCGGCTCTCGAAGGCCAGGCTGGGCCGATTGAGCAGCCAGACAGCGGCCGCCACAAGTGCGACAATCGAAAGGAACCCGGCCGCGATCAGGAGCCGCCTGGGGGACCGCCGGAACGTCAGCCGGCTCGCGTGCGCGAATTCGCCGGCGCTCATCCGGACCTTGACCTTGCGGAGCGCATCGGCCATCTCCCGGGCGGAAGGAAACCTCTTGGCCGGGTCTTTGGCCAGGGACCTGTCGACGATCGACACGAACTCCGCCGGATAGCCGGAGCGAAGATTTCTCGCCGGTCGCGGCGGCTCGTGGAGGACCGAGTGGAGAACGGCCTGCTCTTTATCCCCTCCGAAAGGGAGTTCCCCGGTCGCCAGTTCATAGAGGACGACGCCGAGGGACCAGACGTCCGTCCGGCAGTCCACGTTGTCCCCGCGGGCTTGTTCAGGCGACATGTAGGCGACCGTTCCCATCGTCGTCCCCGGCAGGGTCAGGCGCGCCTCGCCGCCCAGCTTGGCCAGGCCGAAATCAAGGATCTTGGCGGTGCCGTCGCCGGTGATCATAATGTTCCCGGGCTTGATGTCGCGGTGGGCGATACCCTGTTCATGGGCCTTGGCCAGCCCATCGGCCACCTCGAGGGCGATCCTTATGGCTTCCGGCGGTTCAACAATTGGCCCCCGCCTCATCTTCTCTTTGAGGCTCTCCCCCTTGTAGCAGGCCATGGCGATGTACATCCCGCCTGCCTCGGCTTCGTCGATCTCGTAAATGGTGCAGATATTGGGATGGTCGAGGCCCGAAGCCGACTGGGCTTCGTGGACGAAGCGCTCGCGGGCCTCCGGGTCCGAGGTCAGCCCGGGCGGTAGGAATTTGAGGGCGACGATGCGCTTGAGCCTGAGATCCTCGGCCTCAAAGACGACACCCATGCCGCCCCGGCCGAGCTCCCGCGTGATGCGATACTTGCCGGCGAGCGTTTGCCCGGGGATGATCTTGGTCGCTTCGACCTTGAGAGTTCTGGTCGGATTCCCTTCCATCCGTCCCTCCTGGCTGCCCGGGCAGAGGATAACAACTTAGCGGCCGGGAGTCAAATCCGGCTTCCGTCCCCTAGGCTCGATCAGTATAATAGGGCTGGTTTCTTCGAGCTGACTTCCGGACGGAGGAGGGACGAGATGCGCCGAGAGATCGAACGTTTTTCCGCATGCCTTATCTGGGCCTTGGGCCTCCTTCTCGCTATCCCGGCGCAGGGCCGGGCCGAGGATCTTGACCGATTCAAGGGCCCGGCCGCCGTCGCGCCCCCGCTCATAGCGATCGCGACGCCCGGCCAGTTCAACGGCTACACGAACTACTGGCACGACATTTATTATCAGTGGTCGCAGTACGGCAGCCTCTATCTCATCAGCCAGCCCGACGTGGCGAAGTCCATCGCCCAGAACAAGGTCGATATCGCCGAGGAGCTGGGGATCCCCGGTCTCTTCCTGGCCGAGGGATTTCTCGACGCCTGGCTCAGAGCCCCCGTCCGGGAATTCGAGGACCCGGACACGGCCGGGCTCGAAAGGGCCCTGGATAGCGGGGACGCCTTCGTCTGGGCGAAGCCCTCGAGCGCCACCGGCAGGAAGCTTCTGGCCTTGCTTCCCGATGCGGCCGCCTGGGGAGAGACACTCGGCAGCCACCAGCGGAACGGCCGGGACTATCACGAGGTCCGCGCGTTTCTCCTCACGAGCGGCGCCCGGCAGCTCTTCGTGGTCCTCGCGGACGATGCCGAATGCCGCCGCCGCTTCCGGGAGCTCCTGGGGAACCTCCGCGACGTCCTCGGCCGCTATGACCTCCACCGCGGCTGGTTCGGCACGGGGACGCTCCTCCACAGCGTCACCTGTTTCCCCGGCCATCCCCTCGAGGTCATCGGGAAGGGCCTCGGCCAGGGCAACGACTGGTTCACGTTCAGCGGCTACATGGACTACCTGATGCAGAACGAGCTCCGGGCTGGCTCGCCAAGGCGGGGCTGGACGTCGTCACCGACGTCGGCACCGGCAAGGCCACCCACAGCCTGGGGACCATCGCCTACGGCCTCCGGAGCTGGGACGGGCTCAAGATCCAGGACACTCCCACGGAGGAGGAGTGGATCAAATTCGTCAAGGACCGCGGTGGCTTCATCTTCCGGCCCGTGGACGCCCCCGACTGCGACAAGTTCAAGTACGACGGCCAGATCGCCATCGACGGGAACAAGAAGCAGATCGACGGGGAGGACATCCCCTTCATCCTCCAGACGGGCATGGTCGGCGAGGAAGCGCCGGCCTGCATGGTCCTTTTCACCCCGAAGGGCGGCCGCCTGACCCGGGACGGGATGTGGGAGGCGATCCTGTCGCGGCGGGCCGTCGGTGTCCTGCCCCAGGGAAAGATGATGGGGCCGGCCCTTCTCCGGAATGCCCTGCAGATGCTCCTTCTCGACCGGGTCTTTCTCGAGAATTACTTCAGTGACCGGGTCCGGCTCGAAGCTGCCGTAGAGGGACGTGAGCTCGTCGTCCGGGCGGCGAACCTGGGCGGGGCCGCCGTCGAGGGGCAGATCGAAGTCCGGCCGGCGCCGGAGCTCCGGGTCAATGGCGGATCCGCCGACGCCGTCCTGCCCCCGGGGTCGGAGCGGACGTTCCGGTTCGGGATCGAGCCCACGCTGGCCGCCATGGCCAAGGCCAATCCCATCCTGGTCGAGCTGCGCTCGAAAGCGGGCCGGAAAAGGGCCCTGACCCTTCTCGACCTTCCCCCCGCGATCTCCGTGCACAGGCTCCTTTACGGGCTGGAGCCGGAGGTCGTCTTTCCCGTCTCCATCCACAACTTCTCGACCGGGACCGGCTATCCGGTCTCGCTCAAGGTCTATCCGGAGGGCGGAGCCGGTCACCCCGTTTTCGAGGCCCGGCGGACCGGCCAGGCCCGGCCGGGCGAACATGAAACCCTGACCTTCCGGCTGCCCCTCAAGCCGGGGTCATATTCGGTCAGGGTCACGTCCCTCGGCGCGGAGTCCGTGACGCAGCTCGGCGTCGGCCCTGCGTCGGGAAGGGCGACAGTCACGGAGGTCGACCTCAACGGCGACGGGATCAACGAATACCGGCTCGAGAACTCCAAGGTCCGGGTCACCCTGCTCCGCATCGGCGCCCGCATCATCGAATATATCGTCAAGGAAAAAAACGACAACATTTTCTTCAAGCTCTGGCCCCAGAAGGAGGACACGGACAGGCGGCCTTTCCGCGAGCGTGGCTTCTACCCGTACGGGGGATTCGAGGATTTCCTCGGCCAGGCGTCCATCGAAACGCATAGGATCTACGACGCGGAGGTCGTCCGCAGGGAGGGGCCATTCGTCCAGGTGAGGATGGAGGCCGATTATTACGGCAACCGCCTGGAGAAGACGTTCACTTTGTTCGGCGATTCGCCGCTCGTCGAGGTCCGCTTCGCCCTGGAGTTCCGCAACCCCGAGCTCCACATGATCGGTCCGCAGCCCATCCTCGAGCTGGGGAAGCGGCACTGGACGGAAGATGTTTTCGTCGTCCCGTCCGTGACCGGTCGCCGCGAGGTCCGGATGCGGCCCGAAGAATATTTCGGCGAGATCTTCTTCCTCAAGGAGGGCTGGAACGCCGGACGGGACACGGTCGAGGACGTCTCGTTCGTCGGCGCCTTCCCGGTGAGCGAGCCCGAGTTCCTCCACGTGTGGATGAACCACCCCTCCAACGGCGAATCCCATCACACCTACGCCGAGCTCCAGCCCTGGGTCCCCATCTTCCAAAAGACTGTCCGATATTTTTCCTATTACCTGTGGGGAGACTCGGGCCCCTGGGAAAAGGGGCTCGAGGAGCTGAGGAAGCGGAATCTGATCACAACGAGGTGAGCCGGGCCAGGCCCAGGCCAAGTCCTTGATTCCTGGTCCCTTATCAATATCATCGGCAATGGAAAAGAGGCTCTAGGGGAAAAGCGTTTTCTATGTCCTGGACAGGTTCACTCTGTTGACCCTGCGGGGCTCCTGTGGTATTCAATAAGGAAAAGTCGGGGCCATGATCGCACAGAACAGTCCCATGATCGGCCGGACCCTTAAGCACTACAAGATCGAGGCCCTCATCGGCCAGGGCGGGATGGGGGTCGTCTATAAGGCCCTTGACCTCCGCCTCCAGCGCCCCGTCGCCCTGAAGATGCTGCCCCCCAGCGTTGTCTCGAACCCGGACCGGCGGACAAGGTTCCTCCGGGAGGCCCAGGCCGCGGCCGTCCTCACCCACCCGGCCATCGCCCAGGTCTACGACATCGACGAGGCCGACGGCGGGATCTTCATCGCCATGGAATACATCGACGGCAAGACCGTCAGCCGCCTGATCGCCGACGCCGAGCTCGACCTCCTGGGGTCGGTCGAGATCGCCCACCAGGTCGCCGAAGGGCTGGCCAAGGCCCACGAGGCGGGGATCATCCACCGGGACATCAAGTCC
This sequence comes from Candidatus Aminicenantota bacterium, assembly GCA_963796835.1. Taxonomy (GTDB): domain Bacteria; phylum Acidobacteriota; class Aminicenantia; order Aminicenantales; family Saccharicenantaceae; genus DATKJS01. The sequence goes on along the minus strand of CAWCND010000020.1, from coordinate 196,161 downwards.
GACAACATCATGGTGACCAGGGACGGCCACGCCAAACTCCTCGATTTCGGCCTGGCCAAGCTCCTCGAGCCGGGCCCGGACGAGCCCGGGACCGCCGGGGACATCAGCCGGACCCTGACCAAGGCCCACGGCCAGACCATGCCCGGCGCCGTCATGGGCACGATCAGCTACATGAGCCCAGAGCAGGCCCGCGGCCAGGAGCTCGACGCGAGGAGCGACATCTTTTCCCTCGGCATCGTCTTTTACGAGATGGTGACGGGCGAGCTGCCGTTCAAAGGCGACACGCCGATCGACACGATGCACGCTATCGCCTACGAGGAGGCCCGGCCGGTGACGGTCATCCGGCGGAACCTTTCGCCGCAGGTCCACCGGATCGTCCTCCGCTGCCTCCGGAAGAGGCCCGAAGACCGTTATCCCGAGGCCCGGGCCCTGGCGGCCGATCTCAAGCAGCTCGAGCAGGACCTCGAAACGGGGACGCGCCGCTCCCTGCCGGCCGGCGAGCGCTTCCTGAACTGGGCCGAGCGGCTCAAGGAGTCCATCCCCTACGGCAACAAGGGGATCGTGATCATGGTCGCGGCCCTCGCCGTGACGGCGGCCCTCCTCGTCGCCCGGATCAACTGGGGATCCCTCATCGGGCCTGCCATCTTCGCCCTCCTGGTCTACCGGTCCGCCCGGAACAGGAAGAGGCAGATGCTCGGGAAATTCGCCAAGAAGATGTCCGAGCTGCCGTCCGTCCGGGCGGTCATCGTCCGGGAGGACAAGGTGACGGTCGTCGTGGACAAGCTCCAGGCCAGCGTCTACCTCCGGGTCACGAGCCTCATCGAGGGCATCAACAAGAAGCTCTACTTCGGCAAGCACGTCGAGGCCGAGGTCAGGGGCGAGCTCGCCGAGCCGGAGTTCCAGGGCCTTCTCAGGCAGACGGGCGTCCTTTACGTCAGGGAGGAGGTCCCGGCCGTCCCGTCCAGAACCAGGAAATAAAAGGGGACCGCCGAGGCGGCCCCCGCCTTACGGTCTTTTCCCTACTTCGTGATCGAGATCGAGCCGTTGGTCGTCTCGCAGCGAGATCTCCGGCCCGCCCTGACCGATCTGGGCCTCGATGCAGCTGCCGGGAATGGCGGAGGTTCTTCAGGGTCACCGGGAAATCCACGGAGATATGGCCGTTCGTTGTTTCCGCCCGGAGGAGGGCGTTGACCTGGTCCGGGGCTTCGATGGCCAGGGTGATCGAGCCGTTGGTCGTCTCCGCCCGGATCCCGTCCTTGAAGGTCAGGCGTTCGAGGCGGATGCCGCCGTTGGTCGTCTCGGCCCTGAGCTTCCCTTCCTGGCGGATGACCTTGATCCCGCCGTTCGTCGTCTCGACGTCCAGCGTCCCTTTGACTCCGTCCGCGGTCACCGAACCGTTGACCGTCTCGAGCTCGGCCGAGGCGAACGTGCCCGTGGCCTCGACGTCGCCGTTGACCGTCTCGACTTTGCGCAGATTGATGCCCTCGGGGACCTTGATATCGAAATTGACCTCGACGTGGAAATCGTGCCTGAACTTGGGCCAGATCGCCTTGACCGAGACCTTCCCGGCCGACTCATCGACCCGGATCTCCACATCCTTGAGGTCCTTCTCGCTGTCCCGGGCCACTTTCACGGCCTTGATCTCGACCTTGCTGTCCTTCCAGGTGCTGACCGTCACCCGGCCGTTGACGTTGTCCAGGGCAAAAGTTTCGCCCGCCTTGAGGGCCAGGGTCTTGGAGAAATCCTCCCGGTAGTCGGCCGCCGCCAGGGTGAAGAGCCCGGCGAAAAGAAGGGCCAGGGCCAGGATGGTCAAGATGACCAGCGTCTTGATTTTTAGCATAGAAACCTCCTCGGAGTTCGACCTTCAAATACAAAGACGGAAACTGCCGCAAGAAGGTTGCCCAGGAAGAGCGGATGGCCGGGCTTCCGATGAGGGCCTGAGGTCCTGGCCGGCGACCCTTAGAAGTCCGAAAGGAGGCCCATGAGCTTCTTGGCCCCCCGGACGGTCTCCTGGGCGATGGCCCTGGCCCGCACGGCCCCTTCCCTCAGGGCCTCCCGGACGGCCTCGGGCTCCCTTTCGAGAGCCTGGCGCCTCTCCCGGATCGGGTCAAGGACTTTCCTCAGGTTGTTGAAAAAGATCTTCTTGCAGTCGAGGCAGCCGATCCCGGCGGTGGTACAGCCCTCGACGACCTCGCGGATCTCCCCTTCGGGGGTCACGAGCTTGTGATAGGAAAAAATGTTGCACCGGTCGGGGTTCCCCGGGTCGTTGCGGCGCTTGCGGGCCTCATCGGTCTTGGCCGGCCGGAGCTTCTCCCAGATCGCGTCCGGCTCCTCGGCGACGCCGATGGTGTTCTCGAGCGACTTGCTCATCTTCGCCCCACCGTCGATCCCCATGACCCGGGCCCCGCGGCCGATCAGGGTCTGCGGCTCCGGGAAGTAATCGCCGAACCGGCTGTTGAAGCGGCGGGCGATCTCCCGGGCGAGCTCGAGATGCTGGGCCTGGTCCTCGCCGACCGGGACGGCGGCAGCCTTGTAGATAAGGATGTCGGCGGCCTGGAGGATGGGGTAGTTGAGGAGGCCGGCCGTGACGTTCTCCCTCTCCCGCTCGGATTTCTCCTTGAACTGGGTCATCCGGCCGAGCTCGCCCATGGGCGTCACGCAGTTGAGCAGCCAGCAGAGCTCGGTGTGCTCGGGGACGTGGCTCTGGACGAAGATCGTGCAGCGGGCCGGGTCCAGCCCGGCGGCGATATTGTCGAGGGCGGCCGCCCAGATCCTCTTTTGCATGAGAGCAGGGTCGAAGCTCTCCGTGATGGCATGGTAGTCGACGATGCCGAAGAAGCACTCGTAGTCCTTCATCAGGCGGACCCAGTTCTCGATGGCCCCGAAGTAGTTGCCGATGTGGATTGTCCCGCTCGGCTGGATGCCGCTGAAGATGCGTTTTCGGTTGCTCATGGCCGGACCTCGATTCATTTCAGGACAGTATTGTATAGGCCTTCGGACAGGCAATCAAGGCCGGCGGCTATTTCTTGTCGAACTCCAGGAATTCGATCGGGGCGCCGTTCTCGACAATAAAGGCGACCGTCACCCCGGAGGACGGGCTGTTCGGGGGGATGATCACGTCCTTCCCGGCGATCTCGGCGGCCAGGTCGTCGACTTCGAAGGCGACATGGGGGATCTTTTGGACGATGCCCGGCAGCGGGCAGCCTGGCCCGTAGCGCATCCACTCGATGCCGTAGGGGCTTGTCTTGTAGCCGGAGTGATAGACCTTGAACTCCGGGAGATAGGCCTCCCCTTCTCTGGGAAGATCCGTCGGGATGCCGAGGTGGTGGTACCTTCTCATGGGGAATCCTCACGCCGGGGATGACTCGAGGAGGGCCAGGAACTCGGCCAGGACCATGGCCGTGGCCCCCCAGATCTTGTGGCCCTGGAAGACATAGAAAGGGACATTCGCTGTCCTGTCGCCGGTCGTCCAGGTCTCCCGGCGGCGATTCGTCGGCTTAATCAGATGGCTGACCGGGACTTCGATGACCTCGGCCACTTCATCGGGCTGGGGCCTGAAGAGCGGCTCGCCGGGAAGAAAGGTCACCGTCGGATAAACGCAATAGTTGCTGGGCGCGATATAAAGCGGGGTCAGCCGGCCCAGGGTCCGCGCCGCCTCGAGGTCGACGCCCATTTCTTCCTTCGTTTCGCGAAGGGCCGTGGCTTCGAGGGATTCCCCCGGATGCTGCTCCCCCCCGGAAAGGAGATCTGGCCGGGATGGTGGAGGACCCGTTCCGTTCTCCTGGTCAGGAGGAGATGCAGCCGTCCTCCTTTTTCGTAGAGGAGAACGAGGACGCCCGCCTTGAGACAGGACCCCTCGACCTCGAAATAGGCCTTGTGGCCCTGCGGGCGGGGGTCAGGCGCCATCCGGAGCTGGGCGGGGATGCCGGGGAGGGGGACCCGGAGACCTTTTTCGATCCGCGCAAGAATGACCCGGTTCGTCATGATGTCGTTTCCGGCCCAGCCGCTACATTATATCAGAGCGGTCTGGGCGGCGATAATAGTTCCCTGAAAGCCCCCGTAGCGGAGGGGGGCCGGACGGCCTCTAAAATATGCAACTTTGCGGAATGCGCCCCGCCCGTCCGACTAAACCACCGGCAAGGCTTGTGGCCTGCCGAGGATCAGGTCCTGATGGATGAGTCGAGAGCCCCAGTTCGCCCGGAACCCGGGCGCCCCAATTTGGTCCGCGAACCCGAGGCTTTCGACAGGGAAATCCGCTATTTTGTCCCCTGCCAGGCCGCTATCCTGGAATCGCTCCTCGAATCCATGCTCCTCATGGGCGAGGAATCCTCGCCCGTGCTCGAGCTGGGATGCCGGACTGGGATCCTCAGCGCCCGGATCCTCGAGGAGAAGCCTTACGTAAGGCTGACCTCGGTCGACCCGGAGCCGTCCATGATCCAGGCCTCCAGGGAACGGCTCGGCCGCTCGGCAGAATGGGTGGAGCTCGAGTGCCGGAGCATCACCCGATACGCCCGGGCGACGGCGTTTGACTACGTCCTCTCCAACCTGGCCTTCCACTTTCTGGCCTCCCCCGAGGAAAAGGAATCCGTCTGCCGGAACGTTTTTTGGTCCCTCAGGCCGGGGGGCATCTTCGCTTTCTCGGTCATGCTGGACGTCACTCCGGCCGGGGATAGGATCTGGAAGCAATGGGAGAGGGATGTCATGGGCATGGGTGCCGGGCGGCAGGACATCCAGGAATGGCACCTGCGTAGCCGCCCGGCCTACTCCCTTGTTCCGCAGCAGGCGTGGCTCAAATGGCTGCGCTCCGCCGGGTTCGTCCACTGCGAGCTCGTCTGGAGCGAAACGGTCTTCGGGACGTTCTGGGCGAAGAAGCCTGCCGAAAGGGTTCCCGGGCTGGCCCCGGCTCTGACCTGAATTCTCCCGGTCAGGAAAAATGGAGGAGGGGTGCCCCCGCGGCACCCCTCGCTCCGGAACAAAAAGAAGGAGGGTTATGGAAGGGTATCGGGAAATGGACCCGTTTATCGATCGCTCGCATGACGTCTATGCTAACAGCATATTTTATGCCACCCGCTAGCCCCTGACGCAGCCGGGAAGCCGCCCCTCCGGAGGCAAAAATTCCTTTCAACCTGTAAACTTCATTTACAGCGGCAGGCCAGGAGCGATCAGACGTCCGCATCCAGACCGTAATCCTTGATCTTCTTGTCCAAGGTGGGGCGGCTGATCTCGAGGATCTGGCTGGCCCTGGTCTTGCTCCCCTTGACCGCGCTGAGGACGTGCCGGATATAGCTCTTTTCGACCTGGTCGAGGGAGACGAGCTCGTCCGGGAAAGGGCTCTTCTCCTCGTGATCGAGGGGCAGGTCCTCCTTGAGGACGATGTCCCCCTTGGCCAGGATGACGGCCCGGGTCAGGGCGTTCTCGAGCTCCCGGACGTTGCCCCTCCAAGGGAGGTCCATGAGGAGCTTCATGACCTCGGGCGGGACCTTCCGGACGTTCCTGCCGGAGGTCGCGGTTGATCTTCTCGAGGAGGTAGGCCGTGAGGTCCGGGATGTCCTCGCGCCTTTCCCGGAGCGGCGACAGCATGATCTCGACGACCTTGAGCCGGTAATAGAGGTCCTCCCGGAACCGGCCTTTCTCGATCAGGGCCCGGAGGTTCTGGTTGGTGGCCGCGATGATTCGCGCCTCGGTCTTGAGGACTTTCTCGCCGCCGACCTTCATGAAGTCCCTGGTCTCGATGACCCGGAGGAGCTTGGATTGCAGGTTGGGCGAGACGTCGCCGACCTCGTCCAGGAAGAGGGTCCCCTTGCCGGCGATCTCGAACTTGCCCTTCGTCTCGCAGACGGCGTCGGTGAACGCGCCCTTGACGTGGCCGAAGAGCTCGCTCTCGAGGAGCGTGTCGGAGATGGCGGAGCAGTTGATGACGATGAAAGGCTCGTCCCGGTAAAGGCTGTTGTAATGGATGGCCTTGGCCACGAGTTCCTTGCCCGTCCCGCTCTCTCCCTGGATGAGGATGTTGGTCCGGGTATCGGCCACCGAGCCGATCATCTTGAAAACGCCCCGCATCTGGGGCGAGTGGCCGACGATGTTGTCGATCGTGTACTCCTTCTGCTTCTCCTCGACGAGGTAGCTGACCTTCTCCTCCAGGGCCCGGACCTGGAGGGCCTTTTCGATGGTCAGGTCGAGCTCGGCGGTGTTCAGGGGCTTGACGAGGTATTCGTAAGGCGCCGAGCTTGACGGCTTCGACCGTCGTCTTCATGTCGTCGAAGGCCGTCATGACGAGGATGATGGCCCGACGGTTCCTCTCCCTGATCCGCCGCAGGACCTCCAGCCCGTCGATGTCCGGCAGCCGGATGTCCAGGAGGATGAGGTCGGGCATTGCTCTCGGCGTAGGCCCGGACGCCCGGTCTCGCCGTCCTCGGCGACGATGGACCTCGAAGCCCCCCTTGGCAAGCTGGGACGTCAGGGTCTTGCGGACGAGGGCGTCGTCCTCGATGATCAGGATGGATTTCATGTCCCCTCCTCGCACGGGATGAGGATGACGAACGAGCCGTTCCCCGCCCTCGCCTCCGGACGACGCGGATGCTGCCCGTTGTGCTGTTCGACGATCTTCCGGGCGTTGGCCAGCCCCAGCCCGAACCCCGAGGGCTTGGTCGTGAAGAAGGGCTCGAAGATGTTGTCCCAGTCCTTCTCGGGAATGCCCGCGGCCGTTGTCCGAGATCCGGACCCGGATCCTTCTGTCGGCCGCCCTCGGCCGCCAGGTCCATCGAAACGGAGATCCGGCCGCCCGTCTCGACGGCCTCCTCCGCGTTGCGCAGGACGTTGAGGAAGACCTGCCGCATCTTGTCGCCGTCCACGAGGACCTGAGGCAGGCCGGCCGCGTAATCCCTCTCGACGCGATCCGCTTCTCGGGACCAGCGTGTCCTCGAGCATCTTGAAGGACTCCTCGAGGACCTGCTCCAGCGGGAAGCGGTCAAGAGTGAGGTCCGCGACGCGTGTGAAATTGAGGAGCTCCTTGATGAACTTCTCGATCTGGCCGATGCCTTCCATGGACAGGCCGAGATGCTCCCGGCTCGGAGTCCTCGAGCTTCTCGTCCTCGGCGATCTTCTGGATGTTGAGCTTGACCGATGTCAGAGGGTTCCGGATCTCGTGGGCGATGGTCGCCGCCAGGCGCCCGATGCTAGGCCAGCTTTTCCGCCTGGACGAGCTTCCGGTTGGCCGCCTCCATCCTCTCCCGGGTCTGGAGGAGCTGGCCCGTCATGTCGTTGAAGCTCCGGGCCAGCTCGCCCAATCTCGTCCCCGGGCGGGATATCGATGGACTTGGAGAAATCGCCCTTGGAGAGCCTGACGGTGCCCTCGACGAGTTTCCGGAGGGGTCGGGTGATCCTCTTCGCCAGGAGAGTGGCCCCGAGAACGCCCAGGAGGAGCCCCCCGAGCCCGACGAGGATGAGGACGGTCCGGACCGACCTGAGGTCGGCGTACATGGGCTCGAGGGAGTGGCCGATCTTGACCGAGGCCCACTTCGTCGTGCTCCCCGGGAGGAAGACGGGGATCTCGACCTCGAGGATCCTCAGAGATCGTCCCTGGAGAAGAACGCGCTTGCTCTCCGTGAATTCGGCGTCCGGCTGGACATCCTCGTCGAAATGGCTGCGGCCCAGGATATCGTCCTGGGATCGGACCAGGGCGTTAGCGACAAAGGGCGCCCCGGACCGGTCATAGAAAACGATATAGGGCAGCTGGTCGCCGACCTGCTGATCGATGTTCGCCTGGATGGTCTCGGTATCGTACCGGACGAGCGGCTGCTGGTTGATCTCGGCCATGGACCTGGCGATCAAGACGGCCCGGCCGCGGGCCTGCTCGAAAAGCGTCTGGACCTCGCGCCGCTGGATGACGAACAGGACCGCCCCGACCAGGATAAAGACGAGGACCGTGATCCAGAAGACGAGACGCTTGTAGATCGACAGCTTAAGCTCCACCGGACTTCTCTTTTCGATCCAGCCAGATTTCCTTGGTGTCCAGGAAAAAAAAGCCCAGGGCCGGGAGCTTCGCCCCCCGGACGACCGGACGAAGGGCGATCCTAAGCCGCTCCGAAAAGAGCGGGATCGCGGGGACCTCCTCATAAAGGACCTGTTCCATCTGCCTAAAAAGGTCGGTCCGCCGCTCCCAGCTCGGTTCGACCTCCGACTGCTCGAGCAGGGCGTCCAAGCGGGGGTTCGAGTAATGGGAATTGAGCTGGTTCGTGAGGGACCTGGAGCCGAAAAGGGGCAGGATGACGTTCTCGGGGTCGGGAAAGTCCATGTTCCACTCCAAGAACTTCAGGTACGGGCCGCGGATCGCGCGGATGTCCTCGGCCGCCTTAAGGTATCTCACGTCCAGCTTGACCCCTATCGCTTCGAGCTCCCTCTCGAGCTCCCTGCTCAAGCTCTGGTCGACCACCGTTCTCGGCAGGAGAAAGGCCAGGGTCAAAGTCAGGCGCCCGCCCGTTTCAGGCAGGAGCCGGGCCAGGAGCATCCGGGCCTTTTCCGGATCGCAAACGGGAATGACGTCCCTCGGGAAAAAACCCGGCAGGAGGGGCGGGATGTAATTCTGGGTCACCTGGGGGACAGATTCGGCCGAGGTGGCGGCTTCGGTCAGCCTGGTCTTGTCGATCCCGAGGGCCAGGGCCTTCCGGACCTCCGCCCGGTCCAGAGGGGGGACGTGGCAGCTCAGGACCAGGGAGGCCGACCGGAGCGAATTGTTCTCCAGGACCAGGAGCCTCTTATCGAGAAGGCTATCGGATGTCACGGGGACGACATGGACGAGCCCGTCCTGGAATTGGCTGTCGGTGAAATTGGGCGAATACTCCAGGCCGTCCAGGTAAGGTTTTTTGCCGAAATACAGGTAGTTCCTCTCCAGCCGGACGCCCAGGGCCCCGAGCCTCGGGTTCCGCTCGTCCCGCAGCCAGGCGGAGAACCTGAAAGGGCCTGTCCCGACGGGCTTTTGGAAAAAGTCCTGGCCCTGGGACAAGAGGAGGTCTTTCGGCAGGACCTTGCAGTAATACATGCCCAGCAGGTAAAGGCCCGAGACGTAGGGCCTCATCCACTGGATCTCGAACGTGTATCTGTCCAGGACCCGAAAGCCGCTGACCTCAGCGGCCTTCCCCTGCCGGAAATCCTCGGAGCCGACGACCTTCCCAGTGAAATACTGGTAGCACGTGTTTCCGGGACGGTTCTGGATCAGCCGTTCCAGCGAGAACTTGACGTCCTCGGCGGTCATCTCCCTGCCGTGATGGAACCTGACGCCCTTTCTCAGGTAAAAAGTGATCTTTTTCCCGTCGTCCGAGATCGTCCAATACTCGGCCAGGGCCGGGATGATCCCGAAATTGTTGTCGAATTTGACCAGCCCGTCGAAGAGCTGCTCGACCACAAAATAGTGCGAGGCCGCTGCGGCCGGATCGAAGACCGGGTTGAACGGGGTCTGATAGGCCTTGATCACCAGCGTGCCGCCAGCCTGGGGCTTGTCCTCAGGGCCCTTTTGAAGGAGAAGTCCGGCCGGGCCGGCGGAGGCGAGGCAGAGGAAGAAGAAAAGGGGACGGCTGATGAGGCGGCGCGCGTTCAACATGGGATATCCATCATCTTAGCCAAAATAGGCCGAAATTGCATCCCAGGCAAGAAGTAACGGCCGGGGATCCAATCACAGAAATAATTAATGTGCATACTTCATGCCAACGAGGTTTAAATCATGGACTCAACCCCTCGAGTCCCCGGCATGAATGCGAGGGCTTGTCCGGGGTTACTAAGCCGGGCAAGATATAATTGTCTTCAGATTTCTCTATCGCCCGGCTAGTACTCGGGGAGCAGCAAGGATTATGTAATATATTTACTGCTCCCCGTAGTAACCCTGAGCCTCGCTTCTTATCCCCGCCTTGAAAGGCGGGGCTTAGCGTCGGCGAACGGGTCAGCCGATTCCCGTCTATGAGGGGATGGAAAATACATGCCACCAGAGGGAAAAAATGGCCCGAAATGTAAATTTATTTTACATATTCAGGGAGACCGGGAAGGATCAAGGTAAAAGGCCTGCCTTTCCTTCGGTTTCTCTGATCAGGACATAATAATTCGCCGGAGGAGTTCCCACGTTGTTGAGGAAGTCCACGACCCTGTATCCACGGGCGAAAAGCGTCCGGAAGGCATGCCGCGTTTGGAGCCGCCATTCGACAGGGATCCGGCGGACGGCGGGGTCCGCGACGTCCGTTTCCCGGAGCATCAGGCAAAAATCAACGGGGATCTGGACCAATAACATGGCCTTCCGGGAATCAAGGTCCGCGGTCCGGACGACTTCGAGCTCGAGTTCCGAGGTCCTCCCCTTGAGCCGATGACCTTCCACGCGAAAGACCGGTCCGGCCTCTCGAAGGGATGGGCCGGGAGGCGCTGTCCTGGCCCTCGGCGTCTTTGTCAGATCCCAGGACATGAGGAACCGGTCGGAAGCGACGTCGGACCGGTTGAGGAGCCCGCCGTACTCGCCGTAGGTCGCCACCCTGTATTCCAGGACGTCCATGCCGAAGTGGTGGACGTTCCGGCGGGCGTTGACCCCGGTCAGGGGGTCATACGTGCAGATCACGGCGCCGATGCCGAAGCGGCCCAAAATGATGTCCCGCTGGAACTCCTTCATCAGGACGCCCAACCCGAGGCCCTCGGAGTCTTTCCGGACGCCGGCGAACTGGGAATAGAAGCGGAGGTTCGAGAGTTCACGGAAGCCGATCTCCTTGTCCACGACGCCCACGAACCCGTAGCAGAAGCCGGCCAAGTTCCCCCCGTCCGCAGCGAAGCCCCCGCCCTCGGCCTCGACGAAAGCCCCGATGAACAGGCTGCCGCCCTCGGCCAGGAAGTTCTCGCACATCATGTTCCGGGTCCCGGCCAAATGGTCGTCGGGGAAGCCCCAGATCTCGTTCCGGATGTCTTCGTACTTCTGGTAATCCCGGGCTTCGTGGGAAGTCTCCACCCGGAGGAGGAATCTCCGGCCCTTGCTCATAACGGTCTTTTCGAGGTCGGACATGCTCGTAACCCTCATTTTATCCCAAGCGTTCCGGCCGGGCAAACCGAACGGGGTCATCCCGGCCGGATAGGGCCCGACCTGTCGCCGGATAGGTTTGACCCTCAAGACTCCTTTATTATATGTTAAACGCCGGATGCGAGAACTAGGAATCTGATATGCGGCGGAGAAACCCCGGGTCCATCTATAGCGGGCCCAACGTCATCACCCTCATCCGCCTCTCCACCTGCCTTGTCCTTTTCGCTCTGGCGGCGGTCAGACACCGCGAACTCTACAATTACATCGGGCTGGCGGTCCATTGGGCCGGGGACAGCCTCGACGGCTGGTTTGCCCGCGCCTCCCGGCAGGAAACCGTCGTGGGCGCCGAGATCGACATCATCGCCGACCGGGTCGAGGCCCTCTTCTTCTTTATCAACTTCGTCCACTTCCATCCCGGGCTCGCTCTCCCCGTCGTCGTTTATCTCCTGGATTTCGCCTTCGTGGACTTCTACTTGAGCTATCAGTTCGTCAAGTACGATATCATCTCCATCAATTATTTCGACCGGGTCGACCCCAAGGTCTACGCCCTCAATTTCAGCCCTCCGGCCAAGATCGCCAATTCCGCTCCCGTCATCCTGACCCTGATCTTCCTGCCGAAGCTCTGGGTCGCGGCCCTGATCATGGCCCTCGCCCTCCTCGCCGTCAAGGTTTATTCGGTCTCTCTCCTTTGGAAAAAACGGAAAACGGACGGACCCTTCCCGGAATAGGGCCGTCTCGCCGTCCCCCCGGACTTTGACAGGACCTCCCCCGTGCGATAAGATGAGTTATCCGGACGTGCCATGACAGAAGAGACCAAATGGGGCCGTGTCGCCTGCCTGATCAACCCCAGGGCCGCCAACTCCAAGTGGCTCCGGCGGAAGATGCTCAGGGCTTATCTCCAGAAGAAGCTCCCCGGGGAGATCTATGACGTCTTCGGCGACACGCAAACGACCGTCGAGAGGGCCAAGAAGGCCTCCGGCGAGGCCGACCTCATCGTAGCCATGGGCGGCGACGGGACGATCGCGGACACCCTGCAGGGCATCTTCGAAGCCGGGAAGGCGAAGGACGTCCTCTTCGGCGTCATCCCTTTCGGCAGCGGCAACGCCTTCCGGAAGTCATTCGGCATCCCCAAGAACCCGCGCCGGGCGATCGACCGTCTGGCCGCCGGCGTGCCGCGGACGATCGACCTCCTCGAAGTCGAGGGCCGGCACGCGGCTTTCGCCAGCGTCGGGGCCACGGCCCGGGTCACCAGCGAAAAGCTCCGGCATTCCATTGAGGGCATCTGGGGGCATGTCCTGGCGGCCCGGCGGCTCTATGGCTCACGGATCGACGAGAGGGAGATCGAGCTCTACGACGGGACCGATCGGGAAGGCTCTTTTGAGCACAAGACCGTCCGCTCGAAATTCTTCGACTGCATCGTCACGAAAACGAACTATTTCGGCTACAGCTGGCATATCGCGCCCCGGGCCCGCGTCGACGACGGCTACCTGGACATCACCCTCTTCGAGCTCGGGCCCGTCAAGTACACGCTCCTTTTTCCGCTGATCTATCTCGGCCTCTACCAGAAGCGGCAGCGGCATTTCAAGGCCAAACGGGTGGTCATCAAGGGCCGGGACCTCCCCATCCAATATAACGGAGAGGTCCTCGGGGACCGGGACCTGATCGAATTCAGGGTCATTCCCAAGGCGATCAAGATCATCTGCCCGCCGGGGAGAAGGGGCAAGAAGACGTTCGAGTTCCCGGATTGATCCCGGCCGGCTCCCGCCGTCGGGACGCCCTTCTACTTTTTCCTTCCTGCCTGGATGTCCGCCGCGACCGGGGAATCGCGGGGAGTTGCCTTGCCTCGCCCGGCCCGCGGCCCGACCCGGGGCATGATGATCGCCCCCGTGTCGAAATCGCCCAACACCTCCGCCCGGCCCCGAAGGAAGAGAAGGCCGACCAGCGCCCCCGTAGCGGCGTCAAGCGCGTGGCTGGAACACTCCTTCCGCAGGCCCTTCAGGCCGAGCCTGGCGAGGCCGCGGCGCAGACCGTTCCGGTCGCGGCCGGCCCGGGGGATCCTCCAGACGTCCTGGGCGCCGCCCGGATACATCTCGACCGTCCGGATCCCTAGGGCTTCGAACTGTGGGCGGAGCCTCATCCCCCGCTCCGTCAGTCCCCGCATCGGGCCGAGAGTGATCGGGAAGAACGGGATCTTCCTTCGTCTGAGCTCCAGGTCGCAGGGGCGGTAGTGGGAATTGTTCCTCTCATGGATGGAGGCCCTGCCCGGCGGGAGATGGAGCGGAGCGTCGATGGCGACGAGGGCGGGACGGCCCTCGACGACCGCGGCCAGGATCTCCTCGTCCGAATAGAGGTCCGTCGTTTCGGCCTCAAGCCCTCGGAGGATGCAAAACCCCGTCGGCCGCTTCGGCGAGCCGGCCAGATCCAGGCCGACGATGACGGATTTTTGGTTGGGCACGGGCATCCTCGAGGAGACAAGTCATAGCACCGCCGCGGGCCCGAGTCAACCCCTCGAGTCCCCGGCAGGAATGCCGGGGCTTTTCGGGGTTACTAAGCCGGGCAGGATATAATTGTCTTCAGATTTCTCTATCGCCCGGCTAGTACTCGGGGAGCAGCAAGGATTATGTAATATATTTACTGCTCCCCGTAGTAACCCTGAGCCTCGCTTCTTATCCCCGCCCTGAAGCTCCACGAGCTTACGTCCGTGGGATCCGACTTTTGCGGGCTTTGGAGCGCCTGCCCCCCTCGCCGGACGATTTGGCGCAAACGCCGTTCACCGGGCGACATCTCTGTTATAATCGGTATGGTCAAAGTCGCGGAGGAGGACACGATGAAGAGGTTTCCGGTCCCTATCTTCTTGATCATCATGGCCCTGGCGGGCTGCTCTCCGAATATCCACCTGGATTTCCTGGGCGAGGAGAAGCTCGCCGAAGTGACCCTCATCCAAAGCCCCGCCACGGACAAGGTCTTGATGATCGATGTCGAGGGGGTCATCTCCTCGATCGTCAACACGAGCCTTTTCTCCAGAGAAAAGAACGCCGTCTCCCGGGTTTATGAGCGGTTGGAACTGGCGGCCCAGGACCCCCAGGTGAAGGCGGTCATCCTGAGGCTCGACACGCCCGGCGGCGAGGTCACCGCGAGCGACATGATCTACCACGAGGTCCTGAAGTTCAAGGAGAAAACGAGGAAGCCCGTCCTCGGCCTGATGATGGGGGTCGCGGCTTCGGGCGGCTTCTACATCGCCTCGGCCTGCGATTACATCATGGCCCACCCCACGACCCTGACCGGCAGCATCGGGGTCATCTCCATCTTCCCCAATTTCGAGGACCTGATGGCCAAGGTCGGGATCAAGGTCAATGTCATCAAGTCCGGCGAGGCCAAGGACTCGGGCGGTCCCTTCAGGGACATGACCACGGAAGAAAAGACACTCTTTCAGGCGATCATCGACGAGTATTATCGGGGTTTTCTGAACGCCGTCGCCCGGAACCGGAAGGACAAGATCGCGGCGGACGAGCTCAGGCGGATCGCCGACGGCCGGGTCTACACGGCCCCTCAAGCGCTCAAGCTCAAGCTCATCGACGAGATCGGCTACTTCGACGACGCCTATAAGAAGACCCTGGCGATGGCTGGCCTCAGGTCCGCCCGGCTCGTCGCCTACACCTATTACCCCCAGAGCAAGACCAACATCTATGCGGCCCAGCTCGGCGACTTCTCCCCGCTCGACAAGAAGATCCTGGAATCCTATCTCGCGGTCCTCAAGACGGGATTCTATTATCTCTGGCTGCCACAAACCCAGTAAGGAAGCGCCGGGGAACGTCGGGCCGGGAGGGGACGCCGAGCCCGTTCAAACGATCCTGAAACTCCACGGACTTACAGCCGGGGGGCTCTGTTGTCTTGGACCCCCGCAGCCATCATGAGGCCGTCCTCGGCGGCCTCATGATAGCGTCCTCGGAACCCCGTGAATGGGATTGAATTTGGCCGGGAACTTGACCCAAATGGACAGGATGTTGAGGACCGCCAGGACGACGAGGAGAATCCCGAGCACGAGGAAGATCACCCGGAAGACCCGGGCCTCGACCTTCTCCGGGGCCCTGAGGATGAGCCGCAGCAGGATGAAATACCAGAAGGCGCTCCCCGCTCCGCAGGCCAGGGCGAAGAGGACGGCCGATGGTTGCCCGCGTTCGACCCAGTCGTGAGCCACGACCAGGCCCGCGGCGGTCAGCCAGAAGGCCGGGAGCGTCGGGCTCGAAACATAGAGGAGGATGGTTTTCCAGACCGGGTGAAGTTCCTTCGTTTCTTTGCAGGAGAACAGGACCGCCGGGTCGAACGTCCTGGCCTGGCGGAAGATCCCAACGCCCACGAAAACGAGCACGGCCGTCCCGGCCAGCTTCATGACGTGGGAATATTTCAGGATGAAATTGTTGACGAAGCCGGCGGCCTGGATGGCCACAAAGCTGTAGAGGATCTCCATGGCCGATGAGGCCAGCGCCCCCGAATAGCCGCGGCGGAAGCCGTAACGGCAGTGCTGGGTGACGGCCAGGATGCCGATGGGCCCGACCGGCACGGCCGCCGCGATGCCGAGGAGGAGTCCCGCCAGGATCGCCATGCCGCCCACATCACTCTCCGAGCCGGGTGAAGATCTCGAACCGGGGGGGCTTGAGGAGATGGGCCTTGACGGCGCAGTGATCAACGGCCTTGACGATTGCGCCCCGGTACTTGGGCGGAAAGCCGGGCGGAAGATCGAGGTGGAATGTGATCCTCTCGATCATCTTGGAGACGGCCCCCCTCTCGGCGCTCATGCTCACCGCCAGCTTATCGACCGGGATCTTGCGCACCTGGCAGAACTCGAGAGCATAGAACCCGGCACAGGTCGCCAAGGAGATAAGAAAATAGTCGAAAGGCGAGGGAAATCTCCCGCCCCCGCCCTGGTGGGCGGGCTGGTCAGTCTTGACCAGAAAGCCCTTGTACTCGGCGTTGACCTCCAGGCCGTCGCCGAAGACGATCTTGATCTCATTTGGCTCCAAGATGGCTCCTTTCACGGCCTTTTTTGCCCGGCCCGGCCAGGAGGGCCTTCCGGAACATGGCCAGGATGACGTCCCTATCCTTGCCCGTCAGGGCCATCCGCCGGAAGATGTCCTGGACCCTTTCCGTGATGAACCCCCGGTTGGTGTCGCGCATGAAGCCCAGGCCGTCCAGCATCTCGCCGAAGCGCCGGCCGGCCTCCTCCTGCTCGGCCCAAGTCAGGGGCAGGTCCCGTCGGACGACAGGGGGCGGCTCCCGGCGGCCGGAGATCTCGAAGAGGGTCAGGGTCACGGCGACTCCCAGGTTGAAGGACGGTTGCCTAGCCGCCTGGGGGATGCGGAAACGGACGTTCGAAAGGCCGATCTCATCCGCGGTCAGGCCCGTCCTCTCGTTCCCGAAGACAAGGCCGATCCTGGTTTCGGGGGGATACTCGGACATCCCCCGGACGGCGTCCCGCATCGTGGCCAGGGGAAAATCCCGGCGGACCCGGGCCGTCGACCCGAAAACAACGTGCAGCCCGTCCACGGCTTCGGACAAGGTCCCGAAGAAGCGGGCCCCGTCGAGGACGGCTTCGGCGTGGACGGCCGTCCGGAAGGCCGGGGCTTCAAGCTTGTCGAGGCCGACGAGGCGAAGGTCCGTGAACCCGGTGTTGGCCATACCCCGGGCGGCGAGGCCGATGTTCTCGGGGCTGTCCGGACGGACCAGCACGACCGCAAAGCGGCCGAGGCCGCCCGGGAAGTCCCCGGCCGGGCCGGCTGAGACCGCTTGTTTTCTCATGTTGCTAAATTATAGCCGAGGGATCGGGAAAAGGCCAGACGCTCCCGCCCCCCCGCCGAGCGGAAGTCGGGGTCCGGCCCGGCCCCGGTCCTTTCGTATCGGCTAGAAAAATGTGATATAGTGAGGTCCATGAAAACGACACGTCGGCCTCAACCCCATCGCCTGCCCAAGCGGCAAACGGACGGCCGGAGCCGCCTCGAAGGTCTTTTCAGGGAACACGGATTCGCGGACTTCCGTTGGATCGATCCCCAAGAGATCGTACTGGGCGAGTGGGTCCGGATGAAGTGCCTGTACGGCTGCTCGGAATACGGCCGGACGGCGACCTGTCCTCCGAACGCTCCGGCCGTCGAGGCGTGCGAACGGTTCTTCCGGGAGTACGGCCGGGCCGTCGTCTTCCACTTCGAAAAAAAGGTCGACCGGCCCGAAGACCGGCACGCCTGGGGCCGGAAGATTAATCTCGACCTTCTCAAGCTCGAACGGGAAGTCTTCATGGCCGGATTCTTCAAGGCCTTCCTCCTCTTCATGGACAGCTGCAACATCTGCCTCGAGTGCTCGGGAACCCGGGCCGGATGCAAGAACCCCAAGGAGGCCCGGCCGACGCCGGACGCCATGGGAGTCGACGTCTATACCACCGTCCGGAAGCTGGGCTATCCGATCGAGGTCCTCTCCGATTACAAGCAGACGATGAACCGGTACGCTTTCCTCCTTATTGAATGATCCCCGGCGGCCGAGTCCATCGCCGGTTCCGCCCGGGAGCGGATATCGTCCCCAACCCATTGGACAAGAGCCTCCACAAGACGGTGGCCCGGGCCCTGGCCAGGGTCGCGGTCGGACAGGGCCTCAACCGGGACGGCCTGATCGGGTATCTCGATTGACAACCGGAGCGGGTTCGGCTATATAAATAGCGCCTTGAAAAGGGACGGGAAAACCTGACTGGAGGGCCACCATGATCACAGTGAAAGACATCCTCTCGGAGAAGGGGTCCGGGGTCTGGACGATATCGCCGGACGCCAAAGTCTACGACGCCCTCAAGCTCATGGCCGAAAAAGGGATCGGCGCCTTGATCGTCTTCGAGAAGGACGATGTCGTCGGGATCATGTCGGAGCGCGACTACGCCAGGAAGATCGTCCTCTTGGGGCGACACTCCCAGGACACAAAGGTCCGCGATATCATGACCTCCCCGGTTTATGGAGTCCATATGGACACGACGGCCGACGAATGCATGGCCTTGATGACCGACAAGCACATCCGTCATTTGCCAGTCTGCAAGGACGAGAAGCTGGCCGGGGTCATCTCCATCGGCGACGTCGTCAAGGCCATCATCGGCCACCAGAAGGTGACGATCGAGAACCTTGAAAACTACATCATGGGGAAGTACCAGTAAGGTCGGAGGGGTCCCCGACATTCTTCATGCCGTCCCTTCATTATTCTTTTTCGAGGTCGCAGACTCGGGGGGAGTCCCTCCGAAAAGCGTGGGATTCCCCAGCGCGGAATCCCACTCTGTGATCGCTCCGCTCCCCTCGTCCAAGGGACGAGGGACCATGCCCGCGTCGCGCTCAATGTTTTCTCCGGGACGTCCCCCCTGCGTCCGCCTATTCTCATAGCAACGATTCGGGAAGGCTAAACCCTTTTTTCGCCTTCCGGCTATTTCTCTCGGCCCCTTCTTAGAATTCCATGAGGCCCATGGCGCGCAGGCCGAGGAAGGCTGCGCCGAGCACGCCCGCGGAATCTCCCAGGACCGCCTTCAGGATGGGGACCTTGCGTCCGGGGATGCCGAACAGGGCCTTGTCTATGTAGGGCGGGACGCAGTCATACCAGAGGGGGATGTTCGAGACGCCGCCACCGAGGATGATCGCCTGGAGGTCGAGCGTGTTGACCGAGTTCGCGAAGAGCTCGCCCATGATCCGGCAGGACTCGGCGAAGAGGACCAGGGCGCGCGGCTCCCCTTTTTCGAAGCGGGCGAAGATCTCTCGCGGCTCGAGGGTCTCTCCCGTGAGGTCCCTGTAGCGGCGGGTCAGGCTCGGCCCCGACAGGTAGGCCTCGCCGCATCCCCGGCGGCCGCATTCGCAGGGCCGGCCGTTGATGTCGATCGAGGTGTGGCCGATCTCGCCCGCGTTCCCGTTCGGGCCCCGGTAGAGCCGGTTGCCCAGGATGAGGCCCGACCCCATGCCCGTGCCAAGGATGACGGCCATGACCGTGTCGTATGTCCCGTGGCATTGGGCGAAGAACTCGGCCAGGGCCAGGCAGTTGGCGTCGTTCTCGACGATGAAGGGCACCGTGAGCTTCGACCGGAGGAGGTTGATCAGGCCCGGTTTTTCGTAAAGCGGAGTGTGGGGCGCGCCGTACATGATGTCGTCGCCGGGATGGTAGGTGCCCGGCGTGCCAATGCCGACGGCTTCGTACCTCGCGCCGCCGGCCGTTTCGGTCACGAGATCGAGGATGTTTGCGACGACTTTTTCGCGGCCGAGGCGGGGCTCTGAAGGACGGCGTTTCCGGGCCAGGATGGCGCGTGTCCCGTCGATGAGGCAGGCTTCGACTTTCGTCCCGCCGAGGTCGATGCCGATGGCGTACCGGTTCATTGGCCCATCTCTCCGCGCTATTCTATGCGAGACGGCCGGGCGAGGCAACAGGTCATCACAAAAAAGCCCGCCTCCCGGCCGCGAGAGACGGGCGAATTCTAGAATTGGGACCGGCTGATTCCCTTATTTCTTTGGATCAGAGATCCGTTCGTCCAGTTTCTTACGAATGGCTTCCCGCTTATCCAAACTATCCAAATATAACTGGAGGTTGACGATCTCCTCAGCCAGGGCATTGGCCACCTGCCCTATCGCGGGGGCCCCGCCGGATGTGATAAGATCCTCCCCTGTACTGTCCTTTACAAAATTGGTCGCTTCTCGGTCGATAACGGGCTTGAGAATGTTGCCAGGGTCGGGCGTTACAAAGAGCTTGGTCATGGCCAGAAGCCGCGAGAAACGCGTGTAGAAAACAAGATTGATCTCGGCCTTCTCCTTGGCCCCCTTGGCATCGGCCGCCATTTTTTGTAGGTATGGCTCCAGGACGTTTGCTCCCCCGGTTCCTTTCGTCGCCATCTCCTGGAAACTTTTAACATATTGATCGAGAAGAGCATATCCCGCCCCTTTTTCCGGGGCTGACGCGAAATCAAAAGACATCAGGTTCAGCGCTAAGGCACCTACCGCAATCACTAGAAAGTTCCGGCTTTTCGTCATCTTAGACCTCCTCGGATTTTCTAAAGATCCTGACGAGGACCTGCTCTATCGCTTTATCCTTGAACAGGATCTCCATTTTCTTCTCCAAGCTGAGACGGGGGACCCTCAGCTTTCCTGTGGGCGTTGTAGCCTTTCGCTCTTCCTTTTCTTTCTGCTCAGTAGACGTGGCTAAGACTGTACGAAAGGCTCGAGCAGGGCCGAGAGCATCGGTCGCTTCGCGGGGGAACGCCTCCCTTGCCATGACTAGGTCTGAAATCCCCGGCAGGTCTCCGAGGACTACGGCCATGGGGCCAGGGCCGTCCTGCGGCCTCGGCGATGGCCGACGGGTAACCATAAGGATCGTCCCCGCGGCGATCAAAAGGAGCGCGGCGACAGAAGCCGAGACGACCGTCCATTGACCGAAGAAACTGCGGTTCCTCTTGGAGGCACCTGCGATCCGGGCCCGTATTCTTTTATCGAAGTTCCGCTGCCGGAAGATTTCCAGGGCTCGGTCCTCCTCCTCCCGGATCAGCCGGAAGATCTCGCTGAATTCTTGATCATCCCATCTTTCAGCCATGGAGTGCCTCTTTCACGAAATCAGTCACTGCTCTACGCGCCCGGTTCAGCCGGGACATCACCGTTCCTGCTTTAATTCCGAGAGTCCGGGCCAGCTCCTGGTAGGAAGCATGTCCGTACTCGCGGAGGACGAAGACTTCCCGCAGCTTCTTGGGCAGCCGGCCGACAGCTTCCTTGAGGGCCTTCAGCCGTTCGATGTCCTCTGCCGAATATTCCGGAGTCACCGGTCCCGGGCCGCCGGGGGGACCGGAAGCCCGCTGCAGGAACAGGCGGGCGATCTTCAATTTCTTATGACGGTCGAGGCAAGTCGTCCGGGCAACCCGGAAAAGCCATTCTTTAACGGCGTAGGGCGTGTGGATTTTATCAATGTTCTTATAGGCCTTGAGGTAGACATCCTGACTGAGGTCCTCGGCGTCGAAAGGGTTACGGGAAAACCCCAAGCAGATCCGGAAGACATCTTCCTTGCAGGCCATCATTTCCTCGAAGAGCTTCGCTTGTTCTTCCGTCGGCATCACTTATCCTTGTTCATATGGAAAGACGATTCAGGGACCAAGATATTCCATTCCTGAACGGCGTTTCAAGACGGCCCGGCGGGAGGGTGCCGTTGTCGTTGCTTTTTTCCCCCACCTCGCTTAGATTAGACATGGAGAGTCCGGGAGACACGCCGTGGACAAGGAGCACATGAAAGGTTACCTTTGGTTCCGGACCATCCTCGGCGTGACCGTCCTCACCGTTCTCCTCCTTCTCGCGGGCGGCCGGATCGACTACTGGCAGGCCTGGATCTACATCGCGATCAACGTCATCTTCATCGGTCTGACCAACTGGTTCCTCCGGGATAATCCGTCCCTCCAACGGGAGCGCATATTTCCCGGCCGGGGCGTCAAGTCGTGGGACAGAGTCTATTCGGCCGTCTCGACGCCTTTGTACTTCGTGACCCTCGTCCTGGCCAGCTTGGACGCCGGGCGGAGCCATTGGACGCAGCGCCTGCCTCTGCTGCTCTATCTCGGCGTCATCGTGGCCTATTGCCTGGGCCAGTCGCTCATGCTCTGGGCCAAGCGGGTCAACAGCTTTTTCTCGAGCGTCGTCCGGATCCAGTCGGACCGCGGACAGATCATTTGCTGCAAAGGTCCCTATCGCTATTGCCGGCACCCGGGATATCTCGGGGGCTTGGCCTTCGGGCTGAGCGCGCCGCTCGTCCTGGGGTCGTGGGTGGCCGTCATCCCTTCCGGAGTGGCCGCCCTGCTGCTCATCCTCCGGACCGCCCTCGAAGACAACACCCTGATCGAGGAGCTCGCAGGCTATAAGGAATACGCCAACACGGTCAAGTACCGGCTCCTGCCGCACGTCTGGTAATCCGGCCCGAGAGAGAAAAATCCGTCTTCCCGCCCGGGTCGTGCGGGCGGCCCGCAGACTTATCGGAGGAGGGATCGCATGAAACGCCGGGATATCCTGAAAATCGCTCCTCTCACCGTGCTCGGGCTGGCCGGGCGCGAAAACGGCTCGGGCCGTCCGTATCCCCTGTTCGCTCCCGGCCCGGCCGCGGGGATCCGCCTCGCAGAGGTCAGGCCTTTCAACGGAAGCCCGGCCCTCTTTCTCGACGGGAAGCCGGTCTTTCCGGCCATCAATTGGGTTTCGGGCCCCCGGCCGGACTCGTGGGATTTCGAGGAGCAGGCCCGCCGGAGCGCGGAAACCGGCATCCACATCTATGCCTTCGACGTCGGCAAGGGGACGGAGTGGGTCGGGCCCGGGCCGGGCCGGGGAAACGACTTCGATTTCTCGACGGTCGAGGCCCGGTTCGGCCGCGTCCTCAAAGCCGACCCCGGCGCCCTGTTCCACCTTCGTGTCTACCTTGAGACCGGACATGACGACTGGTGGGAAAAAGCCCACCCCGACGAGTGTGAGATCCTATCCGACGGCCGCCGGAACGGAATGTCCTTCGCCTCGAAGGTCTGGCGGGAACAGGCCAAAGAGTTTCTCCGCGCCTATATCGGGCATTTCCGAAAAACCGGGCTCTCCGATCGCGTGATCGCCTACCAGGTCGGGGCCGGCCACACGGGCGAGTGGGTCAAGGGCGAGTCTTCCATGTCCACCCCCTGCGGGGACTTCAGCCGCCCCATGCGGCTCTACTTCCAGGACTGGCTCCGGAAGCGTTATGGGAACGACGTCTCCAACCTTCGAACGGCCTGGCATGCCTCGACCGTGTCGTTCGATACGGCCGCCGTCCCCGGAGCCGAACGCCAGCTCGAAGCCCGCCTCTACACGTTCCGCGACCCCGCGTCCGAACAGGACGTCATCGATTATTTCCGGGCCCTCGCCGACCTCTGCGGCGAGGCCGTCGTCGATCTGTGCCGGACGGTCAAGCAGGAGACGGGCGGGAACCGGCTGGCCGGCGCGTTTTACGGCTACCTCCTCGACCTGGCCTGGAACGGCGGATTCTTCCGGGAACGGCCGGACTCCGACTATTCGACCTATCAGCGCTCCGGGCATCTGGGGCTGCGCCGGGTCCTCGCCTCTCCCGACGTCGATTTCCTGGTCAGCCCCTACTCTTACGGATTCCGCGGGATGGGAGGAGACTCGCCGAGCATGCTCCCGGCCGATTCGGTCCGCCTCCACGGCAAGCTCCTCCTCATCGAGGACGACACCCGGACCCACGCCGACCGCGAGGACCCCAACTACGGCCAGGTCAAGACGCTCGCAGCGAGCCGCACGATCCTCAGGAGGAACCTGGCCCATTTTCTGACCCACGGCGAGGGCGCCTGGTGGGCCCTCTGGAAGGTGGATCCGGTCAAGGTGCCGGAGTTCGCCGCCCTGCTCAAGGAGTTCAAGGACGTCGGAGAGGGCTCCATGACCCTCGACCGGTCTTCGGCCTCCGAGATCGCCGTCCTTATCGACGACGAGAGCTTTTTCTACGAAACGTGCCGCTACAATCTGGATATTCCCTCGATCTTCCAGCAGCGGCTTTGGGGTCTGCCTCGTCTGGGAGCGCCCTTCGACGTCTTCCTGCTCGACGATTTCCTTTCCGGAAGGCTCCGGCCCTACAAGCTCCACGTCTTCCTGAACCCGTTCCGGCTCGACGGCAGCCGGCGAAAAGCCCTGGCCGGGGAACTCCGGAGGGACGGGAAGGTGGCTCTATGGATCTACGCGCCGGGATATCTCAAGGACGGGCCTTGCCTCGACAACATGGAGGAAACTGACGGGCATCCGCTTCGGCTCCGGCGAACAGCCGTGGGGGCCTCTCGTCCACATCACGGATTTCGGACATCCGCTGACCAAGGGCTTGAGCCAGGACCTCTTCTGGGGGACGAACGCCAAATTGGCGCCGCTCTTTTACGTCGACGACCCGACGGCCCGCGTCCTGGGAGAAGTCGTGTATTCGCAGGGGAATTGCCGGCCGGGATTCGCCGTCAAGGAATTTCCAGGCTGGAAATCGATCTACAGCGCCGCCCCAAACCTCCCGTCCGATGTCCTGCGCAGCATCGCCCGGTGGGCGGGCGTCCATTTGTACAGCGACGCGGGCGATGTCCTGTACGCCAACAAGAGCCTCCTCGGTGTCCACGCTCTCGCCGGCGGCCGGCGCGTGTTCAAGCTGCCGAGCCGCGTCCCGGCCGTGTACGACGTGTTCGCGAAAAAGGTCGTCGCCCGCGGCGCCGCGGAATTCGAAGCCGTCCTGGAGCCCGGATCGACCTCTCTGTATTCCCTCGGCGGCGGGACGGTCTTCCGATCCCGCTGACCCGGGAGATCGCGCCGCCCCGTTGAGGTGGCGGAAGCCGCGGAATCGGGTACAATAGGGCGCATGGACATCGTTCTCGCCTCGCGTTCGCCGCGCCGGAGGGAGCTCATGGCGGGCGTCGCGCCGGACTTCCGCGTTTTCCCCGTCGATGTGGACGAGACAGCGGTCCCCCAGGCCGACCCGGTGAGGTTCGCCGTCGGGGCCGCCGTCCTGAAGGCCAGGGCCGCCGCCGGGTCCTTTCCGGAGGCCGTCGTCATCGGGGCCGACACCGTCGTGGCCCTCGAGCACAGGATCCTCGGAAAGCCGGGGGACCGCGGATCGGCCAGGGCCATGCTCAAGCTCCTCTCCGGCCGCCGGCACCGCGTGATCACCGGCCTCGCGTTCTATCACAAGAACGAGGACCGGCTCCTCACGGGCCACGAGCTGACGTACGTGACCTTCCGTCCCCTCACCGACGAGATGATCGAGGCCTACCTCGACCGGGAGGACTACCTCGACAAGGCCGGGGCATACGCTGTCCAGGACGTCGGGGATACGTTCGTCCGGCGTCTCAGGGGCGACTTCGACAACGTCGTCGGCTTTCCGGTGGAGAAGGTGGCGGCCCTGCTGGACCGGTTCATGGCGCCGCTCCTCAGCCTGGACATCGAGGGCGTGGACTTCCCGGGGAGTTCCGGAGTCGCCAGGCATGGCGGACGGACCATCCTCGTCCCCGGGGCGGTCGTCGGAGACAGGGCCCGGGTCCAGGCAGTGGGAGAGAGCCGCGGCTCGGTCTTGGCCGAGATCGTCCGTTTGGAGAAACGGTCCCCGTTAAGGGCCGAGCCCCGCTGTCCCCACTTCGGGGAATGCGGCGGCTGCCTTTTCCAGAACTTCGATTACGGAAAACAGCTCGAGCTCAAGGAGAGGCACCTCCGGCGGGTCCTGAACGAGAGCGGCATAACGGAGCCCGGCCCCGGGGGCATCCGGCCCGTCACGCCGTCGCCGGACGTCTATCATTATCGGAACAAGATGGAGTTCGCCTTCGCCGAGAGCTGGGGCGATCTCGTGATCGGTCTCCGCGAAAGGGGCGATCCCCGCCGCAAGTCCAGGGGGCGGACGGTCGGCCTCACCCGGTGTCCGATCTTCAGCCCCGTGGTCGAAGAGATCTTTCCGGCCGTCCTCGAGTTTGCCAGGGAGAGGGGGCTGACGGCCCACAACCCCAGGACGGGCCGGGGAAGCCTTCGCCACCTGGTCCTTCGCGAGGGCAAGCGGACGGGCGAGGTCATGGTCCTCCTGGTGACCGCACCGGGCGCCCAGGCCGATATTGAGGCCCTGGCCGGGAGGCTGGCGGCGCTCTCGCCCCGGCTGAAGAGCTTCTGGCATGTCGTGAACGGCCGGAGGTCGGACATCGTCAGCTTCGATGAAACGCGGCTTCTCTCCGGCGCCCCCTGGATCTGGGAGAAGCTCGGCGGCCTCGACTTCCGGATCTATCCCCGGACATTCTTCCAGACGAACACCGCCGCGGCCGAGATCCTGTACGGGAAGATCGCAGAACTGGCCGGCCTGACTCTCCGGAGCCGGGTTTGGGGCCTTTATTGCGGTTCCGGCGCCATCGAGGTCTCCCTCGCGCGCGGGGCCGGAAACGTGACAGGCGTCGACTCTCTCCCGGAGAACGTCCGGAACGCCGAAGAGAACGCCGCCGGGAACGGGGTCGCGAATTGCGCGTTCTTCGCCCGGACGGTCGAGGATTTCCTCAAAGAGCCTTCCGGCGAGCCGCCGGATGTCCTCATCCTCGACCCCCCCCGGGCCGGCCTCTCGCCGCAGGCCATCAAGAGTATCCTGGCCCTGGACGTCCCGAAAATAGCCTACGTCTCCTGCAACCCGGCGGCCCTGGCCAAGGACCTGAAGCGGTTCATCGCCCATGGTCACACGATCGAAACGATCGCGCCCTTCGATTTCTTCCCCCACACGCCGCACCTCGAAACCCTGGCCGTGCTGGCCCGGTAGGCTTCACGAGGGGATGATTTCCCGCTGACCGCCCGGCCGGAGAGGTCAGGCCTTGGGGCCCGGCTCTTCCCCCTTCGACGCGGCCGAAATGAACATCCAGACCGACGTGTAAAGCACGACGCCGAGGACGACCCATTTCATGACGGTCAGGGGAAGCGACTTCACGACGAAGGCGGCTAGGAGCACGCCGAAGATCCCGAAGACGGTCAAGGCGACGGCCGCTTTCCTGTCGTAGGCTTTTTCCTTGACAAAACGGGCACTCCCCGCCGCCATGAGCATGGCCGTCGCCGTCATCATGATCGGGAAAGCCGTCTTGGGGTGCATGCCCAGGGCATAGACCGTGGCCATGCAGGGCGCGTAGAATCCGACTCCGATCGTCTGGAGGGCGCCGAAGGCAAAGCTCATGATCACGGCCACGGCCAGCTTCCAGCCCGTGAGCCCGATGGCCACGCCGCCGACAGGGAACCAGTTGAGCAAGCCCGCGAGGATGATGAGGGCCACGGCCAGGAGCCCGAAGCCCATGCCGAGCTGGATCTTCCGCCGCGACATCCTGGAGACCACCCCGGCCCCGAGGACGGCTCCCGCCGGGGCGGCGACGGACATGGCCGCAAGGGTCACGGGATGGACATTGACCACGGTCATGAAGATGAAAGCCTGGGTGACCGTGGGAATGGTGTTGCCGACGTTCATCGTGCCGGGGATGAGCCGGTCATCGACCATCTTGAAGAACTTGAACAGGGCCGTTTGCTGGGCGAAGCTCCCGATCCCCAGAGTATCCAGCAGATTGGTGATGAATCCCGTCCCCGCCAGCCGCGGCCAGGGCGTCGGCGAAAACGAGGCCCTGTGTTTAAAGGCGTCCGTCAGGTAGTAGAACCCGAAGAGCGACGCCAGGAGCCCGAGGGCGGATTTCAGGATGATGATCATGGCGGTCCATCGTATCCAAGGACCCCGCCCGCCGTCAAGCGGAAATCGCGGCCGGGCTATTCGACGGTCCGCGTGGCGATGACGTCGACGCCCGTGCCGAGGACGTCGGCGATGAGGACTTGGCCGCGCCTGACGGGCGCCTCGGGCCTGAGCTTCGCGATCTCGGCGAGGATCGGGAAGACCATCTCCCTCGGCAGGCGGTCGCTCAGGCGCACCGAAACCAGCCGCGTGGCAGACCCTTTGATCGGGACCGAGGTCGCCAGGTTGCGCTTGGGGTAGAGGACCTCTTCCGTGGCGAATTCGATCCCCTTTTCGCACTGGTGGCCCCGGATATCCAGGCCCCTCTCTGTGCGGCGGACCTCGAGCTCGCAGCCGACTGGGCAGAGGATGCAGGTCAAGCGGTCCACGGGCGAACGGTCACTCACGGCAGTCGACCTCCAGGTCCTCCTCGACGGCCGGACGGACCTTGATCCTCTGGAGCTCCGAGGGAAGAAGCCGCCCGTACTTTTTTTGAAAATAAGCCTTGCCCGAGCGCCGGCCGCGGACAACGACCCGGCAGTTCCGCACGGGCCGGGTCACCCGGAAGCTCAGCTCGACATCGGCCGTTCCCGGCCGGAGGAGCTGGGGCAGGGCGTAACGGATATTCGGACCCGGCGCGACGCGCACTTTGGCCGAGGGGAGGAGCTCGCCCCGGGCGAACCGGGCCGCGAATGCCCCCGCCGCGAACCCTTCATTGGAAGCGAAATCCGCGACGTCATGGATGTGGAGGACGTTCCCACAGGAGAAAATGCCGGGGACGGAAGTCATCAGGGTCTCGTCCACGACGGCCCCGCCCGTGAGCGGGGAGAGCTCGAGGCCGGCCCTCTTCGAAAGCTCGTTCTCCGGGATGAGCCCCACGGAAAGAAGGAGCGTGTCGCACGGGACCTCGCGCTCCGTGCCGGGGACGGGCCGGAGGTCCCCATCCACGCCGGCCACGACAACGCTCTCGACCCTGTCCCGGCCCCTGACCTCGACGACCGTCGACGAAAGAGCGAGGGGGATCCCGAGGTCCATTAGGCATTGGCGGACGTTGCGCTCGAGCCCGCTCGTCCAAGGCAGGAGCTCGAAGACGCCCTTGACGCCGATCCCTTCGAACGTCAGCCTCCTGGCCATGATCAGGCCGATGTCCCCGGACCCGAGGATGACGGCCTCGTTCCCGATCCGGATGTTCTGCAGGTTGACGAGGCTCTGGGCCGAGCCTGCGGTGAAGATCCCCGCCGGCCGGGTCCCCGGGATCTCGATCATCTCCCGGGTCCGCTCGCGGCAGCCCATGGCCAGGATGACGCTTGAAGCCTTGATGATCCGGTAACCGGAGCGGGCGTTGACGCAGAGGACGCGGTCGGCCGTGAGGTCAAGGACCATGGCCCCCGTCTCGCACCGGATCCCTTCCCGGGCGACGTCTTCGATCAGCCGTTCCGCGTATTCCGGGCCGGTGATCGTCTCGTTGTAGAGGAAGAGGCCGAAGCCGTCGTGGATGCACTGGTTGAGAATGCCGCCGAGCCGCTTGTCACGTTCGATGAGAAGGACGTCCTTCGCCCCGGCCCGCCGGGCGCCCAGGGCCGCGGCCAGCCCGGCCGGGCCGCCGCCGATCACGACGACGTCATAAAGAGGGAGAGCTTCCGCCCGGGGGGACGGTCCCCGATCTCCCGAGTCATGGCGCTTTTCGTCGCTCATCGCTCGCATCGCTCAGCTCTTGATCCGCCCGTAAAAGAGGCGGGAGCGGCCTCCCCTCTTCGTGATCCGGTCGAGGGGCACGCCCTCTTCCTGGAGGATCTCGACGATCCGCGGCGTGCAGAAGCCGCCTTGGCACCGGCCCATGCCGCAGCGCGTCCGGCGTTTGACAGCGTCCATTGTCCGGGCGCCGAGCGGGTTGCGGAGGGCGGCCGCGACCTCGGCCCGCGTCACGTGCTCGCAGCGGCAGACCATCTCGCCCCAGTCGGGGTTCCCCGCGACCCTGGCGGCCCGGTCGCCGTCGCCGAGCGCGGCGAAGCGGGGGTTCGCCGGAAGCTCGGGGGCGAAATCCGGCTTGAGGCGCAGGCCTTCCTTCGCGCCGATCATCCCGGCGACCATCTCCGCGATGGCCGGGGCCGCCGTCAATCCGGGCGATTCGATCCCCAGGATGTTGACCCAGCCGGGCCGGAGGCCGCTTTCCTCGATCACGAAGTCCAGGAATTTCTCCCGGCCTCCCGGGTCGAGGAGCTTCGGGCGGATGCCGGCGTAGCTGTGGATGAAAAGAGCGCGACCGAGCTCCGGCATGAGCCGGCCGGCCTCGTCCTTGAGCCGCTCAGCGACCGGCCGGGTCGAGGCGGTGTCCATCTTATCGTCGACGGCCTCGGCGCTCGGGCCGAGGATGACGTTGCCTTCCATGGTCGGCGTGATGTGGATGCCCAGCCCGGGATCGTCCTTGGGCGGAACGGGATAAAGGGGCAGCCGGAGGTGGAACCCCGGCTCCTTGTCGGTGATGAGATATTCGCCGCGGTAGGGGAAGATCCGGTAGTCGGTGATGCCGGCCAGCCGGGCGACCTCGTCGGCGAACAGGCCCGCGCTGTTGATGACCCAGCGGGCGGCGAAGACCCCCCGGGGCGTCCCGAGACGGAAAGACCCGGACCGGGATTCGACGGACCCGACCGGGGCCTCGAGCAGGACCCGGGCCCCGTTGCGGCGGGCGCACTCGGCCAAGGCGATGGTGAACTCATAGGGGGAGACGATGCCGGTGTGCGGCGAGTAAAGGGCCCAACGGCCGCGGGCCAGGGGTTCGATCCCTCGGATCTCGCTCTCGCCGACGATCTCAAGGTCCGGGCTGCCGCTCCGGTCGCCGTCGGCCTTGAGCTCCTCGAGCCGGGGGCGCTCCGCGTCCGTCAGGGCGATGACGAGCTTCCCGGTCTTCCGGTGCGGGACATGGAGCTCGGAGGCGAGCCCGTAGATCTTCCCGAGTCCGGCGACGTTGGTCCTGGCCTTGAGGGACCCGGGAGGGACGTTGAACCCGCTGTGGATGACGCCGCTGTTGGCCTTGCTGATGCCCTCGGCCAGGTCGCCCTCCTTTTCGAGGAGGAGGATCCGCAGGTCGTAGCGGGAGAGCTCCCGGAGGACGGCGCAGCCGACGACTCCCCCGCCGATGACGATGACGTCAAATGCGGCGCTCGCCTCCATCGGCGATCTTCCCGGATCGCCGGTTCCTGGTTCTGCCATGGCCGTTTGAGCTTATCATCATATCAAAAGAAGGCCCGTTTGGAAAATTCGCGGACGGGCGACCGGCTTCAGGCCGCCCGCGGCGCTCTTCTTCTCCCCGCCTCACGCGAGATAGGCCGATTCGAGCTCTTTGAGGAGACGATGGAATTCCTCGTGCTTGCCGTGGCCGATGACATTCTCTTCGACTCCTGCGAAACAGGCGGCCAGCTCGGACTGCTGAATGGCCGTCAGACGTGTGTCGGCCAGGGGGTAGAGGATATGATCCTCCTTGAAGATGTGCTGGGTGAGGAGCGCGCCGTAATTCCGGGCGTTCTCAGCGAAGAGGGCGGCCGCCCGGCGATCGCCTTTTTTGAGCCCGGCCAGGGCCTCGGACATGGCCTTGACGTAGCCGCGGCCTTCGACGTGCTCGTGGAGCATGACCCCCAGGGGCCCGCCGGTTCTGGGGATGCCCGCCTTCTCCATGGCCGGGAAGAGGAGGTCCTCTTCCTTTCCGTGGTGGCACTTGTCCGCAAAAACCCTGATAAACTCGACGGCCTTTTCGAGATGCGTCGTGTCGACGGTCTCGTTCGCCGCAAGCTTGTCGGCCATCTTTCCGAGGATCGTGATCATCAGCAGGATGGCTTGATGCTCCTGGCTGAGTTCCTGTGTCGGTTTCATGGTTATCTCCTTTTGGGGGCGGGCTGAGAAGAACCCTCGCCCCTGAAATATGCTTTCCGAGATCTTTCCCGGACCTTCTTTGCGCTGAGGAGAGATGCGGCGGACACCGCCTCGAGATCCTTGACCAGCCGGCGTTCCAGCCGGCCGATGGTCTCCCGCACCGGGCAAGTCCGGACGTCCGGGCAGATCCGTTTTCTGAAGAGGCAGTCATGAAGGCTGACCGGGCCTTGGAAAACGCGGATGATGTCGGCCAGGAAGATCTTCGCGGCCGGCCGGCCGAGGACGAACCCGCCTCCACGCCCCTTGGAAGAGCGGACGACCCCGGCCCGGGCCATGGTCTGCATGATCTTCCGAAGGTAAGGACGGGGGATCCCGAGCGTTTCGACGAGATCGGGAACAGCCGTGACCTTGCCGGCCCCTCGTGCGACGGCCAGCAGGGCCTTGATCGCGTAATCCGCGTCCCGGTTGATCAGCTTCATCGCCAGTCCCTCCGCTATAATGATACCTTAATAGTATCATTTGTCAAGCCCCCCCCCTCAGGATGTCGAAGCGCGGGCGGCGACGGAGGATGGCTTGACCGGAAATGTCCCGAAACGGTCCTGCGGGTCGTGAAGTTCAGCCCGTCGAAGGGAACCCGGGAGAGCGGGCGCGGCCGGTTTCCGCTCCTTCCGGGCCGATCAATGAAGGGGCTCCGGGGTCGTGCTTGAGCCGGCTCCGCCGCGCCGCCCCGGCGTTCCTGGTCGCGTAACAATAGAGGCAGCGAAACGCGCAGGTATCGTATGCGCCGATGTCCTTGCTGACCACGCAACCGCAGGCCGGACGCTGATGAGGGTCCTTCCGGTGGGTCACGCTGATCCCGAACACTTTTTCGATCAGCTGATCGTCGACACATTTGCCGGGCCGGACGCGCTGCGCCGCCCATGCGACATCCTCCGCGCAGCTCGAGATCTCCATGGCGTTCGCCTCGGCGATCGCCACTATCGACCTGATCCCGCCGTCCGTCAACGGCTCCCGGGAGAGAGTGAGAGGCCTTCCCTTTTCCCCGAGGGTCCGGAAGCGCGCCTCGACATGCGGGTACATGTCGACCAGGCTGATGACCAGGCGTTTCGTGTATCCCCGAAGGCCCGCAGCGATCGAGGCCATCCGGTCCAGATGATAGGTTTCCGGCGTCCTGTCCGTGATGATGACGGGGTCATACCGCCAAACGACCCTCTCGGGCCCGATCCGGTCGGCCAGGGACCTGAACGTGCACATGGCCTCTTCGACCGGTGGCGTCCCGGGGTCGAGGATCCTCGGGTTCGCGAGGATCGTGTATTGAAAATAGTAACGGAACCCTCTCTCGTCCAGCTCCGCGAGCCGCCCCAGGAGGGGTTTCGGGTCTCTCGTCCAGAAGACGATGACATCGACGTCCTCCGGCCGAAGCGATACGCGGGAAACCTGCCCGGGATTGACCGGGTTCGGAACGGTGCAGAACCCCGCCCGGAACCGGTTGATGAGCCATTCGGAATAAAAAGCCGGGATGTCGGTCCTTCGGCTGGCGCTGATGATCATGACGAAGGATCAGAAGAGGCCGGTCGAGCCGAAACCTCCCTGGCCGCGCGAAGTGTCATCGAGGGTCTCCGATTCGACGATCGTGACCCCCGTCACCGGCTGGATGAGCATCTGGGCGATCTTCATCCCCTTCTTAACGGCGAAGGGCTCCTTCCCGAGGTTGATCATGACGACCTGGACCTCGCCCCGGTAGCCCGCGTCGACGACCCCGGCTAGCCGGTGGACACCCCTGAGCGAGATGCCGCTCTTGTCCCAGATGAGACCGACGGACCCCGCCGGGATGGCCACCTGGATCCCGGTCGGGACCGCGAAGACCTCGCCCGGCGCCAGGCTGCGGTCGACGTCCGCAAAGAGGTCCATGCCGGCGTCTCCGGGATGCCCGTAGACGGGGATTTTCGCGTCGGGGTGGATCCGCTTGACTTTGAGTTCCATGGCCGTCACCTTTCAATCCCTGTCGTTGGGGGCCCGCCCCGCCTGGCGGGCCATCCCCCTCTACGGCCCCTCGATCCGGGCCTCCTTGAAAAATGGCTTGGCCGCCTCGACCAGGGCTTCGAGCTCCTCTTGGCCGTACGGTTTTTTCTCGAGGAAGGCCGGGTCGATCGTCGTATGAGGGACGAACTGCTGGATAAGGTAGCTTTCCGCTCCCCTGAGCCACTCGCCGATCCTGACGATGTCCTCCCGGCCGACGAGTCCCGGGACGACCGTCGTCCGGAAGGTCGACCGGACCCCCGAGGCCCGGATGAGGTCGGCGCTCCGGACGATGGCCTCGACATCGACCTCCGAACGGGTGACCTCTCTGTAGCGTTCGAGCGGCGCCTTGACGTCCATGGCCACCCAGTCCAGGAGCTTGTCCAGGAGGAGCTTCTCCAGCCGCTCCGGGAACGAACCGTTGGTGTCCAGCTTGACCAGGAGGTCCCGGTCACGGATGACCCGGACGAGGTCCTCGAGGTCGTCATGGAGGAGCGGTTCCCCGCCCGAAATGCAGATCGCTTCGAGCCAGCCTTTCCGGCCGTCGAGATAGGACAGGAAGATATCGACCGGGACGGACTGGATCTCCTCGGGCCGGAGGACGAGGTCGGCGTTGTGGCAGTAGGGGCAGCGGAACGTGCAGCCGCCGAGGAAGACCGTCGAGGAGATGTGGCCGGGGAAGTCGCGGCTCGAGAACTTCTCTATCCCTTTGATCTCAACCACTGGTCCAGCTCTTCGGCGGAGTTCAGGACCCCCCGGACGATGCCCTGGTCGTTGAGGACGAGCGTCGGGAGGATGATCCCGCCCGTCGCGTCGCGCTTGACGTGGCGGATGAACTCCCGGATCTTGGCCTTGCCCGCGACCTGGACCAGGCTGTATTCGCCGTAGGCGATCCCGTTGTCCCCGAGGGACTTTTTCAAGTTCTCGCACTTCTGACAGTTCGGGTAGGTGAACAAGAAATAGTCCATCGGTCTCTCAGGCGAGCTTGGTGTAGGGGGTCCGGTCGGCGAACTCCTGCTGCTTCCCGTCGTTCCAGGTCCGGACCGGCCTCATGTAACCCACGATCCGGCTGTAGACTTCGGTCTCGGCGCCGCAATCGGGGCAGGCGAAGTGCTTGCCCCGGATATAGCCGTGGTCCATGCAGACGCTGAAGGTCGGGGTGATGGAGAAATACGGGAGCTTGGTCTGAGCGATCCTCTGGACGAGCTTCTTGCACGTCTCGCCGTCGATGGCCTCGGGCAGGAAGGCGTGGAAGATCGTCCCGCCGGTATAGAGGGACTGGATCTCGGCCTGGTGTTGGATGGCCTCGAAGACGTCCCGCGTCGAGTCGACGTTGAGCTGGGTGGAGTTCGTGAGATAGGGATGTTTCTCCGTGCCGGACGTATGGATCCGGGGGTATTTCTGCCGGTCGAGCCGGGCCAGACGGTAGGAAGTGGATTCGGCCGGCGTCGCTTCGAGGTTGTAGAGGTTCCCGGTCTCCTCCTGGAACTGCCGGAGGACGTCCCGCATGGCCATCAGGGTCTCGAGGGCGAACTCGCGGCCCTCCGGCGTGCCGATGCCCTTCTTGAGGAAGTTCACGCAGGCCTCGTGCATGCCGCAGACGCCGATCGTCGAGAAGTGGTTGTCGAAGTGGCCGAGGTAGACCTTGGTGTAGGGCATCATGCCGCGGGCGAGGATGTTGTTGACGATCTCGCGCTTGGTCTCGAGGCTGTCCTTGGCCAGGACCATGACGTCCCTGAGCCGGGCGAAGAAGTCCTCCTTGGAGGCCGCCTCGAAGCCGATCCGGTTGAGATTGACCGTCACGACGCCGATGGACCCGGTCGAGTCGCCCGGCCCCCAGATGTTCCCGGGCCGGCGCATGAGCTCCCGCTGGTCGAGGTTCAGCCGGCAGCACATGGCCCGGATATCGCCCGGGTTCATGTGGGTCCCGATGTAGTTTTGGAAGTACGGGATGCCGTACTTGGCCGTGGCGTCGAAGAGGAGCTTGGCCTTGGGCGAATCCCAGTCGAAGCTCTGGCTCAGGTTGTAGGTCGGGATGGGGAAGGTGAAGACCCGGCCTTTCATGTCGCCCTCGATCATGATCTCGAGGAAGGCCTGGTTGATCCAGTCGACCTCCTTCTGGTAGTCGCCGTAGCAGGAGTCGAGCTCTTCGCCAGCCACGACGACCTTCTTGTTCTTCATGTCGTCGGGGATGGTCCAGTCGAATGTCAAGTTGGAGAAGGGCGTCTGCCAGCCCCAGCGGCAGGGAACGTTGAGCCCGAAAATGAGCTTCTGGATGTCCTGCTTGACGTCTTCGTAGCTCGAGCTTGTCGTGACGGATGAAGGGCGCGAGGAGCGTGTCGACGCTCGAGAAGGCCTGGGCCCCGGCGAACTCGGCCTGCATGGTCCCGATGTAATTGACCATGTGCAGGGTCAGGGTGTCGAGGTGTTTGGCCGGGTTCGAATGGACCTGGTTGGGCACGTGGCCGAAGCCGCGGCGGATGAGATTCTCGAGCGACCAGCCGGCGCAGTAGCCGACGATCGGGTAGCTGAGGTCGTGGATATGGAACGCGCCCTCCTCGTGGGCCCGCTTGATGGGTTCGGTGTAGATCTGGTTGAGGGCGAAATTCGAGAGGACCTCGCCCGAGATGCGGGCGTTGAGGCCGGAGAAGCTCGTGACGCCCTCGTTCGAATTCTCCCGGACTTTCCAGTCGGCGTTGTCGATGTAGTCCTTGATCAGCCGCTCCAGGTTGATGCCGGTCTTCATGGCCTCCCGGATGCCCTTGTGCTTTTCACGGTAGAGAATGTACGACTTGGCGACATCGTGGTAGCCCTGCTTCATGAGGACCATTTCCACGATGTCCTGGATCTGCTCGACGGACGGGACGGTATAGCCGCCGAACTTCTCCTCGATCATGAAGGTCACGATGTCGGAGGCGGTCTTGGCGATAGCCCGGTCCTTGATGCCCAGGCCCAGCATGGCCTTGTGGATCGCGTTGGTGATCTTGTCCTGGTTGAAATCCGTGACGGTCCCGTCCCTCTTCTTGATCCGGGCGATCGTGCTCACCATGAAGAACCTCCTTCTCCCTGAGGATTAAATCCCTGTCGTTTTCGCGGGGGGCATGCTAAAATCAACCCGTTTTCGAGCCATGGCCAAAAATAATAACCTTTCAGGCCGTATCCCATATCTTGTGTGGCTATTCGGGGAAAAATACTAAATGTTGTATTTTTCTGGCCCGAATGTACACCCGGCACATGCGCTTGTCAAGCGTTTTTTCCTATTTTTTTAAGTTGTTGAGGCCGCTATGGATACTATCGAAATCGGGACCAAGAAGCGGGAAGAGATCATCGATCTGACCGGGGAGGTCTCGCGGATCGTGGCCGCGGCGGGACGGGGGGAAGGGGTCTGCTTGGTTTTTGTCCCCCACACGACGGCCGGGGTCACGATCAACGAGGACGCCGACCCGGACGTCAAAGCCGATATCCTTCTGGCCCTGCGCCAGGCCGTCCCCGCCGCCCTCCCCTACGCTCACGCCGAGGGTAATTCCACCGCCCACGTCAAGGCCAGTCTCGTCGGCTCCTCGGTGAGCGTCATCATCGCCGAAGGACGCCTCCGGCTCGGCACGTGGCAGGGGATCTATTTCTGCGAGTTCGACGGGCCGAGGACCCGGCAGGTCTGGGTCAAGATCGTCTGAAAAGCTGAGGCCCCCCTAGAATATGAGCCCGAGCTTCCGGAGCTCGGCCTCGAGGTCAGTCTCCGGCCGGTAATGGATGCCCTGGAGGCCCGCGCCCACGGCGCCCCTGACGTTCTCTTCCATGTCGTCTATGAATACGCACTCGGCAGGAAGGCTCCCGGCCCGGCGGGCGGCCTCGAGGTAGATGGCCGGGTCGGGCTTGAGGAGCCGGAGCTCGCAGGAAAGGACATAGTCGTCGAAGAAGAGGATCTCGGGGAATCGGCGCCGGACGAAACCGAAGCGCTCCGGATCGGTGTTCGAAAGGAGGACGGTCGTGTAGCCCGCCGCCTTGACCCTGGCCAGGACGTCCACCGCGGCGGGATTCAGGGAAAAGATGTCGTTGTAGATCTCAAAGAAAACGTCACGGGGGATGTCGGCGCCCGCGATACGCGTGACCCTGTCGTAAAACTCACCCGGCGTCAGAACGCCTCCGTCGAACTGCCTGATGAGCTCGAGGTTGCCGTGAACGGCGGCCTTCACGTCCTCGAACGGCTGGCCGGCCAGCGCCGCCAGCTTCCGAAGAAAAATGTTGTTGTCGAACCAGAGGACGACGCGTCCCAGGTCCGAAATCACTGCGCGGATCATCGGCGAACGGGCTCCGTTTCAGGCGAAAAATAAAAAGACTTTATAGCAGATGCCGGCCGCGCTGGCAAATGGAGAGAGAAAGGCTCAAACCCCTCATGCTGTGGAATGAAGGCCTCCCGCCGGAGTTCGCATCCATCTATCTCTTCTCCGTCCCTTCGATTTTCAAGCGGCGAAAGAGTGATTGAAAGCGCGGGTCGGACCGCACGAGGTCGTACATCGGAATTCGGAGAAAGAGCAGGTTCGGATCGCGAGCTTCGTAGGCGCGCTCGAGCCACTCCAGGACGTGGTCCTTGTCTCCGGCAAAAATGTACAGTTCCGCGACCTCGGTCGGCAAGGCCAGATTTCCGCGGACACGGGCAGCCAGGATTTCGGCGCCAACCCTCGCCGCTCCCGGGAAGCCGGCCGCAGCGAATCCCCGGTCTAGAGCCAAGTTCAGATCGGGGATCTGCCGAGGTTTGAGCCAGTCTTTAATTGCCGCGAGCGCCTCTTTTTCCATTCCCTTGGCCCAATAGAGGACGAAGAGCTCACCGATGGCGACGGGATTTTCCGGCTGCAACGCCTGCGCCTTACGGACCTGGGAGATGGCGTCGTCATAGCGCTTGGCGAACTCGAGGTCAACAACGTAGAAGCCCTGGACCGTGACGTTGAACGGGTCGAGGTTCACGGCGCGCTCGATCTGCCTCATGGCTTCTTCCTGACGGCCCATGATCATCAGGAAGTGCGAGTACATGGCCAATCCTTCCGGGTTATTGGGATTGAGCTCGACCGCGCGGGCCCATTCCGTCCCGGCCGCAGGCATGTCCCAATCGGCGTAAGTGTAGACAGACGCCAACACGTAGTGCGACTCGGCCAACGTTTCATCGAGCGCCACGGCCTTGAGCGCCGCCGCCCTCATCTTCGGCACGGCCTCGCTGGGGGGCGAGATGCCCATCTGGTTTCGACAGGCCCAGACCCAGGCGATGCCCGCGAAGGCGGCGGCGTAACTCGGGTCTTTCTGAAGGGCCAGCTGCATGTACCGTTCCGCCGTATCGAGGTCCCCCGCCGTCATCCTGATCCAGTATTGGGAACCCTTGATATAGGCTTCATAGGCCTCGGGGTCGACCGTCCGGACCTTCGCCAAGCGCACCTGCTCGGCCGGGAGGAGCTTGACGGCCAGCGCCGCGGCGACCTTCTGGGCCACGGCAGCCTGGAGGGTCAGGATGCCGGACATCTCGCTGTCGAACCTGTCGGCCCAGATCTGGGTCTGGTCCCGCGCTTTGATCAGCTCGACCGTGATCCGGACCCGGGTCCCTTCCCGCTGCGCTCCCCCCTCGAGCACGAATTCGACCCCGAGCTCGCGGCCGATCTGATCGATCGGTGTATTGGTCTTCTTATAGCGGCCCACCGAAGTGTTGCCGATCACACTGAGAATCTGCGGGTTGAGGCTGCCGAGCTGCGTGTTGATCTCCTGTGTCAGGCCGTCGCTGAAGTATTCCTGCTGGGCGTCGCCCGTCAGATTTTTGAACGGCAGCACGGCCAGCTTGATGGCTCGCACCGAGGCGGCTCGGCCGAGGACCCGGTCGCGCAGCCCTCCGACATTGATGCCGACAAGGAGAACCAGGGCGATCCCTAAAACTCCATACACATATGCCCTTCTTATCCCCAGGATCTTCCGGGCCGCCCGTCGGGGTCTGGCTTTCAGGGGCTTCAGGCCTTCCCTGACGGCTTCGACGTCCCCGCGGAACTCCTCCATGGTCTGATAGCGGTCGGCCGGCTTCTTGGCCAGGGCCTGGCCGACGACCTGGTCCAGCCCGGACGCCGTATCGGGAAGGGCCTTTCGCAGAGACTCCGGCTCCTCATGCAGAATAGAGTAGATCACCGCCTGGTCGTGGTCTCCCCGGAACGGCAGTTTGCCGGTGAGCATTTCATAGAGGACGACGCCCAGCGACCAGATGTCGGTTCGCTGGTCCAGTTCGCCCCCCCGCGCCTGTTCCGGCGACATGTAGGCCACGGTCCCGAGCGTCGTCTGGCTCCTCGTCAGCGAGCTCCCGCCCTGGAATTTCGCCAGCCCGAAGTCCATGACCTTGGCCTGGCCCTTCTCCGTAACCATGATGTTGGCGCTCTTGATGTCCCGGTGGATGATGCCCTTGCGGTGGGCCTCCTCGAGACCCGCGGCGACCTGGCTGACGATCGCGAGTGCTTCTTCTGGCTTTAGCGGCCCCTGATGGATCCTATCCCGGAGCGTCTCCCCTTCCACGTATTCCATGGCGATATAGGGGCGTTCCTCGCTTTCTCCGACCTCGTGGATGACGCAGATGTTCGGATGGGACAAGGCGGCGGCGGCCTGGGCCTCGATCAGGAAGCGCTCCCTGAGCTCGGGCGAGTTCATCAGGTGGGGCGGCAGGAACTTCAGGGCCACCGACCGTTTGAGCTTGATGTCCTCGGCCTTGTAGACGATCCCCATGCCGCCCTGGCCGATTTCCTCGATGATCTTGTACTTCCCGGCGACGAGGCTGCCAGTTTTAAAGACCTGCACAGGCGTTTCGAGGGTCTTCGTCAGGGACGCCCCCTGTATCCCTCCCTGGCCCAGAGGCGCGGCGCAGGTGCTGCAAAACCGGGAATTGTCGTTATTCTCGGCGCGGCAGCGTGGGCACTCGACTACCGACATCTTCCCTTATTTCTTTCCGCCAGCGACGAGCTTCATCTTGCGCATCAGCTCCTGGAAGCGCGGGTCGGAGCGCAGCGGGTCATACACGGGCAGCCGAATATAGGGGATGTTCGGGTCGCGGGCCTCGTAGGCCCGCTCGAGCCACTCCATGGCATGTTCGTTGTCACCGGCATAGACATAGAGAGTGGCCACATCGCTGGGCACAACCCCATACCCCATCGCAGGAGTTGCGAGGGCGTCGGCGGCGTGCTTCATCGCGACCCGGAAGCCTCCCTCTGCGAATCCCCGGTCGATCAACGCCTCGAGACGCGGGACCTGGTAGGCCACCTTGAGGTAAGTCTTCAGCGTCTCCAAGGATTCTCTATACATTCCCTTGGCGGCCTGGGCCTCGTAGAGTGCGTTAAGGGTGGGGTTATTGTCCGGTTGCATGGCCAGGGCTTTTCGGGCTTCGGCGAGGACGTCGTCATAGCGGCGGGCGAACTCGAGGTCGATGACATAAAAGGCAGGGATCGTGATATTGAACGGGTCGAGTTGGAGCGCTCGCTTGATCATGGCCAGGGCCTCCTCGGGGCGGCCGACGATCATCAGATAATGCGAGTACATGGCCAATCCGCCGGGGTCACTGGGGTTGAGCTCGACGGCGCGCTTCCATTCCGACTCGGCCGCGGGGATGTTCCAATCGTGCCAGGTATAAACCGCTGCCAGCGCGTAGTGTGCCTCGCCCAGAGTGTCGTCCAGCGACACGGCTTTGAGAGCTGCCGCTTTCGCTTTCGGCACAGCCTCGGCTGGAGGCGAGTAGCCCATTTGGTTCCTGCTGGCCCAGATCCAGGCGATGCCCGCGTACGCGGCCGCGTAGATCGGGTCTTTCTGAAGGGCCAGCTCGAAGTACCGCTCCGCCGTGTCGAGGTCCTGTTTCGTCATCTTGACCCAGTATTGGGAACCCTTGATATAAGCTTCGTAGGCCTCCGGGTCGACCGTCCGGGACTTCGCCAGGCGCGCCTGCTCGGCCGGAAGGAGCTTGACGGCGAGCGCCCCAGCCACCTCCTTGGCCACGTCACTCTGCAGGTCCAGGATCCCGGACATCTCCCGATTGAAAGCGTCGGCCCAGACCTGGGTCTGGTTCCGCACCTTGATCAGCTCGGCCGTGATCCGGACCCGGGTCCCTTCCCGCTGCGCGCCCCCCTCGAGCACATAGTCCACCCCGAGCTCGCGGCCGATCTGATCGATAGGTGTATTGGTCTTCTTATAGCGGCCCACCGAAGTGTTGCCGATCACACTGAGAATCTGCGGGTTGAGGCTGCTGATCTGCGTGTTGATCTCCTGCGTCAGGCCGTCGCTGAAGTACTCCTGCTGCGGGTCGCCCGTCAGGTTCTTGAACGGAAGCACGGCCAGCTTGATGGCCCGCGCCGGAGAGGCCCGGCCGAGGATCCGGTCCCGCAGCCCGCCGACATTGAGGCCGACGATAAGAACCAGGGCGACCCCCAGGACGCCATACACATACTCCGTTCTGACTCCGAGGATCCTCCGTGCCGCGCGTCTGGGTCTGACTTTCAGGGGCTTGAGGCCATCGGCAACGGCGTCGATATCTTCGCGGAACTCCTCCATGCTCTGATAGCGGTCGGCCGGCTTCTTGGCCAGGGCCTGGCCGACGATCTCGTCCAGTCCGGGTGGCGTGTCGGGACGGGCCTTTTTCAGGGGTTCCGGCTCCTCATGGAGGATGGAGTAGATCACCGCCTGGTCGTGGTCTCCCCGGAACGGCAGGTTCCCCGCGAGCATCTCGTAGAGGACGACGCCCAGCGACCAGATGTCGGTCCGCTGGTCCACGTCGCCGCCCCGCGCCTGCTCCGGCGACATGTAGGCCACCGTGCCGAGCGTCGTCTGGCTCCTCGTCAGCGAGCTCCCGCCCTGGAGCTTCGCCAACCCGAAGTCCATGACCTTGGCCTGCCCCTTCTCAGTGGCCATGATGTTGGCGCTCTTGATGTCCCGGTGGATGATCCCCTTCCGGTGGGCCTCGGCCAGGCCGGAGGCGACCTGGCTCACGAACGTCAGGGCCTCGGGAGGAGCCAGCGGTCCCTTCCTAATTCTGTCCTTGAGCGTCTCCCCTTCCACGAACTCCATGGCGATATAGGGGTGGTCGCCGCTCTCCCCGACCTCGTGGATGACACATATGTTCGGATGGGACAGGGCCGCGGCCGCCTGGGCCTCGATCAGGAACCGCTCCCTGAGCTCGGGCAAGCTCATCAGGTGGGGCGGAAGGAACTTCAGGGCCACGAACCGTTTGAGTTTGATGTCCTCGGCCCGATAGACGATGCCCATCCCGCCCTGGCCGATCTCCTCGACGATCCGGTACTTGCCGGCGACGACCGTGCCCGGCTTCATGACCCGCACGGGCGTCTCCAGGGTCTTCGTCAGGGACACCCCCTGCGGCCCTCCCCCGCCCAGCGGCGCCGCGCAGTTGCTGCAGAACCGGGAGGCGTCGTTATTCTCGGAATGGCATTTCGGGCACTGCATGGTCCCGTTCCGTATCTCCCAGGCTGGCCGGAAAGATATCATCGGCGGGGGAGAAAATCAACTCGCGGTCCGTGATCCTCCGGAGGGAAATCCGTTGTTGGAGACGACGCTTGGAAAGCCACCGACGGACAGGAAGGGGCACCGTCCCAGTTCGGGGTCCGGGAGAGGAAGGCCGGCCTTGGGACGTTCCGGAATGTCCGCTCAGGCCGCGGCCTTCTGCGGGATCTCGAGGCTGCGTCCCTCCCGGCGATCGGCCCGCTTCAGCAGGATGGCGAACACGAGCCCGACGACGCCCAGGCTCGCGAACATGACCTGGCTCGCCACATAGTTCCCGGTCCTGTCCCGCAGCAGCCCGTTGAGGAGCGGGAAGAGCCCCAGGCCGATGTTCTGGATGGCCGTCATCAGCCCAAAGGCCGTTCCGACCCTCTCCGACCGGACGATCAGCGGCACGGACGGCCACATGGCGGCCGGCACCAGGACGAAGGCGAAGCCGAGGAGGATCATCGGGTAGACGGGATAGATCATGGTCAGGCCCATGGCCAGGTGGCAGGGGATCATGAGGAGCGAGCCGGCGATCATGAACGTCGCCCGCTTCCCCACCCGGTCGACGAGCCGGCCGGCGAACGGGGCCAGGATCATGGAGGCGAAGATGATGATGCTCGAGATGCCGCCGGCCGTGCTGAAGATGTGGAGGAAGTTGTTGAAGACCTGGATCAGGAAGCCGCCGGAGGTCGACGCCGTCAGGGCGATCCCCCACTTGGTGGCGAAGAAGTCCGTCGACAGGCTCTGGAACGGGAAGACGGCCGCATAAAAGGTCAGGCAGAGGAACGTGACGTACCAGAACGTCGGCTTGAACGCCTTGATGTCCTTGAAGACGATCTTGTCGCCGGCGCTCTCGTCGCGGAGGTTGAGGACCTTCTCGCCCCGCTTGTCCATGACGATGTAGCAGAGGTTGCCGAGGAGGGACAAGGCGCAGGCGCCGACCGCGGCCAGGAGGGCGTTGCGGAAATTCCCGAAGTACTTCGTGATGAGCTCGCCATTGTTGAAGGCGAAGAGCGAGCCGAGCCGGCTCATGGTCAGAGCGATGCCGAACGAGAGCGCCAGCTCCTTCCTCTTGAACCAGCGGGCCAGCATCGCGCTCTGGGCGACGACGAGAGGCTCGGCGCCGGCGCCGAAGATGAACCGGCCGACGAACATCAAAGGGATGGTCTTGGCCTGCCAGACGACCGCGGCGCCGGCGAAGACGAGGACCGAGAAGATGATTCCCGCCTTCCGCGTCCCGAGCCGGTCGATGAGCATCCCGGCAAAGAGCAGGACCATGATGGCGGCGATGCTGTACATCGTATTGAAAGCGCCGACGGTCTTCCGCCCCGCATGGAGGCCCTCGACGAGGGACGGGGCGATGGCCCCGATGATGTCGTAGGCGAAATAACTTCCGAACGTGAGGGACGATATGAAGAGGAGGTTCGTGAACCGGTAGATGGGTCGGGACGGATGGAAAAAACCGACGGGGGCCGCGGGTTCAGTCGTCATGGTCTCCTGTCCTTTCGGGAAGCTGGGGGACGAGGGACGGGCCCGGTTATTTGCTCGTCCGCTTCCCGGTGATCAACGCCGTCATTCCGAGGTCGGCGTTGGCGATATCGCCTTCGGCCGTGTCGGCCCCGATCTTCAGCTGGGTTCTCCAGACCTTGACGCCTCCATCCGGAGGGCTGGGAACGTTGATGTCGTAGGCTAGGCTTTCGCCGTCGAATTCGATGTTGCTGAGGGGCGCGTCCGTGAACATCCCGTTCGGCTCGCTGATCTTGCCGGCCAGCTTGCCCTCGGCCTCTTGCAGGACGAGGGTCAGGGTGATCGTCATCTCGCCCGCGTTGATCTCGAGGGTCCATGTCCCCAG
The DNA here is from genome assembly GCA_963796835.1 of Candidatus Aminicenantota bacterium. Classification (GTDB taxonomy): domain Bacteria; phylum Acidobacteriota; class Aminicenantia; order Aminicenantales; family Saccharicenantaceae; genus DATKJS01. The sequence continues at coordinate 151,651 of CAWCND010000020.1, read as the reverse complement.
GATCTTGGCCCTATCGGGCTTGGGGGCGGGGGTTTGCTGGGACAAGGCCAGGCCGAGGCCGGCCAGCACGGCCAGCGCCAGGCCCAGGGTCACGATCGTTCTCTTCATGCTCACCTCCTGGGTGACGTCGGGTCTCGCCCGGAAAAGAGGTAATCTTGCGCCGCCCGGCGGGAATATTCAAGACATATTTTTCGCCCCGGCGCCTCCCCGGGTCAAAAAAAAGGGGACGTTCCCTCGGCGGGACCGCCCCCTTGCCTTCTCAAGCGGGAATCAGAACAGGCCGGCGAATTGGACGTCGGCGTGGAAGAGCTCCTTGGTCCGGGCCCGGACTTTCTTGTCCACGCTGTCCTTGATGTTCAGGTAGAACCAAAACTTGTCGAAGAGCCTCAGCTTTTTCAGGTAATACCTGGAGAATTCGGAGAACTTGTCCGCGATAATCTTGCCGGCTTCCTTGCCTTTCTCGTCGGTCAGCACGATGTAGGTGACCGGCGTCTCCGCCCCGCCCTCTTTCACGACGGCGTCCTGGAGCTTGCCGAAAATCTTGCCCTTGCCTTTGTCCTCCCATTCCTCGGGCTTGTTAGCGCTGGTGATCGTCAGGACCTGGTAGGCGTCCCTGGCTTTGACGTCGAGAAAATCATTCACGGCCAGGGCCTGGGTCCGGGTGTAGGCGTTCGCGTAGGCACCCGAAGCGCCCTTCACGTCGACCGCGTCGGCCCGGAAGATCGAGGGCTTGTCGGGAAGGAGCTCGCCCTTGACCCGGATGTCCTTCCCGACCAGAGTGGCCGCGTCAAAACCCTGGAGGACAATGTCGAAACCCTGGGCCGTGGGGAGATAGAGATATTTCCCGAGGGCCGTCTTGACCGTGCCTTCAAATTCGTTGGACGGCTTTTGCGCCTGGGCGGCGGTCGCCGATTCGGCCGCCTTTTTCTGGCAGGCCGGCGTCCCGACGAGGACGAAAAGCAGGCCCAGGCCTAAAAGAAGGATCCCGGTTCTTTTCACGGAAGTCATGACTCTTACCTCCATCCTGATATCGACCGTCCGTGCCCTCAAGCAGGATCAATAGCTCCCTGGACGGCGGGAAGCGGCCTTCCCGGCAAGTAACACTTTATACCACTCCGCATCCAAAAAGTAAAGAGGAAAATAACGTCTTGCCGGCTTGGTCACTAGGTTGCGGACTCGGGGGGAGTCCCTCCGAAAAGCGTGCGATTCCCCAGCGAGGAATCCCACTCTGTGATCGCTCCGCACTCCTCACCCAACGGGTGAGGGACCGTGCCCGCGTCGCGCTCAATGTTTTCTCCGGGACATCCCCCCTGCGTCCGCTGGTTTATTAAAAACCGATTCAAGAGATCCCGGCCGCTTCAGCCCCTCTTCCTGCCGCTGCCGGAGTGGCCGGAGGACGAGCGGGAGGAGGACGATGACGACCGCGAGGCCGAAGACCGGCTCGATCTCGAAGAGGAGGAGACGCTCGGGCGAGAGGAGGAATAAGAGCGGGAGCTGGAATAGGAGGGTGAACTCGAACGGGAGTAAGAATAGGTGCGTGGGTTGTACCTCGGCGCGGCGGAGCTTCTCGAGAGACCCGAATAATAAGAGGACCCGCGCGCAGAACTCCTCATGAGGCTAGACGGACTCGGGCCGGGCCCGGATGCGCGGTCCGTCCCGAAGCGCGTTGCGGTCGAACGGACCGAAGACCCCGACGACGGCCCCGAAACGCGGGAGCTGTCTAGCCCCAGCCGGGACGGGAACGTCCGGGCGGAGAGGGCCGAGGAATCGGGCCTGAGCGCCCATGCTGACGATGACGAACGTGGACTCCAGGAGGATGCCGTCGCCTGCGGGCTCGATGGATAGTGCTTGATGGTTTCGGTCGATGGCGGCCTGATCCCGGAGGACGGGCCTTCCCTCTTCTGGCGCTCAACCGCCCGTGGGGACCCTTGCCCGGCGGCGGCGCCGGATGTTTCCCTCCGGGACGGGTAGACCCGGGACGAAGAATCGCCGCTCGAGGAGCCGGCCGACCTGTCCCGAGAATAAACGCGGATGCCTCTTTCGGCGGGCGCGGCCCCGGTCCCGGCCGACCGTCCGGACAATGAACGGCCGCTTACGGCTCCCCCTCTCTCGGCGGAGGACGAAGCACCGACCCCCCTGTCCGCGGCATTCGAGCGGCCGTATCTCAACTGCGAAGAAGAGAGGGAGCTCCCGGGAGCATAATTTTTCGCCTCACCCCGGATGCCGGCCCCCGCAGAGAAGATCCGTTGGGCCGCCGGGGACTGGAGGCCCGACCGGCCGATGGCCGGCCGGATGGAAGGCTGCTCGGCCCGGAGCGAGATCCGGCCGATCCGGTCGAGCTCGCCGCCCCTTACCAAGTGGCGGCCGACATCGCGGGATTGGAGCTGGTCCCGGTGGATGACAGACATGGCCCGGTTCCCGACAGGAAAATAAGCGTCGCGGTACCGGTCGTAGAACCTATTGTTGAAGAGGACCACGGGCCGGTTGTACCAGCTAAGCGGGCACCAGCCGATGTAATCGTTGTCCCACCACCAATGGACCCAGGCGGGGCCCCAGATATTCTGGGGGATCCAGTACCAGCCGAGGCCGAACCTCCAAGACCAGCGGCCGTAATGGTAGACCGACCAGCCCCAGGGTTCGGAGGAGATCCAGTCCCAACCGATGTCCGGGTACCATGACCACCGGCCGTACATGTAAGGCCGCCAGTCGTCGTCGACCCCGGAGGGGACCCAGACGTTGCCGTAAGGCTCCTCGTAGGTCCATTGGCCGTTCTGGTCGAGCTCCTCTTCGTAATCGCTGAGATCCGAGGGCAGGCGCTGGGTCGTGCTCCTCGGGGCGAACAGGGCGTCCCGGGACTCGTTCCACTGGTCGAATCCGTCGGACCGGGAAGAGTAATTGCCCGGGTCGCCGATGAGACGTCCGTCCGAGGCGACGAGCGACTCCCGGCTATGAACGACGACGGAGCCTTCCTCTCCGGCGGCCTCGAGGCTGCCTTCGAGGACGATGACCTCGGTCTGTTTGTTGACGCCCACGTTGAACCTGTAAAGACCTTCCTCGAGGATATACGTGGACGCGTCGGGGGTATGGACCTCGATCGCCTTGTCGCCGGCGAGGGCGCTGACCCGGAGGTAAGCGCTCCCTTCGAGGACGTGGACCTTTATCCGGTCATCCCCCTCGACGGGCAGGAAGGCGAATTCCACCTTGGTGTTCTCGTTCAGCCGGAGGTAATTCCGGCGGCCGAAATGGACTTCGGCCTGGCCGGCCCCGGTCGCGAGCTTGTCCCCCCGGACCAGGGCCAGGTTCACCTCGGCCTTCTCCGTCCCGAGGTCGGACGTCCTCTGGACGAAGACCTCGCCGCTCACATAAGTGACGCGGGCGAAACTCGGGGCGTAGTAGCCGTCCGACGGCGTGTCCGACTGGGCGCTCAGGCCAAGCGGAATGGAAACGAGGAAAGCGACCGCCAGAAGCAATGCTTTCTTCATCTTCTTTCTCCTTCCGCTGAGATGTTATTGCAACTAACGTGCCATCCCTTTCCCCCCGGGGGGAGCCACCGATTCCGTCCCCTAAAAAGGACAGTCGTGGAAAGGGGATGGCGCGTGCTGCGGTTAAGAGGAGGCCGGGGAAGGAAGGTCAAAAAAGCAGGAGGGACAATCCTCTCCCCAGGGGACTGCCCCTCTTGCCTGTTCAGCTCGGATCTACAAATATCGCCAGAAGAACGGCCGGTGCCAGAACCCGCCTGGCCGGCCCATGCGCCATCCCATACGCCGTCCCCAGGCGCCGCGGCCACCCATTCCCATGCCCCTCGCTCCCATGGACCTGCCCTGCCAGGGTCGGGCGAAGCCGGGGCCGACCCGGCCTCCAAAACCCGGCCGGCCGGCGAAAGCCCCGCGGTATGTCCTCATCTTCGCGAGCTGCTCGGGGGTGAAGATCTTCTCCCATTCCCCGCGGGTCCGGAAAGCCATCTTTTCCCGGTCTGCCCGAAGCTTTGCCATGCTGTCGATCAGGCCGTCGATCCTGGCCGCGTTGGCATTTGCGTCCTTCATCAAGCCCCGCATATCTTCATGAATCTTCATCATCTGGTCCCGGAAGGCTGTCCGTTCTTTCAGGCGCGCTTCGCGGAACTCCTGGAGCTTTTTTTGCTGTTCTGGAGTGATGTTCAACTGGTCCCTGCCCATCCGCCCCATTCGTGTCCGTTCCTGCGTCTGGGGCTTGTCCGGGACGGCCTGCTGTCCGGAAGCGGTCAAAGGCCAGAGCGCCGCGACCAGGAAAGCCGACGCGATGGCTGTGACCAGCCTCTTTTTGTGGTTCGTTCTCATATCGAAACTCCTTTCTTGTTGTCGATAAATTAGACATCCGGCGGGCGAAAAACTTTGCCAACAGTCCAGAGGCCCGGGCCCGCATGCCTTTTTTTCATTTCTAATTATTGGACGTCCGCCAGCCGGACTTCTTCCACAATTCTCGGGAGGCGACCCTCAATCGTCTCGACGATGCCGCAGGCGGTCCAGCGTCACGGCCACGACGATGATGGCCCCGATGATGATCTCCTGGATGTAGTTCGGCCAGCCCATCATCGTGCAGCCGTTCCGGAGGAAGGCCATGATCAGGACCCCGATCATGGTCCCGAGGATGCTCCCCTCGCCGCCGCTCAGGCTGCCGCCGCCGATGACCACGGCCGCGATGATGTCGAGCTCGAGGCCCACGGCGACCGTGGGGTCGCCGACGGTGAGCCGGGAGAATTCCATGACCCCGGCCAGCCCGCAGAAGAGGCCGGCGATCGCATAAATGAGGATCTTGGCCCGGTTGGTCCTGATCCCGCAGAGGCGGGCCGTCGATTCGTTCGAGCCGATGGCGAAGACGTGCCGGCCGAAGACCGTGTACCGGAGGACGACGGCCATGACGACGGCGAAGACGATGACGATCCAGACGCCGGGCGCCATCAGGAGCCAGGACGGGCGGGGGCTCTTGGACATCAGCTCGTTGACCCAGGTCATGGGCGCGTCGATCTTCTGGTTGCCGGCGATCCACTTGGCCATCCCCCGGGCGATGCCCATCGTCCCCAGGGTGACAATGAAGGGGACGAGGCGGAGGCGCGTGACCAGGGTCCCGTTGAAGAGGCCGACGAGGCCGCCGGTGATGACGCCCAGGACGAGGCCCGCGAGCGGCGGCGCCCCGGCGTTGATGGCGTAGGCCGCGATGACGCTCGAGAGGGCGATGTTGGAGGCGGCCGAGAGGTCGATCCCGCCGCTGATGATGATCATGGTCATGCCCAGCGCGCCCAGGGCCACGATGACGGACTGCGTGGCGACGCTCTTGAGGTTCCCGATCCTCAGGAATCGGTCCTGGACCTCGGGGATGAAGGCGAAGATGGCGATGACGAAAATGAGCCCGATGAACGGGCCGAGGACGTTGAGGGCCCTCTGGAGGTTTCCTTTGTGCTGTCGGCTCATCCCGGCCATCCTTTGCTTGGTGTCATGATCCCGTGGGGGCCCGGCCCACGGTGGCCGCGGCCATCAGGCTCCCGGCGTCCCACCGGGATGCGTCCCGGACGTCCACCAGGCCGCCCCGATGGAACACGGCGATCCGGTCGCATACGCCGAGGAGCTCGGGCAGGTAGGAGCTGACGAACAGGACGGCCTTGCCCTCCCGGGCGAGCTCGCCGATCCATTCGTAGATCTGGGCCTTGCTGACGACGTCGATGCCTCGGGTCGGCTCGTCGAGGAGAAGGACCTCGGCCCGCTGATGGAGGAGCCTGGCCAGCGCGACTTTCTGCTGATTCCCTCCGGACAGGCTAAGCGACCCTCTGGACCGGGCTCCGGGCCTTGATCTTCAGCCGGGCGATCCAGTCCCGCCGCGGCCTTTTGCTGCCGCGCGACCCGGAGCAGCCCGAGGCGGCGGTAGGGAGAGAAATCGCTCAGGGTGACGTTGTCGGCGAGGGACAGGGCCAGGGCCAGCCCTTCGCCCTGCCGGTCTTCGCTCAGGAGGCCGAAGCCCTGGCCGATCCGGGTCCAGGGCGACCCCTTCGCGGTCTCGATCCCGGAGACGACCAGGCAGCCGCCGTCCAGGGTGTCGAGCCCGAACATCGTCCGCAGCATCTCGGTCCGGCCCGAGCCGATGAGCCCGGCGATGCCCAGGATCTCGCCCTTCGCCAGAGACAAGGTGACCGGCAAGGCCATCCTTGTCCCTTTCATGCCCTTCAGGGCCACGACAACGTCCCCTTTCTCGTGGGAGACGCGGGGGAACATCTCGGCGACCTTCTGACCGACCATGAGCTGGATGATCTCCTCGAGGCTCGTCCCTTCCATCGTCCCCGACCCGACGTTCCGGCCATCCCGAAGGACGGTGAAGGAGTCCGCCACCTTCTGGACCTCTTCCAGGAAATGGCTGATGTAGATGACGCTGACGTCCTGGGTCTTGAGCCGGCGGATGATCTCGAAAAGCCGGAGGCTGTCCTCCTGGGACAGGGAGCTCGTGGGCTCGTCCATGACCAGGATGCGGGACTTGTTCAGGAGAGCCCGGGCGATCTCCACGACCTGCTTGGCGCCCACGCTCAGCTTCCTGACCTGGACGTCGGGGGAGATCTCGGGATGGTGGACGAAATCCAGGGCCTCCCGGACCCGGGCTTTCATGGCCCGGCGGTCGAGCCAGCCCAGGGAATGGACCTCCCGGCCGAGCATGATGTTCTCTTCGACGGTCAGGTGGGGGGCCAGGTTGAGCTCCTGGTAGATCATCGAGATCCCGTTCCGGAGCCCGTCCAGGGGGCCGGCCGGGGCGTAGGGCCGGCCCTCGATGGACATCCGGCCCGCGTCGGGCGCCACGGCGCCGCTCAGGATCTTCATCATGGTGCTCTTCCCGGCGCCGTTCTCGCCGAGAAGGGCATGGACCTCCCCCCGCCTCAGCTCAAAAGTCACGTCTTCTAGGGCCCTTGTCGCGCCGAAGGCCTTGCCGATGCCCGTCCATGCGGAGGACGGGCAGAGGGCTGGGGTTGGTCATTATCGGTCGAGGAGCTTGGTGAGGTCGGGCTGGAGGAGCGCCTTGGTCTCCGGGTCGTCCATGTTCTCCGGCGTCACCATGATGACCCCGGTGTCGATGACCTTGGCGACGCTCTCGCCGCGGAGATGGGCGACCATGGTCTTGACCCCGAGATAGCCCATCTTCATCGGGTTCTGGAGCACGAGGCCGAGGATCTGGCCGTCGCCGGAGCCCCTGGACGAGCTTGGGGGAGCTGTCGAAGCCGACGAACTTCACCTTCCCCGCAAGCCCGGACTTCCTGGAGGGCCCGCAGGACGCCGAAGGTGCTCGACTCGTTGGGGGCGAAGATGCCCTCGACGTCCGGGAATCGGCTGATCAGGTTCTCCGCCAGCTGGTAGGCGGTTTCGGTCGTGGCCCCGGCGTACTGGTCCTGGACGAGGAGGTGGAGGCCGGGGAATTCTTTTTTCGCCGTGTCCAGGAAACCCGCCTCCCGCTGCGAAGTGCTGGCCGATCCCTCCTGGTAGCGGATGAGGAAGATCCTGCCCTTGCCCATCATGAGCCCGCCCAGCCGCCGGGCCGCCGAGGACCCCGCCCTGGTAGTTGTCCGTGGCGACGTAGCTGACGTAATCGCTGCCCTGGAGGCCGGAGTCGATGATGACGACCGGGATCTTCTCCCGGGCCGCGTCCTGCACGGGGCGCACGAGGGCCCGGTCGTCGAGCGGGGCGAGGACGATGCCGTCCACTCCACGGCTGACGAAATCCTCGACCACGGTGATCTGCTGGGCCCGGTCGTCTTCTTTCTGCGGCCCCTTCCAGATCACTTCGACGTCGAGCTCGCGGGCCGCCCGGACGGCGCCGGCGTGGATACTCTTCCAGAATTCGTGGGTCGTCCCTTTCGGGATGACCGCGATCTGGTATCTCTTGTTCGCCCTGGCCGCAGGCGCTTCGGACGGCTTTTTGCCGCAGGCCGGGAGGAGGAAGGCCAGGCACAGGCCGGCGCCGAGAATGCGGAGGGCGGGCGCGTTCATGGCCAAAGTATACTCAGAAGGCCCGAGCCCGTCAAAGGCCTGGACGGCCGACGGGGAATCGCCCGGGAGAGGGAAAAAAGGGGAACCTCCTCAGGGGTTTCCCTTCGAGGCGGCTCCCCTTGCTTGACGGGGGCTGGTGTCCCCGCTGACGGTCCGGAATGAGAAGGCGCTTACTTCTTCTTCAGGATGGGCATCCCGGTCTTGGTCGTCTCCTGGACCATGTAGGCGGCGGGAACCGCATCCAGAGCGCCGGGCCGGACGTCGCGGGCGAAGTAATAGATCGTCTGCTTCCGTCCGCCTTTGAGATTGACGTCTTTGGAGTGGAGATAGTAGGTGACGCCCCTGGAGTTCTTGAATTGAAAAGCCATGAGAAATACCTCCTAGATTTATGGTCTAAAATATGTATCCCAGGTTGACGGCGAGCTCAGATGGCCTCCGTTTTGTAGGTCCCGGCGGCGGGATTGGGATCGAAGGGCACCCCGCCCGTGAAGATGTAGCCGTTCTGGCTCGTCCTCGCCATGTAGTGGATGAAATTGAGGCCGACATCGATCGTGAACTTGCCGATCTTGTAGCCGACCCCGCCCGTGATGGCCCAGCTGTCGCTGTCCGGCAGGTTCGGGTCCATGGTCTCGACCGGCTGGGGCGTTTCATCGAAGTAGCCGCCCAGACGGAGCGTCAGCTTGTCGGTCGCCAGGTATTGGAAGCCCGTCCGCACGGTCCGGGAATTCTTCCAGTTCTGAGGGGCCGTCAGGGTTTGGGAACCGTAGGGATCCGGGAAGGTGATGTCGGCCGTGTAGGAATCGAAACGCTTCCAGTAATAGGTGTGAAAGTCGTAGGACCAGATGAGCTTGCGGGTGATGTCAATGGCCATGCCGAGGGTCAGGATGTCAGGGAACTTGAAGGTTGTCGTCACGCTCCCCTGCGTCGGGACGTAGGGTTGATAGGCTTCGTCGACGAACTGGTTGTCCAAAGCTACCGTGCCCGTATACTTGATGTTGAAATGGCTCCTGTAGCTCGCGCCGAGCGAAAAGCCTTTGCCTTTGTAGAGGACGCCGGCGTTGAAGTTGAAGGAGTGCCCCGATCCCTTCATGGCCGTGGGGACATCATAGGCCGTTCCTTCTCCGGGCGGCAGGGTGATGCTCTGGTAGAGGTTCAGGCTGAGATTCGAGAAGATGTAGGAGCAGCCGACGCCCACGGAGAGGTTGGGCAGGATCTTGACGGCGATCGTGGGGTTGATGAAGAACGTCGCCATATTGTTGTAGTAGCCGAGGTAGCTCAAGGGGAAGGTGGGGGGGGATTCGAGGGTGGTCGACCACTTGGTCCCCAGGCCGAAGGGCGCCATGAAGCCGATGCCCGCCGTGATCCTGTCGGAGAACTTGTGGCTGATGTAGATGTTCGGCGGGGTGAAGACCTGGCTGACCTGGTTGTACGTTTGCTCAAAATAGGGCATGGTCACCGAGCCCTGCGGGAAGATGAACGTGCCGCCCAGCATGATTTGCGTGCCGTCCAGAAAGGCCAGGCCCGCGGGGTTGTGCCAGATGGCCGAGGGATCGTTGGCCAATGCCGTGAAGGCTCCGCCCAAGGCCATTGCGGCGGCGCCGTGCTCATAAATAAGGAAACCCGCGCCGCGCGCCGCCGGCGTAAAAGCCAGGAGCGCGGCCATCGCCAAGACGGCCGCCCATCTTTTCTTCATGCAATCCTCCTCGCTCAATCCTGTTCTGGAAATGGACTGAACGGCTCAAACGAGAACGCTCAGTCTTTTCTCCTCTCGCCCTGGTTCAACTATTATAAGAAAAAGGGGCCATTGTCAAGGCCGGACGTCGCGGCGGCCGCCGGCCCGGCTCACTGGATGAAATCGACGGAGGGCGGAATGTCGGCCGGGACGATGGTCCCGAAGTTGTCTTCGTAGCGCTTGATGTTCGCCTGGAGGGCTTCCAGGAACCGCTTGGCGTGGGCCGGGCTCAGGATGACTCGGGACACGAGCTTCCCGTACGGGCCGTCGGGAAAAAGGAAGGCGAAGTCGAAGATGAACTCCTCGCGCGAATGCCGGATCGCGGCGAGGTTCGAATATTGCCCGAGGGCAACGGGTTCGTCGACCTTGATCTCCATCTTCTTCTCGTCCATGATCCCTCCTTGGAACGGGGCGTCCCCTATTGTGAACGAAGAGGGGGCGGAAATGCAAACCGGGGGGGGGGAAAAAAATTTTTCGAATTCTGATGATTTCGCTTTACTTTTGTTTTTCGAGTGCTATAATAAGAGTGGCTTTCTTGGGCGGGCTGGAGAAAGCCCCCACCTTTTTGGTTCCCATCATCAACCCCCCTTTTGCTGACACAGCCCGCACCTCTCATCCGATATCTAAAATATCAACGGGTTTTGTCTCTCCCCCATTCTGTTCATGAAGGCGGCTGGAAACGGCCCTGCTTCCGTTCGGGTTTTTCGCGCCGTTCCCCCTGCGCTATGTCTCAGCAGATATCCAGCGTCCGCGGAGCTAAGGACGGACGATCCGGCCGGCAACTTCCTTGATGATCTTGAAGGCGGCTGCGGCGGTGATCCCGGTGACGTCGCGGTGGGCGTTGAGCTCGACGATGTCCAGGCCCACGATCCTGCCCTTCATCGCCTGGATGACCTGCAGAGCCTGCCGCGTCGTCAGGCCGCCCGGCTCGTGATGGGAGACGCCGGGGGCGAAGGCGGGGTCCAGGGCGTCCAGGTCGAACGAGACATAGACGGGGTTCGAGAACTTGAGGTAGAGGGGGTCGCCGATCTCCTTCATCTCGATCATCCGGACGCCGTGCTTGAGGGCTTTCGTACGGTGGAAGGCAGTGATGGCCCGGACCCCGACCTGGACGATGTTCGCAGCCAGGCCGTCCTCGAGGACCCGGGCCATGGGGCAGGCATGCGACAGCCGGTCGCCGTAAAGGTCGTCATAAAGGTCCGGGTGGGCGTCGAAATGGAGAACGTCCAGGGGTTTGTACGTCCGGGCGAACGCCTTGAGGACGGGATAGGTGATGGAATGGTCTCCACCGAGGACGATGGGGACGGCGCCTTTTTCAAGGATCTTCGCCACGGCCTTCTCGGTCAGGGCGAACGTCTTGTCCGGGTCGCCGGACGTGTCCACGTCCCCAAGGTCGACCATGACCGTGTCCTCCTCCAGGTTGACCCCGAGCTCCGTGGTGGCGCAGTAGCACTTGCCCGTGGAGACGGCCCGGATGGCGGCCGGCCCGGCCGCGGCCCCTCTCAGGAAGCTGGACTTCTCGTCGAAAGGGACGCCCAGGATGGCCATCCGGTAATCGGGATACTCCGCCAGGGGCTTGACGGCTCCGCCGAAATCCGTCATCTCGAACCTCCTCGGGGACAGCGCCGGCCTGGTGAGGGCGGCCCCGTCGCCGCCACGATTATACACAATCCGGGGCCGCGAGGGAAAAAGCGGGGGAAAAAAAGACGGGAGAGAGATCCTCCGCCCTCTCCCTTTTCCGAACCTTGGCGCCGCCTCTTTCGAGGCCGTCGCTTGAGCCGTTGGGCTCAGAACACGGCCAGAATCCCATGGGGCCGCCGGGCGGTCAATCACCTCCCGCGGTGATTCGCGAGGTGACCGGGGGCCGTTTTTCTCACCCCCGAAAGCTAGCCCCTGCGCCTTTCCTTTCATAAGGAAGGACGCTATAATGAGCGTTCGATTCCGGACCTCCAGGAGGGCGCATGGAAAAGATCCGATCGGTGAAGACCCGCGATGACGTTCTGAAGCTCCTGGCCATCGCCATGAGGCACGAATGGGCCGTCAGCTTCGAGTACGTCATCCACGCCTATTCCATCCCCAAGGGCAAATATTTCTATGAGGACCCGGTCCTGAAGCAGCGGACCGACATCCGGGGCCAAACGATCCAGATCGGCATCGACGAGATGTATCACGCCCTCCAGCTGGGCATCATCACGACCCAAATGGGAGCCGTCCCATCGTTCGAGACCGACGAGATCGTCCGCTACCCCCGGATCGTCGACAATCTGAAACAGGACAAGATGACCGAGGAGATGGTCACGGATCTCTACCAGTCGGCCGAGATCGAGCCCGGCGCCCATCCCAAAGTTGAGAACATGGCCTGGAACATCTCCTACGACGAGGTCCGCCACATCGGCCAGTTCAAGGCCATGATCGACACGCTCGAAGCGTCGGGAAGCGCCGAGGCCCTCTGCCTCAAGCCCAGCCCGGAACGGGACAGCCGGGAGGACCTCCTCCGTCTCCACGACATCTGCCGGGCGGAGAACGAGCTCATGCACCGCTACTTGAAGTACGTCATGATGTTCAGCGAACACCAGGACCTGTCCCAGAGGCTTTTCAAGAACGCCGTCAACCACATGCGCCACTGGGACAAGACCTCCGGGGTCCTGATCAAGCTCGGCGACGTCATCGCCGTCGAGAACGCCGAGAGGGACGCCCAGGGCGTCGAGCGGAGCCTTCGCCCCATGCCGACGGAGTACCCCGGGGCCGACCGGCGCTCGGCCCTCGAATCGCTCGTGCCGTCGGAAAAAGACCTCGTCGCCAAGTACGAGCGCGCGGTGGCCGCCGTGCCGCCCGGAGACGTCCAGGACCAGCTCAAGTTCCAGCTGGCTCTTACCCGCGAGCATGTCTTCACCCAGGAGAAGCTCCTGGCCAACGCCCGGAGAATCCGGGGGATCGCCTGAAAAAGAGTCCAAAGAAAGGGAACGAAGTCATGTCCATCAAAACCCGCCTCGCGTCTGCTCTAATCATCATCGGCCTCGGCCTCGCCGCCCTGTCGGGCACGGCCCGGCTGCAGTCCCAGGACAAGCCCGCCTCGAAGCCCGCTCTGCCGGCCCCTCCGGCCGCGGCGGCCAAGGCTTCCGTCACGAGCCTCTCCATCGACCTTATCATGAAGGGCGAGGAATTCGTCGGCACGGCACCCTCGGACCCGGTCTGGGCGGTCGACGGGAAAACCCTTTATTTCCGCTGGAAAAAGTCGGGCGACAGACGGGCCGAACAGTACTCCGTGTCCGCGGTCAACCCAGTCCCGCGGCCGGTGAGACCCGAAGAGATGATCAAGCTGCCTCCGCTCCGGGCCTCGATGGGCGGCGGAATGTTCAGGATGTACGGCGGCTTCGGCGGAATGGATGGCGGGATGAAATTCGACAAGACCAGGAAGCGGGCCGTGTTCACCCAGAACGGGGACGTCTTTCTCCTCGATCTCGCCACCGGCAAGGCCCGGCAGCTCACGGCCACGGACGAACGCAAGACGGGCGCCGAGTTCACCGCCGACCAGAAGAAGATCTCCTTCATGATGGCCGACAACCTCTTCGTCCTCTCCTTCGAGGACGGCGCCGTCCGTCAGCTGACCGGCTTCACCAAGAAAGCGCCTCCAGCCGATAAAAAGCCCGACGAGATCGACAAGTGGTACTCCGACCAGCAAAAAGAGCTGATCAAGGAACTGCAGGGTGGGTTTCCGTTCCGGGGAATGGGGATGCGGGGCGGCATGAGAGAAGGCCAGGTTCCCGAGCTTCCCCGGCCCAAGCCGTTCGTCATCAAGGAGACCCAGAACATGGCGGCCATGGAGCTCTCGCCCGACGAGAGATATGTCACATTTTCGGTTTACGAACAGCCGGGGGACCGGAAGGCGACCATCGTCCCGAACTACGTCACGCGCTCCGGCTACACCGAGACGATCGAGTCCCATCCCAAGGCGGCCTATCCCGGTTATGAGACTTCGGCCGGGGTCATGGCCGTCGGGTCCGGCGAGGTCAAGTGGATCGACTGCGGCCAGGGGGAACGGAAGGTCTCCGCGGGCGGCCCCATCTGGTCACCGGACGGGAAGGAATGCATCCTGACGGCCCAAGCCGAGGACAGGAAAGATCAATGGCTTCTCCGGCTGGACCCGGCCACGGCGAAGACTTCGGTCATCTTGCAGGTCCACGATGACGCCTGGGTCGGCCCGCTCGGTCTGACCAACGTCTTCTGGTGGCCGGACAGCCTGCATATCTCCTTCATCTCCGAAAAGGACGGCTACGCCCACCTCTATAAGAGCGACGCTCGACGGCAAGGACATCCAGCAGCTGACCAAGGGGATGTTCGAGGTCAGGGAAGCCCTCCTGTCCCAGGACGGCAAGCGGATCTACCTCGCGACGAGCGAAGAGCATCCGGGAGAGCTCCATTATTATTGGATGCCGGCGGCCGGAGGCGAAAGGACCAAGATCACCGCGATGACAGGGCGGAACGAGGTCACGCTCTCCCCCGATGAAGCGACCCTGGCCATCCTATATTCCTATTCCAACAAGCCGCCCGAGCTGTATCTCCAGGCTAACACGCCGGGGGGCAAGGCCAGGCAGATCACGGTCTCGACGACGGAAGGGTTCCGCTCCTATCCCTGGTACGACCCCGAGGTCATCCCGATCAAGGCCCGGGACGGGGTCACGATCTACGCCCGGCTGTTCACCCCCGTGAAGCAGCATCCGTCCCGGCCCGGCGTCATTTTCATCCACGGCGCCGGCTACCTCCAGAACGCGGACCGCGGCTGGAGCACGTACTTCCACGAATATATGTTCGACAATTTCCTGATGGAGCAGGGCTATTATGTGCTGGACGTCGATTACCGGGGGAGCTCCGGCTACGGCCGCGAGTTCCGGACGGGGATCTACCGCCACATGGGCGGCAAGGACCTGGACGACCTCGTGGACGCGGCGAAATATCTTGCGGAGAAATGCCCCGTGGACCCGGCCCGGATCGGCTGTTACGGGGGAAGCTACGGCGGCTTCCTGACGCTCATGGCCCTCTTCAAGGCCAGTGACGTGTTCAAGGCCGGCGCGGCGCTGAGGCCTGTCGCCGACTGGGCCAGTTACCACTCGGCCTACACCGAGGACATCCTGAACCTGCCCCAGAAAGACCCGGAGGCCTACAAGCAGAGCTCGCCGATCTATTTCGCGGAGGGGCTCAAGGGAGCGTTGCTCATCTGCCACGGCATGGTTGATACGAACGTCCACTTCCAGGACACGGTCCGCCTCGTCCAGCGCCTCATCGAGCTTGGCAAGGAGAACTGGGACGTGGCCTTCTACCCCGTCGAGAACCACAGCTTCACGACGGCCTCGGCCTGGACGGATGAATACAAGCGGATCTTCAAGCTCTTCGAGCGCAACCTGAAGTAAGCCAGTTTGACTTTAGCCTGGCTTTCGATAAAATGATTTGAGACAGCCCATGGCCGACGCGATCCGGATCGAGAACCTCAAGAAGTCCTTTCGTCTCGGCTTCATCCCCAAGACAAGAGAGATCCTCAAGGGCATCTCCCTGTCAGTCAAAGAGGGCGAGATCTTCGGCTACCTCGGCCCGAACGGGGCCGGCAAGACGACGACGATCAAGTGCCTCCTGGGCCTGATCTTCCCGGATGACGGGAACGATCGAGATCTTCGGCCAGCCGCACCTCTCCGCCCGCGCCCGTCAGGTCCTGGGATTTCTGCCGGAGAACCCCTACTTCTATGATTACCTCACGGCCACTGAGTTCCTCGCTTTCTACGCCGACCTCTTCGGGCTCGGCCGGGACGTGAGGGAAGAGCGCATCGGCCGGCTCCTCAAGCTCGTCGGGCTCGAGCGGGCGGCCGCGCCTCCGGCTCCGCAAATTCTCCCGGGGCATGCTCCAGCGCATCGGCCTGGCCCAGGCCCTCATCAACGACCCGAAGCTCGTCATCCTGGACGAGCCCCTCGGCGGCCTGGACCCCCTGGGCCGCAAGGAGATCCGGGACATCATCGTCCGCTTCAAGCAGGAGGGGAAGACGGTCTTCTTCACCTCCCACATCCTCCAGGACATCGAGATGATCTGCGACCACGTGGCCATCATCGTCGGCGGGCGGGTCGTCAAGCAGGGCGCTCTCCAGGACCTCGTCTCCGAAAAGGTCCTCTTCACCGAGGTCACGGTCATCGGGCGGTATCCGTCGGAGGCCTTCCAGGGGCTGGGCGAAAGCGTCTCGGTCCAGGGCGAGCGGGTCCTCCTCAAGGTCTTCGAGGAGAGCCGGGTCGACGATGTCCTGGCCCTCGTCCGGGAGAGAAAGGGCAAGGTCATCTCCCTCAGCCCGCGGACGGAAACCCTGGAGGACATTTTCGTCGAAACGGTGAGCCGGGAAATGAAGATCACGGCCATCGCCGGGATCACCTTCAAGGAGGCCAAGCGGGACCGCATCCTCTATCTCCTTTTCTTCTTCGCCGCGGTGGCCATCATCGCCTCGCGGGTCCTGGCCATCCTGACCGTCGGCGACCGGGTCAAGATCATCAAGGACGTCGGACTGGCCTCGATCTCGATCTTCGGCGTGCTCATGGCCGTCCTCATCGGGACGAGCCTCGTCTACAAGGAGATCGACAAGAAGACGATCTTCACCCTCCTCTCCAAGCCGCTCCACCGGGCCGAGTTCATCCTCGGCAAGTTCTTCGGCCTCGTTCTGACGCTCCTCGTCATGACCGTCGGCATGAGCCTCATCTTCCTCGGCCTCGTCTATCTCCACACGTTCCGCATCGAGTGGACGATGCTCGTCGCCATCGCCTACATCTTCCTCGAGCTCGTCCTCATCACGGCCGTGGCCATCCTCTTCTCCTCCTTTTCGACGCCCATCCTGAGCTCGATCTTCTCCCTGTCCTTTTACCTCATCGGCCATCTTCTCCTGGGGCCTGGAGCTGCTCATCAAGAAGATGACGAGCCGGGCGCCGGGCGGTCGGCTGCCCGGTTCCTCTACACGTTCCTTCCCGACCTGGAGAACTTCAATTTCAAGACGGAGGTCGTCCACGGCCTGCCCATCCCGGCCGGCATCTACCTTTATTCTTTCCTTTACGGCATCTGCTACACGGCTTTCATCCTCGCCCTGGCGATCCTCATTTTCCGGCGCCGGGATTTCATCTGAAGCGGACGGGCGGCCCGGACCACGGACATGACCAGGGAAGCTTCACCGGCCAAGGGCGCGGCGGCCTTCGTCCTCGTCATCGTCCTTCTCGTGACCTCAGCCTCGTTCATGGCCCTCAAGGTCAAAACCGACACGATCGTTCGAAAAAGGGTGCCCGGCTCGTCCATCATCTATATTCCCTCGGGAAAATTCCTCCGGTTCGCCACGTTCGGCTATTCGGCCCTGGCCGCCGACGCCATCTACCTCTGGGCGATCCAGTACTACAGCACGCCGACGATCGACGACCGATTCAATTACCTGGACCATATCTTCGCCATCATCGGCGAGCTCGACCCGACCTACACCGACCCCTACGAGACCGGGGCCCTGATCGCCACGGCCGAAGCCGGGGACGCGGGCCTGGCCTTCAAGATCCTGGACAACGGGGCGGCCAAGAATCCCGGCCAATGGCTCTTCCCCTTCGAGGCGGGGCACATCGCCATGATGAACCTCAAGAACTACGACCTGGCCAAGAACTATTTCAAGAAATGCATGGACCTGCCGGGAGCGCCGGAATTCACCCGGAGGCTCTATGCCAATGCCCTCTATAGGAAGGGGGACAACGAAACCTCCTGGCAGACCTGGCTCGAGATCTACAAAACGGCGTCGGACGAACGGACGAAGAAGATCGCCTCGAACCACCTCTACCAGGTGAAGAGCGCCATGGACACGGGCCGCCTCAAGGAGGCCATCCTGAGATTCAAAGAGCGCTACGGCCGGTTCCCCGGCGAGCTCGGGGACCTCGTCCGGACCCGGATCCTGATCGACCTCCCCAAGGACCTGGACGGGCAGGACTATGTTTTTGACCCGAAGACTGGAAACGTGAAAGCGGCCACGATCCCATGGAAGCGTTGACTTTCGTCTTCATCGTCATCGCCGGCCTCGTGTGGGGGAGCTTCCTCAACGTCGTCATCTATCGCCTCCCGCGGAAGTTGAGCCTCGTCCGGCCCCCCTCCACCTGTCCAGGCTGTGGGGCGAGGATCAAGCCCTACGACAACGTCCCCGTTCTTTCATACCTCTGGCTCGGCGGGAAATGCCGGAGCTGCGGCCGCGGGATCTCGCCGGTTTATCCTCTTGTCGAGGCCCTCACCGCCCTCGGCTTCATCCTGGTCTTCTGCCGGTCGGGCCGGACCGCGGGCCTGGAGTTTTTCGCGGGCTGCCTGTTCACGAGCGCCCTCATCACCCTCGGGTTCATCGATTATTTCCACCAGGTCCTGCCGGACGCGATCACGATGCCGGGCCTCGTCCTCGCCCTCGTTTACTCGTTCTTCCGGGACGACCTGACGTTCCGCGGGGCCCTCGTGGGCGCCGTGTCCGGGGCGGGTTTCCTGCTCGTCGTCTACGGCGCCTACAGGCTCATCCGGAAAAAAGAAGGGCTGGGGATGGGGGACGTGACGATGCTGTTGATGGTCGGGGCCTACCTGGGCCTGGCGCGAACGCTCCTGACCCTCGTCCTCGGCTCGTTCGTCGGCGCGCTCGTCGGGGTCTTCCTCATCGTCCGCCGGAAAAAGGACCTCCAGTTCGCCCTGCCGTTCGGGACGTTCCTGGCCCCGGCGGCCTTCGTTTCGGCGCTGTGGGGCGAAAGGATCGTCAGCGCCTATCTCGCTCTCTACCGCCGCTGAGCCCGCCGGACGGGACTCGTCCTCTCGATCGAAAAAACGCGCCGGGTCCCGGCCTCCACCTTGAATCCCTCGGCGACCGGAAGCCCGGGGACCCAGACGATTTCGCCCCGAGACAGGAAAACGGGGAGCCGGTCCCGGTCATTGCGGGCGATGCCTTTGGCCCTCAGGACCTCCTTGAGCTTTTTCCGGCCGGGCGCGCCGAGCGGCCTATAGAGATCGCCCGGCCGTCGATTGCGGACATCAAGCGGGAAACGGAGCTTGGCCAGGTCGACGACGGTCCGGCGCCGGTCGTCCGCCTTGAGGGAGGGGATTTCCGCCTTCTCCATCCTTCGCCCGCGGAACGTCGCCCCTCCAACCTTGATCTCCTGCCGGCCGTCCCAGCGCGTCTCGAAATCCGGGAAGGCGGCTCTCCGGCGGAGCCTGAAGAGCCGGCCTTTTTCGCGGCCGAGGACGAGGCCTTTTTTAACCGTCGTCTCCTTTCCGTCCCGGAGGCCGAGCACGCGTTCGATGTCCTCAAAGGAGACGGCCCGCAGGTCGCCCTTGAGCTCGCGGATGAACTCCCGGAGGACCCGCCGGGCCAGGGCCGGCGGCAGGAGCGAGAGCGTCCGGACATCGAGCGCGGCCTCCCCTCCGCTCCGCGTGATGAGCTCTTCCGCCAAAGCGCGGATCATCCCCGCGAAAAGCGCCTCCTCTTCCCGGATGAGGGACGAGAGAATCGCCAGGTGCTCAACGATCCGGGGCGCGTAGTCCTTCTCAAGCTCCGGAAGGAGCCCGAGGCGGACGCGGTTCCGGAGGAAGTTCCGGTCGAGGTTGGACTCGTCGGTCCGGAAGCCCAGCTCCTCTTCCCGGAGATAGGCTTCGAGATCCACTCGCCGGAGCCCGAGGAGCGGCCGGATGACCGGGCACGCGGGGGGGCCGGAAACCGGCTCGATGCCGGCCAGGCCGGGCAGCCCCGTCCCCCGGAAAAGCCGCATGAGGAACGTCTCGGCCTGGTCGTTCATGGTGTGGCCCGTGGCGATCTTGGTCGCGCCCGACTTCCGGGCCGCCCGGCGCAGGAATTCATAGCGGAGGCCGCGGGCCGATTCCTCGAGGTTGATCTTCCTTCGCCGGGCCTCCCTTCGGACCTCCTTCGACCCGGCGATGAGGGGGAGGGCCCAGGACCTCGTCAATTCCCGGACGAACGCCTCGTCGTCATTGGCTTCGGGGCGGATCCGGTGGTTGAAATGGGCGACGATGACCTCGAGCGGCATCTCTTCGCGGAGCTTGAGGAGGAGGCTCGTGAGGGCCACGGAGTCTGGCCCGCCGGAGCAGGCGGCCAGGACCCGGTCGCCCGGCACGATCATCCCGTGCCTCAGGACGGCGGCCTTGAAGGCCTGGAAAACGCGGCCCTTTCTCGTCTTGGACATGAAGTCTTGAAAAAAATGCCGGCGGAGGGATTTGAACCCCCGACACTGCGGATATGAGCCGCATGCTCTGACCAACTGAGCTACGCCGGCAGGGTGAAGGAGATTCTAGCGGAATCACCCGGTCAAGTCAACGAACCGGGATGGCGGGCGGCCTCACTGGAAGATGGCTTCGGTAGTTTCCTTCTTGAAGCTGTAGCGGCGGTCCTTGAAGAGCTTCATGCAGGCATCAACGACCCGCATGTCGTAGCGGATCCCGCGGCCCCGGCGGATCTCTTCCAGGGCCTTTTCGATGCCGAGGGCCGGGCGGTAGGGACGGTGGGAGGACAGGGCCTCGACGACATCGGCCACGGCCAGGATCCTCGCTTCGAGAAGAATGGCGTCCCCGAGCAGTCCGTCCGGATATCCGGAGCCGTCCATCCGCTCGTGGTGCTGGAGGATGATGTGGGCCACGGGCCAGGGGAACTGGATGTTCTTCAGGATCTCGTAGCCGATCCTCGGGTGGTCCTTGATCAACTGGAACTCGGTCTTCGTCAGCCGGGTCGGCTTGGTCAGGATCTCGGCCGGCATGGCGATCTTGCCGATGTCGTGGATGACCCCGGCCAGGCGCAGGCCTTCGATCTTGTCCGAGGGGAGGTGGAGTTCCTCGGCGATGGCCACCGCCAGGCTGGACACGCGACGCTGGTGGCCGGCCGTGTAGAGGTCCCGCATCTCGATCGTCAGGGACATGGCCCGGACCGTGCCCTCCAGGGCCTTCTCCAACCTCTCGAGCGTCGTCTGGAGCTGGTCCTCCGCCCGGCGCGTCTCGATGACCCGCCCGCTGAGCTCCTCGTTGACTTTGGACAGCTCTTCGGTCCGCTTTTCAACCCGGTGTTCGAGCTCGTCCTTGGCCATCCGGAGCTCCCTCTCCACGCGTCGGCGCTCGGCGATCTCCTTTTCCATCTCCAGGGACCTGGCGCGCATCATGGCCTCGAGCGACTTGTTGATCCCTTCCGCGTCCCGGACGGCCTTTTCCAACCCGTCAGCCATGGTGTTGAAAGCCCGGGCCAGGAGTCCCATCTCGTCCCGGGAATAGACCTTGGCCCGCTGCCTGAGGTCGCCCTTCGCGATCTTTTCGGCCGTCCGCGTCATCAGGACAATGGGCCGCGTGATCAACCCGCTGAAAAGAAAGACGAGGAGCCCGCTGATGAGGATGATGGCCAGGCAGACGAACGTGATGACGCCTTTCTCCCTGGTCGTTTCCGCGATGAGGCCCTTGAAGGCGAACCCGAGGAAGAGGTTTCCCAGGACCCGGTCGTCGGCCATGACCGGGGTTTTTGTCCTGTAGACGGTCCGGCGACCGGGAGGCGGCCGGACGGGGTCGGTTTCACGGTACATGTCCCGTTCCGCGACGTCACGGTTGGAGGACGCCAGGACCAGTCCGGAGCCGTCTTCGAGGACGGCATATTCGATCCCGCCGGCGCGTTCGGAGCTCGCCTTGAGGATCCGTTCCATGGCGGCTTTGTCGCCCGCCTGGAGCTCCGTGGCGAGCCCCAGCGAGGCGACCGAGCTGGTGTTGCCGATGATGTCCGCGATATCGCGCGAGAGATGACGCTCCAAGCGGCCGGGAAAATAGAGGAGATAGAAGGCCGAAAGACCAATGATCAGCGAGGAGGCCAGGAGGAAGATCTTCGTCCGGAGCTTTCTCGGCCCGAACTTGGCGGCCAGGCCCGGAGAAGAACCAGCGTTGTTGTTCAAGCTGAGTTCTGCCGGGGGGCCCGGATTTTCCAGGATATTGTGGTTCATCGGATTATCAAGTGTCCACCGGATTCTCTATCAGATTACAAGAGCGGCCGGACCGGGCAATACCCTTTGGGGGTGATTTCGCGGGGTGAGAATTCACCCCAAAAGGGGGGTTGGTCCGAATCGGCCGTCGGCGCCCGCCGCGCTTTCCTAGTCGTTCTCGAGAGCGGCGGCCACGATCTCGGCCGTGTGCCTGATCTCGACGGCCGGGCCGCTTCTGGCGCAGCCGCCGCGGATCTGGAGGAGACAGCCGGGGCAGTCCAGGGCGACAAGATCGGCGCCCGAGGCCGTCACCGCGGCCAGCTTGTCGGCGAGGAGTGCCTCGGCGACTTCGGGGTGGTCGACGGAGTAGGCCCCGGCGAATCCGCAGCAGGCCGCAGGGCCGGTCATCTCCAGGAGCTCGGTCCTCAGGGCCATCCGGACCAGAGTCCGGGAGTCCTCCGACGCCCTGAGGACGTGCTTGTGGTGGCAGGAATCGTGGTAGGTCGCCCGCCTCACGGGGCGGCCCTCCGCAAAGATCCGCAGGAGGGCCTCTTTGTCATGACGGCCCAGGAACTGACTGAACGTCACGACGCGGGCGGCCAACTCCTTGATGTCCTGGAAATCGTCCCCGTCGCCGTCCGACTGGCGGCGCGGCTTCGTTCCCCGATGTCCTAGGATGAGGTCGGGGCCGGCGTGGGCGAGCATGGTCGTGCAGGTCGGACAAAGAGTGATCACAGGCCCCTCGCCCTCGAGCCTCTTCAGGACGTTGCGGAAGGCCCGCCGGGCCGAGGCGGCGTGGCCGGAGTTCCAAGGGGGAACCCGCAGCACGCGGTGGGCCCGAGGAAAACGTCATACCCGAGCCGGGCGAGGACCCGGGCCGCCGCCAGCCCGACCTCCGGGTAGACGTGCTGGATGAGGCACCCCGGGAAGAGCGTCACTCGTCCCTTCGAGACAGGCGTCCTTTTCCGCAGGGCCTTCTTCTCCTTCCTGAACAGGGCCGAAAGGGGCCGGGGGGCCGGCGCCGGGAGAGCCCGGAACCGGTCGTACCGGGCCAGCCACGAAGGCAGGGCGCGGGCATATCCTTTCCTTTGGACGATCGGCCTGGCCGCCCGGGCCGCGAGAAACGCCCCCCGGTTCATGGCGGGATGCCCCATAACCCCGTCCAGCGCGATCTTCTTCCAAAATTTCCTTCCGGTCTCCCGGGCCAGCCGCTCTTTAAGGGCCACGACCAGGTCGGCGATGGGGATCTTGGTCGAGCAGACCGTGTCGCAGAGGTGACACCCCATGCACAGCTCCGCCAGGTCCCTGGACTGTTCGAGGCCGTGGATCCAGGCCGTAAGAAGGCTCCCGATGCCACCCATATAGACGTGGGAGAATTCCTCGCCGCCGATGACCTGGTAGACCGGGCAGACATTGAGGCAGGCCGAGCACTTGATGCACCTGAGGACGTCCCGGAACTTGGGGTCGGCCCGGAGCTCGCTCCGGTGATTGTCGAGGAGGATGATGTATTGTCCCGACCTGTGCGGGCCGGCGATGAAGGAGACATAACTCGAGATGGGCTGGCCCGTGGCGCTTTTCGTCAGGATCTTGAGCAGGAGCAGGGCGTCGGCCGTGGCCGCCACGACCTTTTCCGTGCTCGCGAGGACGATGTGGACGGGCGGGGCCGTCGCGACGAGCCGCCCGTTGCCCTCGTTAGTGACGATCATGACCGAGCCGTTCTCGGCGATCAGGGCGTTGGCGCCCGTCAGCCCGACCGGGGATCCGAGGATCTCCCGCCTCAGCTCTTCCCGCGCCACCCGGACCAGGGCCGGAATGTCCGGCTCGATCTCGCGGCCCAGGTGCTCCGAAAAGATCCGGGCCACGCCCTGGCGCGTCAGGTGGATGGCCGGCATGACCATATGGGTCGGCGCCTCCCCGGCGAGCTGGATGATCCACTCGCCGAGGTCGGTCTCCCGCGGTTCGACGCCGTGGCTGCGGAGATAGCCGTTAAGGCCGGTCTCCTCGCTGACCATGGACTTGCTCTTGACGATCTTTCGCGCCCCATGCCGTTCCAGGATCTCGAGGACAAGGCGGTTGGCCTCGTCTCCGTCCTTCGCCCGGAGGACGCGGCTGCCGTGCCGGACGGCCTGCTCCTCGAAGCGGGCGAGCAGGCTGTCCTGGTTGGCGATGGCCCCATCCTTGATCTCCGCCAACGTTTCGCGGAGAGCCTCAAAATCCAGGCCCTGGAACGAGCTTTCGCGCTTGGCGGACCAGCTCTCATAGAAAGCCTGGAGCGCCGCCTTGAGATGGGGGTCGAGGGCCTTCATCTTCATGGCCTCAGCCGCGGCCTCCCTCGATCAGTCCGATGACGAGCCGGGCCGGTCCCTGGACGCCGATCGCGAGCTGGCCCTCGATATCGGCGGTCCGGCTCGGGCCCGTGACGAAAGAGACCTGGGGGCCGGGCAGGCCCGGACGGCCGAGGTGATCCGAAACGACGCCGACCAGGGACTGGAGGTCGGGCACGATCGCTCGGCACTCGAGGAGGCAGACGCAGAAGGGCGGCAGCGTCCAGAGGAGCTTTTCCTCGTCCCCGGTATCGAGTCGGACGAGGGTCCCCGTTTCGGCCGCGCCGAAATCCGCCCGGACGACCCCGGCCTGGGCCGCGGCGATGGCCTCCGTCCCCTCGGGAATCCCGACCCGGAGGCCGGCGTCCTCTGCGGCCTTCCGAAGCGATGGGCAAGCCAGGACCGTCCGGATCTGTTCCCGCTCGAAAAGAAGGGCGGCTGCGGCGAGGGCCTCCCCGACGTCACGCGCCAGGAAGGTCTCAGCTCCGG
This sequence comes from Candidatus Aminicenantota bacterium, assembly GCA_963796835.1. GTDB lineage: Bacteria > Acidobacteriota > Aminicenantia > Aminicenantales > Saccharicenantaceae > DATKJS01. Next base: position 127,136 of record CAWCND010000020.1, on the reverse strand, counting down.
CGGCCTCGGCCGCGGCGACGAACGTGGCGGCAAGGTTCCGGTTCACCATTTGCCGGCCTTCTTGGGCTCCATCCGGCGCAGGTCCAGGCCCCGCTCATGGGCGGCGATCCGGTAGAGGCAGATCTCGCGGAGGGAGGACGGGTGGTGGAGGACCTCGGAGAGGGACTGCCCGCCCGCCGCCCAGACCCCCCCTCCCCTGACGATGACGACCTTGTACTCGTGGAGGAGGCGGATGAGTCCGGCCGCCGGGATGGCCGGGGGCGCGACGGGGATGACAAGGTAGAGGAACGAGCCTTCCGCGTCGACCGGGATGACCCTGTCCGAGGGTTCCGTCTCTCCGGGATAGACGAAGTGGGCCGAGGCCTCGGCTTCCTTGACATAGCAGTGCATGACGGTCTGGAAATCGCTTGACGCGTAGATCTCCTTGTGAACCCGGACCTCGGGATCGTCCCCGGCGGCGATCGCCAACGGCACCCGGGCCAGGGGGCCGCCGATGTCCCTGGGCATGGACGCCTTGGGCGCGTAGAGCATCGCGTCCACGCCGCGGACCGACATCGAGCCCGTGTGGAAGGGCGAGAGCTTGGACTCGAAGATTCTGTTCCCTGCCTTCCGGAACTCCGTCAGGATCTCCTCTTCGTCGGGGAAATCCAAGCGGCCGTCCTCGCCGTCCTCGAAAGCCGGGGGAGCGTAGGCGAACGCGCCGGCCGGGTTTTCCCGGATCCTGTCCCTCAACACCTCGACATTGACGCCCAGCCGCCATAGGAGCCGGACGACGGCCCCGGCCTCGTTGGCGACGCAGAGCCTGAAGAAGGCCTCCTTGAGGGTCCTTCCCTTGGCGATCGCGCCGTGGCCGAAGATGATGGTCAGCGGATGCCCGGCCAGGCGCTCGGGGATCGTCCTCGTCATTTCCGGGGATCCGCTGGGCACGGCGAACCAATCCACGGGGATGGCCCCGCCGAGATGGTGATAGCCCAGCGGGTCGACCGGCTCGAAATCCGGCGGATGGCCAGGCTTGGGGGCGTCGTCGAGGGTGGCCATGATCAGCTCTTTGACGTGGGCGTGCATCGAGGCCCGGACGCCGGGCAAGGCCAGGACGCGGGCATGGATGTCGGTCTCCGAAGAGGCTTTGTAGTAGCCGGAGTCGGTCTCGGTCGCCGAGAGGAAGCAGATCTGGCTCGGCTCGAGATCGCCCTTCTGTGAGCCCGTGGCGGTGATGACGATCTCGTCCCCGCCGGCTTCACCGGCCCATCGGACGGCCATGTTCCCGCTGTGGCTGTCCTGGATATCGTAGAGGAGGGAGGCCCGCCCCACGGCCTGGAACAGGCGCAGGAGCTCCTCGCTCGCCTTCCATTTTGGAGCGCTCATTTTTCCCTCGCTTCGATGCGGAGGGCCCGGACGACCTCGGCCGTCGGCCTTCCCTGGCCGTCCCAGCCCCGGACCCGGTAATAGTCCCGCTTCATCCGGTCCTGATCCTCTCGTGACACCCGCCGCTCCCTGCCCTCGGCGACGACAGGCAGGTCGGCGAAGCGCGGCGGGAGGGCGTCGTCGTCCGCCATGGCGCCGGCCTCGATGTTGAAGAGCCGCTCGAGGGTCGCGATGCGGTTCTCGATCTCCTCGAGCCGCGCGACGGAGAAGTCGCGGCCCGTGACGCCGCTGACCATCCGGGCCCACGGGTCCGAAGAGAAAGCGAAGCCGGTGAACCGGCAGACGCCCAGGCTGTCCTGGAGGATCCCGGTGTTCTGCATGTTGCGGATGGCGATGGGAGATTGGAGGAGGCTGAACCGGGGGATCTCTCTCGTCCCGCCGAAGAACGCCAGCGAAACCGCGTATCCTCCGCGGAGGTGGCAGGCGCCCGTCGGCGATGTCATGTAGCCAAGGGCCTGGGTGAAGGAGGCGCGCGGATCATAGCCCGGGATCTCGAGCTTCTTCACGGTCATGGACAATTCGGGGCGGCCGACCCCGGCCGCCAGGCGGGAGGACCCTTCGGCCAGCCTGTCCCCGATCCCCTCCCTGAAGGCCACGAGCGGAACGAGCTTTTCCAGGGCCTCGCCGTTCCCGAAGGCGAGGTCGAGCCCGCCCGTTTCCTCCTTTGTAAGGAGGCCGAGCTCGAAGAGCTCCATGGCGCAGGCGACCGTCCCGCCGTAGCTGATGGTGTCGATGCCGAGCTCGTTGCAGCGGTAGTTGGCCCGGGTGACGGCGGCCATGTCGTAGATGTCGCAGACCGGGCCCATGAGGACCATGGTCTCGTACTCGGGCCCTTCGCCCGTCTCTTCATTTCCCTCCTTGCCGGCGACCCGGGTGTGTCGCTGGCAGCCGATCGGGCATAGGTAACACGCGCCCGCCTTGTCGAGGAGCGTCTTGGCTAGAGTCTCGCCGGAGATCCGCTCGACGTCCTCCTCACGATGGAGGCAATCCCGGAAATTCCTGTGGGGAAGCATGCTGATGAGGTTGATGAGCTCGATGAGGCCCGCCGTGCCGAGCTCGCGGAGAAGGCGCTTCGTGATCGGAGCCTGACGCATCAGGTAAAGGGCCTGGTCGAGGCCCGCCTGGTATCTCTCCTTGTCGGCGACGGCGGTCTTTTCCTTGCCGCGGACCCGGACGGCCTTGAGCTTCTTGCTTCCCCAGACCGCGCCGGGGCCGCAACGGCCGTAAACGCGGTTCCGGTCGTTGGCGACGGCGGCCATCCGGACGAGATTCTCGCCAGCCGGCCCGATGCAGAGGACCCGGGCGGGGCTCCCAGGCTCCGAGGCCGCGGCCAGGACGTCGTTCGTCTTGTGGGTCGATGCGCCCCAGACGTGGCCTGCGGGAAGGACCTCGACCCGGCCCGGGGCGATGTCAATCATGACGGGGTCGGAGGCAGCGCCCTTGACGACCAGGACGTCCCAACCCGTGGCCTTGAAGGCCGCGCCCCATGTCCCCCCGGAATTCGAGGTCCCGATGACACCGGTGAGCGGCGATTTGAAGACCATGTGGCCGCGGCCGGCGGTCGGGGCGTTGGTCCCGATCAGGGGGGAGGTGACGATGACGATGGCGTTATCGGGACCGAGAGGATCGCACGCCGGATCGATGGTGTCGTAAAGGATCCTGGCCCCCAGGCCGCGGCCGCCCAGATAGTCCAGGGCGAGCTGGGGATCCAGAGGTTTCTTCAGGATGGTCCCCGCGGTCAGGTCGATTTCGAGGACCCGACCGTGGAATCCGGGGATCGGGAACTCGGGCATGTGCATAAGATAACAGAAGCCCCGGACAGAGGCAACATGCGACGGATTAGGTCGGCCGGGGCCTGTCGAGGCTGTATCCTCACAATGAAGCTGCGGCTTTAGCGATGCAAAAAGGTTGAGCTCGGGGGATTCCCTCCGTCAGGTCACGGGTTTGTCCCGGCGTGCCAAACCCGCTTCGGTTCCGGGCCTCGCTCTCCTCTCCCAAGGGGAGACGATCCCTGCCCGCTCGGCCCTCCACACGCCCTCCTCTGGGAACACCCCCTGCGCATTTTTCTTCTATCGCTTCAGCCATCCCCTATCATCAAGAGTTTCGAGAGGAATAAGAGAAGGGCGGCAAAGTTGCGCTCTGAAGTGGAAACCGTGCCCCCTCGGTCCTTTATTAGAGAAAAGAAGGGCCGCCCCCGGTGTCACTTTACCCGCCGCCGAGGAAGGGGAAGACGGCCAGGGTGTCGCCGGACTTGAGCTCTGTCTCGAGCCCCTGGAGAGATCGGACGTGAACGCCGTTGACCATCAGGACAAGATGGGGCTTGAGCTCGGTCCCGGCGAAAATCTCCGCGCGGCGGCTTGGCGTGTCGCAGAGGACGTTGAGGGCGTCACGCACGGTCCGGCCGTTGCCGATGTCCACGTCCCTGTCCCGGCCGGCGAAAAGGTCCCGAAAATAGGCGAAGAACCTAGTCTTGATGATCATGGGCTTTGGTCAGCCCGAGCAGGCTCTGGTCGAGAAGGCGCTCGGCGTTCGGGTCGCAGACGTCGATGATCAGAGGCATGGGGGCCCCGAGGAGCCTCGAGAGGTCTTCTAGGATCTCCTCCCTCGCCACGAGCAGCGTTTTCATCCCGGGCGTGAAGACGACTTCGCGGAGGGCCGGCCAGAACCCGCCCCCGGCGAGCTCCAGGGGCCCGACCTCGTCCACGATGAGGATTTCGGCGGGGTCGGCCGTCCGGATGAGAGAGCGGGCGACCTCTAAGGTCCGGGGCACGAAGGAGAAAGGGCCGACCCGCTCCCATTCAGGCTCCCCCGTCCGGCGGAGGAGCGGAAGACGGAGTCCGTCCTTGAGACTCAGGAGATCGTACTCAAGGGCCCCGGAATCGTCCGGCACGGCGATGCTCAGGAAGCCTCCGAACCCAAGCCCGTGCGAGGCCCACCGGGAGAGGGACTTCTGGATGAGCGTCGTCTTCCCGCCGTGCACAGGCCCGGAGAGGATGATGATCATCAGGGCCGACGGTCCTTTTTCAGCACGTTCCCCTACCGGATGAGGATCCGCGAATTGCCCGTCCCGAGAACAGCGGTCTGGCCGTTGACGCCCACGGCCGAATAACTGGCGATGGAGACCGTCGTCTCCCCCGCGTTCACGGGCGTGAAGACCAGGACCGCCAGGATGCCCTGGCCCTTGAAGCCGCGGCCCAGATTCGGGCCGGAGAAGCCGAGGGTGCAGCCCGAGGAGGTCTTGATGTTCACGAACTGGGCCTTCTCGCCCATTTGCTTGGAGACTCCGCCTTCGATGACGTCCTTGAGCTGGAGGGCCTGGGGATCGAAGCCGATGTTGAGGGACATGCTGCCGAGCTCCTTTTCGGTCGCGAGCTCGACGTTGACCCGGAATTCCCTGTCCTTGGGGATCTCAAAGCTGGCCGGGGAGAGATAGATGGCGTTGGCGCCGGTGTCCTCGCCGGGTTCAGCTGGCTGGTTCTCGGCGAGGCCGGCCGGGTTCGACATCTCCTCTTCCCCCGCCCTCTGGCCAGCCCCGGACACGTCGGAGATGCTGTTGGGATCCACCCAGAATGGGCGGGCATCCGCGTCCGAGAGCGGCAGGGTCCGGATGACATGGGGCGTGATGGTCAGGATGACGTCGGTCTGATCGATCTCCGTCTGCGTGCTCGAGAACAGGTAGCCCAGGACCGGGATGTCCTTCAGGAAGCTGATCCCGGAGACGGACTTCCGCTCCTGTTGCTGGAGCAGGCCGGCGAGGAGGTTGGTCTCGCCGTCCTTGAGGCGGAGGGTGTTCTTGATCTCGCGGGTGTTGATGATCGGGATGCTGGCCACGGTACTCGTTCCGGCCAGGGAGGAGACCTTGATATCAACGTCGATGGTCACGTCCTTTTCCAGGTGGATCCGGGGTTTCATTTTGAGGTCGATCCCGACATCCTGCTGAGTGTAGCTGACGATCGGCTGGGTGTTGGTCCCGCCGGCCACGATCGGCGTGAATGACCCTTGCGGGATGGGAACCTTCTGCCCGACCAGGTATTTCATGTCCTCGCCGCCCAGGCCGCGGATCCGGGGCTGGGCGATGATCTTCGTATTGGCGTCCCCTTCGAGGAATTGGACGACCGCCTGGGGCGTGCTGATCTCGTAGCTGGACAGGCTCTTGAGGTTGAGGGAGTCCAGCTTGAGCCAGCCCGCGGAACTCCCCTGCCCGGCGGCCGGGTTGAGCTGGATGGACAGGGTCGTGTTGCTATAATCGATCCCGAGATTCCGGAGCATGTTCCGGTCGACTTCCATGATCTCGACGTCGATGACGACCTCCCCCTGGGGCTTGTCCCACGCGCGGAGGAGCCTCTCGGCCAGGGCCACGACCTGGGGCGTGTCGCGGATCGTGATCGAGTTCAGGTTCTTGTCCACTCCGAGGGTCGGGATCTTGTACTGCGTCTTGACCATCTGGACGAGCGGGGCCTGGACGTCCTGGGCGTTGATGTTGGACAGGTAGATCGTCTTGATGACGAGGAGCTCGTATTTCTGCCTCATCTGGATGTTGTCGGGGGCGATAATGACCGTCTTTTCGTCCACGATCCTGGAGAAGTTCTTGCTGGCGATGCAGAGATAGTTGATGGCCTGCCCGATGTCCTTGCCCGTCAGGTCCACGGCCAGGCTCATGTCGCGGAACGTCTCGTCGTAGATGAACGTCACGCCGGTGATCCGCGCCAGAGTCTCCAAGATCGACCTCAGGGAGACCGGGGTCCGGAAGCTGATGTTCAGCTTCTCGACGGTGGGCTTGAGCTTGACTGGGGCCGAGGCCTCGACGACCTCCGCGATGGGCTTGTTGGGCTTCGCGGGAGGGGCCTCTAGGGCCTTCATCTCCTCGGAGATCGACCGGTTGCCCGGGTCGTAGAAAAGGGCCATGCCGTATTCCTTCCCGGCATCATTTTTCTTCCCTTGGGCCGCGAGCCCCCTGGCGTTCTGGAGATGGACCAGACTGGCAGCCGCCTTGGCCCGGAACAAGGCGAGCCGGAAAACCGATTCCTTCGGGTTTTCGGCGGCGGCCCGCTCGTAGTACTGGATGGCCACGTCATACTGTTTGTTCAGCTCGGCGGACACGCCCAACCGATAGCTGTTGGCGAGGGGGGCCGCACGTCCCCCGAGCGTCAGCGCCAGGGCCAGCATGAGGAGGATTTTTTTCATGGCCGGTCTCCTTGTCGGGCAAACGTCTTCCGTTCCGAGCTCGGTCCCCCGACCTCGATCTCGTCGGGAGTGACGCGAAGGACCTTGTATCCAGGAATGATCTCGTCGCCCTCGGCAACGGAGATCGTCTGGCCGTCTTTCAGGACCAGGGCCACGATCTTTCCAGCGGCCCGGACCGAGCCGACATAAACGAGGTTCAAAGCGAAAGCGGGCGGCTCATCGGCCGGGCCCCGCCGTTTCTGGGCAGGGGCTTTGACCGACGGGGCTTGGGGCGAAGACGGCTGGACGTAAGCCAGGGGGCGGAAAATGTCGCGGCGCGGAGGGACGATCTCCCCCCCGCTGAAGGTCAGAAGGTCCTTGCGGATCAGGGGCTTGGCGTCCCTGACCGCGGGCGGCCGGGTCTTGTCCTTTTGGGCCGCGAGAAAAGCGGAAGCCAGGGAAAAAACCAAGAGGAGGAGGAGGAAACGCCGGAGCCGCCCGTCAGATCTCATAGTACCCCGCCAGCGTCATCTTGAGACTGAGGAGGCCGCTTTCGGCATCCGCTTTCTCAAAGTCGATCTTCTCGACGGCCAAGAATTTTTTGAACTTCTCCACGATGGCTAAGAACCTCTTGAAGCCGTCGTACGTTCCGGAGTAGTTGAACGTGACGGCGATTTTTTTAATCGGAACTTTTTCCAGGTCGGAATAGTGGTAGCTGATGTCGGGGACGTTCATTCCGGCCTGGCTGAAGATCCGCTGGAGGTCCATCCGGAGCGCCCCGAAGACGGTCTTCTCATCATAAAAGAACGTGCCCTTGAAAGACTCCATGTCCCGGACGGCCTCCTGCCAGCGGGCCCATTCGACTTTCGCATCCGTCCGGGCTTTTTGGACCCTCCGGTATCTGTTTTGGAGCGCGGCCAGCGAGTCGCGGGCCTCGTTATAACTCGACCTCTGCCATATGGTCAGGCCGAGTCCAGGGCCAGGGCGAAGAGGACCGCCGCGGTCAGACGCTCGAGCGTCCTCTTTTCCTTCTCGTGGAGTCGGCTAAATATCGCGCTCATAGGTCAGGGAGATCTCCGAAATTAGACGGCCCTCGTCCTCCCGGGATTCGCTCTCGAACCGGTACTTGAATTTCCGGGCGTTGAGGTTGTTGAGGAATGTCAGGAGGTCGTCCAGGCCGCGGGACACGACCTTGATCTTGAGGATGAATGTCCGGTCGCCCGAAAAATTCGGGACGAGCGACGTGATGTAGAGGGAATCCGGAAGCGCGGCTTCGAGCTGCGAGAGGAAGCCCGTCCAGGAAAAGCTCTTTTGGAAGATGATGCCGTTGATGAGGTCGGCCTTCTCCCGGCCCGTCTTTTTCACCTTGTCGGCATCGGCGGACAGGCGCCTTTCCTCCTGGCCGGCCGCGTCCACGATCCGGCCCGTCTCGGCCAGCGAGGCCTTGAGGTGGGCCGTCCGCCGGCCGTACTTGACGGCCGCGAACGCTGAGAGGCCGAGCAGTAAGACGATGGCCGCGGTCAGGACATTCCGGGACAGGAGATAGAAGCTCCGGTTCCTCGCCGGCCGGCTGGCCAGGTTCAAATAGAGGGACCGGTTCCCGCTCATGAGACCTGCCCCACGAGCGGCGCCAGGATGGCCCTTTCCCGAAGATCCCAGTCCTCAGGCGCCGCGTACTCGATCATGTCCGCCGGCAGGGCCAGGGATTCAACCAGCCGGGCAACGACCAGGGGCCCTTCTTCCCAGGATTCCGACCGGACCCGGACCTTTTCCACCTTCATCCTCTCCTTGTCCTCGAGGAAGTGGACCGTGTTCTCGACTTCGTTGACGACCAGGTTGGTTTTCTCGTCGGCCGGGAGGTCCAGCCCGACTCCTTTTTGGCGGTACAGGGTCCACCCCGAGCCCATGACCGCGAGGAAGCTCAGGTTATCCGCCTCGATATTCAAGAGGATGGCGTTCATGTCCGGCCCGCCGTCGAGGAGATTGGCCAGGCTCAGGGATGGAATGGTCACCGTCCCCACCTTCATCCCCGAGGACTGGAAAAGGTCCTCGTACTCCCCGATGATGGCCTCGCGGGCCGCGGCCACGATGATCTTCCTCGGTCCGGGTCCGGCGGAGAAGTCGTAGTCCAGGCGAAGGTCTTCGGGCGGGAGAGGCATCAGTTTTCCGACCCGCCAGCGGACGAAGGCGTCCCTCTCGCCCGGCCCGGAGGGGACGGAATCCACGGTCAGGATGAAGATCCGGACGCACGGCTCGGGGATAATGAGAGACGCGGTCCCTCCCCCCGAGGCCGAGGACCTTCTTCCCCTCCACGATCCCGCGCTTGACGGATCCTGCGTTGATCACGTTCGGGCGGTCGAAGGACGGGCTGAGAGCGCCCGTTTCGAAGGGGAGGATGAAGCGCTTGCGGGCGGACCGTCCCCTCGCGGAGACGCGGATGCCGCAGAGCCGGCCGGGGGCGAGCCCGAAAACCGCGTCCGGCAGGGGGTTGTCGACGAAACGGGCCCGGAGCTTCTTCAAAAGCGGCACGGTCATCATTCCACGAACGTGACCTTGTTCAGGTCCCTGAGGCTCGGTGATGCCCGTCGAGGACCTTCCCCAGCCCGTCTCGCGCAGGAAGGCCATGCCCTCGGCCTTGGCCCTCTTCTTGACCTCGGAGAGGGGCTTCCTCTCCAGGATCAGCTCCCGGATCGGGTCGGAGAGCTCCAGGATCTCGGCGATGGCCGTGCGGCCCTTGTAGCCGGTCTGGTGGCACTCCGGGCAGCCTTTCGGTCTCGTAGAACGTCCGGTCCCGTGGTTCGGGCCGGGTCCAGCCCGGACTCCAGGAGCTGGCATCGCCGTGACAGGTCGCGGGCGTCTTGCAACGTGGGCAGAGGACCCGGACCAGCCGCTGGGCCAGGATGCAGTTGAGGGCCGAGATGAAGCTGTACGGGTCGACCTGCATGTGCAGGAAGCGGCCGATGACGTCGAAGACGTTGTTGGCGTGGACGGTCGTGAAGACGAGGTGGCCCGGTCAGGGCCGACTGGATGGCGATCTGGGCCGTTTCCGGGTCGCGGATCTCGCCGACCATGATCTTGTCCGGGTCGTGGCGCAGGATGGAGCGCAGGCCCCGGGCGAAGGTCAGCCCCTTCTTCTCGTTGACCGGGATCTGGGTGATGCCGTCGATCTGGTACTCGACCGGGTCCTCGATGGTGACGATCTTGTCCTCGGGCGACTTGATCTCGGTCAGCGCGGCGTAGAGCGTCGTCGTCTTGCCGCTCCCGGTCGGCCCCGTGACCAGGACCATGCCGTAGGGCTGGGTGATGTACTTCCGGAACTTCTTCTCGATCAGTCGGAAAAGCCCAGCAGGTCGAGCCGGAGCTCCGAGATGGCCTCGGTGATCATCTCCTTGTCCAGGATGCGGATGACCGCGTCCTCGCCGTAGATGCTCGGCATGATGGAGACGCGGAAGTCGATGGTCTTGTCCTTGATCTTGCAGCCGGAACCGGCCGTCCTGGGGGACGCGCCGCTCGGCGATGTCGAGGTCCGACATGACCTTGATGCGGGAGATGATGGCCGACTGGAATCTCTTGTCGATGGCCTCCATCGCCTCGCTCAGGACGCCGTCGATCCGGTACTTGACCTTGACGTCGTCGTCCTTGGATTCGATGTGGATGTCGCTCGCCCGCTTCTGGACGGCGGTGAAGATGATGGTGTTGACGAGCTTGATGATCGAGCCGTCCTGGTCGGCCAGCTTCTCGATGGAGATGACGTCTTCCTCCTCCTCGCCGCTCGTCCTTCTCTACGACCTGGATGATGAAGCCCTCGGTGGCGTCCTTGAGGACCTGGATGGCGGTTTCGCTCTTCCGCAGGGCCTCGTGGATGGCCCGCTTGGAGGCCGCGTAGACCTGGACCTTTTTCCCCAGGAAGGACTCGATGGCGTCGATGGAGGCGATGTCGGAGGGGTCGGCGATGGCGATCTTCATGACAGTCGCCCGTCGTCCTCGAGGGGGACGAAATTCAGGCCGGTGGAGGAACTCGACCGGGAATGCTCTGGACGAGGTCTCGGTCGAGGACGCTGTCTTCGAGGTCGATGTAAGGGACGTGGTAGCGTTCGGCCAGCTTCGCTCGTTGCCCTCTCCTCGTCCCGGAGATGGGTCAGGTCTTCCTTATTCATGCCGCTTCACCCGCGGGCCTTTCATCTCGTGATCCTGATCACGTTGAAGATGGGCAAGTAGACGGCCAGGAGCATCCCCGCGACCACGAGCCCCATGATGATGATGATGACCGGCTCGATCAGGGACACCAGCGTATCGATTTTAACACGGATCCGGTCATCGTAAAAGTCGGCCACGTCGCCGAGCATGCCCTGGAGGTTGGCTGAGGTCTCGCCGATCCGGATCATGTCCAAGGCCAGGGGAGGAAGCGCCCCGGACTTGGCCAGCGATTCCGACAGTCCGATCCCGTTCTTGATGGAGTCCGGGACACCCCCCATGGTCCGCGAGAGATAGGCGTTGGGGACCGACTGGATGGCGATGCCGATCGCCTGGAGGAGGGAGATGCCCGCTTCGAGGAGGAGCCCCAGCGTCCGGCTGAAGATGGCGATGCTTGACTCAAGCCAGATCGTCTTGCCGTAGGGGATCCGGAGTTTCGCCCGGTCCAGGCGCAGCCGGAAATCCGGCCTCCTTCTCTGGTTCAAAACAAGAACGACGGCCGCGGCGACGAGGGCCGGGACGGCATACCAGTGGGCGTTCACGGCCATGGAAACGGACATGATGATGCGCGTGATCCCGGGGAGTTGGGCCTGGAAATCCTGGTAGAAGCTCGCGAAGCGGGGCAGGATGAAGTTGACCAGGATGCCGAAGAGGATGAACCCGAAGATGATGAGGAGCGTCGGATAGGCCAGGGCGGACCGGATGCGGGACCGCGTTTGGGAGATGACCTTGGCATATAGGACGTAGCGGGTGATGGCTCCGGCCAGATTTCCGCTCCTCTCCCCGGCCATCAGGCTCGCCGTATAGACGGTCCCGAAAGATTTCTCATAGGGGAGGAACGCTTCCGAGAGGGCCTTGCCCAGCTTGACTTCGTTGGCGACCTTCGTCAGGAGCTCCTTCAGGTAGATGTTCTTGAGCCGGCCGGATATCACCTCCAGGCTTCGGAGGATCGGATATCCGGACTTGATCAAGGCCACCAGCTCCTGGTTGAAGAGGATGAAGTCCTTCTCGGCGATCTTCCGGCCGAAGCGGATGCTCTGGGACTGAAATGCCTTCCAATCGCGCCGGACGGATAGGACGAGGCAACCGTCCGCCTGGAGGGACTTCCGGCATTCTTCCGCCGAAGAAGCCAAGATGGTCCGGGTGACGATCGTTCCATCCTCTCCGGCGACCCGGCAGGAGAAATATGGCATCTCGAATAACGCCCCTGATCACAAATTTTGTCTTTAATCTAGTCCAGCCCATCTGATTTTGTCAAACGGGGGCCCTCCTGATTGACAAAGGGGGAAGAAAGATCTATTTTTTAGGAGATGAAAAAACCCTTCGTTCTCCTCTCGGGCCTTCTCGCCCTTGCCGCCTTACAGGCCGTCGTGAAGCCCGGCCCGGCCAGGCCGCTTTGGGCCTCCTCCGGTCAGCAGGCCGGCCCTCAGGAGGCCCAGAGGCCAAAAAACGATTATATGAGCACGTTTCTCTCGAGGAGCACCCAGCCGCTGGGGTTAAAAGAGGACCCGACCGTCAAGAAACTTCTCGGTCAGGGGGCTGTCCGGTGGGCCATCCGGGCCGGCTCCCGGCACGTCCTGGACTAGGATATTTTTTTTATGGAGCGGATTCATTTTTTTGGATTGCTGATGATGCGGGGCGTCTGGGATTGAGCCCATGAAAAAACAGGCCGTCCTGGTCTTCGCCATCGTCCTCGTGGTCTTCGTCCTGGGCGGGCTCAATGTCTATCGGAAGGCCGCCTGGAGAGACGTGACCGACGGCGTCGTCTGGGAACAGACCCGGAACGGCCTGACTGCCGTCAGGGTGGACCCCACGAGCGACGCCTCCCTCCGGGCGGGCATCCGGGAAGGGGACATCCTTTCCGCGATCAATAAGATCCCGATCCGGACGAAGATCGACCTCGTCAAGAATCTCTATATCGCTTCCACCTCCGATCAGGAAGTCCGGTACGAGATCAACCGAGCCGGCCAGCAGATCTACCCCCATTTCTACCCTCATAAAAAGGGCCCCGATCTCATCTATTTCTACCTTGTCCTGGTCGGGCTGACGACGCTAGTGATCAGTCTCGTCATCTTCATCAATTCGAGGATGCAGCTGACCCTGCCTTATATCTTCTTCTATCTCCTGGCCCTGTCGTTCGCGGCCTTCAATATCTTTTCGCCGACCGGGGAGCTGGATACCCTCGACCTCGTGTTCTACGGGATCGACAAGGTCGCCTTCCTGGCGTTCCCGCCCCTCCTCCTCCATTTCTTCATGATCTTTCCCTTGCGGAAGCGATTTCTCAGGGACAAGACAGGCCTCTTCTCCCTCATCTATTCTCCGGCGGCCCTCCTCTTTCTGGCCCGCGTCCGGCTCCACGTCCCCCTGCCGAAGGCCTTGAGCGAGGTCGCGGCCCTCAGGCTTCGGGACGGCCTTGAGCACGCGGAACTCGCCCACCTGGCTCTTTTTTCGCTCATCACCCTGGGGATCCTGGCCCACAGCACCCTCCGGGCGCCCAACATTCTCGTTAAAAAACAGCTCCGTCTCATTGTCGCCGGCCTGGCCTTCGGGATCCTTCCCTCGTTGGCTTTCTATATCATCCCCTTCATCCTCGGCCGGATCCCGTCCACGGGCGCGGAGCTCACGATCCTCCTCCAGGCCCTCGTCCCCCTGACGTTCTCCTACTCCATCTCCCGCTACAAGCTCATTGACATCGAGGTCGTCCTCAAGAAGGCGGCGACCCTCATCTTCTCCTTTTTCGCCATCGCTTTCCTCTATTTCATCATCATCTCCCAGACGACCCTTATTTCGGGAAACCGCCTGAAGATCGCGGTCATGGTGGTCACCGCCATCATCCTCGGGGCCACGCTCTTCACCCCGCTCAAGAAGCTCTTCCAGACCCTCCTTGACCGGGCCATTTACAGAAAGAGCTATGAGTACCGGAAAACGCTGATGTTCATCAGCCGTGAGCTCAGCCGGGAGCGGGACCTTCAGAAGCTCTCCCAGTCGCTCCTCGAGGCCATCACCAACGCCCTGTCCCTGAAGACCGTCGCGCTGCTCCTGGCCGACGAGGGCGACCGGACGTCCTTCAAGGTCCTGAGCTCGCGGGGCGAGGAGTCGCCCCTTCCGGTCCTCGTCGCCTTCGACGATCCGATGCTCGCCCAGATGGCGGACAGGGACCATCTCTCCGCCTTTTCCCCGAGGGGCTCGAGCGCCCTTCAGCCGTCTCTGGACACGTTCGCCCGTCTGGGATTTTTCCATTTCCTCCCCCTCAAGGTCGAGTCCAAGATCATCGGTTGCCTCATCATGGGGAAAAAGGCCGACGGTTCGTTCCTCACGAGCGAGGACTGGGAGCTGATGACGACCATCTCGGGGTCAGCGGCCCTGGCCCTCGAGAACGCCGACCTTTACAGCCGGGAGAGCGTCCGGGCCATGGAGATGCAGCGTCTCAAGGACTACAGCGAGAACATCATCGAAAGCCTGACCGTGGGGGTCGCCGTCATCGACGAGGGAGGGCTCATCATCGGCTGGAACCGGGTCCTGGAAGGCCAGATGGGATTGAGGAAAGAGGCGGCCCTCCGGAAAGGCCTCGAGGAGGTCCTTGGGCCCGAAAACGTACTCCGCCCTTTTCCCTCGGGAAACCCAGCAGGATTTCCGGCTCCTGAGCGAGATCACTCTGGAGATCCCCGGCGAGGGCAAAAAGACCTTCGACATCGCCCGGACCCCGCTCCTCGACAACGCTCTCCAGCCTTACGGGACCATCATCGTCTTCGAGGACATCACGGAGAAGATCAGCCTCCAGCAGCGGCTCATGACCTCGGAGAAGCTCGCCTCGATCGGGCTCCTCTCGGCCGGCGTCGCCCACGAGATCAACACCCCCCTCACCGGCATCTCGAGCTACATCCAGATGCTGCAGAAGAAGCTGACCGACACCCACTACGCCCAACTCCTCGAAAAGGTCGAAGCCCAGACGGACCGGGTCGCCCGGATCATCAAGAACCTCCTGGCCTTCGCCCGGAACCCCTCGGACCCTCCTTCCACCGAGTCAATATCAAGGAGAGCCTCGAGGAGATCCTGTCCCTCATCGACTACAAGCTCAAGAACATGAACATCCGTCTCGAGCTCGACCTCTATCCGGTCCCCCCTATCCAGGCCCAGGGCGAACGACTGCAACAGGTCTTCATCAACATCATCCTCAACGCCCTCGACGCCATGCCTGAGGGCGGGACGCTCGGCATCCGGCTGATCGGAGACCGAACGACAAGGCCGTCGTCCGGATCTCGGACACCGGGACGGGGATCAAGCCCGAGCATCTGCCCCATATCTTCGACCCCTTCTTCACGACCAAGGGGATCGGCAAGGGGACGGGCTTGGGGCTCTCGATCAGCTACGCCATCGTCAAGGAGCACGAAGGCCACCTCGAGGTCGAGAGCGAGGTCGGGAAGGGCTGCGTCTTCATCATCACCCTCCCTGCGGGCGGCGAACGTCCGTCAAAAACAGGAAACTCTCCCAATCAGGACATGACCCATGAGCAGCAAAGGCATCATCCACGTCATCGACGACGAGCCCGTCATTCACGACGTCCTCGGCCAGCTCCTGACGTCCGAGGGCTACGAGGTCGAGATCTCCTCATCCGGGGAGGAGGGCCTGGGAAAATTCGCGTCCCAATCCTGTGACGTCGTCCTCCTGGACCTCCTCATGCCCGGGATGGACGGGATCGAGGTCCTCCAGAGGATCAAGAAGATCGACCCCGCGGCCGCCGTCATCATCATCACCGCCTACGGGTCCGTCGAGTCCGCCATCTCGGCCATGAAGATCGGCGCCCTGGATTACGTCCAGAAACCGTTCAAGCACGACGAGCTGCTGATAACGATCGAAAGGGCCGTGGAGCGCAGGCGGATCCAGGAGGAGAACGTCCGGCTCAAGGAGGAGCTTCGCCAAAGGTTCAGCTTCTCGAACATCATCGGCAAGGGCCCCTCCATGCAGGCCGTCTTCGACCTCGTCAAGGCGGCCGCGCCGACCCGGAGCACCATCCTCCTTCAGGGAGAGAGCGGCACGGGAAAGGAGCTCGTCGCCCGCGCCATCCACCTGAACTCCAACCGCGAGGGCGAACCCTTCGTCATCGTCAACAGCGGCTCGCTTCCGCCCGACCTCCTCGAAAGCCACCTGTTCGGCCACGTCAAGGGGGCCTTCACGGGGGCGGTGGCCCTGAAGAAAGGGCTCTTTGAAGCGGCCGACAGGGGGACGATATTCTTCGACGAGATCTCGTCCATCAACATCGAGACCCAGGCCAAGCTCCTGCGGGTCATGCAGGAGCGGGAGTTCATGAGGCTCGGAGGGACCGAGACGATCAAGGTCGACGTCCGGATCATCGCGGCCACGAACACGGACATCGAAGAGATGATCGCCCAGAAGACGTTCCGGAAGGACCTCTTCTACCGCCTGAACGTCATCAAGATCGAGCTGCCGCCGCTCAGGCGCCGGAAGGAGGACATCCCCCTTCTCGTCAAGCACTTCATCGATCTCTATGCCCGGGAGAACCGCAAGGAGGTCGAGGGCGCCAGCGAGGACGTCTTCGAGATCCTCGACGCCTACGACTGGCCCGGGAACGTCCGCGAGCTCGAGAACCTCATCGAGCGGGCCGTGGTTTTCTCCCGGTCCAAGATCCTCACCCGGGAGTCCCTCCCCCCCTTCTTCCTGACGAAGGAAGCCTTGGCCGAAACCTGGCCGATCGCGCCCGGGGAGTCCCTGGACTTGCGGGAGAGGACCCAGGGCTTCCAGAAGAAGGTCATCCTGACGGCCCTCAAGAAAACCAGGGGTGTCCAGAAACAGGCCGCCAAGCTGCTCGGGGTCAAGCCGACGACCCTGAACGAAATGATCAAGCGGCTCGAGATCGACACGGAGGACGTCGGGGCCTGAGCGGAAGCCGGCGCGCCGCCGGCGGCGAAAGGGCGCTAAGAGAATCTGCCCGGAACGGCCCGCTGGGGATTGATCCGGACCCTGTCGACTTTCCCCGCGACCGGCAGGACGACCTCCTGGCTGGACTGGCCGATGATCGCCATCTCTCTATGGGTCTCGCGGCCTGTCGTCCATTCGATCCAGAGAGGGAAGACGAAGCGGCCCTTGACCTGGTTCACCCGGATCCTTAGTCGGCTGCGGCCGCCGACATTTTCCTCGGACCAGGACGTTTGGACGTCCGGCAGCTCGTAGGACCGGAACCAGCCTTCGAAGAAATCCGTCAGGTCCCGGCCCGAAACACGCTCCATGGTCGCGATGAAATTCTCGGTGCTGGCCGCCCGGAACTTGAACTTCGCGAAGAACTCCTTCAGGCCGGCGAAGAAGACCTCGCCGCCGAGAAGGTCCTGGAGCATGAACAGGGCCAGGGCCGCCTTGTCGTAGATGATGGCCTGGTAAGCGTCGAAATCGAAGAAGCTCAGCCGGGACCCGAGGGAGATGGGGCCCAGGCCGGACTTCTTCTCGGTCCATTGGGAGAACTTCTTGAGGATGGCGCCGTAGGCCGACTCCCCGTGCCTTGCCCGGAGATAGGAGGCCGCGGCGAATTGGGCCAGGCCTTCGCTCAGCCACTGGTCCCTGTACGTGGCAAAGGAGAGGCCCTGCCCCCACCACTGGTGAGCGATCTCGTGGGCCAGGAAATACTCGTCCCAGTTCGAAAGGTTGGCCGCGTTGTTCGAGGTGAGCGGGTAAGGATTGTCTCCGATCCAGGGGATCTGGTTCAGGACGACGAAGGACGCCGGGCTGTGGCCGCCGGCCACGGGGAAAAGCCTCGTGACGATGCTCAGCTTCTCGTAGGGGAAGGGGCCGAAGGACCGGATATAGTGGTCCAGGATGTCCTTGGCCCGGTCGAAGAGGGCCGGGTCGCTGTCCACGATCTCCGTCGAGACGAGGGTCTCGATCGGGACCGGGTCCGTCCCCTCCCTGCGCCGGTCGAACTTCCCGACGATGAAGGACATGTATTTGACGGGCGATCTCGTCTCGAACGTGTACACGGAGCTTCCCGCTTTCTCGATCTCGACGACATCCCCCATCTCGCTCCAGGCGCCCCGTTCGACCATCTCGCCGTTGGCCACGCACTTGTACTCGGGCGGAACGACGAGCTTTAGCCGGGCCCGGAAATAGGACTCATCGGGAGGCGCGGGATACCAGTACCCCGCCTGGGAGAAAAGGTAGGTTTCGAAACGGGGCCGGAAGATCAGCTTGTTCCTCGAGACGGCCTGGAAGACGACGTCCGTCGCGGGCGCGGGCGGGGTCATCCGTCCCCGATAATAGACCTCGACCCAGGTCCGTTTCCCGATCGCCGGGGCGTCGATGAAATAGACATAAAGGAATTTCCTGAGCCTGTCCTGGGTGTAGAGGAGCTCGCGCTTCTCCTGGTCGCAGATCTTGAGGATCTCGAAGTCCGGGTTGAACCGGAACTTGAGGGAGTCCAGGTTGTCGGTCCTGGGAACGACCAGGATCCGGGCCTTGGCCGACAGATAGGATCCTGACGGTGAGTAGCTCAGGTCGACCTGGTACTGGTCGATGTTGTACCTTTCCGCGAAGCTGAAATGGAGCCGTTTGGCCTGCGGTCCGTTGTCCTGGCGCGGGCTGTAGAGGCTGATGATCCGTTCCTTGGAGCGGTCGTACAGGTTCACCTCTTCGTCCGAAAACGGATAATAGATGTAGCTCAGCTCGCCGGCCCGCCGGGCCTTGAAATCGAAGACGGCTTCTTCTCCCTGGGGCAGGAAGGACAGGAGCTCCTTGCCGAGGGAGCTCTCGATCGTGAAGGAACGGGGATAGTTCCGGGAAAAAAGACCGGCGGCCCGGTCCTTCTCGACCTGGGATACGGCCGGCAGCCCCTCGCCCCGGACGATCCGGATGTTGGAAGAGGCGAACGCGTCGGCGCACCGGACGAAGACGTAATCGATGTCGTCCTCCAGGAAACGTTTCTTGTAGAGAAGTTCCATCTGGTGCTGTTCGATCGGGTCGGACGGGGAAAAGCGGACAGTTCCTTTCCCCAGGATCAGAAAGGCGGTCTCGAGGCCGGGGATGTTGTCATAAAAAACAACGGCATCGGGGAAGGCCAGCCGGATGTCGTGGTGGCTGATGTCGACGGAGCGGACGTGCTCGGCCCGGTCCGAGGGGATCTTGATCTTGTAGAGCGTGCTGATCGTCCCCTTGATATCCTTGCCGACGACCGACCACCGCCCGTCCCGGCTGGCCACGGAGAGCTGCCAGGTTTCGATGATCACGGAGGTGGCGTTCTGGAAGTAGGCCTGGCAGAAGAGGCGCGTCACGGCGTCGTCCCCGGTGCTTTGGCCGGCCATTTTCAGCCTGACGGACTCCATCTTGAGGTTCCCGAAGAGGGCCTTCAGCCGCTCCTCCTCGCCGGCCCGCAGGTCCGGGGCGACAACGGCCAGGTAGGAAGGGAAGTCTTTTTTTTGGAGCAGGCCCTGGATCTGGGAGAAGAAGGCTTCGGGCGTCTGGGGAGGGGGAGGGGCGGCCTGCCGGGCCCCGAAAACCAGGGCCGGGAGCCACAGCCAGAAGAGGAGTCCGCTGACGACGGTTTTTCTCATGGCCATGATCATTATATCAAAAGGGAGGAATTCGTCCTTCATCGTTCCCTGCTCCTGACGCTAACCTGAAAAGCATATTATGTGCCAAGAAGCAGGCCCAGCCCTTTTTCAGAACCTTGAGGAGAGCAAGGGCCAACAGGAGAAAGAACCCGTCCATATTGGCCGGTTGTAAAGGGCCTTTACAGGATTGTTATTTCTTGAGCCGCCGTCCCAGGGTCTTTTCGACGTCCTCGACCTTGCCTTGGATCCTGCCCTTGGCCCGGTCCCGGTCATCGATGGTGATATGAGTGTAAACACGGCCGGCGTCCTGCCTCATCTTCCGATGGCATTCCTTGATGAGTCCGAAGACGTCGTCCCACTCCCCCTCGACGATGGTCCCCATGGACGTCAGCTGATAGGGAAGCCCGCTGCGGTCGATGATGTCGACGATCTTCGCCACCGCCCCCGCCAGTTCCTCGCCCTTCCCGATGGGCACGACGCTGAATTCGACGACCATGGCGGTCCTCCTTCCCGGCCCTAGTCCCTGCCCTTCGTTCCGCCGCTCCGCCGCAGGTGTTCTTCCCACGTGATGAAGCTGTGATAGAAGATCTTGTCCCCTTCGTCGATCCCCCGGGTGATCTCCGTGATGTGCGACGTTTCCGCTTTGAAGGCTTCGACCGCGTAGATGACGGCCTTGTCGGGCTTGACCTTGACCCCGCAGGTGTAGATGTCCAGAGCGGCGTAACCCATCTCGGGCCAGGTATGGGTCGAGATGTGCGACTCGGAGATGACGACGACGCCGCTCACTCCGTGGGGCGGGAATTTATTGAAGGAGATCGACCAGACATGGGCTCCGGCGATCTCCGCGGCTTTCACCAGGATCTGCTGGACCTTCTCGACGCTCCCGATGACCTTCGGGTCACAGCCGGATGCTTCCACGATATAGTGGTGGCCGATCGGGAAATGGGTCGTTTTCGCCATCGCCTGCTCCTTCGTCGCTCTTGAAAATCGATTATGGCACAACTGCGGATTCTGTCAAGAATTCCGAGTTCGTCTGAGCAGCCGATTCCGCTTTTCACACCGCGACGCGGCGCTCTTCTTTCACGACATTGAGGACGATGTGGGTCACGGTTCGGTCGACAAAGGGGAAGCCCAGGAGCTTCTTGATGAACCGGTTGAGGTCCTCCCGGTCCTTGAAATAGCCGATGATGAAGGAGTCCCACTCCCCGGTGACGTCGTACACCGCCGCCACGCGCGGGTCGTGAGCGAATTTTTTCTGCGTCTCGAGGAGTTTGCCTTTCGAGATGCGGACGGCGATGATGGCGATCAGGTTGATCCCGAAATACTCAGGGTTCACGACCGGGACATAGCCCCTGATGGCCCCGGCCGTCTCCAGTTTTTTGACCGCGTTGATGACGGCGGTCGCCGACGTCCCGACCTCCTTGGCCACCTCCCGGAAGCTCTTCCTGGCGTTGGCGTTCAGGGCCCAGACGATCTTGCGGTCCAGTTCATCGATCATGGGATGTTCCTCCAATTGTCTCAATTGTCTCAATAATTAGATTCAATTGTCAATTATTATTATTAATATATTGACAATTGATATTATTTATTGTAAATATCGTGACATATTAATTATTAAAGGAGAGGCGTGAAAATGGCAACAGCGGTAAAAAGCTCCCTTAAGGCGTTCGGCATGCGGGACGAGAAGGATGTCCTCGGCGCGGTCCTGGACCCCGGCCGGGAGATCGAGTTCATCCGTTTCATTTTCCCCGATATTTTAGGCCGGCCCATGGACTTCGCGATCCCGGTGTGCGAGCTCGAAAGGGCGTTCTCGGAGGGGAAGGGCTTCGACGGCTCCTCGGTCGCGGGATTCGTCAGGATCGAGGAAAGCGACCTCGTCATCAAGCCCGACCCGAGGACCTTCCGGGTCCTCCCATGGGTGTATAGGGGCTTCGAAGAAGGCGTCCGCTGGCGCGAGGCGGTCATATTCGGGGACATCCTCACGCCCGAGGGCAAGCCCTATGTCGGGGACAGCCGGGCCGTCCTCAAGGAGACCCTTGCGAAGGCCCGCAAAGGGATCGGGATCGAGGACTTCAAGTGCGGCCCGGAGCTCGAGTTCTTCATCTTCCCGTCGAGCGAGGAGCCGGTGCCGTCGGACGTCGGGGGCTACTTTTTCAGCGGCCGCTACGGGGAGATCCGGAAGGAGATCCAGCTCCTCCTCCAGAAGATGGGCATCGAGACCGAATACGACCACCACGAAGTCGCCCATGGCCAGCACGAGATCGACCTCCGCTATCTCGACGCCCTGGAGATGGCCGACACGGGCATGATCTTCCGTTACATGGTGAAAAAAGTCTGCCGGATGCACGACCTCTACGCGACGTTCATGCCCAAGCCCATCAACGGCCAGAACGGGAGCGGGATGCATGTCCATCAGTCCCTGTGGAAGGACGGCAAGAACCTCTTCTTCGATAAAAAGGGCCCGTATTATCTCTCCGACATGGCCCGCCATTATATCGCCGGGGTCATGGCCCACGCCCGGGAGATCTCAGCCGTCCTGAGCCAGTGGGTCAACTCCTACAAGCGGCTCATCGAAGGGTACGAGGCTCCCGTCTATATCGCCTGGGGCCAGAAAAACCGGTCCGCCTACATCAGGGTCCCCGAGTACCAGCCGGGCAAGGAACGGGCGACGCGGATCGAGCTCCGCGCGGCCGACCCGGCCTGCAACATCTACTTGGCCTTCGCCGTCATGCTGGCCGCGGGGCTCGACGGCATCCGGAAGAACGAGAGCCTCGTCGACCCGGTCGAGGAGAACATCTACCACATGAGCGGGACGCGCCAAAAGAAGTTCGAGATCCGGGTCCTGCCCAGGAACCTCGATGAGGCCGTCAAGCTCATGGAAAAAAGCGAGCTGGTGCGGGAAACCCTGGGAGACCACATCTTCCAGAAGCTCGTGGCCAACAAGAAGAAGGAAGTCGAGGAATACGGCAAGAACGTGTCCGGGGAGTTCGACAAGCAGGTCAGCGACTACGAGGTCGAGCGTTACCTCCCGTTCCTTTGATAAAAACGGGACCTCGGGGAGGGTCTCCATTCCAGATCATGGTTTTTCACGCCGTTCCCGAATCGTTTTTTCTAGAGGTTGCGGACTCGGGGGGAGTCCCTCCGAAAAGCGTGGGATTCCCCAGCGAGGAATCCCACTCTGTGATCGCTCCGCTCCCCTCGTCCATGGGACGAGGGACCGTGCCCGCATCGCGCTCAATGTTTTCTCCGGGACATCCCCCCTGCGTCCACCGGTTCATGATAAAACGATTCGGGAAGGCGAAACCGCTTTATAACGTTCCGGCCATCCCCTCGGCCCTCTACGAGATGCAACGGTTGCCCGCCCGGCTCATTCTTAATATAATCGCGGTCTGCGGCATCGGTCGCTCGTGATCAACGCCGAAAGGAGACGACGCGTGACGCCAACCCCGAAAAAAGCGGCACATCCAGTCATTCCGGCCAGGACGCTGAGGGTATGGGTCCCGGTCATCCTCCTCATCGCCGCCGTTCTCGCCCCCGTTTCTTGCGGGCGGAAGGAGGCGGTCCGGGCCGCGGACCTGATCCTGGTGAACGGCGCGGTCTACACGATGGACAAGGCCCAGCCCTGGGTCGAGGCCGTGGCCGTCGCGGCGGACAAGATCGTCTACGCGGGCCCGGGCCGGGGCGCCGGCCGGTTCGAGGGCCCCGCGACGAAAACGATCGACCTCGGCGGCCGGATGGTCCTGCCCGGCTTCCAGGATTCGCATATCCACCTCGTCGAGGGCGGGATCGAGACCAGCTTGTGCAATCTCGGCGGTCTCCAGACCCGGGAGGCCGTTTTTGCCGCGATCAGGGATTATGCGGCCAGCCACCCCGATGAAAAATGGATCACCGGCGGCCGCTGGGAGCTGCCGGTCTTCCTCGCGGCCAACCCGGCCAAAAAGGACCTGGACAAGCTCGTTCCCGACAGGCCGGCCTGCCTGAGCGCGGCGGACGGCCATTCGGCCTGGGCCAATTCGCGGGCCCTGAAGATCGCGGGGATCACCAGGAACACGCCCGACCCTCCGGGGGGCCGGATCGAGCGCGACCCGAAGACCGGCGAGCCGACCGGCACCCTGCGGGAAAGCGCCGCAGGCCTCGTCGAGGAGCACATCCCGGAGGTCGGCGCCGACGGTTATATAAGAGGATTGAGGGCGGGACTCGAGATGGCCCGCCGGTTCGGCATCACTTCGATCATCGAGGCCAACGCCGGCGAAAAGATCCTGGGCGCCTATTCCGCCCTCGACAGGTCCGGGGAGCTGACCCTCCGGGTCCTGGCCTCGCTCCATGTCGATACCGGCAAAGGGGTGTCGGAGGTCGACCGCCTGGTGAAACTGCGGGAGGCGTATCGGGGTCCTCATCTCAGGGCCACGACGGTCAAGATCTTCGCCGACGGTGTCCTCGAATCCCATACGGCTGCGCTCCTCGAGCCCTACCTCGACCGGCCCGGAGACCGGGGAATGCCGCTCCTCGAGCCGGGGGCGTTCGACCGGCTGGCCGTCGCCCTTGACGCGGCAGGCTTCCAGATCCACGTCCACGCCATCGGAGACCGGGCCATCCGGATGACCCTCGATGCCCTGGAAGCCGCGCGACGCGCCAACGGGTCGAAGGACCTCCGTCACCATATCGCCCACCTCGAGCTCATCGACCCGGCCGACATCCCCCGGTTCAAAGCCCTCGGCGTCGTCGCCAATTTCCAGGCCCTCTGGGCCTATCCGGACCTCTATATCACCCAGCTCACGATTCCGATTCTTGGCCTGGGCCGCTCCCGCTGGCTCTACCCGATCGGAAGCGTCGTCAGGACGGGAGCTGTCATCGTCGGGGGGAGCGACTGGTCGGTCTCGTCCGCCAATCCCCTCGACGCCATCCAGGTGGCCGTGACGCGGCGCGACCCCGAAGCCCCCCCGGGGCCCGCCTGGATCCCCGAGGAGGTCGTCGACCTGCCGACCATGCTCGCGGCCTACACGACGAACGGGGCTTACCTGAGCCATGAAGAGGCTGACCGGGGTTCCATCGCGCCGGGCCTGACCGCCGACCTCATCATCCTCGACAGGGACCTTTTTAAGATCCCAGCTTCCGATATCCACAAGGCCAAAGTTCTGCTGACGCTCTTCGAAGGGAAGCCCGTCTTTCGCGACCCCTCCTTCCTGTTCCCCGGAGCCTTCTGACGGGTTGACTCCGGGCCGTCCCGGGTTTATCTTATAGAAGGGACAGTTGTCAGAGGAGGGGATACGATGTATGCCCGAGTGACGATATTGCCCGTCAAGGAAGGGAAAGCGGATGAGGCGGCCCGGATCTATGAGACCAGTGTCATTCCCTCCGCCAAGGCCCAGAAAGGATACCGGGGATCGTACCTTCTGGCCGATTGGAAGGCAGACAAGGGCGTCGCGATAACTTTCTGGGAGACTGAAGAGGACGCCTCCGCCAACGAGGAGAACCGCTACTACCAGGAGCAGCTCGTCAAGTTCATGAGCATCCTGGCGTCCGCGCCCATCCGCGAGGGTTACGACGTGGCCGTCGAGGATCCCATCGAATAGGGACCGCGTCCGCGCCTCCGGCCTTGTTTACGGATTCCCCGCGGTATGCTATAACATACATTCGGTTAAGCCGGATCCTCATGGACATGTTATCGATCATCATCAGTCTCTTCGTGCTCCTTTTCGCGATCACGATCCATGAGGCTTCGCACGGTTGGTCGGCCCTGAAAATGGGCGACCCGACCGCGTACGCCGCGGGCCGCGTCACCCTGAATCCCATCGCCCACATCGACCCCATCGGGACCGTTCTCCTGCCCATCATCCTCGTTGTCGTGGGGGCCCCGGCCTTCGGCTGGGCCAAGCCGGTCCCCGTCAACCCATACAACTTAAGACATCCCCGCCGGGACAACCTCTGGATCTCGCTGGCCGGCCCGGCCGCCAACCTGGCCGCCGCGGTCACGGCCCTCATCCTCATTCGAGGCCTAAGGCTCCTCCGGCCCGACATCACCACCTTCCTCCAGAATTTCATCCTCCTGAAGCAACCCTTCCCCCGCGGTTTCTTCCCCCTCGAAGGCCTGGCCCTGATCCTGTTCTATGCCGTCCTCGTCAATACGTACCTCGCCGTCTTCAACCTCATCCCCTTGCCTCCCCTGGACGGGAGCGGGATCCTCTCCGGCCTCCTCTCGGATTCGGCCGCCGCCCGGTATGACCGCATCCGCCCCTACGGCTTCATCATCGTCATGCTGCTCGTTTATGCCGGCCTCCTGAACGTCATCATCAGGCCGATCCTGAACATCATCGGCCGGATCATCTTTTTCTAGCATGCCCGAAAACGCCCCCGACCCGATCCCGAGCGAAGACATCGCGGCCGGGTCCGTCTCCGCCGAGGCCCGGGACGGCTACCAGGTCCGGCTCGAGATCTTCGAGGGCCCCCTCGACCTCCTCCTCTTCCTCATCCGGAAGAAGAAGATCGACATCCACGACATCCCCATCGCCGCGATCACCCGCGACTACCTCGACTACCTCAACGGGAAAGCCCAGATCAACCTGGACCGGGAGGCCGAGTTCCTGTTCATCGCGGCCCTCCTCATTTACATCAAGTCCCAGATGCTCCTCCCCCGCGAGACCGACCTGGCCGAGCAGGAGGACCCGCGGCAGGTCCTCGTCAACCGCCTCCTCGAATACCAGAAGATCAAGGCCGCCTGCTCCCTCCTCCGCGAAAGGGAGGAGGACCAGATCCTCCAGTGGAAACGGACCTTCCTCCCGCCCCTGCCCGGGGAGAGCGAGCTCGATTTCGCCGAGGTCTCGCTCTTCGACCTGGCCGAGTCCTTCTTCCTCATGATGAAGCGGAGGTCCGCGGAGGACACCCGCGTCATCAAGGGACGGGACGTCTCCACCGAGGAGAAGATGAAAGAGCTGATCGGCCTCCTCCGGGACGGGCAGGTCCTGGATTTCCTGGCCTACTTCGTGACCCAGGGATCCCTCGAGGAGGCCCTGGTCTCCTTTTTCTGCCTTCTCGAGCTCGTCAAGTCCCGGCAGGCCGTGGCCGTCCAGGACGAGCTCTTCCAGACCATCCGCGTCTGGCTCCGCAAAGACGCGCGCAGGACGGGCCATCATGAGTAACGATCTGAAGAACATCATCGAAGCCCTGGTCTTCATATCCCAGGAGCCGCTGACCCTCGACCGGATCAAGTCCGTGCTCGAGGGCGCGCCCGACGAGGAGATCCGGGCCGCCGTCGACGAGCTTCTCCAGGATTACGCCGCAGTCGGACGGGGGACCCAGGTCGTCCATACCGGCGGCGGCTACATCCTCTCGACCCGGCCCGAGCACGACCGCTGGGTCCGCAGGCTCCTCCAGATCGAGCGGAAGAACAAGCTCTCGGCGGCCGCGCTCGAAACGCTCTCAGGCATCGCTTACCACCAGCCGGTGACCCAGGCCGAGATCTCGGCGATCCGGGGCGTCGATTCGACCTACACCCTGAAGACGCTCCTCGAAAAAAAACTCATCAAGATCGTCGGCCGGAAAAAGGCCCCGGGGAGCCCGCTCGTCTACCGGACCTCGGAGCGCTTTCTCCAGTATTTCGGGCTCAACAGCCTCGACGAGCTGCCCTCGGAAGAGGAGATCGGGAAAATCCTCCAGGAGGAGAAATCGTCCGAGGGATAGCTCCTAAGTATAGATTGCGCCTACACTTAGAGTTGACAAAGCGGGGCGTCTCAGATAGGATAAGTCATTCTTCTTGGATCATAGACACATGGAAATCATCGTGGCCGCGGAGAGCGGACTCTGCTATGGCGTCAAGCGGGCCCTGACCATGGCCCGGCGCACCCGCCGGGTCAAGTCCGGGCCGGTCGTGACCATCGGGGACCTCATCCATAATCCCCGGGTCGTCGCCGAGCTCGCGGCCGAGGGGATCGGGTCGGCGGATGCGCCGGATGAGGTCCGGGAGGGCACCGTCATCATCCGGAGCCACGGGGTCTCGCCCGAGGTCTACCGCCGCCTCCGGCGCCGGAAGATCGACGTCGTCGACGCCACCTGCCCGACCGTCCGGAAGATCCAGCGGCTCGTCGAGGCCTTGGCCCGGAAGGGACGGGAGGTCGTCATCGTCGGCGACCGCGAGCACCCGGAGACGCGCGGCCTCCTCGGCCACAGCCGCGGCAAGGGCGTCGTCGTCGAGGACGAAGCCCAGGCGCGCGGGCTCGCCGCCCGGAAGGTCCGGGCCGTCCTGGCCCAGTCGACGCACGACCTCGGGTCCTTCCAGAGGATCGCCGCCGCCCTGGTCGAAAAAACCCGGGAGCTCACCATCTACAACACCGTCTGCGACTCGACCCTGACCCGGCAGAGGTCCACGTCCGACCTGGCCGGCCGGGTCGACACCCTCTTCATCGTCGGCGGCCGGACGAGCTCCAACACGACCCGGCTCTACGAGATCTCCAAGCGCATCCAGCCCCGAACGTTCTTCATCGAGAACGCGACACAGATCACCCCGGCCATGCTCCGGGGCGCGGAGACGGTCGGGATCTCCGGAGGGGCCTCGACCCCCCCCGAGGCCATCCAAGAGGCCGTCGACGCCATCCAGCGGAACTTCAAACGGAATCCAGCGAGGGAGTAAACGTGCCATGACCGACCCAACCAAACACGCGGACCGCGATGACAAGATGTCATCCGAAGACTACGAGCACCTGCTCGACCGCTACCAGTTCAGCAACCAGGAGATCACCCTGGGGAAGATCATCAAGGGCCGGGTGATCAAGAAGACACCCACCCACATCCTGATCGACGTCGGCTTCAAGACCGAGGGTGTCATCCCGCTCGAGGAATTTTCGGACCCCAAGGCCCTGGCCGAGCTCCGGCCCGGGAGCGAGATCGAGACCATGCTCGAGAGGACGGACGTCAAGGACGGCTATCTCATCCTGTCCAAGAAGCTGGCGGACTCCGTCAGGGCCGTCGACCTCCTGGAAAAGGCCTACACTCACAACACCTGGGTCACCGGCACGATCGTGGACAGGACGCGCGGGGGCTTCAGCGTCAACGTCGGCATCCTCGCCTTCCTCCCCGAGTCCCACTTGGACATCAAGCCCGTCAAGGACCCGTCGTCCCTGATCGGCCAGAGCCTCAAGTTCAAGGTCATGAAGTTCGACCGCAAGAGCGAGAACGCCGTCCTCTCCCGCAAGCTCCTCCTCCAGGACGAGCGGGAAAAGAAGAAACAGAGGGTCTTCAGCCACCTCGCCAAGGGCCAGAAGATCCCCGGGCACGTCCGGACGCTGACCAACTTCGGCGCCTTCGTGGATATCGGCGGCATCGAGGGCCTTCTCCATGTCTCGGACATCTCTTGGGGGAAGATCAATCACCCGTCCGAGCTCCTGGCCGTCGGCCAGGAGGTCGAGGTCGTCGTCCTCGACTTCAGCGAGAAGGACGAGAAGATCTCCCTCGGCCTCAAGCAGCTGACCCCCGATCCCTGGGCCAACATCGCCGAGAAATACAAGGCCGGTCAGAAGATCACGGGCAAGGTCTCGAGCCTGACGGACTTCGGCGCCTTCGTCGAGCTCGAAAAAGGGGTCGAGGGGCTCATCCACATCTCCGACTTGACCTGGTCCCGGAAGCTCGTCCATCCCAAGAAGGTCCTGGCCCCTGGCCAGGAGGTCGTGGTCAGCGTCCTCGAGGTCAATCCCACGACCAAGCGGATCTCCCTCGGCCTCAAACAGGCGTCCCCCCACCCGCTCGAGCTCTTCAAGCAGAAGCACGGGATCGGGGCCCGGGTCAAGGGTCCCGTGACAAGCCTGACGGACTTCGGCGCCTTCGTCGAGGTCGAGAAGGGCATCGAGGGGCTCGTCCACATCTCCGACATCAGCTGGGAGAAGATCAAGCACCCGTCCGAGAAGCTCCAGGCGGGCCAGGAGGTCGAGGCCCTCGTCCTCAACATCGACGTCGAGCGCCAGAAGGTCTCGCTCGGGATCAAGCAGCTCGAGGGCGACATCTGGGAGGATTTCTTCAACCGGCAGCAGGTCGGCGACATCGTCAAAGTCAAGATCGTCCGGATCACGGACTTCGGCGTCTTCGTCGAGATCGTCCCCGGGATCGAGGGCGTCGTCTTCACCTCAGAGCTCGACGAGAAGAAACTGGAGAAGCCGTCCGACGGGTTCGCGGTCGGCGAAGAGCGGAACGCCAAGATCATCCGGCTCAACCCCAAGGCCAAGAAGATCTCCCTGAGCTTCAAGCAGGCCCAGTTCGACATCCAGAAACAGGAGTTCCAGAAATACATGGAGTCCCAGGACGACCGGATGACCCTGGGCGACATCATGAGGGATCAACTGAAGAACCTCAACGCTTTGAAACGGGGAACCAAAAAGGAGGACTCCCATGATAAAAGCTGACCTGATCAGCAAGATCTCCCAGGAGCTGAGCATCCCCAAGCAGGAGGCCGAGGAAGGCGTCAACCTCTTCTTCGAGACGATCCGTGAGGCCATCCTCAAGGGGGATGAGATCGAGATCCGCGGCTTCGGGAGCTTCCGCTTCCGGAAGCGGACCTCCCGCTCCGGGCGCAACCCCCGGACGGGCGAGCCGGTCAAGGTCCCGCCGAAGAAGGTCCTCTACTTCAAGCCGA
Source organism: Candidatus Aminicenantota bacterium (assembly GCA_963796835.1). Classification (GTDB taxonomy): domain Bacteria; phylum Acidobacteriota; class Aminicenantia; order Aminicenantales; family Saccharicenantaceae; genus DATKJS01. The sequence continues at coordinate 97,187 of CAWCND010000020.1, read as the reverse complement.
GCAAGCTCCTCAAGGAGATGATCAATAAATAATGCGCTATCTCACCGCGCCCTGGCGGGCGGGCTACGTCCGGAAGGCCCTGAGCATGAAGACCTGCATCTTCTGTGAGGCCTGGAAGGCCGGCGACGACCGGAAGGCGACCGTCCTCTTCCGGGGCCGCCGCAACTTCATCATGCTCAACCGATATCCCTATACCCCGGGCCACCTGATGATCGCCCCCTCCCGTCACCTGGCCGACTTCACGAAGGCCCGCCCGGAGGAGACCGCGGAGCTGGCCGAGCTCCTCCAGGTCGCCCTGAGGGTCCTCGGCGGCTCCTCCAAGCCCCACGGCTTCAACACGGGGATGAACCTCGGGAGAAGCGCCGGGGCCGGGGTCGCCGGCCATTACCATCTCCACGTCATCCCCCGCTGGACCGGGGATTCGAACTTCATGCCCCTGGTCGGCGGGACCCGGGTCTTCATCGAAGACCTGGACACGACATATGAACAGCTGCGTCCCCTTTTCGATCGAGAAAGGGAGCGGAAAAAACGGGCGAGGCGATGAACGAGGCCGCCCGCGAACGAGTTGAGGTATACCCATGCTGAAGACCATGAGAAAAAACGTGAAAGCGCTGAAGCCCATCCTCTGGATCATCGTCGCCACGTTCATCATTTCCATTTGGGCCATCTGGGGCGGCGCCGGACGGCTCGGCGAGGCCAACCGGACCAACGCCCTGGCCACGGTGGGCCGCGAACAGATCTCCTCTGACGAATACTACCAGAGCCTCCGGCAGCGCCTCGACGCCATGAAGAAGCAGTTCAACGGGCTGAACCAGAACCTCATCCAGCAGCTCAACATCCCCCAGCAGACGCTCGAGCAGCTCGTCCAGCAGCGGCTCCTCATCCAGATCGCCCGGGACAAGGGCCTCCGGGCCACGGACGAGGAGGTCCGGGCGAGGATCATGGCCTACCCTGTTTTCCAGAGGGACGGGAATTTCGTCGGCTTCGAGGATTACAAGAGGGTCCTCGACTACAACCACATCCCTCTCAAGGAGTTCGAGGACAACCTGAAGCAGGATGTCCTCGTCAACAAGGTCATCCACTACCTCACGGCCGGGATCATCGTCACGGACGATGAGGTCTGGGAGAGCTACCGGAAGCAGAATGACTCCGCCAAGATCGAGTACCTGGTCTCCGAGACCTCCCGGGTCGAGTTGAAAGACAAGCCCTCCGAGGCGGCGATCCAGGCCCAGTTCGCCAAGAACCCCTCGGCGTACAAGGTCCCGGAAAAGCGGACCGGCGACTACGTCTTCGTGAAGACCGACGAAGTCAGGAAGGACGTCAAGGTCGAAAGCTCCGAAATCGAGAGATACTACAAGGACAACAGCGGCCAGTTCAGGGAGCCGGAAAAGCTCCAAGTCAGCCGGATCTGGCTGCCCTTCACGGCCAAGGATAAGGAGGCCGTCATGGCCCAGGCTCGGGACGTCCTCAAGAAGGCCCAGGGCGGCGCCGATTTCGCCGCGCTGGCTAAGACCTACTCCAAGGACGACAAGGCCAAGTCCGGCGGCGATTGGGGCCTCTCGGATTGGCGGTCCCTCCCGGCCAAGGAGACCGAAGCCGCCGGGAAGCTCGACCAGGGCAAGATCTCGGATCTGGTCGAAAGCGACACCGGCGCGGCCATTCTGAAGGTGACCGAAAAGACGCCCGCCGTGACCAAGGCCTTGGCCGAGGTGAGCGCGACGATCAAGAGCATCCTCGAGGACCAGAAGGCCCGGGCCCTCGTCGCCGACAAGATCCAGAGGATCGAGAAGCTCGCCCGGAAGGAGAAGAGCCTCGACGTGGCCGTCCAGAAGGAGGGCCGCAAGATCGCCTCGACCGGGGCCCTCAAAAAGGGCGACGCCCTCGGCAGCTTCGATACCGCCGGCGCCGTGAGCGAGGCTCTCTTCTCCCTCAAGGACAAGGAGATCTCGTCGCCGATCTACACCTACACCGGCGCGGGCCTGGCCCAGCTCCAGAAGGTCGAGGCCGAGCGGCCGGCCAAGCTCGAGGAGGTCCGGGACGATGTCGAGAAGGAGATCCTCGACGGCCTGAAAAAGGAAAAAGCCCTCGAGAAGCTCCGGGAGATCACGGCCAAGCTCAAGGACGACTGGAACGCCGAGGCCGGCAAGCTCAAGCTCGACTACAAGACCGTCGAGGGCCACAAGCGCGAGCAGTACCTGAGCCTCGTCGGGGAAAACCCGGAGATCGACACCCTCGTCTTCACCCTTCCCCTGAAGAAGGTCAGCGATCCCGTCCCCGTGGAGAACGGTTACGCGATCTTCCGCGTCCTCGACAGGAAGGAGACGAGCCGGGCTGATTTCGACAAGAACAAGGCTACGGAGCGCGAGACGCTCCTCGAGCAGAAGAGGAATAAGTTCCTCCAGTCCTTCATGGCCCAGGCCCGGGAGGAGAAGAAGGTCCGGGTCAACTCCGACCTCTTCCTCAAGCTGACAAACGAGGTCGTGTCCAGGTTCACGGGAGAGCAATAAGTCTCATCGCCTGCGTTTCAGATACGGCACCTCTGATTTGAAAGGAGAGTGAGATGGAGACGTCCAAGACATCTCTCCCCCCCGAGGCTTACCAGGAGCTCCCCCCCGGCCAGGTCTACAAGCCCTTCGTTCCGGCCGAGGCGGTCATCCCGGAAGTCACGCTCCGGTCCGTCCTCTGGGGCCTGTTCATGTCCCTGTTCTTCACCTTTTCGATCGCCTATCTGGGGCTCAAGGTCGGGACGGTCCCGGAAGCGGCCATCCCCGTGGCCATCCTGGCCGTCGGCGTCGGCTACGTCTACAAACGGAAGAGCACGATCCTCGAGAACGTCATCCTCCAGTCGATCGGAGCCGCCTCGGGGGCCTTGGTGGCCGGCGCCATCTTCACCATCCCGGCGCTCTACATCCTGGGCCTGCCCACGGACATCGTCAAGATCTTCCTCTCGACGTTCCTCGGCGGTTGCCTGGGGGTCCTTTTTCTGATCCCGCTGCGGCGCTACTTCTGCCAAGAACAGCACGGCAAGCTCCCCTTCCCGGAGGCCACCGCCACGACCGAGATCCTCGTCTCCGGAGAATCCGGCGGGAAGCAGGCCTGGGCCCTCATCCTGGGTGTCGCCGTCAGCGGCGTTTATGAGTTTCTGACCATCGGCGTCCGGGCCTGGGACGAGCTGATCAATTTCCGGTTCCTGCCCTTCATGGACAACCTGGCCGTCAAGACCAAGATGGTCCTCAAGCTCGACGCCCTCTCGGCCTTCCTCGGCCTCGGCTACGTCATCGGGCTGCGCTACAACGCGGTCATCGTGGCCGGCGGGCTTCTCTCGCATTTCGCCTTCATCCCAGCCATCTGGTTCCTAGGTCAGCACATCCCCGGCGCCCTCTACCCCGGCAAGATCCCCATCCCCGAGATGAACGAGGCCCAGATCTTCAGCACCTACGTCAGGAACATCGGCATCGGGGCGATCTTCATGGCCGGCGTCCTCGGCATCATCAAGTCCATGCCGGTCATGGTCAAGTCGTTCTCCCTCGGCTTCCGCGAGATCTTCAAGGGGAAGAAAGCCGGTGCGGCGGAGGAGCTGAGGACGAACCGCGACCTCAAGATGAAGACGATCATCATGGGCCTGCTGGCCACGGCCGCCGGCCTCTTCCTCTATTTCCTCTGGATCTCGAACCTCAAGCTGGCCATTATCGGCGTCCTCATCTGCATCCTCCTTTCGTTCCTCTTCACGACGGTCGCCGCCTATGCCATCGCCATCGTCGGGACGAACCCGGTCTCGGGCATGACCCTGATCACGATCATCCTCTCGAGCGTCGTCCTCCTCGGGGCGGGGTTGTCGGGAGAGCAGGGGATGGCCGTCGCCCTCCTCATCGGGGCCGTCGTCTGCACGGCCCTCTCGATCTCCGGGAGCTTCGTCACCGACCTCAAGATCGGCTACTGGCTCGGGGCGACGCCCCGCAACCAGGAGCGGTTCAAGTTCACGGGCATCCTGATCTCGGCCCTGACCGTGGGCATCGCCATCTACATCCTGGACAAGGCTTTCTCGTTCCAGAGCGGGACCCTCGCCGCGCCCCAGGCCAACCTGATGGCCACCGTCATCAAATCGATGATGTCGCGCGAGCCCGTGACGTGGCTCCTCTACGCGATCGGGGCCTCGGTCGCCCTCGTCGCGGAGCTGGCCAAGGTGCCGCCCCTGGCTTTCGCCCTAGGGATGTACTTGCCGCTGCCGTTGACGACTCCCCTCCTCGTCGGCGGCTTCATCTCCCATCTGGTCAAGAAGTCGACCAAGGACAAGGAATTGGCCGAGCGGCGGAACAATCGCGGGACGCTCATCTCCTCGGGGTTCATCGCGGGAGGCGCCCTGATGGGCATCGTCCTGGCCGTCCTCAAGCTCACCAGCCTCGACCATTACATCAGCCTCGGGATCTCGATGGTCCTCGAGAACGGGCGCTGGGTCGACGGCTCGCCCGCGGCCTGGTTCACGGGCTACGGACAGATCATCAGTCTCGTCGCGTTCGTCCTGCTCTGCAGCTTCGTCTACTGGGACGCGCGGCGGACGAAATAAAAAGAACGGAGGTCATCCATGAAACCGAATAAGCTCTACTCGGCCGCCGATCGGGCCATCAACCAGGCGCTGCGGCTTCGGCCCGGAGAAAAGTTCCTGCTGGTCACGGACAAGCAGAAAATGGAGATCGCGGAATCCCTCGCATATTACGCGAAGCAGGCGGGGGCCGAGACGACGACCTATCTCATGACCGAGACCCTGCGGCCCATCACCGGGCCGACGCGGCAGTTCAAGGAGCTGATCCGGACCGCCTCGGTCACGGTCTACATGCTCGAGGGCCGGTTCGCCGAGAAACCCTTCCGCGGTTTCATGGTCTCGGCGGGTGGCAAGTCCGGCCGGATCTGCATGATGCCCGGCCTGACCCGGGACATGATGGAGCGCCTGGTCAACATCGATTTCTCGGAGATGGACAAGTTCACCAAGAAAGTCATGCGGGCGATGAAGGATGCCGACGATGTCGTCGTCGAGAACCCGGCGGGCACGCACATCGAGTTCAGCGTCAAGGGCCGCGCCTGGGACAACGACAACGGCGATATCAGCAAGAAGCACATGCACGGAAACCTGCCGGCCGGCGAGTGCTATACGGCCCCGGTCGAGGAGACGTTCACGGGGAGGATCGTCATCAGCCTCATCGACGACAAGCTCGGTCCCGGCGTCATGATGTTCAAACACGGCCGGCTCGTCGACTTCAAGGGCAAGGGCATCGCCGAGGTCATCAAGACGATCGGCCCGGACAAGACCGGCAGGATCGTCGGCGAGTTCGGGATCGGGACGAACCGTGGCGCCCGGATCTGCGCCAACATGCTCGAGGCCGAGAAGGCCTTCGGGACGGTCCACTTCGCGATCGGCGATTCCTACGGCATCGGCAAGAACAAGAGTCCATACCACTTCGACGCCCTGGTCGACAAGGTCACGATCAAAGCGAAGGGCCGATACGTCGCCAAGAACGGAAAATTCCTGATTTGAAATACGACTTCAATTCGGTGACACACAACTCATTACCGAAACTCTGAGGCAGAACCGCAAGATCGAATCCGGAGATGAGCATCGTGTCCCCCAAATATGATTTCGACAAGGCCATCGACCGGACGGGGACGGAGTCCCTCAAGTGGGTCTATCCCCGCAAGGTCCTCAAGGTCGAGGACGCCATCCCGCTCTGGGTCGCGGACATGGACTTCGAGGCGCCGCCGGCAGTCGTCGAGGCCGTCGCCCGCCGGGCCGCCCACGGCGTCTTCGGCTATCCCCTCGTCCCGCCGTCCTTCTACGCGGCCGCCATCGACTGGCTCAGGCGGCGCCACGGCTGGGAGGTCCAGAAGGCGTGGATGGCCATGACGCCCGGGATCGTCCCGGCCCTGAACTACGCGGTCCGCGCCTTCACCAAGCGGTCCGACCCGGTCATCATCCAGACGCCCGTCTACCACCCGTTCTACTACGCCATCGAGAACAACGGCCGGCGTGTCGTCCGCAATCCGCTCCGGTTCGACGGGCGACGGTACACGATGGACCTCGACGACCTGCGGACCAAGATCGACGCGCCGGGCCGGATGCTCATCCTCTGCAGCCCCCACAATCCCGCGGGCCGCGTCTGGACGCGCGAAGAACTCGAGGCCCTGGGCCGCATCGCCGTCGAGCGCGACCTCCTCGTCGTCTCGGACGAGATCCACCACGACCTCGTCTACCCGGGCCACCGCCATCTCGTCCTGGCCTCGCTCTCCCCGGAACTGGCCCAGCAGACCATCACCTGCATCGCCCCGAGCAAAACCTTCAACACGCCGGGGCTGGCCACGGCCGCCGTCGTCGCCGCAAACCCCGACCTCCACAAGAAATTCGAGGACGAGAGGGAGCGCTCCGGCTTCGACCTCGGCCAGGTCTTCGGCATCGTCGCCTTCGAGGCCGCCTACCGCCACGGGGAGGACTGGCTCGAGGAGCTCCTGCCCTATCTCTTGGCCAATATCGATTTCCTGGAGAAGTTCCTGGCCGACCGCATCCCCAAGATCAGGCTCATCCGGCCCGAGGGCACCTATTTGGCCCTTTTCGACTGCCGGGGCCTCGGCCTCGAACCGGCCGCCCTCAACGACTTTTTCCTGAAGAAGGCCCGGGTCTACTTCAGCGACGGCAAGATCTTCGGCTCCGAGCTCGAGGGCTTCGTCCGGATCAACTTCGGCTGTCCCCGCGCCCTTCTTCTGGAGGCCCTCGAGCGCATCGAGCGGGCCGTCAAGGACCTCCTATCGATGAGACATCGAACTTAGCTTCTTCTTGTAAAAGGCACGGAGCCGAGTACAATGGGGTTTTCATAACGTAAACCGCTCATGGCCATCAAAGCGAAGCTGACGACGTTCGACACGACGATGATCGTCGTCAGTCTCATCATCGGCATCGGCATCTTCCGGACGCCGGCCATGGTCGCCACGGCCGCCCGCACCCCCGCCCTCTTCTACCTCGCCTGGCTCCTGGGCGGGCTCGCCGGCTTCCTCGGGGCCCTGACCTTCGCCGAGATCGGCGGCCGCTTCCCGAAGCCGGGCTCCTACTACAAGGTCGTCGCCGAAAGTTACAACTCGACCGTGGCCTTCATGCTCAACTGGGCCAACGTCATCATCCTCAACGGCGCCGGGGCCGCGCTGGTGGCCTGGATGGGAGCCGAGCACCTGGCCCCGATCATCTTTCACGGCGCGACGCCCTCAAGCTTCCAGATCCAGATAACAGCCGCCATTCTCCTGCTCGTCCTCCTGACGATCAACTACCTCGGGATCAAGACGGGCGCCTGGGCCCAGAACGTCCTGAGCCTGCTCAAGATCGGCATGATCGCCATCATCGTGGCCGGCGCGTTCGTTTCAACGAAGGCCCCCCTCACCACGGGCTCGCTCCCGCCCGAGCAGTCCTGGTGGCTGGCCCTCGGTGCGGCGTTCATCTCGGTCTTCTACGCCTACGGCGGCTACCAGAACACGATCAACTTCGGCGCCGACGTCCAGAACGCCCGGCGCAACGTCCCGCGGGCCATCTTCTTCGGCATCCTCATCGTCCTGGCGTGCTATCTCGCCATCAATGTCGCTTACGTGAAGACCCTCGGCATCCCCGGCGTCGCGTCCGCAAAACTCGTCGCCGCGGAGACGGCCCGGGCCACGTTCGGCGGGGCCGGCTGGCTCGTCGTCTCGCTGGCCATCTTCCTCTCGGCCATGGGTTTCCTCAACGTCACTCTGATGCAGATCCCCCGCGCCTACTACGCCATGGCCGAAGACGGGACACTGCCCGCCGTCTTCCAGAAGGTCAACCCCCGGACCCAGACTCAGGAATTCGGGATTGCCTTTCTCGGTGCGGTGATCCTCTTCTCCCTTTTCCTGCTGAAAACGTTCGAGAGCCTTATCAACTTCGTTATGTTCCTCGACACGATCACCGTGGCCCTCGTCGCCTCGACGGTCTTCGTCCTCAGGCGGAAGGCCCGGCGGGCTAGCGAGGTTTATGAAGGTTACCGTGTGCCGCTCTATCCGGTCGTACCGATCATTTTTATCGCTTTTCAGCTGACGGTCTCCCTCAACGTCCTCCTGAACAAGCCGCGCGAAGCCCTCTTCGGAGCCCTCTTTTTCGCCCTGGGCTTCCCGGTGTTCCTGCTCATGCGGCGGGTCAGCGGCAAAAGCCGCCAGACCGATGACGGACGATGGAAAGAATTCGGATCGGCCTTAACGATTTCCCTGGATAGAAGGAGGGGGGATGGCGCGTCGCAGAACCCGTCTTTTTCTTATCCTCCCAGCGATCGCTTTCTGCTTCCTTCAACTTCCGGGTCAACCCGGCCCGGGCCTGGGAGCGAAAGAAGAGGTCTCGCCGCCCGGCTATGATTTCAGGATCGAAGACGGCTGGCTCAAGATGAAGGACGGGGTCCGGCTGGCCGTGACTTTCTACAAACCCGGGCCACGCTCGGCCGGCGAACGCTTCCCCGTCCTCTTCGAGTTCCTGCCCTACCGGAAAGACGACGGCGGCTATGTCGGCATCTACTCCCTCTACACCTATTTCGTCCGCCGCGGCTACATCCTAGCCCGGGTGGATATCCGGGGTACGGGTTCGTCAGAGGGGACGTTCCCCCTGCGGGAATATTCCGACGAGGAGCTCGATGACGCCGTCGAGACGATCGACCAGCTCTCGCGGATGCCGGGCTCGAATGGCAACGTCGGGATGTGGGGGATTTCGTGGGGCGGCTTCAACGCCATCCAGGTCGCCATGCGCCGGCCGCCAGCCCTCAAGGCGATCCTGGCCGCGATGGCCACCGACGACCTCTACCATGACGACATCCATTACATCGACGGGGCGTTCCATGTCGACGAATGGGCCTTCTGGTTCGACCACTCCAAGGGCATTCCCCGGTCGCCGGCCTACCCTCTAGACAAGGCCTATTTCCGCGAGCGCTTCGATTCCTATCCGGGACTCCTGACCTATCTCAAGCAGCAGAGGGACGGCGAATTCTGGAGCCGGAATTCGCTCCGCGGCCAGTACGGCAAGATCCAGATCCCATGCTATCTCATCGGCGGGCTTCTCGACGGCTACAGGGACAGCATCCCGCGGATGCTCGGGGAGATGAAGGTCCCCCTCAAAGCCGAGATCGGCCCCTGGAACCACGCCTGGCCCGACGATGGGGTCCCCGGCCCGAATTATGAGTGGCGGCACGAAGCCGTCCGCTGGTGGGACCAATGGCTGAGGGGGAAAGAGACCGGCGTCCGAAACGATCCCCGGCTGGTCATCTTCTTCCGGGACGGACACGCGCCGGATGCCGGGATAACGATGACGCCAGGCCGCTGGCTCGCCGGAGATTGGCCTATCCCGGGGACAACCTGGAAAAAGCTCTTCCCGGCCGCGGACGGACGGCTTCGGGAACAGCCGGGGACGGCGGGCGCCGACGCCTTGTCCTATGTCCCGAGCTACGGCATCAGCACGGGATTATGGTGGGGCGAGCCGACGGGCGATATGCGGCCGGACGACGCGGGGGGCCTCGTCTATGACAGCGATGTCCTGCGAGAGAAGCTGGAGATCATCGGGCTTCCCCGCGTCCGGCTTCGGGTCAAGGCCGGCGCCCCCCTGGCCCATTGGGTCGCCCGGCTTGAAGACGTTTTCCCGGACGGCCGGGTCGCGCTCGTCGCCGGAGGTCTTCTCAACGGCTCCCAGCGGCGCTCGCGGCTCCGGCCCGAACCCCTAGCCCCCGGGGAAATCTACAACCTCGGGTTTGAACTCCATTTGACGACGTGGACGTTCCAGCCCGGCCATCGTGTCCGTCTTTCCGTATCCAATTCGTTATTTCCGATGATTTGGCCAACGCCGGGCCCAATGACGACAACTCTTGTCACTGGGGTCGAGGCGACACATATCGAACTCCCTCTCGTCCAGACCGGACGGCTCGGCACGCCGGCCTTCAGGCCCGCCGAGAAAAGGGAAGTCCGGGCTGATGCCCGGGACCTCGGGAGCGACGTCTGGCCCCAGGGCACGAACGAATGGAAGCGCGACACGGCGCGCGGCATCGTTACGTACACCTGGAGCGGAAAGAGCCGCTACGAGATCGGAGACCGACGCTTCGAGGCGACCGAAAAGAACGTCTACGAAACGGACGAATCAGACCCCGCGAGCTCCCGCTTCCTCGGGGAAGACACCGACCGGATCGAACTCCCGGGACGGACGATCGACGTCCTGACATCCGTCGAGATCCGCTCCGGCGCGGCGAATTTCCATGTCACGTTCGGCCGCCGGATCCTCGAGAACGGCCGGCTCCTCCGCGAACGGCAGTGGCAGGAGACGATCGCGAGGCTCTTCCAATAGCCGTCAGTCCCCCGTGGTAAAATACTCTAGAGAGACCGGACAGGAGTCCCGCATGGAAAAAACGCGGAAGATCAAGAAAGTCCTCATCAGCCAGCCAACGCTCGAGGGCGCCGGCGTCCATCTCCATCGCGGCTTCGGCTTCCGCGAGGTCCCGATGTTCGACCCCTTCCTCATGTTCGACGATTTCCGCCAGGACGACCCGGACAAGTATCTGCCCGGATTCCCCTGGCATCCCCACCGCGGCATCGAGACGATCACCTACATGGTCCGCGGCACGGCCGAGCACGGCGACAGCATGGGCAACAAGGGCGTCATCGGTCCGGGCGACGTCCAGTGGATGACGGCCGGGAGCGGCATCATCCACCAGGAAATGCCCAAGGGCGGCAAGGACGGCCGCATGGGCGGCTTCCAGCTCTGGGCCAACCTGCCCGCGTCGCAAAAGATGATGGATCCGCGCTACCGCGACGTGAAGAAGGCTGACATCCCCGAGGTCGCATTGCCCGGCGGCGTCACGGCCCGGGTCATCTGCGGTACGGCCGGGAAGACTCGGGGTCCGGTCCGGGACATCGTCATCGACCCCGAGTACATCGACGTCGCGATGCCGCCGCAGACCGAGTTCGTCCATCCGACCAAGCCCGGCCATACGGTCATCGCCTACGTCTTCGAGGGACAGGGATGCTTCTCCGGCGAAGCCAAACCTTCATCCTACGACGTCGAGCCGGCCAGTTACTTCGACCTCGAGCGGAAGTCCTTCCTCGGAGACCACTCCGTCATCCTCTTCGGCGACGGCGGCCGGATCAAAGTGGCCACGACAGATGCCTCCGTCCGTTTCCTGCTCATCTCTGGCCGCCCGCTCGGAGAGTCCGTGGCCTGGCAGGGCCCGATTGTCATGAACACCCAGGAGGAGCTACGGACGGCCTTCCGCGAATACCGGAACGGGACGTTCATCAAGCACCCTAAGGCGGGCTGAGGCCGAGAGGGCGGCTCGGACATAGCCCGGGCCGAGAAAGGGCAAACACCTGTCCTAGATATTCGTCAGGATCGCGGCCTCGCGCATCTCGGCCGGAACTCGCCCGAGCGTTCTCGAGAGTCCGCTCACTGTGGGCCCCGTGTTGCAAACAGGGGTCAAAATGGGTAATCTGGGGAAACCGAGGAGGCCCGAGATGACGATGACAAGCCGTGAGCGGCTGGCCGCCGTCCTCAACCACAAGGAGCCCGACCGGATCCCGGTCGACTTCAACGGGACGGCCGTCACCGGCATGCACGTCGATTGCGTCATCGGCCTGCGCGAGCACTACGGGCTCGAGAAGCGCCTGGTCAAGGTCCACGAGCCGTACCAGATGCTCGGCTGGATCGACGACGACCTCCAGCGGGTCCTCGGGATCGACGTCGAGGGCGTCTGGGGATTCGAGACGCTCTTCGGCTTCCCGAACGAGAATTGGAAACCCTGGCGAATGGACAACGGCCGGGAGGTCCTCGTCTCGACGCATTTCCAAGTGACGAAGGACGCGAACGGCGACACGCTCATTTATCCGAAGGGCGACCGGTCCGCCCCGCCGTCCGGCCGGCTGCCGAAGAACGGCTTTTTCTTCGACACCATCATCCGCCAGGAGCCGATCGACGATTCCCGCCTCGAATCCCGAGGATAACCTCGAGGAGTTCGGCTCGGTATCGGATGCGGCCCTCGACTACTTCGACGAATCAACCCGGGCGGCCGCGGCCACGGGACGGGGCGTCATCGCCAATTTCGGCGGCACCGGCCTCGGCGACATCGCCCTCGTCCCAGCGCCGTTCCTCAAGCATCCCAGGGGCATCCGGGACGTCGAGGAATGGTACATCTCGACCCTGACCCGCAAGTCCTACGTCCACGCCATCTTCGAAAAGCAGACGGAGATCGCCTTGGCCAACCTCGCGAGGATCCAGCCGCTCGTCGGCGACCGGATCCAAGCCGTCTTCCTCTGCGGCACGGACTTCGGCACCCAGCAGTCCACGTTCTGCTCGCCCGCGGCCTTCCGCGAGCTCTACCTTCCCTATTACCGGCGGATCAACGATTGGATCCACAAGCATACGGCCTGGAAAACCTTCAAGCACTCCTGCGGCGCGGTCCGGACCCTCATCCCGGCCTTCATCGAGAGCGGCTTCGACATCCTCAACCCCGTCCAGGTTTCGGCCGCGGGCATGGAGGCCGAGAAGCTGAAGGCAGATTTCGGAAAGGACCTCGTTTTCTGGGGCGGCGGCGTCGACACTCAGAAGACCCTCGCCTTCGGGACGCCCGAGGAGGTCCGGGCGGAGGTCCTGCGCCGTTGCGAAGTCTTCGGCAGGGGTGGCGGGTTCGTCTTCAACGCCGTCCACAACATTCAGGCCAACGTCCCCATCCGCAACATCGTCGCGATGTTCGATGCCGTTAAAGAATTCAACGGAGTGGACTAAATGCGCGGGCGAAGGTTGTGGCGATTTGAAGATCGATGCGCAGCAGGGGTGTTCCCGAAGCCGCCCAGAAGAAGAGTTCAGGACTCGATCCGGATATTTACCAGAAGTGCGGCTCCGCCACACTTCTGCTGGTCGCTCCTCAGAATCCGCCCCGCTAAGAAGCGGGACTGTCCGCATCCGGACAGATATGGCAAGAGGCGGGACGGCTCCCTGCCGGAGGGCGGAGCGGACGCCATGAAGAGATCGGATGGGTGGCCCGGCGTGCTCTCCGATGGACGAGCGGAAGGGGATTGCGCGAGAGCGCTGGGGGTTCCAAGGGGTGGCTTCCCCCTGGTCCGAGCACTCAGCTGCATCCTTCAGCCATGAAGCAGCTGAGTACGAGGAGGGGTGGTTCAGGAGGGGGCCATTTTCCCCTCCGCCCTCGGGGGGATGGGTGGAGCGAAGTCCATTCGGAGACACTGTCGGGGCAGGACCCATCCGGCCCTCTGGGTGAAGGCCTAGAGAGGGACCTGGCAAATATCCAAATGAGGGTCGCATGAAGAAAACCGCGTTCTACGTCATCGCCGTCACCGTCGTCGCGGCCATCGGCGGCCTGATCTTCGGCTTCGACACGGCCATCGTCGCCGGCGCCACCCGCTATATGAAGGAGCAGTTCTCTCTCAACTCGCTCCAGGAAGGATGGGCGGTCAGCGTCGTCCTCATCGGCTGCATGTTCGGGGCGGGGCTGGCCGGCCCAGTCAGCGACCGGATCGGCCGGCGGCGATTCATGCTCATCTCGGCCGTCCTCTTCCTCGTTTCGGCGATCGGCTGCTCCATCCCGCGGACCATCACGGAGTTCGTCGTCTTCCGCTTCATCGGCGGCCTCGGGATCGGATCGGCGGCGGTCCTCTCGCCGCTCTACATCGCCGAGATCGCGCCGGCGCGGGTCCGGGGCGCGCTCGTCTCGGTCAACCAGATGGCCATCGTCACGGGGATCCTCCTCGCCTACTTCGTCAACTGGGTCTTCGCCGGGGCGGGGCCGTCGAACTGGCGGTACATGTACGCGACCGGAGCCGTCCCGTCGGTCCTCTTCTTCTTCCTTCTCCTCCGCGTCCCGGAAAGCCCGCGCTGGCTCGTGAAGCACGGCCGTGAGGAGGAAGCCGGCCGCGTCCTCGCCCGGGTCAACACGGCCGAGATCGCCGCGCGGGAGATCCGCGACATCAAGGAGACGCTGGCCCTGGAGAAAGGGTCGTTCGGCGAGCTCTTCCAGCCGGGGTTCCGGAGGCCTCTTTTCGTGGCCATCGTCCTGGCCGTCTTCCAGCAGATCACGGGCATCAACGCCATCCTCTATTACGCGCCGAGGATCTTCGAGAGCGCCGGTTTCGCCCGGATGTCGGCCATCGGCCAGTCGACGATCGTCGGCTTCACGAACATGATCTTCACGGTCGTGGCCATCGTCCTGGCCGATCGCGTCGGACGAAGGCCGCTCCTCCTCATCGCCACGGGGGGCATGGGATTCTCGCTCGTCCTCCTCGGGGCGGCCTTCAAGTCCCAGTTCCTGCCGGCGTCGGCGCTGCTGTTCATCATCCTTCTTTATATCGCGTTCTTCGCCTCGGCCATGGGGCCCCTGGTGTGGGTCGTCATGGCGGAGATCTTCCCCATCCGGGTGCGCGGGGCGGCCATGGGCCTGGCGACGCTCATCCTCTGGCTGGCCGATTTCGTCGTGACGCTGACGTTCCCGGTCATCTCGGACAAGCTCAATGCCTCGGCCGCGTTCTGGATCTACGCCGCCATGTGCGCCCTCGACCTCATCTTCATGATCTTCTACCTGCCCGAGACCAAGGGCAAGACGCTCGAAGAGATCGAGCGCCACTGGCTGAAGGAAACAAAATGAAGGGGGCAAGCTCCTGACCGACAGCGCATCGAACCCACGTCTGAAAAAGATCTTCCTTGGGCCCTGGGGGCTCCGGGCCGGCTGGCGCCTTCTCGTCTTCAACGCCGCCTTCATTATTTTCGGCCGCCTGATGAAGCTCATCCTTGGTGCCGCGGTGGGCAAGGAGCCGGAGTGGACGGCGGCCAACTTCTTCCTCATCGAAGCCGTGTCGCTCGCAGGGTCAGTGGCCTGCGTCTATCTCATGGCCAAGATCGAGCGCCGCCGTTTCGCGGACTACGGCTTCACCCGGCGCGGGGCCTTCGGCCGGCTCTTCTGGGAGGGCGGCCTGTGGGGCTTGGCCACGATCGGAGCCGTGGTGGCCGTGATGGCCCTGGCCGGCGGTTTCTCCGTGCGCGGGTTTGCGTTGAAGGGAACGGACTTGATCTTCTCGACATTCCTCTGGGCGGCCGGTTTCCTTGTCGCCTCGCTCCTCGAAGAGATCGTCTTCCGTGGCTACCAGCTCTTCACCCTAGCTTCCGGGATCCGTTTCTGGCCGGCTGCGGTCGCCCTGTCCGCTTTTTTCGGATTCTATCTCCACTATGCCCAGAAACCCAACGAGACCCTGGTTGACGGCTTGAGCGTCACCCTGATCGCGCTCTTTTTCTGCCTGACGGTTCGCCGCACGGGAAACCTCTGGTTCGCCATCGGCTGGCATTGGACGTTCAATTTCGGCTCCCTGTTCCTCTGCGGCTTCCCGAACACGGGGAACAAGGGAGGCTTTCCGATCGCGGGCCACCTGTTGGATTCCGCGAGGAGCGGGGCCAACTGGCTGACGGGAGGGCCGATGGGCGCCGAGGCCAGCCTGATCATCTTCCCCGTCCTGGCCTTGCTCTTCGCGGCGTTCCATTTCCGCCACCGGAACGTGAAATATCCGGTGGACGGCCGCCGCGGCCTGACCTAAACTGTTTCATGGACCCGGGAGGACGCGAGAGTCCGTCCCCGATAAAGGCCCTGAGCCGGACATGTGGACGAATAAAGAGCTCCAAACGCAGGACCCGTCGGAAAGCTCCCCCGAGGAGCCCGTCCCCCCGTCCCGCTTCGCCCCCGACGAAAAGATCGAGATCGTCCGGAAGACCGCGAACTCGAAAGAGGAGTGCCAGCAGCTCAAGGCCGAGCTCGAGGGCCAGGGCTTCACGGTGATGGTCAGGGAGCCGACCGGCCTTGAGAGCGAAGGCGCGTATTATGTCGCGACGCTTCTCGCCGAAAAGCGGGAATCCGTTAGGATCGACACCTGGGCCGTCGAACGGGAGAGGCTGGCCCAAAAGAATCGCGACCGGAAGATCGACGTCATGGCGAGGGCGGGTTTCTGGGTCGTCGTCGCCCTCGTTCTGATCGGACTCTTGTATCTGCTCGGGCCCCTCATCAGGGCCTGCCGCTCCCTTTAGCTATTTTTTGCTCTCGAGCGTCCGGGCCAGCTCCCAAACCGCCTTCCCCAGCTCCTCCTCGAGGATCCTCGAGCAGACCGGCGGGAATTCTCCGACCTCCTTGCCCGGCATCTTCTCCTTCCTGTCGAAGGACCGGGTCAGGAGGGCCTGCCCCGACTTGAAATCCACGAACTCGAGGTCCATCGCCAGGCGGGCCTGCCAGGCATCCTGGTTGTCGATCTCCTCGAGGACGTGGACCCGCGACCGGAGGACGATCTCCGGGTTTTCCATTGCCGATCCCTGCCCGATCGACGCGAAGACTTTTTTCCCCCCCAGATATTCGGCCATCGCCACGCCCACCTGTTTTCCCGGATTTTCCGCCCAGAACTCATAAGGATAGTACTTGAGCTCGAAAGGCGAAACACGATAGAGGATCCGGATATCGTCGTAGAGGGGGTCGACGGAGGCCGGTTCGACGAGAAGGCGCCGTTCGATCTTCGGCAGGGCGGGCTCCGCCGGCGCGACGCTCCGGATCTGGAAATATCTTCTCGCGTGCGTCGACCCGCACCCGCTCATGAGGGCCAAAGCCAAAACGCAGATCGCGGTTCTTCTCATTTTTTCTTTTCCTTTCGGGACTTGATCAAGGCCGACGGGTCCTCCGAGATCTCCCGGGTGAAGCGCGACAGGTTGTCCATGGCCACGGCGAGGCTCGCGACGGCCTTCTTCAGGTCGCCCTGTTGGGCGAGGAGGCTGTCCTCGATCCTGGTCAGGCTCGCGGAGGTCGTGTTAATGAACGTCCGGAAGTCCCTGATAACCTGGCCCATCTCCTCGTCGGAGAACCGCTTGGCGACATTGTCGATCGCCACCTCGGAGCGGGCCCCGATCTTCTGGCTCATGTCGCTGACATCGGCCGAGATCTTGTGGAGGTTCTCGGTCACGGAGGCGAACTCGTTGGCCGCCTTATCGACGTTGTCGAAGGCATCCTCGAGCTTGCCCCGCTTGGCCTCGAGGACCTGGGAGATCATCGCCGAGCTCTTCTCCGCCTTTTCCAGGAAGCTGTTGATCCTGTCCAGGTTTTCGCGCGACAGCAGGCTGTTGAAGCTGTTGACCGCGGTGTCGATGTTGCTGACGATGTCGCCCGCCTTCTCTTCCAGCCCGCGGGCCATTTGGACCTCGCCGCCCGGGGGGAGCCGGACGGACGCCTGCGTGCCTCCCTGGAGGTTGATGAACCGGACTCCCGTGATCCCCGCGAGGGCCAGGACGGCGGTGGTATCGATCGTCATCGGGAAGCCCTTCTGGATCTTGATGTGGACGAAAACGGAATCCCGGTCCCGGCGGTTCACCTCGATCGAGGTGACCTTGCCGATATCGACCCCCTGGTACCGGACGGCGGAGTCGCGGAGCAGCCCGTTCACCGAGGTCTTCCGGAAATTGATGAAGTAATAATCCCCTGTTTCCCGGAGCTTGGGCACGAGAAAGAAGCCCAGGCCCGTCAGGAAAGCGATCGTCGCGATCGCCAGAAAGATGCCCAGCCGGGTTTTTTGTTCATGCGTCATCATGACCGACCTTCCTGAGGAAAAATGTCCGGATGAACTCGTCGTCCGAGCTCTCGACCTCCGCGAGCCCGCCGGCCAGGAGCAGCCCGCCGCCGTTCAGGACGAGGACCCTGTCGGCGACCCTCTCGATCGAGCGCAGCTCATGGGTGACGACGACGAAGGTCATCTGGAACGTCTCCCGCAGACTGAGCAGCAGCCCGTCGAGATGTCCCGACGTGATGGGGTCAAGCCCCCCGGACGGCTCATCGCAGAGGACCACCGCGGGGTCGAGCACGAGGGCCCGGGCCAGGGCCGCCCGCTTGCGCATCCCGCCGGAGAGCTCGGACGGGTACTTCGAGGCGCCCTCGATCAGCTCAACCTGGGAGAGGCGGTCATGGACCATTTCCCGGAGGACCGCCTCGGGCATGTCCGGGTGCCGCATCCGGACCGGCAGGGCGACATTCTCGAAGAGGGACAGGTTGTTGAGCAAGGCGCCGTCCTGGTAGAGGACACCGATCCCCCGATAGAGGGCGGCGAGCGAGGCCTCGGACAGGTAATCCACCTTTTCCGACCCGAAGAAGACCTCCCCTTCCAGGGGCGGGAGGAGCCCGGCGAGGGTTTTGAGAAGCGTGGACTTCCCGCAGCCGCTCGTCCCGACGACGGCCGTGATCTTCGCGGCGGGGATCGTGAAATCGAGCCCCTTCAGGACCGGGAAGGACCCGTAGCCGACGGTGAGATCGCGGACGGAGATGATATCCATGTCGCTAATAGTACAAGATGATGGCGAAAATGCAATCGATCAGGATGATCAGGGAGACGGAAAGGACGACGGACTCGGTCGTGGCCCGTCCGACCTCCCCGGCGCTCCTCCCGACGGTCAAGCCCTTGTAGCCGCTCCCGACGATGACCGCCCATCCGAAGACAAGGGATTTTTCGAGGCCGATGAGGAAGTCCCCTAAGCCGACGGCGGTCTGCATCTCCCGGATGAAGGCCGAGGGGACGATTCCCAGGGAGAACCGGGCGACGAGGATCCCGCCGCCGATCCCCACGAAGTCGGCCAGGGCGACGAGGAGCGGCACGGCGAGAGTGACCGCAACAAGCCGCGGGACCATCAGGAACTTTTCCGGGACGACCCCCATGGTCTTGAGGGCGTCGACCTCCTCGAGGACGGTCATGGTCGAGAGCTCGGCGGCCACGGCGGCGCCGACCTTGCCCGCGAGGATGATGCCTACCATGAGTGGCACGAGCTCGCGGAGCATGCCGTAGCCGACAAGGTCGGCCAGGTAGATGTCGGCCCCGTAGAGCCTGAGCTGGGCCGCGGAGGTGAGGGCGATCGTCACGCCGATCAGGAAGACCAGAAGGCAGGTGATCGGGTAGGATTTGTAAGCCATGAAGAAAAGCTGGTTCCAGATCT
The DNA here is from genome assembly GCA_963796835.1 of Candidatus Aminicenantota bacterium. Taxonomy (GTDB): domain Bacteria; phylum Acidobacteriota; class Aminicenantia; order Aminicenantales; family Saccharicenantaceae; genus DATKJS01. Next base: position 78,175 of record CAWCND010000020.1, on the reverse strand, counting down.
CTCCGGGATAGACGCCTTTTCGCTTCCTGAAGAACGACAGCACGTAGTAGATTTCGTCCCCGAGCAGGGCGAAGAACGCCGCAAGGCTCCTCATCTGGCCGAGGAACCTGTTGGAGAAGGAATGGAGGACCCGCGTCGCGAGGTCGAGCTCGGGCACGTCGCAGGCGGCCGGGGGCGTCCCCCCGAGGAAAGCCCGGAAGGAGTGGTCGAGCTTTTCGCCGACATTGGTCACGCGGACGTCGGCGGCGCAGCCGCGGAGATAGCTCAGAAGGGCGAGCGCGGAGGAATCGAAGTCCTCGACCCCCCCGAAATCGACGGCCACGGGCCCCTCCTCGCGGCGGGCCTGGATCTCCTTGAAGGCCGCCGGGATGTCAGGGGCGCGGAGCCTCCCGGACAGGAATACGACAGGCGGGCCGTTCTCTTCCAAAGGCGAGCCTCCTCACCGCTCTTTTGCCCATACCAGCATACCTAAAAACAAGTCGTTTTTCCAGCGCTTGCGGACGCGTGAGGAGCCGGGGAGCCCGGGGATCAATAAACGATGACGGTCTGGTTCAGCTCGGGAGCTGTCGCCGGGAAAAAGACGTCCCGACCTTCGGCCACGACCCGGATATAATACTCGATATCCCGGTTCGCGTTCGGAACCGTCACCGCATAGACGCCCCGGGCCACCTTCTTCAGCGGCACGAGCGTGAAGCCCCCTTTCCCGAGCGGCCGCCAGAAAAGCTCCGCCGAGGCCGGCTGGCCCTTGGCCAGGATGATGACCTTGAGGTTGAGCTTCTCCCCCTCCTCGAGGCCCGCCCTGAGCGCCGGGACGATGATCCGGGGCGGGCCGAGATAGACCTTGGAGAGGAAAGCCTCTTCCCGCGCCTCCTCTCCCAGGATCTTCTGGAGCTCCGCTCCTGGCCTATCCCAGGCGGCGGGCAGAAGATGCTGCTCCCAGTTGGCGATCGTGCCGAGCTCGCCGGTCGTGCTCACGGCTCCGAGCAGGCCGTCGAAGATCCTCTTGAGAGAGGCGGCCATCTCGACCCTGACGGGGACGGCGGTGAGCTTCGCCAGGTCCGCCCTCGCTTGCCGGTCCTTTTCCTCCCTGACCTTCTCCATGGCCTGGTTGTATTGGCCCCAGAGGCAATCGAAATGGGCGACCTCCCGCATGTACTCGAAATTCGCCAGCCAGTAGCCGAACCTTTCCTTGGCCCCCTTGCCCTCGACCTTCGGCTCGAGAGCCTTGAGCTCATCGACGAAGGCATAGCTTCTCTTGATCTCGTCCCAGGGCCGGGTGTCCGGGATGACGCTGCCCGGCCCGCCGATCCACGTCACGGGCACGGGATGCCGGCTGTCGATCCGGGAGAAGATCGCCGCGGCCCCGTCGGCCGCCGCCGGACCGAATTGGTTCGCCGCCCAGTCCCGGTAGAAATCGAGCGAGGCCATGGTCCGGTCCGTCTCCGGCCAGTCGGCCTCGTAGTCGGCGGCGGCCGGTCCGCCGCAGTTGATCTTCCTCTTGAATTCTCTGCCTTCGATCGCGATCCCGGCGATGGCCGGATAATGGATGCGGTCGGCGAAATCGATAGCCAGCCGGCCGTTGGTGACCTCGATATTCCTGAACGTGAAATCCAGGGCCCGGAATTTCCCGACCCGCTCGAAGATATCCAGGCCGTCGATGACCTTGCGGCCCTGGAGGAGGACGTCGAAAACGCGGCCTTTTTTCTGGTCGATCTGGCCTTCGACGAACTTCAGCGTCACCGTGTACCGCCCGTTCGGCACCGGGATGTAGTAGGCGAAGACCCGGTCGCGGACGTCCCGGTAGATGGCTTCCTCGTCCTCGGGGGCGCCGGCGATCTTCTGGCCCTTGAAGGACGCATACTGCCCGGTGATGGGCCCGACGTCGTCGGCCACGTTTCGCGGCAGCGTGTTCCATCCCTGGTCCCACGCCGCCCGGGCCAGAGCCGGAGATATTGGCCGAGAGGATCCGCGTCCGCCAGTGGATGCCGAGAAGCCCGTCGCAGCCGTAGCGCAGGGCGTCGGCCGCGTCGCGCCGCATCCGCCCGACCCAAAGCTGGGGCGATGTCAGCGAGGGGTCGTCCTCAAGCCAGGGGATGGCCCATTTAGAACGCCCGGAGATCTTGGCGAAGCCGGGGTCAACCGGGGCCTTGCCGACTTCCCTGTTGATGCAGCTCATGGCCACGTCCTTGGGAAGGACCTGATCGAAGAGGGTCCGGTTGGACGGCGGCCCGAGGACCCAGCCGCAGGTCGCCAGGCTGAAGGGAGGCGTGACCTCGCCCCAGGCCTTGACCGCCGCGTCGAGGTCCGTGGTCACGGCCTTGATCTCCTCGGGCTTGGCGTCGCTCCAGGTCCAAACCTCCGACGTCCAGAACCAGTAATAATCGACGGGATAGGCCTTGGCGATCCGGCTGAAGATCCCTTTGTAGATATCCTTCACGACGGCCGGGTCCTGGGGATTCTTCTTGGCCGCCTGGAGGCGTTTCTGGACAAGCTCGGGCATGGTCAGGGCGGTCTCCGTCCCGACGCATGTCTTCACGCCGAGCTTCCGGGCCAGGCTGAAGGCGTTCTTAAAGACGGCGGCAGCGCGGTCGAAGACCTCGTTCGAGTCCCCGGGCGTCTTCGGCTCGGGGCACAGGCCTTCCATGACGTCGTTCCCGATAATCGTCCCGCTCGAAGAGGATGCTCGCGCCGAAATGGAAGTCGCTGGTCTTCTTCGCTTCGTAGCCCCAGTTCCCCCGGAGGGTATTCTGGTAGCTCGCGGGGTAGCTCGCCTGGACCGTCCCGTCCTCAGCCGAATCCGTAGTCTGTCCGATCCAGACCGTGGGTTCCGCGTTCGGCGTGGCGCCCTTTTCCCTGCTTGGATTTTCGGGATACGTGTGGAGGCCGAGGAAGTTCATCCGGAGCTTGGGGAGCTGGCCGATGACGGCCTTGTAGTTCTCGAGGGTCCACCAGTCCGGCCCCTCGGGAAAGTCGTGGAAGGGCTGGATCCCCCGGGTGATGAAGAGGGGACGGCCCGTTTCGTTGAGGTCGGCGGTCAGGCCGGAGATCTTGCCGTCGGGGACGACATCGCCGTCGAGATAGAAGCGGATGCCGAGCTTTTCGGCCAGCTGGTAGGCCCCGTAGAGAACGGCCGGCCCGCTGCCGCCGACGACCAGGACGAGCTTCCGGGAGAGAAACGGCACGGTCCTGAGCAGGTAATCCTGAGAGCCCAGCCCGGAGATCTTCCGGAGGACGTCCGGGTCGGTCAAGCCGTCGAGAAGGGGCGAGCCCTTTTGGACGACCACGATGCTGTCCCGGCGGATCTCGGAGAGCATGGACGGCCTGTTCATGTCGGGAAGGCCGCCGGTACGCAGGTAATAATAGCGGCGGATCTCCTTGGCCGCAGCCAGGTCGTGCCAGGACGCGTTCTTGTCGACGACGATATCGGGGCCCGAACCCTTCCCGACGCACGTGACAAGACTCAAGGCCGCAAACGCGGCGATCAAAAGGATCCCGGCCGGAAATTTCCTTGCTGCCATCGGAGCCTCCTCCTTCGGGGTTGCCCCCATTCTAATACAGGGTCGCGAGGCTTTTCAACGGCTGCGGCGGCGACCCGGCCCCCCCTCCTTCTTCCTTTTAGTCGGGGATTTGGCCTTGGGGAACGCTTTTTGATAAGATGGGGACGCCATCATGACGGTCCGAGAACGATTCAACGCTGTTTTTCGCTGGGGGAAGCCGGACCGTGTTCCTGACATGGAGTTCGGTTACTGGGACAAGACGATCGCCGTCTGGCACGACCAGGGACTTCCTCGCGACTGCAGGACCAACGAGGACGTCGAGCGGCATCTGGCGCTGGAGGGGATTTCCATCCTCCCCGAGGTCCCCATCCAGAGGGGGCTATTTCCGGCGTTCGAGGAAAAGACGATCGACAAGAAGGGCGAGCGTCGTCTTGTCCAGACGAAGGACGGCGCTCTCACCGAGATGCTCGACTACGACTCGTCCATGCCCAAGTTCATCAAGTTCGCCGTCGAGACGCGGGGCGACTGGGAGAAGCTCCGCGACGAGCGCCTCGACCCCCGGCGTCCGGGACGGACCGGCGAGGTGAGGGCGGCCACCGAGCGGGCGCATGCGGCCGGGATGCCGATCCTCTTCCACTGCGGCTCGCTCTACGGCTGGCTCCGCGACTGGATGGGCCTCGAGAACCTGTCGATCGCGCTCATGACCGACCGCGGCTGGGTCGAGGAGATGATGGAGCACCTGACGCGGATGGACCTCGAGTTTATCGAGAAGGCGATCCCGGCGGGCGCGGTCGACGTCGCCTGGTGGTGGGAGGACATGTGCTACAATCACGGCCCGCTCATGTCGCCGAGGCTCTTCGAGGAGCTCATGGTGCCGCGGTACAAGCGGATCACGGACGCCCTCAAGACGCGCGGGATCGATGTCAACGTCCTCGACTGCGACGGCCGGATCTACGAGCTCGTGCCGGGCTGGCTCCGGGGCGGCGTCAACTGCATGTTCCCGATCGAGGCCGCCCACACCGACCCCTGGCGGCTGCGGGAGGAATACGGGAAGGACGTGCTTTTGCTGGGCGGAGTGAACAAGCTAGCGCTCATCGCCGGGAAGGACGCCATCGACCGCGAGCTCGAGCGGCTCCATCCTCTTGTCGAGCGCGGCGGATACCTCCCGTGCGTCGACCACCGCGTCCCGCCCGACGTCACGTACGAGAACTACCTTTATTACCTGGAAAAGAAAAAAGCGATCCTCTAATCCAGCTTGACCTTCTTTTCCAGCGTCCCGGCGTGCCGCGATTCGTAACGGACGGCGATCTCCCCCTTCCCCTGGACCAGGAACTGGTAGTCCGTCTTGCCGAAGCCCGGGACGAAGAGGAACTGGATTTCGGGCCTGGACTTCTTGTAGGTCACCTGGTCGATGTAGGGGTCGTTGAGCAGTCCGCCGGCCACGACCTTGGCCGTCGGCCCCGAAACCTTGAGCATGTCCTTGGGGTAGATCCGGGTCTTCTGGGCTTGATAGCTCATGGTCGGCATGGCGCAATCATTGGCCAGCCGGGTCCGCACGCGGTAGAGGTCGGTGCCGATCTTCTTGACCTCGGTCACCTGGAGGTGGACCTCAGGGGTGTGCTTGGCCGAGAACAGGACGGCCATGGCGTTCCGGTGGACGAGGTCCGGCAGCATGAACGTCGCGGGCAGACGGCTGCTCATCTTGACCCAGCCGCCGATCTCGATGTCGCCGTAGGTCGGGTGCTTGAAGGGTTTCCATGGTTTGTAGAGCTCGCCCTGGGTCAGATTATCGCTGTACTTGAGCCGCTCGCGGTCCGTCATATCGCCAAAAAGGAAGCCTCGCCCGCCTTCCTCGCCCGTCGCAGCCGTCGGCTCGGTCTTTTTCTCGCCCGGCCCCTTGAACGTCTCGCTCTGGGACTGGAAGACCTCGCCGCAATATCCGTAGGCCCCGAGGGTCTGGCACATCCACTCGAGGGAATCGCCGTAGGTCGTGTAGAGGTCCTTCCAGCTGATCATGTACTTGTAGCCGGGGGTGATCCGCTCGGCCTGTTTGCCGATGTAGTCGTAGACCGCGATGTCTCCCTGCGGGTACTCGCCGACACCTTTACGGCTCGGCCCGCGCAGGTACATCCCCCCGAAATTGTGGAACGTCCAGACCATGCAGATGTTCGTCTTGGTCAGGTCCCATTGGGCCAACGCCTTAAGCCCGACGCCCTGGAACGGGTAGTCGCCGGAGCCGCTCTGGACATATTCCGGCGCCCAGTCGAAGCCCCACTGCCGGTTCGGGTCGACATAGCCCTCGGCGTCCTCGTTGATCAGGCCGTCGCCGTCGTTGTCGATCCCCTCCTCGCCGAGGATCGTCCATTCGCCCTTCTCTCCCGGCTTGACCGGGACCATGAGCCGGGGGTCCTCGGGGTCGGTCTTATACATGCCGTAGGGATCCTTTTTCCGCATCATGCAGATATTGCCGTCGCCGTCGAGGTCGTCGGGAAAATCCTCGTCCACGAGGCCGTCATGGTCGTCGTCTCTCGGAATGCGCAGGCTCCGGTTGGAGCTCGGGGTGTTGGCGTCATGGAAAAAATGCCAGCGGCCGTCCGTGTTGACAACGGGCACGACGTAAAAGACTTTCTTGTCGACCAGCTCCGTGACATCCTTGTTTTTTCCGTAGTTCCCCAAAAGGTAGTCCAGAAGGTAAAGGCAGACCTCCCCGCCCTGGATCTCGTTGCCGTGGATGTTGCCGTCGACATAGATCCCGGGCTTCGCGAGCGCGGATCCCGTCTTCGGGTTGTTGACCGTCACGGCATAGAGGGGACGGCCTTCCTCGCTCTTCCCGACCATCTCGAGCGTGGTCATATCGGGGTAGGCTTGATGGATCGCCTGGACGGCCTCGTAGACCTGCTCCAGCGAATAATAGTGATCGAACCGCAGCGGAACGGTGATCTTCGCGCCCTGGTTCTGGGCCGGGACCACAGCCGCCACGATCAGGATCAGGGACAAGAACAGGACCTTCTTCATTTCGCACCTCCCAGGTCGAGGGTCTTGGCGTCGCCCCAGGCGATCCGGGTGGACGCTTTGACTTCGACCTTGACCGGTTTCTCGGCATGGACGAGCCAGCGGACGACCTGCGCGCTGTTGCCGTCGATCGCAGGCACCAGGCTCCGCTTCTTCCCATCCACGATGGTGAAGTCCTTCCCTTCAAGGGTGACGATGGCCGGGATGATCCGGTTGTTCCGGCGGCCCATGGCCGTCGGATAAGGCAGGTAGCCGGCGTTCTCGACCCAGACCTCGACGGCGTAGACCCCGCCGCCGAGCGGCTTGACTTCGGTCTTGCCGATCTTGATCCGGGCCATCTTGGCCGCGATCTCGAAGACCCAGGGGACCTGCCCCTTGAGGAGGGGCTCGATCTTCGCGGCCGGCGGCGTCGTGTCGGTGAACGGCACAGGGCCGCCGATCTCGACCTCGCCGAGCTGGGGATGCTTGAAAGGCTTCCAGTTGACGAAGCCTTTGCCCCCGAGCTCCTTGTCGCTATAGGCCAGGAGGGCTTTCTCCTTGGGGTTGGTCCCTTCCTCGCTCGGCGGTTTGGGCATTTGGCGCATCATCTCGGCCATCTGCTTGGTCGTCATCTGGCCGGCCTTCAGGCCCTCGAAGAGCTGTTTGGCCTTGAACTGGGGGGGCGCCCCGGACGCCTTCAGGAAGGCGTCGACTTTCTCCTCGCCGAGGGCGATGAACTCATCGTTCGTCATCTTCTCCAGCTTCTCGGGCGTGATGTCCGCCTCTTTCTTCTCCTCCTTGACCTCGGGCAGGGTCCAGAAGTCCAGGCTGAAGGAAGGCAGTCCCAGCTGATAATAGGAATAAAGCTCGAACGAGCCGTCTTTGTCTTGGGCGGGTTCGAGACGTTTTTCGTCGAGCTTAGCCTTCTTGAGGAATTCCTTGTACTTTTCGGAGAGCTCCTTGTAGAACTTGAGGTCCTCGGGAAGCGGGTTGACGACCGCGCCGAGGCCGAGGAAGCTCGCGATCATGGACTCGGTGACTTGCATGCCTTCCGGCACGAACGGCTTGACCATGTCCATGATCTCGGCGATAGTGTACGTCTTCGTCGGGTCGGCGCCGATGAATCCGGCCATGTTCTCGGGGATCTTGATCTGATTGAGGTCGGCTTCGCCCTTGCGGCCGCCGCGGGGAGGGTTCAGGCAGAAGTTCGTCGACCCGAGGACGAAGGTCAGGCCGATCTCCGGGTGCTCATTGACGAACTTCATGATGGCGAAGCTTTCGGGCTCGCTCCCCGGCCAGGGACCGCTCTCCGAAGTGAACGGATGGAACAGGTGCGGGAACTGGACGCCGATGTTGACCCCGCCGGGCGGGTCCTCGTTGTATTCGCCGTCGCCGTCGTTGTCGATGCCCTTCACTATACAATTTATAGACGCCCTTCTCGCCCTTGGACCAATCGGCTTTCTTCATGAGGCGGGGCTCGCCGGGGACGGGGATCCACTCCCCGGCCGGGTCCTTGACCCTCATCACCGTGATGATCCCGTTGCCGTCGAGATCGTCATAGCCGTCCTCGTCCACGGCATCGTCCATATCGTCGTTGGACGGGCGTAAATTCCTCGGGTCCGCATAAAGAGGCTTGCCGAAAAAGCGGGCCGCTGCGTCGGGATTCGGGCAGGGCAGGACGTACCACGTGAGGTTCTTCCGGACGTCCGGTCTCTCGATGAGCTGCTTCACGAGGTAGAGGGCGGCCTCACCCGAGATCGGGACGAGGCCTTCGAAATTGGCCCCCACGAAGACGGCGGGAACGGTTTTTTCCGCTTTCCCGACCTCGGGGCCGATCTCGACCAGGATCACGTCCTTGCCGCCCGGGCTCTGGGCAAGCTTGTGAACCTTGGCGACCGAAGGATTCGCCGAAACGCATTCCTGGAGTGCGGCGTTCAGTTCCGCGAGCGTGTGGTACTTGTCGAACCCCACGGCGGCGCTCAGCCCCGACGCCAGAGCCAAGAGAGCGAACCAAAAGACAACCCAGCGTTTACGATTCATGGTCACCTCGACATTGAAATAACGATGTGCCCCTCGCCCTTCGATCCGGGCGGGGGGCTTTCCATGAGCCCGTTTTCTCCCTCTTCCAGGGGAAGACGGCAAGGGGGTTGGAGGGAAAGGCCGGGCTCGGTCCCTCAACAAGAGAGGAGAGAAAAGAGGAGGCACGATATGATATCCGCGGATGTCTCCCGCGGCCAGAACTGCGGCGCACACATGCTTATACGGATCCCGAAGCAAAGAGTTTCGCCGGACTTCGGGATCATTTTCCAGGCTCCCGAGATTTGCCCTCTCTCGAGCAACCGAATTGTGATATCCTGCGTCATGAATGGGGAGGCGGGTTTTGTTATTCCCCGACGCTTGACCGCCGTTCCGGGATCCCCCGGGAAACCGGTCGACGTCGCGCCTATAAGGAGATCGCGATGAAACCGAGAAGGATCGTTCTTCCCGCTTTGGCCCTCGGCCTCCTGCTGGCCGGGGCGGCCCGGGCCCAGCAGCCGGCGGCTCCGGGTTTTCAGGACTCGACGGCGATGCCGGAGGGCCAGAAAGGGGCCCGGATCCGCGGGCTCATCGAGGCCGTTAACTCCGGGGATCGGGACCGCATCCGCCGCTTCCTCGACGAGGACTGCACCGCCGGATTCCGGGGCGTGGTCCCGGTCGACGAGCACATCTCCGTCTTTTTCGGCTTCATGCGGGATACCGGCGGCATCGAATTTTACGGTGTCCGCAGCGATGTCCCCGAGCGCAAGGACGAGACCGTGGTTATCGTCAAGGACCGGAACTTCGCGAACTGGTGGGGCCTGGCCCTCCGGTTCGGCGAAGCCCCGGGGTACCTCGTGGCGGGCCTGGGGTTCAGTCCCGCCCGGCCTCCCGCCGGACCCCCTGAGCCGCCGCTGACCGAGAAGGAGGCGGTCGACGAGGTCCGGGCCCTCGCGGCGGGGCTCGCCGCCAAAGGCTGGCTCTCAGGGGCGCTGCTCATCGCCAAGGGGCCGACGGCGCTCCTGACGATGGCCGGCGGCGAAGCCAGCAAGTCCTATCACGTCCCGAACAACATCGACACAAAGTTCAACTTGGGGTCGATGAACAAGATGTTCACAGCCACGGCGGCCGCCCGCCTCGTCGAGCTGGGGAAGATCTCTTTCGACGACCCGATCAGCAAGTACATCGACGACACGTGGCTCCCGAAGGCGATCACGGACAGGATCACGGTCCGGCACCTCGCAACCCACACCTCCGGCCTCGGAAACTACTTCAACGAGGTCTATGAGCGAAGCTCGCGGGCCCTGTTCCGCAAGCTCGGCGACTACAAGCCGCTTATCAGGGACGACAGGCCCGCCTTCACCCCGGGCGAGCGCTTCCAGTACAGCAACACCGGGATGTTCGTCCTGGGGGTCGTGATCGAAAAAGCCACGGGCGAGGACTACTTCGACCACATCCGAAAGGTCATCTACGGGCCGGCCGGGATGACGAACACCGACTGCTACGAGATGGATTACCCCGTCGAGAACCTGGCCGTCGGTTATAGCCCCGATTGGAACAGCCCCTACCGCTGGCAGAGCAACCTCTACAAGCACGTCATCAAGGGCGGGCCGGCGGGAGGAGGCTTCTCAACGGTCAGGGACCTCCACAAGTTCGCCCTCGCCCTCCTCGCCGGCAAGCTCGTCTCCAAGGAGACGCTGCAGACGCTCTGGACGGACACCAAGGGCGGAAACTACGGTTACGGGTTCACGGTGGCCCAAGGCCCCAGCGGGAAAGTCGTCGGCCACAGCGGCGGGTTCGACGGCATCAATTCGGAGCTCGATATCTATGTCGACTCGGGCTATATCGTCGTCGTCATGTCCAACTACGACAACGGAGCCAGCCCGCTGGCCCAGAGGATCGGCCGGACTTTGGCCCGGGTGAAAACCCCATGATCGCCTCTCATGGACGATAGGACCCGGCCCGCTCCTGGCCCGGCCAAGGAATCAGGCTTGCCCCGATCTTGAATCTCAGACGCCCGCGGCCTTTTCCAGGCGCTTCATGATCGCGAACATGAAGCCGGCCGAAAGGATACAGGCCACGACCAGGATCGTCCACAACGCCCAGAGGGGGATCCGCATCCACAGATATGCCCCGACGCCGACGAGCTGGAGGCCGATGGCCGTCGAGGCGAACCAGCCCCCCTGCATGAGGCCCTTGTACTTCGGCGGGGCGACCTTCGAGACGAACGAGATGCCGATGGGGCTCAGGAAGAGCTCGGCGATCGTCAGGAGGAAGTAGGTCGAGATCAGCCAGTAGACAGAGACCTGCGACGAGGCCGGGGCGACCAGGCCGCCGAGGGACTTTGGGCTGGGGAGCCCGAACGAGCCGATGGCCAGGATGGCGAAGGCCACGGCCGTGAGAAGCATGCCGAAGCCGATCTTGCGGGGCGAAGACGGCTCCCGCCCCTTGCGATTGAGCGCGGCGAAGGCGGCGATGGCGATCGGGGTCAGGGCGACGATGAAGAACGGGTTGAAGTGTTGGAATTTCTGAGGTGCGAAGGGGTTGATGTCGGCGTAGCCCCGGAACCTCAGATAGGCCAGGACGCCGAAAACGGCAAAACACAGCCCGCCCAGAGTGCGCGCCGCCGGGCGCGAGCCCTTCTTGATGAGAAAGATGAGGCCGACGACGGACACGAAGAGAGGCAGGAGCCCGAACAGGTCGAACCAGAGGTTCGAAACCTTGCCGACCTGGGGCACGGTGTAGTCCCTGGCGAAGAAAGTCATGGTCACCGCGCTCTGCTGGAAGGCCGTCCAGAAGAAGATGACGACGACGAAGATCAGGCCGAGGACGATGAGCCGCTCTTTCGTCTCCTGGGGCGTGAGCTCGACCATCCGGCCCCGGTGTGCTTCGGATTTCGCTTTCTGCAGCTCGTTGAGGTCGGCGTGCTTGTAATACTTCCGGAAGCCCCAGAAGACCAGCATGGAAATGACCATGCTGATGCAGGCGACCCCGAAGCCGTAATGGTAGGACTTGCTGAGGGCGTTGATATAGTTCTCGGAAAACGCCTTGAGGGATCCGAGGGTCACGGCAGGGTCCTGGACCCTGGCGGCGGCCAGGTAATCCCGGGCGTCGGCCAGCGTCCCCTTGAGGAAACTGTTGGCGAGGGCCGGGATCCGGGCGTCGTAAAAATAGTGGGACGCGGCCAGGATCCGGTTGCTGACCTTCTCCGAGGCCGTCGGGGCGAACATGGCGCCGATGTTGATGCCCATGTAGAAGATGTTGAAGGCCCGGTCGCGGAGGGGGCTGTATTGGGGGTCGTCATAGAGGTTCCCGACCAGGGCCTGGAGGTTCCCCTTGAAGAGCCCGGCCCCGAGGGCGATGAGGGCCAGGGCCGCGATGATGAGGCCGAAGCCCGCCCCGATCGTCGACGGCACGGCGAGCAGGACATAGCCGAGGAGCATCGTCACGAGGCCGATGCTGATCGTCTTCCCGTAGCCGAGGACCTTGTCGGACAGGAAGCCGCCGAGGAGGGGGAAGAAATAGACGCCGAACATGAAGGTGCTGTAGATGAACCCGGAGGCGCTGGCGGTCATGCCGTACTTCGCCTGGAGGAACAGGACGAAGATGCTGACCATCGTGTAGAAGCCGAAGCGCTCGCCCATGTTGGCCATAAAAAGGACGAACAGAGCTTTGGGATGTCCTCTAAACATGGTTCACCGTCCTCGATGGGATGGGGTCAGAGCGCCCGGAGGATGGCACGATCGGCCGGTCCCGCTCACCATTTCAAGCTCTCGAGCAGAAGGCCGGAAACCCTCTTTTCCAGAGCGGACCGGAATCTCTCGACGGTCTCGGACTCCTTCCCGCCCCAGTAGTCCCCGACGTACATGGGCGCGCCGACGTTGACCCGGATCCGCTCCGGCACTCCCCAGAGAGTGTGGCTGCCGAAGATCGAGAGGGGCGTTACCGGCACGGAGAGTCTTTCCTCCCGGAAGAGGTTGTAGGCCATGATGGCCACGCCCCGGCGAAAGCTCTTGACATACGGGTTGGGGTCCTTGGGATGGATGCGACCCCGTCCCTGAAGGGCGATCACGGCCCGGCCTTTTCTCAAGTATTCCTGGCACTTGAGGATCGCGGTGTTTTTCTTGCCATACATATCCACCGGAATGGAGCCGACGCGGGAAATGTGGCCGGAGACAAAATCGACCATGTAGGAATAAAAGGGGTTGAGGATGATGTGCAGGAATCCCCCGAAATTGCCCAAGTGCCGGTGGAGATGGCGGAGGACGAGCTCGCTCGCCTCGGCCTTGTTGAAGATCATCTTGTTGGCCGTGAAGAAGATCATCCGCGGCTTGGTCAGGAGCAGGATGGCGACGTCCTTATAACTCCCGATGTGGTTCCCGATGATGACGTTGGGGCCCTCTTTGACGAAATTTTCCGCCCCGCGGAGTTCGATCTTCTTGGGGAAGATCATCAGTCTCGAGATGCGGAGGACCGACTTCTCGATGCGCTTGTATTCTTCTTCGTAGGTCGCCATTGGCGGCCCTATTCTACAGAATCCCGGCCTGAAATTCAAAGAACTCTGTTTGACCCGGGACGCTCAAGCGTGGTAGGTTACGGGTCCGGAGGCGAGCATGCTCACCCTGATCCGCAACGGAGAGGTTTTCGGTCCCTCCCCCCTGGGAAAAAAGGACATTCTGGTCGCGGGCACGTCTGTCGAAGCCGTCGCCGGAACGGGCGAGGTCCGCCTGGGGGGGCTCGAGGCGGACGTCATCGACGCCGCCGGCTTGTCGGTCCTCCCCGGGCTTGTCGACCCGCATGTCCACATCCTCGGGGGCGGCGGCGAGGGCGGGCCGGCCACCCGGGCACCCGAGATCCGGATCGAGGACGTCGTTGCGAGCGGCGTCACGACGCTCATCGGCTGCCTGGGGACCGACAGCGTCACCCGCCACATGTCCTCCCTGCTGGCCAAGGCCAGGGCTCTGGAGATCGAGGGGATCACGACGTACCTCTTCTCAGGGTCGTACGAGGTCCCCGTCAAAACCCTGACCGGGAGCGTCCGGGGCGACATCGTCCTCATCGACAAGGTCATCGGGGCAGGCGAGATCGCCCTGTCCGATCATCGCTCCTCCCAGCCGACGTTCGATGAAGTGGCCCGGCTCGCGGCCGAGTGCCGGGTCGGCGGGATGCTCGGCGGGAAGGCGGGCGTTCTCCATGTCCACATGGGAGACGGGAAGCGGCGGCTCGAGATGCTCTTCCGGATCGTCCGGGAGACCGAGATCCCCCCGACCCAGGTCGTCCCCACGCATATGACGCGCAGCCGAGAGCTCTTCGAAGACGGGCTGGAGTGGGTCCGGGCGGGCGGGTCCATCGACGTCTCCGCGGGACCCGACCCGGATCCCGCGACCGACACCGACGTCAGCCTCGAGGAATGCGTCGCCCGTTTCAAGAAGGACGGCCTCGCGCTCGGCCGGATCATGGTCAGCTCGGACGGGAACGGGAGCATGCCGGTCTTCGACAAGTCCGGGAAACTCGTCCGGCTGACGATCGCCACGGAGAAAGACCTCTTCCGGAAATTTCGGGACCTCGTCATGAAGGGGCTCCTGCCGCTCGGCGAGGCCGTGCGCCTTTTCTCGACCAACGCTGCCGAGTTCTACAGGCTCGGAAACAAGGGGCGGATCGCGGTCGGCGGGGACGCGGACCTCGTCCTCCTCGACCGGGACCTCGCCCTCCAGGGCGTTTTCGCTAAAGGGAAAAAACTGATGTCGGGCGGACGCCTCCTCGTCCGCGGGACCTTCTCAGCGTAAAGGAAGGGGAGGTTGCTTGGCCCTCCTTATCCCCCGGCCCCCTGGAACGGCAGGGAGCGGATTCCTAGGAGCGACCGGCAGAAGTGCGGCGGAGGGCTCGGAGCCGCGCTTCTGGGAAGAATATAAATATAGACATTAGGAACAATGCCGGGTCTATCGGGCGGCCAAGTCTCCGCCCAACTGAATTGAACAGGCAGCACAGGAAGAGCAGTAATGAACGACGAAACGCGAGGGGCTGAAAACCCGCCGGCGGCGGACGGGTCGACCGCGCCGAAGCGCCCATCGTTCGCCATCGCTCTGATCCCGCTTCTATCGATGGCCCTGTTGCTCGGCGTCGGCTACGGCGTCTACAAGATCAAGGCCCAGGTCCTCCTCGTGGCCGCGGCGTCCATCACCGGCGTCATGGGCCTCCTCCTGGGCTTCAAGTGGAAAGACATGGAGCGCGGGATCGTCGACAGCATCCACAAGGCCATGCCGGCCATCCTCATCATGCTCTCGGTCGGCATCCTGATCGGGGCCTGGATGGCCAGCGGCACGATCCCCATGATCATCTACTATGGCCTGAAGCTCATCTCCCCGAAATTCTTCCTCTTCACGGCCTGCCTCGTCTGCAGCATCACGTCGATCGCGACCGGGACGTCGTGGGGGACGGTCGGCACCCTGGGGGTCGCCTTCATCGGGATCGCCATGGGCCTCGGTCTCCCCCTCGGCCCGGCCGCGGGGGCCATCGTCGCCGGGGCCTACTTCGGCGACAAGATGTCGCCCCTCTCCGACATCCCGAATCTGGCCACGGTCATCTCCGGCTCGAACCTCTTCGACCACATCAAGCACATGATGTGGTCTGCCGTGCCCGCCTGGCTCGCCGGGCTGGCCATTTACTCCGTCGTGGGCCTGAAATACGGCGCCAAGGCGATTCAATCCGATACGATGACCCTGATCACGACCACCCTGAGGGCGAACTTCCGGTTCAACGTCCTGCTCCTCCTGCCCATGGTCATCATCTTCTATTTTGCCGTGGCCAAGAAGCCGACCATCCCGGCCATGATCCTGTCGTCCATCGTCGCCGGGGTCCTGGCCGTTATCTTCCAGAAGGCCTCCCTGGGCGTCGTGGCCACGGCCATGAATTCGGGGCTCTCCGCCCGGACCGGCGTCGAGCTCGTGGACAAGCTCCTCTCCAAGGGCGGGATGATGAGCATGATGGAGACCCAGCTCATCGCCTTCACGGCCTTCTCGTTCGGCGGCGTCATGCAGAAGACAGGCTGCCTGGCGGTGATCCTCGAGCGGGTCATGAGGTTCACGAAGGAGGTCTGGAGCCTGGTCGTGACGACGGCCGGCGTGTCCGTCCTCTCGGCCATGATCACCGGCAGCTCCTACCTTTCGATGATCATCCCGGCCGACCTGCTGGCCCCCATCTATAAGGAAAAGGGGCTCGCGGCCAAGAACCTCTCGCGGATCATCGAGGAGAGCGGCGGGATCATCGTCCCCCTCATCCCCTGGAGCATGGCCGGGGTTTACATCACGGGAACGATCGGGGTCTCGACCTTCGCGTATCTGCCGTGGGCCTTCATGAACTACCTGTCGGTGGTTATGCTGGTCGTCTTCGGCTTCACCAAGTTCACGATGTCCCCGCGCATCCGAGAGGATGAAACCCAGGCCGGAAGCTAACCTTCTTCGCCCTCTCCTTTTTCGGCCTTTTCGAGCGCCTTCTTGAACATCTCGTCGGCCTTGGCGTGCTTCTCTTTCTGGAGCTCGAAGGTGGCCTCGAACTTGCGGCCGAACTGGTCCGTCCGGGCTTTTTCCTTGACCAGCAGTTCGTCGAGCGAGCCCTTGGCCTTCTTGGCCTTCTCGGACCTCATGACGGCCTTGGACCCGCCGTCCACCCAGAGCGTGGCCCCGCAGCAGGGGCAGGTCACGGGAAAAACGCCGGGCTTATCGTTGACGTCGGCCATTATTTGCCCAGGCCGGCCAGCTTTTTCAGGTCGAAACGCCCGACAAAGTCGTTGAGGCGGGCGGAGTCCTCGAGCGGTATGCCCTCGACGGCTATCAGGAATCTGGCGGAGATAAGCAGAATGAGGGTCACGCGCCTGGTCTCGCGATCGATGTCTTCAATCCCCGGAAAGCCCTCGAAAACGACATCGCGGGTCAGGTGTTTGCGCGTATCGACATCGAGGCCCCCAAGGACTTTGTAGGAAGCGTAGGCTTCGGGATTAGAGCCGCCATCGACGACACGGACGGTGAAGTTGACCCCTTCTTTCTTATAGAAACGGTAGGCTTGAGATATCCTGTAGCCGCCCATGGCGACCGTCTCGCCGTCCGGGGAGCTAGCGACATATCCGGGCAAATCGACCAGGAGCGCGACGAGCTCCGTCCAATTGACCGGGTCCACCGGTTTCTCCTGGGCAACTAGGCTCCCCGCCACCCGCAGACTCAAGCATAGAACGGCTGCCATGAACGTCCTCTTCGTCATGCGGCCCTCCCCGTCATTATGGACCGGGTGGCAATCCACCGGACGCGTCCCGGGAACATGCCAAGACTATATAGCGGGAGAAAAGCCCCTGTCAACCCGGGCCGGGCGGGGTGATCCCGCGTTTTATCATGAGCTTGAACAGTCCCTGGCGGGTCAGGCCAACCTCCGCCGCCGTCCGTGCCCGGTGCCAGCCGCAGCGGGCCAGGGCCTCGCGCAAGAACCGCTTCTCGAACTCCGCCCGGGCTTCGGCCAGGCGCAGGGAGGCCGGCGAGGAGGTCTCGCCGCCGGGGTTGATCTTCGGGGACAGGAAATCCTCCCGCACGACGGGACTGTCGCCGGAGATGATGAGACAGCGCTGGACCTCGTTCTGGAGCTCCCGGACGTTGCCGGGCCAGGCGTAGCTCAGGAGCAGCTCCAGGGCCAGAGGAGAGAAGCGGGGCCGGGACCGCCGCATGGACCGGGCGTATTCGTCCATGAAGTGGTCGAGGAGGAGGACGACATCCTCTTTCCTCTCCCGGAGCGGCGGCAGCTCGATCGGGATGATCTTGAGACGGTAGTATAGGTCCTCGCGAAAATTCCCGCCGGCGACCTCCTTGTCGATGTCCTTGTTCGTGGCGCTGACGAACCGGACGTCGACGGGCCGGATCCTGGTTTCCCCGACCCTCCGGATCTTCTTCTCCTCGAGGACGCGGAGGAGCTTGGCCTGGAGGGAGAGCGGAAGATCGCCGATCTCGTCCAGGAAGAAGGTCCCGCCGTCGGCCTCCTCGACAAGGCCGGTCTTGTCGCGCAGGGCCCCGGTGAACGATCCCCGGGCGTGGCCGAAGAGCTCGCTCTCGAGGAGGTTCTCCGGGATGGCCCCGCAGTTGACGGCGACGAACTGCCCGGCCCGCCGGTGTCCCGTGTCGTGGATCGTCCTCGCCGCCAGCTCCTTTCCCGTCCCGCTCTCGCCCAGGATGAGCACGGGGGCATCGGAATCCCTGACCTTCTCGATCATGGTCCGGACCCTCTGGACCGACGGGGCCGACCCCAGGAAAGGGCTGCGATAGAGAGGCGGCCCCGTTTCGCCTTGGCCCGTTTCCGGGCCCCGTTCGAGGACACTCTCCATCGCTACCTCAGGTCTCTTTAAAAAGGAAACGTCCGGCGTCGCCGTTTTTCTCACCTTCTTTGACAGCCGCGGCCGTCCAGTGCTATAAGGCGGGCGCGGCGCGCCTCTCCTCACCCGTCGCCGGCCGCCGGCCGGCCCCGGAACCCCCGGACCGACGAAAGGACATCACCCATGAGCGATCGACCCACTCCCTACGACGTCCCGGAGCTCTACGACCTGATGTTCGAGCGCCTGGACTTCGATATCCCTTTCTAGCTCGAGACCGGCCGCGGGGCGGGCGGGGGATAAGGATGCCATCATCCCCGTCCTTCTGCACGAGCTCCCTTTTTGACAGCCGTTTCTTCCCTGTGTTATAAGTCGACCCTCGGCCGCCGCGCCGGCCGCCCGCGCTCTGGGAAAGGAGAACGAGATGGCTCCTGTCATCATCCTGAACGCCGTCGACTACGCGATCATCGCCGGCTACATCCTGGTCATGATCCTCGTCGGCTATTCCCTCAAGAAATACATGAAGACCGGGGAAGATTTCTTCCTTTCCGGCCGCTCGCTCCCGAGCTGGATCACCGGCCTAGCTTTTCTTTCGGCCAACCTCGGCGCCCTCGAGGTCATCGGCATGGTCGCCAACTCGGCGAAATACGGCATCGCCACGGTCCATTTCTACTGGGTGGGCGCCATCCCGGCCATGGTCTTCCTCGGCATCTTCATGATGCCCTTCTACTACGGGAGCCGGGTCAAGACCGTGCCCGAGTACCTCAAGCTCCGCTACAACGAGGCCACGCGCGGCCTGAACGCCATCTCCTTCGCCATCATGACCGTCCTGATGAGCGGCATCAGCCTCTACGCCATGGCCCTCCTCTTCAAACTCATGCTCGGCTGGTCGCTCACGGCGAGCATCGTCTTCGCCGCCGTCGTCGTCCTCCTCTACGTTTTCTGGGGCGGCCTGTCGAGCTCGATTTACAACGAGGTCATTCAGTTCTTCCTCATCTGGCTCGGCCTGCTGCCGATCGTCTTCCTGGGGCTCAAGGATGTCGGCGGCTTCGCCGGGTTCGTGGCCAAGCTCAAGGAGCCTCTCCTCCATTCCGTGAAGTTCCTCGGCACGAGCCACAACCCGCTCGGCGTCGACTGGTTCGGCGTCGTCTTCGGCCTGGGCTTCGTGCTGTCGTTCGGCTATTGGACGACCGATTTCCTGGTCGTCCAGAGGGCCCTTGCGTCGAAGAACATCAATTCGGCCCGGATGACGCCGATCATCGCTTCCTTCCCCAAGATGCTCGTCCCGATCATCGTCGTCATCCCGGGGCTCGTGGCGCTCATCGTCCTGCCGGAGTTCAGCCACGCCGGGCTCCCGTCGACGGAATACAATTCCGCTCTCATCCTGCTCATGAAGCACTACCTCCCGAACGGGGTCCTGGGGCTGGCCATCACGGCGCTCCTCGCGAGCTTCATGTCCGGGATGGCCGGCAACGTCACGGCCTTCAACACCATCTGGACTTACGACATCTACGGAAGCTACATCAAGAAAGGCAAGCCGGATTCTCATTACCTCAGGATGGGCAAGTATGCGACCGTGTTTGGGGTCGTGATCAGCGTCGGGACGGCCTACATCGTCCAGTCGTTCCCGAACCTGATGGATTACATGCAGCTCGTCTTCAGCTTTTTCAACGCGCCGCTTTTCGCCACTTTCCTCCTGGGGATGTTCTGGCGCGGGGCCACGGGCTGGGGCGGGTTTTTCGGCCTGCTCTTCGGCATCCTGACGGCCGCTGGACACTACATTCTCTACAAGCTCGGCGTCCTCCATTACGCGAGCGACATGGCGGCCAACTTCTACCAAGCTTGGTGGGCCTGGCTGACGGATTTCGTCGTGACGATCGGGGTCAGCCTTTTCACCCAGAAGCGGAACCCGGAGGAGCTCAAGGGCCTGGTCTTCGGGCTGACTCCAAGAATCAAGGCGTCCGCGCGCTGGTTCGCGCGGCCTGCGGTCTGGGGGACACTGGCGATCGCGCTGGCTGTCCTCCTCAACATTCTCTTTTGGTGATCGGCCGCTGGCACTCAAGGAGTGAACAATGAACGAGAAGAGCGAAATCAAAGAACAGGGGGCGGTGAAGGACTCTGGACAGGAGGCCGGAATGAGCAAGGGTCATGTCCTGGACCTCAAGCTCCCGATCGGCTGGCTCCTTAGCGCCTACGGCGTCCTGCTCGGGATCTACGGCCTGGTGACGAAAAAAGAGATGTACGGGAAATCCCTCGGCTTCAACCTTAACCTTGTCTGGGGTGTCCTGATGCTAGTCATCGGCGGCGGCTTCCTGCTGACGGCGTTTAAGAAATGGGGTCGGGCCAAATGATCCTATTGAAAATAAATAAAACAGATCATGTTTGGGCCAGATTTTCGGCCTTAACTTGCACTTTTCGGGCCTGAAAACAAGGACGTAAGCAATGAGCGTAACTCGCGCATAGGTCCTTATTTTGGAAACAGGCGCCCTTTGCTCTTAACTTATCCGGACGCCGGGGGGATAGAATGTCTGGAGAGAATAAAAGGAGTCCGAGCGCCATGAAAAAAATCGTCATGATCGTTGTTATTCTGGGCGCCACGCTTTTGGCCGGCCAGGCTCCGCCCGCGCGCGTCATCCCGAACGACCCCTTTTTCAAGTACCAGGTGAGTTTCCTGAACCCGGGCGGCAAGATCCAGATCGAAAAGACCTCAGCCAAGCCGTCACCCCTCACGCTCGACGCCGTGGCCGGGATCGACGTGGACATCACGCGGGCCTGGGCCATCTCGACCGGCAGCCGGAAGGTCGTGGTCGCCGTCATGGATGACGGCTTTTTTTATAATCACGAAGACCTGGCCGGCAATATCTGGACGAATCCCGGCGAGTCCGGGCTGGATGCTTCCGGCCACCCCAAGGAAACCAACGGCATCGACGACGACGGAAACGGCTATGTCGACGATGTCATGGGCTGGGATTTCGCTTTCGACGACCCCGACCCGGACTGCTACGTCTTCGACGGCATGCGCACGGACCGCATCCAGCCCTACTGGCACAGCATCTCGGCGCTCGGCATCATCGGGGCGCGCGGCAACAACGGCATCGGCGTCGCCGGGATCAATTGGGAAGTGTCGATGATGCTGCTCAAGATCGGCGCCCAGGGCATCGGCCGGGATGAAAAGGACACGACCCGTCCCGGCCGGGCGGCCAAGGCCATCCGCTACGCCGCGGATAACGGCGCCCGGGTCATCAACTGGAGCGGCTTCGTCAGCGACCCGAGCCCTGAAGCTTTGGCAGAGCTTAAAGCCGCCATCGAGTACGCCGGCAGCAAGAATGTCCTCCTCGTCGTCGGCGCGGGAAATTCTGGCCTGGACATCGACTGGCCTGAGAACTTCACCTACCCGGCGTGTTTCCCCCTGGACAACATTCTGACCGTGGCCTCGATCGATCTCCGGGGCGATCTCATGCGTTACAAAGTGGGCGACAGCTGGATGGGCTCGAATTACGGCCCGCACAACGCGGACATCGCCGCCCTCGAAGAGAATTTCACGACCGACGTCACGAACGGGGGCGGAGTACGTACAGGCTCGGGGCGGGCACGTCCTGCGCCGCTCCGGTCGTCACCGGGATCGCAGCCCTGACGCTCTCCGTCAATCCCGGCCTGAGCGCGACAGGCCTGAAGAAGATCCTCATGGACACGGCGACGCCCCTGCCCTCCCTTAAAGGCAAGGTCGGCTGCGGCGGGATGGTCAACGCCTACAAGGCGCTCCTGGTCGCCCGCGTCGCCCGTTGACAGAAACCGTTCGCGTGGGTAATCTTGGCATGACCGTTCCGGAAAGAGGAGGGACAATGGACATGAGAAAATTCGGCCCGCGCCTGGCTTCAGGCATCGTTGCCATCCTGCTCATGGCGGCGATCATGGCGTCCGCCGCCCCGAGCCCCGATAAGACGCAGTGGTTCCGGGACGCCAAGTTCGGTCTTTTCATTCACTGGGGCGTCTACTCCATGATCGGGCGCGAAGAATGGGCCCGCCAGATCCTCCAGATCCCGCTCGCCGAATACCAGCATTACGCCGACAACTTCAACCCCGTGGATTTCAACCCCGCCGAATGGGCCGCCCTGGCCAAGGACGCCGGCGTCAGGTACATCGTCATCACTTCGAAGCACCACGACGGATTCTGCATGTTCGACAGCCGGTACACAGACTACGACGTCGCCCACGCCAAGTACGGCAAGGACATCCTGGGCATGCTCTCGGCGGCCTGCAAGACGGCGGGCATTCCTCTCGGCTTCTACTACTCCATCATGGACTGGCACCACCCCGACTACCTGCCGCGTCGCGAATGGGAGAAGGACCGCACGACCAAGGGCGCCGACCTCAACCGCTACATGGATTACGCCATGAACCAGGTCAAGGAGCTCGTGACGCGCTACGACCCGGCCGTCCTCTGGTTCGACGGGCAGTGGGAGCACACGGCGAAGGAGCAGCGGACCGACGAGATCGAAAAGATGCTCCTCACTCTCAAGCCCTCGATCCTCATCAACGACCGCCTGCCCGGCCACGGCGACTTCGGGACGCCCGAGAACTACGTCCCGGCGACCGGCATCCGCAACCCCGACGGCACGCCGCGCCTGTGGGAGGCCTGCTACACGATGAACTGGAACGGCTGGGGCTACAACCGCTACGAGACCGAGTTCCATAGCGCGAGCCAGCTCATCCGCCAGCTCATCGAGATCGTGAGCAAAGGCGGCAACCTCCTCCTCAACATCGGCCCTCAGCCGAACGGGAAGATCCCGGCCGAGTTCATCGACCGGCTGCGGAGGATGGGCGCATGGCTCAAGACGAACGGCGAGGCCATCTACGGCACGACGGCCTCGGTCTTCGAGCGGCTCCCCTTCTTCGGCCGCTGCACGGTCAAGGGCACGACGCTCTACCTCCACGTCATGGGCTGGCCGCAGGACCGGATCATGCGCCTGCCCGGCCTCAAGACGGAGGTGAAGAAGGCATACCTGCTGGCCGACAAGGGGAAGGCGCTGGCCTTCCGGCGGGCGGGCAAGGACGTCGTCGTGACCCTGCCGGCGCGAGCCCTCGACCCGGACGCCACGGTCATGGTCGTGGAGCTGACGGGGGCGCCGGTCGTCGAGCCGTGGACGGTCGGCCCGGTGGCCGACGGGCGGATCGACCTCCCCGTCTATCTTGCCGAGATCAAGGCCGAGATGGGGCAGCGCGCCTTCCTCGACTATTTCTACCGGACGACCATGCTCGCCAACTGGCAGAGCGTCGGCGATTATCCAGAGTGGACGTTTGAGACGCCCGGCCCAGGCACGTACGAGGTCCGGATCTCCTACGCGAGCGTCGCGGGCGGAAAGGCCGCCTACGAAGTCGATGTCGACGGAGAGGTCATCCCGGCCCTGACGGAGCCCTCGCCGAGCGGCTATTTCCCCAAGACCTTCAGTGTGGGCAGGGTCACGCTCAAGGCGGGGCCGCACGCGCTCCGGGTCAAGATCAGGTCGATCATCGAGAACCACGCCATGAACCTGGAGAAGGTCGTCCTCGTGCCGGTGGGGAAATGAGTGTGACGGCCAAGATCATCCTCAGGGCAGGGGGCGAGGGGGTTCTGAAGTGCTGATCCGAGGTCGAAAAAAGGCCCCTCTCTCGTCCGGGACCCGGATGACGGAATCTTGACAACTTATTTGCATCTTCTTGACAACTCCCAGGCCGCCCTCAGATATCTTTCTCCCAGAGGGAGGAGAAAGAACCATGAGCACAAACAGCCACGCGCGGGATGGGGTCGGGAGGGATCTCTTCGCGTTCATCCTGGTCCTGGCGCTCCTCGCGCCGGGCCTGGCGGCCAAGGAGAGGCGGGGGGCCGACCTCCTCGTCAACAAAAGGGACGGCTCGCTCATGGAGGGCGAACTGCTGGCCGTCCGGGGGAACACCCTGATCCTCATGCTCGAAGCCAACTCGGCCGGTGTCGAGGTCGAGCTCAAGGAAGTCGCCACCATCACGGTCGTCAAGAAGTCGAAATTCGGCAAGGGTCTGCTTTGGGGAACCCTCATCGGCGGTGCGGCGGGCGCTGTGATCTTCTCGGCCTCATACAAACCGAGCCCTAACCTCCTGCTCAACAATAGCCGGGGAGAAGCTGCCGCTTATGGCGCCATTTTTCTTGGCGGAATCGGCGCGATCGCAGGCGGGCTCGTCGGAGCCGGCGCGGGGAAAGACGAAAGGATCGTGATTGCGGCCGGCGACCCGATCTCTGTCGGAAGGGTGGTCGGCAGGCTCCAGGAACTGGCCCGTGACCGAAGTTGAATACCGAACGCAATAAGTGTCGCGTCGGCGGGTCCTTTCGGCCCGGGAAAAGGTCGAGGTTTCCGGGGTTCAGCGGCGCTGACCCCGAAAAGGTCGCTCCGGTCCGACCCCCTTTATCCCTTCCGTTCTATTCGACTTCGAGCTTGTAGACGAGGAGCGTGTTCGGGGAGATGACGAAGCGCTTCTCGCCGGGACGCTGCTTGGCGTAGAAGCCGCTCGTCCCGTAGCCGAGCGCGGCCGGGACGACGAGGAGCCGCCTCTCCCCCTTCCTCATCAGGGCCACGGCGGCGTCGACGCCCGGATTGACCTTGGTCTTCCCGACCTCGAACTCGAACGGCTCGAGCTTCTCCCCCCAGTACGGCTTGCCCTCCTCTGCCGTGCTGACGAACGTCCTGCCGCTGAGGAGACACTTGCCCGAATAAGCGACGGTCGACTTTTGCCCGTTGACAGGCGGCTTGCCCTTCCCCTCGTGGAGGACGACGTATTTCACCCCGTTCCCGAGGGCGAC
This sequence comes from Candidatus Aminicenantota bacterium, assembly GCA_963796835.1. Lineage (GTDB taxonomy): Bacteria > Acidobacteriota > Aminicenantia > Aminicenantales > Saccharicenantaceae > DATKJS01. Next base: position 53,517 of record CAWCND010000020.1, on the reverse strand, counting down.
GGCGTTCGGCCAATTCTTCAGGACGAGCGCGTCCTCCTCGGCCTTATTCCTGGCGTCCGCCTCCGCCACCCTGACTTTGGCCGCTTCGACCATCGCCCGGAACGACGCCGTCGTCGGCCGGAAAGCTTTAGCCGCCTGGCCCACACGGACGATCTTGACGTTCCGAACTTCGTCCCCCTGGACGATCTTGAAAACCACGTCCATCCCCTCGACGACGTGGCCGAACACCGTATAGTCGCCGTCGAGATAGGAACGGTCGCCGAGGGTGATGCACCATTGGCTGCCGTTCGTGTGCGGGCCGCCGTTAGCCATGTTCACCATTCCGGCCCGCCCGTGGTTGAGGTCCGGCAGGACGATCTCGTTCGGGAACTCATAGCCGGGGCCGCCGTCGACGCCGGCCTTCTCGCTTCTCGGGATCCCGCACTGGATGACGTGCCCGACGACGACGCGGTGCCACTTCGTCCCGTCGAAATAGGGTCGTCCGGGCGGGAAGGCCGCGTTATCGATCGTGCCTTCGGCCAGTCCGGCGAAATTCGCGACCGTCATGGGGGTCTTCTCGAATTCGAGCTGGAGGACGATGAGCCCCTTGGTGGTCATGACCTCGGCGTACAGCCCCTCGGGATATTTCGGCTTCGCGCAGGCGGCGAGGAAGAGGACCGGGGCGGCAACTAAGATCACGACCCTCAGGGCGGTGCGGGCATAGAGCATTTCAGACCTCCCACGATGATCCGGCATGATCTGTCGACATTCTTATACGTCCTGCACGGCGTGAAGTAAACCCCTCGGGTCCCCGGCATGAATGCCGGGGCTTGTTCGGGGTTACTAAGCCGGGCAGGATATAATTGTCTTCAGATTTCTCTATCGCCCGGCTAGTACTCGGGGAGCAGCAAGGATTATGTAATATATGTACTGCTCCCCGTAGTAACCCTGAGCTTCGCTTCTTGTCCCCGCATTGAAGCTCCACGGACTTACTCCAACTTTTGCAGTCTTTGGAGCGCCAGCCCCCGAAGCGGGGGTTCCCTATTCCTCCGTCCGGCGAAGGGGATTGAAAGGCGGGGCTTAGCGTCGGCGAACGGGTAAAGGGGCCGGAATGTGGGGTCCTCGTTTTAGGGTCCGGCAATGCGGGCCCAAACTCTCAATGAGGGTTTTTCAAGCTCCCAATCCATTATTTTTCAATGAGATAGTTTGGCCCGACCCGGCTTGTCCCATTCCCGAAAAAAAGGTATCTTTGAAGGCACGATGTCATCCCCGATGGAGGTAGAAATGAAAGCGATACGATCCGTGGTTCTACTCGCCGCACTTGTCGCGATCTTGATTTCCTGGATCCCCGGCGCGGCCGCCGCCGAAAAGACCTTCACCCTCGAAGAGGTCCTGAGCGTTCCCTATCCCGACAACCTCGTGTCCGCGAAGAACGCCGACCGGATCGCCTGGGTCTTCAACGACAAGGGAGTGCGGAATGTCTGGACCGCGGCCGCCCCGGATTTCCGTCCGGTCCGGCTGACGAACTTCGCCGGAGACGAGGTCTTCGAGATCCCAGGCGTCTTCCTGACGGACGATGGAAGGACCGTGGTCTTCGTCAAGGGCGGCCGGCCCAACAGCGCCGGCTGGGTCACGAATTCCGACAGCGATCCCGACGGGCGGGAACAAGCCGTCTGGGCCGTCAGGGCGGACGGAGGCGAACCATGGAAGATCGCCCCCGGCGACGACCCCGTTCTTTCTCCCGACGGGCGCTCGGCGCTCTTGGTCAAGGACGGCCTGATCTACCGGGTCTCCCTCGAGCCCCACATGAATGTGGACAAGGCTTCGGTCCCGGAACTGCTCTTCCGGGCGGCCGGACGCAACGGCTCTCCCCGCTGGTCACCCGACGGCGGCCGGATCGCCTTCGTCAGCAGCCGCGAGGACCACAGCCTGATCGGCATCTTCGACCTCCTGCGCCGGAAGGTCGCATGGATGGCCCCAAGCGTCGATCGCGATGGCGACCCCTGCTGGTCGGCAGACGGGACCAAGATCGCTTTCGTCCGCCGCCCCGGCCTCACGTTCAACGCCGACCCCCCGAGCGAATTCTTCCAGCGCGGGCCCTCGGACCTGGCGATCTGGGTAGCCGAGGCCGCAACCGGCCGGGCTCGGGAACTGTGGCGGACGCCCAAGGAGTCTCCCCGGATCTACACCTTCCGGAATTTCGACCTCGCGGCCAACGGCCGGATCCTCTTCACGGCCGAAAGGGAGAACTGGAACCATGTCTTCTCCATGCCTTTCGCCGGAGGCGACCCTGTGGACCTCACGCCCGGCGAAGGGTTCGTGGAGCAGCTGGGGCTCTGGAGCGACGGTTCGACCCTGTTCTTCTCCAGCAACCTCGCCGACCTCAACGGCCGCCACATCTGGAAGGTCCCGACGGCCGGGGGAAAGCCCACCGAGCTCACTCAGGGGGCGGAGATCGGGACCTATCCCGTGCCCCTGGCGTCCGGAAACCGGGTGGCTTTCCTCCATGCGACGGCCATCCATCCGACGTCCGTCGCGACGGTCCCGGCGGCCGGCGGGAAAGCCGAGATCGTCGCGCCCCGGGATCTCCCGGCCGAGTTCCCGATGAAGGAGCTCGTCACGCCCGGGCTCGTCGTCGTCAAGGCCGCCGACGGACTCGAGATCCCCTGCCAGCTCTTCCTTCCCCGCGGCGCGAAGGCCGGCGACAAAAGGCCGGGCGTCGTTTTCACCCACGGAGGCCCTGTCCGCCAGATGCTCCTCGGCTGGCACTACATGGAGTTCTATTCGGAGGCCTACGGGATCAACCAGTATTTCGCCGGCCACGGCTATGTGGTGATTTCCATCAACTACCGGAGCGGCATCGGCTACGGCCGGGCGTTCCGGGAAGCGCCCAATTGCGGCATGGAAGGAGCCGCCGAATACCAGGACGTCCTGGCCGGAGTCAAATACCTTCAGAGCCGGCCCGAAGTCGACCCCGAACGGATCGGGGCCTGGGGCCTGTCCTACGGCGGGCTGCTCACGGCGATGTCCCTGGCCCGCAACTCCGACATCTTCAAGGTCGGGGTGGACATGGCGGGGGTGCACGACTGGTCGCAGATGCGCTGGGCCCGCTTTGACGAGCCGCGGCGAAAGCTCGCCCGCGAATCCTCCCCCGTCGCCAGCGTCGCGACCTGGAGATCGCCGGTCCTTTTCATCCACGGCGACGACGACCGCAACGTGCCCTTCCAGCAGACGACCGACATCGTCCAGAAGCTGCGGGCCAAAGGGGACGTGCCTATCGAACTGATGATCGTCCCGGACGAGCCGCACGAGTTCCTCCTCCGCGAGCACCGCATGGAGGCCTATCGTCGCACTTTCGAGTTCATCGACCGTTACATCGGGAAGAAAAAATAAGGCCCCATGAACCGCCTGAGCCGGGAGAAGAGCCCTTACCTGCGCCAGCACGCGGGCAACCCCGTCGACTGGTATCCGTGGGGGGACGAGGCCTTCGAGCGGGCGCGCCGTGAGGACAAGCCCGTATTCCTCTCCATCGGCTATTCGACCTGCCACTGGTGCCACGTCATGGAGAGGGAGTCTTTCGCCGACGAGGAGGTCGCCCGGCTCCTCAACGGGACGTTCGTCTGCGTCAAGGTGGACCGGGAGGAACGGCCCGACCTCGACGACTACTTCATGGGCGTCGGCCAGGCTCTGACGGGCGCGGGCGGCTGGCCCCTGACGGTCGTGATGACCCCGGAGAAGCGGCCTTTCTTCGCCGGGACGTACTTCCCGAAGGAGAGGCGCTGGGGGCGTCCCGGGCTGATGGACCTTATCCCGCGGATCGGGGAAGCCTGGCGGACGAGGCGGGATGAGATCCTCCGTTCAGCCGACGGGATCTTCGAGGCGGTCCGCGAGGCCCGACAGCGGGCGGCGGGCCAGGCCCCCGGCCGGCCGGAGCTTGCGCCTCACGTTCTTGACCGGGCATTCCATGATCTCGAGGCGGCTTTTGACGCGGAGCACGGCGGCTTCGGGAGCGCCCCGAAGTTCCCCACCCCCCATCATCTGGAGTTTCTCCTGAGATATTGGAAAAGGACGGGAAATGGGGCGGCCCTGGGCATGGCCGAAGGGACCCTTCAGGCCATGAGGCGCGGCGGCATCTGGGACCATCTCGGCTCCGGCTTCCACCGGTACTCGACGGACGCCGCCTGGCTGGTCCCCCATTTTGAGAAAATGCTCTATGACCAGGCCCTGCTGGCCGAGGTCTACGCGGAGGCTTTCCTGGCGACGGGGAAGCCGGAATACAAGGGCACCGCGGCCGACACCCTGGAATATGTCCTCCGGGACCTGACCTCGCCCGAGGGAGGCTTTTACTCGGCCGAGGACGCCGATTCGGAAGGCGAAGAGGGGCGGTTCTATATCTGGACGGAAGGGGAGGTCCGACAGGCCCTGAACGATCAGGAGGCCCGTCTTGCCATCGATTTTTTCAACGTCCGGCCGGAAGGGAATTTCGCAGGGCCGGGGGAGCGCCCGGACGGACGGAACATTCTCCATCTGGACCGGACGGGAGGTTTCGGGAATCCCTCAAAGGCCATCCGCAGCGAGCTCTTTCTGGCCAGGGAAAAAAGGATCCATCCTTTCAAGGACACGAAGGTCCTGGCCGACTGGAACGGGCTCGCGATCGGCGCCTTCGCCCGCGCGGCCCGGGCCGCAGGCGAACCCCGATTCCTCAAAGCCGCAGAAAGAGCGGCCCGGTTCGTCCTCGAAAGGATGCGCGGTCCGGAAGGACGAATGTTCCATGCCTTCATGGAGGGGGAAGCCAGCGTCCCGGCTTTCCTCGACGATTACGCCTTCGTCGTCAAGGGCCTCATCGATCTTTACCAGGCCGGATTCGATCCGGGCTACCTTGAGAGCGCCCTCGAGCTCGCAGGCACGGCCCTGGCCGAATTCGAGGACCGGGAGGACGGCGGATTTTATGCCGTTCCCGCCGGCTCCGAGCTTCCCGTCCGGACGAAGGCGTTCCACGACGGCGCCCTTCCTTCCGGGAATTCAGTCATGCTGATGGACCTCCTCCGCCTGGCGCGGTTGACCGGACGCCAGGACCTGGAAGAGGCCGCGGGCCGGGCGGCCGCCGCCTTCGCGGACCAGGCCGGCCTGGATCCGCGGGCCCACACCGGGTTCCTCAGCGGGTTGGACTATGCCCTCGGGCCGGCCACGGAGATCGTGGTCGTCGGGCGGGCCAATGATGACCGGACAAAAGTGCTCTTAGAATCGGTCTATAAGTCTTATCTCCCGAACGCGGTCGTCCTTTTCAAGCCCGCGGGAAAGGGCGCCGCCAGGATCGAAAAGTTCGCCCCGTTCACAAAGGACATGCGGGAAGTCGACGGCGCGGCCGCGGCCTACGTTTGCGCGGGTGGCCGATGCCTCAAGCCGGTCGTCGCCGCCGAAGAGCTCGACCGAATCCTCCGAACCGGCGGCGCATGACGTGTCCATTTCCCTTGTGCTATATTGTCGACATGAAAATGAAGTTGGCGATCGGTTTTATGGTCGGGTTATTCGTCCTCGGATCGGCCCAGGCGTCAAAGCCCCAGAATTCTTTCGAAACCACCAGGAAAAGAGCCCTCGAGGTCCACGCAGCGCTCATCCCTCACGTGGCGCCGCAGGTCAGGGCCAAGATCAGCGCTTCGGCCGTAGCTTTCAGGAAGTATCTCGTGGGATGCGGCCGGAATTGCAGGCTCTACCGGTTCTCGTCCGAGGACCTCAGGGCCCGCTTCAAGCGGGTGCCGGAAAGAGAGCTCCATCTTTTGATGGCCCTGGCCTTCGCCGAAGCGGTCTCGGACATGACCCAGATGGACCAGCTTGCCCTGCAGGACACGATGCAGCAGGAGCAGCAGTTCATCCAGACGATCTCCGATATCATGAAGGACGAGAACGATACGCTGAAGGCGATCATCAACAACTTGCGTGACTAGGGCCCGCCGCCGAAAAGAGAGCCTGGCGTAGGCATTGTTTCTCCGGGGGGATTTCGGCGACGCACTTTGCCGGCAACTATCCATGCGTCACTGAATTGCTGCCAAATGAACAGGACAGGGATGGCAATTCGGTAATGGGTTGTATGTCACCGAAATATTTATTAGAATTCGTCCGATGTGGAAAGGAGGGCCAGAATGAGCAAAAGCTTCCCGTCGCGTCGTGATTTCCTCAAGGACGCCGCCCTGGGAGCGGCGGCGCTGTCCATGGCCGGCCCGGGGCTGAAGGGACAAACGAGCCCGGGGACCGCGGCTCCGGCGCCGTTCAAGCTCAAGTACGCTCCGCCGCTTGGCATGTTCGAAGGCGCACGCCGGCAAGAATCCCGCCGACCAGATCAAGTTCATGGCCGACCAGGGCTTCCGGGCCATGTTCGACAACGGCATCATGGGCCGGCCCGTTCCGAGCAGGAGGCGATCGCGACGCGAGATGGCCAAGCGCGGCATGCCGCTCGGGCCGTTCGTCCTCTACGCGGATTTCGCGATGAAGAGCTTCGTCACCCAGGACAAGGCCGTCCGGGACATGCTCCTCCACGAAGATGAGGCAGGGCATCGAGACGGCTGAAGCGGACAACGGCCGATGGGCCCTGGTCGTTCCGGGCCGCTACGACGAGAGCCTGGACTGGGACTACCAGACCGCCAACGTCATCGAGAACCTCAAGTGCGTGCGCGGACGTCTGTCGAGCCGGCGGGCCTCGTCATCGTCCTCGAGCCGCTCAACCCCGAGAACCACCCGGGCCTGTTCCTGACGAAGATCGCCCAGGCCTACGAGATCTGCCGGGCCGTCGACAGCCCGGGCTGCAAGATCCTCGACGACATCTACCACCAGCAGATCACCGAGGGCAACCTCATCCCCAACATCGACGCCGGCCTGGGACGAGATCGCGGCCTTCCACCTCGGCGACACGCCGGGCCGGAAGGAGCCGGGCACGGGCGAGATCAACTTCAACAACATCTTCAAGCACATCCACGCCAAGGGCTACGAGGGCGTCCTGTGCATGGAGCACGGCAACAGCAGGCCGGGCAAAGAAGGCGAGCAGGCCGTCATCGACGCCTATCGCGCCTGCGACGCTTATTGATAAGGAAGGACGACATGACCGAGAACATCAACCGGACCGGAACGGCGATAACGGGAACGGCAACGGCCATGGGCCGGGCATCACCCGGCGCGACTTCATCAAGACCTCGGCCGCGGCCTCCCTCGCCGCCGCCATCCCCGCCGGCCTCGGGCTCTACGCCGCCGGGTCGGACACCATCCGCGTCGGCGTCATCGGCTGCGGCGGCCGCGGCACGGGCGCGGCGATCGACTGCCGTCAACTCCTCGCCCGGGGTCGAGATCGTGGCCCTCTGCGACCTGTTCCAGGACCGGATCGACGGCTCGCTCAAGACGCTCCGCGAGAAGGTCCCGGCCGCGCTCAAGGTCAAGCCCGAGACGCTGCTTCACCGGCTTCGACGGCTACAAGAAGCTCCTGGCCGTCCCGGACATCAACTACATCGTCACGGCCGCCCCGCCGGGCTTCCGGCCGATCCACCTCAAGGCCGCGGTCGAGGCCGGGCAAGCACGTCTTCATGGAGAAGCCGGTCGCCGTCGACCCGGTCGGCATCCGCTCGGTCATCGCCAGCTCGCGAGCTGGCCGCGAAGAAGGGCCTGGCCATCGTCGCCGGCACCCAGCGCCGCCACCAGAAGCCGCTACCTCGAGACCATGAAGCGCATCCACGACGGCGCCATCGGCGAGATCGTCGGCGGCCAGTGCTACTGGAACCAGGGCGACCTCTGGGTCATCAAGAAGACGGCCGGAGATGATCCGACATGGAATGGCAGTGCCGCAACTGGCTCTACTTCACCTGGCTCTCGGGCGACCACATCGTCGAGCAGCACGTCCACAACATCGACGTCATGAACTGGGCCTTCGGCGCGACGCCGGTCAAGGTCATCGGGCATGGGCGGCCGCCAGGTCCGCGACGGCCCCGAGTACGGCAACATCTTCGACCACTTCGCCGTCGAGTTCGAGTACCCGAACGGCGTCCGGGTCATGAGCATGTGCCGCCAGACGCCACGGCTGCGCCGACCGCGTCGAGGAGAAGATCGTCGGGACCAAGGGCTACGCCTTCGGCTACGGCGAGATCAGCGGGGCCAAGCCCTGGAAGTTCGAGGGCGACGAGACCAACCCCTACGTCCAGGAGCACGCCGACCTCATCGCCAGCATCCGCGCCGGCAAGCCCCTCAACGAAGGGCAGCGCGTCGCCGAGAGCACGCTGTGCGCCATCATCGGCCGCATGAGCGCCTACACCGGCCGCGCGATCAGCTGGGACTGGGCCATGAACGCCTCGAAGCTCGACCTCTCGCCGGCGAAGTACGAGTTCGGGCCGAACCCGGTCGACCCGGTCGCCGTGCCGGGCAAGACGCCGCTTATTTGAGAAAAGACGAGAGAGACGAAGGAGTGAGCGATGAGCGAAAAACGCAGGAAAATGAACCGGAGGCAGTTCCTGAGGGCGGCCGCGATTACCGGCGGCGCCGCCGCGGCCGGGGTGGCCGGGTTCCCGACGATCGTCAAGGCCGCGGCCCTGGGCAAGAGCGGGGCCGTCGCGCCCTCGAATCGCATCGTCATGGCCGGCATCGGCTTCGGCATGCAGGGCCCGGGGAACATGGCCAACTTCCTCGAAAAGCCCGAGGTCCAGTGGGTCGCCGTCTGCGACCTCGACAACGAGCACGCTGGCCATGGCCCAGGACATGGTCAACAAGAAATACGGCAACAGCGCCTGCGCGACCTACCACGACTTCCGGGAGCTCTTCCTGCGCAAGGATCTTGACGCCGTCTCGATCGCCGTCCCCGACCACTGGCACGCGATCCTGGCCATCTCGGCGCTCCGGGCCGGCCTCGACGTCTACGGCGAGAAACCGCTGACCCACAACCTTCGCGAAGGCCGGGCCCTCTGCGACGCCGCCAGGCGCTACGGCCGCGTCTGGCAAACGGGCTCATGGCAACGGTCGGTCGAGAATTTCCACCAGGCCTGTGAGCTCGTCCGGAACGGCCGGATCGGCAAGGTCAAGAAGATCGAGGTCGGGCTCCCCTCCGGGCACTACGATTTCGCCGGGACCTTCGGTCAGGAAGCTCTCGCCCCCCGCCGCCCGAACCTCGATTACGAATTCTGGGTCGGCCCCGCCCCCTGGTGGCCCTACTGCAAGGCCCGCGTCCACATGAACTGGCGCTGGAACATGGACTTCGGCGGCGGCCAGTACATGGATTGGATCGGCCATCATCTCGACATCGCCCACTGGGGCATGGGCTGGGACGAGACCGGCCCGGTCGAGATCGAGGCCAAGGGCGAATTCCCGACGTCGGGCATCTACAACAGCCCGACCCGCTATTACGTCGAACGCCAAGTACGCCGACGGGACGCCCATGGCCCTCGCCGGCGGATATCGAGGAGATCTGGGGCGGGACCAAATGGATCGGCGAGCACGGTTGGATCTGGGTCGACCGCGGCCAGTTCGAGACCGAGCCCGAGAGCCTCAAGCGCGAGATCATCGGGCCCGAGGAGACCCGCCTCTACCGCAGCCGGGACCATTACCAGAACTTCCTCGACTGCGTCCGCAGCCGGGCGAGGACGATCGCGCCGGCCGAGACGGCCCACCGTTCCGCGAGCGTCGGTCACCTCGGCGTCATCGCCATGGAGGTCGGCCGGAAGATCAAGTGGGACCCGGCGACCGAGACGATCATCGGCGATCCCGAGGCCGAACGCCTGCTTAGGCCACTCCTACCGCAAGCCCTGGCAGCTGCCGGAGTGAGGAGAGAAGCGATGAGAAACGAACCCCTGAAACATTATAATATGACGCGTAAGAATTGCGGCGACCGGGCTGGCCGTTCTTCTGGGCGTGGCCCTCCTCGTTCCGTCGGGAATGACAGCGGCCCCGGCCCAGCAAACGGACTCAGACCAAGAGCCGCTGGCGATCGCCCACGCTCACCTACGATTCCCTGGATGCCATCCTCAAGGACCTTGCGAGCTACAAGTTCGACCAGGGCGTCGGCGCGCCGCTCGGGTTGCGGGCCTATGTCTTTTCTCACAAGGATGATCCGGCGGCCAAAAAGGACTGCGAGACGAAGCTCCTGGCCTTCCTGCAGACCGGGCCCGCGCCGGGCGGAATGATGGCCGCCTGCCGGTCGCTCAGCCTCATCGGGAGCGCGGCCTCTGTCCCCGTCCTCGAGGGCCTGCTTCTCAAGCCCGAGACGACCGACCCGGCCCGCTATGCCCTGGAAACGATCCCGGGCGAAGAGGTCGACCGGGCCCTTCTCGCCGCCCTCGGCAAGACGCAGGGCGACGTCCGGCGCGGGATCATCTCGACCCTCGGACGTCGCGCGGCCGCGACGGCGGTGCCGGCGCTGGAAAAGCTTGTCAACGGGAATGATGCCGGCGCGGCGCTCGACGCGGTCAAGGCCTTGGGCAGGATCGGGACGGCCGAGGCCGCCCGCGTTCTGATTTCGTGCCTGGGACGGGCAAAAGGCCCGCAGAAGGGCGAAGCCGCCTCGGCTCTTCTCCTATGCGCCGGGGCGTGGCGGAAGGCCGGAAAGACGGCCGAGGCCGCGGCCGTTTATGAAAAGCTCCTCGCCGCCGGCTTGCCGGATGTCGACCGCCAGGCGGCCTTCCGGGGAAAGGTGGCCACGGCGGGAGGGGAAGCTCAACGGCTCATCCTCAAGACGCTCGGTGGAAAGGACGCCGCCCTCTTCGCGCCCGCGGTTACGATGATCCACATGGCGTTCACCGGTTCGGATATCGGCCTGGTCCTGCCGTTCATGGCCAAGCTTCCGGAGGGCGCCCAGGTCCAGCTCACGGCGGTCCTGGCCGGCTATCCGGCCGAGGCTGTCCTTCCCGCCATTCTGAAAGCGGCCGACAGCCCTCTTCTCACCGTGAGGATGGAAGCCCTGAGGGCGATCGGCAGGGTCGGCAACTCCTCGGTCGTGGGGATGCTCGCGGACCGCGCGGCCCGGGCCGCCGGCGACGAACAGTCCCTCGCCCGTGAAACTCTCGCGCGGCTGAAGGGGACGGACGTCGAAACGGCCATCCTCGACCGGCTCAGAAATGAAAGCGACGAAAAGGTCAAGGCCGAGCTCATCCAGGCCGTTGGCGAGCGCCGCATCGCGGCCGGGAAGCCGGTGCTTGTCGGAATCGTCCGGTCCGCGGCGCCGTCGCTCCGGCTCAAGGCCATCGAGGCCCTGAAAAATATCTCGACCCCCGCCGATCTGAGGGATCTCCTGGGCCTTCTGTTCACGATCGATGACGAGACGGCAAGAGAGGCGATGCAAGACACGGTGGCCTCCGTCGCCCTGACGATCCCGCGGCCTCTGGCCCGGGGCGCCGCCGCCGAGAACCTGCTCGCCGGCGAGAATGACCCCAAAAGAAAGGCGGACCTCCTCCGCGTCCTGGGGAAGGTCGGTGACGACACGGCCCTGCCGCTGATGCGGAAGGCCCTGGCCGACCCCGATAAGGACGTCGTCGACGCGGCCGTCCGCGGGCTCGCCGATTGGCCGTCCGCCTCGGCCCGGGACGATGTCTTCGCGATCGCGGCCGCGCCGGGGAGCTTGACGCAAAAGGTCCTGGCGCTCCGGGCCTTCGTCCGCATGATCGGGCTCGAGCCCTACCGGCAGCCCGAGGGGGCGGTCGCCGACCTCGGGAGGGCCCTGGCGTTAAGCACGCGGCCGGAGGAGAAAAAGCTCATCCTCGGCCTCCTGCCGCGCTTCGCCTGCGAGAAGGGATTGCGGACCGCCGAGTCTCTCCAGAACGACCCGAGCGTCAGGGACGAGGCCAAAGCCGCCGCCGACCGCATCCGCGGCTCGCTCGGCCGGAAATAGAAGAAGGTAAGGAGATGAATCTATGCGTTGCCTGTTTTTTTATAATGCGTAGATTCGATCCCGACTTTCCGTCCTCTCCCCTGGGGAAAGTCGCTCTTGACCTTTCTCCGGGCTTGCGCGCGTCCCGCAACAGTGGTAAATAAATCCGCGGGAAGGTGAGTCATGATCGAAGGACAGGCATCGGGAGGGAAGGCCCCGAAACTTCGTTACGGCATGGTCGGCGGCGGCCAGGGCGCCTTCATCGGCGACGTCCACCGCAAGGCCATCGCCATGGACGGGAAAGCCGAGATCGTCTCCGGCTGCTTTTCCCAAAGCTATGACAATACCTTGGCCACTGGGGACGCCCTCGGCCTCCCCAAGGAGCGCCTCTACCGGACGTTCGATGAGATGATCCGGGCCGAGGCGAAGCGCAAGGACCGCCCCGATTTCATCATCGTCGTGACGACGAACAACGCCCACTATCCCGTCGCGAAGCTCGCCCTCGAAAACGGCTTCCCCGTCGTCTGCGACAAGCCCCTCGCCACGAGCTCGAAGGACGCCGCCGAGCTCGCCCGGCTCTCGAAAGACAAGAGTCTGATGTTCTGCGTGACCTATGCCTACTCTGGCTACCCGATCGTGGCCCACATCCGCGACATGATCGCCAAGGGAGAGATCGGCGAGATCCGCTTCGTCAACGCCGAGTATCCCCAGGAATGGCTGGCGACCCAGCTCGAGGCGACCGGCCAGAAGCAGGCCGTCTCGCGGACCGACCCCAAGATGGCCGGTATCTCGAACTGCGTCGGCGACATCGGCAGCCACATCGAGTTCATGGCCGGCCACATGACCGGCCTGCGAGATCGAGTCCCTGTGCGCCCGGCTCGACCACTTCGGCCCGGACCGGCCGCTCGACGACAACGCCACGATCATGGTCAATTACAAGGGCGGGGCCAAGGGCGTCTACTGGTGCTCGCAGATCGCCATCGGCCACGACAACGGCCTGCGCGCTCCGCATCTACGGCACCAAGGGCGCGGTCGAGTGGTTCCAGGAGTTCCCGAACAACGCCCGCGTCTCCTTCCTCGATAGGCCGACGGGCACAATCTCGCGCGGCCGCGACCCGATGTCGCCGCGGGCCCAGGGCTTGTCGCGGCTCCCGTCCGGCCATCCCGAGGGCTACTTCGAGGCCTTCGCCAATATCTATTCGACCTACATCACGGCCCTGGCCAAGAAGATTAAGGGCGAGCCGCTCACCGCTAAAGACCTCGATTTTCCGGGGGCCGACGAAGGCGTCCGCGGCGTCCGTTTCATCGAGAAATGCGTCGAGAGCTCTGCCAAGGGCGCGGTCTGGGTGAATGTCGGCGAGGAAGATAAATAAAAACCGTCGCCGCCCGCTCTCGAATAGCCATCGGGACCGCGGCGGCTGAGCAAAGGAGGATACCCTCATGTCAAGACCCGTCACGCTGTTCACCGGCCAATGGGCCGACCTGCCGTTCGAGGAGCTCTGCAAGAAGGCCTGCGGCTGGGGCTACGACGGCCTGGAGATCGCCTGCTGGGGCGACCACATGGACGTCCGCAAGGCCGCGGCCAACACCGCATACGTCCGCGAGAAGAAGCGCATCCTCAAGAAATACGGCCTCAAGTGCTGGGCCCTCGGCGCCCACCTCGCCGGGCAGTGCGTCGGCGACGAATACGACGAGCGGCTTGACGGCTTCGCCCCGTCCAGCGTCAAAGGGCAAGCCGGACGCCCTCCGCAAGTGGGCGATCGAGGAGATGAAGGCCTCGGCCCGCGCCGCGCAGGCCATGGGCTGCTACGTCGTCAACGGGTTCATGGGCTCGCCGATCTGGAAGGCCTGGTACTCCTTCCCGACGACGACCGAGGAGATGGTCGAGCCGCGGGCTACAAGAAGATCCACGACCTCTGGACGCCCATCTTCGACGAGTTCGACAAGCAGCGGCGTCAAGTTCGCCCTCGAGGTCCATCCGACCGAGATCGCCTTCGACTGTCTACACGGCCCAGCGGCTGCTCGAGATGTTCAAGCGCCGGCCGACCTTGGGCCTCAACTTCGACCCCAGCCACCTCGTCTGGCAGGGCATCGAGCCGCACCTCTTCATCCGCGAGTTCGCCGACCGCATCTACCACGTCCACATGAAAGACGTGGCCGTCACGCTCGACGGCAAGGCCGGGATCCTCGGCTCGCTACCTGCCCTTCGGCGACGTCCGGCGCGGCTGGAATTTCCGTTCGCTCGGCCACGGCGACGTCGACTTCGAGGACATCATCCGCGAGCTCAACGCTGTCGGCTACGAGGGCCCGCTCTCGGTCGAGTGGGAGGACAACGGCATGGACCGTGATTCCGGCGCGCCCGAGTCTCTCGAGTTCGTCCGGAGCGTGAACTTCTCCCCGTCGCGGGCGGCCTTCGATAAGGATTTTGGAAAGGACAAAAAATAGGGAGCCCTGGGCTTCCTGAGCAGGAAAACCGGCCCGGACCCGCTCAAGGGTTTTCCTTTCGACCGCGGCTTCTGACCAACCGGCATGACTTCGACGGGGCGGGCCGGGGGGCTTCAAAACGGGCTTTTTCTCCGGCGCCTTTTTATAGTATGATTCCCCCGGCTCAGCGGAGCCAGGAGCAGCGCGATGAACACGAAAACGAAGATGCCGGCGGAGGGAGGACTGAGCCGCCGGGATTTCCTCAAGACCTCGGCCACGGCCGGCCTCGGCCTGGCCCTGGCCGGAAAGGCCCTCGGCGAGGCGCCCCAGGCCAAGCCCGCCGCCGCGAAAAACCCGGATGAGCTGCGCGTCGCCGTCATCGGCTGCGGGGCCCAGGGCCGGGTCCTCACCGAGTCCATCCTCCGCATCCCGGCCATCCGCATCGCGGCCATTTGCGACATCTGGTCCTACAGCCAGACATACACGGCCAATTACCTCAAGAAATACGGGCACATCGTCCGGGTCTACGAGGATTACCGGGACCTGCTGGCCAAGGAGAAGGACCTTCAGGCCGCGATCGTCGCGACGCCCGACTGGATGCACGCCGAGCACGCCAACGCCTGCCTGCGGGCCGGGCTCCACGTCTACTGCGAAAAGGAGATGTCGAACTCTCTCGAAAAGGCCCGGTCGATGGTCCTCGACGGCCCGCGAAACCGGGAAGCTCCTCCAGATCGGCCACCAGCGCCGCTCCAACCCTCGCTACATCCACGCCATCGACCGCCTCATCCGCGAGAAAAGCCTCCTCGGCCGGGTCACCGCGGCCTACGCCCAGTGGAACCGAGCCAAGAGCGACCTCCTCGGCTGGCCGGAGAAATACGAGATCGACCAGGCCACGCTCGAGAAGTACGGCTACAGCTCCATGACCGAGTTCCGGAACTGGCGCCTTTACAAGAAATTCGGCGGCGGGCCCATGGTCGACCTCGGCTCGCACCAGATCGACCTCTTCGGCTGGGTCTTCGGCGACGAACCCGCGGTCGGTCGTGGCCAGCGGCGGCATCGACTATCTACAAGAACTGGGAATGGTACGACAACGTCATGGCCATCTACGAATTCGACACTCCCGCAGGGCACGGCCCGGGCCCTCTACCAGGTCCAGACGACGACCCAGCACGGCGGTTTCTACGAGACCTTCATGGGCGAGAACGGGTCGCTCGTCCTCTCCGAGATCCCGACAAAGGGGAACTGGGCCCTGCGGGAGCCGGCACGCCCCGGAATGGGATTCGCTGGCCAAGGCCGGGCTTCTCCAGTCGGAGACCACGCCCATCCAGAAGAGCGCCTCGAAGAACATCTTCGTCGACGTCCGGGTCACCGCCGAGGCGGGCCGCTGGCCGCTGCCCGTGGAGCTGGCCAAGCCGGCCCACCAGCCCCATCTCGAGAACTTCTTTAACGCCATCCGGTCGCGGCACGCCCCTGAGCTGCCCGGCGGAGCTCGCCTACGAATCGTGCGTGGCCGTCCTCAAGGCCAACGAGACCGTCAAGGCCCGGAGGATCACGGAATTCCGGCCGGAGCAGTTCAAGGCATGAGGGCCGCCGGACGGATCGCCCGCCTGGCCCTGGCGTTCCTCGTTCTCGGGCTCTGGGCCGCAGCCTCCGCCGCCGAAAACCAGAAACCCAAACCATGGGACGGGAATCGGACGACCCCCTCCCACTTCATCCCGCTCCGGGACGAGAATAACGAGCTCATCGTCCCGACCGATATCGACCCCATGCCGTATTCGGCCCGCTTCACTTGCGGCCCGTGCCACGACTACAAAACCATCCAGAAAGGCTGGCACTGGAGCGCCTTGAAGTCGGAGAAGAGCGGCCGTTCCGGGGAGCCCTGGATCTGGCTCGACGCCAGGACGGGGACCGTCCTGCCGCTTTCCTACAGAAAATGGCCGGGCGCGTGGGACCCGAAGGTCGTCGGGCTCAGCCCTTGGAATTTCACCTTGCTCTTCGGCCGGCACATGCCCGGAGGCGGACCGGCCGAGCCGGGAGACGAGGACGTCTTGCCCGGCCCGGATTCGCGCTGGAACGTCTCGGGCAAAGCGGAGATCAACTGCCTCGCGTGCCACAACAAGTCGGGCCGCCAGGACCACAGCGAATGGGCGAAGCAGATCCTCCGCGAAAACCTGCGCTGGGCGGCCACGGCCGCGGCCGGGATCGGGGAGGTCGGCGGGATGGCCTCTCGCCTCAAGGAGACCTGGGACGTTTACGACGGGCCCAACCTTGACGACCACGAGTGGGCCGTTGCGCCGTCGGTCAAGTACAAGACGGTCGACTTCGACGGCAAGCACCGCTATTTCTTCGACATCGCCTATCCCCCCGATGACCGGAATTGCCTGGCCTGCCACTCGGTCTCGCCCGTCAAAGAAACGCGGGCGACGGCCGCGGCGGACGTCCACACGGCCAAGGGGATCAAGTGCGCCGAATGCCACCGGAACGACTTGGGCCACGGCATCCTCCGGGGCTACGAGGGCGAATCGCAGGACACGGGGAACCGGACTGCGGATTCGTTCACCTGCCGGGGCTGCCACATGGGCGAAGACCCGACGGGAGAAAAGCTCGTCGTGCCCGGGCGGCTGGGCGCGCCGTATCCCAAGCACAAGGGGATCCCCCTTATCCATTTCAGGACGCTCAGCTGCACGGTCTGTCATTCAGGGCCGCTCCCCGGCAAGGATTGGGCGCGGGTCCGGACCTCGCGGGCCAACCGGCTCGGGGTTTATGGCGTCGCCCAGTGGTCGACGGACCAGCCGGCGGTCATCGAGCCCGTCTATTTCAGGGGCGAGCGGGGAAAGATCGAACCGAGAAGGCTCGTCTGGCCCGCCTTCTGGGCGCGGACTGAAGGGAAAGAGATCGTCCCCCTCGAACCCGGCGTCGTGGAAGCGGCGGCGGGCGATATTCTCAAGTGCGAAGACCGGGTCGCCGCGGTCCTCGCGGCTGTGGCCCCGGTCTGCGGCGAGAACGAGGTGCCCGTCCTGGCCGCGGGCGGATGGCTTTTCGAGGCTAACGTCGACGGCGGGCTCGATGCTTCTCCCGTGACCGCTGAGGAAAAGGCCGGCGGCAGGGATGAGGCGCATCCCTTCTGGGGCACAAAAAAGGACGGGCGGACGACGCCGCTCATCCCCAATTTCGACCCCGCCGCAGAGGACAAGGACCCCGCGATCGAGCCCAGGATCCAAGCCATCCTCGAAGGCCTGGGTACGGTCGCCGGCGCGCCGGGGAAGCCGGTCGTCGTGGTCAGAAAAACGCTTTACCAGATCACGGATGGAAATCTCGCGTCGGCCCGTGTTCCGGCGGAGTTGGCCGCCCCTTCCGGACCGGGATGGCTGCAGGGAAATAAATTCGAGCCGCTGGCCGCTGACCTCGACGTCCGGACGGTGGCGGCCAAGGCCGGGACCGAAGAAACGCTGACCGAGGGGCAGGTCGGGCTCATCCTCAAGGCGCTCGCGGCGAAGGACGCGGGAACTCCGGGGCCGGCGAAAGGCGCGGTCCCTCATTTCATCTATGTCTCCGGGGGGCAGGCCTTCCGGCTGACCGAGGACGGCAAGCTCGCCTCCGGGGCCTCGGACAGGACCGCAGGGCCGGTGACCTGGCCCCTGGCCCACAACGTCCGCCCCGTCCAGCAATCCCTGGGCTGGAACGGCTGCACGGACTGCCACACGGCGGACTCCAAGTTCTTTTTCAAGACCGCGACGGCGACGGGCCCGCTGCTGACGAAGAACGTCGCCTCAAGATCCGCCACGGCGTTCATGGGCGTCGGCCGCCTGTTCCACCGGATCTTCGGGCTGACGTTCGCCGTGAGGCCCCTTTTCAAGATCGTCCTCGCCGTGACGATCCTCGCGACCGGCGCGGTATTAGTCGTCTTCTTCCTGGTCGTCGCCGGGAAGCTGGCCGGGCTCATCGAAAAGAGGTCATGACCATGTTCGCCCTCATCACGATCCTCGCCCTCCTGGCCACAGGGCTCGGGCTGGCCTACCACCGTTTCAGGATCCAGCACCCGTCGGCGGAGGGGACGATCCTCTACGCCGCGATCATCCGCGACTTCACCCGGTGGCTGGGCCAGAGGGTCCCGGAAATCCTGTCGAAGCCGGCGCCCGCGGGCTGGCCGGCCTGGTTCAGGGGCTTCCGGCTGTGGCGGCTCCCCCCCTTCGAGAAATGGCTCCTCATCGGCCTCTACCTGAGTTTCCTTTACCTCGCGGCCAGCGGGTTTTTCTTCGCGATATTTATCAGGCGCGGGCTTTATGGATATCCGCTGGTTCTCCACGTCGTGGCCGGGGCGCTTTTCGCCGTCTGCCTGACATTGATCGCCTTCCTGCGGGCGCGGCGCTTTACGTTCAATCCCGGGCCGCTCTCCCTTCCCGGGGACCTGGACGCCGTCAGGAAATTCGAAATCCCGTGGGGCGCTCAGGACTGGGCCAAGGTGTTCTTTTGGGTCTTCCTCTTGGCGGGCTTCTCGCTGGCCGTCTCAGCCCTCCTGCCGATGCTGCCCTGGTTTCCCTACGAGGGCCAGATCATTCTCTTCGGGTGGCACCGCTGGAGTGCGCTGGTTTCGCTTGTCGCGGCCATCGTCTTCGCCGACCTTGAGCTTCTGAGGCCGCGTCCGGAAGCCTGAGGCAAGGGCTCCTCAATCGCAAATAAAGGAGAGGGGGTCATGGTCAAATCAAGGATTTTGTCATCGCTCCTTGCGCTGTTACCGCTTATCGGACTGATTGCGCTGCTCGGCCCAGATCCTGTCTACGGCCAGGACAGCCTGGCCATCTGGAAAGAGTTCGTGACCACTCTGAAAAGTGGAACATTAACAGCGGAACAGGTCCGCCCTCTCTACGGTGTCCCTAAAGAAATCCTCCTGGGGCAATTGCGGCAACTCAAGCTCGCCAGCGACGCGAACTCCTCCTGGGCAGATTGGGAAAATCCCGAGGTGTTCCCAGTCGACAGCCTTGTGCACGTCATAGTTAAACTTCGTGTCGGGCAGGGGACAACAACCGATCGTTGCTTTTCGTTCACTAAAGAGGGCCATCGTTGGTATTACGGCCACATGGAGGGAATCTTCATCCGTCTGGATAAGACGCCGAAGCCACCAACGTCGGACTTCCCGGACATCGCCGCCGAAACGAAAGCGTGGCAGCGGGAGGAGATTTATTGGTCGGAGCTCGTGCAGACGTATCTCCGCATCGCCAAGAAAAACGGCAAGACCGTTGCCCTCGACCTCCTGAAATCAGGCCCGGGTTATTTTGTCGGGGCTAAGAGTTGGGTGCCGTTCGTCGCACCGGCCCGTGCCTTCATCCTTTATTTGTGCTGGAATGAAAGCCGCCTGAGAGAGAACCTCGTCGTCCTCGAAAAGCTTACGGATCTTGAGGCCGTCGTCAGCATGCAAACGCACTACTTCTTTCTCTATAAGAGAGCGACTCATTTAAGGCAGTGGATCCCGTTCGACGAATACCGCGAGATCTTCGAGACCATCTGGCAGGACCGGGCCGCGGCGGCCGGTTGGACTCTCGAGATCAAGTACAAAGATCCCGAATGCCTGCAGTGCGTATTGCGGTTTACAAGAAAGGCGTAAGCGCCTGATTCAGGCGAGCCAGTCCTCGACGGACAGGCCGGGAATCCTGCGGAACTCGCGGGCATTATGAGTCACCAAGACCGCGCTGAGGCTTTGGGCGTGGGCGCCGATAAGCGTATCCAGGGGCCCGATGGGCTGCCCGGCTGATTCAAGCGCGGCTCTCACGTTCCCGTAGGCGCGCGCGGCGGTTTCGTCGAAGTCAGCGATCTCCAGAGGCAAGAGGAATTCTTCCAGGGCCTGACTATTGCGTTCTTTTTCGGCGCTCTTGGCGACCCCAAAGCGCAGTTCGGCCAGGGTGACGGTTGAAATGCCGGCCTCCCCGGCTGCTAGGGACGTGATCCGGCGCAGGATCTTGGCGGGCTTCCGCCTGATCAGGGCGATGCACGAGTCCGTATCCAGCATGAACCGCATCAGAGGGATTCGCGTTCCTGCGACGGCGGTTGGCCTCGATCGGCCATGAAATCGCTGGAAAATTTGTCCAGGCTGCCGATGAGCGGGTCCCAAACATCTTTGGCGGGCAGCAACACGACGGCGTTTCCGGATTTCTTGACGTAAACGAAGTCGCCGTCGAACCGGAATTCCTTGGGCAGGCGGACAGCCTGGCTTTGCCCATTGCGGAAGAGTTTGGCCCGTTTCATCGCGCATCCCTCTAAATATATACTATACATATATACCACGTCTGTCCGGCTGTCAAACGGTTTCTATGGAGATGGACGTGTGCCGGCCCGAGAGATTCTCGTTCCGGAAATTGGCGCAAAGAGGGACAGGCCCTCCAGAAACGACCCCCCATAGTCTTCTCGATCGCCGCCCGGCCGGCTCAAGGCGGACTACCCTTCTTTTTTATATTCAAGCAGATCCCCCGGCTGACAGTCCAGGACCTCGCAGATTCTCTCGAGTGTCGAAAACCGGACGGCCCTGGCATGCCCCTGCTTGAGGATCGAGAGATTGGCCATAGTGATGCCCACCTTCTCCGAGAGCTCGGTGAGCGACATCTTCCGCTTGGCCATCATGAGGTCGAGATTGACTTCGATTGGCATGGTCCACCTCAGACGGTCAGGTCCTGGTCTTGCTTGAGCGAGACCCCGACTTCGATGACTCTGGCGATGACGAGGAATCCGAAGCCTAAGAGGAGGGCGCTCAGGCCGCTGTAGAGGATGCGAACTATGACTTCAGAGACAAGCACTACCGGAGATGTTAACTCGAATATTGCGGTGACGATGGCATTGATAGCAGCCAGTCCGAAGACCGCGTACCCAATTCTTCGGATGTGCCGGGGGCTTGCGGAACTGAACGGTTCGGCGCGAGAGATTAAAGCTATAAGCTTAAAGACGCAGTAGGCGATGAAAAAATAAAGCGGACCGGTCAGAACTTTGTCCAAGAAAACACGGATTTCGGCCCAGAAACCGGCTTCAGAAGTGTGCCTGATAAAAGATGGAAACACGATAATCACAAACAACGTGGAGCTGATGAACACCAGGCCATAAAGGATAAGGAGCGTGATGAGCGTGATTCTTAGCGCCTTGATGGCCGGGGCGGACTTGAGGGCCTTATCTTTGGTCATTAGAACCTCCTTGGAACTCATTTATCGATAATCAATATAACGCCGAATGTACTGTTTGTCAAGAAATATTTATTGTTTATCAATATATTCTTCTTCCCCGTAGTTGGCGCCGGGGCTGCTATTCATTTTTGATAGGGGACTTTCATATCTGTGAAACTCCTGATCGTCTTTCCCATAGAGGAACCTATTCACGGAGATCTGCCTGACGTCAAAAAACTCCTTGATTATACACATATATTGTGTATAATTCGTGTATCTCAAGGAGAATGAAGATGCAAGTGAGACACAATATAACGTTGGACCAGGACGTTTCGAAGGAACTCGAAACCGTGGCCAAAGAGCTCCAGGAGAAGAAGAGCGCCATTATCGAAAAGGCCCTCGAGGTTTATTTTGACCTGCTGGACCTAGATCTGGCCAAAAGAAGGCTCTCCGACCTCGAGAAGGGCAGGGATAGTCTTCTCGACGCCGAGGACGTTTGGAAGAAGCTGGGGATTTAGGCTTGTTCAAGCTCCGCTTTCTCGGGAAAGCCCTGGATGATCTCAGCCGGATCGACCGGCCTCATCAGAAAATCATCAAGGCCAAGCTCCTCATGCTGGCAAAAAACCCGGAGGCGCTGAAGAACTACATCCGGAGGATCGTTGGCACCGACGAAGCCCTTTATCGCCTGAGAGTCGGCAGCTATCGGATCATATTCAAAAAGGAAGAGGACGCCTTGGTGATCATCATCATCAGAATCGGGCACCGGAAAGAGGTCTATCTCTCGATGAATTAGCGCTCCATAGTCGCGTTGCGAAGCGTAGCTCGACCCCTTCCCTTTTCTCAATTGATAAAAGCCCGAAAATTCGACATACTGCGGGTATGCGGCAGCGACGCGGTCTCACCGTTCATCGCTTCGCCCATGAGGCGATGACCACGGTTTTCGAGATCTTTATCGCCGGCAAGCCCAAGGAGTACGCCCGCCAGGCGGCTCGGGCGGCCTTCGACGAAATCGACCGGGTCGAGCGCCTCTTCAACCGCTTCGACCCCTCGAGCGAAATCAGCCGGGCGAGCCGCCTGCGGCCAGGCGAGAGGATGATGGTCGGGGTCGAGACCGTCGAGTGCCTGGCGACGGCCGCCCGCGTCCAGGCCGAAACGGCCGGGGCCTTCGACATCAATTTCAGGGCAGCCCCGCCTCTCGCCAGTCCCGTCCAGATGCGGGCAGTCCCGTCTCTTGACGGGGCGGTCCCGCCTTCTACCTTATTTGTCCCGCCGCGGGCAGTCCCGCCTCTTAGCGGGACAGGGGCCGTCCGTTCCGCCCAGCCTGGCGCGGCGCGGACATCGAAAGCCGTCCCCGGTCGCAGCGCCGGGTCCCCGCCGCCAAATCTCCTCAACCTCATAAGCATGAGGATGGTCGCGGGCGGGTTCGAACTCGAGCGGCTCCGCAGCCAGCCCCGAAAAATGGCGCTTCCGCTGGACCTCGATCTCGGAGCGATCGGAAAAGGGTATGCCCTGGACAGAGTCCGCGAGGTCCTCTCCGACTGGAGCGTCGGGAACGCTCTCGTCCACAGCGGAACGAGCACGGCCCTCGGCGTCGGGCCCGGTCACCGTTCCGGGCAGCGGGGATGGCTGGTCGGGACCGCCTCGGCTTGGGAATGCCCCGGAAGGCCGGAAGAAGTCCGGCTCGCCGACCGGGCCCTGAGCGGCTCGGGGACCGAGGTCAAGGGCGCCCATATCATCGACCCACGGACGGCCCGGGCCGCCCGCGGCCACCTGGCCGCCTGGGCCTCCCATCCCTCGGCCGCCGTCTCCGACGCCCTCTCCACCGCCTTCCTGGTGATGAAGACCGGGGAGGTCGGACGCTACTGCAGGACCCACCCCGAAGTCTGGGCCCTCGTGATTCTCCGGGGCAAAAAGTGTAAAATATTCAATGCGAACGCCATCGCCCAGCCATTGAGACAAGGAGTCTGAGATGAAAAGAGCCTTTTGTTCGATCTCCATCGCCCTCCTCGGCCTGACCCTCGTCCTCCCGAAGGTCGGGACGGGTTCCCAGGACCAAGCGAAGGAGGTCTTGAAAATCCAGCTGCCCAAGCCCATGTTCGTGGGGACGCCGAAGAACATCCGCACGCCGAACCTCGAGCCCATCACCGGGAAGCCGCGCGGTCCGTTCATGGTGCCTGTGGGGACCGTCCTGCTTTCGGCCGGAAAGCCCGTCACTGCGAGCGACAAGGAGCCCGTCATCGGCGAGCTTTCGTTCGTCACGGACGGCAAGAAGTCGGGCGAGGACGGCTATTACGTCGAGCTCGGACCCGGCCTGCAATGGGTCCAGATCGATCTCGGGAAGTCCCAGGCCCTGTCCGCGATCGTGGTCTGGCACTATCACAGCCAGGCCCGCGTCTACCGCGACGTCGTCGTCCAGGTCTCGGACGACAAGGACTTCATCGGAGGCGTGACGACGCTCTTCAACAACGACCACGACAACACCTCGGGCCTCGGCCTCGGCAAAGACAAGGAATACATCGAGACGTTCGAGGGGAAGCTCGTCGACGCCAGGGGTGTCAGGGCCCGCTATGTCCGGCTCTACAGCGCCGGCAACACCTCGAACGACATGAACCATTACGTGGAGGTCGAGGTCTACGGCCTTCCCGCCAAATGACAAAGAGGGCCTTCTGGGGGCTTTTCGCGTGCGCCGTCCTCGGCGCGCTCCTTCTCCGGACCCTTCGCCTGGACGTCCGGCCGATGCACAGCGACGAGGCCAATCAGGCGGTCAAGTTCGGCGACCTCCTCGAGCGGGGCGAGTACCGCTATGATCCGAAGGACCACCATGGACCCACGCTCTATTACCTGACGCTCCCCGTGGCCAGGGCCCTCGGCGGGAAGTCGCTGGCCGCCGTCAGCGAAACGACCCTGCGGTTGGTCCCGGCCATCTTCGGGACCGGAGTCCTTCTCCTTCTCCTGCTCTTTCTCGGCGGGCTCGCCCGCGAGGCGGTCCTCTCCGCCGTGCTCCTGGCGACGCTTTCGCCGGCCCTGACCTATTACAGCCGGTTCTACATCCAGGAGATGCTCCTCGTCTTTTTCCTGACCGGGCTCTTGGCCGCGGGATGGAGATACTCCCAGACGCGGTCCGGATGGTGGGCGGCGGCGGCAGGCTTCGCCGCGGGGATGATGTATGCGACAAAGGAGACGTCCGTCATCCTATTCGGCGCCCTTGCGGCGGCGGCCGTGATCGACCGCCTCCTCCGGCAGAAGACGATCGGCGCCCGGCCCCCGAATCTGCAAGCGGTCTTTGTCCACCTGGTCATTTTCGCCGTCGCGGCCTTCGGCTCCGCTGGGCTTTTTTTCACGTCCTTCCTGAAGAATCCGAAGGGCCTGACCGATTCGGCCCGCGCCTTCGTGACGTATTTCAGCCGGGCCGGGGAGCCCGGGGTCCACGCCGAGCCTTGGTCTTATTACATCCAGACGCTCGTCTATTCGCGGTTCGGGCACGGTCCGGTCTGGAGCGAGGCCTTCGTTGTAGCCCTGGCCGTCGTCGGCAGCATCTTCGCCTTCGGCCCAAAGGCGGGGAAAGACGGACATCCCCGGCTGGTGCGTTTCATTTTCTTCTTCACGGTCATGGCCGCGGCCGTTTACTCCGCCATCCCCTATAAGACGCCCTGGAACCTTCTCCCGTTCTATCTGGGCGTCGTCCTCCTCGCCGGGAACGGGGCCGGAATGCTTTGGCGGTCGGCCAGATCCACGGCCGTCAAGGCCGCCGTCCTTTCCATGATGGCCCTCGGGATCCTCAGCCTGGCTTATCAGGACCAACGGGCCAACTTCGTGGATTACGCGAACCCGACGAACCCCTACGTCTACGCGCAGACGAGCCCTGACTTTCTGAAACTCGTCCGGGCCGTCGAGGGGATCGCGTCCGTGCACCCCGACCATGAAAAGATGCTGATCAAGGTCGTGGCCCCGCCCGACGAGACCTGGCCCCTCCCTTGGTACCTGAGGCGGTTCGAGCGGGTCGGATACTGGGCGGCCATCGCTCAGGCCGGGGACCTCAGGGACGCCCCCGCGGTCATCGCCTCGGCGGCGTTCGCCGACGCGGTCGGGCAAAGCCTCGGCGGGGGGTATCGGTCCACGTTCTACGGATTGCGTCCCGAGATCGTCCTCGCCCTCTTCTCCCGGCAGGGCCCCTGACCTGAGGCGCTCCGCTCCAGGCCCGAGCGGCGGGGGTGATCCGGATCAGGCCTTGGCGACCACGACCCGGTCCCGTCCCTCCCCCTTGGCCTGGTAGAGGCACTCGTCCGCCTTCCGGACCAGGGCCTCCGGTTCGCGCTCATGGGTCGGCTGGATCGTGGCGGCTCCCACGCTGATCGTGACGTTTTTCGCCACGGTGGACCCGGTGTGGGGGATCGTCAGAGTCCGGACCGTATGGCAGATCCTCTCGGCGACATGCTGAGCGCCCTCGATCCCCGTGTCCTGGAGGATGACCGCGAATTCTTCGCCGCCGTAGCGGGCCGAGTAGTCTCCGGGGCGACGGGCCGAGCCGTGAACCGCCCGGGCGATCTTGGCCAGGCACTCATCCCCGGCCTGGTGGCCGTACGTATCGTTATAAGCCTTGAAGTTGTCGACGTCACAGAGGAGGAGCGTCAGCGGCCGGCTGGTCCGGACCATGCGGCGCCAGCCCCGCTTCAATTCCTGCTCGAACATCCGCCGGTTGGGGATCTTGGTGAGGTCGTCGATCTCGGCCAGCCCCTTGAGTTCTTCGTTCCTCTCGTTCAGCTCCTGGTTGGCTAATCGGACCTTCTCCTGCTCCTCCCGGAGAAGGCGGGCCATCACGAAGTCCGTCCGGGCGTAGCGTTCGATCGAGTAGCAAGCGAGCATGCCCAGGAAATTCGACCCGATGAAAAAGAAGTTGTGGGTCCACATGACCGGGGCGGGGAAATGAAGGAAACCGAGGGTCAGGATCTCGTAGGCCGCGACGATCAACCAGCCCGTGAGCGTGGCCCAGATGAAGCGCACTCGGGACCAGGTGTAGAGGACGATATAGACCATGATCAGGCCCGCGTAATAGGAGTGTTGCGCTTCTCCCCGGACGACCCCGATCATGCCCACGATGCCCAGCCCGCCGATCAGGCACCATAGGGAGAGGGCCCCCTGCCAGATCCGCCGGAACGGACGGACGTACGTCAGCACGAAGAGGAGGGCGCTGATCGGAAGGAAGCCGGCGAAACGGATGGCCCAGAGCGTCTTCATCATGGCCGGGGCGACGACCGCGTCCAGGATCCCGAATCCGGAGTAAAAGAGGGCGCCGGCGATGATCGTCAGCCGGATCTGGCCCAAGGACTTCTCGAGGAAGTCATCCATGAATTCCCCTTCGACCGGAGGGTCGAACGAGAGGGTGAAAGAGTGGATCGGAGGTTTCTGGACGTCACCGGTTATCAGGTCGCTCTTCATCCTTCCCATCCTTTCGCGGACTTAGCGGCGCAGGGTCCCGCGTCCCTCATTCGACGACATGCGCGGCCCAGAGGAGGCCCCGCTTGACGATCTCCCTGGCTTCGGGAATGTCGAAGACCGACGCCGAGTGGCCGAGCGACGTGTAGAACACCCGGCCTTTGCCGTAGGGCTTTTTCCAGACGACGGGCATGACCACCCCCTTGGTCCAGGGCGCGTACTGGCCCGAGAACGTCGTCGTCGCCAGGACCTCATTGAGCGGGTCGACGAGCATGTAATATTGCTCGGACTTCACGTGGAACCGCTTCTGGAGACCCTTGACGATCGGGTCGGACGGCTTGGTGATATCGACATCGTAATCGATGCTCCCGCCCGGATGGGCGACCCACTGGCCGCCGACCATGAACTGATATTCGACATTGGAACGGAAGGAGTCGGCCAGGCCGCCGTGCCAGCCGGCCAGCCCGACGCCGCCCTTGACGGCCTCCTCGAGGTTGTGTTCCTGCTCGGGCTTGATCGTGCCCTGCGTGTAGACCTGGACGATGAGGTCCAACGATTTGAGCTTTTCGAGGTCGAGGTAGGCGTCGAGAGTATTGGAGATCTCGACCTTGAAGCCCTTCGATTCGAGCCAGGGGGCAAAAATGTCCACGCACTGTTTCGGCTCGTGACCCTCCCAGCCGCCCCAGACGAAGAGGGCGGTCTTCTGTTTTTTCGGAGTCTGGACGGGCCCGGCGAGCGCGACTCCCGCGCACAGGCCGGCGACAAGCACGGTCAGGACCAAGCGTTTTTTCATTTTCCTCTCTCTCAGCGAGCCGTTCCTTTTCCGGGACGGTCTCGGCCGCCGTCTTCATCCCGGGCGGCCGGACGGGAAATTCACTCCAGGTTCCGGATCCAGATGTCCCTGAAGCGGACGGGGTTTCCGTGGTCCTGGAGGGAAACCGGGAGCTTGTCGGCATGCATCTTGTAGGGAGGCCGGGCCTTATGGGCCGTCGGCCCCGTCAGCCGGGCGTTTTCGTGGACCAGAACCCCGTTGTGGAAGACGGTCATCCGGGCCGGGGCGAGGACCTTGCCGTCCTTGTCGAACCGAGGCCTGTGGAAGACGATGTCGTAGGTCTGCCATTCCCCGGGCTGGCCGGCAGGCGTTGACGAGCGGCGGATACTGGCCGTAAATGGCCGCGGTCTGGCCGTCGGCATAGGTCTTGTTGTTGTAGCAGTCGAGGACCTGGACTTCGTAGAGGTCCATGAGGAAGACGCCGCTGTTGCCCCGGCCCTGGCCCTCGCCCTTGGCCGGTCGACGGGCGCCATCCACTCGACGTGGAGCTGGCAGTCGCCGAAGCCCTTGACGGTCCGGATCGACGCCGGTGCTTGGGCACGACCTCGATGTAGCCGTTCTCGACCTTCCAGCTTGGCCGGCAGGCCCTTGCCGTCTGACCATGGGAGAGATCCTTGCCGTCGAACAGGACGACGGCGTCCGAGGGCGGCGGGACGGGTGGCCCGGCCGGGCCGGGCGTGATGACGGGCGGCCATGGGCCGGTTCGCGTCGTGGATCTGCCCACTGAACGCGGGCCAGCGCGCGCCTGGCGTCAGCAAGGCGGCCGCGACAAAGAGCGGAAGAGCGTACGGTCTTTTCATCTGATCACCTCGATAGAGTTCCATCGGCAGGTTAGCATCACAGGCTACCAGCCGGGGCGGTAGTCGTAGTGAGAGGAACTGATTCGCTTCCGGCAGATTCGTGAACTCCATCTTCTCACCGTCCCAGAGGAGCTTGACATTCTTGTCCTTCAGCCGGGCGGCCACGTTGGCCAGGAGCATGACCTCCGTGAGCGGGCCCGAATAGGAAAAGTCCGTCGTCGACTTCGTCCCCTTCTTGATGGCCTCGATCCATTCCTCGCGGATCCCGGGCGAGCGAGGGATGGTCTTCGCCGGCCGCTTGTATTCCTGCATCAGCTATCTCGGGAATGAGGCGCGGGTCCTCGCCGTAGGTCGCTGCACATCAGGACACCCTTGTCGCCGCGGAAGAGGCAGCCGCCGCCCTCGTCCCCCAGCATCCGGCCGTCTTCGAGCTCCGGCGGCCGGGGCGGGGTCAGCCCGCCGTCCCACCACATCATTTTGACCGGTCCCATGGCACCGCGGGCGGGAAATTCGTAGGTGACGATCTCGGCCCACGGGTAGCAATCCTTGGTGAACGGCGTCGAGCTGGCCTGGACGCTCGTCGGATGGCCGAGCTTCAGGGCCCAGAACGGCTGGTCGATGAGGTGGGCGCCCATGTCGCCGAGGGCGCCCGGTGCCGAAGTCCCACCAGCCGCGCCAGGCGAAAGGATGGTAGGCCGGGATGGTAAGGCCGGCAAGGCGCCGGGTCCGAGCCAGACGTCCCAATCGAGCGTCGAGCGGGACGGACGGGATCTCCTTGGGAGCGTCGATCCCCTGGGGCCAGATCGGGCGGTTCGTCCAGACGTGGACTTCGTAGACGTTGCCGATCGCCCCGTCCCAGATCCACTCGCAGATCAGGCGCGCGCCTTCCTTGGAGTGGCCCTGGTTGCCCATCTGGGTGACGACGTTCGCCTCCTTGGCCGCCTTGGCCAGCATCCGGGCTTCCTTGATCGTGTGGGTCAGCGGTTTCTGGACGTAGACATGCTTGCCCAGCTTGATGGCCGCCATGGCGATGATCGGCGTGGTTGTGGTCGGGCACGGTCACGGTGAGGGCGTCGATCCCCTTTTCCTTGTCCAGCAGACGGCGCCAGTCATGGTATTTCGCCGCCTTCTCGTACATGGCCTTCTCTTTCGGCTCGACCTCGTCGGAGCGCAGGAGCTTGGCCACCATCTCGTCGTCCACGTCGCACAGGGCGACGATGTTCTCGGAACGGACGCCGCGGGTGTCGGAAAAGCCCATGCCGCCGACGCCGACACAAGCAAGGTTCAGCGTGTCGCTCGGCGCCTTCTTTTTCTGGGTGGCGCCGATGACGTGCCGCGGCACGACCATCACGCCGGCGGCCGCGGCGGCCGAGGCGCCCAAGAACGTCCTGCGGGAAAGAGTTTTCTCTTCGGTCGGGGTCTTTTTCGTTTCGTCCATGCTCACCATCCTTATCGTTGAGATTTACGACGTCCGTCCCGGGGAGAAAGCCGAGGGCGCCGCAGGGTCGGAAGCCGATCGGGATATAAAGCGGGGGCGCGCGGCGCTCTGGGTGCGGAGACGTTCGTCGTCTTCATGACAGACTTTTTCCGGATACCAAAGAGGCTTATACCACAAGGCGCCGCCGCCGGTCAATTTGCCCGAAGCCGGGGCCGGGATTGACACTCGGGAGCGCCGAGGGAATAATGTGGGGCGACCGGATCCCGAGGGAGAGCGAATTCATGTCCGAGGCCGGAGCCGTCGGTCCCGCGCGGCGCGACTGGGCCGTCCTCATCGGGCTGTCCGTTGGCGCTTTGGCCTTCCATCTCCTCGTCAACGCCTTCGGCGGCTACGGCATCTTCCGTGACGAATATTACTACATCGCCTGCAGCAAGCGGCTGGCCGCGGGGTACGTGGACCAGCCTCCGCTCGCGATGTTCCTGCTCGCCGCAAGCCGCGCCGTCTTCGGCGTTTCGCAGTTCGGTATCCGCGTCCTGCCAGCCCTAGCGCACGCATTGACCATCGTGCTGACCGGCCTCATCGCCCGGAAGCTCGGCGGCCGGAGGACGGCCGTCACGCTGGCCGGTCTGGCCGCCGCCCTGGCCCCGATCATCATCGCCCACACGAATATCTTCCAAATGAACTCCTTCGCCCAGCTTTTCTGGGCGTTGGCCGCTTACATCGTCGTCCTCATTGTCGACCGAAGCCGGCCTCTCCTCTGGCTCCTCCTCGGGGCCGTAATCGGCCTGGGGCTCCTCAACAAAATCGATTTCCTCTGGTTTGGGGCGGGCCTCGCCGCGGGGCTCCTCCTGACGGACCTGAGAAAACATCTGACGACGCCCTGGCCCTACGCGGCCGCCGGGATCGCCCTGGTTCTTTTCAGCCCATTCATCGTTTGGAACATCAATCACGGTTTTGCCCATCTCGAGTTCATCCGCAACGCGACGGCCGGGAAGTACGCGGGCCTGACGCGGCTGGACTTCCTGGCGGGCCAGGCCCTGCTTCCTGGCCCCGGCAACGTGTTCCTCTGGCTGCCCGGGCTCCTCTTCCTGCTCTTCAACCGGGACGGGCGGCGGTTCCGGGTCCTCGGGATCATTTACGTAACGGCCTTGATTATCCTTATCGTCAACCCCCACAGCAAGGCGGAATATCTGGCGCCGGCGTACATCATGCTCTTCGCCGCCGGCGGCGTCGCCTTCGAGCGCTGGGCCGGCCGGGGAAAAAGGGCATGGGCGGCGCCGGCGCTTGCCGCCTTGAGCATTCTGTCGTCCCTCGTGATCCTGCCTTTCGCCGTCCCGGTCCTTCCGGTCGAAGCGTTCATCAAGTATTCCGCAGCTCTCGGGGTCAAGCCCGCGACCGCGGAGAGGAAAAAGCTCTCCGAACTGCCCCAGTTCTACGCCGACATGTTCGGCTGGGAGGCGCTGGCCAAGGATGTCTCGGCCGTTTATCTCTCCCTCCCCGAAGCCGAGCGGGCCTCGACCGTCGTTTTCGCCGGGAATTATGGTGAAGCGGCGTCCCTGGAATACTACTCCGGGAAATATGCCCTTCCGCGCGTCATCTCGACCCACAACAGCTATTGGTTTTGGGGATATCCGAAGAACGGCTTGAAGACGGTCATCGTCCTCCGGGGCAGGGAAGAAGACCTCAGGAAAAGTTGCGATGAAGTCACTCTGGCCGCCATCCACACCTGCCGTTATTGCATGCCCTACGAAAACAACATACCGATCTTCGTTTGCCGGGGCCTGCGCGTATCCCCGGCGGTGATTTGGAAAAAGCAGAAGAACTTCGACTGAGGCAGGACAAGAAAGGACGGATCATGGCCCAAGGCGCCCAATCAGAAATTGCCCCCATCCGCACCCTGCTTCTCAAGCATCCGCGGCAGGCCTGGGTTAGCCGGGACAACGTCCGGGACCAATGGATGTCCCTTCGCTACGCGGACGAGCCGGATTTCGTCCGGGCCGTCGACGAATACGACCGCTTCTTGGAAATTCTCCGCCGGACCGTCCCCGAGATCCATTTCCTGCCCGAAGACGCCCAGACAGGGCTCGACTCGATCTACGTCCGGGACGCGGCCATGGTAACAGAGCAGGGGATCATCCTCTGCCGGATGGGTAAGGAAGCCCGGAGGGGAGAGCCGGAAGCGATCGAGAGGTTCGCCAAGGTCATGGCGTGGCCGGTCCTCGGGAAGATCCTCGATCCCGGGACCGTCGAAGGCGGAGACGTCGTCTGGCTCGACGATCGGACGCTGGCCGTCGGCCACGGGTATCGGACCAACGCCGAGGGGATCCGGCAGCTGAGGGAGATGACGGCGGGCTCCGTCACGGAGGAGGTGATCGAGGTCCCTCTTCCCCACTGGGACGGGCCCGGCGATGTCCTCCACTTGATGTCGCTGCTGAGCCCCGTGGACCGTGGGAAGCTCCTGGTCTACTCGAGGCTTTTGCCCGTACCCTTCAGGCAGCGCCTCCTCGAAAGCGGCTTCGGCCTCCTCGAGGTCCCGGACGGGGAATACGCCTCGATGGCCACGAACGTCCTCGCTGTCGCCCCGGGCAAGTGCCTCGCGCTCGACGGAAACCCGCGGACCCGTGACGTCCTGGAAAGAGCAGGGGTCGAGGTCATGACGTACGAGGGAAGCGAGATCTCGGCCAAGGGCGCGGGCGGCCCGACGTGTTTGACCCGGCCCCTCCTCAGGAGCGCCGTCTGAGCGGGGGGATTGGTTCGCTCTCACGAAGACATCCCTGCGTACGCTTTGTCTGACAGACTGGGCTGGGACGAGCGGCCATGCATTATTTCGGCTGGGTCGAATTTAAATATTCCCTTTCCCCATCTCATATGCAATATTGAACTTAAGGCCTGGTCAGGACTGAAAAAAGTCCGGGAATGAAGATCCGGACCGGATGGATTAACATTTCCGGGCGGGCAGTGGTAGACATATGCGGATGAATGAAACGGAGAAGGAGCTCGTCGCGATGGTTCTCTCCGGCCGCACCGAGGCCTTCGAACCGCTGGTCACGCCCTACCGGCAGTCCCTCCTGGCCCTTGCCTACGGGCTGACCCGCGACAGGGAGGATGCCAAGGAGATCGCCCAGGAGGCCTTCCTCCGGGCCTTCAAGTATCTCGGCCGCTACGACACGTCGCGGAGCTTCCGGAGCTGGCTGTTCAAGATCGCCGCCAACGCGGCCCGCGACCGGGGCCGGACGAAAGGGCGGGAAGCGGCAGCTCTCGCCCGGGCCGGCCGGGAATCGCCGCCGGGCCCCGACCCGGAGGCCGGCCGCCGGACCAGGGAATTCCGGTCCGACCTCGACAGGTGCCTGTCCGTTTTGGGCCCGAGGGAGAGGGAGGTCTTTGTCCTGAGAGACATCGAGGAGCTGGACATTAAAGAAACGGCCAGGGCCCTCGCCTGCTCGAGCATCTCGGTCCGGGTGAACCTTTCCTCGGCCCGCCGCAAGATCAGGGACGCGATCCGGGACAAGTATCCTCACCTGGAGGAAGGACGATGAAGTGCCTCAAAGCGAAAAAGGCCATCCCGCTTCTGGCCGGAGGGGACCTTTCTCCGCGAAAAGAGCGGAACGTCAGGGCCCACCTCGGGATCTGCCCAGCCTGCCGGAAGGAGCTCGAGGAATACCGGATCGCCCTCGGATGGGCCAAGGCCTCGGCCCGGGAGGAAAAACCCGGCGATTGGAGCGAGTCCGAATGGAAGGCCCTGATGGCCCGGATCACGGCGGAAAAAGGGAGAAAAAGGGCGGCGGTCCTCGGGCTCCGTCCGCGGTGGGCCCTTGTATCCGGCATGGCCGCCGTCATCATCCTGGCCGTGACCATCCTGTTCGTCAGGGACACGGCGTTCGGCCCGCAGGCGACCTCGCCGGCTTCGG
The DNA here is from genome assembly GCA_963796835.1 of Candidatus Aminicenantota bacterium. GTDB lineage: Bacteria > Acidobacteriota > Aminicenantia > Aminicenantales > Saccharicenantaceae > DATKJS01. The sequence goes on along the minus strand of CAWCND010000020.1, from coordinate 19,734 downwards.
GCCCGGACATCGTCTCGGTCAAGATGGTCTCGCAGGAGACCGGGCTCCAGGTCGTCTGGTTCTTCAATAAGAATTTCGATTGGAAAGGAGATAAAAAATGAAAAAAGGAATCTTGGTATTCATCGTGCTGGCGTTGGTTTTCGCCGCTGTCGCGCCCGTGTTCGCGGAGGAAGCGGCCCAGGAAACCAAGGCCTCGACGAGGCCCGTCCTCAAGAACGAGCTGGTCCGGCTGAAGTACGCCAATGCCCAAAGGATCCAGGCGGCGCTCTATCCCTACCTCAGCCGCGACGGCCACATCTCAACGATGCCCAGCGAGAACGTGATCGTCATCAGCGACATCCCGGAGAACGTAGAAAAGGCGCTCCAGGTGGTCAAACAACTGGATGTCAAGCCGGCCGACCTCCAGTTCACGGTCCAGCTCATCCTGGGGTCGGCGGAAGCCGAGAAGGCCACGGAGGCCATGGCCAACGACCCCATCATCAGGGAGCTCCGGAATCTCCTGAAGTACAAGTCCTACTCTCTCCTCGACACGTCCCTGATCCGGGCCATGGACGATTCCAATTCCGAGGTCCGGCTCGGCGACCATGGCGATTTCGAGCTCGAGATCAAGCCGAAGGTCATCAAGGATGAAAAGTCCTTCACCATCCAGATGTGGGTCAGGCTGAGGCAATTCCACGAGGACCCCCGGGTGGCCGCCGGCATGGTGGAACCAGCCAAGGCCGATCGCCTCGTGCGCGACCTCATCGAGACGACGCTCAACGTCAAGCCCGGCGACAAGACGGTCGTCGGAGTGTCCAAACTCGATGGCGGGGACAAGGGGCTGATCCTCATCATCTCCGGCAAGATCATCGAATAGCTATTAAGCTGCGCAAAGTCATCCGGGCCGCCCTGCGGGGCGGCCCTTTTTTTTGCGGCTGGCATATTCGGGAGCGGCTGAAATGCTTTAAAATAAAATGCGCCGGGGGGGCATTTTCGGAGCCGCCCTAAAAAAGGTTCTAGGCTCGATTCGGATATTTCCCAGAAGCGCGGCTCCGAGCCGCTCCGGCACACTCCTGCTGGTTGCCCTTCAGAATCCGCCCCGCTAAGAGGCGGTGCTGCCCGCATCTGGACAAACCGGGCAGGAGCCGGGACGGCCCCCTGCCGGAGGGACTCCCTCCGAGTCCGCAACCTTCAGAAGAAAACGATTCGGGAGTGGGGTGAAAAGCCACGCTCTAAAGTGGGGGGGCCAACCCCGGGGCCGCGACCCGACGGAGGGAATCCCCCGAGCTTAACAACGCTACGTGCGGAAGCGGTGTCAGGCGGATTGGCCGCCGGCGGCGTTTTCGAGGCTGCTGACCTTCAGGGAGATATTCCTGTACCCGGGGTTCCAGGCCAGGATCTCCTTGAAGAGCTCCAGGGCCTTGGCCCGGTCAGAGCTCTGCTCGCAGAGCTCCGCCAGGTCGAACTCCAGAGCGTAATACTGGTCGGTGCCTTCTCTCGCCAGAACGATGGCTTTTTTCAGCCACTTTTCGGCGTCCGGGAAGCTGCGCCGCTGCTTGTGGCAGTAGCTGATGAGGCTGAAACAATCGAGGGCCATGTCCTTGTCCCTGGAGGCCTGGGAGAACTCCTCTATGGCTTCGGTGTAGAGCCCCTGTTCCATGAAGGCGATCCCGAGCTGATAGCGGACCTGGGTGTTTTCCGGGTTGAGCTTGGTCTTGAGGTCCCGCTTGAAGTCGGCCACGATGTTCGACAGGTCCCGCTCGTCCTGGGTCATCTCGCCCTGGACCTGCTGGGCGAACGCCACTCTCAGGAGCCGCAGCTCCTCCGCGGCCTGGCCCGAGAGATCGTAGAACTTCTTCTCGCCCTCCCCGTTATTGACGAAGGGGATGATGTCGGTTTCGCCGAAGATATCGGCGGTGCTGATCTTGTCCCCTTCGGCGATGTCGCCTCCGAACGGGGCGAGCGTTTTTCTCCTGTCCTCGAACCTCTCCTCCTGACGGGGTTTCTCCTTGACCTGGGATTCCAGGGCGCTGGCTTTCTCGACGCGGCGGCGGAGCTCGTCCTCGTCGATGTGGGTCCGGATCTCATCGAGGACGGCGATCTTTTTCAGGATCTGCGGCTCGTCGGGGTAGCGGAGAGTCAGGTTCTCCAGGAGCCGGCGCGCGATCCGAACCAGGCCCTGCTGCATGTAGACATCGGCCTTGCTCAGGGTCTCCTGGATGACCTCGCGGTCCTTGCCGGTCACTTCGGAGAATTCTTCGGGCGGTGCCTCGTCCGGCAATCCCCTCTCCTTCCGGAGGTTCCGGTAGTCCAGCGTGACCTCAGGGTCGTCGGGACGGAGCTGGTGGAGCTCGGACAGGGCGGCCAGCAGCTGCTCGCTCGTTCCCTGTTTGCGGACCTCGTCGACGATCGCCCGGAGGACGACCTCGAGCTTCTTGACCTCCTTGTTCGTCCGGTAGATCATGGCCAGACGCTCGAGGGCGGGGACGTGGGGTTTCTGGCTCTCCAGGATCAGCCCGAGGAGGCCGATGGCCTTGTCGTCCTTGTGCTTCTTGATAAGGTTGGTGATGAGGGGTTCGAACAGCTCATAGGCCTGGTCGAGCCGGTCCTTGAGGATCTGGATCCGGCCGAGCTTGATCCGGGCGTTGACATTCATGGGATGGCCGGTGACGACCGCCGTGAAGACCTCTTCGGCGCGGGCGACGTCCCCGGCCTCGAAATAGAAATTGCCCAGGAGGTTCATGAGTTGGATGTTGTCGGGCTGTTTCCGGACGCTCTCCTCGACGAGCTCGATGGCCTGGGGGCGCTTTCCCCACCGCTTGTAGAGCTCGACGAGGCTGACGAGGATCTTCTGGTCGGTCGGGTTGAGGGACCGTGCTTCCTTCAGGTTCTCTTCGGCGGCCTCGAGGTTCCCCTGGGCCATCCGGATATCGGCGATCTCCCCGAGCTGCTCCAGGGCCGCATCGAGGTAGCCCTGCTGCCGGTAGAGTTCGGCGAGCTCCTTCTTCAGGCCGAGGTCTTCCCGGTCCAGACGGCAGACCTTTTCGTAGACGTGGATCGCCTCCTGGAATTTCTTGTCCTGGACGAACCGGGCGGCGATCTTCAGGTATTCGTTCTTCGCGTCGGACTGGAAGCCCTGATGGCTGTAGAGATCCCCGAGCTTCAGGGAGATGTCGGAGTTGGCGGGTTCGATCTTGGAGATCTTCTTACAGATGGCCAGGGCCTGCGAGAACAGGCCCCTCTTCTCGTATTCCTCGGCGACCTTCTTGAAGGACCGGACGGCCTTCTCGGTCTGGTTGAGGCCCATATAGAGGTCGCCGATGATGTTCAGGGTGCCGACGTCCTGGGGGTCGGAGCCGACGAGCCGCTCGTACTCGGCGATGGCTTCCTTGACCTTGCCGGCCTTGACGAATCGCTCCGCCAGCTCGATCGTTTTGATCCGGTCGATCCGGGCGCTCATGGGCTTTCCAACCCTTCATCCCAACTTGAAGGACATCCGGTGGAGCCCGGTCGGGCCCCTGGCCTTCAGGCACCGGAAATGCTCCTCGGTGCCGTAGCCTTTGTTCCTGGCCAGACCGTAGCCGCCGTAGACGGCGTCGAACGCGTCCATCAGGCCGTCGCGGAAGACTTTGGCCACGATGGAGGCCGCAGCGATGGACATGCACTTCCTGTCCCCCTGCGGGATGCCCATCTGCTGATAATGTACATCTTTCAGCGCGAACCCGTCAACCAGGAGGAAATCGACGGGCCCGGTGAGATTCTCGACCGCGCGTTTCATGGCCATCTGGGACGCCCAGTAGATGTTCCTTTCATCGATCTCGGCGCTGGAGGCCATCCCGATCCCGAGGGCCTCCGCCTCGCAGAGGAGCAGGGCCCCCAGCTCCATCCTTTTAGTCGGGGGAAGGAGCTTGGAGTCGTTAATTTGCCGGGCCCAGGCGGGGGGACGGCGCAGGCACCATTCAGGAGGGAGGACGACGGCCGCGGCCACGACGGGGCCGAACAGGGCCCCCCGGCCGACCTCGTCGAGGCCGGCGACGGCCCGGCAGCCCTTGCGCAGGAGGTCCCTCTCGATCTTGAAGCCGGCCACGGCGCCCCTGATCAGGACTGCGGCTGCTGCTGTTGCTGTTCCTTGAGGCGGGCGGCCTTGCCTTTGAGTTTGCGGAGGTAGTAGAGCTTGGCCCTCTTGACGTCCCCCTTCCGGACGACCTCGATCTTCCGGACCATTTTGGAATGGAGCGGGAAGATCCTCTCGACGCCGACGCCGAACGAGACCTTCCGGACCGTGAACGTGGCCTTGATCCCGGTCCCTCGCCGGCCGATGACGTCGCCGCGGAAGATCTGGATGCGTTCCTTGTCGCCTTCCTTGATGACGACGTGGACCTTGATGGTGTCGCCCACGGAGAAGGGCTCGACGTCCTTTTTCAGGTATTTATCCTCGATCGAGTCAACCACGTTCATGGATCCTTCCTTTCGCTCTGAATTTCCTCCAGGAGGCGCCTGTCTTCGGGGGCGAGCTCCTTATCCTCCAAGAGATCCGGTCGTTGTTCAAGCGTTTTCGCCAGGGCCTTCTTCCGCCGCCAGCGCCCGATCTTCTTGTGGTCGCCGGAGAAGAGGACCGAGGGGACGCGGAAGCCCCGGAACTCCCGCGGCCGCGTGTAGTGGGGAAAGTCCAGGATCCCCTCGGCGAAAGAGTCGTGCCGGACAGAATCCTCCTTGCCCACGACGCCGCCGACGAACCGCGACGCCGCGTCCACGACGACGACCGCGGCCGGCTCTCCGCCGGCGAGGACATAGTCGCCGATGGAGACCTCGCCGTCGGCCAGGTGCCCGGCGACGCGCTCGTCCACGCCCTCGTAGCGGCCGCAGATGAGGATGACCTGCTTGTGGGAGGCCATCTCCTGGGCCACGGCCGAGCTGAACCGGGCGCCCTGCGGAGAAAGCAGGTAGACCCGGGAATCCTCATCCCGGCGGAGGGCCTCCACGGCCGCGAAGATCGGTTCGGGCTTCAAGACCATTCCTTCCAGTCCTCCGTAGGGACGGTCATCGACCTGCCGGTGCCGGTCCTTCGTGTAGTCCCTCAGGTCGTGGACCGCGATCTCCATCAGGCCTTTCTCCAGGGCCCTCCGGATGATCCCCCCTGAAAAGACGCCGGCGAACATTTCAGGGAAGATCGTGATTATATCAAATCTCATTCAACTCCAAAAGACCGTCCGGAGGGTCGATGACGATCTCCCGCTTCTCCGGATCGACGCGCAGGCAGATCGGCTCCGCGAGCGGAACATAATATTCCTTTTCCCCGCGGACGACAACGAGGACATCCGGGCCTCCCGCGGAAAGGATCCCCCGGACCGTCCCGACCTCGGTCCCGTCGCCCGTGACGACGCGGCTCCCGATGACCTGGAAATCGTAGAAGAAGCCGGCCTGGAGCGGCCGGAAGCTCTCTTCCGGGACGAAAACTTCGAGCCCGGCCAGGCCGTCTGACCGGGCCAGCGAATCGATGCCCTTGAGTTTCAGGAGGTACGAGCTGCGGTCGAGCTCGAAGGACTCGACCTCGTATTCATCGACCCCCCCGGACCGTCCCAGGTAAACCTTCGATAAGGCCGGCCCGGGAAGCCCCTTCTCGAGAAGCCTGACCTTGAGGTGTCCTTCCCGGCCCTGGCTCCTGAGGACTTTTCCTATCCTGACGAGATCAGCTTTTTTCAATGATCTCCAGGTTGAATCTCCTCTTGAGCTTCATCCCGGCGGCGCCGAGAATGATCCGGATGGCCCGGGCCGTCCGTCCTTGCTTTCCGATCACTTTCCCCAGGTCTTCCGGGGCCACCTTGAGCTCCAGGATCGTGGTCTGCTCCCCCTCAAGTTGGGAAACGACCACCCGTTCCGGGTTGTCCACCAGTGCTTTGGCGATCAATTCCACGAGTTCTTTCACCGTGTCCTCCTTTAAGGTTTGGCTTCTTGCGATCGTTTCGTGGATGCGGAAGCTTTATCCAAGAGAGATTGAACGGTTCTCGACGGCCGGACGCCCTTCGAAAGCCACTGGTTCGCCTTGAGGATGTCGATCGTGACCTCCGCCGGTTCCTTCAGGGGGTTGTAGGAGCCGACGGTGTCCAAGGCCTGGCTCTGCCGCGCCTTTTTGGAATCCATGACGACGATCCGGTAGGAAGGTTTCTTTTTCGCTCCAAATCTCATCAGTCGCATAGTCATCATTGTGGTATCACTTCCGTGGTGAAGTAAATTGCTGAAAAAGCATAGCCGAATTCCGGCCGCAAGTCAACCCCTCGAGTCCCCGGCATGAATGCCGGGGCTTGTTCGGGGTTACTAAGCCGGGCAGGATATAATTGTCTTCAGATTTCTCTATCGCCCGGCTAGTACTCGGGGAGCAGCAAGGATTATGTAATATATTTACTGCTCCCCGTAGTAACCCTGAGCCTCGCTTCTTGTCCCCGCCCCGAAGCCCCACAAACTTACGCCTATGGGATCCGACTCTTACAGGCTTTGGAGCGCCTGCCCCCTTCGCCGGATTCCACGGACGTGAGTCCGCGGATTCCCGCGAAGGGGATGAAAGGCGGGGCTTAGCGTCGGCGAACGGGTCAACTGGTTTTCGCCCGCTGTCCCCTGAAGAGGACAGCCATCGGCCCGGGAGCCCTTGGCTGCCCGAGAAAATACCTTGTGACCCGTCGTCCATCGGTGCTATCCTAATTTCCCGGCCGCGTCCGACACGGATGTCACGGGCCGGGAAGGAGGGCCGGCTGATGGCGAAGATCTATTACGTCGGGGACTGGGCGGTGCTCACGGGCCCGGTCTTCGCGGAAACCCCTTTTTATTATTCCCACAAGGGCCTCGACATCTTCAATTACGGGAAATGGCTGAAGGAAGCCCTGGAGTCCACCGGCGTGCACACCGTCCTGTCCGTCCCCGCCTGGGATTTTTACAACAGGCTCGGCCCGGGCGATTACGAAGAGGTCTTGAAGGAGTATGACGTCTTCATCTTCAGCGACATCGACGCCAAGCTCTTCCAGCTCGCCCCGAGCTTCTTCAACCGGGAGAAGTTCGGGAACGGGGTCCTGACCTTCCCCGACCGGATCCGCCTGACCATGGAGGCCGTCAAGAAAGGCAAGGGGGCGCTTTTTCTGGGCGGCTGGTATTCCTTCACCGGGGAGCAGGGAAAAGGGGGCTGGGGCCGGACGCCCCTCCGGGAGCTCCTCCCTGTCCGCTGCCTGGATTACGAGGACCTGGTCGAGAGCACGGAGGGCTTCGACGCGGAGCTCGCCGCCGCGGGCGAAGCCGTGTTCAAGAACATCCAGATCCAGACCATGCCCCCCATCCTCGGGTACAACAAGACTCTGCCCATCCCCGAGGGAAAAATCCTGATGAGGGTCAAGGAAACCGGCGACCCCCTCGTCGCCTCCCGGACCTACGGCCGTGGCCGCGTCCTGGCCTACATGTCCGACCCGGCCCCTCACTGGGGCTGCAACCTCATTTTCTGGGAAGAGTACGCCGCTTTCTGGCTCGACTGCGTGGACCACGTCCTCGGCCGGAAATAGGCCCGGGCCTCATTTCAGGCCGCCCAGCATTTTTTGGAGCTGGGGCCTCTTCATCATCTTCTGCATTTCCTGGAACTGCTTGACGAGCTCGTTGACCTCGTGCACGGGCCGTCCGCTGCCCTTGGCGATCCTCAGGCGGCGGCTGCCGGTAAGGATCCTGGGATTCTCCCGCTCGCGCGGGGTCATGGAGCTGATGATGGCCTCGAAATGGGCGATCTTCCGGTCGTCGACATCGGCCTTGGCTAGGTTCTTGAAGGGGCCTACCTGGGGCAGATGGCTCAGGACGCCGGAGAGCGACCCCATCTTCTTGAGCTGGACGAGCTGCTTTTTGAAGTCCTCGAGGGTGAACTCCTGCTTCCGGATCTTGCGGGCCAGCTCCTCGGCGTCATCAGCGTCGGCCTCTTCTTCGGCTTTCTCGATGAGGGTCAGGATGTCGCCCATCCCCAGGATGCGGGAGGCCATGCGGTCGGGGTGGAAGACCTCGAGCTTGTCCGACCTTCTCGCCGACGCCGACGAATTTGATGGGCCTGCCGGTCACGGAAACGATGGACAGGGCCGCGCCGCCCCTGGCGTCGCCGTCGAGCTTGGTCAGGATGACGGAGGTCAGGCCGATCTTTTCCTCGAAGGCCTGGGCGCTCCGGACCGCGTCCTGGCCGGTCATGGCGTCGCCGACGAAGATCGTCTCGACCGGGCTCGAGGATGTCCTTGACCAGGCGGAGCTCGTCCATAAGCTCGTCGTCCACATGAAGCCGTCCGGCCGTGTCCACGATCAGAGGGTCGTAGGCCCTGTTCCGGGCGTACGTCATGAGCTCCCGGAGGGCGTCCTCGGGGGACCTTCATCTGGGCCGGCGTCATCTCGTAGAACGGGATTCCCAGGGAGCCGGCGATCGTCTTGAGCTGCTCCTGGGCGGCCAGACGCTTCAGGTCGAATGAGACAAGGAGCGGGCTTTTCCTGAGCCCGGTCACCCAGCGGGCCAGCTTCCCGCAGGTCGTCGTCTTGCCGCTCCCCTGGAGGCCGACGAGCATGAAGATCGAAGGCGGGGCCCCGGCGAAGGTCAAAGGCTCCTGCCGGCCGCCCAGGATCGCCGCGAGCTCGTCCCGGATGATCTTGATGACCTGCTGGGCCGGGGTCAGGCTCCGCAGGACCTCCTCGCCCAGGGCTTTTTCGCGGATCCGGGCCTCGAATTCCTTGACGACTTTATAATTGACGTCCGCCTCGAGCAGGGCCAGGCGCATCATTTTCAGGGCCTCGGCCATGTTCTTTTCCGTGACCTTGCCCTCGCCCCGGAGGAACTTCATCATTTTCTCGAGGCGGCCGGAGAGCTGGTCGAACATCGGACATCATCCTCCTAAGGTGATCGGCACCCGTCATCTTAGGCCAAGCCCTCGCCCCAGTCAACCCCTCGAGTCCCCGGCATGAATGCCGGGGCTTGTTCGGGGTTACTAAGCCGGGCAGGATATAATTGTCTTCAGATTTCTCTATCGCCCGGCTAGTACTCGGGGAGCAGCAAGGATTATGTAATATATTTACTGCTCCCCGTAGTAACCCTGAGCCTCGCTTCTTGTCCCCGCCCCGAAGCTCCACGAACTTACGCCTATGGGATCCGACTCTTACAGGCTTTGGAGCGCCAGCCCCCGAAGCGGGGGTTCCCTATTCCTCCGTCCCGCGAAGGGGATGAAAGGCGGGGCTTAGCGTCGGCGAACGGGTCAAACCCGGGATGCCTTGACATTTCCCCCTGATGCCGTTAAGGTAGAATCACTTTTTGGGAGATGGATGAGGCCCATGAACGACAAAAACCAACGGCCGGATGACCTGGAAGACGGCGTCCCGGGCGGGAATATCGATTTTAGCGAGGTCCGGAAGGTGATCGCCATCTTCGAGGAGAAGAACCTTTCGGCTCTCGAGATCGAGGTCGAAGGATTCAAGATCAAGGTCAGCCGGTCCGCAGCGGCGCCGGCACCCGCGCCGTTGTCCGTCCGCGAGGCCGCGGCGCCAGGTCCCTCGGCGGCCGGAGAGGCCTCCCCCCCGCTCCGGCCCCGGCCTCCGAACCCGACAAGACGCTCCAACTGATCACCTCGCCGATGGTCGGAACCTTCTACCGGGCGCCCGACCCCACGGCCTCTCCGTTCGTGGACGTCGGGGACGTGGTCAAGAAGGGGCAGACCCTTTGCATCGTCGAAGCGATGAAGCTCATGAACGAGATCGAGTCCGACCTGGACGGGACCGTCGTCGAGATCTTCGTCGAGAACGCCAAGCCCGTCGAATTCGGCCAGAAACTCTTTGCCGTCAAGCCCCTCAGCTGAAGCCGCATGATCTCGAAAATACTCGTCGCCAACCGTGGAGAGATCGCCCTCCGCGTCGTCCGGTCGGCCCGGGAGCTGGGGTTCAAGACGGTCGCAGTGTTCTCGGAGCCGGACCGGCAATCCCTCCACGCCCTGCTCGCGGACGAGCGGGTCTGCATCGGGCCGGCCAAGGCCTCGGAGAGCTATCTGAACATCGCCAATATCCTGAGCGCCGCCGAGATCACCGGGGCCGACGCGATCCACCCCGGGTACGGCTTTCTCGCGGAGAACGCCAAGTTCGCCGAGATCTGCGAGAACGCCGGGCTCACGTTCATTGGCCCGCCGCCATCCCTCATCCGGCTCATGGGGGACAAGAACAAGGCCCGCCAGACCATGAAGAAGGCGGGGTTGCCCGTCTTGCCCGGGAGCGAAAAGGGCGTCGAGGACGCGAATGAGGCCAAGAAGATCGCCGCGAAGATCGGCTTCCCGGTGATCCTCAAGGCCGCGGCCGGGGGCGGCGGCAAGGGGATGCGGATCTGCCGGTCGTCCGTCCAGCTCGAGGAGCAATTCCCGATCGCCCAGGGCGAGGCCAAGGCCGCGTTCGGAGACTCCTCGCTCTACATCGAGAAGTTCTTGTCCGGGGCGCGCCACATCGAGATCCAGGTCATCGGCGACAAGAAAGGCAAGGTCATCGCCTTCGGCGAGCGGGAATGTTCCATCCAGCGGAAATACCAGAAGCTCGTCGAAGAGACCCCGTCGCCCTTCATCGACGAGAAAACGCGGAGGCGGATGATCAAGGAAGCCGAGGACGCGGCCGCCGAAGTCGGCTACCAGAGCCTGGGAACCTTCGAATTCCTAGTGGACGAAAAGGAGCGCTTCTACTTCATGGAGGCCAACGCGCGGGTCCAGGTCGAGCATCCGATCACCGAGATGGTCTACGGGATCAACCTCATCAAAGCCCAGATCCGGATCGCGGCCGGCGAAAAGGTCAACTTCCCCTACGAGCCTCGAGATGCGAGGGCATGCCATCGAATGCCGGATCAACGCCGAGGACCCCAACGACGTTCGTCCCCTCGCCGGGGAAGATCGATTTCCTGGTCCTGCCGGGGGGCGAGGGGATCCGCGTGGATTCCGCGGCCTACGGCGGCTGGGTCATCCCCCCCGATTACGATTCCCTGGTGGCCAAGGTCATCGCCTTCGCTCCGACCCGGGATCTGGCCATCCGGAAGATGCAGGTGGCCCTCGAGACGACGACCATCGTCGGCGTCAAGACGAACATCCCCCTTCACCTCAATGTCCTCGCCGACCCCGACTTCCGCAAGGGAATCTACAACACCCAGTTCATGGAAGGCTTCCTGGACCGGCTGGACGCAAAAGAGAAGTCCTGACGGAGAGCGGGAAGCGCCGCGTCCGGGCCGGGCTCACTTTTTGCGCCGGGAGATGAGGACCGTGAACTCCCCCCCGTTGTCCTTGATGACGTCCTCGTTGACGCCGAGGTAAAGGCGTCCCTTGATCGGCGCCGTCACACTGCCTTCCGCCCCGACGAAGAAATATTCCACGATCTCGTCCCGGATCTCCTCGCCGGTGTCCTCATCGCTCCTCACGGAGACGAGTTGGGCCACCTTGCCGATCAGGGCCCCAAGGTTCTGGTTCAGGATCGGCTGCTGGGCAGTCATGAGGTCAAGGCCGGCGGGTCCGCAGTTGGCCGACGGATTCCCCTTCTGCAAGGAGATCTCCCCGCTCGCCTTGAAAAAGAATTCGTCCCCTTGGGCCGCGTCCAGCCCCGTATCCACCCAGCCGGCATTTCCCGCGACCGTGACCTTCTTGATGAGCTCCAGGCCAGCCTGCCGGAGCCCCGGCGCGGCCCACAGGGCCAAGGCCATGGCTCCGAAGAAGGCGCAGCCGCACGTCCGAACCCTCGCCCGCTTATTCACCCGTCCCATCCTTGCCGGCCGGCTCTCCGCCTAACCTGAGGACCCCGATCATGGCGTCGTGAATGAGGCCGTTCGTGGCAAGGGTTTCAGGGATAGCCGGCCTGTGTTCGCCCCCGGAAAAATCGGTGACCCTTCCGCCCGCCTCGGCGACGATCAGGGCCCCCGCCGCAACGTCCCAAGGTTTGAGTTTCAGCTCCCAGAATCCATCGAAGCGGCCGCAGGCCACATAGCAGAGGTCCAGGGCGGCGGACCCGCATCGCCTGATGGCCTGGGCCCGGAGGAGGAACCGGCCCCAGTGGCCGAGGTTGTTGACCGGGCTCGTCCGGATGTCATAAGGGAAACCGGTCGCCAGGAGGCTCTTTCCGAGATCGCCGACCTCCGAGACCCGGATCGTCCGGCCGTTGAGAGCGGCACCCCGCCCTTCCCTGGCCGAGAACAGCTCCTCCCGCATCGGATCGTAGACCAGCCCCAGGACGGCCCGGCCGCGGCGCTCCAACGCCGCCGAAACGCAAAAGACCGGGAATGTGTGGGCGAAGTTCGTCGTCCCGTCGAGGGGGTCCAGGACCCAGCGGTATTCGGAGCGGCCCGGCCTGGCCAGGTTCTCCTCGGCCAGGATGCCGTGCTCCGGAAAGGCCTTGGCGAGCCGGCCGGCCAGGATCTCCTGGGCGCCCACGTCGAATTCCGTGACGAGGTCCACCTCCCCCTTGTAGTCGGCTTCCGGCCGGCGGTCGAGATTGGACTTCAGAAATTGCCCGGCCTCGCGAACGGCGGCTTCCGCGACGGCGAGGAATTCGTCCGATGCTCCCATAGCGTCCCTATCTTATCAACTCCGACTTTATAAAGGAAGAGGGACCGCACCCCGGGGGGACAACCCCCTGCCTTTCAGCTCAGCCCCTCCTTCTTAACCCTTCCTCCTGATCCCAAGGGGACGGCGCCCCCTGGAAAAAGTCCCTCATGGGCCAAACCTTTTCCCTTCTTTCCCGTAGTATAATATACTGATTATCCAGGACACTTGAATTTTGGAAGGGCCCAACCCATGACGGAAAAAAAGAGTTTCCTCCAGAGACGAAAAAAGACCCTGATCTTCATGGCCGTCGTCCTCGTCATCCTGGTCGTCGTCGGCCTCAACCTCCGGTCGCAGCGGGAGAAGACCGTCAAAGTGACCATCGAGAAGGTCAAAAAGCAGAACCTGACGTCGATCGTCTCGGCCTCGGGCGAGGTCAAGCCCAAGAAGAACGTCAACATCAGCGCCCAGGTCCCCGGCCGGATCATCAAGATCGGCATCGTAGAGGGGCAGGAGGTCAACTCGGGGGATTTCTTGCTCAAGCTGGATTCCACCCAGTACGAGGCCAACGCCGACCGTGACCGGAACTTCATCCAGGCCTCCAAGGCCGACCTGATCCAGGCCGAGGCCCGCCTCCAGCGGGACAAGAGCGCCTACGACAGGCAGAAGAAGCTGTTCGAGGAGCAATTGATCTCCAAGGACCAGCTCGAGAGCGTCAAGCTCGAATACGACGTTTCCGTCTCCCAGGTCAACTCCATCCGCTTCCAGATCAAGCAGGCCGAGGCCAACCTCAAGAGCACCATGGACAACCTGAGCAAGACGGTCTTCAACGCGCCGATCACCGGCATGATCACCAGCCTCAAGGTCGAGGAGGGCGAGACCGCCATTGTCGGGACCATGAACAACCCGGGGACGGTCCTGATGACCATCGCCGACCTGTCGATCATGGAGGTCGAGGTCCAGGTCGACGAAACCGACGTCGTCGGGGTCAAGCTCGGCCAGGAAGCCAATGTCCGGGTCGACGCCTTCCCCGACACGGTCTTCAAGGGGAAGGTGACGGAGATCGGGAGCTCGGCCCTCCAGAAGGTCACCGGCGGCACGACGACCCAGGAAGCCAAGGATTTCAAGGTCGTCGTCACCCTGGAGAACCCGTCCCAGAAGCTCAAGCCGGGCCTTTCGGCCTCCGCGGACATCATCACGGCCCAGAAGCAGAGCGTTCTGGCCGTACCGATCTCCTCCCTCGTCCTTCGGGACAGACCGGCCGCGCCCGGCGACAAGCCCGACGCCAAGAAGGAAGAAGAGGGCGTCTACATTGTCGACAACTGCCGGGTCAAGTTCCAACCCGTCGAGAAGGGGATCAGCGGGGGCATGAACATGGAGATCACGGCGGGCCTCAAGGAAGATCAGGACATCGTCACGGGGCCCTACGCCTCCCTGCGTGAGCTCAAGGACGGGATCATGATCAAGACCGAGCCGAAAAAGGAAACCAAGACCCTATGAGCCGGCCGGACTCCACCCTCATCTTCGTCAAAGACCTCTGGAAGATCTACCAGCTTGACGAGCAGGAGGTCGAGGCCCTCCGGGGCGTGTCCTTCATCATCGAGCGCAACGAGTTCGTGGCCATCATGGGACCGTCCGGCTCCGGGAAGTCCACCCTGATGAACCTCCTCGGCTGTCTGGACACGCCCAGCCGGGGGACATACGAGCTCAACGGCAAGCTGGTCAGCGCCATGACGGAGGACGAGCTCGCCCACATCCGGAACCGGGAGATCGGCTTCGTCTTCCAGGTGTTCAACCTCCTGCCGCGGGCCTCGGCGTTCCGGAACGTCGAGCTTCCCCTCATCTACAGCGGGGTCAAGAAGAACATCCGGGAGGAGAAGGCCCGGCACGCCCTGGAAATGGTCGAGATGAAGGCCCGGATGAGCCACAAGCCCGCCGAGCTCTCGGGCGGGGAGAGGCAGCGGGTGGCCATCGCCCGGTCCCTCGTCAATGAGCCGTCGCTCCTCCTCGCCGACGAACCTACGGGAAACCTGGACAGCCGGACGGGCCGGGAGATCCTCAACCTGTTCCATAAGATCCACGGTCAGGGGAACACGATCATCATGGTCACCCATGACCGGGAGGTCGCCAACCAGGCCCAGCGGATCATCCACATCAGGGACGGCGAGATCGAGAAAGACGAGCGGAAAGGAGACTGACCCATGAGCCTGTTCAAGCGACTGGGAGGAGTTTTCTTTGATCCCAAACAGACCCTGACCGCCCTGGCGGAAAAGCCGATCTGGGTCGACGTGCTCATCGTCCTCCTCGTGACCACGATCGCCTACTCTTTCCTCACGATGCCCTACCAGCAGAGCGACAGCCTCCAGATCACAAAGGACAACGCGGCTTCGCTCAAGCAAAGATACGGCGAGGCCCGGTACAATCAGATGATCGAACCTCCCTCCCAAACCCGTCAGATGATCCAGACGTTCGGGCTTGTCCCGGTCACTTTCCTCCTTTTATTTCTGTTCAAAAGCCTGATCCTCCTGATGATGAGCCGGATCGTATCGTCCCAGGGGACCTTCAAGCAGGTCGCTTCGGTCTACGTCCACGCCAGCGTCGTCGATGACCTGCTGGGGAATGCCGTCCGCGCGGCTCTCGCCTTGACTACGAAGTCCGTGATGAAGACCTCGGCCAGCTTGGCCATCCTCTTTCCCAGGATGGAGGTCACTTCAACGGCCTACATCGCCCTGGTTCAGGTGGATTTTTTCCAGCTTTGGCTGTTCGGCATCCTGGCCTACGGGCTCTCGGCCGTTTTCAAAATGGACCTCAAAAAGTGCCTGCTCATTTCTTACAGCTTTTGGATCGTCAAGGCCCTGATCAACTTCGGCATCGGCACATTCGTCATGGGCCTCCTCAGGTAACGCAGCTTTGGTGCTAGCCGAAGCGATTGGGGAAAAATAGCGCAGGGGGTGTTCCCGGAGGAGGGCGTGTGGAGGGCCGAGCGGGCAAGGATCCTCGACCAAAGGGCGAGGAGAGCGAGGCCCAGAACCGAAGCGGGTTTGGCTCGCCGGGACAAACCCGCGACCCGACGGAGGGAATCCCCCGAGCTTAGTCCCTTCTGCAGCGGAGGCCTCAGCCCGCGCCCTTAAGCAGAGTCAGCATAACGGGGCCGGATTGACTTATCTCCGTTCGCCCTATAAATTAAGTCCATGGACGAAGCGCTCCGCCGCGGGAACCTCTCGGAAACCCCTTTCGCCGGCGTCCTGGCCGGCATCTGGCGGGAGGAGCTCGCGGGGGCGCTCGGCGTCGGCGGGGCCGGCGGGCCGAAGCGTTTCGTCTTCGAGAACGGTCGCCTAGTCGTCGACCGGGCCTCGCTCGCGGAGAAGGAGTTCTTGAAATACCTCCTGACCTCGGGAGCTATGGACCTGATCAGCCTGGCCCAGTCCGAGGAATTCGCTGAACGGAACGGAGTCTCCATCATCCGGGCCCTCCTCGAGGTCCCCCTGGTCGAGCCGGGGCGCCTCTGGGCTCTCCTCGAAGGGTTCATGAAAGAGGAGGTCTATTCGCTCTTCGACCGGGAGGAGGGAGAGTTTGAGTTCGCGCCCCGTCGAACGCCCCGGGTGCCGGCCCTGATCAGCCTTTTCGTCCCCAGCCTCATCCTGGAGGGGGCGCGGCGGATGAGGAACGACAGCGTCATCGCGCGCTTCCTGCCGTCCGAAGGCGAGACCGTCCAGGGCCTTGAGCCTTATTTTCTCGACCTCCTGGACCTCCTCCCGCACGAAAGGTATGTCCTCGGCCTCCTCGAGTCGCCCACGACGCTCGCGGAGCTCTTCGAATCGAGCGACCTGGGAAAGAGAGAAAGCCGGAAGACCCTGTCCGTCTTTCTCTGTCTGGGGTTGGCCGGGACAAGGCCGCCCCGGCCCAAGACCGGCAAAGTTCCGGCCGAGATGTCCCTGGCTGACATGGACAAGGTCTTCGGCCTCTTCAACGCCAAATGCTCATACATCTTCAAATATATTTCCAAGGAGATCGGCCCGGTGGCCCTCAGCGTCATCGGGAATTCCCTGGAAGACGTCCGGTCCCGGCTGGACCCGGCTTTCCAGGGCCTCGAGCTCAAGGCGGACGGCCGCATCGAGCTCAAATCGCTCCTGAAAACGAGCATGAACCTCATCGGCGACGAGAACAGGCGGGGGCTCCTCCGGAGCATGGACGAGATCCTCGTCGCCGAGGTCCTGGCCGTCAAGAGGACCCTAGGCTCCCGCCACGAATCGGCCCTGGTCAGGAGCCTGGAGAGGATCGGAGAGACATCCTGAAAAGGGAACAACTCCTGGCCGTCCTCGTCCTGACCACTCTCCTCGGCCTCTGGCTTCTGATCAAAATTGGAACCTGAAACCCGGAACTTGGTCATCGTCCTCGGCCCCACGGGAGTGGGCAAGAGCCGGACCGCCGTCGGCCTGGCCCTAAAGTTCTCGGGAGAGATCATCAACGGGGATTCCATCCAGGTCTACAGGGGTTTCGACATCGGGACGGATAAACCGTCGGCCGAGGAGCAGAGGGCTGTCCCGCATCACCTGATCGACACGGTGGAGCCCAACGTCCAATTCACGGCGGCGGATTTCGTCCGGGAGGCGCTCCGGGCGGCCGCGCAGATCACCGGCCGCGGCAGGGTCCCGCTCGTCGTCGGCGGCACAGGTCTCTACCTCAAGGCCCTCGTCGACGGGCTTTTTCCCGGCCCGGGCCGGGATGCCGCGCTCCGGGCGGAGCTCGAGGCGGAGGCCCGGGAAAAAGGCCTCGACTTCCTTTTTAGGAAGCTCGAGGAGATCGACCCCGCCTACGCCCGGAAGGTCCGGAGTCGGGACCGCATCCGGATCATCCGGGCCCTTGAGGTCTATCGCCTCACGGGCCGTCCCCTCTCCGGCCATTTCCAGGAGACGCGGTCCCCGACGGGGAGCTTCAACGTCATCAAGATCGGGCTCAGGCTCGAGCGGGAGTCTCTTTACCGGCGCATCGAAGAGCGGGTCGAGCGGATGTTCGCGCGCGGCCTCGTGGACGAGGTCCGGGGGCTTCTCCGGGACGGCATCGGTCGGGACGCCCCCCCGTTCCGGGCCCTCGGGTACCGGCACGTCCTCAAGCACCTCGACGGAGGGTCCTCTCTTGAGGAGGCCAGGGCGCTGACCAAGCTCGACACCCGCCATTACGCGAAAAGGCAGGAGACCTGGTTCAGGAAGATGTCCGGCGTCGTCTGGTTTTCGCCGGATGATGGCAAGGGTCTTGAGCAATACCTCCAAAAACAATTAAAATAGGGACGATGGAAAAAGCGCTCCTCATCAATGTCGCCACCTCCAGGAAGGAAAAGGACGAAGCGGAGGAGTCCATGCGGGAGCTCGCCGGTCTGACCGCGGCCGCCGGCGCCGAGGTCGCCCGCAAGGTGTTCCAGGCCCGGCCCCGGGTCAACCCGCGGTATTTCGTCGGCGAGGGAAAGGCGGCGGAGATCGCCCAGCTGCGGGGCGAGGTGGGGGCGGACCTCGTCATCTTCGACCACAATCTAACCGCGACCCAGCAGCACAACCTCGAGGACAGGATCAAGGCCAAGATCATCGACCGGACCCAGCTCATCCTGGACATCTTCGCCCAGAGGGCGCGGACCAACGAAGGGAAGCTCCAGGTGGAGCTCGCCCAGCTCAGCTATCTCCTCCCCCGCTTGAAAGGGCGGGGCCTCAGCCTGACCCAACAGGGCGCCGGCATCGGGACCCGCGGCCCGGGCGAAAAGAAGCTCGAGGAAGACCGGAGGCGGATCACCGACCGGATCACGAAGATCAAAAAGGACATCTCCGGCCTCGAGAAGAGGCGGTTGAACCAACGGGAGAGCCGGCGCAAGAGCCCGGTCCCGACCGTCTCCCTGGTCGGTTACACGAGCGCCGGAAAATCCACCCTGTTCAACCTGCTGACCGAGGAGCGGCGATACACGTCCCCCAACCTTTTCTCGACGCTCGACCCCCTCCTCAGGCGCGTTTCGTACGCCGACGGCCTCCACTTCTTTCTGTCCGACACCGTCGGGTTCATTAAGAAGCTCCCCGTTGAGCTGGTGACGTCGTTCCGGGCGACCCTGGAGGAGGTCCGGGAGGCGGACTGCGTCTGCCACATCATCGATCTGGCCTCGCCGGATTCCGAGAGCCATCTCGGCGCCGTGGAGTCGATCCTGAAAGACATCGGGGCGGCCAGCCTGCCCGTCGTGAGGGTCCTCAACAAGATCGACCTCCTGCCGGTCGAGGAGCGGGGCCTCTTGCTCAAGCGGAACGTGGACCCGAATTCCCGGACGGTGGCGATCTCGGCGAAGACCGGGCAGGGGGTCGAAGAGTTCCTCCGAAAGCTCCGGGACGTCATTTTTCGCGACCACCGCCTCTACTACCTCCAGATCCCGAAAGACCGGCCGGAGATCACGCATTCCCTCCCGCGCCGGGCCCTGATCCTGAAAAAAAGGGAGAACGAGGGTTTCCTGGAATTCAAGGTTATGGCGGACCCGGCGGTCATCGTCAATTTCCTGCCCTATCTCGAACAAGGAGATCCCTGGTGAAAAAAGCCATCCCCGCCGCCATCCTTCTGTTCGGGACATGGGCCTGCGCAACCTTCACGCCCGCCCCTCCCTCGTTTGACATCGGGGACATCCCGCAGTCCGTGTCCACCCGGCTGACCCTGGACCAGCGGATCGCCGCCGACCAGGCCTGGGCGGACTTGAAGGCGGGGAAAGTCGACGAGGCCCGAAAAGAGCTCCTCAAGCTCGGCGAGGATAATCCCCTTTATTCGGTTGGGTTGGGCTATGCGGACCTTTATCTTGCGGACAAGGACGGGGCCGAGGAGAGCTTCAAGGAATCCCTCCGCCGCTTCCCGGACCTGACCTTGGCCAACGCCGGCCTGGCCCAGCTCTACGAGTCCCGAGGCGACAAGGACCTCGCCCTCTCCAACTACAGGGAGATCCTCAAGCGTGACCCCGAGAACCGCTGGGCCCGGCCCCGATTCGAAAAGCTCCGGGACGAACTCGTCGAGGAGGCTCTGGCCGACGCGCGGGGGGCCGCGGCGGCCGGAAGCCGGGAGGAGGCGAAAAAGGCCTACTTGAAGGTCCTCTCCTACGCCCCCGAGTCGGCCGAGGCCAACCTGGAGCTGGCCCGTGCCTACCGGAACGAGAAAAACGCCGGCCAGGCGATCGTTCACTATAAAGCGGCCGTCGCGGCCC
>CAWCND010000019.1:0-185953 GCA_963796835.1 Candidatus Aminicenantota bacterium | reverse complement strand
AGCTTCTACGGGTCGACCTTGTGTTCGCCCGCCGCTACGATGAGGCCATCGTCCAGGCCCGCAAGACGTTGGCGATGCAACCGGATAATCCGATCGCGCTCTTCGGGCTTTACCATGCCACAGCGGCCAAGGGAATGTCCAAGGAAACTCTCGGTGTTCTCAAGGACTACCTTATTAAGGGCTACCAGATTCCCAATATCGCTGCCGTCATTGACCGTGGACTGGTCGAGGCGGGCTTCCAGGGAGCGATGAGGCGCGCCGCAGACGCGCTCGCGGCACTCCCGAAGGAGTCCATGATCTGGCCGACCGACATCGCCGGCCTTTACGTCCTCGCTGGTGATCATATCCGCGCCTTGGAGTGGCTCGAGCGGGCCTACGAGGGTCGCGATCCGAACCTGCCCTATCTCAGACTGCCGATGTACGATCCCCTCCGCTCAGAACCGCGCTTTCAAGAGATTTTTCGCCGCTTGAACCTCGAGCGGAACGAGAAGAAATGAACCTCTCCGAGATTTAGTCCGTAGAGGACTATTCAGGGACGTTCCGGAATCTGGAACGTCTTCTTCAATTCGCTCCCGCCGTCGGTTTCTGCTATAACCATCTTTTCATTTTTCGTTTGGAACTGACCTGCCCCCGCCACCGAAATGATACTCATCCAGAACTGGTTCGAGGAACTCAAGCGGCTTGTCCCGGCCGGCAAGAAATAGTTTAGGCAAACCTCTCCCCGTGTAACAGCCATGGCACACGGGGAGAAGTCTATAAAGCAAACCGTCCAATTTGGGCTGAAATGAAGGAAGCAGATCACCGGCGTTTGAACTCACTCAAGAATCGGCGGTAATGCGGGTACCGCGGGTTTCGGGAAGCGTCCACACCCACAAGCCGGTCGCGACGGCGAAGAACGCCGCGAGCGAGATGCCTCCGCCCAAGCCGTAACGTGCGGCTACTGTGCTGATGATGAGGGGCGTGAAGAACTGCACGCCTCGAGCCAAGTTGAAGGCCGCGCCCATCGCCGTATTGCGCACTCTGGTCGGGAAGATCTCCGAGAAGATCGGCCCGTAGCCTGAGAAATTGCCTGTGCCAAAACCGACCAGGAACATAAACACCAGGGTCAGCCAAGGCCACACGGCGATCGTTCTCCAGAACCAGGTGACCGCAAGAAGGCCTCCGCCCCATACTAGCGAAAACCCAGTGTATGCGACCCGCCGGCCTTTCCAATCCGCCACCATACCGAAGGTCAGATAGCCGAGAAAGCCTCCCGCTTGCGTGGCCAACATCCACAGCCCCGACTTGGCCATCGAGAAGCCGAGATTGTCATAGAGATATTTGGGAAGCCACGTATAGGTAAACCAGTAGGCCGACATGTCGGTTAAAGCCAGGACCAGGCCGAAGAGAAACAGGCGGCGCAGCCGCGCGTCGCCGAGCAAGACCGACCATTGCCCGCCTCTCCCGGCTTTCGGACTTCGGCGGTGACGCAGCCAGACATCGGATTCGGCCATCGAGCGCCGGATAAACACAATAAGCAGGGCGGGAATGACGGACAGAAAAAAACAGCCCCGCCAGCCCCATTCCTCGCCGAACGCCCGGATAAAGGCCGGCTCCACGAATCCGCCGACTATGGAAGCCAAGGCGATCCCGAGAGGAGCGCCTGTCTGCATGACCGCGGCGTAGCGGGCCCGCATCCGTGCCGGGAAGCTCTCGCTGACGAGAGTCTGGCCGGTGGCCCATTCGCCGCCGACACCGAGTCCGGTTATGACCCGAAAGACCAGCAGCCACCAGGCGCTTCCGGCAAAGCCGCACGCGAAAGAGCCCAGCGAATAGATCAGGATCGTCCAGGAGAGAACCGTTTTTCTACCGAAACGGTCGGCTAGATAGCCAAAAAGGATCCCCCCAAAGCGGTGGAGGCTAAGGTTGAGCCCAAAAGGAGAGAGAGCGACGCGTCGTTGAGGGCAAACGTCTTTTTGATCGGAATGAGCAGGAACGAGAACAGCATCAGGTCGTAAAAATCGAACAGCCATCCGGCCCAGGCCATGCCCAAAATCACATAGTGTTTCTTTGTGGGCTTTTCGCTCTCGTTGAGCAAACGCCGTGGTTCGCCGCTGGCCATGGAGCCTCCCCCCGGTCGTGTTTTCAGTTTATCCGGAGAAGCGATCCTTTTCAAGGGGGGAAAATCATATCAAGATAACGTGAATATCCCCCCTTTTAGCAGAGGAATCCAGGATGGGCCTCATCCGGGAGTGTAACAAAAACTGTCTAAGCCTCCTTGGATGAGTGAAACGAATCAAGGACGTTCTGTTTGCTCCTAACAAATACGAAAATGGATTCACACGCGAAAAAGACCCTGTACGGATAATCTGACAGTCCCCAAAAAGAGTCCATTAGGAATATGGTCGAATGCCTAGGAGTTGCCCTTCGAATCCAAAGGTCGAGGGTTCAAATCCCTCCGGGTACGCTCCTTTTTTCCCCCATATGGGCGTTGAGTATCAGCAAGTTATAAGATCAAGGCCCGGAAATCCCCCTTCCAACATTTTCCGCCGTTTTAAGCATAAATCCCGCAAGAAAGTCGAGACCTTATTCTGCCGAGGAAGGCCCGGGTTCAGAGTTTTCCCTCCCCCGTTATTTCTTCCGGTCGTCGATGATGTCTCTGAAATTTTCAATCTGGTCCAAATGAACGGGTATCTTTTCTTTCTGATATTGCTCTCGCACGTAAACCGAAAGCAGCATACGGTCTTCTTTGGGAAGAAAAATGAATCCCTTATCTGGGCCATCGGTTAGATGATAGACTGTGCAAATGTCGCACCTAATCTCATAGCTATCCTGGCCAGATAGATGGAATTCCCACGCACTCGTTTTTTCGCATAAGGGACAAGTTCTCTGTTTAATCATTTTTTTCTAGCCCCTAATTTTATAACGTGGGGAGAGGTCCGTTCGTTGCGCTTCCACGACTTCTTGGGAAATGCGTTGCAATAGTCGTTCAAACAAGAGTCAAAGACCTCTGACCTGCCCTCGATCAATGTCCTACCTCTGAAGTGAGATTTTCAAGATCAATGGGTGGACCGTTTTTAGGGATGAGCTCCGTCAAATTGACAGCTAGCAATACGGGGAATAAAATAGCATTGAGTATCGAAAGGCGGCACAAACTATGTTTGAGGGTCTACTCCAGCCGACACATCTTCTCCTTATTCTTTTCATTGTCCTCATTATTTTTGGGCCAAAGAAGGTTCCCGAGATAGGCAAATCTCTGGGCTCGGCTCTACGAGGTTTTAAGGAAGCCATGAACCAGGCCAAGGAAGAAATGAATAAGCCTGAAGATAAAACACCTACGGATGCGTCCGCGATCCAAAAAGAAAAGAACAAAAACGAATAAGCAGCTCTTCCCATCGACCTGCCGTTCCAGGCTCTTGTGCTTGAGATGGCTTATAACGTCGTAGGCACGTGCCCAAGCGGGTGCCCCCAGGCTTGATAATATCACTTCAGGGGTGGCACATTGGACGCGGGCAGGTGAGGAAGCTTCGACAGGAGGTCGCGATAAAGGCCAGAGATTTTGTCAAACGCGCCGGCGACGTAAGCGTCAAGCTTCGCCATGGCCTTTTTTTTGTCCTGAGCATCCAGGGTCAGAAAGTCTAATTCGAACTTTCGCCTGCTTTCGACCATGAGCTTTTCGGCAGGAAACAGTTCTTTCCTGAGGGTCTCGATCATCGAGGCGTAGTTCGCCTCGACAGCGTTTTCGAGCTCGAGGACCTTCGTCTGAAGGAGGTTGTCCTTCCCGGCCTTGAATTCCGCGTCGTCGAAATGCTGCTTGTCGAACTCCTCATAATCATGGGTCCGGATTCCCAGGCCGGCGCCGGCAGGCAGACTGTCGACCCCGTAGTAGAGGGGCAGATACACCGTCGTGTCGGGCTTTCCAAAGGCCAGCCATACAGAAACCGAAACCGGCTCCGGGCGTTTCGCGTTCAAGGATGCGATGAATGAATAGATCGTCGAGCTCGTGCAGATTGTCCTGAATTTGGTTTTGTTCGGCGTGCCTTTTTTATAGCCATCCGTCGCGTCGTATTCCGTCCCTTCATAATGGTCGCGGAGGAGTTCCATCAGGGATTCCGCGGCCACCTTTTTCCCGGGCTTGAAGGAAAACGGGAAATCGTCGCCGATCGCCCAGTTCCGATCGCCAAGTCTGTTCAGGCCTCTCCACTGGCGCAGGGTATTGCCGTCTGAAACGAGGTTCGCGCCGGACGGCCTCACAAAGGCCTTTTGAAAATCGAACGGCCCGTCTTCTGTTTCATCGTACCAGCTGTTTGTCCGGGCATACGCTACGATGTCACGGCTCCCTAAGAAATAGCTCCGGATCGTCCAGGCGAATATGCTTGATCGTATAACGATTGGGGATCACGGCGACTTCATCGTCGGGGATCCTCTCGGCGAACCAATATCGTCCTTTGAGGACGGCCATCATCCACGCCTCGTTTCTGTCAGCGATCAGGTAGGTCCTGCCGGAAGCCCGGTAGCCGTATTTTTCGACCAACCTGCCCCCAATGTTGACGGCATCGCGCGCGGATGTCGCCTTCTCCGCCATGATTCTTCTCAGCATATAGCCGATGCCGCCGTCCGTGACGTCGTCCTTGGTCACCCGCGACGGGCAGCTGTCTGAGGTGATCAGGACGCCGTGCCCGTTGATGAAGCTGTCGGCGAATTCTTGGGTCGTCGCCTCGATCCAGAGGAATTCGCCGGTTTTGCCATCGGTCTCGAACGTGCCGCCCTTCCCGAGACCGACTCTCTGCGGAGCGCCGTAATCTCGGGCCTGGATCTTCCGGAGATTGACGATGATATTGCCCCGGTCGTCCTCGTTATGGCCGACGATGACCGAGCCGTCCGCGCTCGCCTTCCTGCCAACGATGACCGTGAAGCAGTTGTCGTCCTGGCGCTCGGCCGCCAACGACATGATGGCCGATACGAGGACGAGAACGATCAGAGCGTGGATTTTTTTCCTGAGGATTTTCATGGCCGACCTCTCGAAGAACTGTTCGGTTCTTGCCGGCGAGTTCGTTCCGGCCTGGACCCGTCTCCGTCCAATGTACTCCCCGCAGGGTGAAATTGGCAAGCCCGGTTGGGGCCGCACCCGCTGGCGTCCCTTCATTAAAGATGGGTCCCTCATCATGTGAGCTTGAAAATTTCACTTCAGGGGTGGTACATTGAGCGAGGGAAAGTTAATTCCTTTGGGCATGGCATGGAACGTTCCGCGCGCACCCACAGCTACAGCACGCTTGGTGCCATCGCGGCTGTTGCCTTCATCGTGGCATGTGTGACGCATGAAGCCATCGGTCACGGCGGAATGTGCCTCGTCGTCGGAGGTCGTGTCACTCGGCTGACCTCGGTCTACTTCCGGTGCACGAATGGAGGGCCGCTCACGGACGCCGCTGGCCCGCTCATGAACCTCATTGTTGGTGCGGCTTGCTGGTCACTCGCGCGCCGTCGGCCACTGGCGTCCCTGTCACGGTTATTCTTCGTCTTGGCCACGGCCTTCAACCTTTTCTGGGGTGCCGGCTACTTCATCTTCTCTGCCGTCACCAACAACGGAGACTGGGCGTTCGTGCTCCGTGACCTCTCCCTCGAGCCCCGCTGGTTGTGGCGTCTCCTGATGGGTGCGCTTGGCGCTGTCCTCTACGGTTGCTCGACCCGAGCTGTTGCCACACTTGTGCCACCCGGTACGCCTTTGGTCTGGCCCTATCTTGTCGCGGGAGTGGTGTCCTGCGTTGCGGCGCTCTTCTATGCGGGCCCGACGCTGCCGGCTGTCCGAGAGGCGGCGCGGGAGAGTTTCGTATCGGCCATGGGTTTGTTGTTCCTCGCATATCGCGGCTCAAAGCAAGCTCGCGCCTCGCCCCCGCCTGGCCTCGTTGCCTATAGCAACGGCTGGCTGCTCTTCTCGGCGCTGGTCACGATACTTTTTTTCCTTGTGCTCGGCAGGGGTTGCGGAGTCGCGGGCCATGGTTGAAAGCCCGGTGCATGGGACGGGGGCAGGTTATGGGGAGAATAAGATAACGGAGTGTGCTAAACTCCCCTTGAGGCCCCCGAGAGAATGAACCATACGGAGTCCGGATACGGATCGTTTCCGAAGCGCATCCTGGCGGCCTTTTTCCTGAATGCGGGATTCACGCTCGTCGAAATCGCCGGCGGACTCCTGACGAACAGCACGGCCATCCTGGCCGACGCCGGGCACGATCTTGGGGACTCCTTCGCCCTGGCCCAGGCCTGGTATTTCGAGCGGCTGGCCGGGCGGCGAGGGGAAGGCGCGTATACGTACGGATACCGGCGGTTTTCCCTGCTGGGCGGGCTGATCACCACGGTTTTAATGCTCGCCAGTTCACTGTTCGTGCTGGCCCGGGCCGTGCCCCGTCTCACCCGGCCCGATCACTCGGACGCCCAGGGCATGGTCGTGCTCGCGGTGGTCGGGATAGCGGTCAACGCCCTGGCCATGCGAAGGTTGGGCAAGGAGACCGGCCTCAGCGCCCGGACCGTCGCCCTTCATCTGCTCGAGGACGTCCTGGGCTGGGTCGCTGTCCTCATCGTCGCCGTTGTCCTCCTCTTCAGGGACGTGCCCATCCTCGACCCCTTGCTGGCCATTCTCATCACGGTGTACGTTCTCGGCCGTGCCGTCAGGAATCTCAGGTCCATCGTCCCCATCTTTCTTGAAGCGGCGCCCAAGGGTACGGACCTCGACGCCATATCCGCGGCCCTCGGGAAGATCGATCACGTCGGGGTCGTTCACCATGTCCATGTCTGGTCGCTCGACGGCGAGCATAACGTTCTCTCCGCGCACCTCGTCGTAGACCGCGATTTCGCGCCCGAGGAATACCGCCGGCTCAAGGACGACGTGCGGCAGGTCGTCGGAGGCCTCGGCCTCTTCCATTCGACCGTGGAGATCGAACTCCCCGAGGAGGCTTGCCGGATCTCGGGCGACATTTCCTGTAAGTGAGCGCGCCCGGTGCCTTGAAAATCTCACTTCAGAGGTGGTACATTGGGCGGCGGTAGGTCATTGGCCCTGGGTACGACGATCCCCAGATCTAAAGACGAATTTCAACTGAACAGGATGATCAAACAGCGGGAAATCCCGCCATCCATGACCGATCCCAGAAAGGAGCATGCCTTATGAACATCATGAAGAACGCGGGCCGGCTTATCATCCTGGCGTTCCTGGCGGTTTCCGTGTCGCAATTGTGCTTCCCCTGCACATCCATATTGGTGACCAAGGGCGCGTCCGCCGACGGATCCGTCATCATCACCTATTCCTGCGACGCGGAATTCCTGGCCACCGTGCGGTTTTTCCCGGCTGCTGACCACAAGCCGGGAGAAAAAGTCATCCTCTACGGGCCGGGGGGCAAACGCACGGAAATTCCCGAGGTCCCCCATACCTTCAAGGTGCTCGACTTCATGAACGAACACCAGGTGGCCATCGGCGAGTCGACCTTCGACGGCCGCCCGGAGCTGCAAAATCCGGACGGGCTGATCGAATCGTATTACCAATTGATGATCCTCGCCCTCCAGCGGTCCAAGACGGCCCGCGAGGCCGTCAAGGTGATGACGGATCTCATGGACGAATACGGCTACGCCAACACCGGGGAATCCATTTCCATCGGCGACAAGGAAGAGGCCTGGCTCCTTGAAATGATCGGGACGGGAAAAGGCGGCCACGGGGCCGTCTGGGTCGCCCGGCGGATCCCCGACGGCATGATCTGCGCCCACGCCAACATGTCCCGGATCGGGGAATTCCCGCTCGACGATCCCGAGAATTGCCTGTATTCGAAGAACGTCATCTCGCTTGCCGAAGAGAAGGGTTATTACAACCCGAAAAAAGGACCTTTCAATTTTTCCGAGGTTTACAACCCTCCCACCGAGGAGCAGGTCAAGCATGCCTCCCGGCGGGTTTGGAGCATTTTCCGCCGGGCGGCGCCGTCGGCCGACCTCTCCCCGGACGCCAGCTCTTTTGTCAAGGGCGCCAAGCCCTATCCGCTCTGGATCAAGCCGGACAAGAGGCTCTCGGTCCGGGACGTCATGGCCCTCCATCGGGACCACTACGAGGGGACTCCCTTTGACACGACCAAGGACCTCTCCGCCGGGCCGTTCGGGTCTCCGGACCGCTGGCGCCCCCTGGAGTGGGAGCTCGACGGCAAGCCGTATTCGTGGGAGCGGCCGATCTCGACCCAGCAGGTCGGGTTCGTTTTCGTTGCCCAGGCGAGATCCTCCGTCCCCGACGCCGTGGGCGGCATCTTCTGGTACGGGATGGACAATCCCTACACGAACATCTTCATCCCGCTCTACACCAGCATCACGGAACTGCCCCCGGCCTACATCACGGGGGACATCCGGGCTTTCAGCCGGGATTCCGCCTGGTGGACGTTCAATTTCGTCGCCAACTTCGCCAACCTGCGGTTCAGCGACATGATCCAGGACATCCGGAAGGTCCAGAATGAGCTCGAGGACCTGGAATTCGGCATTCAGCCGGCCATCGAACAGAGCGCAATAAACCTCTTGAGCACCCAACCCCAGATCGTCCCGGTTTTCCTGACCCGCTATTGCCTTTCCAACGCCCAGATGAACCTGGACCGGTGGTGGAAGCTGGCCGACGCGCTCATCACCAAGTACAACGACGGCTACGTTCAAGACGATCAGGGCAACGCCCAGGAGCTCGGCTATCCCAAGCCATGGTTAAGAGAGGAGCTGAAGAAGAACCCCGGAAAATTCGCGGTCAAAGAGACGCCGAAAAAGGACAAAGAGCTCTAAAGCGCTGGTCCACCGCTATCGCCTCTCACCGCCAGGCGCTAGTTGAACAAGTCGTCGAAGGCGATATAGATCAGTTTGCCCTGGCGTTCCACTTGGACCACGAAAGGATCTTCCGCCTTGAGCTTCGCGCAAGCGGCCCGCAATTCCGCCATCGTGGATATCGGTGTCCGGTTGAGCCCGTGGATGATATCTCCGGGCAGGAGGGTATCGTCGGGGGTGCTGTCCTCTGTGCCGATCGCTATGACCAGAACCCCCCCTTCGACCCGCTGCGCCGGCAGCAGGCTGGCGATCTCCTTGTCGATCTCGATCCCCAAGATGCCCAGCCTCGGCACGGAGTTTTTCTCCGGGTCCACTTTGCTCAGAAATCGACTGGGGTCTTCGGGGTGTGCTGCCACGGGAACCTTGTAGGTGAAATGCTGCGAGCCGCGCATGACCTCGAGAGTCAGAGAGGTATTGATGTCATGCCGATGGATGTAGTTTCCAAACTGGGCGACATCATAGATCGTACGTCCATCGAGACTGACAACGACATCGCCAACCGCCAATCCGGCGCCGGCCGCAGGGCCGTCGGGGGCGACATCCGCCAGGATGACCCCCCAGCTCTGCTCCAAACTCAAACCGGAAGCCAGGGTCGGGGTAATGGTCTGGGGCTGAACGCCGATGATGCCCCGGCGGACGATGCCGTTGGCCCGCAGCTGCCTGTAAACGTTCTTGACCGTGTTGCTGGGGATGGCCAGCCCGACGCCTTCGCTCCCCCCGATTGGGTGAGGATCATGGTGTTGATCCCTACGACCTCGCCCGTGGCGTCGACCAGGGGGCCGCCGCTGTTGCCCGGATTGATGGGTGCGTCGGTCTGCACATAAGTCATCGCATCATCAGAGCGCAATTGACGGTCCACGGCGCTGACGACGCCCATGGTCACGGTGTTCGCGAGCCCCAGCGGCGACCCGAAGGCCATGACCAGCTGGCCCTGCCTGAGCTTGTCGGAGTCGCCCAGAGGCAACGCGGGCAGATCCTTGGAGGCAATCTTCAAAACCGCGAGGTCCGTGAACATATCCATTCCCACCAGTTGAGCCTCGATCTTGGCGCCCTTGGGCTTGAAGGACACATGCAGGCGCAATTCGTCTGCGGGGTCAGGTGAATCCGCCAGTTGGACCTGTAAGCGCCGGGCGCCATAAACGACGTGGGCGTTGGTGACGATGTAACCTTCGGGATCCAGAACCACGCCCGAGCCGGTATTCTGGTGTCTGACCGCCGGTCCTATCTTATTTGAGGCCACCGAAAAGCCGATGGCAAAGACCTGGACGACGGCAGGGCCCACCTGGTGGGCCAGTTGTTCGAGCCCCTGACTGAAAGCCGCGAGGGGCAAAGGCTTCTGGGAAACCGAGGACTGGGCGCTGGCCGAGGCCGGCAGGGACAGAAGAAGGGCCAGCGGCAGTCCGATACAGGTCAAACGCTTGACATCTCTCATGGGTCCGGTACCTCCCGGATGAATTATGTCGGGATTGACCATCTTCGTCAAGACTTCCATGTGACCCGTTCGCCGACGCTAAGCCCCGCCTTTCAATCCCGTTCGCGGGACGGAGGAATAGCGAACCCCCGCTTCGGGGACAGGCGCTCCAAAGCCTGCAAAAGTTGGATCCCACGGACGTAAGTTCGTGGAGCTTCAGGGCGGGGATAAGAAGCGAGGCTCAGGGTTACTAAGCCGGGCAGGATATAATTGTCTTCAGATTTCTCTATCGCCCGGCTAGTACTCGGGGAGCAGCAAGGATTATGTAATATACTTACTGCTCCCCGTAGTAACCCCGAACAAGCCCCGGCATTCATGCCGGGGACTCGAGGGGTTGACTGTCGGCCAACGCGCACCGGGGGCTGGGCTATGATATACTCGCCGATGATGAGCCGCCGTCGAGCGCGTTTGTGCGAGTGTACGCCGATGCGAGAGAGGGTCAACGCGGGTCATCAAGGAGGCTGACATGTCACGTTCCGGAGCGATCCTGGCCACTGCGATCGTCGCGGGCGCGTTTTGCGCGTTTGTGATGGAGGGGATCGAACCTCCCCCGAAGGCAGGCGACGATGGATTCGTCTCGATCTTCGACGGCAAATCTTTGCAAGGCTGGCACGTCAGCAGCAAAACGGGGCACGGGACAGGCGGTCGGTGGGTTGTCGAAAACGGGGTCATCGTCGGCAGCCAGGACCGGCCCGGAAACGGCGGGATCCTCATCACCGACGCCCAATACGGCGACTTCGAGGTGGTCCTCGAGATGAACAACGATTTCGGGCCCGACAGCGGCCTTTTTCTCCGCAGCACGGAGCAGGGAAAGGCCTACCAGGCGTACATCGATTATCACACCGACGGAAGCCTGATGGGAGTTTATGGGGAAGGATTCGCCAAGTCGTTCTCGGAGCTCAACTTCAAGTTCCTCGGGACGCCCGAGAAGATCAAGCGCGTGGACTCCATTTTCCCGCTGCCCGTCTCACCCGGGATGTGGCCCGATTTCTGGAAACACGGCGAATGGCACGTCCTCCGGGCCCGGATCGTCGGCAACCCGCCGACGATCGACACCTGGATCAACGGCGTCCAATTCATTCACTGGGCGGACAAGGAAAAGAGCCTGGCGACAAGGGAGGCATCGCCCTTCAAGTCCATGGCGGGAATTTCCCGGCCGGCCTCGACCTGACGAAGCTCTTCGTTCGCTACCGCAACATCCGGGTGAAGGTGCTCGGCGGAAAGGGGTTAAAGGTTCATCCGGCGCAATAGATCCTTGAACACAGCGGTGCCCCGCAGCGTGTCGAAGATCGGGTCCACGCTAATGTACGGCATGTTCGGGTCGTGCGCGAGATAGGCTTTCTCCAGCCATTCGAGGGCTTCCTTCTCCATCCCGGCGCGCGTGTACAGCGTCCCGATCTGCCAGGCCGGGACATAGACTGAACGGGAGCGTGCGGCGAGGGTCTCCGCGACCCGCCTCAGGGCGCCCCGGTACCCCCCGTCCTTAAAGCCGCGCTCCAAGGCCTCTACGGCTTCAGCGTCATTCCTCTCTGCGTAGGACCTCTTCCAGATTTCGATCGCCTCGGGGTACATCTGTTTCATATGGTAGGCGGACCTGAGGGTCGAAAGCGCGATCAAGTCGTGGGGCGAGGTCTCGAGCGTTTTGCGGAGCAACGCGATCGCGTCGTCGTACCGGCGGGCATACATGAGGTCCATGGCGTAGAAGCCCTGGAACAGAGAATTGAGTGGATCCAGCTCTAGCGCCCGCTTGATTTGGGCCATAGCCTCGTCGGGCCGCTTCAGGACGTTGAGAAGGTGCGAGTAACCAGTCCGCGGGTCCGCGAAGTTCGGGTTGAGTTCGATGGCCCGCCGGTACTCCGCATCCCCGGCCGCCCAATCCCAATCCATCCAGGTCTTGATGCCCGCCAATGTGTAGTGGACTTCGGCGAGCTTGTCATCCAGCTCCAGGGCTTTGGCGGCGGCCGCCTTCGCCTTCGGCGCCGCCTCGATGGCCGGCGCCATTCCCTGTTGTAGGCGTGCGGCCCAGACCTCGGCGATCCCCGCGTAGGCCCTGGCGTAGTTGGCGTCTTTCTCGAGGGCGAGCTCGAAATAATGTTCGGCGTTTTCGAGATCCGGCCGCGTTAATTTGTACCAGCAGAAGAGGCCTTTGAGATAAGCCTGGTAGGCCTCGGGATTGACCTGGCGGGCGCTGGCCAGGCGCGCTTGTTCCTTCGGGGCCAGCCCGACCCGAATCTTGCTGGCGATGGTCCGGGCCATCTCGCCGTACAGAATAAGCACGTCGCTCATTGGACGGTCATAGGCGTCCGACCAGAGATTTCGCTCTTCGGGCAGCGCTTCGACCAGTTCCAGCCGGATGCGCACGATGTCGCCGACACGGTGCACGGCCCCCTCGACGATGGCCTTCACCTTGAGCTCGCGGGCAATCTCCGGAACGGGCTTCTTCATGCCCTTATATTTCATCACGGAGGTCCGGGAGATGACGCGTAGGGCTTCGATCTGGGACAGCTGGCCGATCAGCTCGTCGGTGACCCCATCGACAAAATATTCCTGCCCGGGGTCTCCCGTGAGGTTTTCGATCGGCAGGACGGCGATGGCGTCCATGGCCTCGGCGCGCCCGGTGAAAAGTTTGAGCGCGACCGCGGTCATGATGATGAGCAAAGCCGCCGTTCCGGCGTAAGCGATCGCCTTCCGCCATTTCCGGAGTTTCGCCCTCCGGCGCCGCAGCCTGATCCCCTCCGGCTCGATGCCCTCGGAGAGGGACTTCAGGTCATCGAGCAGCTCGTCCATGGACTGGTACCTCTGGTCCGAGTCCCTTCTCGAGGGCCTTGCCCACGACCTGTTCCAGGGGCTCGGGGATCCCCGGCCGCACGTCAGCCATCCGCTTGGGCGGCTCCTTCAAAATGGAGTGGATGACGGCCTGGTCGAGCTCCCCTCTGGAACGGCAGCCGGCCGCTGAGCATTTCGTAGAGAACAACGCCGAAGGACCAGATGTCCGTGCGCTCGTCGACCTCCTCGCCGCGGGCCTGCTCGGGCGACATGTAGGCCACCGTCCCTATGGTGGCACCTTCTCTCGTCAGCAGGGCGCCTCCTTTGATCCTGGCCAGGCCAAAGTCCATGATCTTCGCCCGGCCTTTCGAGGTCACCATGATGTTGGCGCTCTTGATGTCGCGGTGGACGACGCCCTTGGCGTGGGCTTCCTTGAGCCCCTCGGCCACCTGCAGGCCGAGGCCCAGGGCTCCTCGACCGTGAAAGGTCCCTGCCCGATCCTCTTTCTCAGGTCCTCGCCCTCGACAAAGGCCATGGAGATGAACATCCTGCCTTCGGCCTCGTCGATCTCGTGGACGGTGCAGATGTTGGGGTGGTCCAGCGAAGCGGCGGCCTGGGCTTCCCGGATGAACCTTTCCTTGGCCTGGGGGTCGGCGGTCCATTCGAAGGGGAGGAACTTGAGGGCCACGGTGCGCCGGAGCTTTTGGTCCTGGGCCTTATAGACGACCCCCATCCCTCCCTTGCCCAGCTCTTCCAGGATCTCGTAGCGGCCGCCGAAAACGGATCCAGGAGCGAGCTCCTGGGAGGGAACCATGATCGTCCTGGTAACGGGAGAGGGTCGAATAGGGAGCCGGGGTCAGCGGGGTCCCGCACTCCCCTGCAGAATTTGGAGTCGGAGGAGTTGTCGGCAGCGCACTTGGCGCACTTGACGGCCATCGGGAGTCCCTTTGTCGGATTCGGGAAAAAGATAGCACCAACGGGAGGGGGGAGTCAAACGATGCGGTTGAGGCCGTTGGACAAGCCCAGGAAAGTCGCGCTATAATTATTGCGATCGCTCAATGGAAAATTAAAGGAAGATTCATGAGATCGATGAAAGCAGTTCAAGTGCCAGCCGCCGGAGCCGATTTTGAATTGGTCAGAAAGAGGCTCCCGGACCCGTCAAAAGGCGAAGTGCTGATCAAAGTGGAAGCGTGCGGGATCTGCCGCGGCGATGCCATCGTAAAAGATGGACGGTATCCCAACATCATTTACCCGACGGGTCCCCGGCCATGAAGTCGTGGGGATCATCGATAAGACCGGACCGGAGACTTCATTCTGGAAAGCAGGACAACGCGTCGGCGTGGGGTGGTTCGGGGGGCATTGCCTTTCGTGCGACGCCTGCAAGAAGGGAGAATATTTCCGGTGCGAACGTCCTTTGACGACGGGAATATCGCGTGACGGCGGTTACGCAGAGTACATGGTCGCCCGGATCGAGACCCTGGCCGCCATCCCTGATGAGCTGGCTTCGATTGGACGCCGCGCCTCTTCTCTGCGCCGGGAACACGACGTTCAACGCTCTCCGGGGAAGCGGGGCTCGGCCTGGGGACCTTGTCGCCATCCAAGGGCTCGGCGGACTCGGTCACCTTGCCGTGCAGTTCTCAAAAAAGTCCGGGTTCACGACCGCCGTGATCTCTCGGAGCCAGGACAAGAAAGAGCTGGCCGACCGCCTCGGCGCGGATTATCTTATTCATTCGGGATCCGTGGACCCGGCAAAGGAGCTGAAAAAGCTCGGCGGCGCGACGGTCATCCTCTCCACTGCGCCTTGCGGCCGATCCGCCTCCGAGCTGATCGACGGCCTGGGCCTCAACGGACAAATGGTCATCGTCCAGGCAAGCCCAGACCCGATCCCGGTCTTCACTCATCAGCTGTTCCAAGGCCAGCGGTCCATCAAGGGATCGGTCGGCGGGGATAAGGACAGCACGATCCGCTTCAGCGTGCGCCATCATGTCCTTCCCATCATTGAAGCCTTCCCCCTGGAACAGGCCGCTGCGGCTTATGAAAAAATGATCACTTCAAAAGTACATTTTAGGTCGGTCCTGAGGATGGGGCCTTAAATTCTCAGGGGGAGGGGAGCCATGGCGAAACATCCATCAATGATGAAGAACGAAAAAGAAGTTCTGGGGCTTATCAAGGAGAGGCGCTCGTCAAGGGTCCCGTTCGACCCGGGCCGGCCGATCGCAAGAACAGACCTGGACAAGATCCTGGAGGCGGGAAGCTGGGCGCCCACGGCCCACAACATGCAGAACTTCGAGGTCGTGATCGTTGACGACCGCAAGGTCCTGAAAGAGATCAACGAGATCAGAGGTCAGATATCGATGACCTTCATCAAGGAAAATTACAAGCAATTGTCATTCTCAAAAGAGGAATTGCTGAAAAAGAAGACCGGGATCATGGGAAACATGTTCCCGAGATCCTGGGTCACTCCGGGGGCGAAGATCGATAGGAATTCGGACACGAGGCCCATGCTCCCGAGCCCGCTCCTGGGCGTCGTGCTTTATGATCCAGCCAGAAGGGCGCCGGCGTCGGAAGGAGATTTCCTCGGGATCATGAGCCTTGGCTGCGTGATGGAAAACATGTGGATCATGGCCAGCGCACTCGGGCTGGGCTTCCACGTCGTCAGCTCTCTCGGCGCCGGCTCCATGGAAAAAGAGGTCAAGAGAATCCTCGGGATACCCGAAGAAACTGAGGATCGCGTTCACGTTCCGTCTCGGGTACCCGGCCGCCGCTCCCGGGCCTTATCTGCGCGTTCGCCGGGATATCAAGGACTTCACTCACCACAATAGATATCGAGGACGGGCGGGCGGCCGGTGATGGGGCGCCGTCCCTCGCCGCTCGTCTATCCATCCCGTTGAACTTACAGAGATTGCGAGCACCCGAGCTTGGAGCTTCGTCTCTGCGGACAACCCAAAATGCGATGGCTTTTTAGCAAAAACCCTGATATATACATACTTTCGGCGACCATCTGCCGGCAGGGAACAGGAAGCTCTTCCTGATCTGTGATCTGCCGGAGAGAGTAGCACAATCGGAGAGGAGGAAGAAAATGGGATTGAAGCGGAAAGAGATGCTCATGCGGCAAAAGGAATATTTCGAACATCGCCTAGAGGACCGGCTGTCCTTCCTTTCTGGGAAGGGGATCAAGTCTCCCGGGACGGAAAAAGATACCCTCGTCAGAAAATGGCAGGCGAATATCAAGGCCGTGAACAAGAGGCTGAGGCTGATCGCCGCCAGTGAAAAAAGAACGGAAGAAATGGCGAGAGTAAAGGCGGAAAGGGCGGCCGCCCCCCGGAAAGAAGAAGAAGGCGGCAAAGACGAGAAGCCCAAGAAGGCCCCCGAAGAGGGCAAGGGAAAGAAGGCGAAGGCGGAAGGGAAAGGGGCCCCTCAGAAGGCGGCGGAAGGCGGCAAAGGCCGGAAAACGGCGGAAGCCCCCGAAGAAGGCAAGGTGGCCGCGAAAAAGAAAGTCGAAGAAACGGGGGGAGAGCCGGCAGGCCAAGTGAAGGCGGACAAGTAGTCCATCATACGACATGGGACATTTTCCAGAAGAGTGAAGGAGAGAGGAGATCGAGGCGTTCCCATGTTCAGAGCATCCGACTTGAAGAAAGGCGACGTCGTCAAGATCGAAGGCGATCCGCATATCGTCGAGACGATCAAGGTCCAATCGCCCTCGGCCCGCGGGGCGGTGACCTTGTACAAGATCCGTTTCCGCAACCTGACCTCGAAGCGCAAGGTCGACCAGGCTCTGCACGGCGACGACGTCTTGGCCGAGGCCGATTTCGAGCGGCGGCCGGTGCAGTACCTGTACGGGGACGCTGCGTCCATCACCTTCATGGACCTCCAGGATTACAGCCAGTTCACGTTGACGAAGGCCGAGATCGAGGACGAGTGGCCCTATCTCACCGAGGGCATCGAAGGGCTGGTGTCGATAGCGTCTGAAGGCCGCGTCCTCGGCCTGGAGATCCCGACGTTCGTCGGCCTCGAGATCTCGGACACCCGGCCGTCCGTAAAGGGCGGGTCGGTCACGGCCCGAACGAAACCGGCCACCCTCTCGACCGGGCTTGTCGTCCAGGTCCCCGAATACATGTCGACCGGCGAGATCATCCGCGTGGACACCCGGACGGGGGAATACGCGTCCAAGGCGTGAGCGGGCGCTCGTCCCTTCGCTTTTTTTGCCGCCCGTCGGCTTCCGATATCATGAAGAATAAAGGCTACACCTATCGCGATCGTGTCCTCAAGTCGGACGAAGGGCTCCCTGTCGTGGCCTTCTATTCCCGGCATTACACCCACTCGACCGAGGAAACATGGCGCCTGCGGATCGAAGCCGGGCGGATGCTTATCAACGGACGGCCGGCATCATCGGAGGATGCGCTGACCCGGGGGGACCAACTGGCCTACCAGCGCCCTCCCTGGGAAGAGCCCGGCGTTCCGGCGGATTTTGAGACCCTGGCCGAGGACCCGGATGTCCTCGTTCTGGCGAAGCCTTCCGGACTGCCCGTCCTTCCCGGGGGCTTATTCTTGGAAAATACCCTGCTTTATCTGGTCCGGAAACGCTATGGCGCCGGGTGTTCGCCGATCCATCGGCTCGGGCGCGGCACCTCCGGGGCGATCCTCTTCAGCCGCAACGCCCGGTCCGCGCGGCTGTTGACGATCGCCATGAGGGAACGGCGGATCCGAAAGGTCTATCTGGCCCTGGCCTCCGGAACCATGATGCCCGACACGTTCACGATCGACGCGCCCATCGGACCTGTCCCGTATCGGCGTCCGGAGACCGTCCACGCGTATGACCCCGGCGGCCGGCCTTCGATAAGCCATGTCCGGGTGATCCGCCGGCTCTTTGAGGAAAAAGCGTCACTCCTCGAAGTGACGATCCCCACGGGACGTCCCCATCAGATCCGGATCCACCTCAGCTATGCCGGATTCCCTCTGGTGGGCGATCCGCTCTATCAGGTTGGGGGGATTCCCCGGTCAGGCGGCGTGGATGACGAGTGGCCCGCTACGCCCGGCGACGCCGGCTATTTCCTCCACTCCTGGAAGATCCGGTTCCCCCACCCGGAAAGCGGCGAAGACGTGGAGGTCGTTTGCCCTCCCCCTCCCGTTCTTGACCCAGGACCGTCTTCCTCTTTTTGAGGGAAACCGCCTTTCCCCGTATAAGCCGCTCGTCCGGGAACCTATTTCTGCGTCGCCCGGTCGATGAAGGCGGCGATGTTGTCGTGGAGCTTCACCCGGCTCCCGTCGTGCAGGTACATCATGTGTCCCGCGGGATAGTAGTCCAGCTTGATGTTGGCCTGGAGTTCCTGAGGCAGGCCGAGATGGCTCATGGTGTACTCGGTGGCGAAGAACGGCGTGGCCATGTCGTAGTATCCGTTCTCGACCTGGACGAGAAGGCGGGGGTTCGTGACCATGGCCTGGGCGAGGTCGGACTCGACGTTGGGCGCGCCGGGAAAGAAACCGCCGCTCGTCGTGCTGGGCGCGCCCGGGAAGCCGCCCATTATTGGCTGGCGCCGCCAGTTCCACTCCCGGGCGCCGCCGCTCGAGGTGTTATAGGTCTTGTCCTGGCCGAATTTCAGCTCCTCGTGATTGTAGCTGTTGAGGAGGGCGGTGAAGGCGCCGCCCACGGCCGGACCCTCCGGGTCGCCCTGGGCGTTTTCCGCCAGAAGGTCGCGAGTGAAGCCCGTGAACCGGGCGTCGATGCGGCCCGTGGTCAGGCCGCGGCCGCGCTCGAGCTCGACATTGAATTGGCCCAGCGTCACCCGGAGGTTGGCCTTGAGCCAGTATTCCGCGCCGAGGCCGGTGATCTCGGCGAGCTTGGCGGCCACGGCCTGCTTGTCCGGGGCGGAGAGGCCGGCGCCCTTGAACAGGGCCGCGGCGTAGTCGCCCTGGGCGTAGCGGCGCACCTCGGCCAGGAAGGCGTCGAGGTCCGCGGGCCGATTCTTCAAGGCCTGGTGATACCAGGCCACGGCGGCGTAGCTCGGAAGGTAGAAGATATAGGGCCGGTCGTCGCCGGTGCCGAAGGTGATCGTCGACATGTCGAGGACGGTCGAGATCAGGACGATCCCGTTGAGATGGATCCCGTCCCGGGACTGGAGAGCATTGCCCAGGGCGGCCGAGCGGAAGGTCCCGTAGCTCTCGCCCATGAGGAACTTGGGCGAGTTCCAGCGGTCGTTCCTGCTGAGGTAGGTCCGGATGAACTGGGCGAAGGCCTGGACGTCCTCGTCGATGCCGTAGAAGTCCTTGTTCTGAGCCTTGCCGACGGCGCGGCTGTAGCCCGTGCCCATGGCGTCGATGAAGACCATGTCGGTCTTGTCGATCAGGCTCTCGGAGTTGTCCACGAGGGTGTAGGGCGCGGGCGGGGTGAAGGCGCCGTCCACCGTGAACACGCGGCGCGGGCCGAAGGCGCCCATGTGCAGCCACATCGAGGCCGAGCCCGGCCCGCCGTTGTAGAAGAAGGCGATGGGACGCGCGCTCAGGTCCTTGACGTCGCTGCGGGTATAGGCCACGGCGTACATCAGGCCCGTGGGCTCGCCCTTGTCGTCGCGGAGAAGTGTCGTCCCGGCCGTGGCCCGGTAGGGGATGACCTGGCCCTTGATCCGGAGCACGTGTTCGGTCACGGAGGATTCGTCCCTGACGGCAACGATATCGCCCGCCGGAGAGGGCTTGACCTCTTGCGGCCTTGGCGCCGTCGTGCGCTCTTGGGCCCAGACGTGGACCGCCGCCGCGA
Source organism: Candidatus Aminicenantota bacterium (assembly GCA_963796835.1). GTDB lineage: Bacteria > Acidobacteriota > Aminicenantia > Aminicenantales > Saccharicenantaceae > DATKJS01. The sequence continues at coordinate 166,160 of CAWCND010000019.1, read as the reverse complement.
ACGCGATCAGGACGATGATCATGAGGGTTTGAAGACCTTTTTTCTTGTTCACTCTTTCGCTCCTTCTCTCACTTCGGTTATTTCACGCTTCATCTGCGTCCTGGTGATTTTATTCGATGCGGGCCCAAAAGGAAAGCCCCCCGGGCTTGCCGACGCGGCGGGACCTGATTCCGGTTGACCCGTTCGCCGACGCTAAGCCCCGGCATTCAGGCCGGAGACTCGCGGGGTTGACTATCCCCGTCCGCCCTGATAATCTCTGGTCATCCCAGATTAAGGCGATCATCTGTGACCATCCACTGCCCGAAATGTCATCACGATAATCCCGAGACCCAGAAGTTCTGCGGGGAGTGCGGGACACTTCTCCCATCGGTCAAAGACCCGCAGCCGCTTGTCACCGAAACCCTCAGGACGCCCGTCAAGGAGCTCGCCCGGGGAACCGTATTCGCCCGCCGGTTCGAGATCATCGAGGAGCTGGGGAAGGGCGGGATGGGGAGAGTCTATCAGGGTCTTCGACGAGAAGACCGGCGAAGAAGTCGCCCTGAAGCTCATCAAGCCCGAGATCGCGGCCGAGAGAGAGATCATCGACCGTTTCCGGGATGAGCTCAAGATCTCCCGGAAGATCTCGCACCGGAACGTCAGCCGGATGTACGACCTCGGGGAAGACGAGGGGACCTACTACATCACGATGGAATACGTTCCCGGCGAGGATTTGAAGAGCTTTATCCACAGGTCCAAGCAGCTCAGCGTCGGGACCGCGATCTCCATCGCCAAGCAAGTGTGCGAAGGGCTCGGCGAGGCCCACCGGCTCGGGATCGTCCATCGGGATCTCAAGCCCGGGAATATCATGGTCGACAAGGAAGGGAACGCCCGGATCATGGATTTCGGGATCGCCCGGCTGCTCCGCGGAAAAGGGATCACGGACGTCGGGGTGATGATCGGGACGCCGCAGTACATGAGCCCGGAGCAGGTCGAGGGGAAGGACGTCGACCAGCGGTCGGATATCTACTCGCTGGGGATCATCCTCTATGAGATGGTTACGGGACAGGTCCCTTTCGAGGGCGATACGCCCTTCACGATCGGCGTGAAGCAGAAGAGCGAAGCGCCGAAAAATCCCAAGGACTATAACACTCAGATCCCGGACGACCTCGGCCTCCTGATCTTGAAATGCCTGGAGAAGGAGAAAGAGAAGCGGTACCAGAGCGCCGCCGAGGTGCACGCGGAACTCGAAAAGATCGAAAAGGGCATCCCCACGACGGAACGGGACATCGCCCGGAAAAAGATCTCCACGCAAAAAGAAATAGCCGTCAAGCTCCGGCTGCGGAACCTCCTCTTCCCGGGGCTGGGAATCATCGTTCTGGCCGGCATCGCCTTCATCGCCATCAGGCTCCTGCCCCGCCGCCCCGTCGCCCCCTCCGTATCGGGGAAACCGTCCCTGGCGATCCTTTATTTTGAAAATATCTCTGGCGACAAGGGTCTCGACCCCTGGAAAACGGGCCTCACGGAATTGCTCATCACCAAGCTCGGCCAATCCCGGTTCATCCGGGTCCTGGACGGCAACACGATCTACAGCCTCCTCAAAAGGATGAGCCTGGATGAGGCTCGCAAGTACGCCAAAGAGGATCTTTTGAAGATCGCGAATGAAGCCGGGGCGGAGTACACCCTGAGCGGAAGCGTGATGAAGGCCGGGCAAAATATCATCATCACGCTGTCTCTTCAAAAACCCCGGACGGGAGAGGTCATCAGGCCGATCAGCGTCGAATGCAAGGGCGAAGAGGAGATCATTCCCAAGGTCGACGAGATCGCGAGAACGATCAAGGGCGACCTGGACCTCTCTTCCGAGCAGATCGCCACCGACCTCGATAAGGAGGCCGGCAAGATCACCACGAGTTCCGCGGAGGCTTTCAAATATTACAGCGAGGGCCGAAAGTACCATTCCCAGGGGGATTACCAGAAGAGCATCGAGCTGATGCAGAAAGCCGTCAGGCTCGACCCCGAGTTTGCCATGGCCTACAGATCTCTGGGGTCGGCCTACGGCAACCACGGCCAGACCGCGGAGGGCCTGAAGTACTACCGGAAGGCGCTGGAATTCAAGGACCGCGTGTCGGAAAGGGAGCGCTTGAGCATCGAGGGTGATTTTTACCGGCAGTCGGAACAGATGTTCGGCAAAGCTATCGAGGCGTATCAAAAATTGCTGGAGCTTTACCCCGACGACTTGATCGGCAACACCAATCTCGGCGTCCTTTACGGAAACATCGAAGAATGGGACAAGGCGATCGAGCGTTACCGGTTCCTTGTCGAGGGCGGAGCCATCGACGTTAATACCGTCGGCAACCTCGCCGAAGCCTATGAGGCCACCGGGCAGTACGCCGCGGCCGAAGGTGTCCTCAAGCAATATCTCAGCCGTTTTCCCGATAGCGCCGCCATTCGCGGCAAGCTGGCCGAGGATTACGCCCAGGAAGCCCGGTATGACCTCGCCCTGCAGGAAATCCTCAAGGCGGTATCGCTCAGTCCGGACGATTTCGTATACCCCTGGATCAAGGCCGAGGTCCATTTCCTCATGGACGATATGCCGGCGGTCGAACAAGAGGCCCGTAAGCTCGAAAAGTTCGACAGCCCGGCGGCGAAATTCGGGGCCTGGCAATGGCTGGTCAACTTGGATGTCTATCAGGGCCGGTTCAAAAAAGCCATAGAACAGGCCGGACTCGGACTCGCGCTGGCTAAGAAGATCGGTGATCGTTCGGCTGAGGCCTCGATCCTGGCGACCTTGGCCTTGATCGACCAGCGCATCGACAGGAATTTCGATCGGGCCCTCGGCAAGATCGACGAGGCCATGCGCATCGCCGTCAAGTCTGGAGACGTCGCCGCCCAGCGGTCGCTTCTCCGCCAGAAGGGCCTCCTCTATCTCGACAGGAATTCGGTCCCGGAAGCCGAGCGGACCGCCGCTGAGCTCAAGGCCATGTGCGAGAAGGCCGCCAGCAAAAAGCAGATCCGCCTCTATTTTGAGCTCCTGGCGAGAATCGAACTGGCGAAGAAGGATTATTCGGCGGCCCTGGAGCACGCCCGGCAGATGATGGCCCTGTGGCCCGCGCCGGGACCGAGCGGCCTGCTGGCCGACGCCTTCGACATGGCCGGCGACAAGAAACGGGCCCTCGAGGAATACGAGAAGGTCAATGCCAGCCCTTCCGTGAAGGCCGGCGATATCGGCCTTTACTTGAGGAGTTTCTTCAGACTCGGGCAGTTATCCGAGGCTCTGGGCCTCCGGGACAAGGCGATCGGATACTACGAAAAGCTCCTCGATATTTGGAAGAACGCCGACCCCGGAGCCCCCTTTGTTCAAGACGCCAGGAAAGGCCTGGCCCGGCTAAAAGGCGTCTGATCTTTGAGCGGGCTCCTTCGTCTTGAGGGGATCCGATACTCAACGTCCATCGCCTCCCGTTCCGGAGGAAGCGCTCAGGGGTTCGACCTCGACCAGAAAAGCCGCATTTCCGTCGGCCCGGCGGCGTGGGCGTGCTGGATGACCACCTCGTGCACGCCTTCCGTCAGGTCGACCATCTGACCGGGCTGCGCGTTGCCCCACGGCCGCCACGCCGCCACGATGGGCTTGCCGTCGACCAGGATCCTGAGCCCGCCCCGGCATCCGGCGGCGAACTTGTACCTTCCGGCCGCGAACGCGATTCGGGCGGACGCCTGCGCGGCGTAGCCGCCGCCCGCGACTGAACCGGGGGCTCGCGGTTGAGCGTCCACGCCGTATTCGTTGTGCTCTCGCTCGACGCCGGGTTGCCGGAGAAGAGCGCGTCCCAAGCCGCGGGGTTCTCCGGCGCGATCTTCCCGTCCCATCGGAACCAGTCAAGCCTCCAGTTCGCGGCGATCAGCTCCCCCTTGAGCGCCTGGGACTTCCCGCCTTCCACGAGCTCGACCGCGTAAGGCACAAACTCTCCGGCCGCGGCGTTGGTCGGGGCCAAATGCATCACGTGTGGGTCTTGGCCGTCTCGCTTGACGATCACTTGGCCCTTCGCCCTGATCCTCGTGGCCTTCGGGTCGAACAGGAAGATGTCGAGGCCGCCCCAACCGACAGGGCTCTCCGCCGCAAGCCCTTCCCGGAAGTCCCAAGGCGAGAATTCGTCCATCCTGAACCACCGCATCCCGAACGGGCCGGCCGTATCGCGGTAGAATTTGAAATCCTTGGGCCGCCCGGCGAGGATGCCCAACAGTTTTTGATACCCGGGCGAGGCCTCGAACCGGCTCATGGCACTCCTGGCATCAGGGGGCTTGGTGTTGGCGAGCCCCTCCGGCATCGCCGCGTTGACGAATCTATTTTCGCCGATGTAATAGTCCGTCGAATTCTCCAGATCGAACGCGAACTTCGAGTTCTTGATCACATTGTCGCGCACCTCGAAATTTTTCGATGGGTGGTTATCCGTCGGCTGGCCCGCGGCGATCCAAAGGTGGAGATCTGTCGCGGCGTTAGAGTCGAAAATGTTCCCTTCGATCCGGTTCCCGCTGCCGTGCTCGATCGCGACGCCGTCCGCGGCGCAGCGCTTGATCTCGCCGCCCAGGACCCAGGTCTCGCGCGCGTAACCGAGCCAGTAGCCGTAGGTCGCGTCGTTCGCCCAGTTTTTGTAGTAGACGTTCCCGCTCGCGAACGTCCCCTCGAACGCGTTGCAGGGCGACCAGGAGCCATCGTTATAGGCGATCAGGTTGTCGTTCGACGCCCCTTTGGGGAGGGCCGGCATCTTCCTGGTGTCGCCGCCCGATTCGTTATAATCGGCCAGGAAGAAGCCGTCGCCGCTGTGGGTGATCGAGTTGCCGACGATAAAGTTGCGGTTGCAATCATCGTTCAGGGTGAGCGCGGACGAGTCGAGGCCGAAATAGAACCCGCAGATCCTGTTCACGAAGTCGGCGTGGTTCCACGAGATGATATTGTCCGAAGACTTCCAGAGGGCGATCCCCCAGCCGGAGTTGAAGGAGACATCGTTATTGGTGATGAGACAGTTGTCCGAGTCGACGACGATGATTCCGTTCTGGGCATCGAGCGCCCGGCAGTTCTCGGCGGAGCAGCCGTTGCTTTTCTCGATCCATATGCCGGACCCATAATTGCGCCAGGCCCCCAGGTCCCTCAGAGAAAGGAATTCGTTGGACGGGACTCCCATGTCGAGCAGCTTCTCGGCCCGGCTGGTGCTCGCCGAACAACCGACGAGCTTGACATTCCCGCAGTTCAGGACACGGATGTTGGTCCGATAGCCGCGCACGACGGCGTTCTTGATGGTGACGTTCTTCCGTCCTTGGATCAGGATCCCCGTCCCGTCGAATCCGTCCCGTCCGGCCGTTTTGACGTCGCACGATGTGACAACGGCCCCGCGGAAGTCGACGGTGACGTCGTCCGCGTCGACCCGCACCGCGCCGCCGCCCGTGTCCTGAAGCTCGTAGACGCCGGGCTTGATCACGCAGGACCGGGTGATGACCCTGTGGGTCCCGCCGAGCGTCATCGCCGGGACGCTCTTTTCGCCCTTCTGTCTTGCGGACGGCGGCGGGCCCGGGAGGAACGTGCACGCGAGGACGAGAATGGCGAGCCGGGGGATGCGGTCCATGGCTTTGCTCCTTGATTTGCCCAAGAACCGCCGAGATCTGGCCCTCGCCCGGCGGCATGCTCTGCAGAAGAGATTATTCTCTGCCGGGAAACGGCCGTCAAGCGCTGATCAAGGGGACACGGACCTCCCGAACCTCAACGCGCAAAACGCACCTTGAGCGTCACGGGACCAAAGGCCCGGACGGGAGCGGTGATGACCGTGCCCCGGCTTTTCTGCTCGCTTGCGTTGACCTCGACGACATCGCAACTGAACACGCGGTCGGCCGGCTTCGGCAAGGTCAGGATGGCCTGGCCCCCGTTCCCGGCTAGATCCCAGAGGCGGAGAATATAGCCTGCTCCGTCTTCCGCCGGCTTGAAGGCCAAGAGAGGCAGGCCGGTCGGCTCCACGGTGAGCAGTCCTTTGGCCGCGGCGGGAAGCAACGGCCGACGTCCGTCTTGCCCGTGGCGGGCCACGGGCGGGCAGAACATCTCCCAGCCCTGAACGAGCGCCTCGCGCTTGGAGAACGCGCCGCGATGGGAGGTGAGAGTGAACCGGAAGACAAACGGTCCGCCCTGCGAAGCCTTGTAATTCGTGTGCCAGTAGTTGTTCATGATATAGGCGAAAACGTGGGCGCGCTTGAGCGAGAGCTGTCTCGGCCATGTTGAGGCGGTCAGGCCGCCGAGCGTCACGAGGGGCGAATCGAGCGGCGAGAGGACGACGGTCGCGTCACCGTCCGAGGCGGCCAGCCAACGCTGGACCGAATACCAGTCGCGGCAGGCTGAGGCATGCTGGTCTTTGAGGGGCTCGGTGACGGCGTCGGGATATTCCAGCCACAGGCCGCCTTTCTCGACCTCGAAGGCGAAAGGAAAGGCGACATAGACGGCTTCCTTCGCCGTCGTTTCCTCCTTGTCCAGCTCGTACCGGAGGTCCAGGCGCTTCAATCCGTGATAGAGCCGGACGCGCAAGGTGATCTTCGGGAACTTTTCGGCCCTGGCCTCGCTCGCGAGCTCGGCGAAGACCGGCCCGTTGAGATGCTTCAGTCCGGTCGCTGTCTGGCGATGGGTGGAGAATCGGGGCGCCGGCAGGCCCTTCAAGTCGGAATGGACGGCAAAAGTCCCTTCGCCGCCGCTGACGTAAACGAGCTCGCCGAGACGGTATTCGCTCTCCGCGTCCACGAGTTCCCGGCCGGCCTCTTTGTCGAAGACGGATCTCAGGCCTCCGGTCTGCGGGTCCACCACGACGCGGTAGAACTCGTTTTCCATCTCGTTCCCCGCGATTCGGGCGGCGTCTTTGAAGGCTCCGGCCGAAACGACGTTGCGATAAGAACGGTATCCCACGGACGGCAGGTCCGAAGCGATGAAACACCCGCCGCCTTCGGGCAAGGCCTGGCCCGGGATCTTCTTCTTGGTCGCGAGGTCCTCGACGGCTCCGGCCGTTTCCGTCAACACGATATCCTTCCTCGGCCAGGAAAGCGAATTGAAGACGACCAAGTCCGCCGCCGGGGTGAGGGCAGCCAGTTTGGCAAGGCCGTCATTCAGCATCCGGCGCGAGATCTCGTCGGCCCGGCGGGCAAATGAGCCTTTGACCTCCCATTGTTTGACGGTCTGCTCGGATCCGGGCTCCGAAATGCTGCACCAGGCCCCCCAGGTATGCTCGTCGTAGAGAAGGATGTCGTGCCACAGGTCGTCGAAGCTGGATTTGGGATATGCCGCGCCGGCAAGGACAGCGGCCAGGGAATGCAGCATTTCGGCGGTGACGGCCCGCTCTTCGGCGCGCCGGCATAGGGCTGTTTCCAAGGCGCTCGAGGCGGCGCCATCTTCCCACCAGCCGCCGAAGTCGGTCTTCAGGACGGGAATCTTGCCGGCGAAGTTCTTTTCGATATAGCCGAAGAAATCCTCCGGCCGGCCGAGGATGAGCTTGGGATACTCCCATTCGGCGTTCCATTTCTCGACGACTTCGGGCAGCCAGGGGGCGATTCCCTGGTTATCGCTGAAGGCCCCGTTGACGAACACGGCGTCATAGGGGTATTCCGCTTTTTCGTAGCCGGCCAGGAACGCGGGCAGAGCCTCGGCCGCGCGCTCCACGGACGGGATCAGGCCGCCCGCGATGGCATAGCCGGGCACGATATGGGAGAGCAGGCGTGAGCCGTCGGGCCCTTCCCAATAGAACGGGCTCGCGAGCCCCTGCGTCGCGTACGGCGCGCGGTCGTTGTTGACCCCTTCGACGAAGTACTTGATCCCGGAATTCGCAAGCACCATCGGCAGGCTGCCGATGGCGCTGGGCACGTCATCGAGGATGGCCGACTGAAACGCGAACCTCCCCTTATTGGCCAGGCCGCGGGCATCCAGCGTGACCCGGTTGAGCGCCTCATGGGAACAGAGGCCCGTCAACATGTTGGCGAAGAGCGCGGACAATCCCATGCGGCCCTGGCTCAGGCGGCCGAAGACCTCGGCCGTCCTCTCCGGATGCGCCCGGAGGAAACAGTCGAATTGGAAGAACGTTTCGAAGTCCCAGTTGAAGCCGGGATGCTTGTCGATCAGGGCCAGGGCCTGGAGCGTATTGTCTGCGTGCCGGGCCATGACCCGGTCCTGGAGGTCGGTATAGCCGATATCGGTGTGGACCGTCGGCACGATGAACACATGCCATTTCCGGGCCGGCTCCAGCATGGCCGTCCCTTTGGCCTCGCGGCCTGAGGCCTTGACCGCCAGTTCGACCACGGTCTTTTGCCCCACATCGGGCATGGCCACGAGAATTTCGTTAGGGCCGAAACGGCATTCGAACTTCTGGGTCCCGGAATAGGAGCCTGCCTTCCAGGCCATTTCCGCCGGCCCGGTGCCGCCGGCGAGGTTCTCGACCGATATTTTCATGACCCGCCGGAGTCCTTCCGGCGCCCGTTTGTAAAAGGGCAGCCCCTGTCCCTCGACCCGGACCGGCTCGGCGGGAGCCGGAGCGCCGCTTTCGAGCCGGATATCATCATAAAGCGCCCAACTGCCCTCGGCGTTCATGAGCGTAATGGAATTCCTGCCGGGATGAAGAAGGGAAGCGGGGATAACCTGCTCAAGCGAGAAATTCTTCCCGGCTTTAGGGTTCGTGAGGGAGGCGTCGCCGTGGCCCGCCGGAAGTCTGCGTTTGAGCTGCGTGCCGTTGATATCTATGGTCAGGCACGGCGGGGCGGAGTCGTGGGTATCGACAAAATCAGCCACGAACCGGTAATAGCCGGGGACAAGCTTCGAGACGTTGAAAGTGATCCTGAACGCGTGAGCGCGTCCGCCGGCCCAGGCATCGAGAGGGCCGGGATGAACGAACGGCCATTGTTGCTGGGGATGGCTCTGGCCCACGACGAATTCGACGTCCTGAGGGAATTTCTGCGGAAAGGCCGCCGGATTGCCGACCAGGGCGAACTCGGCATAGCCGCCGTCCGGACGGCCGATCTGAAAGACAATCGTATTGTCCTGGGTCCGGCCGGAAACGGAGGCGCTCCAGGCCAGGCAGAGTAACCCAAGTCCGAAGAGCCTCCGGACGCGCTTGAGACGGGGGGTTAGGAATTGTTGTTCCATGTTCTGAAAAACCTCTCTTTTTTCGGGCTAGGATCCGATATTTCCCACGACCTTCCGATACTATTCCCGGCTCAGAGAGCTGTCAAGAACATGAACTCGTCATCTGCGTTAGCGGTCGGGCGGGCCGGAGATGAGCTTTGCGCCAGCCCTGATTTCTTGACGATGCCGTTGCGAGCGCCTGCCGAAAACCAGGGATTCACCCCATGAGGACAGCCCCGCCACCCTGAGCCGAGACGCCCGTCCTAGAAAAAGGCTGACTCATGACAACCAAATGGTTTCTCGATACGTATATTAATCCCTGGTAGAATTATGGACAAACTCGTCTTTGTGGAGGGACCCATGAAATTTTTTATCACCCGCGCTCTGAAACCGCTTCTGACGCTTCTCATCCTCGTCGTCTCCCTGGGGAGCGCACTCCCAGCCCAGGCCCAGGACAGGCCCTTGTGGCTGCGCTATCCGGCGATCTCTCCGGACGGGCAAACCATCCTCTTCTGCTATAAAGGCGATATTTATAAGGTTCCCTCCTCGGGCGGCCAGGCCGTTCCCCTGACGATCAGCGAGTCCTACGAGTTTGCTCCGGTCTGGAGCCACGACGGAAAGTCCATCGCCTTCGCCTCGGACCGATACGGCAATTTCGACGTCTTCATCATGCCGGCTTCCGGGGGGAAGCCACGCGCCTCACGTATCATTCCGCCGCCGACATCCCCAGCAGCTTCACGGCCGACGACCAGCGGATCCTCTTCAGCTCGACGCACCAGGACCTGGTGACGAACGTGCAGTTCCCGATGTCGGAGTTCCCCGAGCTGTACAGCGTTCCCGTGAAGGGCGGCGAGGCCTCGCTCGTCCTGACCCAGCCGGCCATCTCGGCCACGGTCAACCCGGCCGGGGACAAGATCATCTATCACGACCAGAAAGGGTACGAGAGCGACTGGCGGAAGCACCACACCTCCTCGGTGACCCGGGACATCTGGGTCTATGACTTGAAAACGAAGAAGAACACCCAGCTCACGACCTTCAAGGGCGAGGACCGCAATCCCGTCTTCGACTCGAACGGCGATGATTATTACTATCTGAGCGAGCAGACCGGCTCGTTCAACGTCACCAAGAGCTCCCTGAGCAAGCCGGCCGTTTCGACCCCTCTGACGAGCTTCACCAAGAACCCCGTCCGGTTCCTGACCCGTTCGAAGGCCGGCGTCCTGTGCTTCGGCTACGACGGCGAGGTGTACACCATGGCCGAGGGCGCGGCCCCGCGCAGGGTCGACGTCCGCATCGCCGAGGACGGCCGCCAGGTCCTGCGGCAGAACGTGCCGGTCCAGGGCGGCATCACCGAGATGCGGCTGTCGCCGAACGGCAAGGAGATCGCCTACGTGTTCCGCGGCGAGGTCTTCGTCAGCAGCGTCGAGGGCGGCGTCACCAAGCGCATCACGAACACCCCCTGGCAGGAACGGAGCGTGAGCTTCAGCCCCGACGGCCGGACCCTGGTCTACGCCGCCGAAAAGGACAACAACTGGAACATCTATACGACCTCGATCGCGCGAAAAGAGGAGCCCTATTTCTACGCCTCGACGGTCCTGAAGGACGGGACCGTGGTGGCCACGCCGGCCGAGGAATTCCAGCCGCAATTCTCGCCGGACGGGAAGGAGGTGGCCTATCTGGAGAACCGGGTGGTGCTGAAGGTCATCAACCTGGCCTCGAAAGAGACCCGGACGATCCTGCCCGCGGATTGCAACTATTCCTATGCCGACGGCGACCAGAACTACCGCTGGAGCCCGGACGGCAAGTGGTTCCTGGTCCAGTTCGGCTACGTCCGGCTGTTCACGCCGCAGGTCGGCCTGGTCTCGAGCGACGGGAAGGGCCGGGTCATCAACCTGACCAAGAGCGGTTTCGCGAATGTCGACCCGCGTTGGGGCATGGACGGCACGATGACGTACTTTGGGTCCTCCAGGGAAGGCGCGGCCAACATGGCCGGGAATACGCTGACATTGGACATCTACGGCATGTTCTTCACCCGGGACGCCTATGACCGGTTCAAGCTGTCCAAGGCCGATTTCGACCTGCTGAAGGAGCAGGAGGATAAGGCCAAGGAAGAGAAGGACAAGGCGGACAAAGACAAGGCCAAGGACACCAAAGGCAAAGACGCGGCGGTCAAGAAAGAGGAGCCCAAGAAGGAAATCGTCATCGAGTTCGAGGGCACTGAACGAGCGCAAGGCCCGGTTCACCGTCAATTCCTCCGATATCTCCGACATGGCCCTGACCAAGACAGGGGACAAGCTCTTCTACCTTGCCAGGTTCGAAAAGGGCTATGACCTGTGGGTGACCGAGCTCCGGACGAAGGAGACCAAGCTGTTCGCCAAGCTGGGGGCTCCGAACGCGTCGATGGAGCTCTCGCCCGACGGCAAGGCCCTCTTCGTCCTGGCCGGAGGAAAAGTGACCAAGATCGACCCCGAGAGCGCCAAGATGGAACCCGTCGCCATCGGAGGCGAGATGGCCCTGGACCAGGCCGCCGAGAAGGATTACATGTTCGATCACATGTGGCGCCAGATCAAGCAGAAGTTCCTGGTGGCCGACCTGTACGGGGCGGACTGGGATTTCTATTACACGACCTACCGGAAGTTCCTCCCCTATATCAATAACAACTATGACTACGCGGAGATGGTCAGCGAAATGCTGGGCGAGCTGAACGCTTCTCACACCGGGTGTTACTATTCCGGGCCGCGAACGCAGACGGGCGACGCCACGGCCTCTCTGGGGCTGTTCTTGGATTATGATTATTGCAGGGCCCGGCCTGAAGGTCGCGGAGATCCTGAGCGGCGGTCCGCTGGACAAGGCGGCCCTCAAGATTAAGGCGGGGCATATCATCGAAAAGATCGACGGCCGGGCCCTCGACGCCTCGGTCGACCACTACCAGCTCCTGAACAGGAAAGCCGGACAGCTCACCCTGCTTTCGGTCTACGACCCGGCGACGCAGAAACGCTGGGAGGAGGCCGTCAAGCCCATTTCTCTGGGTCAGGAGAACGGCCTGCTCTACCGGCGCTGGGTCAAGGCTCGCCGGGCGGAAGTGGACCGCCTTTCCGGCGGACGCGTCGGCTACGTTCACGTCCAAGGCATGGACGATTCGAGCTTCCGGACCGTTATCGAGGAGGTTTTGGGCCTGAGCATCGACAAGGAGGCCCTGATCGTCGACACCCGGTTCAACGGCGGAGGCAACCTGCACGACAAGCTCGCGGATTTCCTGAGCGGCAAGAAGGTCTTCGACATCCTGCCCCGCGGACAGCTCGTCGGCTACGAACCCTATGACAAATGGATCAAGCCGTCCATCGTCCTGATGGGCGAGTGCAATTATTCGGACGCTCATCTTTTCCCGGTGGAGTACAAGATCCGGGGCATCGGCAAGACCCTGGGCATGCCCGTGCCGGGGACGGGGACCTTCGTCTGGTGGGAAGCCCAGATCGACCCGACCCTGGTCTTCGGGATCCCCCAGGGCGGCTGGCGCATGCCGGACGGGAAGCTCTGCGAAGGCAATCAGCTCGAGCCCGACATCCTCGTCAAGAACGACCCGGATGTCATGGCCGCCGGGCGGGATCAGCAGATCGAGGCGGCCGTCAAGGAGCTGCTGAAGAAGTAGCCGTTGGCCGTTCGGCCGTCAGGGCCGCTTGTAGATCACTCCGCCTTTCATGACGAAGCGCACGTCCCGGACGGCCTGGATGTTCTGGGTCGGATCGCCGGCCACGGCCACCAGGTCGGCCAGGAAATTGGCCCGGATCCGGCCCAGCTGATCCTGGAGGCGGATGATCTGGGCGTTGACCGCGGTGGCCGCCAACAGGGCCTGCGTCGGGGTCATGCCCCCGCGCACCATCCACTCGAGCTCGCGGTAGTTGGTGCCGTGAGCGAAAACGCCGACGTCGCTGCCCAGCCCTATCGTGACGCCGACCGCGAGGGCCGTCTTGAAGGCCCGCAACGCCTGCTGCATTCCCGGCGTCGGGGGTTGTCCCTGTTGATACCCGTCGAAGTACTCCGCGTAAGCCTCTTCGGCTGTCAGCGTGGGCAAATAGGCCACGCCGTGCTGGAGCATCAGGCGGAAAATGTCTTCAGTCCCGCCGTAGCCGTGCTCGATCGTATCCACGCCGGCGACGGTCGCCCGGCGCATCCCCTCCGCCGTCGTGGCGTGGGCGGACACCGGCCGGCCGGCGGAGTGGGCTTCCGCGACCAAAGTCCGCAGCTCCTCTTCGCTGAAGGTCGGGACCGTCCCGCTCACCCCATGCCGGTAGTCCGCATACACCTTGACCCAATCGGCGCCGTGCCCGACCTGCTCGCGGACCGCCTTCAGGATCTCGGCCTGCCCGCTCACTTCCTGACCCCCTTTCGGCAGGATGAGGTCGGGGGCGAAGCCGGCCGGCCCCGGCCCGTAGCACCCCGTTGCGACGATCGCGAGCGTCGCCACGAGCAGGCGCGGCCCCGGGACGAGCCCCTCGCGGATGGCCCGCTGCACGGAGATATCCGCGTAACCTGCGCCCTCGGTGCCGAGGTCCCGGAGAAGGGTGAATCCAGACATCAAGGTGCGTTCGCAGTGGATCACGGCCTCGATCGTCCGGTAGGCGAGCGGCTCCTTCAAGACCTGGTCGTTCCAGAGCGTTTCGTTATACGGGTGGAGGAAAATGTGCGAATGGATGTCCATCAGACCCGGCAGAAGGGTCATCCCGGGCAGCTCGATCGTTTTTGTCCCTCCGGGGATAACGACTTGCGCCTTCGGCCCGACGGCAGCGATCCTGTCTCCCTTCACAAGCACGGCCCAACCTTCATGGATCTTGCCGTCCTCGGCGTCGAACACCCGCGCCGGCCTGAGGAGGGTGAGCGCCGCCGTATTTTGGACATCAGGGCGTGGATCGCCAACGGCGCCCCCCCGGGCGGCCGCTGAAACCGACGAAAAGGCAAGCCCCGCGCTGATCAGGATGAACAACGCGTTTTTCAGGGTCCGTTCGATCACGGAGTGTTTCATGCGGCTCCTCCTTTCGGCCTGGCCGGGACGGTCACTTGGCGCGGCTTCGCCCAAGGCCGTCCGCGACGGAATGCTAGATCATGACGCGAAGGGATGTCAAGGCTGACGGGCAGGTTCGCCATTTTGACATGGCCCAACCTCTATGTTATAAATTCGTCTCCTAGGAGCGTGTTATCGACTTCGATGGAGCGTCCGATTCCGGTTTTTTCGAGGCCATAGGAAGAAGGAGACGGAGCCATGCTATCTGGAGCCTACACCCTGCTGATGACTCCTTTCAACCGCGATCTGTCCCTTGACGAGACGGGACTGAAGACGCTTGTCCGGGCCCAGGTGGAGGGCGGCATCCACGGGATCGCCCCGCTCGGCGTGACGGGCGAGAGCCCGGCCATGACCGAGAAGGAGATCGCCCGCCTCGTGGAGATCGTCGTCGCGGAGGCCGGGGGAAAGTGCCGGGTGGCGCCGGACACCTGTTCCTGCAACCTCGACCAGACGATCTCGCGCGCGAAACTTTATGCGGACTTGGGCTGCGATTACGCCGTCGTCTTCGCCCCCTTCCTCGTCAAGCCCGCGCAAGCCGGGGTCGTCGATTTCTATCTGAAAGTGGCCGACGCCTCGAGGATCCCGGTGATCGTCCATAACGCCCCCGAACGGGTCGGCATCAACGTCGAGCCCAAGACCTATGCCAAGCTCATCGGCCACGGGAATATCATCGCGACCAAAGACGGCAATATGCAGATGGACCACCTGGCCAAAGTCCTCTATCTGGCCCGGGGGACCTCCTTCAGCGTCCTCACGGGAAAGGACACGACGTGCTGGCCGCTGATGTCCTTCGGCGGCCGCGGCGTCTTCACGGTCGCCGGGAACATCATTCCCGCGGTCATGCGCGACATCGTGGACTTTTGCCTCCGGGGAGAGGCCGCCAAAGCCCTGGAGCTGCATGTCCGATACTACGAGCTTTTTGAGGCCCTGCGGCTCGAAACCAACCCCATGGCCGTCAAGGAAGCGCTCGCCCTTATGGGCTTGCCCGGAGGCCCCCTGCGCCCGCCCCTGACGAGATTGGGTGAGGCGAGCCGCGATCTCCTCAAGAGGCTGCTCCAGGAACGGCATCTGATTTGAAAAAGGAAATCCTCGTCCGGGCTCCGGCGACCGTCGCCAATTTCGGCCCCGGTTTCGATATCTTCGCCCTGGCCCTGGATAGGCCTTTCGACATTCTGAGGGTCCGGGCGACCCCCGCGGCGGGGATCACGGATCCATATCACTGACGGAGGTTGCAGCCTGCCGACCGAACCCGAAGAGAACACGGCCGGCCTCGCGGCCATCCACTTTTTCAAGAGGACGGGGAGGGGAGGGGGGGCCTCCATCGAGATCATCAAGGGGATGCCGACCGGCTCCGGGCTGGGCTCCTCGGCGGCCTCGGCGGTCGCCGCCGTTTATGGGCTCAACGAGGTCTTTCAGGCGGGGCTCGAGGCGGTCGAGGTCATCGGGCTCGCCAGCCTCGGGGAAGCCGCCTCGGGCGGCACTCCGCATGCCGATAACGTCGCCGCCTGCGGGCTCGGCGGCTTCGCCTTCATCAAGGCCACCAGCCCGCTCCGCATTGAGAAGATCGACGTCCCCCCGATCCCTGTCGTCATCCGCGTCAGGAAAAAATCCCAGACGACGACGCGAGCCCTGATCCCGGCCCAATTCGCCCTTCCCCTGATGAAAGAGCAGATGGCCGGCTGCGCCACGCTGATCCACGCATTGCTCGGGGGGGACGTGAAGAAGATCGGCGAAGCCATCAACCGGGACCATATCTCCGAGCCCGTCCGCTCGCGCTCCATCCCCGGCTATGACGAGCTCAAGCGGAGAGCCCTTGAGGCGGGGGCCTACGGATGCAACGTCAGCGGCGGCGGGTCGTCGGTCTTCGCGATCTGCGCGGCCAACAGGACCGAGGCGGTGGCCGAGGCCATGCGAAGCCTTCGCGGCCCCGAAGAGGGCGAGCCCGAGATGATCATCACCCAATCATCCAATCAGGGGGTCATGGAAGTCCATGGACTATAAACAAATTGCCGCGCTCATCGCCAACAGCAAGAAAACGACCGCCGCCAAGGTCTTTGTCCAAGGCCGGCTGACGGCGAAGGATTTCGAGGGCGCCGAGTTCAAGGCGTTCGGGACGGGAGACTTCTGGGTCTTCGTCGGCGACGACCGGCCCATCGAGCGATGGCTGAAGCGCCATCGGAGAAAAATCTCGACGACCCATATCGAGATCTCCAGCCGCTACTCGGCGCTGCCTCTTCTCGACTTGCGCCGGGTCCAGGCCCGGGTCGAACCCGGGGCCATCATCCGGACCGGCGCCCAGATCGGCAGGGATTGCGTGATCATGATGGGCGCGGTCATCAACATCGGGGCCAGGGTCGGGGCCCTGACGATGATCGACATGAACGCCGTCGTCGGCGCCCGGGCGCTCATCGGGAAGAGCTGTCATATCGGCGCCGGCGCGGTCATCGCCGGGATCCTCGAACCTCCGAGCGCGCGCCCCGTCATCATCGGCGACAACGTCCTCGTCGGCGCCAACGCCGTGGTCCTCGAAGGGGTGAAGGTCGGCCGGGGAAGCGTCGTGGCGGCGGGAGCCGTCGTGACGAAGAACGTCCGCCCGGGCGTCGTCGTGGCGGGGGTCCCGGCGGTCATCATGAAGAGAGTCCAGGACATCGCCTCCAAGGACAAGATCGCGATCCTCCCCGCCCTGCGGGGACATCACCGATAATCCCCCGGAGGACGTTCTTGGGGGTGCCGTCGTGAAGGAGAGGCTTCGGTTGGAACTCTTTGACCTCGCCAAATCGCTCGTCAACATCCCGTCGGTCACGGGAAACGAAGGCCCCCTCGCCGATTTCCTTATCCATCTTCTCGCGAAAGAGTCGTTCGACGTCCGATCCCAGGACGTCGGGGCGGGACGGAAGAACGTCATCGCCGGACTCGGGGAAACGCCGGCCGTCATCCTCTGCACGCATCTCGATACCGTGCCCCCGTGGTTCGGGGCCGCGGAGGACGACCTCCGCATTTACGGCCGCGGCGCCTGCGACGCCAAAGGGATCATGGCGGCCATGATCGTGGCCGCGGCGGGGCTGCGGGACGAAGGCCTGAAGAAGGTCGGCCTCCTCTTTGTCGTGGGCGAGGAGACCGACAGCCTCGGGGCCCGGGAGGCGAACAGGCGGGCGCCGGGATCCCGGTTCATCATTGTCGGAGAGCCGACCGGGAACAAGCTGGCCACGGCCCACAAGGGAGTTTTGACCCTCACGCTCGAAGCGGCCGGGACATCGGCCCACTCCGCCTATCCCGAACGCGGGGAATCGGCCATCCTGAAGCTCCTGGACGTCCTCCAGGATATCCGCCGCCTGGATTTCAGCGTCCACCCGGTCATGGGCCCGATGCAAATGAACGTGGGCCGGATCGAGGGCGGTTCCGCTGTCAATGTCATCCCCGGGTCGGCCAGCGCGGCCATCTCCTGCCGCACGGGCGAATCCCCGGACCTCGTGCTGTCCAAGATCGAAGCCGCCGCCTCCGGCCGCGTCCGGATCTCCGTTACAGCAAAGTCCGAACCGCAGGCGTTATTCACAGTCCCGGGCCTTGAACAGGAGGTCATGCCGTTCGGGACGGATATCCCCTACCTCCCAGCGTTCGGCAAGCCCCTGCTCCTCGGCCCGGGATCCGTCCTCGACGCCCACACGGACCATGAAAAGGTGGAGAAAAAGGAGCTGGAGGAGGCCGTCGTCATTTATCAAGGGCTGGTCCGAAGGCTGGTCAACGGATGAGAGAACTGGACGTGATCCTGAGCCCCCGCATGCGGGGCATGGAGAAGACCATGATCCGGCAGATCAATGATCTCGCCGACCCGTCCTGCATCAATCTCGGGCTCGGCGAACTCCAATTCCCGACGCCGAAAGCCGTCCTGTCCCACGTCCGCGAGAACCTGGACGCCTGGCCTCTCGGTTATTCGCCGAACGAGGGCTTTCCCGAGCTCCGGGAACTCATCGCGGGCCGGGCGGGATATCCTCTTTCCGCCGACCAGGTTTGCGTCACGATGGGCGCCGAGGAAGCGTTGATGGACGCCCTCATGGTCCTTGCCGGCGCCGGGGATGAGATCCTGATCCCCGACCCCGGTTTTCCAGCGTATCCATCGCTCGTCCGTCTGGCCGGAGCCGAGCCCGTAGCCTATGACCTCCTTCCCGAGGACGGTTTCCAGTTCAGGGCCCAAAACGTCCTCGGCCGGATCACCTCGAAGACCAAAGCGATCATCATCAATAGCCCGCACAATCCGACCGGGACCGTGTCTTCCTCCGGGGAGCTCGAAAAAATGGCTTCGGCCTTAAGATCCTCGACCCTGATGGTCATCTCCGACGAGGTCTACCGGGATATCGTCTTCGACGAGCCGGCGGCTTCGCCGGCCCCTTATCTGGACCGCTGCATCACGGTCAATAGCCTTTCCAAGAGCTTCGCCATGACGGGCTGGCGGATCGGGTGGTGCGCCGCGCCGCCGGACGTGGCCAAGGCGATCCGGACTTTTCATCAGATGGCCGTGTTGTGCGCCGCGTCCCTTTCCCAGTACGCCGCGATCCATGCCCTGAGGGGATTCGCGGACGACGAAAAAGGGCGGAACATTGCCGAATTGAAAACGAGGCGGGACTTCGCGACACAGTGCGTTGACCGGTACCTGGGCCTGCCTTATGTCAGGCCGGCGGGGACGTTCTATCTGTTCGTGGACATTTCCGCGAAAATGCCAAAGCATGGGAACTCCGTCGAGGTAGCCTTGGAAATCCTGCGCGGGGAAAAGGTCGTCACGATCCCGGGGAGCGCCTTTGGCCGGAACGGCGAAGGCTATTTGCGCCTATCGTTCGCCCCCGGGCCGGAGATAATCGAAGAAGGCATCAAGCGCATCGGCCGCTTTTTTTCGTAGCCCGGGCCTCGCCCGATCCGTGGCTCGGATGGGAATCAGCGCGTTGGAGGGGGGCCGGACTCGACGGGGTCCGAGCTGTGCCATCCGCCGCCCAACGCCTCGATCAGGCCGACGCTGGCCGTCATCTGGCGCGTGCGCAGCTCGACGACCAGCTGCCTATTGGCCAGCGCCGCCGCCTGGGCCAGCACGACTTCGAGATACGAGGTGACCCCGTTCATGTACCGGGTGTTGGCCAGCTTGAGCGCGAGTTCGGCTTGCGCCGCGGCCTCCCCCTGGTACTGAGTCTCCTCAACCAGGATCCGAAGGGCGGCGAGGTTGTCCTCGACCTGCCCGAACGCGGTCAAAACCGTTTCCCGGTATCCCGCGACGGTGGCGTCGTATGCAGCGACCGCCTGCCGTTTCACGGCGCGGCGTTGGCCGCCGTCGAAGACGGTCTCGAACAGGGAAGCCCCCAAAGACCAGAGCCGGTTCGGGAGCGAGAAGAGGCTGGACAGCGGCGAGCCCGCGTATCCGAAAGTGCCCGAAAGACTCAAGGTCGGGAAGTACCCCGCCACGGCGACGCCGATCTGCGCGTTGGCCGCAGCCATCTGACGCTCCGCCGCGGCGATATCCGGGCGCCGCTCGAGGAGCTCTGACGGCAGCACGATGGGGATCTCAGGCAACGCGACCTGGGTCGAGGCGGGAGGGACCGAAAACTCCGCCGGCGGTTTGCCGACGAGAACCGCCAGGGCGTGCTCGAGCTGGGCCCGCGAGATGCTCAAGTCCGTGGCCTGGGCCAGCGTCGCGTTGAGCTGCGTCTTGGCCTGGGCCATATCGACCCCCGAGACGACGCCCTGCTGGAAGCGGCTTTCCGTGAGCTCCACGGTCTTCCGGTAGCCGGCCGCGGTCCTGTTCAAGAGCTCGATCTCCTCGTCCAGCCCGCGGAGCAGGAAATAGTCCATGGCCAATTCCGCGTGCATCGCCAGCCGCACGCCCTCGAGGTCAGCCGCGCTGGCTTGGGCACTGGCCAGGCTGGCCTGCACGCTGCGGCGTATCCGGCCGAAGAGGTCGATTTGCCAGCTCAAATCGGCGGGCACCTCATAGACGGTGACGGCCGGGGCGGCTTGCCCGGCCCCGGGCGATTGCAGTGGACGTCCCCCCGCTCGACCGCGTGACCGATGCCCCCACGCCGACCGCGGGGAAAAGCGCCGAACGGACATTGCCGACGAGCGCCCGGGCGCCCCGATACTGGGCCTCCGCCACGGCGATCGTCTGGTTCGAAACGCCGACCTCTTCCTCCAACGCGTTGAGATCGGGATCGCGAAATATCTCCCACCATTTCCCGCGCCGGGCAGCGTCGTTCGGCTGGGCGGCCTTCCACGTCACGGCGGCCGCCGTCCCTTCCTTTGGCATTTCCTTGAATCCCTGCGGAACGGGCGCCGAGGGCCTCCGGTAGTTGGGGCCGACCAGGCAGGCCGTGGCGAATAGGATCGGCATGACCATTAGAGCGTGTCTCAGCCTCATGTTCCCTCCCCGTGAGAAAAGAAACGGCGGACGACTTTCCGCCGGGCCGTACCCAACCGCAGGCGGAGGCGGTCGAGGTAGAGATAGACGACCGGCGTCGTGAACAGCGTCAGCATCTGGCTGAAGATGAGCCCGCCGACGATGGCGATGCCCAGCGGCCGGCGCAGTTCCGCCCCCGTGCCGCTGCCGATCGCCAGCGGCAGCCCGCCGAGGAGGGCGGCCATGGTCGTCATCGTGATCGGCCGGAACCGCAGCAGGCAGGCCTGGAAGATCGCCTCCTCGGGCTTTCTTGTTCTCCGTCCGCTCGGCGTCGATGGCGAAATCGATCATCAGGATGGCGTTCTTCTTGACGATGCCGATGAGCAGGATGATGCCGATCAGGGCGATGACGGAGAGCTCGGTCTGGAAGAGGAGCAGCGCCAGGAGCGCCCCGACGCCCGGCCGAGGGCAGCGTCGAGAGGATCGTCACCGGATGGATCAGGCTCTCGTAGAGGATGCCGAGCACGATGTAGACGGCCAGGAGCGCCGCCAGGATCAGGAGATTCTCGTTGGCCAGCGACGACTGGAACGCCTGGGCCGTGCCCTGGAAGCTGCCGCGGATGCTCGCCGGAAGCCGGATCTCCGCTTCGGCGCGCTTGATCGCGTCCATGGCGGTGCCCGAGGGCCACGCCGACGGGCAGGTTGAAGGAAATCGTCACCGAGGGGAACTGGCCCTGGTGGTTGACCGTCAGCGGGTGCGGTCGTGGGCTCGAACCGGGTGAAGGCCGCGAGCGGCACCAGGCCGGATTCGAGGTCGGGACGTAGATGATCTTGAGGCCTTCCGGGTTCTGCCAGTACTTCGGGTCGACCTCCATGACCACGTGGTACTGGTTCAGCGCCGTGTACATGGTCGAGACCTGGCGCTGGCCGAAGGCGTCGTAGAGATAGTCGTCGATCATCTGCGGCGTGATGCCGAGCCGCGAGGCCGTGGTGCGGTCGATGGTCAGCGTCGGCCTCGAGGCCGTTGTTCTGCTGGTCGCTGTTGACGTCGGTGAGCTCCTTGAGCCGGCGCAGCTTCTCGTAGACGCGGGGCGCCCACTCGAACAGCTCGTCCGGGTCGTCGCCCTGGAGCGTGTACTGGTACTGGGCCGCGCCGAAGCGGCCGCCGACGCGCACGTCCTGGTCCGACTGCAAATAGAGCGTGGCCCCGGGGACGTGGGCGAGCTTCCCGCGCAGGCGCGCGATGACCTGGTCGGCCGTCACGTCGCGCTCTTCCTTGGGCTTCAGGCTCACGAACATCCGGCCCGCGTTGACGGTGCCGCCGCCGAGGAATCCGGCCGACGTTCTCGACCGCGGGGTCGTCGGTCATCGTATCGATGAACTCGGTCGAGCCGCCGCCGCTGGGCCTGGAACGAGGTGTCCTGGTCGGCGATGATCGACCCGTCAAACGGCCGGTGTCCTGCTGGGGGAAGAAGCCCTTGGGGATCTTGACGTACAGGAAGATGGTGGCGGCCATCGTGGCCAGGGTCACGGCCAGAGTCAGGCGCTGGTGGCGCAGCACCCAGCCGAGCGCCCGCTCGTAGCCGCGGAGAATCGCCGCGAACCAGCGCTCGCTGGCCCGGTAGAGGCGGCCGTCCGCGGCTCCTTGTCGTACGGCCGCAGAAGCCTGGCGCACATCATCGGCGTCGCCGTCAGCGAGACGACCAGCGAGACGCCGATGGCGACCGACAGCGTGACGGCGAACTCGCGGAAGAGCCGGCCGACGATGCCGCCCATGAGCAGGATGGGGATGAAGACGGCCACCAGCGACAGGCTGATCGAGAGGACCGTGAAGCCGATCTCCTCGGCCCCCTTGTAAGGCCGCGGCCAGCGGCGACATGCCGGCCTCGAGGTGCCGGGTGATGTTCTCGATGACGACGATGGCGTCGTCGACGACGAACCCGGTGGCGATGGTCAGGGCCATCAGCGACAGGTTGTCGATGCTGTAGTGCAGCAGGTACATCACGCCGAAGGTGCCGATCAGCGAGATGGGCACGGCCACGCTGGGGATGAACGTCGAGCGCGCGCTCCGCAGGAAGATGAAGACGACCAGGATGACCAGGCGCGATGGCGATGAGGAGCGTGATCTCGACGTCCCGGACCGAGGCCCGGATCGTCCGGGTGGCGTCGATGAGCACCGACAGGTCGATGGTCGGCGGGATCGCGGCCCGGAGCTGGGGCAGGACGGCCCGGACGCCGTCCACGGTGTCGATGATGTTGGCGCCCGGCTGGCGGAAGATGATGATGATGATGGCCGGCTTGCCGTTGGCGAGGCCGGCCGTGCGGATGTCCTCGACCGAGTCGGTGACGTTGGCGACGTCGGCCAGGCGGACCGCGGCGCCGTTCGCGGTAGCTGACGACGAGCGGCCGGTACTCGGCGGCCTTGCAGCAGCTGGTCCGTCGTCGACAGGGACCAGACCCGCTTGATGTCGGCGACCTCGCCCTTGGGCCGGTTGGCGTTGGCCGCCGCGAGCGACGCCCGGACGTCCTCGAGCCCGAGCCCGGTGCTGTTCAGGGCCACCGGGTTGACGTCGACGCGGACGGCCGGCAGCGCGCCGCCGCCGACCGTGACCTGGCCCACGCCCGGGACCTGGGCCAGCTTCTGCTGGAGGATGGACGAGGCGATGTCGTACATCCGCGCCCGCTCGACGACGTCGGAGGTGAGCGCCAGGAGCATGATCGGCGCGTCGGCTGGGTTGACCTTGCGGTAGCCGGGGTTGCTGGGCAGGTTCGTCGGGCAGCTGGCCCCGGGCGGCGTTGATGGCGGCCTGGACGTCCCGGGCGGCGGCGTCGATGTTGCGGTTGAGGTCGAACTGGAGGGTGATGCTCGTCGAGCCCAGGCCGCTCGACGAGGTCATCTCGGTGATGCCGGCGATGCGGCCGAACTGGCGCTCGAGCGGGGTCGCCACGGACGAGGCCATCGTCTCGGGGCTGGCGCCCGGCAGGCCGGCAAAAACGCTGATCGTCGGGAACTCCACCTGGGGCAGCGGCGAGACCGGCAGGAACTTGATAGCCGACCGCGCCCGCCAGGGCGATGGCGACGAGCAGCAGGGTCGTCGCCACCGGCCGGCGGATGAACGGCGCGGAGATGTTCACGCCCCGTCCTCCCGCGGACGGCCGGCCGGCCTTCGCGACGCTTGCCGCTCCCGTGACGCGCTGGGACAGGCGGTCAAAGGCGAGGTAGATCACCGGCGTCGTGTACAGGGTCAGCATCTGGCTGAAGATCAGGCCGCCGACGATGGCGATGCCGAGGGGACGCCGGAGCTCCGAGCCGATCCCCGAACCCACGGCCAGGGGAACGCCGGCGAGCAGGGCCGCCATCGTCGTCATCAGGATCGGCCGGAACCGCAGGAGCGCGGCCTGGTAGATGGCGTCGAGGGCGGGCTTGCCCTCCTGGCGCTGGGCGTCGAGAGCGAAGTCGATCATCATGATGGCGTTCTTCTCGACGATGCCGATGAGGAGGATGATGCCGATGAGGGCGATGACGGAGAAGTCCGTGCGGAAGAGCATCAGGGACAGCAGCGCCCCGATCCCCGCCGAGGGCAGGGTGGAGAGGATCGTCACCGGATGGATGTAGCTCTCGTAGAGCACGCCGAGGAGGATGTAGACGGTGATGATCGCGGCGAGGAGCAGGAACGGCGTGTTCACCATCGAGGCCCGGAAGGCCTGGGCCGTGCCCTGGAAGCCCCGTCTGGATGCTCTGCGGGAGGCCGACGTCGAGGGCCGCCTTATCGACCGCCCGCACGGCTTCGCCCAGCGAGGCGTTGGGGGCGAGGTTGAAGGAGACGGTGACCACCGGGAACTGGCCCTGGTGGTTCACGGCCAGCGGGACGTTGGAGACCTGAACGCTGGTGAACGAGCCCAGCGGCACCGCCCCCCCGCTATCGGACATCAGACGGACCTGCTCGAGGTCCTCCGGCTGCTTTTGAAAATCCGGCTGGGTCTCGAGGACGACGCGGTACTGGTTGAGTTCCGTGAAGATGGTGGAGACCTGCCGCTGCCCGAAGGAGTCGTAGAGCGCGTCGTCGAGCATCTGCGGAGTGATGCCGAGCCGCGACGCGGTCGTGCGGTCGAGGGTCAGATGGGCCTCGAGCCCCTCGGTCTGCTGGTCGCTGGCGACGTCGCGGAGCTCCGGGAGGGTCCGCAGGCGGGCGACGAAGCGGGGCGCCCAGGAGGCCAGTTCCCGGACATCGGGGTCCTCGAGGCTGTACTGGAACTGGGTGCGGCTGACGCGGTCTTCGACGGTCAGCTCCTGGACCGGCTGCATGAAAAGCGTGATGCCCGCGACCTCCGCCAGCCGCGGTTGGAGGCGCCGGATGATCTCGCTCGAGCTCGCCTTCCTCTTCCCGAGCGGAACGAGGTTGATCTGGATGCGCCCGCTGTTGACCGTGGTGTTGGTGCCGTCGATGCCGATGAACGAGGAGAGGCTTTCGACCGCCGGGTCCTTGAGGATCACCTGGGCCAGGGCCTGCTGCCGCTCGGCCATCGCCGCGAAGGAGACCGTCTGCGGCGCCTCGGAGATGCCCAGGATGACTCCCGTGTCCTGAACGGGGAAGAACCCCTTGGGGATCGCGATATAGAGCACGACGGTCAGCACCAGCGTCCCCGCGGCCACGACGAGCGTCTCCCTCCGGTGCCGGAGGACCCAGGTCAGCGTCCGGTCGTAGAACTCGATGACCTGATCGAACGCGTGCTGGGAGGTCCGGTAGAAACGGCTCTGCTCCGATTCCGGCTTGTGCCGCAAGAGCTTGGCGCACATCATCGGGGTCAGGGTCAGGGAGACGGCCATGGAGATGAGGATGGTCACCGACAGGGTGACGGCGAACTCGCGGAAGAGACGGCCGACGACGTCGCCCATGAACAGGAGCGGGATGAGCACCGCGATCAGCGAGACCGTCAGGGACATGATGGTGAAGCCGATCTGCTCCGAACCCTGGAGGGCCGCCTTGAGCGGCGGGACGCCCTCCTCGATGTAGCGCGAGATGTTCTCGATCATCACGATGGCGTCGTCGACGACGAAGCCGGTCGAGATCGTCAGGGCCATCAAGGTCAGGTTGTTCAGGCTGAAGCCGAGAAGGTAGATGACCCCGAACGTGCCGACGAGAGAGAGCGGCACGGCGACGCTCGGGATCACCGTGCCTGCGGCCGTCCGCAGGAAGAGGAAGATGACCATGACGACGAGGGCGATCGTCAGCAGGAGCTCGAATTCGACGTCGTGGACCGAGGCCCGGATCGTCGTCGTCCGGTCCGTCAGGATCGTAGACCTTCACCGCGGAGGGCAGCGAGGCCCGGAGCTGCGGCAGCAGCGGCTTGATGCGGTCGACGACGGCGATGATGTTGGCGCCGGGCTGGCGCTGGATGTTGACGATGACCGCCGGCACCCGGTTCATCCAGGCGGCCTGCTTCACGTTCTCGGCGGCGTCGATGACCTTGGCCACGTCGGAGAGCCGGACCGGCGCCCCGTTGCGGTAGGCGATGACGAGCGGGCGGTATTCCGCGCTCGTGAGGAGCTGGTCGTTCGCCCAGATCGTATACGCTTGCAGCTGGCCGTCGAAGGAGCCCTTGGCCTGGTTGACGTTCGCCTTGGCGATGGCGCTCCGGACGTCCTCCATGGTGAGCCCGAGCGACGAGAGCGCGACGGGATTGACCTGGACGCGGACGGCGGGCTTCTGGCCGCCGCTGATGCTGACGAGACCGACTCCCGGCAGCTGCGAGATCTTCTGGGCGAACCGCGTGTCGGCGTAAGTCCTCGACCTTAGAGAGGGCCAGGGTGTCTGACGTGAGGGCCAGGGTCAGGATCGGCGCGTCGGCGGGATTGATCTTGCTGTAGATCGGCGGATTCGGCAGGTCGCCCGGGAGGTAGGTCCCGGCGGCGTTGATCGCGGCCTGGACCTCCTGCTCCGCGACGTCGATGTTCAGGTCCAGGACGAATTGGAGCGTGATGAGAGAGCTTCCGGAGGAGCTCGTCGACATCATCTGGTTTAGGCCGGGCATCTGGCCGAACTGGCGCTCGAGCGGCGCCGTCACGGCCGAGGCCATGACGTCGGGGCTTGCCCCCGGGTAAAATGTCACGACCTGGATCGTGGGATAGTCCACCTGGGGCAGCGCCGAGACCGGGAGTTGCCGGAAGCCGATGGCTCCGGCGATGAGCAGCCCCACCATCAGGAGAGAGGTCGCGATCGGCCGTTGGATGAAAGGTCGGGAGGGGTTCATGAGGAACGTTTCCTGGGCGCGGCGCCGCTGTCGGCCCCGGCCATCGAGACCCGGGTCCCCGGCTGGAGCTTGTCGACGCCGTCGATGACGACCGTCTCCCCGGCCGAAATCCCAGAACGGATCGAGGTCTCATCGCCCTCTGTGCGCTGCACGTCGACGTTGCGGATCTCGACGGTCTGGTCCGGCTTGACGATGTAGACGTACGTGGACTGGGAAGGGCCGCGCTGGAGCGCGGCGGTCGGCACGATGACCGTGCCGCGCAGAGTGTCGACGAGGAGTCTGGCGCTGATCGCCTGGTTCGGATAGAGTGCATAATCCTCATTGGGGAAGAGGGCCTTGATCCGGACCGTGTTCGTGTTCAAGTCGACCTGGTTGTCGACTGCCAACACGGAACCGGAGGCGATCTGGCGGGTGCTATCTTGGTCCCACGCCTCGACGGCGAGCTTTTTCCCGGCCCGGAGCTGCTGCAGGACCTGCGGCAGATCGGGGGCGGGGATCGTGAAGATGGCGCTGATCGGCTGTTGCTGGGTGACGACCACGAGCCCGCCGGCGTCGCTGGCATGGACGATGTTGCCCGGGATCGACCAGTCTGAGGCCGACATTGCCCGAGATGGGCGCCGTGATGCGGCAGTAGATGAGGTTGAGATTGGCGCTGTCGACCTGGGCCTGGTCACTCTTCAGGGCCGCCTCGTACTGATCGACCAGGGCCGCCTGGGTGTCGAGCTGCTGGCGCGGGATGGAGTTGTCCTGGATCAAGACTTCATAGCGCTTCAGGTCGAGCCTGGCGTTGGCCAGGGCCGCCTGGTCCCTGGCCAGCTGTCCCTGGGCCTGATGAAGCTGGACTTCGAAGGGACGTGGATCGAGCATCGCCAAAAGGTCTCCCTCCCGGACGAGTTGCCCTTCACGATAGGCCACGTTGATGAGCTGGCCGTCCACCCGGGTCCGGACGGTGACGGTCTTGAGGGGCGTCACCGTGCCGACGCAATGGCTGATGTAGACGCTGAGGTCCGCGATCTTGGCCACGGCCCCGGTTACCGGGACAGCGCGCGCCGCCGCGTCGCGGCCGGCCCCGAGGTTTTTCGAGGACTGGGCGGAAAGCGATCGCCTCCACAGGAACAATCCTACGAGAACGATCGCGATCAATCCCAGGACCCACGGCCAGCGGCGGCGTCCGGCCGCTCGCGGTTCGGCTTCGTTGATGTCCATCGATGAGTTCGATGAAGTGTCGCCTGAGGAATTCTTCTTTTGGAAGTTCATTGATCGTGCCTCCGAGGGAAGCCCGGGAGCGGCCCGGGCGCTTTGCCTCACGTTTATCGAGCTCTGGCCAGCCGTGTTAATCGAATCCGGCCTGCTTAAACAAAGACAAAATTATATTCCCTACGGCGCGGTCCTGTCAAGAATCTGAACCCGTCCACGAAGCCCTCCGATATGGAAAAAAGGCTGTCCTCGGGAAAGGACACCGGCCTCGCCTCAGGACCTGAAAAACGTCACCCGTCCCGCCGGCCTGAGAGCCGCACTCGGATGGCGCTTAATATTTTTAAATTAAATAAGTTGCGTACCTTCCGGGGGCTCCCCAGGCGGCCTATCAGCCTTCCGGATCTTATCTTGGTATGGTTCTTGCTTTATAATATTTTGGTGAACGACTAAAAGAACGGATATCAAGAAAATGGATATCAAGAAGGAGAAAAGATGAAAGCAAATCGGCTGACAATCCTGCTTTTGGCCGTGCTCACGCTGGGGATCGTGTCTTGCTACGAACCTTACGGATACAGTTTCTACCCTGACACGCCGCGTTTTGCCAAGAACGATCCGAAGTCCGTCGAGCTTCTGAGGCACGAAACGCGGAGAGATCACATCCGGCTGGGCGAGGTCTGGATCCGCCCCGACCCCGGGATGAGCCGTGAATACGTCGAGGGGATCCTCCGGGAAAAGACCGCCCAGATGGGGGGCGACGCCCTGGTGATCGTCGCCGATAAGTTTTTCCGCGGAGGCGTCGTCTACAATTATTGGGGCGCGCGGGCGGTTGTTTACGAGAGGCAGATCGTTGGCGTTGCCATCCATTACAAAAAATAGCCGGCACCCTAAAAGATAGCCGCCTACCGCCGGAGCCGGACCAGGGTTGCCCCCCATCCACCGGCTGTCGGCTCGGCGTCCTCAAAGCCGGCGACGCGCGTATCCTTCCTGAGCAAGCCGTGAACGATCCCCTTGAGCGTCCCGGTCCCCTTGCCGTGGACGATGCGGAGCTCGGTGATCCCGCGTCGCAGGCATTCCTCAATGTACTCGGGGACCAGGTCCCTGACGTCCTTCGGGCTGAAGGTGTGGAGGTCGAGGACGCCGTCGATCGGGATCACCACGGGCTCGTCGTCTGACATCGATCCGGAAACCTCCACGCCCCCATTTTAACACGTTTTCGGGTCCGGCGGGGCGCTCGCGGAAGCCCCGGAAGAGGGATCTCAGGAGTTTGACAAGACCGGTCGAGTCCATTAAACTAGAGGGGATTTTTTGGCCCGTTAGCTCAATCGGTAGAGCAGCGGACTCTTAATCCGCGGGTTGTAGGTTCGAGTCCTACACGGGTCATTTCGTTTTTTACCCCTGTTGTCCCGAGAAAATCATGACGTTATCCCTTTAAGTTCGGATCCTCGTACTCTCGTATTTTTCTGCGATTTTACACGATTTTCAACCGTTCCACTGCACAGCGTTTAATTGGCTTGCACCCTTCAAGGAACAATAGGCTTCTTGTCACGAAAAGTAATGATTAAACCTGCAGGCACAATTAGTACGATATCAATAGGCAGCAAAAGCCTGGACCAATCTATCTTGCCAAATCCTGGCAGAGTGAAAACCACGTGATATTCTAAATTTGAAATGGAATATGACAGAGAAAAAAGGATGATGATAGGCTTAGTTCTAGTATATTATTTTTATGTAGATTGATGGTCTTTTAACCAAGAAAACAAGTCCGTCTGATTAGAATCCCCTCTAGCTATAGACAGCGCCAAATCAACTATCGACCTATCTAAATTCACCTTCACCCCGTTTGCCAAAAGGAATTCCCATGCCGCGTGAATTGCAGTCCTTTTATTTCCGTCATAAAAAATATGACGTGTAATAATGTGATAGGCAAGTTTTGCAGATTTTTCTTTTAAATCGAGGTGGTCGTAAGCTGTTATATTGGGATCGATGATTGTTGACAAGATATAATCTAAGGAACTTGGATTTAGTAAATTTTGGGGAGGATTAAATGTCCCCCCGCTCTTTATGATCATTTGGCGATTTATACCACAAACTTGTTCTGCCGAAAGGAAAGCTACATCTGCGCTAGAGTACGCCATATTTCGTCATAAGAAACTAGACTATTATTCAAGAGGTTCTCGTGGACATCGTGGGAGATTATGTTTAATCGTATGGGAAATAAAATATAGGACGAGGGAGCAGGAAAGCTACAAACTGGCATATTATAAGAAGTGAATGTCCATCCAGCGGATTCAAAAGAATGCATATTTGTATTTTGTGTATTCACTTGGTGGCTCCTTGATTAATAGATATCGTACTCTCCTTTAATTTCTTTCTTTTGAACATATTTAAGAGGGGCGGTTCTCGTAATGGCTGCAACTTCTATTAAGCCCCCAACCCCTCGGATTCCAACAGATAAATCTTGAGCGCTTATTGTACTACGGATAAGATAAATTGCCAAATTGACACAATCCTGTAGAGGAAGTACTTGATATGGAATCGGAAATTCAAGGTTCTTCTTCAATTCCTCAAATAACATCTCTTCTTGTTCTTTTGTAAGATTAAGCTTATTACGGACAATATTTATTAAGTTCGGATCGAACCCATGAATGATCCTGCACGCAACCTGAAGTTGCCCCCCCCAGGTCATGCCAAAGTCATCGGCATTTCTAGGCACTGCCTTTGGGTGTCGGGGTATTTCAAAAAGAAATACTCTCCCATAAGCTTCTTTTTGATCATATCCCCCGACAATAAAGGTCATGTCTGGACCTTGATAATCTCGAGGCATAAGCTTAGCCCATCTATCCATGAAGAATTTGCTTAATCGTTCTGAGTACTGCTCTATTGTAAGCCTTCTTTTTTGGTCTGATAAAATCTCTTCTTCGATCTCGGGGATATAACTATAGGCAGTACGCCCACCTATAACGGCAAGTCCATAGGTAACAGCCCCAACATAATTATGCGGTTCAGAAAAATTTAATAATTTGCTTGCGTTATCAAAATTTACAAGATAGGGAGGCTGACCAGTTTGGCCTGCCTGCAAAATAACTCTGCTATCCGCTGCCAAAATGTATACCTTCAGGCCCCTTGATAACAACACCTAGCGACATGGCTCCACCTCTAAATATTTGATGCCGTAAATATATCAAATAATAAAAGAACTTACAATTAGACCATACCGAAAAACTGCCCGAGCGACAGTGGACATTATCCCTGAAACGTGGTCCATCCGTAATGTGAGTTTTCTGGCAACAATATCCATCCACCTGGTCTGCACCAGGATCCGGGGAGCAGATCAGGCGCTCTTCATTTTATGATCTCGTGATCAGTCTCCACGGTGAAGAATTTGTACTTCTTAATACTTGAGGACACGTTGAGCTTCAGGATGGACACAGATTGCCGACTCCCCTGTTATGTTCCACATGGACAGTCGTTTTCTCAGGAAACACCACGCCTATTTTCTCAACTCCGTATTCGTTCACCATTTGGAAATCCGGACGGCCATTTAAGTGGACGGAATCGCTCAGGACGTCTTCTTATTCCTCAATAGGCACTCCTTCGATATCGCTTTTGAGAATTTGAAAGCTTTGCCGGTCCACCCAGATCCTGGCTTTTCGAATCCATTCCCCGCTTCCCGGCTTTGGCTTAGCCTCGAGGACATAGGCTTTCTTCCCAGAGATCTCGCTTTCCCCCTCGATCCGGTAATCGTAGAGAGACTGGCGGTCATGCTCGAGGATCCGGAGGCATATCGTCATCGGCATGAGCATTGAGAACCGCTTCTCGTCGAGGAGTTTGCTTTGATCCGGTGTTTTGCGGCCATCTTCCTTGAGGATGGTTCGTCGTTCCTTGATTATTCCCGCCTTTCTGATCAGTTGATAATCGCAGATGTAGTTCTTCCTCTCTGTCCGGTTCGGATCCATGACCTGGACGTCCGCCGCTACCGACAACACCTCCCGTCCATCGGCGGATTCCGCAACAATTTGAGACCAAGTGAAATACAAGTCCGCCCGGCGGACATCCGGATTCAGCCGATAGTGGATTTCGTCGATCGTTTCCTCGCAAACAAAATACAGTGCCTCGTCCCTTCTCTTTCGGCAGTATTCGGCGCATCCCGTGAGAATCCGATCAAGCTCCTCCCGGTTTCCGGCAACTATTGGGGATTCCGAAGTCATGGCGGGTCCGCTCGAAAGGTCGAAGAGATAAGAATAATCGAAGGCCGCTCGCGTAGCCTTGCCTTTCTTGACCACCGGCTCGAACTCCCAATCCTTAAACGCCTCCACCGCGGAATAATCCAGATACGGGTGGACGGACTTCATGACGACGATATCCTCCACTTTCCCGTCCTTGCCGATCGTTATGCGCAGTTTCAGCTCGCCTCCGATCCCTTCCTTCTTCAAATCGTCGGGATATAAGGGCGCGACCTTTCGGACAACTTGGGGGGCCGGGACAAGTTCCACATGTTTCCCTGGTTCCGACTCTCGCGGCTCTGCCTCGACAGGCCTCCTCGTCAGAGCGAGCAGCAGGAAATCGACTCCGTCCTTGGAAGGGAACATGACGATGACGGGATAGTCGATCATCATGAGAAGCTCCTCATTGATGATCTCCTCCATTTCGAATCCTGTTTCATCGCTTCGAAAGCCTGACGCAGAGCTCTTTGTCTTGTCCGCCTCCTCCCGAAGCACGCCCTCCTTCGTTTTCTTGACGGCCACGTGGACCGAGACTTTTCCGGAGTCCTGTTTTTTGAGGAGCATCCCGATCCGATAGGCGCTCTCACGCCCAACCGTGTCAAATATCCCGTGTCTCCTCGCTCCATTGCCTGTCCATCACGAAGAGATCGTCGATTTCTTTGAGATCCCCGCGCTCCATCAGCGCCTCTATGACAGCAGCCCTCAATTCTTTCCCCGTGATGTGATTTTCCCTTTGAGATCGAAAGCTCAGATTCGTAAATGCGGAGAGACCCTGATATCCATCCGCTGCGTGGGTCCATCCAAGAGCCATGAAAAAGAGCAACACAACTTGAATCTTGTCGTCAGCCATTAGCTGGAAGCCAAACGAAGAAACTGACGCCAACCAAAAACTATACACCGTTTATGAAACATGAGACCCCCTATTCGAATGCCTG
Organism: Candidatus Aminicenantota bacterium; assembly: GCA_963796835.1. Lineage (GTDB taxonomy): Bacteria > Acidobacteriota > Aminicenantia > Aminicenantales > Saccharicenantaceae > DATKJS01. The sequence goes on along the minus strand of CAWCND010000019.1, from coordinate 133,021 downwards.
ATATCCATTTCATATTCTTACTTTGAATACCGCCAGATGATGTCTCAGCTTCTTCCTCTTAGTTGAGCTTCTTCTCGCTCAATTCGAGATACACGTGAAGCCAGACTCGGCCAAACCCAGGCTCCCTCTTCCTTCGGATCTCTTGAACCCCAAACGCCTTCTTGACCTCGGCCAGAGTACGCCCGGCTTCAAACATGGCTGTGACCTTGCCTTGGACGTCCTCGATGAATTCGAGTGTTTGACGTACCTCCTTAGAGCTAATGGGATCGGCGTGACTCGGAATGAACGTCTGGATTTCCGGCTTCATGCCAAGCAGAATGCTTAAAACACGGACCAATCCTCAAGAATTCCCGCCCTTCTGGTTCTCGATCAACGGCTCGTGACCGACAAAGACCAGGTCGCCGATAAATCCAACGCTCTCCCGCGGGAAATAGACGATCACATCGCCACTTGTGTGGGCTGGGCCATAATGGAAGAGCTCCACCTCCTCCTCGCCTATGTGGATATTGAGCTGGCCGTCGAAGGTTATGGCGGCGAGCTCGATGCAGGCCAGACTTCGTAGCCGAGGAAGTTTTAGCCGGGACAGATTCCGGTCTATAGATTGAAGCGGGCCATTCATCTCCAGATATTATGTCGTGTTCTTTTGCAATCGTCCAGTCCGGAGGCTGCAAATGACTTCAGCCTTGTCCGGATAAGCATCACGCCGTGGAGCGTCGGGATCACTGTGCGTGTAAATCACCCTGGTAATGGGTGCCTTTGTTATCTTCCTGATTGCTTTGATGACTTTTTTTGTCGTACTCTTGGTGGCCTTGGAATCGATCACGAGACTTCATTGTTCCCGACGTAAAACCCGACATTGCCTCCCCACTCTCCTTTCGCCATGTAAATGCCGTCCCTCGATCTTGACGATCTCCAGAGGCGGCGGTTTTAGCTCCGCCTTGTAATTATAAACCTGCGACTTTCCTTCGCCTCGCAACACTGCGAAAGGGAGGGACAGCATCACCGCGAAAAAGAACCTGGCCGGTTTGCTCATCGCTTACCCCCATTTAATAACCCAATGCTGATATATGTAAACCCAACATCGATCCCAGCATAAAAATATGCCAAAATCGATACAACCTTAACTTACTGATATTCAGTACATTTAAGTTAGCAGGGTACTTCCCATTATCCGCAAAATGAGTAAAAGTTTACACCCCACTGGGCAAACTATTCCCCAACCTCCGTACTATCGAGCTCGAGAAATTCTCCTTGGAGATTGCATCAGAAACGCTGTGGACGATCATACTCTTTAGATAACTTCCTTCAGCTTGGCCCCAACTACAGGCCAACCGGCCTCTTAATCCGCGGGTTGTAGGTTCGAGTCCTACACGGGTCATTTCCCATTTTTCCCTTTTAACGCATGAAAATCGTCTTATTGGCGGATCATGCTGATTCAGCCGCTTCGAGCTATCTTATGCCGGTCTTCGTCGGACATCGGGAGCGCGTCGATCGAGGGAATGGTTAACCATCGGAGTTGCCGTCGGCCGGGAAGTTGATTTTCGAGACGCAAAACGACAATAATATCCGGAACAAGATGGGTAAAAAAGATCTCCGTCATCTCATGTCCAACCTGCGGCCGGTCGATGTCTTCCTCGTCCTGGTCCTTTTTCTCTATTCAATCTTAGGAACGATTTTCCATTCCAGGGTGAAGAACTCGACCCTCCTAACTCTGACATGCATCGGGATGGCCTTCCTATTCGTGGGTTTTAATCACCTCCAGCAGCGGATGACTCGCCGGTTCGGCAGGTTTTTCTTCAGGGTTTTGTCGGTTTCGATCGTGTTGATCTACACGTACGAGGCAGCCCTCCGGCTGATGTTCATCATCTGGCCGACCTGGAAGGACCAGGCCCTCATCAACCTCGAGCGGGTGATTTTCGGTGTCCAGCCCACGATTTGGCTTCAGGCATTCATCTTTCCGGGACTGACGGAATGGATGATGTTCTCCTATCTCAGCTATTTCGCCCTTTATCCGACCGTGAGCGCCGTTCTCTATTTCAGACGGGGCGAAGACGTCATGGAAAAGTTCCTTTTCCTCCTCTGCTTCAATAATATTTTCTGCAATGCCTTATATCTTTTCTTCCCTGTGGACAATCCCATGACCACGTTGCGGCATCTTTACACCGTGCCCCTGAAGGGTTATGTTTTCACGGCCGCGGGCGAGTATTTGCGGGCCCACCTGATGTCTGCCGGCGGAGGGATGCCCAGCGGGCACGTCGCGGCGACGCTGGTCATGCTCTTGACCGTTTTCCGTGATGACCGTCGGGCCTTCTATGCCCTCGCCCCTATCGGATTTTCGGTCATCCTGGCGACGTTCTATTGCCGGTTCCATTATCTCTCGGACAGCATCATGGGGCTGTTGGCGGGGCTTATTTGCTGGTGGGTCGCTCCCGCCGTGAGGAAGTCCCTTAGCCGCTCCCTGGTCCCTTGAGGAATGGGCCGGCGGCAGGTCCCTCCCCGGACTTCCCCGTCATCTCCATGATGGGACCCCCGTACAGGCGGAATTCGTCCAGTTGGCAGGAGGGGATGAGATTCCCATGGTAGGCCATCTGGTTCAGGCAGCCGTCGCAGAGATTGACCTCGCCGTCCAGGATTTCGTTCGGCTGTTGAATGTTGATGCATTGGATATAGACCGGATCGAAGAGCCTGGCCGGGCTTCTCAGGGCCGTTCCGAGATAGCTGAAGAGGGCCTTCCTGACCTCCCGGTCGAGCCCGGCGAGAAGGAAGATCTTCTTTCCGATCCTGGGCCTGGGGAACCCGGCCATATATCGGCCCTTCCTGAAATGGGTCCAGGCCTCGTTGAGCTCGACCAATTTTGCCCCGATTGTTCCATAGATTTTGCGGGGGGAACCCAGATAGAGGACGATAAGGAATTTGTGCGTTTCCGGCCTTGCCGTGCCGCTCAAGTAAGCGGAAGGGCGGGTTTCGGCGAAGGACCTTTCGACGATCTCGTAGATCTCCTCGCTCGTCATGGAGATCTCGCGGCCGTCCGACGAAGCGCTCTGCCAAAGGGACGTGTCGATGAATTTCCCGCCGGCCATATATCTTTTGCCTTCGGAGAGGTCCAGCCCCCGCAAGGCGATGAGCGAGACGTTCTGGACCTTGGGGATGTTCCTCCTGACCCATTCCAAGATCGAGGGAACCTCGGGCAGGGTCTTCCGGGTGACGGTCACATTGAAGCCGCACTGGACGCCGCCCAGGTCCCAGATCATGTCGGCGTAGAATTGCCTGAGATCGTTCAGCCCGGATTCTGATGTTCCCTTCCAGCCCGGTCTGTCCTGTCCGCTGTCGACATGGAAGAAGATCTGGTGGAGCCCGGCCTTCCGGAGTTCGGCGCCCAGTTCCCGGCTGAGATTTTTCCCGTTGGAGAAGATCACGGGCTGCATCCGGTTCCGATGGATGAAATCGACGACCTCGACGATCTCGGGGTAGATGAGGGGTTCGCCTCCGGCGATCGATATCCGGCCACAGTTGGTCAGCCTTTGGCAGAGGAGGATGTCGTTTTTCACCTCCTCAAGGGACCGGTGCCCTTCAAGCCGGTGGCGGTAGCACCCCGGGCAGGACAGGTCGCATTCGTCCGTTACCTCCACCCAAGCTCCCGGATTGTCGGCCTTTGACCAGGGGAACTTGTACATTCTTGTTCTATCGATGGGCATGGCTTCTGTCTTGCCTCCTCGAAGGTCGATCCTCAGCGGGCAATCGCCGGAACGATGGCAGTTCCGAACACTCGATATTCGTCCAGGCGGCAGGAGTTGATCAGCTTCCCCCGATAGACCATCATGTTGAGGCAGCTGTCGCAGAGATTGACCTGGCCGTCCAAAAGTTCATTCGGCTGATGAAGATGGATGGACTGCGAATAGATCCTGGAGACGAGATGACGGGGACTGCGGAAACAGGCGCGAACGTAGTCAGCGAACGCGCGTCGAAGCTGCGGGTCGACGAGGGCGAGAATGAACACCTTCCTCCCGACGGCCGGACTTCTCAGGAACGACAGGTATCGGCCCTTGAGGAGATGGTGGACGACCTGAACGAGCTCCACGGTCTTGGCCCCCAGCACGCCGTAGATCCCGTTCCTGCTGCCGACATAGATCGCGATGAGGTACTTGGACGTCTCGACTTGGGCCGAGCCGTTGAGGAAGGCCGCCGGCTCGAAGTCCGGATGGCGGTCCGCAATCTTCTCGAACATCTCCTCGGCGGTGATGCTCGTTTCGCTCGGGTCGTGCGGGACGTCGCCAAGGGTCCGGAGGTCGATCCGGCGCCCGCCCGCGAAATATTCGACATCAGCAGTGTTGGGCATCGTCCGGAACGCGATGAACGAGATGTGCTGAACCTTGTGGATATTCCTCTTGCACCATTCCGTGATCGCCGGGAGATAGGGCAGGGTATTCCGGAAGACCGTCACATGATAGCCGCATTGGATCCCCTTCGTTTCATACAGCAGGTCGGCGTAATATTGGCGGAGCTCGTTCAGCTCGGCCTCGTTCTTCCCCTCCCAGCCCGGCCTGTTCTGAATGCTGTCGATGTGCAGGTGGATCTTGGCCAGGCCGGCTTTTTTCAGTTCCTTCGCCAGGGCGGGAGTCAGCTTCTCCCCGTTGGAAAGAATGGTCGGCTTGATCTTCAGCGTGGACATGAACTCGACGACGTCGACGATATGAGGATAGATCAACGGCTCGCCGCCCGCGATCGCCATTCCGTCGCAGTTCGTGATCCTCCGGCAATCCCGGATGTCCTGCCGGACCTCGTCCAAGGGCCGGTGTCCCTCGATCTTGTGCCTGTAGCAGCCCCGGCAGGAAAGGGTGCACTCGTCCGTCACCTCGACCCAGCCACCGGGGTTGTCCGGTTTGGACCAGGGGAATCTGTAGAGATTTCTTCTGTCGAGCACGGAAGATACCCCAACCTCTCAGGAAGAACCTACTCCCAAACTGGAGCCGCGTCAATCGGACCCGACGCGGACGGCGCGTGGCTTGACCCCGCCAAGACAAAACCCCCCGGCTTGAAATTCTCAGGTCCGGGGTCGTCCCTTGATGCGGGGCAGTTGCCAGGGGCATCGTAGAGCGGGTCTTCTCCTGTCCTGAGATGCCGCTTTCGCTGACGAAGGCGGCTCAATCCGAGAACGGCAAGGGCCGGATGAGGAGGTGAATATTGACGACGATGGTCAATGCTGACATAATTCGTCCGTGCTTCTCTTAAAAAATTTGATCCGATACCATGCCCGAAATCAGTGACGAGCTCGTCCATCCATCGCGTCCCACGATCGTCTCTGTCGCGGGCTTGGCCAAGACGTACGGGAGCGTTGCCGCCCTTGTCGACGTCGCTTTCTCGATCCGCCGGGGGGAGATCCTGGGTCTGATCGGCCCCAACGGCGCCGGGAAGACCACGCTTTTCGAGTGCTTGGCAGGAGTCCAGCCGGCCGACAGGGGAGTGGTGGCGTTCGGTGACGGATATGAGACGTCCCGTCGCGGCGACGTTCTCTTCTATCTGCCGGACGGCATCGCCCCGTGGCCTCACCAGCCGGTGGGATGGGTCTTGCAGTTCTTCCTGGATTTTTTCGGCGGGCGGCGCGACCTGTATGACGAGATCGTCGACCGCCTCGATATCGCGCCGTTAAAAAGCCGGCGGATCGGAGCCCTCTCCCAAGGCCAGCGCAAGCGCGCCTTGCTGGTGATGGGCCTCCTCACGCCGCAGCCGGTGCTCCTCATTGATGAACCGTTCGAGGGGCTTGATCTGCGCCAGAGCCGCGAAACCGCGAAGACGCTTCGCTGGCACGCGTCGCTCGGGCGGACGCTGTTCCTTTCGATCCACCAGACCATGGATGCCGGGCGCTTTTGCGACCGGTTTGTGCTCTTGAGCGGAGGGCGGGTTCGCGGGGAGGGCACGGCCGCCGAACTGGCAGAGCTCGCCAGGGGCCGGTCGGGCGTCACGGCGCCGGCCGATTTCGAGGAGGTCTTCCTTGCCCTCACCTAGGCGCCCGTGGATCCAGCTTGTCGGAAAGGAATGGCGTGAGCTTCTCTCCTCGCGCGCTTGGTGGGTGATGTTGTTCCTCGTCGGACCGCTCGTCGGCGTGACCTTCATCGGCGCGGTCCGGAAATATGCCGAAGCCAGCGGCTTCGGCGGAACGTCGGCGGGCGTGGGAGAAGCCTTCTCGCCGCTCGACGGCATTTGGGTGCCGACGCTCGTGGCCTACGAGATCGCGGCCACGTTCCTCCTCCCGTTCGTGGCGATCCGTCTGGTCGCCGGCGACCGCCAGAGCGGGGCGTTGAAGCTCGAGCTCCAGCATCCGATGTCGCCGCTTTCCCGCGATTTCGGCCAAGGCCCTCGTCCTCTTCGCGGGATGGTGCCTGGCCGGCGTCCCGGCGCTCCTGGCGGGAATCCTGTGGAAGACGTACGGCGGAAGCACGTACGCGCCGGAGCTCGCGAGCGTCGTCGTCGGGCACCTCCTGAGCGCCGGGCTGACGATCGCGCTGGCGGCCGCGGTCGCTTCGATCGCGGAGAATCCGTCGACGGCGGCCATCCTGGTGCTGTCCTTCACGGTCGGCACCTGGATCCTGGGTTTCGTCGCCTCCGTGCGCGGCGGACTGGCGGAGCAGGCCGCCGGTTCACCCCCGAGGCGATGTTGGACATGTTCCAGCACGGACTCGTCGAGCTCGGCACGGCGCTCGCCGCGCTCGTCTTGATCGCCACCGGCCTGGGGGTGGCCGCGCTCTGGATCCGGCTCGGCGTTCCCGTCCGTCGCCGCGCGTTCGAATCGGCCGCCCTCGTCGCGGCCGGCGCCGCGCTGGTCGTGGCCTGCGCGTTCTTTCCCCTGAGCTGGGATCTCTCGGAGAACCGGCGCCATTCGTTCCCCGAGGCCGATCAAGAAGCCCTCGCCCAGATCAAAGGCCCGCTCAGCATCGAGGTCCACCTGGCGCCGGAGGATCCGCGCCGCTCCGACCTCGAGAACAAGGCGCTCTCAAAGCTCCGCCGGGTGATGCCGTCGGTCAGGGTGCGGTACGTCTCGGCCACGTCGATCGGCCTCTTCGAACAGGCGAACACCGGATATGGCGAGGTCTGGTACGAGCTTGGCGGCAGGAGAGCGATGAACCGGCTCACGACGGAGGAAGCCGTGCTCGAGACGATCTACGGCTTGGCCGGCGTGACGCCTCCGCAAGAGACCGGACAGCCGTTCGCCGGCCATCCGCTCGCCGCGGCGCCGAGGGGTGCCGCCGTGATCCTCTATGGATTGTGGCCCGCCTTCGTGGCGGGCTTCGGACTCTTGGTCCTCAGGAGAAAAACATGAAGGCCATTCATCGTTCGTTCATCGCGGCCGCTGTGGCCCTGGCGATCGTCTCGCTGAGCGCAGCGGAGCTCAAGGTCGATCTCAACAAGGAGCAGGTCGGCAAGGAACCGAAGGCATTTCAGCCGATCGTCGGCACGTGGATCGTGACCAAGGACGGAGGAGACAACGTGATCATGGTCGACGGCCGGCCATGGGTCGCCCGGCAGAGCAACCCCACGAAGCTCCTGCTCGAGAGCGCGCGCAAGTTCTATGGCGCTTCGAACGAGGAGTTCATGGACAACGTCAAACAGTTCGCCTACTTCCCCATTGCGGTCCTCAACGGTCTCGACGACTTCACGAACGGCACGATCAGCCTCAAGTTCAAGACGGTCGGCGGGACCAACGACCGCTGCTCCGGGATCCTCTTCAACGTCAAAGCGAACGGCGACTGGCTGGCCGTCCGCTACAACGATACCGAGAACAACATCGCCCTTTGGACCTTCCACGACGGCGTCCGCAGGCTCGTGAAATTCGGCGGCAGGAACGCGTTCGTGCTCGACAGGAGCTTGTGGCACGAGTTGAAAATGACGGTTCAGGGCACGGACTTCAAGGGCTGGATCGACGGCACGCTCGGACTCGAATACACCCTGAAGGAGCCGGTGTCGGGCCGGATCGGGCTGTGGTCAAAGACCGACAGCACGAGCTATTTCAAGGATTACGTGGTCCTCCAGGCGCCGTGAGAGAGAACGGGGAGCGTCCCGCGCCGGGCAGGCGGTGCTTTTTAATATCCTCTCCGTTCGATTCAAGCGGGGCAGGTCAAACCAGCCCTATCCGTCAGTTGAACCCCATGCGCACGGTCAGGGACCATTCCGCCGTCGGTGCCGGCTGATAGGAGTTGCCGTCCGGGTCGGGCTCCGTGAACCCGTAATAGAGAACGTTGAAGATATTGTGGCCCGAGAGGAAGAACTCCATGGGCATCCCGTGGAACTGGAACTTGTACCCGATGCGGACGTGGACGAGGGCGTAGGGGTCCGTCCGGCCGTAGCCGTTCGGCAGGACCTCGTTCGTCGAATCGATGTACCAGGCGCTCAGGTATTCGAGGGCCGCCCCTACGACGATGTTCTTGGTGATGTGGTATTCGGCGTCGGCGTAAAGCTGATGCTGGGGGATGTTGGGGAGCCACGTTCCGTTGAACGTCTCTCCGGCCAGCGTTTCCACGGTCGCGTACTTGTAATGGGAATAGGTATAGGCGAGTCTCAAGGCCAGAGGTTCGATGGGGAACCAGCCCAAGGAGGTCTCGATGCCGTACCGCCGGGTCGAGCCGACGTTGCCGTAGAAGGTCTCGAGGGGCCGGTCGACCATCCGGTATCGACCGAAATCGTTCTTCGTGTTCAGGTGGAAAAGGGCGACGTCGTACGTGAAGGTCTTGGTGATCGAGCCCCGCGCCCCAACCTCCTCGCCGGTCGAAGTGGCAGCGACGAGGTGGGTGTTGAAGCCGCCTTGCGCATAGGGATTCTCGATGAGCTCTTCGGTCCCGGGCGGCAGGAACCCCGTCCCCGCGCTGGCGTAGAGCCCGAAGTCGGAGAGCGGGTTCCAGGTGACGCCGACCCGGCCGGTGACTCTGTCATAGGCGACATTGCTGGAGAGATCGACCCCGCCGGCCTGGAGATAATCCGCGAGCTTGTCCGTGACGCGGTCGTACCGGACGCTTCCCGAAACGCCCCAGTAACGGCCGAGTTCGACGCGGTCGAGGACGAAAACGCCCGCGCCTGTCTGCGACACCCTCTGGTCGGCCAAAAGCTCGGGCCCCTCGACGGCGTCGCCGAGGTTGGGATGCTTGATCTCGTCGAACCCCTGCCAGGACGCATCAACTCCGGCGCTCAAGTGGTTCTTGAGCCATCCCTCGCCGGCATTGTGGTTGATCTGGAGATTGAACCCGGGATTGTCGATATCGCGATGGTCGACGGAGTCCGGAACGGCCTCCGTGTACTTGGTGTTACGGTAATAGGCGGTCACGGCCAGATCGAGGTTCCTGGCCAGACCGATCGTCGACGTCACGCCCCCGGTCGCGCGCTGGGTCTTGTAGTACTCGTTGTACGTGAGCGAATCCGGGTTGGCCAGGCGGCGCAGGACCTTGGGGTCGGCGCTGAACCAATCGAGGTTGAGGCCTTCCGGGTTCTGGTCGAAGAAATTCGTGTAGTTGAAGAGGGCCGTGATCTTGACCCTGGGGTTGAGGGTGAACGTGAACTTGCCGTGGGCGTTGTCGTCGCTGAAGGCCGAGTGCTGGCGGTAGCCGTCACCGGAGAGCATCGAGCCGGTGACGTCGTAATTCATGAGTCCGATCGTCCCGCCGACCTCGCCATAGCCTTTCTTAAGGCCGAACGATCCGCGCGTGAGCTGGACGTCTCCGGAGACGGGGTCCGGCCCGCCGTCGCGCGTCAGGATGTTGAGGATCCCGCCTTACGAGCCGCTCCCGTAGAAGGCGGCGGCCGGTCCGCGCAGGACCTCGATCCGCTGGACGTTAACCCAATCGAGGTCGTAGAAATCGTAGATGTAGCCGGACGGATCGTTGAGCGGGATGCCGTCCACGAGGGCCTCGATGCCGCGCGTGCCGCGCTCGGTCAGGATGCCCTCGCCGCGGATCGAGATGTGGACGCGCTCGTCGTCGGCCTGGTTGTCGACCTTGACGCCGGGGACGAGCTTGAGGACTTCGTCGATGGAGACCGTCCGCGGCGCGTTCCGGAGGATGGGGGTTTCAACGACCGTCGTCGCGGCCGGATTCTCCTTGAGCGGGATCTCGACGCGCGGGGCCGTGACCGTGATCTCGACGTTCGTTCCGGTCCGGCCCTTTTCCTCTTCTTTGGCTTGCTGTTTGGATTTCTTCTCAGCCGCCGCCTTCCCCGAATCCGTATCCTTCTGCGGGAAGGACAGGACGAGGGACGGTCCAACCAGGACCATGAACGAAAAAACGATGGCCAAGGATATCCAACGGGCTTTCGAGAGTGATTGATGCATAAATTTCTCCTATACTAATAATAGACACGCGAAAAGACGGCATTCTTCCATGGGGCGGAGCCCCTCTCGTGCCGGGACCCGAGACCGCTTGACCCGTTCGCCGACGCTAAGCCCCGCCTTTCGTCCCCTTCGCGGGACGGAGGAATAGGGAACCCCCGCTTCGGGGGCTGGCGCTCCAAAGCCTGTAAGAGTCGGATCCAATAGACGTAAGTTCGTGGAGCTTCGGGGCGGGGATAAGAAGCGAGGCTCAGGGTTACTAAGCCGGGCAGGATATAATTATATTCATATTTCTTGCTATCGCCCGGCTAGTACTCGGGGAGCAGCAAGGATTATGTAATATACTTACTGCTCCCCGGCTAGTAACCCCGAACAAGCCCCGGCATTCATGCCGGGGACTCGAGGGGTTGACATCTTTTTTGGACGGCGATATATTGCCATCGTGGCTTTGAACGTCCCTCCCGACCAGACCGTGGCCCTGAGGGACTTCTCCGACGAAGGGGAGCGGAGAATGGTGTCGGCCGCTCAGTGCGGCGACGAGGAAGCGTTCAGAGAGCTCTATCAGGCGTATCGCGACCCGATCTGGATCATGATCATCTCTCTGATCGGGGACTCCCTCCAGGCTCAGGATGTCCTGCAAAACGTTTTTTTCAAGGCCTTCCGGGGCCTCGGGGGCTTCCGGTTCCAGTCTTGCCTGCTCACCTGGATGTATCGGATCGCCCACAACGAATGCCGGAATCACCTCAGGAAGCGGAGCGTCCCCGTGATCCCCCTGGAGGCCATCCTCGGGGGCCGGGATGAGATCGATAGGGCCCACATCTCCGATCCTGCGGAAGCGCGAAAGGCCGCGATCCGGGACACGGTGATGGAGCTGCCCTTCAAGATGCGGGAAGTGATCGTCCTCAAGTATGTCGAGGACCTGTCCTACAAGGAGATGAGCCGCATCCTCGGGTGTCCGCCTGGAACGGTGGCCTCGAGGCTGAACCGGGCCCTGGCCGAACTCGAAGCGCGGTTGAGACCGTTCCGGGGGACCTTATGAAAGGCCGGGGGGGCTTGGAGCTCTGGAGATGAACTGGCGGTGTCTGTTCCTCCGGAGGAAGTTCGTCCCCTATCTTGAGGGCGCGATTCCGCCTCGGCAAGCGGAGCGCCTCGAGCAACACTTAGCCGGCTGCCGGGAGTGCGAAGAATTTCTCCAGAGGCTTCGCGCCGGGCATCAGGCCGGGCGGCAGTTCGGCCGGTTCGGCCCGGAGATCGGTCGGCGTCCGCCGGATTTTGAGGAGTTCCGGGAGGATATCGGTGCGGCGCTCAACTCTCGCGGTGTCCCGGCCCGGAGCGGAGGGAATATCCTCCATGCGCTGACACCCTCCCTAGCGGTTCGGGCCCTCGTTACATTAGCGCTGGTCCTATCCTTTCTTATCCTGCACTCCAACCGGATCACTCCGTCGAGGGCCGACGGCACGGCCTCGATGCCGTCGAAGGCCAGGGAATACCGCGGCTTCACCCCTCTCCGCATCGCGGATTTTTCATCGAATACCAGGACCCGTGTCGTCACGGAAGGTTTCGTCGGCGACGTGTATTTCGATCAAGACGAAAAAACCATCCATATCAAATTGGTGGACGTCCAGCGGAAAGAGGGGCCCTTCGTGATCTGCGAGATCCCGAGCCCCGGAGGAATGACGATCCCCCAGGAAGGCAGCCGCGTGCGAGTCTACGGATTGGCCCGCTATGATTCACAGCCCGGCCGCGGCTGGAATGAGGTCAATCCGGTCATGAATATCGACGTCCTGAAGCGCTGAACTCCCCGGCCTCCGGGCCTTCAGCCGCTCGAGTCCTCGGTGCGGCCCTGCTTTTTGGCCGGGCTGCCCGGATCTATCGCGCCCGGAACCGGCTGGTTTCCCGGACCCGTGTGCGCAGGCCGTCGATCACCGGCGGAACCTGGTCGTGGGGCACTCCCCTGATGACGAAGATCATGAGGGCCGCCTCACCCGGGGCATCGAGGCTCGAAGTCACGCCGACCCCTTGGACGCCCGGGCGCTTCATCCAATCGGCGACGTGCATCGCGTGGACAGACCTCGCCCGATCCGCCTCGGATTCAGGAATGGCATAAACGACCTTCGGCGGGGTGGCGGTCGCCTCGAGGGCCGCGCTGGCGGCGGGCGAGAGCGACCCGAGCTTTTCCGTCGGATCCAGGGCGATGATCCGCGTCCGGACGCCGTTGACCTGGGCGGGGATCTTCGAGAGCGGCTCGCCCTTGCTCACGAAAACGAGAAGCGCGCCCTCTCCAGGACCGTCAAAGCTCGCGCCGACGCCCACCGCCAGGACTTCGGGCCGCGCCAGCAGCTCCGCGGCGATGGTGTCGCGAGCAGAGGCCGCTGTTTGCAGGGCCTCCGTGGCCACGGCAGAATTCCCCAGGATCAGGGCCCGGACTGCCGAGGCCAGAGGTTGGGGCAACGAGCAGGCCGCGACGGCATGCTGGCCGACCGTCCCGTTGCCTACGAAGACCGGCTTTTCACCGGTCGTCTGGTCGGCGAGCTGGGCGAGGACGTCCGCCACCGGGTTCGCCACTGTGTCCGTGTCCGAACCGCCGTACAGCAGGCCCACGGGGTCGGCCGTGTCCTGAGTGACGATGAGAGAGCCGGAATCCCCCTCGCCGCTGAAGCCCACGCCCTCAATGTCCAATTGGTTCACGTACTCGATCGTGAACGTCGTTCCCGAATTGCACCCTTTCTGATATTCAATGTCGACCGTCGAGTTGATGGCCGTGATCGAGGCGCATGTCAGGCCGGTGGAGCTGCCGCTCTTGGCGACGTTCCGGCCGATGGTGGGAGCGACTCCCGGTCCGGGATTCGGCGTCCCGTCCGTCGGCTGATTCCCGTTGTTCACGCCGCCCAGCTGAAGGATGGTCCCCTCGGGATCGACGGCGCCCGGGACGATCTCGGCGATGGCGGCATCGACGTTCGGCAGCGGGCCCGTCTCCAGATTGAAGAACTGGGAGAGGTTCGCGACCGTGATCGTGCCGCTCGTGGCGCAGTTGTTTTCGTCGAGCCCGGGCTGGACGATCGGGTCTCCAAGGGAAGCGGCGTCGCTCCGGGCCAGGACATGGTTATTGCTCAGGATGTAGAGGTTGCCGCCGCGGGACACGAGCGACCCCAGGGTCCCGCCGCAACAGAACGTCTCGCTGCCGACCGTCGACGTGTCCTTCCCGTTTCCCCCCGTGACGCCGAGCGGGATCGGCGTATTGAAATGGCCCTGCTGGGGAGGCGTGATCAGAACGACGGCGGAATCGGAGGCGGTCGGATCCGCCTGGGAGATCGCGGTGACGATCACGTCCGTCGTCTGGCCGTCGTTGTTCGGGGCCGTGGAGACCGGAACGGAGTGCGGGGCGCTGTAGATTCCCTGGGAGCTGATGGCCCCCGTCGTCGCGGAGCCCCCGGTGACCCCATTGACCTGCCAGGTGACGGCCGTGTTCGTCGTTCCCGAGACCGTGGCCGTAAACGCGTACGATCCATAGGTCGGCACGGTGACCGGCATGCCGCTTCCCGTGATCGCTACGCTGACCGCGGACCCCGATTGGATCGTGACCGTCGCCGTAGCGGACTGGGTCGGGTCCGCGAAGTCAACGGCCTTCACGTAAACCGAGGCCGGATTGGGGATCGTCAGAGGCGCGATATACACGCCTCCCTCGGAGATCAACCCCTGGCTGGTGCTGCCACCCGGCGTGCCGTTCACTTCCCAGTAGACCGTCTGGTCCGTGGCTCCCGAGATCGTGGCCGAGAACTGTTGGGACGCGCCTCTCGACAAGGTCACGGTTGTTGGCGTGATGGTGACTTTCGAAGTGGGCGGGGGAGGGTTCACTGTGGAGCTGCTAGAGCCGCAGGACCCGGCCGCGAGGATCAGAACGAGGCCGGACAAAATCACCAGGGCCCTGAGAAGAGGGATTCCGGCGGCGGACGGCGATTCTTGCGGGTGAAGCCGATGGGCGAATATGCGCATCGTATTCTCTCCTTAGTGAACAATCATACCCCGACCCGCGGAAAAATGGAAATTCCCGGCCCCGGCCCGCCCGTTGTTTCCCCTCGCCGTCTGGCCTATAATCCCGGGAATAAGTCCCGGATAGGAGGTCCCATGAAACGCGCATCATCCCTGGCGTCGATCGCCGTCGTGCTGGTTCTCCTTTTGTCGCCGCGCGGCCTGTCGGCCCAAGGCCGGCAGGCGGATTATGAGCGGGCCGATAGCTTGAGGGAGAAATTCCAGGCCCTGGCCCTCGGCATTCCGGGCCGGGCGAGCTGGATCGAAAAAACGCACAGGTTCTGGTACCGAAAGACGGTCAGGGACGGCTTCGAGTTCGACCTCGTCGATGCCGATACGCTGGCCAAGAGGCCGGCCTTCGATCACGAGAAGCTCGCCGCCGCCCTCAACGCCGCTTCCGGAGAGAAATTCACGGGCGCGAAACTCCCCTTCATGATGATCCGTTTCACGGGGGGCGAGAAGGCCGTCGAATTCGAGGCCGCCGGATTCAAATGGACCTGCGACCTCTCGACATACGCCGTGACCAAGCTCGGCCCGGTCGACGGCCGCCGGCCGTGGCCCCGGGACGAAGCCCCGGAATCCAAGGAGCCCAAGGTCTCGCCCGACGGCAAGCAGGAGGCCTTCATCAAGAACTTCAACGTCTGGGTGCGCTCCAAGGACAAGGACAAGAAGGACGAGATCGCCTTGAGCCTGGACGGGAGCGAAGGCAATGCCTACGTCTTGAACTCGATCCGCTGGGCGCCGGATTCCCGGAAGCTCGCCGCCTACCGCGTCCGTCCGGGCTACAAACGGACCGTCCAGTATGTCGAGTCCTCGCCTGAGGACCAGCTTCAGCCAAAGGCGTTCACCATTGTCTACGCCAAACCAGGCGACGCATTGGACGTTCAGCAGCCGGTCGTCTTCGACGCCGAGGCGAAAACGCGGGTCGACGTCGACAACAGCCTCTTCCCCAATGCTTTCGAGCTGTCGGATATCGCCTGGTGGAAGGACGGGCGCGGGCTGACCTTTGAATACAATCAGCGCGGCCACCAGGTCTACCGGATCATCGAGGTCGACCCCGGGTCGGGGAAGGCCCGGGCCCTCGTGAGCGAGGAGCCGAAGACGTTCTTCTGCTATTCGGGCAAGAAATACCGCTACGATGCCGCCGACGGCAGGGAGATCGTCTGGATGTCCGAGCGGGACGGCTGGAACCACCTCTACCTCTACGACGGCGCGACCGGCGCGGTCAAGAACCAGATCACCCAGGGCGACTGGGTCGTCCGCGGCGTGGACAAAGTGGACGAGGAGAAGCGCCAGATCTGTTTCCGCGCGAGCGGCATGGTCCCCGGGGAGGATCCCTACTTCGTCCATCCTTACCGCATCAACTTCGACGGCACGGGCCTCACGCCCCTGACCGACCGGCGGGGCCAACCACGCGGTCGTTTACTCCGCCGACGCCGCATTTTTCGTCGACACCTTTTCGCGCGTTGACGTCCGCCCGGTCTGCGTTCTGCGCCGGGCCTCGGACGGGAAGGCCCTCATGGAGGTCGAGAAAGCCGATATCGCCGGCCTCGTCAAGGCCGGCTGGCGGCCCCCGGAAGTCTTCACGGCCAAGGGCCGCGACGGCCAGACCGACATCTGGGGCGATCATCATCCGGCCCCTGAACTTCGACAAGTCCAGAAAGTACCCGGTCATCGAGAACATCTACGCCGGCCCGCAGGGCTCCTTCGTCCCGAAGTCGTTCATGCGCCTATAACGGCGATGCATGTCCCTGGCCGAGCTGGGCTTCATCGTCGTCCAGATCGACGGCATGGGGACGTCCAACCGCTCCAAGGCCTTCCACGATGTCTGCTGGAAGAACCTGGGCGACGCCGGGTTCCCCGACCGCATCCTCTGGCACAAGGCCGTCGGCCGCGAAGTATCCTTCCTACGACATCAGCCGGGTCGGCATCTACGGGACTTCGGCCGGCGGCCAGAACGCCATGGGCGCGGCTCCTCTTCCACCCGGAGTTCTACAAGGTCGCGCGTGGCCGCCTGCGGCTGTCACGACAACCGGATGGACAAGATCTGGTGGAACGAGCAGTGGATGGGCTGGCCGCTGGGGCCCGAATACGCCGCCTCGTCCAATGTGGACAACGCCTGGCGGCTCCGCGGGCAAGCTCCTCCTTTTCGTGGGCGAGCTGGACACGAACGTCGACCCCTCGTCGACGATGCAGGTCGTGAACGCCCTGATCAAGGCCGACAAGAGCTTCGACCTGCTCGTCCTTCCCGGCCAGAACCACACCGGCGGCGGCGATTACGGAGAGCGGATGAGGCGCGATTTCTTCGTCCATAACCTCCTCGGGGTTGAACCGCCTGACTGGAACAAGATCGAGGGAAAAAAGAAAGAGGCCGGGGCGCGCTAGGAGCTGTCGGAGCCTCCCGCCACCTGGCCTTGCCCAGGTGACAATTATCGGCCTCGATCTGCGACTGTACTGACAGTTATTGTATTGAGGAGACTCCACGTTTTTCTCAAGATCGCCCCGCTCCGCAAAGGTCTTGCTGTTTGTGGTGTCTAAACTGTCAATGAAGGCAGGAATGAACAGGGCCGAGCTTATCGAAAGGGACTCTGATTTGACATTTGGCTCGAGTCGAGCATATTATAAATATGGGAAGGGGCATCGTTCTGATTTCGGCAATTAAGGAGGATCCATGAGCCGAATCATCCGACTTGTGGCGACCTGCGCCTTGGCCGCTGCGGGCGTGGCGGGCCTCGTCTTTCTCTCAGCGTGCAGCAGCACTTCGTCCTCGGCCGGCGGCACGGGCTCCGTGCACCTGCTGGTGACGGACGCGCCCTCGGACGACTGGCAGGAAGTGACCGTCCATGTCAAGTCGGTCAGTCTCCGCAATGCCAGCGACCAGTCCTGGAGCTCCGTCTGGACTGCCGATTCCTCGAACCCGGATTCAGGCAAGCTGAACCTCATCGACCTGTCCGGGGTGGCCCAGCTCCTGGCCAACGCGACGATCGCGGCCGGGACCTATGACCGCCTGCAGCTCACCATCAACACGGATCCGACGTCCATGACGCTCGTGGACGATAACGGGAACACGATCGACCCGGCCAACATCACGGTCGTCGACCCGAGCGGGAACGGTCAGATCAAGGTGGACATCAGCCCCGCGATCACCGTGGCCAACGGGACCAGCAATATCCTGCAGATCGATTTCGACCTGGCCCATCCGCTGTCCATCGTCGTCGAAAACGGAAAGGTCGTCATCAACCTCCAGGTCCGTTACAAAGCCGTGCCGCGCAATCTCCGCGACATCCAGTTCGCCCGGACGATCGGGGTGGTGAAAGACAAGAGCGACACGGGCTTCACCATCACGACGGACCAGGGTTCGGACGTCGCCTTCGGCGCGGACTCTAACACGATCTTCGTCGACGTCGACAATAACGCGGCGGGCAGTCTCGCCAACATGCCCGCGGGGGCCGGCCATTATGCCCTCGTGGCGTCCAACATGAACGCCGACGGGACCCTCTACGCGCGGCGGGTTTGGTATTCCGCCGACGAAACGAAGCTCCCCGTGTTCACCCCCGAAGGGCTCGTCCGCCGGGTGGGGAGCAATTGGATCAAGGTTCTCAACAAGGACATCCAGGATACCGGCGGCAACAGCCATTCCTGCCATTGGGATGCGGACACGATTTTCGTCGACGCAAACACGGTCTGGACCTTCCAGACTGACATTTCGATGGGGACCGGCACGGCCGTGCTCCAGGACATCCGGCGGGGTTTCCGCGTTTCCGTGGACTACGTGGACGCGACGGCCACTCCCAAGGTGGCCAAGACAATCGATGTCCAAAGCGCCCATGATGAGGGCCCCATCCGGTCGGTCTCGGCCACCGGTTTCACCTTCGGCGGCGGCGATTATTGCCAGGGCTGGGAATTTCCCGTCCCCTCTAACGGCGGGCAATCCTACTCTCATGAGTGGCTCTACAGCACCGTCACCGACCATGTCTTCTCCTGGTGGTACTTCGGCCTGCCGTCCAGCAGCTCCACGAGCATCCAGGACTTCATGGACACGGTCAACCAGGCCCTCGCCGCCCACCTCTGGGTCTTCGCCAGGGCCGCCCTCTATTGGGACGTGACCAATAGCCAGTGGGCCGCAGAAGCCGTCGTTCTCGCTCCCGAAAAGCTGCCCGATCCTGTCGGGATAACAACCGCATACACGACGGCCACCGGGTCCATGGGGGTTTCGACGTTTGATTGGAACACTGATACCATCCCCACGGTCATGACCGTCTTCCTGGACGCGACCGGAGATCTCCAGACGGTCGTCGAATCCCTGCGCTGGAACTCCACCACCAAGATCCTCACGTTCACCGTCCCCGTTCTCCCCGCCGATTGGCCAGCCCTCCTGACGCCCAGCCTCTTCGCTGTGAGAGTCTGGGTCCGGCCGGTCAAAGCGAGCGACGGCACCTTCACCTGGCATGCCTATACGGTGATGGCCTTCCAGATCGTCAGCTGACAGTTCGGATCGGACGAATGACAGCCGCGGGCCCCGGGCCCGCGGCTGTTTCTATTCTCCCCGCCCGTTTTCGATCCTCCCGGCCTTCCGAAGGCCGTTCCTGCCCCATGATCCTGCGCCGATCGGAAGCCATTGCCATCCGGGCCTGAGAATTGGTAAGATGACCGTTGCGGAGACAAGAGATGATCAAGCCTGTCGATCGAATGTCCGACTATCTGGAGTTCGAGTGCGGGTCCTGCCGCACGGCCTTCCACCACGCCATCCGGATCTACAATGACGCCCCGGCCCAGGACGAAACCCAGGAATATGACATCCGGAACTGGTCCGTCGCGGGCTTCGAGGTCCAGTGTCCGCGCTGTTTTGCCGAAAAGACCTATAAGCTCGACATCCGGCCGGAGAAAAAAAGGGGCGTGATGTAAAGGGCGGCGAGGCTCCCGCTCCCGGGGGAGCGGTCCTCAGGCGTGGGCGGAAGCGGGGAAGAGGCCGGTCTCAGGCGACCGAGGCCGGGATCCTCGCATTCTTCTGATAGATGTGCTTGATCAGGCAGAGGATGCTGTTCGAGATCCGGTGCCTGAACTCAACGCCCAGCTCGAAGAGGTCCTCCTCCTTCTTGACGTTGAGCCACTTGACCTCCCCCTCGAGAGTGATGAGCTCTTCGGTCCCGGCGAGCTCGATCTGGACCTTGATGTGCGAGCCGACGTCGAACAGTTCCTTGGTGAAGATCCTTGCCCCTCCTAGAGAGATATCGCCCGTAAACGCGTTGATCCCGATGCCGTTCCTGAAATTGAGGCAGGGCTTGATCGAGACGTTGTTCCGCTCGACGAGCCGGTCTTCCTTGCGTTTGTTGGCCATCGCGGGCTCCTTACTTCGGAAAGCTTCTGAGCCCCCCCAGTTTCCGCCGGCCGGCCGGGGAGGGTCAATCGCCTCCGCGGGTGATTCACGGGGTGATTGCCTGCCCCCCCGCGGGGGATTCCACGGGCCGCCCGCGGGTCCGCGGGGGCTCAGAAAACCAACCCGGTCCCCTGGCGGTTCCTCATGTAGAGGAGGGCTATACGGATGAGTAGAAAGACGATCCCCCCCGAGATGGCCAGGGCGTAAAGGGTCAGGAAGACGACGTTCATGACCGGGAGCTTCCGTCCCACGACCCACGGGTAGATCAGGTCGAACATGGTCTTTCCGAAGAAGATGATCAGGAGCGTCAGCCCCAGGACCGATCGATAGAGAAAGGGCTTGACGTTGGACATGTCGACCCGGTCGAGGCTGATGAGGGGATAGAGGAACCAGGCCGTGATGATCCAAAGGGCGAGGGTGAAGGCGAGGACGATCCGCCGGTCGATCTTGTCCGGCTTCAAGCCAAGCCTCCGATGTCCATCTTCAGGTCCGCCGCCTACCGGCCGGATTTTTCCGCCTTGTCGAGGGCGCTACCCCTAGCGCCGTAGGCGAAGTAGATGATCAGGCCGAGGGCCAGCCAGATTAGGAATCTGAGCCAGGTCACGAGAGGCAGGCTCAACATGAGGTAGCCGCAGAGGAGGATCCCAATCCCGGGCAGGACCGGGCTGAAGGGGGTCCGGAAGGGCCTGTGGATGTCGGGCCGGGAGTACCGGAGCGCGATGACCCCGGCTGCCACGATGATATAGGCGAAAAGAGTCCCGATCGAACAGAGTTCGGCGGAAACGTCGATGGGGGTGAGCGCCGCCGCCACGGCCACGATGCTTCCCGTCATCCAGGTGGCGATGTGGGGCGTCTTGAACCGGGAGTGGACTCGCGACAGGAGCGGGGGAAGCAGGCCGTCGCGGGACATGGCGAACAGGATCCGCGGCTGCCCCATGATCAGAACGAGCAGGACGCTCGTGATCCCGGCGATCGCTCCGACGCTGATCAGGGCGGAGGCCCAGGGCATCTTCAGCGTGTTGAGCACGAGGGCGATCGGGTCGGCGACACCAAGTTCCTTATAGGGCACGATCCCCGTCATGATCGCGGCCACGGCCATGTAGAGGATCGTCGCGACGATGAGCGAGGCCATGATCCCGAAGGGCAAGTCTTTTTGCGGGTTCTTCGCTTCCTCGGCCGTCGTCGATACGGCGTCGAACCCGACGTAGGCCAGAAAGACGATGGCGGCGGCCGTCATCACCCCTTTGAAGCCGAAGGGCAGGAAAGGATGCCATTTTGAGGGATCCACATGACCGACCGTCGCCAGGATGAAGAACAAGATGACGGCCAGCTTGACGATCACGATGGTCAGGTTGACGCGGGCGCTCTCCTTGATGCCCCGCGCGAGCAGCCAAGAGATGAGCATGACGATGGCCACCGCCGGCAGGTTCAGCACGCCGGGGCTCTTGTCGAAAGGGGAGGCCGAGACGGCCTGGGGGATATGGATGCCGAAGCCGTTCTTGAGGAGGTTCACGAAATAGGCGGACCACCCCGTCGAGACCAGGACGGCCGCCACCATGTATTCGAGGATCAGGTCCCAGCCGATGATCCAGGCGAAGATCTCGCCGAGGGTGGCGTAGCCGTACGTGTAGGCGCTCCCCGAGACGGGGATCATCGCCGCGAGCTCCGCATAGCACAGGGCGCTGCAGGCGCACGCGAAGGACGCGATGGCAAAGGAAAGGATGATGCCCGGCCCGGCGTTCTTGGCCGCCTGGACGCCGGGTAGGACGAAGATCCCGACGCCGATGATGCAGCCGATGCCGATGGCCGTCAGGTCCCAGGCCGTCAGGGCCCGCCGGAGCTTGTGACCTTCGACTTCTGTGTCGGCCATGATCCGGGTCATGGGTTTCGTTCGCAGCAGCCAGCTCTTCATGGGTTTTCCTTTTCTCCGAGGCTTATACCATACGAGGAATGGGCCGTCAAACGCGGGACCGGCCCCGATCCTGATCCGCGGCCGAGCGCGGGGGCGCCCCGGGCTCCCCGGGAGCGGCTGATGGGAGCCCGCGGGAGGATCGCGCCGTCCGCGCGGCGTTGACAGACCCGCGGAAATGTATGACAATCGCCCTGGACCGCGGGCCGCCCAAGAGCGCACGACCGGAAGGGCGTGGCCTGGGGTCTCGGATATGGGATCGAACTCAGCGCACGACTTGGCCATCTCCCTGGATTGGGAATACGACTGGGACTTCATCCGTCTCGTCGAAGACGAGGCCCGCGCCTTAGGGCTGAGGACGGTGACCGTCTCTCCGGCCAATGTCGCCGAATGCCTGGAGGAACTCCGGTGGGGCCGGCTCGAGTTCCGCGTCCTCCTCGACCGCGCCGCGGCGTCCTCGGCCGACTTCCTGGCCTTCCAGACGGTCGCCCTCGAGCGGGGGCTGGACGTCATCGAGCCGGTCGGCAAGCTCCGCTGGGCCTCCGACAAGGCGACCATGCATCTCGAGTTCATCACCCACGGCGTCCATGCGCCGTACACCCTGATCCTTCCCTCCTATGAATCGACGAGGGTCCCGCCGCTCCGTCCCGACGAGCTCCTTCCGCTCGGGCTGCCGTTCGTCATCAAGCCGGCCAACACGACGGGCGGGAGCGTGGGAGTCCTGGAGGCCGCTTCGAGCCTCGAGGACGTTCTGACGGCGCGCCAGGCCTATCCGGTGGACAAGTACCTTCTCCAGGAGAAGATCATCCCCGAAGACCGGGACGGCCGCCGGTTCTGGTTCCGCGGGTTCTACATCCTGGGCGAGGTCCACTCCACCTGGTGGGACGACCGGACCCACGTCTACGATGAGCTCGCCGACGGCGAGGTTGAGCGCTACTCGCTCGGACCGCTCGACGAGATTGTCAAGACGATCGCCCGGATCTCCGGGCTGAGGTTCTTCTCGACGGAGATCGTCCGGGATGTCCGGGGGAGGTTCGTTGCCGTCGACTACGTCAACGAGATCTGCGACATGAGGCTCAGGTCACGGCACCCGGACGGAGTGCCGGACGCCGTGGTCCGGAAGATCGCCTCTCGGATCGCCTCGTACGTCCGCGAAGGCCTTCCGGCCAGCCCGGGGGAGATCGCTGGCGGATGAACGACGATCCCGGCCATCTCGGGGTCCATGGAGGGAGGGCGCTCGCATGAAATTCAGGGGATTGCTGATCATCGTCCTGCTGACGGCGGTGGTCGCTTATTTCATCTATTTTGCCAAGGTCGAGAACGGCAAGGGCGGGCTCCAGACGGAGATCGACCAGTACGCCAAGACGAAGATCAAGCTGACCCAGGTCAACCTCGACTCCCTGGCCCGGGAGATCCTCTCTTTCGCGACGGGCGACCAGGGGCTTCCGGAGGACCTCAAGCAGCTCCAAAGATGGCGACCGTCCATCGGGATGGGGCTCCTGGACGCCTGGGGAAGGGCGGTCAAGTACGAGAGACTCTCCGACACCGATTTCCGCCTCCGGTCCGCAGGGCCCGACGGCGTTTTCGACACGGCCGATGACATCGTGAAGGATTATTGAGTCGGGCTCAATCGGAGGGAGGGGTTCGCCGGCAGAACAAGCGTCGGACCTTTTCCCAAAATCCGGGCTTGCGGGCGGCTTCCTCGATCTCTACTTTCCCGACCGACTTGCGGAACGGGGCCTTGGGGGAGTAGTAGAAGGAGTGCTTGAGGAGGGCGAGGTCGTAGGCTTTTTTCTTCTCGGGGTCCCGGAGGGTCTGATAGGCCTCCTGGATCCGCTCCATGATCAGGCGGCGCTCCTCCTCCGTGACCAGGCTGTACGTGGCCAGCGAATCGGCGTGGTAGGTTGCCAGGGCGCGCTGGTAGCCTTCCCAGATCTCTTCTTTGGAGGCCGTCCTTTCCACGTTCAGGAGTTCGTAGCAGTTCCAGTCCTCGATCCTCTTGATCATCGGCCCTCCGGGAAGCGGATCTCCGGCGGGGTCCGGTGGGAGAATTCGACCGAATAGGCCAGCTCTTCGGCGGCCTCCCGGACCGCCTTGGCGGCGGCCGAATCCTTGTGGTCGAGGTAGAAGGGGCGGAGCGATCTCAGGGATGAATGGACCCTCTCGTCGTAGGGGATGGCCCCGAGGTAGTGAAGGTCGATGAGGAGGTACCTCCTGGCGACGTCGGCCACGGACCGGCCGAGGAGAACGTCCCGCTCGTCCCGGGCCTTGTTCATGATCAGGCATGGCCGGAAGTTCCGGAGGGCCCGGTAGAGGATCGTCCCGTAGGACCGGTCGGTGTCAACGAGCGACTTGAAGAAGCTGTACAGGGACTGGGAGTTTTTCTCGATTTGGTCGAGCATCTTCTGGTGGAGGTCCGGGATCCGGTAATGGTCCATGTAGAGCTTGAGGACCCGCATGATGCAGGATTTCAGGAACAGGTAGGAGTTCTCGATCGCCGTCGGCTCGGGCGTGGCCACGACGATGCCGGGGTTGGCGCTCAGGAAGAAATCGAGAGTGTTGAAAGAGCTCCCCGTCCCGAGGTCGAGGATGATGTCCTGGGCTGCCGAGCTGCCGGATCTGGCGCAGAAGCCGGAGCTTCTTGTAGTGGTTCAGGTTGGCGATGAAGAGGATGTTCTCCGTCCCGCGGATGATCCGGAGCCCCCGGAAGGGCGTCTCGACGGCCGCCTCCTCCAGGGTCGGGAGCTTGTTCGTCAGAAAATCGCCGAGGTCCGGGTGCCCGTTCCTCATCCCCAGGAGGGTGTGGAGGTTGGGCCCGCCGAGGTCGGCGTCGATGAGAAGGACTTCGCGCTCGAGGGAGGCCAGGTGGAGGCCGAGGCTGCTCGAAACGAAGCTTTTCCCCGTCCCGCCTTTTCCTCCGCCGACAGCCCAGATCCTTGTCTCCATGTCCTTAGCGTAAGAGCTACCTTAGCACACTCGTCCCCGCATTTCAAATTGACTTCGCGGGCGCATTTCTTTTAAAATGCGGACCTCGGACGATGGACGAGAAAGACAGGACATCCCGGAAGAACCCCGCCCGCCGCAGCGCCTTCGCCGTTCCCGTGATGGCGGGCATCACCTTCATCGCCCTCCTTGTGGCCGCCCGCCACTTGGGCCTCGTCGCCGTGCCCCCCGCCTTGATCGTCGTCGCCCGCTGGATCGTGACGGCTCTCTTCGTCGGGCACGCGGTCCAGCGCCGCTCGCTGACGACCTGGATCATCGTCAGCATGGTCATCGGCGCCGGGATCGGATACGACCTCCCGGCCCTGGCCGTCAACCTGAGGGTCTTCAGCCAGATCTTCCTCCGGATGATCAAGACGATCATCGCCCCGCTCCTGTTCGCCACCCTGGTCGTCGGCATCGCCGGGCATTCCAACCTCAAGCAGGTCGGCCGGATGGGGGTCAAGGCCCTCGTCTATTTCGAGATCGTGACGACCCTGGCCCTGTTCATCGGCCTGGCCGCCATCAACATCTCCAAGGCCGGCAAGGGGATCAGCCTGCCGGCCGTGGCCAAGACCGAACAGCTCGCCGCCGCCAAGCCGTCGGCGGCCGACACCGTCATCCACATCTTTCCCGAAAATATCGCCAAGGCCGTCGCGGACGGCCAGATCCTCCAAGTCGTCATCTTCGCCGTCGTCTTCGGGATCTCCCTGGCCCTCATCTCCGAGGCCAAGCGCCGTCCCCTCCTCACCCTCACGGAGAGCCTGGCCGAGCTCATGTTCAAGTTCACGAACATCGTCATGCTCTTCGCCCCGGTCGGGGTTGGCTGCGCCATCGCCTATACGGTCGGGCACATGGGGCTTGGGGTCCTGGTCAACCTCTTCAAGCTCCTGGCGACGTTCTATGCGGCCATCGTCGTGTTCATCCTGGCCGTCCTCCTGCCCGTGGCCATCCTGATCCGGGCCCCGATCAGGAAGTTCCTGGCGGCGATCGCCGAACCCGTGACCTTGGCCTTCGCCACGACGAGCAGCGAGGCGGCCCTGCCCCGGGCCATGGAGGCCATGGAAGCCATCGGCGTCCCCCGCAAGATCGTCGCCTTTGTCATGCCTTTGGGCTACAGCTTCAACCTCGACGGCTCCAGCCTCTACCTCTCGCTCGCGGCCATCTTCGTGGCCCAGTCGGCCGGGGTCTCCATGAGCTTCGGCCAGCAGCTGCTCCTCGTCTTCACCCTGATGCTGA
This sequence comes from Candidatus Aminicenantota bacterium, assembly GCA_963796835.1. Taxonomy (GTDB): domain Bacteria; phylum Acidobacteriota; class Aminicenantia; order Aminicenantales; family Saccharicenantaceae; genus DATKJS01. The sequence goes on along the minus strand of CAWCND010000019.1, from coordinate 107,182 downwards.
CGAGCAAGGGCGTCGCCGGCGTGCCCCGGGCCGCCCTGGTCATCCTGCTCGGCACGGTCGCCCAGTTCAACCTGCCCACGGAGCCGGTCTTCATCATCCTCGGGATCGACGAGCTCATGGACATGGCCCGGACCTCCCTCAACGTCCTGGGGAACAGCTTCGCGACGCTCGTCATCGCCCGCTGGGAGAGGGAACTCGGCAGCGAACGCCCGTCGGCGGTCGTGCGGGAAGCCGCTGAGTGAGCGGGCGGAGCGGCGGGGACCAGCTTGCAAATCTCCGGCTTTTTTGGTATCCTTTAGTGAAATTGCCCGGAATCCCCGGCGAGGAGTCGAACGACATTGGATAATTTCGGAAATATCGACAGCAAGTTCAGGTTCGTGATCCTGGCCTCCAAGCGCGCCAAGCAGCTGCTCAAGGGCGCCAAACCCAAGGTCAAGGCCAAGTCGAGGAATCTGATCCGTATCGCCCAGACGGAAGTCCGGTCGGGACTCATCGCATATGAGTTCATCCCCGCCGGCCAGGACGAGGCCCCGGACCACGATGAGCGCGTGTTCGTCGGCGCCGACATCGGCGGCGACGAGATCGGCGAACCCGAAGCCCCCGCCAGCAAGGAGATCGTCGAGGGAGAGGCCGTGAAGGACGCCGGTGAAGTCCTCGAGGACGAGGATGAAGAGGACGAAGAGGAACCTGACGCGGAGCTCGAGGACGGCCTGAAGGAAGACAAGGACGAATAGGGCCGGACCTTCCGGTCAATCGTCCGCGGGGCTCTCCTCCTCCTTTTGCTTTCCCTTTTCCCGCTCCATCAGCTCGATGTAGTCCGCTTGGATGAAATCCGGCCGTCCGAACCCCAGGGCCCGGGCGAAGCGGGTGATCTCGTGGCGCTCGCCCTCGAGCTCGAGGAAAGCGCCGACGGGCGTTTCGTCGAGGCAGATAACAAGGCGCCCCTTGCGGAACATGGTCCGGTGCTTCCGGTAGGAGAAGGCCGGCCGCAGTCCGAGGGCCTTGAGGATCTTCCGGACCTGGCCCGAGTCGCTGACCCCCGTTTCGAATTCCTCACGAACTTTGAACGAGCGCGATTTCCGCGGGCTCCCCTTGAAGGTCAGGGAGGCCCTTTTTCCCGCTCTGCGGAGCCGGAGGGCCCGGCGGCCGGACTTGAGCGTCCCGGCCGAGAAATCATAAAGGATATTCTCTTCGAGGACCCGGTCCTTGGTGAGGGCCGCCCCCAGGGTCAGGAGCTTGTCCCGGACCTTCTTGGGGTCCTGGATCCTGATCTTGACTTCGATCTCGACCATCGCTGGGCTCCTCAGGGAAAGATCCCGTCCCCGGGTTTTCCCGGCGGGATCAACGGTTCCTGTTCAGGACGAACTGGGTGAGCCGGGCCAAGGCCTGTTGAGGGCCCGAATCGGGGAAGCGGCTCAGAATCCCCGTGGCCCTCTCCGAAAACCAGAGGGCCTTGGCGCTCGTGTAGGCCAGGGCCCCGCTCCCTGAAAGGAGGTCCAGGAGGCCTTCCCTTTCGTCCCGGGAAATGTCCTTGCGGCGGACGAGCCCGGCGATTCGGTCCAGGTAGGGACGACCGTCGCTCCGGAGGGCATGGATCAACGGCAGGGTCACCCGGCCCTCGGCCAGGTCCGACAGGACCGGCTTGCCCAGGGCCTTCTCGTCACCGGTGAAATCGAGGAGGTCGTCGACAAGCTGGAAGCACAAACCGAGGTTCCGGCCGAATTCCGCGATGGCGCCCTCCTCGTCGGGAGACGCCTGGCCGAGTAAGGCCCCGATCCGGCAGCAGGCCGCGAACAGGACCGCCGTCTTCTTCTCGATGATGCCCAGGTAGCGCTCCTCGGTGATCCCCAGGTCGCCTCCGGCGGCGTATTCGTCGAGCTCCCCTTCGATCATCAGCGTCGAAACGTCGGCCAGAAGCTGGATGATGCGGTCGTGCTTTGACCGGAGGGACAGCCCGATCGACTTGATGTAGAGGTAGTCGCCGAGGAGGACCGTGATGTTGGGTCCCCACTTCTCGTGGACGGTTTCGGTCCCGCGGCGGAGGTCGGCCTTGTCGATGATGTCGTCATGGATGAGGCTGGCCGTGTGGATGAGCTCGACGAGGGAGGCGAGGAAAATGGCTTCGTCTGCCCCGGGCTTGAACAGGCGGGAGGTGAGGAGGACGAGGGCGGGGCGAAGCCTCTTCCCCCGTTTCCTGAGGACGTAGCGGCTGACCTCCGCGGTCAGCGGGTTTTCGGAGCGCGACCAGCCCTCGAGCTGCCCTTCGACCCTATCCAGGTCGGGTTTGATGTCCTTGTAGACGGCGGCCACGTCGTGTCCTATCGATTCGGACATCCACCGGCTGGGAAGGGGATACGGCGACGTCATCGGTAATTCATGAACTGCATATGGATACCCAAGTCCTGACCCTTGAGGAAGGTGATGACCTCCTGGAGGACGTCGATCTTGGGCGAGGAGACGCGAACCTCATCTCCCTGAATGGCGACCTGGGCCTTGAGCTTGGTCCCCTTGACGAGCTTGACGATCTCCCGGGCTTTTTCGATCGGGATGCCGACCTGAAAACTGACGTCCTGCTTGACGCTCCTGTTCGGCCCGTCCTCGACCTTCCCGTAGGTGAGCGCCCGGAGGGGAACTTTCCTTTTGACGAGCTTCTCCTCGAGCGCCGTCCGGAGGGCCTTGACCTTGAAGTCGTCCTCGGCGCCCAGGGTCAGCTTGTCTTTCTCCAGGGAGATGTCCGCGCGGCTGTTCTTGAAGTCGAAGCGGTTCCGGATCTCCTTCAGGGTGGTCTGGACGGCGTTGGCCACCTCCTGGAAGTCGATCCGGGAAACGATGTCGAAGGAATGGTCCTGGGCCATGGCTGCCCTATCTTAGCATTGACCGCCGGTTTTTTCAATCGGGAAGAGGCCGGCGAAATTGCGGGTCGTGGCCTCGGCCAGCTCCGGAAAGGGGATCCCGCGCAGCCCGGCCAGGAGCCTGGCCGTCTCGGCGACGAACGCCGGCTCGTTCCTCTTGACTTTCCCCCGGAAGGGAACCGGTGCGAGGTAGGGGGAGTCGGTCTCGACCAGGAGCCGGTCCATGGGGATCTTCTTCGCCACTTCCCTGAGATCGCCGGCCTTGGGGAAGGTCAGGATCCCCGAGAATGAGATGAGGAAGCCCCGGTCGATCATCGCCCGGGCCGTGTCCCAGTCCTCGGTGAAGCAGTGGAGGATCCCGCCGGCCGTGGGGCGCGCGGCGTCGACGGCGGCGATGATGTCCGGTCCCGACAGACGGCTGTGTAGGATCGCCGGGAGACCGAGCTCGCGGGCGATCTCGAGCTGCATCCTGAGGACGTCCCGCTGACGTTCAGGGGGGGAGAGGTTATAGTGATAATCGAGCCCGATCTCGCCGACGGCCCGGATCGCGCCTTTCGTCCCGAGGTCGCGGAGCTCCCGGAGGTGATCTTCGGTCATGTCCTTGGCTTGATGGGCGTGGACCCCGGCCGCGGCCAGGACCGACGGGAAACGCTTCTCCAGATCGAGGATCGCGGGCAAGCTGCGGGGCTGGACCAGGTCCGCCGGACAAAGGATGGCGACGAGGCCCGAGGCGAAGGCCCGCCGGACGACGTCCTCCCGGTCCGGGTCGAACTCGGGCATGTCGAGATGGGCATGGGAATCCACGAGCCGGGGAGGAGGGGCGGTCGTTTGCATCCCCGCCTTTACCTTGTCGAGAGATGGGCAGAAAGGTTTCTCATTCCTCAGGATCCGCTCCGGGCCGACCTCCGGGTCGCGGAGGGCCTGATCCGGAAGGATCGAGGCCCGTCGGCCGCCCAGATCACTGGGCGAGCTTGGTCTTCAGGGTCCGGAGCGGGAGAGCCCCGAAGCTCGTCAGCTTCTGGAGGAACTCTTTCTGGGAGAACGCGGCTCCCTTGAGCTTGGCGTAGTCTGCCGCGAGCCCCATGATCTCCTGGTATCCGATGTAGGCCAGAGTCGCTTCACCGGGGTCAAGGATAATGTGGTTCCAGCGCGCCTCGGCTTCCGCCTGGGTCATGAACCCGCCGTGCATCATGTAGTCAACGACCTTTTCCTTGGCATAGGTACCTTCGTGGACGTTCATGTCCATCTGGAAATCGATGACGTTCTTGAGCATGAGCTTGAGCTGGTTGAGCCTCATCCGGAGGTCGAAGTTGCCGAACCCGGCCTGGATGAGCATGTCCTCAATATAGACCGGCCAACCCTTGAGGAGGGCCTGGTTGGCGGCTATCCTCTTGATGACGGAGGGGTCTTTCCGGGCGAAATAGGCGGGCACGAAGCTACCCGGGTAAACCCTCTGGACGGTCATGAAGTCGATGTAGAGGTTGCTGTGTTCTTCGAGGAAGGACGAGACCTGGTCGGCCGACCAGTCGGACGGGATGGCTTGGACATAGAGTGTGCTGGGGCCGGCAGATTCGAAGGCGCCCGGCCCGGACAGCCGGAACCATCCTCCCCCGGCCATATAAGCCGGCATGGGCTCGATCTGGAGGTTTTCCTCGGGGAGATCGAGGAGCTTGGTCTGCTCGATGAAGCTCTTGATCGTGGCCGCCGATTGGATGATCCGGCCGACAAACTCGTCCCGGCCCGGGTGGTCCGTCTTGATCTTGTCGAGCACGCCCTGGATGACGGCCCTGCGGATTTGCTCGTCGCGAGCGGCTTTGTCAACAATGTTCGCCCCGATCTGCTCTATGTTCACTCCCGGATACATGATCTTATAATAGGGCAAGCAGTCAAAAAACATCTCGCGGCGGATATTGTTGAAATCGGCCTTGGAGCTTGCAACAATGTCCACCGTGATCGACAGGTTGCCCTGGGTCAGATACCGGAGAAGCTTGACATGCGCATCACCGCCCCGGAAGTTGCCGTTCGACCGGGGCAGGAGCTCGTTCTGGAGGAATCGCTGGTAGTCCTCGAGCGCGGTCACGACCTTGGGCGTCTCGGCCAGAAGGCCGTTGGCCGACCCGTCCAGCTTGGCGATATCGGTCTTGTAGAAGTCGATGATCCCCGGCAGCTGCTTGATGGCCGCCTGGGTGTACTCCTGGGGCGGGTTCTTCAGGTTTTCCTTGGCCTTCTTGATCAGCCCGGGAAGGAGCCTGGCCCGGGCCGCGGCGGCCGGAGCCCCGGGGTTCCTGATGACCAGGGACCGGACGCTGTTGACGAAGAGGTCGTTGTAATAGAGGGGGTTGTCGACCACAAAAAGGGAATTCTCGAGCCGCAGAACCTGGAGGTCCAGGAAATCGCGGGTGATCTCCTGCTCGATCTGCTTCTCCGGAGAGAGCTTGAACTTGTCGATCTTGGTCACGAGCTCCTGGTTGAAACCGTCGACACTTTCCAGGAATTTCTCGATGGTCGCCGTGCTCAGGTCCTCGAGCTTATCGTTGTACTTGGTGTAGCCCTGGAGGGTCCCGGCGGTCGGGAAGAGCTTGAAGTAGGCGTCCCAGAACGTGTCCTGGAACTTGTTGAACTTGGCGTCTTCGGCGGTCTGGGCCAGAACGTTCCCGGCGGCGAACGCGAGGAACGCCACAACTGTCAGTGTCAAAACTCTCTTTTTCATTCGAACCTCCTGCCTGCAATGCCGATCATTGCCGCACATCCTAGCATAGTTCTCACTCCCCTGACAATCCCTTTTTGTCACCCTCGATATCTATGAAAAGAAGGCCGTTGTCACCAGCGGATGAGGGCCGAAGCCCAGGTGTACCCAGAACCGAAGGCCGTCAGGACGACGAGGTGCCCCCGCCGGATCCGGCCCTCCCGGACCGCCTCGTCGAGGGCGATGGGGATGGAGGCCGCGGTCGTGTTCCCGTACCGGTCGATGTTGCGGATGACCTTTTCTGCGGGGATCTTGAGGCCCTTGGCGACCATCAGGGAGATCCGGTCGTTGGCCTGGTGGGGAATGAGCGCGTCGATGTCGTCGACGGTCAGGCCGTTGTGCCGGAGGCCGGTCCGGACGGCCTCGGGCATCCGTTCGCAGGCGTTGACGAACACGTGCCGCCCGTCCATCCGCGGATAGAATTTCCCCTGGTCGAAAAACTCCTTCCGGAAGGTTGGATTGTCCCCGGGGCAGGGCTTTTCCATCCAGAGCTGGGAGGCGAAATGTCCGTCCGCGAACAGGTGTGTCGAGAGGACGCCCCGTCCGTCATCCGCGTCGTTGGGCTCGAGGATCGCGGCCCCGGCGCCGTCGCCGAAGAGCACGGCCATGTCGCGTCCCTCGTCCGAGTAATCAAGGTTCGCCGACTGGACTTCGGCGGCGACGAGGAGGATCCTCTTATAGGTTCCGGCCCGGATGAACTGGTCGGCCGCGGCCAGGGCGTAAATGAAGCCGCTGCACTGGTCTCTCACATCCAGGGCGCCGATCGTGCCGAGGCCGAGCTTCGCCTGAACGAGAACCCCGATTCCGGGAAAATAATGGTCGGGGGAGAGGGTGGCGGCGACGATGAAATCGATGGTGCCCGGGTCGATCCCGGCGTCTTGCGATGGCCATGCCGGGCGGCTTCGCAGGCCAGGTCCGACGTGTTGACCCCCGGCTCGACGTGGTGACGCGTGACGATCCCGCTCCTCTGGCGGATCCACTCGTCCGATGTGTCCATCCGCTTTTCGAGATCCTGGTTGGTGACGACCCTGGGGGGGACGTAATGGCCGGTACCCGTGATGACGGTTCTTCTGTCCATGGGTGACATCAATTATAAATGATAGGATTCGAAAAAGAAAGGGATTCCTGAACCGCCCTTCAGAGGAGGCCGTTCCGGACGTACCAGTCAAGGGTCTCCCGCAGACCTTCCTCCAGGGAGACCCGGGATTCGAAGCCCAGGGCCTCCCGGGCCTTGCGGACGTCGGCCACCCAGCTGTCGGGCTTCATGTCCTCATATTTCCCGAGGTTGAGGGCGGTCGCCTTTCTCCGCAGGCGTCCCACCCCGTCGGAGGCGGCACAGGCCAGGTAAGCGGCCCAGCCCGGGATCCGGACCCGGACGACCTTCCGTCCCAGAAGTCGGGCCGCCGTTTCCCCCAGCTCATCCCAGGTCAAAGGCTCGCTGCCCGCGATGTTGAAGATCTCGCCGCTCGGCGCTCGGGCCCCCGCCGCGAGGAGGATGGCCCGGACCGCATCGCGTACATGGAGGAGACTGAGGGACTTCTTCCTGCGCCCGTACAAGGGGAGGAACCCTCCCCGGACACAGCGGAAGAATTCGAGGAAATCCTCGTCGCGCGGTCCGTACACCGCGCCGGCCCGGAGGATCACCAGCGGAAGGCGGTCCTTGAACGCGAGCGCCTCCTCCTCGCCCCCAAGCTTGCTGATGCCGTATGGCGAGACGGGCCGGGGCGGGTCGTCTTCGCGGCTCGGCCTTCCGGGAGAGGACGGACCTCCGGCCGCGAGGCTGCTGACGTGGACGACCCTCGGCGCTTCGGTTCGTCCGGCCAAGGCGCGATAAAGGCTTGCCGTTCCGGCCTGGTTTACTGTATAATATTCGCTCGACTTGTGGGTTTTGGTCAAACCGGCCAGGTGAAAGACGACGGACAGGCCGGAAGGCAGCTCCGGGACGCTCGAAAGGTCGCCCTCGAGGAGGCGCACGCGTCCCCTCCTTTCAAGCCAACGGGTCTTCGCCGGGTTGCGGACCAGGGCATGGACCTCCGTGTCCGGGTCTTCGAGGAGCCGATCGATGAGATGACTCCCCACGAAGCCCGTCCCTCCGGTGACGAAAACCTTCATGACGTGGATTGTATGAGAATTGCCGCGGGCGGTCAATGACGGCGGCGCGGCCGCGAGGGAGGCCTTGATGGACGTCGCGACGAATCGGACAAGAAGAGAGGGAGGGAACGATGGATCTTTTTGATAAATGCCAGGAGTTCACCCGGGCCGACGAGGCCCAGGCGGCCGACTTATACCCCTATTTCACAGCCATCCAGGAGGCGAAGGGGAACCGGATCATGGTCAACGGCCGTCCTATGATCATGGTCGGCTCCAACAACTACCTGGGGCTGGCCGACCATCCCAAAGTCAAGGAAGCGGCCGAGAAGGCCATCGACCGCTACGGGGTCGGGACCTGCGGCTCCCGGTTCCTGACGGGGACCATCGACCTCCATGAGGAGCTCGAGAAGCGCCTCGCCAAGTTCATGAATAAAGAAGCCGCCGTGACCTTCAGCACGGGCATGCAGACCAACTTCGGGATCATCGCGACCATCGCCGGCAAGGGCGACGCGATCATCGGCGACCGGATGAACCATGCCAGCATCATCGACGCCTGCCGGCTGTCGTTCGCCGAGGTCCACAAGTTCAAGCACAACGACATGAAGGACCTCGAGCGGGTCCTGGCCTCCCTGCGCCCGGACATCGGCAAGCTCATCGTCTCCGACGGCGTCTTCAGCATGGAGGGCGACATCGCCGACCTGCCGGGGATCGTTTCCCTGGCCAAGAAGTACAAGGCCCGGGTCATGGTCGACGACGCTCATGCGATCGGCGTCCTGGGCGAGCACGGCCGCGGCACGGCCGAGCATTTCGGCCTCGAAAGCGAAGTGGACCTCATCATGGGCACGTTCAGCAAGACCTTCGCCTCCATCGGCGGCGTCGTCGTCGGCGAGAAGAAGGTCGTCTCCTACATCAAACACCACGCCCGGTCCCTGATCTTCAGCGCCGCCGCGACGCCCGCTTCGGTCGCCTCGGTCCTGGCCGTCCTGGACATCCTCGAGACCCAGCCCGGGCTCCGCAAGCGGCTCTGGGAGATCACGACGAGGATGAGGACGAGTTACCAGGCCATGGGCTACGACACGGGCCCTTCCCAGACGCCCATCATCCCCATCCTCATCGGCGACGACGAGAAGGGCTTCATGCTTTGGAAGCTCCTCCGGGACGAGGGCATCTTCACGACGCCGGTCATTTATCCGGCCGTGTCCCAAGGTCACGCCCTGATCAGGACGAGCTACGGCGCCGGCCACACGGACGAGGAGCTGGACGCGATCCTGGCCGCTTTCGAGAAATGCGGCAAGGCGCTGGGCATCATATGACGCGGGCCCGCCAGGTCCATGGAAGCTCCCGGCCATCCCCGAGAGGACGCACAATTCATGATTAAGACAGTCCAAAAGGTTTCCCTTCTCCTCGTCGGGCTCTTCGTTTTGTCCCTCGCCTCCGAGGCCGCCTCCCCGATCATGCCTTTGGCCCAGGTCAAGGCCGGCATGAAGGGGAAGGGGAAAACGGTCTTCGCCGGGACGAACATCGAGGAGTTCGAAGCCGATATCATCGGTGTGCTGGCCAACGTCGAGCCCAAGCGGAGCGTCATCCTCGCCCGGCTCACCGGACGGGGCCTCGAATCGACGGGCGTCATCGCCGGCATGAGCGGCAGCCCCGTCTACATCGACGGCAAGGTCATCGGCGCGGTGGCCTTCAGCTTCTCCTATGCCAAAGAGGCCATCGCCGGGATCACGCCGATCGAGGAGATGCTCGCCCTGGACAAGGCCTCCCAGGCACCCCGGCCGAGTCTCTCCGGCCAGGTCCCGATCCGCAACAACATGTCCCTCGAGGACTTGTCGGCTCTCTACCGGGCGACGTTCGCCGCCCAGAAGGCCTCGTCGGCGGACGGCCAGCCGGTCGTTGCCCTCAGCCTCCCCTTGGTCTTCAGCGGTTTCTCGCCGTGGGCCTTTGAGCGGGCCAAGTCGTTTTTCGCGGGCATGGGCTTTCGGCCGGTCCAGTCCGGAATGGGCGGCGTGCAGACCGAGGGCACCGAGCCTGCCGCCAACTCCCTCAGGGAAGGCGACGCCATCGGCGTCCAGCTCATCGGCGGCGACCTGGACCTGTCCGCCGTCGGGACCGTGACCTATGTCGACGGTCCCAAGATCCTGGCCTTCGGCCATCCTTTCTATAACCTGGGGGCCGTGGATTACGCCATGACCCGGGCGAACGTCCTGACGGTCGTCCCGAGCCTCGAGAGCTCCTTCAAGATGGCCACTTCCGGTCCCGTCGTCGGCAGGATCTCCCAGGACCGCCCGTCGGGGGCGCTCGGCGAGATCGGAAAGATGCCCACGCTTATCCCCCTCAATATCTCCTTGACAGACGGCCCGCAGGACCGGAAGGAGTTCAAGCTCAAGCTGGCGGCTGACAAGTTCCTGACCCCGGCGCTCGTGAACCTGGCGGTTTCATCCCTCATCACCGGGCGAGGAGAGGTCCTACGGGTACCTTTCCCTCGACTTCGACGGCGATATCTACCTGGACAGGGGCGATGAGCGTCCACCTGGAGGACCTGTTTTCGGGGAACTACGACACGTCCGCCACCAACCTGTCCGGGCTCCTGGCGGCCGTCGTCTATTATCTGGGCAACAACGAGTTCCGGGACGTCGGGATCTTCCGGATCGACCTCAACGTCCGGGCGGCCGAGGAGGCCCGGCTCTGCACCCTCGAGAAGGTCCTCCTGGACAAGTACGAAGTCTCTCCCGGCGAAAAGATCGAGATCAAGGTCTATTACCGGACCTTCAAGGAAGAGACCCTGGTAGAGAACGTGGCCTTCGCCGCCCCGGCCCTTCCGCCCGGCACCGAGTTCCAGATCGTCGTCGGCGACGCGGCGACGATGCAGCAGACCGAGACGGTCGCAGTACCGCGTCCAGGACTTCGTGCCGCGGAGCCTCAGCCAGCTCATCCGCATCTTGAGCAGCCTCCGGAAGAACAACCGGATCTATTTCAAGGTCCTCGCCCCCAAGCCGGGGCTCTTCCTCAAGGGCGAGGAGATGCCGAACCTCCCCCCGAGCCTCAAGTCCATGTTCACCTCGCCGCGGGCATCGGCGTCCGCGCCGACGGACCTCACCCGCTCGACCCTGGGCGAATACCAGCTCCCGGTTCCTTATGTCTTCCGGGGCGGGGCCGTGATCCCGGTCAAAATCCGCAAATAGGAGACCGACCCCATGAGAAAGATATCCCTGTTCGGAATCCTTTGGGCCGTCGCCCTGTGCCTCACCCTTCAGGCCGTCGTCCCCCAGAAGTGGGAGCTTCGGACAAAAGAGGATTTCCTGAGGGGCAAGTTCGGCGGCGTTTCAGTTTCCGATGAAGGCGTCCTGGCCCTGGCGCCAAAGGAAGATCTGATCGCCTCGCCGACCGAGGAATTCTACCTCTCCGTGGTCCTGGCCTCCGAGGGCGTCACCTATCTCGGCACCGGCCACGGCGGGAAGGTCTACCGGATCGGAAAGGACGGAAAGGCGGACGTGTATTTCCAGACCCCCGAGATGGACGTGACCTGCCTCGCCCTGGATCAGAAGGGCGTGCTCTACGCCGGGACATCGCCCAACGGGAAGATCTACAAGATCACGGAAAAGGCGAAGGGCGAAACCTTCTTCGACCCCACCGAAAAATACATCTGGGACCTCGTCTTCATGGATTCCGGCCGGCTCTGGGCGGCTGTCGGAGAGACCGGCGGCATCTACGAGATCAGCCCCCAGGGCGAAGGCCGGATCATCTTCAAGGCCGAGGAGAACCACATCCTCTGTCTGCGGAAGGACGGCCGTGGCGGCGTCCTCGCCGGGAGCGGCGGCAACGGCGTCGTCTACAGGATCTCGCCGGACGGCCGGGCTTCCGTGGTCTTTGAGACGCCCTACGAGGAGGTCCGCGGCCTGGCCGTCGACCGCGACGGGATGATCTACGCCGCCGCGTCCGGGGCCCCCTCCAAGTCCAGGAAGGAGGATGTCCCGACGGTCCAGCGCCGCTCCGACGCGGCCGTCAGCGTCACGGTCAGCCTCGGTCAGCGCTCCCGGCTGTCCCGGGGTCGGCCGCGGCCGATTCCGCCCCGGTGCTCTCGCCCTCCCCGAAGGATTCGGGCGCCGTCTACCAGATCTCGGGCGACGGGATGGCCAGGATGCTCTGGAGCTCCGACGACGAGATGATCTATACGCTCCTCTGGCGGGCAGGCGACCAGAAGGTCATTTTCGGCACGGGCCCGAAGGGCCGGATCTATTCTCTGGACAAGGAGAATAAGGTGTCGCTCCTCGTCCAGGAGAACTCAGAACAGGTCTACGAACTCGTCCCGCTCGACACAAAGATCTGCGTGCTCTCCAACAACCCCTGTTCCTTGGGGACGCTCCTGACGGAACAGCGGTTCTCCGGGGAATACGTGAGTCAGGTCCTGGATGCCCGGACCCTCGCCTCCTGGGGACGGATCGCTTGGGACGGGAGCGCGGATGGCGGGGCGAGCCTCCAGCTCCAGACCCGGAGCGGCAACACCTATGAGCCGAACTCGACCTGGAGCGAATGGTCCCCTCCTTACCAGAAAAAAGAGGAACAGGTCCTGAGCCCCAAGGCCAGATACATCCAGGTCCGGGCGCTCCTGAAGACCCCGGCCGGCACCGTTTCCCCGCTCCTCGACACGCTGACGCTGTTCTACCTCCAGACCAACATCGCCCCCACCTTCGCGCGCCTGGAACTCTTGAAACCGAACGAGGTCTTCCTCAAGCCCCCCGACCAGGAAGACGTCATCATGGGCCTCGAAAAGCGCCTTCCCGAACAGGCGCCGAAGAAGGACGATCTCAAGATCACCTTCCCGGCCAAGAAGGCCGAGCGCAAGGGTTTCCAGACCATCGTCTGGGACGCCTCGGACGAGAACGGCGACACGCTCAGCTACACGATCTCCATGCGGAAGGAAGGGGAGACCGAGTGGCGGGTCATCCAGGACGGCTGGGCCGATACGATCTTCGCCTTCGACACGCTCTCGTATCCGGACGGGACCTACGTCATCAAGATCACGGCGTCCGATTCGCCCTCCAACCCCCCGGGCCTCGACCTCAAGTCCGAGAAGGTCAGCCGGCCCTTCGTCATCGACAACTCGCTGCCGGTCATCAAGAATTTCATGGCCGTGAGGAACGGAGCGGCGCTCGACGTGACCTTCCAGGCCGAAGACGCGTACTCGCCCATCGAGGAGGTCAAGTGGCTGGTCCGGCCGGGCGACTGGCGGGTCGTTTTCCCCGTCGACGGGATCTCGGATTCCCGGAGCGAGACGTTCAAGTTCTCCGTGAGGATTCCGGCGGGCGCCGAAAACCTCATCACCGTCCGGGTCAAGGACAGCTACGGGAACGTCGGCGTGTTCCGGCAGAGCTACTAGGCCGGCCTATTTCGTCTTCGCCCGCTCGAGGTACTTGTCGTCCCGGGTATCGACCCGGATGACGTCCCCTTCCTTGATGAATTCGGGAACTTGGATGACGGCCCCGGTCTCGAGCGTCGCCGGCTTGTACATGGACGTCTGGGTCGCCCCCTTGAGCCGCGGCTCGGTGCCCACGACCTTGAGGTCGACCGCGTTGGGCAGGTCGACGCCGACCGGCCGTCCCTCGAACATCTCGATCTTGATGACCATGTTCGGCAGGAGGTACTTGACGCCGTCGCCGATGGCCTCTGCCGTCAACGTGACCTGCTCGTAGTTCCCGAGGTTCATGAAAAAGTATTCGTCGCCCTGCTTGTAGAGGAATTCCATCTCGACTTCCTCGAGATAGGCCTGTTCGAGGCGTTCCTCTGAGCGGAAGCGGTGCTCGGTCTGGGATCCGACCTGGATGTTCCGGAGCTTGGTCTGGACCATGGCCTTCCAGCGGCCGGGCGTGATGAGCTGCATTTCCATGACCCGCCACAGCGTGCCGTCCATGATAATGATCATGCCTTTGCGGATCTGGGTCGCGTCGATCATAGTCCCTCCTGGAATGGACGCCGGTGCGTCCGTCAAGCCGCCTATTTTACCATATCCGCCGCGGGCCGCCAACCGGCCGCCCTGTCCTGTTTCTCCCGTCCCCGTTCTGGCGACGGCCGGGTCGATTGATTTCAGGAGGGAATTCCTTTATATATGGTTTTCAACGGCAGGAAAATGGTCGACCTCGTTTTGATCAACGGTTCAGTTTGGACGGGAAATCCCCGGCAGCCGTGGGCCCAGGCCGTGGCCGTCCGGGGGGACAGGATCTTCAAGGTCGGGACGACTCCCGAGATCCGCCCGCTCGCGGGAGGGGGCGCGACGATCGCCGATCTCCAGGGCGGGCTCGTCCTCCCGGGGTTCATCGACAGCCACACCCATTTTCTGGCCGGCGGCTTCACATTGAGCAGCGTCCAGCTCCGGGACGTCAAGAGCCGCGAAGACCTCACCGTCCGGATCGCAGCCAGGGCCCGCGCCCTCGGGGAGGGGGAATGGATCGTCCTCGGGGACTGGGACCACGAGCAGTTCAGTCCGCCGGAGCTCCCCCGTAAAGAGTGGGTCGACGGGGTGACGCCGGCGAATCCCGTCTGCGTCAACCGCTACGACGGGCACATGGTCCTCGCCAACAGCCTGGCCCTGAAGCTCGCGGGGATCACCCGGACGACCCCGGTCCCTCCCGGCGGGGAGATCGTCAGGGACCCGAAGACGGGCGAGCCGACGGGGATTCTCAAGGACGCGGCCGTAGACCTCGTGTCCGCGAAGATCCCGGCGCCGTCGTTCCAGGCAAAGCTCCGGGCCGCCGAGGCCTCATTGGGAGAAGCCGCCCGGCACGGGGTGACCTCCGTCCACGAGATGGCCGACGCCTCGAGCTTCGAGGTTTTCGAGGAACTGGACCGGCAGGGCCGGCTGACGGCGCGGCTCCATGTCTACATCCCCATCACTCAGGTCGACCTGCTCAGCCAGCTGAAGATCAAGTCGCCCTTCGGGAATCCGCGCCTGAAACTCGCCGGCCTCAAGGGCTTCGTCGACGGCTCGCTCGGTTCCGGGACGGCCAGTTTTTTCGAGCCCTACTTCGATGACCCGAAGGCCTTCGGCCTCCTCCACGAACAGATGTATCCGGAGGGGACCATGGAGAAAAGGATCCTCGAGGCCGGCCGGGCCGGGCTCCAAGTGGCGATCCACGCCATCGGCGATCGGGCCAACAGCCTTCTCTTGGATATTTTCGAGAGAGTGATCGCCGCGGCTGGCCCGCGGGACCGGCGCTGGCGGGTCGAGCATGCCCAGCATCTCAGACCCGGCGACATCGCCCGGTTCGGGCGTCTCGGGCTCATCGCCTCCGTCCAGCCGTACCATCTGATCGATGACGGGCGATGGGCCGAGAACAAGATCGGCCAGGAGCGGGCCAAGACCACATACGCGTTTCATTCTCTTCTTGAGGCGGGGGCCGTCCTGGCCTTCGGGTCGGACTGGACCGTGGCCCCCCTAGATCCCCTGGCGGGGATATCCGCCGCCGTGACCCGCCGGACCCTGGACGGGAAAAGACCCGGAGGCTGGGTCCCCGAGCAGAAGATCCCCGTCGAGGAGGCCGTCAAGGCGTATACCGTCAACGGAGCGTACGCGGAGTTCGCCGAAAAGGACAAGGGCTCGATCGAGGACGGCAAGCTCGCCGACCTCGTCGTCCTCAGCCGCGACATCTTCAAGATCCAGCCCGAGGAGATCAGGGGCGTCGAGGTCCTGATGACCGTCTTTGACGGGAAAATCGTCCACCGGAAAGGGTAGGGGACGGGCGCGGGGCCGGGAATCGAATTCATGACGGGACAGGGACTCTTTCCATCCGAACCGGGCCGGATCGGCACGGACGAATCCGGCAAGGGAGATTTTTTCGGCCCCCTCGTCGTGGCCGCCTTTTTCATGCCCGAAGGCGCGGAGGGCGTCCTCCGCGAGCTCGGGGTCAAGGATTCGAAGCGGACCTCCGACGCCCGGTGCAGGGCGATTGCGGAGGCCCTGAAGAAAGCGTACGTCCATTCGGTCGTCGCCGTCGGGCCTGAGAAATACAACGAGCTTTACGGGAAGCTCCGGAACCTCAACCGGCTTTTGGCCTGGGCCCATGCCCGGGCCATCGAGAACATCCTGGAGCGGGTGCCCGCCGGGAAGGCGGTCACGGACCAGTTCGGGGACGAGAAGTTCGTCCGGAACGCCCTCCTTAAGAAGGGCCGGGCGATCGAGCTCGTCCAGATGCCCCGGGCCGAGGAAGACCCGGCCGTCGCGGCGGCCTCGATCCTGGCCCGGGCCGAATTCCTGACGCGCCTCCATTCTCTTTCACGTGAGATCGGCGCCGACCTTCCCAAGGGCGCCTCGGCCCAGGTTGAGGAGGCGGCCGTGAAGCTCGTCCGGGCGAAAGGCCCGGCGATCCTCGACAAGGTGGCCAAGACGCACTTCAAGACGACGGCCAGGGTCCTCGGCCTGGCGGGCGGTTGACAGGCTCGTTTGAGGGAAGGAGAAAAAGATGTCCGAGCATGGCCCCGATGACGCGAAGCAAGCGGCCGCAACCCGGCGGCTCTATTTCGACGACGCTTATGCCCGGGAGTTCGAGGCCGAAGTCCTGGAGAGGAGAACCCACGAGGGGCTCCCGGCCGTCGTCCTCGATCAGACCTGCTTCTATCCGGAATCTGGCGGCCAGCCGTGGGACAAGGGCACGCTCGGCGGCATCGAGGTCCTCAAGGTCATCGACCTCGGCGGCGCCATCCTCCACGTGCTCAAGGGAGACGCGCCGGCCGGGTCGGTCCGCGGCCGGATCGACTGGCCGACCCGCTTCGACCACATGCAGCAGCACACAGGTCAGCACATCCTGTCGCAGGCGTTTTTCGAGGTCGTCAAGGGGGAGACGCAGTCCTTCCATCTCGGGGCGGACGTCTCGACCCTGGAGATCGGCCTCCGGACGATCACCGATGAGGCGCTGGACGACGTCGAGGACCGGGCGAACTCCGTCGTCTGGGAAGACCGGGAGGTCAAAACATATTTTGTTCCTGAAGAGGAGATCGACGCCGTCCCGCTCAGGCGTCCGCCGAAAAAGCAGGGCCTTCTCCGGGTCGTCGAGGTCTCGGGCTACGACTATTCCGCCTGCGGCGGGACCCACTGCCGCCGGTCGGGCGAGGTCGGCCTGATCAAGGTCCTGGGGACGGAAAAAATCCGGGGAAATCTCCGCTTCGATTTCCTCTGCGGCTCCCGGGCCCTCCGAGATTACAGGATGAAGGACCGGAACGTCCGGAAGATCGCGGGTCTCTTTTCCTCGCTGCCCGGGGACACGGGCGGACAGGTGGAGAAACTCGCGGCGGACTTCAAAGCCCTGAAAAAGCGGGGGCGCAGGCTCGAGGAGCGCCTGGCCTTCTTCGACGCGCAGGAGATCATCCGCGGGGCCTCGGGCAGGATCATCTCCGGTGTCCTCGAGGACAGGACCCCCGAGGAGGCGCGTTTCCTGGCCCTGAACATCATCAGGAACGGTGAATTCGCCGTCGTTTACGGCGCGGCCGGGGAGAGCCAGGGGCACCTCATCGTCGCCCGCTCCGACTCGCTCGCGACAGACCTCCGGGGGCTGATCCCCATCGTCGGGGCGCTTGTCCCGGTCAAGGGCGGGGGAGGCCCCTCCCTGGTGGAGCTCGTGACGCCGGAGAAAGACAAGCTGGGCTCAGCCGTCGAAGCGGCCCGGGCCTGGCTCGAGGCGGGCGAGGGGAAACTCGGGACGCCCTGACCCGTGGGCCCCGGGACCGGCGGGAAAGCGGAAAGGCCGAAGAGATGAAACGGATCCTCGTCGTCGGCAGCTCCAATACCGACATGATCATCAGGGTCCCGCATATTCCCCGGCCGGGCGAGACGATTCTGGGCGGTGAGTTCTCCATGGCTCCCGGCGGGAAGGGCGCCAACCAGGCGGTGGCCGCGGCCCGGGCCGGCGGCCGGGTGACGTTCCTGGCCCGCGTCGGGGAGGATGATTTCGGCGCCCGGGCCATCTGCGAATTTCGAAGCCGACGGGATCGACGTCCGGTTCATCATGAGGGACGGCCGAGCGCCGTCGGGGGTCGCCCTCATCAACGTGGCCGCGAGCGGCGAGAACAGCATTTCCGTGGCATCCGGCGCCAATGCCCTTCTTTCCCCCGAAGATGTGCAAAGGGCGGAGAAAGCTTTCGAGGGAGCGGACATCGTCCTGATGCCGCTCGAGACTCCCCCGGAAACGGTCCGGGCCGCCGCCAGGATCGCCCGACTCTACGGCATCCCCGTCATCCTGAACCCCGCCCCGGCCCGGCCGCTGGAGGACGATCTGCTGAGATCTGTGCGCGTCATCACGCCGAACGAATCCGAGGTTGAGATCCTGACGGGGATCAAGGTCGGGACGGCCGCAGGCGCCGATCGGGCCGCGGCCTCTCTCCTCGCCCGCGGGCCGCGCCTCGTCATCATCACCATGGGGGAGCGGGGCTGCTACGTCGCGGGAGAGGAATTCGTCACCATGGTCCCGGCCTTTCAAGTGACGCCGGTCGATACGACGGCCGCCGGAGATATCTTCAACGGCGCCCTGGCTGTCGCCCTGGCGGAAGAACAGCCCCTCGGCAGTGCTCTCCGGTTCGCGAGCGCCGCTGCGGCGCTTTCCGTCACGAAGCTTGGTGCCCAGCCGTCGGCGCCCCTGCGTCGAGATATTGAGAGGTTTCTCGCCGAAACGTCACGCTGATATCCTTTTCTATTCGCGCCGCGACCCAACGCGGCCCTTGGCAGTTGACAAGGAACCGACATCCCTTTCGGGGGAGATCGCGTGGTGGCTTCGCAGGGGGGATTATTCGTATCTGAGCGCTACGATGGGGTCCATTTTCGCCGCCTTCTGGGCCGGGAAGACGCCGAAGAAAAGGCCGATGCCGACCGAAACGCCCAGTCCGACCGCGACCGTCCAGAGGGAAACGGCTGCCGGGAGCGGGGTCGCGACCCGGACGATGAGGGCGATGCCGAACCCGACCAGGACCCCGATCAGCCCGCCGACGCCCGTCAGGACGATGGCCTCGATCAGGAACTGCTTGAGGATGTCGCCGGACCTGGCCCCGATGGCCTTGCGGATCCCGATCTCGCGCGTCCGCTCCTTGACGGAGACCAGCATGATATTCATGACCCCGATCCCGCCGACCAGAAGGCCGATCGAGGAGATGACGATCATGACGAGAAAGGCCGCGCCCGTGATCTGCTTGTAGAGGCTGATCAGCGTATCGGTCGTCATGATCGCGAAGTCGTCGGGCTTGCCGTAGGGGACCTTGCGGTGGGCGCGCAGGACCTCGCTGATCTGCTGGATGGTCTCATCCATCGTCCCCGCCGTCTTGGGGACGGTGATGATCTCCAGCCGGTCCTTCTCGTAGGCGAAGTATTTCATCAGCGTGGTCAGGGGCAGGCCGACGAAGTTGTCCCGGCTCTGGCCGAACATCTGGCCGCGCTTGTTGAGGACGCCGACGACGGTGAAGCCCTCGTTGCCGACCCGGATCTCCTTGCCGATGGGGTTGAGGTTGGGGAAGAGGCTGTCGGCGAGCTCGGAGCCGAGAAGGCAGACCCGGGCGCTGTGGGTCACCTCGGCCTCGGTGATGAAGCGGCCCATCTTCGGAAGGTACAAGGACATGACCGTCGGCCACTTCTCGTTCATGCCGATGACCATCGCGTTGTCGACCTTGGTGTTCCTGAACTTGATCTCGACCTGCTCGAAAACGCTGACGTTGACATTGACCGCGACCGCCTTGACCAGGGTCGCCCCCTTCTCGAGCGCCTTGGCGTCGTCCAGGGTCAGGTCCTTGCGGGTCCGCATCTCCTCGTCCATGCGGCCCATCTGGGCCGGCTCGAACTTCATGACGGCGATCATGTCGGACCCGACCGACTGGAGCTCCCGCGTGAACGACTTGTTGAGGCCTTGGATGACCGAGACCATCCCGATGACGGTCATGACCCCGATGATGATCCCGAGCATGGTCAGGAACGAGCGGAGCTTGTGGGTCCGGAGCGAATCGACGGCCATCCCGAAGATCTCGCGGACGATGCTGGAATCTCATTGTTCCGACCTCAGCGCCTCCACCGGGTCGAGCTTGGCCGCCCGGTTGGCGGGGTAGATGCCGAAGAACAAGCCCGAGCGGACCAGGACATGAAGATCGCCAGGACGATCGATGAGGGTTCGACGCTCGAGGGCATGGACGTCGTCGCCGTGACGACCTTGGCCACCAGTGAAGCCGAGGAGGATGCCGATGATCCCGCCGAGGGCCGAGATCACGGACGACTCGATCAGGAACTGGAAGAGGATGTCCCTGCGGCGGGCCCCGACGGCCATCCGGATCCCGATCTCCTTGGTCCGTTCCGAGACGGAGACGAACATGATGTTCATGATGACGATCCCGCCGACGATCAGGGCGATCGAGGAGATGGCGATCATGGCGAAATAAATGCCCGACGTGGCCGTCTTATAGAACTGGATGAAGGTCTCGGACGTGGCAATCGCGAAATCGTCAGGGTCCTTGTATGACCGCTTCCGCCACGAACGGAGGATCGTCCGGACCTCTTCCTGGGCCCGGGCCATCTGCTCCTGGGATTGGGTATGGATGTTGATGCCGATGGACCGGCGGGAGCCGTAGACCTTCATGAACGTGGTGATGGGGATCCGGACGTAATTGTCCTGGCTGAACCCCAGGAGCTTTCCGACCTTCTTGCCGGTCCCGATGATCTGGAAATTCTGGGTCCCGACCTTGATCCAGCGGCCGAGGGGGTCGACCGTGGGGTAGAGCTTCTCGACGACGTCGGACCCGATGATGCAGACGCTCCGGGAATTGGTTCTCGTCCTGAGCCTGGATATGGCGGCCGCTCTCGAGCTCGAGGGTCGATCCGATCTCATGGTCCAGGTGGGTGACGCCCCTGATCTCCGTGTTCTTCAGGGACTGGTTGCCGAACTTGACGGTCTGCTCGGTGCTCGTGGTCGCCCCGATGAGATCGCAGGACCGGCACCGGTCGCGGAGGAGCTGGACCTCGGTCAGGGTCAGGTCCTTTCGCTTCATCTGCTCGCGGAACTCCTTGAGGGAGGTGCCGACCATCGAGAACTTCTGGACGGAAAAATCGTTGGCCCCGTAGAAGGACATCTTCGTGTAGACGTAGTTGTTCAGCCCCTGGATGATGGAGACGACGGCGATGATCGTCAGGACGCCGATGATGATGCCGAGAAGGGTCAGGAAAGAGCGCAGCTTGTTGGCCCGGAGGGATAGCCAGGCCATGGACAAGGATTCCCGGACTTGAAGGTTGGCCATGATCGATTCTCTATTCTACACGATTCATACGGACCCGGGAAGAAATGGTTCTCGGGCAAAGGGGCTGGCCTCCACTCCAGAATGCGGTTTTTAAGGGCGGGCGGTCGGCATTATCAGGCTTCGGCGTTAGCTTCCGCAACATCATGAGGTTGAGCTTGGGGGATTCCCTTCGTCGGGTCGCGGGTTTGTCCCGGCGAGCCAAACCCACTTCGGTTCCGGGCCTCGCACCACCGACTTCGAGTCGGGGACCGTGCCCGCTCGGCCCTCCGGCAGGGAGCGGATTCCGAGGAGCGACCGGCAGAAGTGCGGCGGAGCGGCTCGCAGCCGCACTTCTGGTAAAAATATGATGAGAGCCTGGCCGCTGAAACGGGCTCTTTCGGGTGGCCTCTACCCCTCTCCCAATCCGCCGCCTTGACAGGGCGCCGGGGGGCCAACATAATGGTCCCCGAGGAGACCCGCTCCCCCATGTTCGTCCGCCTGAACAAGTTCCTGGCCCACTCGGGCGTTTGCTCGCGGCGGGAAGCGGACCGCTTCATCGAGGCCGGCCGGGTCAGGGTCAACGGCCGGGTCGTCGATGAGCTCGGCCAGAAGATCGACCCCGCCCGGGACCGTGTCGACGTCGGCGGCCGGGCGGTCAGGGGAGGGGACGAACGGCCCGTCTACATCCTCCTTTTCAAGCCCTCCGGCCGGGTCGTCACGGTCAAGGACCCCTTCGGTCGGCCCACGGTGATGGACCTCCTGCCGAAGCTCCCGGTCCGGGTCTATCCGGTCGGCCGTCTGGACGCGGAGAGCGAGGGGGCCCTCCTTCTCACCAATGACGGGGAGTTGGCCCATCGTCTCACCCATCCCAAACACGGGGCCGGCAAGGTCTACGAGGTCAGGGCGGAGGGGGAGCCGGCCGAGGACGACCTGGAAAAGCTCCGGCGGGGCGTTTTTCTTGAGGGACGGCGGACGGCGCCCGCCCGGATCCAGGTCCTGCGGCGGAGCTTGCGGAAGACCCTCCTCAGGGTCGAGATCCACGAGGGACGGAAGCGGGAGCTCCGGAAGATGTTCGAGGCCCTGGGATACCCCGTCAAGGGACTCCTGCGCGTTCAATTCGCCGGACTGACGCTCGACGGACTCCGGCCGGGACAGTGGCGTTATCTGAAAAAAACGGAAGTGGCGAGCCTGCGGAAAGCGGCAGGCCTGGCCATCCCCGGCTAAGAATCCGGAGCTTCGCCCTCCCGGCCTTTTTCCCCGGCCTCGGAGAAGGCCTTCCAGCCCTTGGCCAGCCTCTGGAGCTCCCTGTCCACGAGGAAGTTGACGGTGCCCTCCTCGAACGTCCCGTCCTCGCGGGCGCTCGCCGGCCGCGACGCCGGTCAGGATCTCGATGCCCTCGTCGATCGTCTTGACCGGGTAGACGTGGAACTTCCCTTCGCCGACGGCCTCGACGACGTCGGTCCGGAGCATCAGGTTCTGGACGTTCTGGTGCGGGATGATGACGCCCTGGGTTCCGGTCAGGCCCTTGGCCCGGCAGACGTCGAAAAAGCCCTCGATCTTCTCGTTGACGCCGCCGATGGGCTGGATCTCGCCCTTCTGGTTGAGCGATCCGGTGACGGCGATGTCCTGGCGGAGCGGCAGCCCGGACAGGCTGGAGAGGATGGCATAGACCTCGGTCGAGGAGGCGCTGTCGCCGTCGACTCCGCCGTAGGACTGCTCGAAGGCGAGCGAGGCCGAGAGGGCGAACGGCTTGTCCTGGCGCGTACTTCCCCCGGAGATAGCCGCCCAGGATGAGCACGCCCTTGTTGTGGGTGCTGCCCGCTCATGTCGGCCTCGCGCTCGATGTTGATGACCCCGGCCCGGCCGACGGACGTCCGGGCCGTGATGCGGGTCGGCTTGCCGAACGAGAACTGGCCCATGTCGTAGACGGACAGGCCGTTGACCTGGCCGACGACGCTGTCCCTCGGTGTCGATCATGATCGTGCCCTTCCTCGATCATCTCCTGGATCTTGTCCTCGATCAGGCTGACCCGCTCGAAGCGCTCCCGGACGGCCTTCTCGACGTCGTCTCGGCCGACGGCCGTGCGCCCGTCCTTGCGGGCCCAGTAGCTCGACTCGCGGATGACGTCGGCGATGACGTGGAACCGCGTCGAGAGCTTCTCGCTGGCGGCCCGGCGATCCGGGTGCCGTACTCGATGAGGGCGGCCATGCCCGTCCCTGTCGAAGGGCAGGAGGCCGTCCTCGTCGCCGATCTTCTTGATGAACCGGATGTAGTCGGCCATGGCCTCGCCCGTCTTGGCCATCTCCGAGTCGAACTCGGCCTTGATCTTGAAGATCTTCCTGAAGTCCTCGTCGCTGGAAGTAGAGGAGGTTGTAGATCTACGTCATCGCCGATGATGACGACCTTGACGTTGATCTTGACCGGCTGGGGCTTGAGCCGGGCGGCGAGAACAGGAGTACATGGGCAGCGTAGTTCTGGATTTCGAAGATCTGGTTGCGCAGGGTCCTCTTCAGGGTCGTCCAGACGCCCGGCTCGACCAAGGCGTCCAGGGCGTTGACCACGAGGTAGCCGCCGTTGGCCTTGAGGAACGAGCCGGCCTTGATCTTCGTGAAATCCGTCTGCCGAGCGCCCATCCGGGTATCGTCGATTCGATCGAGCCGAAGAGGTTGATATAGGTGGGGTTGGTCTCCATGATGACCGGCGCGCCCTTGCGGTCCGCGTTGTCGACGAGGAGGTTGACCCGGTAGTCGGCGGAGATTCGGCCGGCTGGTCTTCGTCCTTGTCTTCCTTCTTCTGGTTCTTGAACAGGTCGATCGTCGTTGCTCAGGTTGCTTCTCGACTTCGGTCAGGTATTCGACGATCTTCGGCGTAGGGGAACTTGGCCCGGATGCTCGTCGATGCCGCCCTTGATGAGCGGCGTGATGCGCCTCGGCGTCCCAGCTCTTGAGGAGGGCCCGCGTCTCCTCGTCGATCTCCCGGAGCTTCTCGAAAAGGGCCTCGAGCTCGGCCGTCAACTCCTCGTACTTCTCCTTCAGAGCCTCCGAGATCTCCTTCGGGAACTTCTTCTCCTTGACCAGGGCCTCGAGCTTGGTGAAGGGGGTGGGTCTGCCCCTCGATGACCGGAATGAGGTCGGGCTTGACGAACAGGCCCATCTGGACCTGGATGACGGAGAACCCTTCGTGGGCCACCTCCTCCTCGAAGCGCTGCAGGATCTCCCCTGCTTCGTCTGCTGGTCCTCGACGATGGCGTCCCGTTTGCTCGGTGTAATAGGGGCTCTTCAGGAGGTTCGGGAATGTTGTGCTTGAGCATCTCGATCAGGTTCTCCATGGCCTCGCTGAAGGCCCGGCCCTGGCCCGCCGGGAGGATGATGAGGCGCCGGCTCGTCGGGGTACTTGAAGTTGTTGACGTAGAGGATGTCGTCCGGCGTCCTCTCGCCCTTCTCGAGCCGTTCCATAAGCTGCTTGATCGTCGTCGTCCGGCCCGTGCCGACCATGCCGGTGATGAAGATGTTGTAGCCCAGGCTCTTGATGTCCAGGCCGGTCTGGATGGCCTTGAGCGCCCGCTCCTGGCCGATGATGTCCTCGCACGCCGGGGCCTCGTCGCTTGAAGAGAAGGGGATGTCTTCGGGGCAGCAGGTCCAGCGCAGGCGGTCGAAAGGGAGCTCCTCGAATCGCGTCTTCGTTTTCATGATCCTCTCCTCGTTGGAGTTTGTCAGCGCTCCGAATAACGCCAAGTTATCACAAACCTCTCCGTTGCTCAAGCCGCGGCTCTCCGCGCGGCCGTCCGTCCTTCGTCCCCGTCGTCAAGGCCATTCGACGGGCCTTCTTTTTGGTGCAAAACGCGCCGACATCTGCTAGAATAGGGCCCGTCCGGACTCGCGAAGGAGAGCCCATGAGCGGAATTGAAGTCGGGAAGGTCCAAACGAATTCCGATCTGAAGAAGTTCATCCGTTTTCCCTGGAAAGTCTACAAAGATGATCCCCTTTGGGTCCCGCCGCTCCTCGTGGAGATGAAGGACAGGCTCGACCGCCGGAAACACCCCTTTTTCGAGCACGCGGAGGCCGATTATTTCCTGGCCTATCGCGGGCCCGAAGTCGTCGGCCGCATCGCCGCGATCCTCGACCGGAGCCACAACGAGTGCCACCATGAGAGGACCGCCTTTTTCGGGCTCTACGAGAGCTTCGACGACCCCGAGACGGCCCGGGCGCTCATCGACGCCGCGGCGGCCTGGGGCCGGGAGCGGGGCATGGACGTCCTCCGCGGACCGGTGAACCTATCGATGAACGACGAGTGCGCCTTCCTCCTCGAAGGCTTCGATGCCCCGCCGGTCGTCATGATGCCCTACAACCCGCGCTACTACCTCGAGCTCATGGCGGCGTGCGGCCTGGTCAAGGTCAAGGACCTCCATGCGTTCCACATGACCCGGGACCGCCAGCGCTCAGCCAAGGCCGAAGAGCTTCTGGAGCGGCTCCGGAGCTCGCAACAGTTCACCTTCCGGACAGTGACCAAAGCCCGGCTCCAGGAGGACGCCCTTGATATCGCCAGGATCTACAACGACGGCTGGCGGAACAACTGGGGCTTCGTCCCCTGGACGGAAAACGAGATGAAGCACATGGCCAAGAACCTGGCCCAGCTGGCCGACCTGGACCTCGTCCTTTTCGCCGAGCACGAGGGGCGGAAGGTCGGGTTCGCCTGCGCCCTCCCCGATTTCAACCAGGTCTTCATCAAGATGAACGGCCGGCTGTTGCCCTTCGGGATCTTCAAGTTCCTGGCCGGGCGGCGCAAGATCACGGGCGTCCGGGCGATCGTCTTCGGGGTCATCCCCGAGTTCATGCACACGGGCCTGGCCTATCTCCTCTACGACGAGTTCGAAAAGGCGATCCTCGGCAAGGGCTACGGATGGTGCGAACTGTCCTGGCAGCTCGAGGATAACGACGCCATCAACCGCTTCGCGGCCTCGATCGGGGCCGCGCCCTATCGCAAGTACCGCATCTATGAAAAACGGATCACACCGGGAGGAGCGTGAAGGAGATGAAAACCTACCAAGGAAAGCTTCAGGCCAAAGGATTCAAGATCGGGATCGTCGTCAGCCGGTTCAACAGCTTCATTTCGGAGCGTCTGCTCGAAGGGGCGCTGGAGGCTCTGGAGAAGATGGGCGCCCAGGACGCCGACCTCACGGTCTATAAGGTCCCAGGGTCGTTCGAGGTCCCCTTGGTCGCGAAGAAGATCGCCCGGGCCGGGAAGGCCGACGGCATCCTCTGCATCGGGGCCCTCATCCGAGGCGACACGCCCCATTTCGATTTCCTCGGCGCCGAGGTCACCAAGGGCCTCGCCCAGATCGCGATGGAGGACGGCATCCCGATCGCCTTCGGGATCCTGACCGTGGACACGGTCGAACAGGGGATCGAGCGGGCCGGCACCAAGGCCGGGAACAAGGGCTACGATTCCGCCTTCTCCCTGGTCGAGACGCTGAACCTGCTCAAGGAGTCGGGGCTCCGCTGACCGGATCCTGTGGGGCCCGCCATGGGGAAACGACGGAAAGCCCGGGAGTGTGCGCTCCAGATCCTCTTCCAGCTCGAATTCAACACGGCCGACCCGCGGACCCTCATCCGCCAGTACTGGGAATATCAGAAGACGACGGACGACGTCCGGGAATACGGCGGCTGGCTCGTCGACCGGATCCTGGACCGCCGCGACGAGATCGACCTTTCCATCCAGTCGGCCTCGAAGAACTGGCGCCTGGCCCGCATGGGCGTCGTCGACAGGAACATCCTGAGGATCGCCGTCTGCGAGCTGCTCTACGCGCCGGCCCTGGCCCCGGCCATCGTCATCAACGAAGCGATCGAGATCGCCAAGCGATACAGCGGGCAGGAGTCCGCGACGTTCGTCAACGGGATCCTCGACGCCATCAAGAAGCGGCTCAAGCCGCGCCCCGCCCCCCCGGCCGGAGCGGGCCGAGAAGGAAACCATGAACAAGACAGAGGACATCCAGGGAAAAGGACAGGAACCGCCCCGGCCCGACGAGCGGGACACTGACCAGGAGCTCGCCCGCCGGGAGAAGCTCCGCCGCCTCGCCGAGGAGGGGGTCGATCTTTTCCCGTACAAGGCCGGCAGGACCCACTCCGTCCGCGAGGTCGTCGGCGCCTTCGCCTCGCTCACCAAGGATGAGCTCGAGGAGAAAAAGACCCCGGTCGAGGTCCCGGGGCGGATCCTTTCGATCCGAAAAATGGGCCGGGCGACGTTCTTCCACATCTCGGACGGCCGGGCCCGGCTCCAGGCCTATATCCGGGAGGACGTCGCGGGGGCCCGGAGCTACGAGCTCTTTTCCCTGCTCGACATCGGCGACGTCCTTTCGGTCCGCGGGACCCTGTTCAAGACGCGGACGGGCGAGCTGACCGTCCTCTGCGAGTCGTTCACGTTCCTGGCCAAGGCCCTCCACCCGCTCCCGGAGAAGTGGCACGGCCTCCAAGACATCGAGCTCCGCTACCGGAGGCGCTACCTCGACCTTGTCATGAACCCCGAGGTCGGCGAGGTCTTCCGCCTCCGGAGCTCCATCGTGGCCTACATCCGCCGCTTCTTCGACGCCCGGGACTACATCGAGGTCGAAACGCCCATGATGCACACCATTCCCGGCGGCGCCCTGGCCCGGCCCTTCAAGACCTCCCACAACGCCCTCGGCCTGGACCTCTACCTCCGGATCGCGCCCGAGCTCTACCTGAAAAGGCTCGTCGTCGGCGGGCTCGACAAGGTCTACGAGATCAACAGGAGCTTCCGGAACGAAGGGATCGACGCCCAGCACAACCCGGAGTTCACCATGCTCGAGTTCTATGAGGCCTACAAGGACTATTACGACATGATGGACCTCACCGAGGAGCTCCTGACTGGGATGGTCCTCGACCTCCTCGGGACCGACGAGGTCCCCTTCGGCGAGCAGACGATCTCTTTCAAGAGGCCGTATCCGAGATTGAAGTTCATGGACGCCTGCGTCCGATACAGCGGCCTGGCCCCCAGCCGGTTCTCCGACCGCAAGGACCTCGTGGCGTTCGCGGCGACCCTGGCCCCGGACAAAAAGCCCCTGACCTACGGGAAGGCCCTCGACATCATCTTTGACCGGTTCGTCAAGGACAGCATCGTCCAGCCGACGTTCATTATGAACCCGCCCAAGGAGATCTCGCCGCTGGCCAAGACCTCCCGGGACGATCCCGAGGAGGCCGAGAGATTCGAGCTCCTCGTCGGGGGGATGGAGATCGCCAACGCGTTCTCCGAGCTCACCGACCCCGCCGAACAGCGGGCCCGTTTCGAGGAGCAGGCGGAGGAGAAGAAGAGGGGGGACGAGGAGTCCCATGCCGTGGACATGGACTACGTGGAGGCCCTCGAGTACGGACTGCCGCCCACGGGAGGGGAGGGCATAGGCATCGACCGGCTGACCATGATCCTGGCCAACCGGAAGTCCATCCGGGAGGTCATCCTGTTCCCGCTTCTCAGGCCGAGATGAGCGGACGCACGGCCGGGGGATCGCGGGGTCGGAGCTGAGACGCCAATGACATTCGAGCTGTTCGTCGCCCGCCGTTACCTGACGGCCCGGAGAAAGCAGGCCTTCATCTCCGTCATCACCTCGATCTCCATCCTCGGGGTCATGATCGGGGTCGCGGCCCTGGTCATCGCCATCGCCCTCATAACGGGCTTCCAGGAGGACGTCCAGGCCAAGATCCTGGGGGCCACCTCGCACATCATGGTCTCAGGACCTCTCGAGCGAGGGCCTGCCGCGCTACCTCGAAGTCGCGGACAAGGTCAGGGCGGAGAAGGGGGTCGCTGTCCGTGACGCCCGGTCGTTTATAACGAGGTCCTCATCACCGGGCTGGCCAAGACCAAGGGGGCCCTGCTCAAGGGGCTCGATTTCGGCCGGGAGCTGCCCGGCGCCGCCTGGCTCCAGAAGCTCGAGGCCGGCAAGGTCCCGGCGCCTGGCGGCGATCGCGAGGGCATCCTCCTCGGCCGCGAGCTCGCCTTCGAGATCGGCGCCCAGCCGGGGGACATCGTGGACGTCGTCACGGCCTCCTCGAACCTGTCGCCGATGGGGCTCCTGCCGAAGCGCAAGAGGTTCCTGGTCACGGGGATCTTCAACACGGGCCTGTATGAGTTCGACGCCACGACGGCCCTGGTCTCCCTGCCCACGGCCCAGAAGCTCTTTGGCCTCGAAGGGCGGGCGAGCTTCCTCCAGGTCAAAATCCGGAACATCTTCGAGGCGCCGGCCATCGCCGGGCGGATCAAGGCGGGCCTGCCGCCCACGGTTTATGTGACGACCTGGATGGAGCTCAACCAGAACCTTTTCTCGGCCCTGAAGCTCGAGAAGAACATCATGTTCCTGACCATCACCCTGATCGTCCTCGTGGCCGCCTTGAACATCATCGCCACCCTGATCCTGATGGTCATGGAGAAAACGAGGGACATCGGCATCCTCATGGCCATGGGAGCGACGCCCGCTCAACATCAGGCGGGTGTTTTTCTACCAGGGCGCCCTCATCGGCGTCGTCGGCACGGGCCTCGGCGTCCTCCTCGGCCTCGCCTGGTGCTGGCTGGCCAACACCTTCGAACTCATCCGGGTTCCCGTGGACGTCTACCAGATCTCCTACGTCCCGTTCCGGCTCAGGACCGTCGACCTCTTGGCCATCGTCGGCGTCACCCTCGCCATCAGCTTCGTTTCGACCCTCTTCCCGGCCTGGCGCGCCTCCAAGGTCGACCCGGTCGTGGCCTTGAAATATGAATGATATCCTGTTGAAGGCGGAAAACCTGGGGAAATCCTATCCCCTTCCCAAGGGCGTCCTCCGCGTCTTCGAGGGCCTGGACTTCGAGCTCAAGAGGGGGGACCTGGCGGCGATCATGGGAGCCTCGGGGGTCGGGAAGACGACGCTCCTCAACCTCCTCGGGGCCCTGGACCGGCCCTCAGAGGGCCGGGTGACCCTCGACGGCGGGGACCTGTTCGCCGGCACGGAGCGTGTCGTCGCCGCCGTCCGGAACCGGAAGATCGGCTTCGTTTTCCAGTTCTTCCATCTCCTCCCCGAATTCTCGGCCCTGGAGAACGTCAGCTTCCCCCTGATGATCCAAGGGCTCGGAAAGAAAGAGGCCTTCGACCGGGCCCGCGCGCTGCTCGGAGATGTCGCGCTCGAGGAGAAGGCCGATGCCCGTCCGGGCCGGCTCTCCGGCGGCGAGCAGCAGCGGGTGGCCATCGCCCGGGCCCTGGTCAACGAACCCCAGCTGCTCCTGGCCGACGAACCCACGGGAAACCTCGACTGGAAATCGGGCGAGATGATCCTCCGCCTGATCCTCGACCTCCATGAGAGGAAAGGCCTGTCCTCGATCATCGTCACCCACAACGAGAAGATCGCCCGGTATTGCCACAAGCTCTACCTCATGGAAGCCGGGGAGCTGAAACTTTTATCCGAGCCCCTGAGTTAAGGACAGTGTGACAGGCAGACCGGTCCGTCCACCCATGCCTCGTTATCCCAGGTGCGGACCGCGTCCCAGGAAAGGCCGGGCCCCCGGCCGATTTTTGATAAAACGGGGAGAATATGGTATAAGGATTGCTCAATGAGAAAGATCGTCCTGGCCCTGTTCCTGACCGCCCTCCCCGGACTCCTCTCCGCCCAAGAGATCCTGGAGAAGATCGAGGTCGTCGGGAACGACAGGGTGACGCGGGAGACCATACTTTATTATATCTCGGTCAGGGAGGGCGACTACTTCAACGATGACCAGGTCAAAAGGGACTTCCGGGTCCTCTGGTCCACCGGCTTCTTCGCCGATCTCAAGATCGAGGACCTCCCCGGGACGCGGGGAAAGATCATCCGGATCACGGTCGAGGAGAACCCCGTCGTCAAGGCCGTGACGTTCAAGACCGGGAGCAAGCTCAAGGAAAGCGACATCGTCAGCAAGCTCAAGGAAAAAGACCAGTACATCCTTCCTTATTCCTATTACAGCCCCGCCAAGGTCCAGAAGATGAAGCAGACGATCATGGACCTTCTCAGCGAAAAGGGCCTCCTGGCGGCCAAGATCGATATCGAGGCCAGGAAGCAGGGCAAGAACGAGGTCGAGGTCCTGGTCAAGATCGACGAGGGTCCCAAGATCCGGGTCGGCGAAGTCGTTTTCGAGGGCGACACGAAGATG
Organism: Candidatus Aminicenantota bacterium; assembly: GCA_963796835.1. GTDB lineage: Bacteria > Acidobacteriota > Aminicenantia > Aminicenantales > Saccharicenantaceae > DATKJS01. The sequence goes on along the minus strand of CAWCND010000019.1, from coordinate 76,105 downwards.
CCCGCGAGCTCCCTCCGCTGGGCCATGAGTGAAAACAGGCCCAACTCCTACTTCAATTGGGCCGCCGGCACGGACGTGTACAAGCAGAACAAGCTCAAGGAAGACACCGACCAGATCAAGAAGATGTATCAGGAGAACGGGTACATGGAGGCCACGGTCGGGGAGCCCCGGGTCGAGCAGTACGAAAAACAGGACGTTTTCTTCAAGAAGCAGAAGATGATGCGCATCACCATCCCCGTCAACCCCGGCTACCTCTACCGGGTCGGCGAGATCAGGATCGAGGGGAACAAGGCCTTCGCCGCCAAGGGGCTCCGGAACCTCGTCAAGCTCCACACGGGGGAGGTGTACAGCATCAAGCTCCGGGAGAAAACGGTCGAGGACATCGCGGAGCTTTACCGCAACTTCGGGCATCTCTACATCCAGGTCGCGCCCGTGGAGAACCTCGACCCCAAGAGAAAGGTCGTCAACGTCACCTTTTCCGTCTACGAGGGCGAGATCGTCTATCTCAATCGCCTGGACTTCAAGGGCAACAATTACACCAAGGACAAGGTCATCCGTCGGGAGATGCTGGTCCGGGAAGGCGACCGGTTCAGCCTGGCGATGTTCAAGGACAGCCTGCTGCGCATCAAGCAGCTCGGCCTCGTGGACCTCGAGAAGGACCCCGACATGAAGCCGAACCCCGAGGACCCGACCAAGATGGACGTGGTCGTGCCGGTCAAGGAGCTCCAGCGGAACAACGTCCAGTTCTCGGCCGGCTACAGCGGGTACGATGGGATGTTCGTGGCCTTTGGCTACTCCACGGTCAACTTCCTGGGGTCCGGAGAGAACGTCGACCTCCAGGTCCAGCAAGGCAAGCGGGTCAAGAATTACTCGATAGGATTCTCCGAGCCCTACCTGTTCGACCAGCCGATGACGGCCGGAATCAACCTCTATGACCGGTATGCCGATTACAGCTCCCTCGGCCTCTACACCCAGAAATCGCTCGGCGTTGACCTGACCCTGGGGGCCCGGATCCTCGGCTACTGGCGGGCCAACGCGACCTACACGATCCAGAGAGTCACCGTTTCCTATCCCGAGGCCACGCAGGCGGCGGCGCTCTACGGCTCAGGCGAGTACTATGAGAGCTCCATCACCCCGATGATCTACCGGTCGACGATCGACAGCCCCCTGACGCCCACCCGGGGGACCATGTACTCGGCCTCGGTCAAGTTCGCCGGTTCGTTCCTCGGCGGCGACATCAACATCATCAAGCCCCAGCTCGAGTTCGCCCACTACCAGCCGTTCATCGCCAAGCACACGATCGGCTTCCATGTCCAATACCTCACGATCATGGCCTACGACAACTCCCTGGTGCCCTACTGGGAAAAGTCATTCCTCGGCGGGGAACGCTCGATCCGGGGCTACGAAGTCTACACAATCGGCCCCCGGGACGTGAACGGGTACAACGAGGGCGGCACCAAGTCCATCTTCGCCAACCTGGAATACATCATCCCCGTCGGCGGGCCCCTCTATGCGATAGTATTCTATGACGTCGGGAACTCGCTTGCGCCGGGCCAGAATTTCAGCCTGACGGACATGTACACGTCGACCGGCGTCGAAGCCCGGATCTTCATCCCGGCCCTCCGGGTCCCGTTCAGGCTGATCTTCGCGTACAACAACCGCACGACCATCAACAGCAATTCAAACTTCGCCTTCCGTTTCGCCGTCGGCACGACGTTTTAGCGTCCCGGAGGCCGGACAAGGCAGAGGGGAGGTCCCGTCATGATCTCGGTCGAAGACATCTCCAGGCTTCTTCCGCACCGGTTCCCGTTCCTGCTCATCGACCGGGTCATCGATTTCATCCCGGAAAAGTCCATCGTGGCCCTGAAGAACGTGACCTGCAACGAGCAGTTCTTCCAAGGTCATTTCCCCGACTGGAAGATCATGCCGGGCGTTCTGATTATCGAGGCCATCGCCCAGGCCGGCGCCGTCCTTCTCTTCAACTCGATCCCGGACCCCGACCGCAAGTTCATCCTCCTGAGCAAGCTCGACAAGGCCAAGTTCAAAAAGATGGTCACCCCCGGAGACCAGATCCGGATCGAGGTCCACTGGATCCGGCGGAAAGGGCGGATCTTCCAGATGAAGGGGAAAGCCCTCGTTGAGGGCGAGGTCGCCGCCGAGGCGGAGATCTTCGCCACCGTCCTGGACATCGAGGAGCTGGCGGACATCAAGAAGGGGACCGCCCCGTCCCGGCCGTGCCCCTGCCGCGGGATCCTGACGGGCCCGCCCTTCGTCGCCGGCCCGGACCCGAACTCCATCCCGATCGAGCGGCGTATGGGGACCGTCCCCTTAGACGAGGGTGCCGATCTTCCGAAAAATAACCCACAGGCTTACGGGCCGGCCGGCCGTCACCCGGAGAGAGCGAAGATCACTTGTTCATCGAGAAGAGGGAGTCCTCGAGGTTGTTGTTGTAAGTGATCTTGGTGACGGTCATTTTCACGAACTCGGCGCCGTCCTGGAGGATCTTGATCGTGTGCGGCACGAGGGATTGGCCGACCTTCTGGTAGTCGGACGGAAACGCCTCCGTTTTGACATCCGTGCCCCCCTGGCCGAGGCCCATGGTTTCTGTTTTGTAGGGGAGGTATGTCGCCGGATCGACGTAGATCGTGGTCAAGTGGCCGTCGGCGGTCTTCTGCTCGAGGACCAGGTACTCCTTGTTTTCGATCTTGGCTTTCGGCTTGACGGCGTAGGTGATGCCGTATTTCTGGGGATTGAGGAGGTAATCGTTGCCCATGGCCTGACGGGCGAATTCCTTGGCCTGGGCCTCCGGCATCTCCTCGGTCGCCCCCGTCTGGGGGTTCGTGAACCAGGCCTTCTGGCCGTCATAGGCCTGGGTGATGGCCATGTTCATAATGTCCATGTCCATCCGGTACTTGTTCGGCTCTTTCTGGTAGAGCGTGAAAGTCCCGTTCATGCCCATCGTTATGAGCTCCATGCTTCCCGAGCTCGTGGTGTCCTTGACCGTTTCCAGGTACTTGCGTCCGCCCTGGGCGTCGATCATCTTTTTCAGGACATCCTGGGCGGTCTGCCCGTATCCCGGCAGCGCGGCGACAGAGACCAGGATCAAAGCCGCCATGGTCCAAGTAAAGAGTTTCTTCATGAAAGCCTCCTAAAAGGTTTGCCTTGAGGGGCCGTGCCTTCGACATAAATCATAACAGTGATATTCTAGAGGAAAGTCCCGGTTTTGCCAACCTAAAAAAAATGGACGGAGCGAGTCGTTCCCGGCAACATCTTTGACAGAACGAAGAACTCCAAACGACGAAGCGGTGGATCGGCTGGCGATAAACGATGAGGGCCTCCTCGCATCCAGCCCGGATTAGGCACCTAAAAATTAGTTTTTTCTATAAAATACGAACATCATTATAACTTACATATAAATAAATATGTTAGACACAATATCTATTAAATATATGTACGTAATATGAACATCAAATTATGGTCAAAGTAATATTTATCTTGATTTTTGACAAATATTTTAGTTATAATCTATGTGTCCTAATATAGGACACATTTATCGAAAAGAGAAAGACCGGAATGAACCCCTGGCGAACGGTGTGACATGGCTCATCGGCTTAGCCTGATCATCTGTTCCAACCTCGAGCGCGAGGCGAGGACCCTGTCCGGGCTCCCCGAGTTCAGGGAGGTCGATTTCCTGCCCCTTCAGGTGGAATGCGATGAGGCCGAAGCCCGGTGGGATGGCCTCGACGAAGCGGTCCGCTCCCACACGACGGACGGACATCCTGTTTTGCTCGTCGGGAGCTTTTGCCTTACCCAAGCGATGGGACAGCCGGGTCTCAAAGACGCCTGCCAGGTCGACCAGAAGAGCCAGTGCTTCGAGTGGATCGCGGACAAGGACGTCCTGGACCGCTTCCTCCAGGGCGAGGCCCTCCTGCTCCTCCCCGGATGGCTGAAGAGCTGGGAGCACCATGTCGGGCGGCTCTGGCCCTCGGACCGGAAGAAGGCCCAGGAGTTCTTCCGGGAATCCGCGAAAAGGATCGTTCTCCTCGACACGGGCGTGTACCCCAAGATCGAGAACGACCTCAGGGCGTTCTCCCGGTTCCTGCGCCTGCCCTCCGAAATTTATTTCGCGGGGCTGGGCCACTTCAGGATGAGCCTCGTCCGGGCCCTGCATTCCTGGCAGTCTGAGAAAGAGCGGGAGGGGCTCGAGGACCGGGTGGCGGCGCTGCGGCAGCAGATCTCCGACTACAGCCGGATCGGCCATCTCCTCGGGGCCTTGACGAGGACTCAAACCGAGGAGGAGACCCGGAACGACCTTCTCGAGATCTTCCGCGTCCTTCTTTCTCCTCAAAAGATCGCGTACCATCCCGTCCGGTCCCTCTCTCAGGGGACGCCGGCCGAAGACTCGCCCCAGGACCGGATCATGTCCCTCAACGCCGATTACGCCTGGACCGAGGGGCACGGCGGGCTCCTTCTCAAGATCGCCAGCGGCGGGGAGATCCTGGGCATCCTTGAGCTCGAGGGGCTGGCCTTTCCCGAAAGGAGGGACCACGATTTGAGCCTGGCCCTGACCCTGGCCAAGATCGCGGCCCTGGCGTTTGTCAAGGCCAGCGCCCAGCAGGCCATGAAGGATGAACAGGAAAAGGCCCGGGCCGCCGCAGGCCCTGATGATGGACAACGAGGAGAAGATCAGGTCGTTCGAAGGCGTTCCCGTGGGCCTTTACCGGACCACCCCTTCAGGTCAGATCCTCGACGCCAACGCGGCCATGGCCCGCATCCTCGGTTATGCGGACTCGGCCTCCCTCAGGAAAGTCAACGCCTGGGACCTCCATCTCAACCAGAGCGACCGCGAGAACTGGCAGTCCCTCCTCGAGGCGAGCAACTTCGTCGAGAACTTCGAGACCCAGCTCCGGCAGCGCGACGGGACGATCATCTGGGTCCGGGATTCGGTCCGGGCGGTCAAGGACCGCCGCGGGCAGGTCCTCTTTTATGACGGCTCCATCGAAGACATCAGCAGGCGGAAACAAACGGACAGGGCCGCCGCCTGGAACTTGCAGATCAAGACCTCCCTGGCCAACGTCTCGCGACAACTCCTCCTGCCGACGCCGATCGAAGAGATGTCCGGCCTGATCCTCGAGCATGTTCGTCGGCTCACCTCCAGCAAGACATGTTTCGTCGGCTACGCCGAACGCCATTCGGGGAAGCTCGTCCCCGCGGCCATGACGGAGGATGCCCAGGAGCTGGCCGCCAAGCACGCGGAGGCCGCCGCGACGGCCCATGAGTCTTCGGGCATCTGGCGCTCGGTCATCAACGACAAGAAAGCCATCCTGGCGAACCTGCCCACCCTCGACCCGCGCTACACGGACCTCCCGAAATGGCACTTCCCGGTCTCCCAGCTTCTGGCCGTTCCTGCCCTCATGGACGGCTACCTTGTCGGGCTCATCGTCGTGGCCAATTCCGAGCACCCCTATTCCGAGAGGGACCTCGAGGCCGTGGAGCAGATGGCGGCCCTTTACGCCATCGCCATCGACCGGAAAAGAAAGGAAGACGAGCTCCGGGAGATGTCCCTGACCGACGAGCTGACCGGGCTCCATAACCGGCGCGGGTTCTTCACTCTGGCCGACCAACAGCTGAAGATCGCCAACCGCTCCAAGAAAGCGATGTCCCTTCTCTACGCCGACCTTGACGGCCTCAAGATCATCAACGACACCTTCGGCCATGACGAGGGAGACCGGGCCCTGGTCGAAACGGCCGCTCTCCTGCGCGACGCCTTCCGGGAATCCGATATCATCGCCCGGATCGGCGGCGATGAATTCGTCGTCCTGACCGTCGACATCGGGGACGTGAAACAGGATTCCCTGATCTCGCGGGTCCAGGAAAAGTTCGACGCCCGGAACGCGGCGGGCCACGTGAAGTTCGTCCTCTCGATCAGCCAGGGGATCGCCTGCTACGATCCCGAGGATCCATGCTCCGTTCTGGACCTCGTCAACCAGGCCGACAAGAGGATGTACGACGAGAAGATCGCCAAGAAGGCCGGCCGGCTTGACCTTTCCGCAGGCCGGGCGGGCCTGTCCTTATCGAAACCTTCCTGAGATCGGGGAGACACCGGGGTCCGGCCCCGGAGATCAGTCCTTGATCTTGTATCTGGCGAGCTTGTTGTAGAGGGTCGTCCGCGATATCCCCAGGATCTTGGCCGTCTGGCGGAGGTTCCTCTTGGTCACTTTCAGGAGATACGTGATGTAGTCCTTCTCCAGGTCGTCGAGGGAGGACAAGTGCTCCCGGCCGACGAAAGCCATCGCTCCCTGGGGAGGGATGAAATCGCGGAGATATTTCGGCAGATTGGCGAGCTCGATGAAATCCTTCTTGCAGAGCATGGCCGCGCTCTCCAGGACGTTCTCGAGCTCCCGGATATTGCCCGGCCAGCCGTACTTGAGGAAGAGCTTCTGGACCTCGCGGGAGACGCCCTTCAGGTCCTTCGAGAATTTCTTGTTGGATCCCTGGAGGAAGTGGCGGACGAGGAGCAGGATGTCCTCCAGCCGCTCGCGGAGAGGGGGGAGCTCGATGACGACCTTGTTCAACCGGTGGAACAGGTCCTCCCTGAATGCCCCGGACCGGACTCGTTCGGGGAGGTTGCGGTTCGTCGCGGCGATGACCCGGACCTCGACCTGGGTGCTTTCGTTGGCGCCGAGCGGCCGGAACTGGTGGCTTTCGAGGACCCGGAGCAGCTTGGCCTGGACGGCGACCGGGATCTCGGCGATCTCATCGAGGAAGATGATGCCTCCGTCGGCCTCCTCGAAGAGCCCGCGCTTGTCCTTGTCGGCGCCGGTGAAGGCGCCCTTCTTGTAGCCGAAAAGCTCGGATTCAAAAAGGCTCTCCGGGATCGAGGCGCAGTCGCAGATGACGAGGGGCTTCGCCCGGTAAGGGCTCAGGCCGTGGATGGCCCGGGCCACGACCTCCTTTCCCGTCCCGGTATCGCCGGTGATGAGGACGCTCGTGAAATACTTGGCGATGTTCTCGATGAGACCGAAGATCTCGAGCATATAGGGGTTCCGGCTGGCCAGACCCTGGAACGCGTATTTCCTCTCGAGCTTCCTTTCGAGCTGGAACGTCTCGCGGCGGAGTTCCCGCTTCACCGAGATCTTCCGGAGGATCTCCTGGAGGATGTCGTTCCGGTAAGGCCGGGGGATGAAGTCGGTCGCGCCCGCGTGGATGACGTCCAGGATCGCGTCCCGGTCGAGCGGCTCGCCCCCGATGAGGACGTCGATCAGGGCGTCGAACTTCTTGAGCTTCTTGAGAGCCACGAGGGCGTCGGCGATCGAATCGCCCGAGTCGACGAGGGCGACCCGGATGGCGTTCCCCCGGGCGATGGCCAGATAGTCGTCATTGGTCTGGGAGAAAAAGAGGTTGAAGTCGCCGGTCACGGACGCTCTCTTGATGGTCTCGTAGAGGGAGAAATCATCGGAGATGATCAGGAGGTTGGTCTGCGTGTCCATCCCGTTTCGGCCCTTCCCTTGGCGCCCCCTATCTTAACAATTTTGCCGGCCTTTGACAACCGGTTCGCGCTTCCGGCTTCTTGATATCTTAGCACGAAACCCCGTATTGAATTCTAGCCCGATGTGCATTATATTCGAGAGGCCTTCCGACCGTCCGGGCAAAGGAGTCCTCATGAAAACGGTGATCGTCCTGGCCATGCACGGCGCCCCGCCCCTAGATTTCCCGGAGCAGGAGCTCGCCGAATTCACCAACCTCCGGGCCCGGCTGGCCCACGCCTTGGGGGCCGGTGAGACGGCGGCCCACCGCCGCTGCGCCGAGCTCGAGGCGAAGCTCCGGGCCTGGCCCCGAACCTCGCGGAACGACCCCTTTTACGCGGGCTCCCTTGACCTGGCGGTCCAGCTCCGGCGGACCAGCGGCCGCAAGGTCGTCCTGGGGTTCAACGAGTTCTGCGGGCCGAGCCTGGACGAGGCCCTCGACCAGGCCGCCGGGCAAAGCGCGCAGAAGATCATCGTCGTGACGGCCATGATGACCCGGGGCGGCGAGCACGCCGAACAGGACATCCCCGAGGCCGTCGAGCGGGCCCGCCAGCGTCATCCGAAGGAAAATTTTATCTACGCTTGGCCTTTCCCCTTGTCGGAGGTGGCCGAGTTCCTGACGGCTCAGGTCGGCCGGGCGATCAGCTGAGCCGGTCCCTGAAAACGGGGACGGCCCCATCTTTCCAGCTGCCTTCGAGCCTGGCGGGCTTTCGCTGTCCTGGGGAAAAACAGGACCGTCCCGATTTCATGGTACAATAGCCGCCTGATGGAGTCATGATGGACGATATCCGGGTGGAACAGCTGACGCGGAAATTCGACGATTTCACGGCCGTGGACCACATTTCCTTCGCGGTCCCGGCCGGGGAGCTCTTCGGGCTGCTCGGGCCGAACGGCGCCGGGAAGACGACGACCATCAATATGCTCTCCACGCTCCTCCGGCCGACCTCCGGGCTGGCCGAGGTCGCGGGCTTCGATGTCGCCCGGGACCGGGACCAGGTCCGGCGGAACATCGGCATCGTGTTCCAGGAGCCCGCCCTGGACAGCCAGCTGACCGGCCGTGAGAACCTCGAGTTCCACGCGATGATGTACGGCATGGGCCGGGAGGAGCGCCGCAGGAAGATCGACGAGGTCCTGGCTCTGGTGGAGCTCGCCGAGAAGGCCCGGGTCCAGGTCCGGAACTATTCGGGCGGGATGAAGCGGCGGCTCGAGATCGCCCGCGGGCTGATCCATCACCCCAGGATCCTGTTCCTGGACGAGCCGACCCTCGGCCTCGACACCCAGACCCGCCGCCATATCTGGGACTACATCAAGAAGCTCAACCGGGAACGGGGCGTGACCATCATCCTGACGACCCATTACATGGAGGAAGCCGACTTTCTCTGCGGCCGCGTGGCCATCATGGACCACGGCACATTCGCCGCCCTGGACGCGCCGGAAAAGCTGAAGGACGGGCTGGGCGGAGACGTCATATCCCTGGAACTGGAGGGCAACGGCGCCGCTTTGGAAACGGAATTCCGGGCCCTCGACTGGATCAGGAAGATCAAGGTCCACGACAACGTTTTTAGCTTGACCATGGAGAAGGGGGAGCGCCGGATCCCGGAGCTCATCGGGCTCGCCCAGAAGGTTGGCGTGGCGGTCAGTTGCGTGGAGCTCCGGAAGCCGAGCCTCGAGGACGTCTTCCTTTACTTCACGGGCAAGACAATCCGCGAGGCCGAGGCGAGCCAGGCCGACCGCAACAGGGCCGTCATGATGGCCCACCGCCCGAGGAGGGGAAGGTGATCGACCTGACCGCCGTCTACGTTCTCTGGCTGCGGGAGATGAAGCGGTATTTCCGGGCCAAGTCGCGGATCCTAGGCTCCCTGGCCATCCCCTTTTTCTTTATGGCCTTCCTCGGCCTGGGCTTCAGCCGGATGGCCGTGCCCGGGGTCACGGGGGGCGTCAATTACATCCGCTATCTCGTCCCGGGCATCATCGGCATGAGCCTCCTTTTCCAGAGCATCTTCGCCGGGCTGTCCGTCCTTTGGGACCGCGAGTTCGGCTTCCTCAAGGAGATCATGGTCGCCCCGGTCAGCCGGGTCTCGATCGTCCTTGGGCGGATCGCCGGCGGCATGACCACGGCCCTCGTCCAGGGGCTCCTCGTGATGGCGGTCTCCTTCTTTGTGGGATTCCGGGTCAAGGGCGTCCCGGAGCTCCTGATCGCTCTGCTTTTCATGATCTTCGTCTCGACCTCGTTCATCGGTCTCGGCCTCGTCTTCGCCTCTAAGATCAAGGACATGCAGGGCTACAGCGTCATTATGAACTTCGTCGTTTTCCCGTTGTTTTTCCTTTCGGGGGCCCTCTATCCGCTCGATAACCTGCCGGCCTGGCTCCGGGCCCTGTCCTATTTCGATCCGCTGACCTACGGGGTGGACGGGCTCAGAGGCGCCTTGATCGGTGTCTCGGTCAGAGGGGTCGCGCTCGACCTCTTGATCATGGGCGCGATCTCCGTCCTCATGGTTTTTCTGGGGGCCTGGACGTTCGAGCGGAGCGAGAGCGCCTGATCGCGCCTCGCCGGGACCTGATCCCCACCGCCAACCCAGCAGGCCTGTCTAAAAATATTTTTATCAATAAGTTAGATCCTCCTCCCGCCCCCGGAGCCCGCCCGGCATTTGACAGGGGGGCCGGTTTCCTGTAGGTTGGTAGTCAAGCGGGCGCCTCGGGAAGGCGGGAATACAAGAACTAGTGGAGAAATAGGAAAATGGTAGCATATATTGAATATCAGCTTGACAAGTCCCCGGGGGCTCGTCTAGAATAAAATCGTCCCAATAGTCAGCACAAAGACCCATGCGTTTTCGCAAGATCAATTACCTTATTATTTTGTTTCTCGGGTTCTCGTTCTTCGGGGGCATCCCCGTCGAATTCGGGAACGAGGGGGCGTTCTTCCACGGGTTCATGATCCCCAAGCCCGTGATCAGCATCGGCCTCGGCACGAACCTCAAGGACCTCCAGATCCGCTCGTCCTCGGGGATGAAGATCTACCAGGTCGATACGGGCTACAAGCTCATCTCGGACGACGCCGTCGAGGCCCAGGTCAAGGGCGGGAGCCAGAAGATCACCGAGAAGTTCGTCCTTCTCGTGGCCCACGCCAAGGAACGGAAGGAGGCTGACCTCCTGGTGGCCGGCCTCCAACGGAAGATCTCCGGCAAGGTCTATATCGAAGAGAACCGGGAGAACACGGCCGGCGGCGTCTTTGAGGTCAAGGTCGGGGACTTCCTGACCCGAGGCGACGCCCTGGCGGCGATCAAGGTCCTGAACAGGCTGGGCCGGAAGGACGTCTGGATCCTCCGCGAGGACATCACCGAACGGGAATCCAAACCGACCTGGATGCTCCTCGACAACCACCTCCTGCCCCTCGATCGCGAATCCGTCCTCTACTTCATCCCGGCCAATCCCCAGAGTTTCCTGTCCTTTAACGGCCGGAGCTACCGGGGATTCTTTATCCTGAAGGGGACGGCGAAGGGGGTCGTTCTCGTCAACGTCCTGAACCTCGAGGATTACCTGAAGAGCGTGGTCGCCGGCGAGCTCAACCCCGATCAGTTCAACGCCATCGAGGCCCTCAAGGCCCAGGCCGTGGCCGCGCGGACCTATGCGGTCAAGAACATGGGCCTGTACAAGGATTACGGTTACGACCTGATCGACACGCCGCGCTCCCAGTTCTATTCGGGGATGGATTCCGAGCGTCCGCTGAGCACGCGGGCCGTCGATGAGACGCGGGGCGAGGTCATGCGCTACAAGGGCGATCTCATCAACGCCCTCTATATGAGCACCTGCGGGGGCAAGACGGAGAACGTCGAGAACGTGTTCCCCGGCACTCCGTCCCCATACCTCAGGAGCGTCGAATGCACCTACGAGAAACAGCCCGAGTGGCACCTCGAAGTCAAGCACCCCGTCGTCCCCGTCATGGTCGCCGGACATAACGCGAGCCTGGATGCCGCTTACCTGGCCGGCCTGGGCGTCATTCCGCTGGGCGTCGAGCCTTTGGATTTCCGGCAGGACGCCTCTTTCGAAGAGGCGATGGAATGGATCGGCTCCACGCGACGCCTCCTGGGCGTCATGCCCAAGGATTTCGCTCCCGAGCCCGCCTCACTCGATTATGCCAACCTGGCCAGGATCCTGGTCCAGGCGTTCGGCTGGGAGGAGAGGGTTGCCCGTCTCATGGTCCCGTCCGAGACCGATTTCCAGCTGAAGGGCCTGCCGCAGATCCAGGAAAAGGACCGGGGACCGCTGGCCTATTGCCTCCAATCGCAGATCTTCCCGGCTTCCCTGAGAGCGGGGAACCCGCGCCGCCCCGTCAGCCGGGCCGAGCTGGCCATGGCCCTGGGCAGGGTCCTCGCGGCCGAGAAAAATTCCTACCAGTCGGGGATCTTCCGTTCGGCCGGAAAGAACACCATCGAAGTCGGCCAGGACTTCGAGCGCAAGACCCTCCGCCTCTCCCCGCATTTCTTCCTGCTCCGGAAGCTGAATGACACGGAGCCGGATTCCTTCGCCTCCCACCTGACGCTCCTTGGGGGAGAGAAGGTCCAATGGATCGAGCGCGAGGGCGAAGTCACCTGGCTCGAGGTCCTCTACCCGCCGAACTCCAACGTCCTCGACCGGTCCTCGCGGTTCAACCGCTGGCAGGTCCAGAAGTCCGCGAACGAGCTCGACGCCATGATCGGGCCGTCCTTCCCCGTCGGGCATGTCGTCGACATGGCCGTCAAGGCCCGGGGGGCTTCGGGGCGCGTGACCGAGCTCCTCATCACGGGCACGGACAACAAGGTGACCGTGCGCGGCTTCCAGATCCGCGAGGTGCTGGGGCTCCGGGATACGCTGTTCGTCATCGACAAGTCCTACGACGAAGCGGGCCGCGTGAGCGGCTACACGTTCTCCGGCCGCGGCTGGGGCCACGGCGTCGGACTCTGCCAGGTGGGGGCGTACGGGATGGCCCTGGCAGGCGCGAGATACACGGACATCCTGAAGAAGTATTATGTCGGGATCAAGATCGATAAGTCTGGGGTGACGATGAAGCCGACGAGGGCCCTCAACGCGGCCAGGACCGAAGCCAGGGAGTACCAGACCCCGGCCTCGGGGATTTTCTTCTCCGTCAAGGACGTCCTGTACAGCGGGACATCGCGATTCCAGACGATCGAGATCATCCGCAACAAGGATTACGGCCGGGTCCTGCTCCTCGACGGCCTGGTCCAGACGACGGAGAGGGACGAGTTCTATTACCATGAGATGCTCGTCCACCCGGCGATGGCTTCCCACCCGGGGCCGAAGCACGTCCTGATCATCGGCGGCGGGGACGGCGGAGCCCTCCGCGAGGTCCTCAAGTACGGAGTGAAAAAGGCCTGGCTGGTGGAGATCGACGGCCAGGTCATCGAGGCCTGCCGCGAGCATTTCCCGTGGCTGAGGCCCGCCCTCCGGGATAAGAGGGCGGAGCTCGTCGTCGCCGACGGGGATGTTTTCGTCGACAAGACGGTCCAGAAATTCGACGTCATTATCGTCGATTCTTCGGACCCCGTCGGGCCGTCGACGGTCCTCCACGAAGAGGGCTTTTACCGGAAGCTCAAATCCAGGCTCAAGGCCGGCGGCGTCATCGCCGCCCAGGCCGGCTCCCTCATGCTCCATCAGGATTCGCACGCCCGAAAGAGCGTTTTCCTCAGGCGGATTTTCCGCCATTCGGACCTCTATCTCGGCCCCGTCCCCACCTACCCGGTCGGAATGTGGTGCTACAATTTCCTCTCGGACAGGATCGACCCGCGGGCCGCGAGGAAGCTGCGCCTCCCGAAGGGACTCAGGTATATCAATAGGGATGTGCTCGGGGCGTCCTTCGCCCTGCCGAATTTCCTCAAAGAGAAGCTCTAGGTGGCGAAGCGCTTGCCGAGCACGGCGAGCATATCGTCGGTCATCCGGACCAGATCGTAATCGGGGCGCCAGCCCCACTCGCGACGGGCCGCGGAATCGTCGATCGAGGCGGGCCACGAATCGGCGATGGCCTGCCGGAAGTCCGGCTGATAATCGCAGACGAAAGTGGGGATCCGCTTGGTGATCTCGGCGGCCAGCTCTCCCGCCGTGAAGCTCATGGCGGCGACGTTGAAGTTGGAGTGGTGCCGGAGCCTGGCGAAGTCCGCTTCCATCAGGTCGATCGTGCACTTCAGGCAGTCGGGCATGTACATCATGGGCAGGCGCGTGTCCTCCCGGAGAAAACAGGAGTAGCGGCCGCGTTTCACGGCCTCGTAAAAGATGGCGACCGCGTAATCGGTCGTGCCGCCGCCGGGCAGGGTTTGATGGCTGATGATCCCCGGATAGCGGCAGCCCCGGACGTCAAGCCCGTATCTCTGGACATAGTAATCGCAGAGAAGCTCGCCCGCGACCTTGGTCACTCCATAAATCGTCTTCGGGTCGAGGACTGTATCCTGGGGAGTGTTCTCTCGGGGCGTCGCCGGGCCGAAGACGGCGATCGAGCTGGGCGAGAAGACCCGGGCGAGCCCCAGCCCGCGCGCAGCCTCGAGCACGTTATGCAGCCCGGTGAGATTGACCTCCCAGGCCTTCTGAGGGTTCTTTTCCCCGGTGGCCGAGAGGAGGGCGGCCAGGTGGTAGACGGTGTCGATCCTGTATTTCCGGATGAGCCCCTCGAGAACCGGCCTGTCCATGACGTTGAGCAGCTCGAACGGCCCGGATTCGACGAGCGGCCCCTCGGGCTTGACGACGTCCGTGACGAGGACGTTCCCGGCGCCGTATTTCGAACGGAGAGCGTTGGCCAGCTCCGAGCCGATCTGGCCGGCCGCGCCCGTCATAAGGATCCGTTTCGTTTCTTTCGTCATGGAGTGCTCTCCGTCCATTGAATCGTCGGCTATATGAAGCGATATTAATAGCACAGGCCGCCGGCCGAAAGCAACAAAGCGTAGCGCCGCCAAATCTGCGTCCGGCGGGTACGTGGCTTCCGCGATTGTATCACCGGGATGTGTAACTGGTTATCCGGAGGACGGATAGCTCGGGGTCAGGTTTCAAAAAGATGCAAGCATGAAGATTTGACCCCGTCTTGTCCCTCTTGCCTTGCGCGGCGTCTTCCGTTAAAGTGATAAGCCTCAGTCATGACGAAGCCGAAGATCAACCCAGAGGAGACATGACCATGCCCATCGTCCTCAACGGAGAAGGATTGACCGTCGAAAAAGTCGTCCAAGTCGCCCGAGGCGGTGAACCCATCGCCCTCGCCCCTGAGGCCAAAAAGCGGATCGAGAGATGCCGGGCCCTGCTCGAGGACAAAATCCAGAAACAGGAGATCATGTATGGGGTCAACACCGGCATCGGCGAGCTGGCCAACGTCGTTCTCACCCAGGAGCAGGTCGAAAAGTACCAGCGCTACCTCGTCTATAGCCACGCCGCAGGCTACGGAAAGCCCATGCCAGAGGAAGTCGTCCGGGCCGCCATCCTCAGCCGGATCAACTGCCATTGCCATGGCCACTCCGGACTCCGTCTCGCCGTCGTCGAGACCCTCGTCGACCTCCTGAACAAGGGCGTCACGCCCATCATGTGCGAGAAGGGGTCGGTCGGCGCCTGCGGCGACCTTTCGCCCATGGCCCAAATGGCCCTCGTGCCCATGGGAGAAGGCGAGGCCTTCTATCGCGGCGAGCGCCTCCCCGGCGCCGAGGCCCTCCGGCGGGCCGGCATCAAGCCCGTCGTCCTCCATGCCCGGGACGGGCTGGCCATGATCAACGGCTCGAACGTCATCACCGGCATGTCGGCCCTCGCCGTCCAGGACGTTCACCGCTGGCTCAAGATGTCCGAGATCGCCGCGGCCATGACCCTCGAAGTGCTGAACGCCAACATGAAAGCTTATGACGAGCGGCTGCACAAGACCCGCGGCTATCCCGGCGCCCTCGAATCCGCCGAGAACGTCCGCCGGGTCACCGAAGCGAGCCCTCTTCTCGCCCAGCCCGGCAAGAAGGTCCAGGACGCCTACAGCCTCCGGAGCACGCCCCAGGTCGTCGGCGCCGCCCGCGACGCCCTCAAGTGGGCCCGCTACATGATCGAGATCGAGCTCAACGGCGCCGCCGACAACCCCGTCTTTTTCCCCGACGAACAGCTCGTCCTGACAGGCGCGAACTTCCAGGGGGTGCCCATGGCCTTCGCCCTCGAGCTCCTGGGCACGGCCGTGACCACGGTCGCGGTCCTTTCCGAGCGGCGCCACAACCGCCTCATGAATCCCCACCTCAACGCCGGCCTGCCCGCCTTCCTCACCAAGGGCGCGGGGATGTTCTCGGGCCTCATGCTGACCCAATACACCGCCGGAGCCCTCGTTTGCGAGAACCGCGTCCTCTGCCACCCGGCGGCCACGGGCTCGATCCCGGCCGCGGCCGACCAGGAGGACTTCGTCAGCATGGGCATGACCACCGCCCTCAAGACGCGCCAGATCATCGACAACGCCCAGGCCGTCCTGGCCATTGAGCTCATCGCCGGCGCCCAGGCCGTCGATCTCCGCAAGCCCGTCAAGCCCGGGACTGGCGTTCAGGCCGCTTACGATGTCATCCGCAAGCACGTGGCGTTCCTCGAGGAAGACAGGCCGCTTTTCGACGACATCAACAGGCTGAAGGAGGTCGTCCAATCCGGCGAGATCCTCGAGGCCGTCGAGGCGGCGGTCGGGACTCTGAGCTAAATGAGCCTGCGCATCGCCCTCGTGACCGGAGCCAGCCGGGGCATGGGCCGCGAGATCGCCTTCCGCCTGGCAGACGATGTCTCCGGAGTCGCCGTCCACTACTTCAGCCGGCGTGACGAGGCCCAGGCGCTGGCCGCCGCCATCCGGGAACAAGGCAAGCTCAGCGCCGTCTTCCGGGCCGACCTCACGAAGAAGGCCCAGGCCGCCGGCCTCATTAAAAAGGTCGAGGAGAAGTTCGCCCGGATCGACATCCTGGTCAACAACGTCGGGCCCTTCCTCGTCAAGCCCTGGGACCAGCTCGAAGTCTCCGACTGGGAGCGCGTCCTGCGGGGCAACCTCCTCGGCTCCTACTTCTGCATCAAGGCGGCCCTGGCGGGGATGAGGAAGCGCCGGTGGGGGAGGATCGTCAACATCGGCTACAGCCGGGCCGAGCAGCTGACCTCCTTCCCGACGATCGCGCCCTACGCCGCCGCCAAGACGGGCCTTCTCATCCTGACCCGGACGGCCGCCGTTTCCGAGGCCCCGAACGGGATTACGGTCAACATGGTTTCGCCCGGCCTGATCAAGGGCGGCGTCCTTCCCCAGGCCCGGGACCTCTCCGAGTCCCAGCTGGGCACGTTCGCGGACGTGGCCGAGGCCGTGGCTTTCCTGGCTTCCGACAGGGCCGCATCCATCACGGGCGCCAACCTCATCGTCGCCGGGACCTGGAAGATGTGAGCCGCCCCTGAAGGGGGCGCTCCGCCGGGGAAAAAGGGGAGCTTCGTCCCGGCGGCTTCGTTGACTTCCCCGGGGGCCCGCGCTAACATTGAGGAAATCGAGAATCGTCCCGAGGAGGGTTCATATGACTGTTCTGTTTTGGATCGCCATTGTTGTTATCGTTATTTTTCTCTCGGGCATCCGGATCATCCGGCCCACGCACCGCGGCCTGGTCGAGCGCCTCGGCAGGTACAACCGGTTCGTCAAGGCCGGCTTCCAGTGGGTCATGCCGGCCATCGAAACTCTGCACAGCGTCAACATCACGGAGCAAATGGTGGACGCCGCGCCCCAGGAGATCATCACCTACGACAACCTCAATGCCCGGGTCGACGCCCAGGTCTATTTCAAGGTCAAGGACGACGAGGAAAGCGTCAAGGCCTCCCAGTACAACGTCAACAACTACCAATGGCAGATCGTCAACCTGGCCCGGACGACCCTCCGCAACATCATCGGCACCCTGACCCTCAAGTCGGCCAACAGCGAGCGCGGCAAGATCAACGAGGAGCTGCTCAAGACCCTGTCCACCGAAACGGCCCGCTGGGGCATCGACATCGTCCGGACCGAGCTCAAGGAGATCGACCCGCCCAAGGATGTCCAGGAGACCATGAACAAGGTCGTCAAGGCCGAGAACGAGAAGATCGCGGCCGTCGATTTCGCCACGGCCCGCGAGACGGTGGCCGACGGCGAGCGGCGGGCGGAGATCAAGAAGGCCGACGGCATCCGGCAGGCCAAGATCCTCGAGGCCCAGGGCGAGGCCGAGGCCATCCGCCTGGTCAACGAGGCGGCCGAGAAGTATTTCGTGGGCAACGCCCAGGTCCTGCGCCGCCTTCAGGCCCTCGAAACGGCCCTCCAGAACAACACGAAGATCATCGTGCCGTCCGATAAGGATATCGTCAACGTCATCGGCGAGATGGCGGGGATCCTCCCGCTAAAAAGATCCGAAAGCGGTCCCGGGCGATAGCCATGGCCGCTCGGATCCCGCGGAATTGAGGAACGGCCCGGGCCCTCTACGGACGGGCCCGGTCATCAATCGGTCCCGACGAGCGGGATCTGGACCTTGCGTGATTTTCCGTTACGCTCCACAGTCAAGCTCACCGTTTCCCCGATCTTGTAGTTGTCGAGCGCGCCGAAGAAGTCGTCGTACGATTTAACCTTCGTCCCGTCGATGGCCGTGATGACGTCCCGGATGTAGAGCCGGCCTAATGCGTCGCGGCCGAGCCCGCGGAGCCCGAGTCCGTAGGCCTGGCTGTCCCGCGGCACATCCCGGATGATGGCGCCCTCGATACCCGCCCGGCTCGCGTATTCGTCCGGGACGAACGTGATCCCCCGATCCCCGGCCGGGTGACCTTGCCGAACTGGATGATCTGAGGCACGATCTTCTTGATCAGGTCCACGGGCACGGCGAAACCGACGCCGCTCGAGGTCCCCGACGGGCTGATGATCATCGTGTTCATGCCGACGAGCGCGCCCGACGAATCGAGGAGCGGCCCGCCCGAGTTCCCGGGATTGATCGAGGCGTCCGTCTGGATCATGTCGCGGATAGTGACGCCGCCCGCCCCGGGCATGTTCCGCCCGATGGCGCTAACGATCCCCTTGGTCACCGTGTGGTCGAAGCCGAACGGGTTGCCGATGGCGATGACCTTCTGTCCCACCTGGAGGTCCTTGGAGGTCCCGATCTGGACCGGCTGCAGGTCCGGCACATTCTCCTGGAGCTGGAGCACGGCGATGTCCTTGGCCGGCTCCCGGCCGATGAGCTTGGCCTCGACCTGCTTCTGGTTGGGCAGGCTGACCATGAATTTGACCCCGTCCTCGATGACGTGGAAGTTAGTCACGATGTGCCCCTTGTCGTCCCAGACGAAGCCCGATCCGCTGCCGCGGGCCACGGGCTGGTCGGAGGTGAAAAAGAAGTCCTGGACGTATTGCATGTTGGTGATGAACACGACGGAGTTCCGGGTCTTCTTGACGATGTCGATCGTGTTCTGCTCGTCCTCGGTGAGGGCCTTCGGCGACGGCCGCTGGGCCTGGGCCGATAACATCGCCGGCTGGGCCGATCCCGGCTGGGGCTGCGATTGCGGCCGGGCCTCGTCCGTGACATTCGCCGGTTGCCCCTGGGAGGGATCCGGCCGGGTCTGTCTGTCCTGAGTGTCGGCGCAGGCGGAGAGGGCCCAACCCATGACCAGAGCCAGAAGCAAGGATCCTTTTTTTCTCATGGCGCTCATCCTTTATTCAATGCATGACGGGAGAAGAACTCCCAGATGATATCGTTGGCGTCGATGTTCGCCGTGGCTTTGCCGAGGAGGCGCTCGGCCCGGGCCCGTCCCGGCCAGGTGTGGCCACCGACCGCGGATCTCGTAGAGGACGACCTCGCTTCCGCCCGGCTTCGGAGCGTAACGGTGTCGGATGACGACGGTCCCGTCCTTCGCCTTGTCGGGGAGCGTGACGGTTTCCGGCCGAGGGCCGGCCCCGTCGACGCGGACCCAGGCCGCGATCGTTTCGGGCACGGACCGGTGCTCGTTGCCGGGGGAGGTTTTCGGGCCCTGTCCGCCGTTCCATGGCACGAATTCGTCCTCCGTCCCGTGGAAATGGAGGACCGGCTTTGGAGTCTTGATGAGAGCGGGGTCGATGTCGAGAGTGCCCGCCACGGCCGCGACCGCGGCGATGAGATCGGGCGCTTCGACGGCCATCCGGTAGGCCATCATGGCGCCGTTCGAAATGCCGGTCGCATAAACGCGGGCCGGGTCCCCGTTGTACGTCTTGAGGACGAAGGCGATGACCTCGCGGAGGAAGCCGACGTCGTCGATGCCCAGGGCCTGGGCATAGCCGCAGCAGGCGCCCGAGTTCCAGGTCAGGACGCGCGGCAGACGCCCCGTCCCGTCAGGGTAGACGGCGATGAACCCGGCCTTGGCGGCCTTCTCGCTGAGCCCGGAGAAGCGGGCCATCATTTCGCCGTCCGATGCTCCGCCGTGGAGGGCCAGGACGAAAGGAAGGGGCGGGCCGCCGGCGGGTGTTGTGGCATCGGGGACGAAGACCCGAAAGGCCCTGTCCATTCCCTTGAATTTGATGGGTTGGACTTTCTCGATGGCTACGAGGAACGGGGCCGCGGCCGAGAGAAGTGCGAAGAGGGTGAGCAACGAAGGGATCTTCACGGTCCTCCTCTTTCTTCCCCCATTATACAGGACCGTCCGGAAAATGGAATGGACCCGGGACGGTTTGGCGGCGCGGAAGGAACGTGATATAGTTGAGCGGAAACGGATTCGAGGATGCCATGAAGATTGAACTGACGAAAGAACAACTGGGGAGCCTGGCCAAGCTCGTCTTTCTCGGCAATTGGCTGGCCAACAGCTGGCGCAACGAGGACGCCATTGAGGAGTACGACGAGGTCGAGAGCCTCGTCCTGGCGGTAGCCGCGAAGCACGGCTTCGAGGATTACGTCGAGTTCGACGAGGAGGAGAAAAAGGCCCTCCCGTCCCACGAGCTCGAAGAGAAACTGACCGAGACCGTCGATTTCTACAACGACAACACCTTCTGGGACCAGCTCATCTACCGGATGGCCGACCGCGACTACGTCCGGAAATACGGCGAAGAGGCCTTCAACGACCTGACCACGGACAAGGGCATGGACAAGGAACGGCCGCTCGTCGAGAAATACGAAAAAGAATTCAACGAACACGGCCTGGAGCGGCTCGAGATCCGAAGAGACAACTGACGAAAGGGCTCACCGCGCCTTTTGTCTGAAGATCAGCGATAAAGGCCGCCCTTTGCTGTCTGCTCCCTAAAAATCCTTCACGGATTGATCTTTTCGCGCCACGTCCAGTCGTCGTCCTTGTCCATGACGAGCTTTGTGATTTGATACGTCATGCGGCCGCCATCGTCCTTCTGATTCGAGCCCAGGCTGTAAATCAGCAACTCGCCGTTTTCGGTCTTATAGACGAGCGGCTTTCCGGTGAACGGGTCGATGGGAACCTCGGGCAGGATCTCCGGCACCAAAGCGCCGAGGCTCTCGGGATAGCGCCCCGTCTTGTTCTTGTAGATCTTGGAGGCCAAGCCGGCCTTGGTCGTGAGCATCATCGCCTCAAGGGCCGCTTCTTTAAAAAAGACCCCGCGGAAGTCTGCAAACAGAACGCCCGTCGGCCTGTAATACCAGGGGACGCGCTCGAGGTTCCGTTTGTTCAGGGATGCGTTCTGCTTGTAATACGGTTCAGGGGCGATCTTCTCCAGATCCCCATATCTTTTGTGAACCCAGATGAATTGAGATTTAAGGACCGGTCGGACGAGCCAATAGAAGAATCTGTCAATTCCCTTCTCATCGCCGAGTAAGCTGAGCGCAGCCGGAAGCATCTCCCGGCTTGCCGCCGATCACTTGAAGTCCCCACTCGAGTCCGATCAACCTTTCCGTGGGAATCCAGCGGACGGATTGATGACGCCAGAAATCAAAATTCATTTCATTCATCCAGGCGGCCAGGGTCGCCGAGTCCATCTCTCTTCCACGGGCGATCCGGTCGAAGCAGATGAGAAGGACCTTCATTTCGGACAGAGCGACAAGGTTGTTGAGCAGCCAGGGCTCGTCCATCAATTTTCGAACGAAGTGCATGCCGTTGCGGCACTCCTCGAGTCCCTCCCGGACCTGCCCGGCATCCGCCTGGAGAACCGCATCTATCCCGAGGAGCCGCGTGGCCTGGATCGTTTTCATTGCCTTGACCTGTTCGATGGCCCAGGGAGCCTTCGTCCAATCCCCGAACCTCAGGCAAGGCCGGGCCGCGGCCTCGGCGATGAGCTCGAAAACCCTCCGGTTTTTTCCACACAGCCGGGCCAGGGTCTGCCGGGCAGCATCATCAAAGGGTTTCCCGTCGAAAAAAGCCCCGACGGTATCAAAGGCGAGCTTTCGGTCTTTCTCGTCCGGAAGAATGAACAGAGCCTCGGCTGCTTTCCATAAGGGCGCCGCATTGTCAGAATCGGGGCAGCTCGGAGCGATGTCTTTTAGCGCCAGGGGGATGCCTTCCGCCTTAGCCTCGGCAAGATAGTTTTCCAGCTTTTTTCCCATGGCGTAATTGAATACCGCCCGGACGAGCAAAACCGACGTAACAACGATCATCAGAACGACAAAGATCTTAATGACTATTCTTTTCGCCTTCGTTGCCATCGAAATCCTCCTCTAACAATTCCCTGAGCAGGTCCTCGCGGCGAAGCTGCTCGGCCTTTATCTGTTGCGCGACGGATAACTCGTTATGGGCGAGCAGCTTCCTGTTGACGTCCTCTCCCAAAACTTCGGCCAAGACAAGGCTTTCATCACCCGCCTGGATTTGTGTCAGCCGCGACCCGTCCAGAAGCGCCTGGAGGCGGTTCTGCTGTCTGCGACTGAGCCCTGCGTCCATGATGAAAATGAGAGCGAGGACGACCGCGCAGCCGGCGAGGCACCATCTCAGCCGGGGGGTCGTCCAGGCCGTCTCTTCTTTATGTTTGGCGGCCGCATCAAGGACTTTCTCCCTCAACCCAGAACGCGCCGGGCTCAGCTTGATGGACCTGATCAGATTTTCGACGTCCTGATCTTCGCGATTCTTCATACTTTGCCCTCCAGGGATGAGCGGAGCTTTTCGATCCCGTAACGGTACCGGCTGGCCGCCGTGTTGATCGAGAGCCCGCAGATCGAGGCGATTTCCTTGAACGTGAAGTCCTGGAATATCTTGAGAATGATTATTTCCTTCTGCTCATCAGGAAGCTGAGCGAGGGCTCCGGCGACGAGGGACACGGCATTCTCGTTCGGCCGCTCGAGGAAGGAAGCCGGGCCGTTCGCCTCTCCCGGATTTGTGCGTTCCCTCGAGCGCTCGTTGACGCGTCGCCTGAGAAACCGGTTGGCCTCGTTTCTCAGGACTCTGAAAACGAAAGCCGTTGGGTTCCGGACAAGCGCCCAGCGCACGGAGTACCTGGCCAGACGGCAGAACGCCTCCTGGAGGACGTCCTCGGCGTCCTCCGAAGAGCCGAGCCTGAGGGCCAGATAATGGTACATCTTCTCCCCGTAGCGGTCGTACAGCTCGTCAAGCTTCATCGCATCCTGTTTTCGTCCGCTCCACTTCCATAGACCCGTCCCCCAGGCCGTTTTGTCTAATCACCTTCAATACTAGAGAAGATCAAGCCCCCCGGCAATCGAATTTAATCCTGTCCGGTGGTCGTTCCCCAGGGGATGCGGCCCAATGAGCATGGGCCCCCGTTCGAGCGTCTTCTTCATTGTGCCCCACCCAAGAGCGCCCAGGCTCGGGAGATCGAGGTACTCTTGACATGCCCCTCGAGTAGAGTTACACTATAGTGTAACAATCTAAGGAGACACCACATGCGCTTCGCGGGCGTTAAAGAACTCAAACAAAAGACCATGGACCTCCTCAAGGAATCGGAGAAGGGCGACATTATCATCACCGCTTACGGGAAGCCGGCTGCGGTCCTCCACTATGTGACGCAGGAAGACGTCGAGGATTTCCTTATCGAAAACGATCCCGGATTCAGATTAAAAATTGAAGAAGCCTACGCCGAATACCTGAGTTTGGGAGGCCTTGAAGCAGGTGACCTGTTGAAGAGGCTCCAAGAACGGCATGCGCGAAAAACGGTTTAGGGTCGTCTTCAGCCCTGCCGCCGTCAGGGATATCGAGGCCATCGAAACCGGGACGGCCATCCGCATCGTGAGGGATATCAAGGCCTATCTCGAACTCCGTCCTATCCCCATCGGGAAATCACGGATCAAGAAGATGTCAGGCTTTGAACCGGCCCTGTTCAGAATAAGGAGCGGCGATTTCCGGGCATACTACAGAATCTGCGACGAGGAAGTTGTCGTCCTGGCAGTCACGCATCGTAAGGATAGCGACAAGCGCTTGAAAAGGATCGCCGAGGATCCCGCTCTCTCGCGCGGCAGCGGACCGGCTATTTCCAGAAGATGATCTTCTTGCTGATTTGGAAATCAAGCTCCGGGGCCCAGCCCTTTTCGATTTTTTCCTCTTGACAAACGCCCTTTTCCGCATTATCTTATCAATGGTGAACATAATGGTAAACAAACTCCGAAGGGAACTCACCCCCAGGCAGATGACGGTCCTGCGGGTCGTAGAGGACTTCGTCCTCGAGCACGGCTACGCCCCGACCGTCCGCGGCCTGGCCGCCTCGCTCCGGATGGCCAACCCCTCGGCCGTCTTCAAGCACCTCCTGAGCCTCGAGCGCAAGGGCTATCTCACCCGCGAGGGAGGCGAGATCCGCGTCGCCGGCTTTCCGGCCCTCCTCGAGAGCCAGGTCAAGGTTCCGGTGGCCGGGCTCGTCCCGGCCGGCGGGCCGCGGGAGGCCTTCGACGTTTCGGGCGAGGCCATGGACGTCCCGGCCTGGATGGTCGGCCGCCGGCGGGGCAACATCTTCTGCATCCGGGTGGACGGCAAGAGCATGATCGACGCCTACATCGACGACGGCGACCACGTCCTCCTCGAACGGACGAACATGGCCAGCTCGGGGGAGATGGTGGTGGCCATGCTCGGGGACGGGTCGGTGACCCTGAAGCGCCTGAGGCAGGATGACGGCCGGGTCTATCTCGTGCCGGAGAACCCGGCCTTCCAGCCGATCGAGGCCGGGGACGCGAAGATCCTGGGCCGGGTCGTCGGGGTGCTGAGGAAGTATTGAGAAGACCGCTGGCTCGCGGCTGAGTTCGAAAATTTAAAGATCATGAGAATAAAAGGGAGAGGTATGCGCGTCCCAAAAGAGGGGACGGCCCCCCGCGGGGACAGGCCCTCGAGGTTGCGCTGCGGAGCATGATATGGATCGCCGGTACATCGTCCACGTCGACATCGACGCCTTTTTCGCGGCCGTCGAGGTCCTGCTCAACCCGGCCCTCAAGGGCCAGCCGGTCATCGTCGGCGGCCTGCCCCACGAGCGGGGCGTGGCCTCGACCTGCTCCTACGAGGCCCGCAAGTTCGGCGTCCACTCCGGCATGCCCCTCCGCAAGTGCCACCAGCTCTGCCCCCAAGGCGTCTTTGTCCGCGGCAACTACCAGGTCTACCAGACCTTCTCCGAGCGCTTTTTCCGCGTCCTCCACACCTACACGCCCGACGTCGAGGAGGCGTCCCTCGACGAGGCCTATCTCGAGCTCACCCGCTGCGGCCATCTCTATCCGTCGTTCACGGAAGCGGCCCGCGGCCATGAAGCGCCGAGTCGAGCGCGAGCTGGGCTCACGGTATCGGTCGGCGCCGCCCCGAACAAGATCATGGCCAAGCTCGCGACCAGGAAGGCCAAGCCGGCCGGCTTCTTCGAGGTCGCGCCGGGCGAAGAGGAGGGTTTCCTGCGCGGCCTCCCGATCGAGAGCCCTGCCCGGCATCGGCCCCAAGGCCCAGGTCGTCCTGCGCATGATGAACATCCACAAGATCGGCGAGCTGTGGGGCCTGCCGCGGGCGACCCTCCGTTCCCTCTTCGGCGAGGGCGGCGAGGACCTCTACCTCCAGTCGCGCGGCATCGACAGCCGGCCCCTCGTCACCCGCGCGCTGCCGAAGTCCGTCTCGCGGGAGACGACCTTCCTCGAGGACCTCTGGGACCGGCAGATGCTCCTGGCCCACCTCGCCTACCTCTGCGACCGCCTGACGCTCGGCCTGCGGGAGGACCGCCTCTACGCCCACGTCATCGAGGTCAAGGCCCGCTACTCGGACTTCCGGACCGAGATCCAGCGCCGGCTCGTCCTGACGCCCCTCCAGGAGATGGGCGAAGATCTACAAGATCGCCGAGGAGCTGTTCCTGGAGCTCTTCGAGCGGCTCGCGGCTGGCCCTGCGGCTGGTCGGGGTCAAGGCCTCGGACCTCGTCCGGGCGCGGCCCCTGTCGCTCTTCGAGCCGTACTCGGAACGCCCCGAGCAGCTGGGCCGGGCCCTCGACCGGGTCCGGGAGAAGTACGGGTTCGGGTCCGTGCTCACGGCCCGCGAGAAGATGCTCGACGTCGATCTACGCCTTCGAGCCGCGGCGCGGCTACGTCCTGAAGACGGCGTCGCTGACGAAGTGAGGGACGGAGGAAGAGAGCGCATGTTCATCCCCCTCCGCATCCACTCCGTCTACAGCCGGGGGAAGGGGAGCGCCACGCTCGAGGAGGCCGCCGGGCTGGGCCGGGCGGCGGCGGATCGC
Organism: Candidatus Aminicenantota bacterium; assembly: GCA_963796835.1. Taxonomy (GTDB): domain Bacteria; phylum Acidobacteriota; class Aminicenantia; order Aminicenantales; family Saccharicenantaceae; genus DATKJS01. Next base: position 50,022 of record CAWCND010000019.1, on the reverse strand, counting down.
CGGCGGCGGCCCTCACGGACCTCGGGAATGTCTACGGCTGGGGGAAGTGGAAGCGGGCGGCGGAGGCGGGCGGCTTCAGGCCGTTGTTCGGCTGCGAGCTCGAGGTCGCCGGCCGGCGGTTCGTTTTCCTGGTCAAGAGCCGCGAGGGCTACGGGAACCTGATGGAGATCTTCAACCAGAGCGAGATCCGGGACGCCTCCGGCTTGATCGTGATCCACATTCCCGAGATGAGCGGAGGAAAAAGCGGAGAGGGAAGAAAAGGCGGGGGAAAAGCCGGGGAGCGGCGCACCGTTGAACGAAGCGATGGCCGAGCGAGGCGCGGTGCTGGCCGGGCTCCGGGAGAGGGCCCCGCCGGGCGACCTCTACCTCGGGGTCGATTTCGTGAACTTCGAGAAGGTGATCAGCCTCAATTCCGGGGAGGCTGAGTTCGGGGGACACGTCCCCCCAGCCCTGCCCGTCGTCTGGGCCAACCCGCTCAAGTACGTCACGAGCCCGGAGCGGCTCGTCCTCCTCCGGGCCATCGAGAAGAAGATCCCCTATCCGCCCGAGCGCGACCGGCTCCTCGGCCAGGGTCAGGACTCTTCGGGCCGGACCAGGAGCCCTGGCCCTGCGCCGATTCGGCGACGCCGCGCGGCGAAGCCTTCCGCCGCACCTTCGAGGTCGCCGAGAAGTGCGACTTCATCTTCGACGACATCGTCCCCAACCTCCCGGCCGACCTCTTCCCCCGGACGCTGCGCGACGTCGTCATGGAGCGCCTCACGGCCGCGAAGAGCCTGAGCTGGCGCGAGCGGCAGCGGGCCCGCGGCGAGCTCGACGTCGTCGAGGCGTCGGGCTTCGGCCCCTACTTCCTCGTCGTCCACGACGTCGTCGAGTTCGCCCGGCGCCGGGGCATCCTCCACAACCTCAGGGGCTCGGGCGCCTCGTCCTTCCTGGCCTGGCTCCTCGGCGTCTCCCATGTCAACCCCATGGAGTTCGACCTCTATTTCGAGCGCTTCCTCAACCGCGGCCGGCCCGACCCGCCGGACATCGACCTCGACTTCGATTCGCGCCGCCGCGACGAGGTCCTGGCCTATGTCCTCGAAACGTACGGCGCGGGGAAGACGGGCGCGGCCTATGTCTGCAGCCTCAAGAGCTTCGGGGCCCGCTCGGCCCTCTACGAGACGGCTCCGGGCCTTCGGGGCTGCCGCCCGAGGAGGCCCGGGCGCCACAGCAAGCGGGTCCCGTATTTCGCGGAGCCCGAATCATCTGCGGACGGCCGCGCCGGCCGCCGGGTTTCCTCGAGGTCTGGAAGCTCGCCGCGGAGCTTGACAGGACGTCTACCACGAGATCTCGCTCCACGTCGGCGGCGTCATCCTGACGCCCGGCGCCGGTCGATCGCTGCCTCCCGCTCGAGACGTCGGCCAAGGGTCTGCGGATGACCCACTTCGACAAGGACGCGGTCGAGGACCTGCGGCTGATCAAGCTCGACCTGCTCTCGGTCCGGGGCCTCGCGGCGATCTCCGAGACGAAGGCCAGGCTCGGGCTGCGGACGATCCCGCCGGGAGACGCGAAGACCTACGCGGCGCTCCGGGCGCGCGCGGACCATCGGCTGTTTCCAGGTCGAGAGCCCGGCCATGATGAACCTCCTGCGGCGGATGAAGCCGGCGGACGATCTTCGAGATCACCCAGGCCCTGGCCCTCGTCCGGCCCGGCCCGACCGAGAGCGGGATGAAGGAGGCGCTGCTGCGGCGCCGGAGCGGGAGGGGAGCGGCGGCGGGCGGGCCCGGCGACGACGCCTTCCTGGCGCGGATCCTGCCTGAGACGGGCGGGATCCTCCTCTACGAGGAGCAGGTCATGCAGGTCGCCGAGCGCGTGGCCGGGATGCCTCCCGAGGAAGGGGACCTGCTGCGGCGGAGCCTGAAGAGGAAGGGCGGGGACGCCGCCCTCCGGGAAAAGCTTCTTCCGGGAGGCGGCCGGGCGGGGCTACGCGGCCGCCGGACGTCGAGCGCCTGTGGCGGACCATGGAGAAGTTCTCCTCCTACTCCTTCAACAAGGCCCACAGCGCCTCGTACGCCGCACATGGCCTACCAGGCCGTCTACCTCAAGGTCCACCATCCGGTGCCGTATTTCGCGGCCGTGCTCAACGCGGGCGGCGGCTACTACGACCTCTCCGAGTACGTCGAGGAGGCCAAGCGGAACGGTATCCGGATCCTGGGGCCGGACGCGAACCGGAGCGGCTCTGCGCGTTCGAGGTCGAGGCGGGCCGGAGGCGGGAGGCGATCCGCGTCGGCCTCGGCTCCATCAAGGGGCTGGGGCCGAAGACGATCGACCGGGTCATCGGGGAGCGGACGGGCGGGGGCGAATACGCCTCGGTCGAGGATTTCCTGGCCCGGACGAAACCGATCGAAGCGGAGCTCCTGGCGCTCATCCGGGCGGGCGTCTTCGATTCGCTCGAGCCGCGGCGGACGCGCCAGATCCTCCGCTACTTCCAGGGGCTCGAGCACATGGAGGACGTCGCGGACGTGGCCCCGGACGAGAAGCGGCGGATGCTCTACGAATCGCTGGGCTTTCTCCCCGACGGGGACGATCTCGACCTCTACGAAGGCCAGCGGCCGGGCCTGCGCATCAGGGACCTCAGGGGCTGCGCCGGGACGATGGTCGAGCTCGTCGTCCGGGTCGTGGACGCCCGGCAGAGAGTGACGTACGGGGCCAACGGCGATGGGGCGGGCGGGGCGAGGAGCGGCGGGCCGAAGTATTTTTATTTGTTCGAAGATGAAACGGGGCTCCTGGAGGGGATCGGCGAGAACAGGTGCGTGACGTGCGGAACGCCGCCGGTCTGCCTCTTGCGGGGCGAGGTGCGGAAGGACGGCGAGGGCGTGGCCAAGATCTTCAACTGCTCCTTTCTGAGGTCGTTCTGATGTTCTTCCTCAAGATATTTCCCAGAAGCGCAGCTCCGGGTTGCTCCACTGCGCTTCTGATGGTCGCGCCACAAGCGGCGCTCCCCGCCGGAGGCATGACATGAGCGGCTATCGTTTTTCAGTTCTCGTGGCCAGGGACATGAACGGGTGGGAAGCATATTGCCCGGACTTCCCGGACTGCCGGGCCCGGGGCTCGAGCTATGAGGACGCCGTCGCCAACCTCAAGGACCTCGTCCAGATCCTGGTCGAGGATGGCCTGGGGGATGACGAGACATTTGCCCAGGCCGACGAGCTGTGCTTCACCGCCCTGAACCTGGCCTTGTAGGGGGCATGATCCCCCGTTTTTTCTCGAGGACGTCCCCCTCGCACGCGCAGGGATCGGATGTCGGCTTTTCGACCCGCTGCTGCCAAGGCTGATTAGGGAGCCCGGTTGTGCTATAATCGTTTCGACTTATGAGAACAAGATCGTCCCGGATCGTTCGGCTGGCCTTTGTCTTTTCCTTCGTCGCGCTCGTATGCCTGATCAATTTCACTCATACCGAGAAAGGGCCTGCGAGCGATGTCCGCTGCCCCGCCTGCCAGTTCCAGCAATCCGCCCTCGGCTGGGTCCTCGCCGCATACGTCTTTCTGCCGCTCCTCGTCATCTTGGTCCTCCTCGAAGCCAACCGGAGCCCGGATTACGAATTCCATTTCAGTCCCCGCATCTCCTCCCGCTCCCCGCCTTCGGCCTAGCCCCCTTTTGATCCCGCCGCCTGTTGCCCTGGACAATCGTGCCTGCGCTTGCGCATGACATGAGGGAGGTTAGCGATGGCATGGTCGACAAAAGAAATTCTCGTATCAGAGCGGAGGTGCTTCCTCATGAATGATAGCCGGTCAATAAGATCCATGGTGGCATTCGGAGTGCTGGCCATAATTGCGGGCGTCCTCAATTCGTGTTCTTCCTCTTCGGGGGAAAAAAGTTTGAGCCAGCCGGCCAATTTCGAGCGGCAGGGGAACCTCATTGTCATCCCTGACGGCTCTCCCCTGCGGCAGGGGCTGACTTTCGAGACGGTCCAAGCGGAAAGTGTCAAGCTCCAACTGGCCGCGCCGAGCCGTGGTCGAGGCCAATCCGGACCGCTACGCGCGGATATGCCCGCCTTTGGCAGGCCGCGTCGCCCGCCTGAATGTGCGATTGGGAGACGTTGTCAGCCAGGGGCAACTGCTCGTCACGCTCTATTCCCCTGACTATATGGCGGCGCAGAGCGATTTCACCAAGGCGAAGAGCGCCCTCCTGCTGGCGACCCGTACTTGGGAGAGGCAAAAGGATTTGCTCGTGCATAAGATCGCGGCCGAGCGGGATGTCGAGCAGGCCCAGAAGGACCTGGAAGCGGCCCAGAGTGATTACGAGAGCGCCACCGCCCGACTCCGAACATTCGGGCTTGATCCAGAGAAGGATAAGCTCGGCCAGCCCCTGGAAATTCGTTCGCCGATCGCCGGCCGGGTCGTCGATCTGGCCGTTACGACTGGCGAGTTTCGAAACGACAGCAATACCCCCCTGATGATCGTCGCCGATTTGTCACTGGTCTGGCTGACGGCCAGCGTGCAGGAGAAAGATATCGGCCATCTCGCCAAAGGCCAACAGGTGAATGCGGTTTCCGCTGCCTATCCAGACGAGGTGTTGCACGGGACGGTGTTGTTTGTGGGCGATTTGCTTGACCCGGAGACACGAACCGTCAAGGTTCGCATGGCGTTCCCCAACCCCGACGACAGGTTCAAGCCGGGCATGTTCATGACCATGAATTTTGAGAGTTTCCCGATGAACGTCGTGACGGTATCAACAACCGCAATCGTCCAGATCGGCGCGAGCTCTTTCGTCTTCGAACAAGTGAAACCCTGGACTCTGGCGCCCCGCGAGGTTGTCTTGGGTGAACAGAGAGGAGAAAGGGTGGTGATCAAACAGGGGCTTAACCCGGGTGCCACGATTCTCGCCAAAGAAGGGGTTCTCTTTCAATGATCGGGAGACTTGTTTCCTTCTGCTTGCGCCGGCGGCTGTTGATTGTAGCCTTTTTCGGGATGGCTGCGGCCTATGGCATCTACTCTTGGACGCAGCTGGCGATTGAGGCCTATCCCGACATCGCCGATACACAAGCCCAGGTCATCACCCAGTATCCCGGCCACGCCGCCGAGGAGATTGAGCAACAGATCACCATCCCTTTGGAACGGGAACTGCGGGGAATTCCCGGTCTGCATGTGATGAGGTCTAGCAGCACCTTCGCGTTATCTTTGATCACGATGGTCTTTCGTGACGGGGTTGAGGACTACTGGGCACGGCAGCGCATCGAGGAGCGGATCTCGAAGGTGGATCTGCCTCCCGGCGTTGCTCCAGTCCTTGACCCGCTCACGTCCGCCATTGGCGAAATTTACCGCTACACCCTCGAATCCAAGTTGCGCGACCAACGCGATTTAAGGGAGCTCCAGGAATGGGTGGTCATCCCCCAATTGAAGCAGATCTCCGGGGTGGTTGATGTCAGCAACTTCGGGGGCGAGGCCACGCAGTTCCAAGTCTTCCTGGATCCTGTCAAACTCGCGAAATACAACCTTTCCCTTAAGCAGGTTACTGATGCGATCCAGGCGAACAACGCCAATGCCGGCGGGAGCATTATGGTTCATGGCCAACAGGGACTGGTGGTCCGAGGCCTGGGCCTCGTCAAGTCGCCGGAAGAACTGGGTCTCGTTATCGTCACTCAAAAGAACGGAACGCCGGTATTGATCGAGGATGTGGGCCATGTCCAGATGGGCGTGCTCGAGCGCAAAGGCATCCTCGGCAAAGACGACAACGATGATGCCGTATCCGGGATCGTGCTGATGCTGCGGGGGGAGAATCCATCGCGTGTCTTGGAGGTGGTCCACAAGAAAGTGGAGGAATTGAACCACGCGATCCTTCCCAAAGATGTGAAGATCGTTCCATATCTGGACCGGACGACATTGGTGAGGACCACCGTGAACACCGTGGGACGCACCCTCTTGGAAGGGATGTGTCTAGTCATCATCATGCTGATCCTCTTTCTCGGCAGCTTGCGGGGTGCGATGCTCGTCGCCCTGACGATCCCGATGTCCTTGCTCTCCGCCTTCACCTTGATGCACCTTACGCACATTCCTGCCAACCTTCTATCGCTCGGAGCGATCGACTTCGGGATCATCGTTAACGCAGCCGTGGTGATCGCGGAGGTGATCTACAGCCGCCACGAGCAGAATCCCGGCCAAGCCCTTTCCTTAACCTCCGCCCGTGATGCCGTGCTCGAGGTCGCCCAACCGATGTTCTTCGCGACCATCATCATCATGACCGCCTACCTGCCGCTCTTTGCCTTCGAACGGGTAGAGAAGAAACTCTTTACTCCCATGTCTTTTACCGTGTGCTATGCGCTGTTCGGGTCCCTGCTTTTCGCCATGATGGCGATCCCCCCACTTGCCTACTGGGCCTTCCGCAAGCCAGGCCGGACATTTGACAACCCGGTCCTCGCTTACCTCAGCGCGAAATACAGCCGTCTCCTCGAGCGCATCGTCGGTCGACCCCGGAGGTCCGTGTTGCTGGGGATCGCGGTCGCAGTTCTTGCCATTGTCCTCGCGCTGTCAATCGGCCACGAATTCCTGCCCTATATCGACGAAGGGACGATCTGGCTTCAGGTGCAATTGCCGGCCGGGATATCACTCCCCAAGGCCACGGAGATGTCCCGAGAATTGCGCAAAGCTGTCCGGGAATTCCCGGAGGTCTCCACCATTGTCACACAATTGGGCCGCACCGACGACGGTATGGACCCCTGGACGCCCTCCCACATCGAGTGCTGCATAGGCCTGAAACCCTATCGGCAATGGGGCGGCGACAAACAGGGGTTGATTCACAGGATGGATGCGCGATTGACGAAGCTGCCGGGCATAAATGTCGGGTTTTCCCAGCCCATCATCGACATGGTCAACGATAAGATCGCAGGGGCACACAGCGAATTGGTGATCAAGATTTTCGGCGATGATTTTATGGAGACCCGCCACATCGCTGGGGAAATAGTCAGCGTCCTGTCCACGGTCAAAGGCGCAGCAGACGTCGCCATCCAACAGGAGCCACCGCTCCCGCAATTGCAAATCAAAGTCAATCGTGAAGTGGCCGCCCGTTTCGGGATCAACGTCGCCGACGTCGCCGACCTGATTGAAACGGCCGTGGGAGGCCGGGCCGTTTCGACCGTGTTCCTTGGGGAACGCAAGTACGACATCAACGTGCGCTATATCCCATCAGTCCGCAACAGCCCCGAAGCCGTGGGCAATCTCACGCTCACGTCATCCACTGGCGCTCGAATCCCTCTTGCGCAAGTCGCCGAAGTGAAGCTCGGGACCGGGGAGTCCACCATTACGAGAGAAATGAATCATCGCCACTTCACGGTCAAGGCTAATGTGCGAGGCCGGGATCTAGGGTCTTTTCTGTTCGAAGCACAAAAGACCATCGCCGCAAAAATCACATATGACGCCACCCGGTACAGGATCGAGTGGGGCGGGCAGTTCGAAAATCAACGGCGGGTTCAGGCGCGGCTCGCCTTTATCATTCCCTGCGTGCTGGGCCTGATTTTCCTGCTTCTCTATGCGGGCTTTGGCAAGCTGCGCTACGCCATGTTGATCCTGATCACTGTACCGCTGGCCCTGGTCGGAGGCCTTGCTGCGCTCATCCTCCGGGGGATGACCTTGAACGTCTCCAGCGCGGTGGGCTTCATCGCCCTCTTCGGTGTTGCCGTTCAGAATGGGGTGATCATGGTCGCCAACCTGAATCGGTGCCGCCGCCTTGGAATGGGCCTGGAAGACGCCGTGGTCTGCGGAGCCGGCCAACGTCTGCGCCCCGTCCTGATGACGGCCAGCGTGGCCGTGCTAGGCCTGTTGCCCGCCGCCCTGACGCACTCTATCGGCAGCGATGTGCAGCGGCCGCTGGCCACGGTTGTCGTCGGCGGTTTGATCTCCGCGACGCTGCTCACGCTCGTCATTCTTCCTACGGCCTATCTTGTGCTCGAGAGGCGCTTTCAGGCGTCATCGAATTCCATACCCAAGGGGCCAAAATGAAACATCCAATTCTGCTATTTGGATTGCTGGTTGGGTTAGAGATCTTGGGACAGCAGGCTCTGCCCGCCCAAACGGAGGAGCCCATCGGCGCGAGCGCTCCGTCCCTCTCTCTTTCCTTGAGCGAGTTCCTGGCGGGAGTGGCCCAGAATAACCTTGAGTATGCTGCCCAGCGGTACAACGTTTCCATCTCTGAGGCTCAGGTTGCGAAGGCCAAGGTGTTTCCCAACCCGACGCTTGCCGTGGGGGCCAGCCGGGATGCGACCCGACAGGACATGCCCTCCACCGTCAGCCTGGGTCTCACGCAAACATTCTTGACGGCGGGGAAGCGCAAGGCGGGAATCGAGGTGGCCGAACATAACTACGCGGCGGCTGCAGCAACCCTGGAGGATTTCTTCCGAAACCTGCGGGCGGACGCGACCAACGCCGTTATCGACGCGTTGGCCGCGCGGTTGATCGTAGTACGGAAGAAGCGGACCTCGGAAGCCCTGGACCGGCTTGTGGAAGCCAACGAAAAGCGCTTCCGGGCAGGAGACCTGTCCGAGACGGATGTGACTCAATCCCGCGTCGAGGCGCTCCAGTTCCATAGCGAGCTGTTGGCCGCAGAAGCCACCCTCCAGACGGCGGAGATAGCCCTCTCGCAATTCTTGGGGAAGGGGGACCCTTCAATGGTGGTGACCCCGGTCGGAAGCCTGGAGGTTCCCGCGAAGACTTTCGTATTGGGTGATCTGGAAAAAGGAGCTCTTGAGAAGCGGTCCGATGTCGTGAGCGCACGGCAGGCCGTGGAAGCTTGCCTTGCCGGAGTCAAATTGGCCAAGGCCAACCGGGTCCCGGACATTGATCTCGGGCTCAGCTGGCAAAGGAATTTCGCCTCCAACAATCTGATCTCTCCATCTCCTCAATTTGACCAGATCGGTCTTTCCGTGTCGATTGCCCTTCCCGTTTTCAACGCCCTTCGAGCGGAACTGACGATGGCCCAGCTCGCCAGCGAACAGACGGAGAAAAATTTTCAGGCCACCAGGTTGAAGGCGGACATCGAAGTCCGCCAGGCCTTTGCCCGCTACCAATTGGCGACAGCCAGGATGGCCACATACAAGGGGGCTGCTCTCAAGGAGGCCCTGAGCGTTCTCGAAGCGAAACTCTATGGCTTTCAGCGAGGCCAGGTCACCCTGCTGGAAGTCCTCAATGCCCAGCGTGAAGAGAATAATGTTTACCTGACATACTATGATGCCCTGACCGAATACGCCAAGGCTCTGGTTACGCTCGAGCAGGCGGCGGGCATTTGGGATATTAATTTTTGATGGGCTGGCTCCTTGATAGCAAATTCTGGAATTCGTTGAAGTCGAGGAGCGCAACGGGGAGAACAGGTTGGACTCCGGCCCGTCATATTGACGGCGAGCCGAGGGCCTCGCGAGGCCTTGGCTCTATTTGACCGCCCTGAACCTCGCGCTCTAAGCAAGAAATTTCAATTGGCCTTCTGACAATTTCACCTGTCCTTGAACGTCGTTAGCTAAGGATAGGAATTGAGGGATTGGAAACCCAGTTTGACCCGTTCGCCGACGCTAAGCTCCGCCTTTCAAAGCGGGGATAAGAAGCGAGGCTCAGGGGTACTACGGGGAGCAGTAAATATATTACATAATCCTTGCTGCTCCCCGAGTACTAGCCGGGCGATAGAGAAATCTGAAGACAATTATATCCTGCCCGGCTTAGTAACCCCGAACAAGCCCCGGCATTCATGCCGGGGACTTGAGGGGTTGACAAAAGGATGATAAAATCATATATTATATGACGGAGTATGAAATGATAAGAAAAACAGTGATGTTGGATGACAATCTTGCCAAGGACATCGATCTATTTGCCCGAAAGGATGAACGAGATTTCTCCGGCGCCCTCAGGTACGCCGCGAGGATCGGCCTTCTGGCCGTCGAAAATCCCGAATTAACCGTCCAAGAGATCAAGGACATCCTCGAGGCCAAAGCCGAGTATGAAGAGGGAAGAGCTACGGAGCTGGATATACGGACGATATAGATGCGCCTTCTCGAGACTCCCAAGTTTCAGAAACTCCGGAGAAAGCTGAAAGAAGAAAGCGAACGCGACGCGTTAAAAGCCGCCATTCTCAGCATCGTCAAGAATCCTGACGGCGGAAAGAAGCTCAAAGGAGAACTCAAAGACTTGCGCTCCTTCAGATATACGGTCCAGGGGCAGCCGCGCCGCTTGATCTACAAACTCGTAGAAGATGCTGTCGTTTTATATTCCTTCGGGCCCCGGCAGGGAATATACGGTTGAATCAACGGGCCCCCGACGACAAGAAAGGCGCCGCGGCCGTGATATAATGGGCTGCATGACGGAACAAAAAGCCCCGCCGGCGTCCTCCTGGGCGGCGGCCCGCGACGCGGCCATCGGGGAATTCCTGGACCGGTTTGCCGACTGTCCCGATCGCGACCTCCTGGCCGAGATGATGGTGGCCATCACCCGTCTCGCCCGGGACAGGGCGGACCGGGGCGACCTCAAGCTCCTCAGCTCATCGTTCAAGGAGCTCCGGTATGCCTTCAAGGTCTTCGCTCCCTATGCGGACATCCGCAAGGTCAGCATCTTTGGCTCGAGCCGGACGCCCCCGGTCATCCGGACTATCTCCAGGCGAACGAGTTCGCCGAGCGCATGCGGATGCGGAGCTGGATGGTCATCACGGGGGCCGGGGACGGGATCATGCGGGCCGGGAACGCTGGCGCCGGCCGGGCCGCGAGCTTCGGCGTCGCCATCCGCCTGCCCTTCGAACAGAAGACGAACGCGATCATCGCCGAAGATCCCAAGCTCATCAATTTCAAGTATTTCTTCACCCGTAAGATCCTCTTCCTAAAGGAAGCCTCGGCCATTGCCTCTTCCCCGGAGGGTTCGGCACCCACGATGAGGGCCTCGAGTCCCTGACCATGGTCCAGACGGGCAAGACGACCCTCATCCCGATCGTCCTCGTCGACGCCCCGGGCGGAACGTACTGGCAGCACTGGCGGACCTACGTCAAGGCGGAGCTCCTCCACAATGGGATGATCGACGAGAAGGACATGAACCTCTTCATGCTCACCGACGACGTCGACGCGGCCGTGGAAGAGATCATGGGCTTTTACCGGCGCTTCCATTCGATGCGGTACGTGGGCGAGAAGCTCGTCCTTCGGCTGAGCTCGACGCTCCCGCCCGCATCCCTCGAGAGGATCAACGACACGTATCGGGGCATCCTCACCGCCGGGCGGATCGAGCAGTGTTCCGGCCCGGTCGTGGGCGAGCAGGACGAGTTCCCCGGGATGCCGAGGCTCGTTCTCGCGTTCAACCGGCGCGACGTCGGCACGCTGCGCCTTCTCGTCAACGATGTCAACCGGGCCTGACAAGGCTCCGGATCATTTCTTCTTGTCCGGGTACGGCGGGTGCTTGGGGACGTCGACCGGCTGCTTCCTGATCAGCTCCTGGAGATGCTTGACCGCCGCTTCGAGCTGGGCGTCCTTCCCCTGGAATGTCGCGTGCGGCAGGTTGTCGACGACGATGTCCGGATCGACGCCGTGGCCTTCGATGAGCCACTCGCCCTCGGGACCGTAGACGCCCGTTTCGGCCGCCGAGGCCAGGCCCCGGTCGACGAGGACGTTCGACGAGCTCAGCCAGATCTCGCCGCCCCAGGTCCGCGTCCCGATGACCTTGCCCAGGCCGAGCCGCCGGAAGCCTTCGCTGAAAGCCTCGCCGTCCGATGCCGTGAACTCGTCGCACAGCACGACCATGTGACCCGCGGAAGGCGTATTGCATGTTCCAGGTCGGGCGGCCCACCCGGCCCTGCCAATAGAACCAGGCCCGTCGCATGAGCTTCTCCAGGATCCAGCGAGTCGATGTTCCCGCCGCGGTTGTGGCGGACGTCGATGATCAGGCCCTTGCGGTCGAAGACGGGATAGAAATTCTTGACCCATTCGGTGTAGTTATCGTTGCCCATCGCCCGGAGGTGGACGTAGCCGATGTCGCCCCTGCGAGGCCTTCTCGACCTCGAGCCGGCGGGTGTATTCCCATTCCGAGTAGCGGAGGTCGGATTCGGCCCCGGGCGTCATCGGGTAGACGATGACCTTGAGCGCCGCGCCGCCCGCCGCCGGTTTGACCTCGAGAGGACCTGCTGGCCGGCCGTGTTCCGCAGCAGGAGCGACGGGTCGGCGACGCCGAGCGCCGCCGTGCCGTTGATCGCCGTGATCACGTCGCCCTCGTGGACGTTCGTCATCGGCCTGGCCAGCGGCGAGCATCGCTCCGGGTCCTCGGGGTCGGAGCGATAGATGTGGTCGATCCGGTAGCCGCCCGCGGCTTCGTCGCGGGTCAGCCTGGCCCCGAGCGAGCCGGGCGCGACGCTGTCGACCCCCTGCCGGATGTCGCCGCCCCGGACGAAGGTGTGGAGGGCCGAGAGCTCCCCGACGAGATGGGCGAGGAGGTCGTTGAGCTCGGCGCGGTCGCTGACCCTTTCGACGAACGGCTTGTGGCGCTCGAGGAGCCCCTGGTAGTCGACGTTGTGGAGGTTCCGGTCATAAAAATAATCCCGCTCCATGCGCCAGGCGTCGACGAACATCTGGCGCCATTCCTGGCGGGGGTCGATCGGAGAACGTCCAGCGCGAAAGGTCGACCTTCTTCTCGCCGAGCGCCGGCAGGGGCCGCGGCCGCGGCGTCGATGACGTAAAGGTCTCCGATCTTTCTGGACGAGGAGCTTCTTCCCGTCAGCCGACAGCTCGAAGTCCGCGGACATCCTCGACGAGCGTCTTGGCCTGGACGTTCCGGTTCCTGATCTCGACGGCCTGGAGCCTGCTCCGGCCCGCCGTACGGCTCTCCCTGTCGATCAAGAACAGGACCTTCTCGGCCGACCGACGAGCCCGGAATAGACGCCGGCCGGGAGGGGGACCTCGAAGACGCGGTCCTGGATGCCGGCGAACTCGATGACGACCTTGGGCGGCGCCTCTTTGGCGCCCTTGGCCTCGGCGGGCTTGTCCGCTTGTCCCGGCCGGCGCGGCGGCGGCCTTGGTTTCGTTGACGTCCTTCCTCTCCTTTTCATCGGCGGTGAGTTCGTTCGCCGGGGCGAAGGGGAAGATCTCCTTGGCCGCGAGGGCCATGGCATAAACCTTGGTCGTCTTGTCGAAATAGGGCTCGGGCTGACGCGGCCCCCAGGGGCCGCCGACGGCGCTCCGGAAATAGCGGTCGGACAGGAAATAGAGCCACTTTCCGTCGGGGCTCCAGGCCGGGTTGTAGGAATCGACGCGGTCGTCCGTCAGCTCGGCCATCTGGCCCGTCGCCGCGTTGAGCGCAATGATCTGCTGGAAGTCGTTATCGGCCGTCCGGACGAACGCCAGCCACCGGCCGTCCGGCGACCAGGCGAGGTCGTCGAACATCCCGTTCGAGGATTCGGCGATCTTGACGAGGGCCTTCTTCTCGCCGTTCCAGATCCAGAGCTGGTTGTCCTTGTCGGCGAAGGCGATGGATCTTCCGTCGGGAGAAGGGACTCCGTCGAACCGGATGACCCGGGCGCCCGAGGTCAGCTGTTCGCCCGCGCCGAGCCCGTCGGCCGGGAAGCGGTGGAACTCCCATTCGCCGGTCTCATCGGAGAGGACCATGAGGCTTTTCCCGTCCCCGAGGAACCGGGCGGCCCGGTTGCGGACGCCGTCCTTGCGGCTGACCCTGACCCACCGGCCGTCGCCCGCGGGGGCGACGAAGACGTTGCCGCGGGAGACGAGAGCCACCCGGTCGCCCGAGGGCGAGAGGTGGGCGGAGGTCAGGTAGTCCGCCGGCTTGGTGACCCACCTCTCCCGCATCTGGTCGAAGTCCGACGGGAGGGTGATCTCGAGCCGGGCGTCTTTTCCCGCGGCGATGTCGTAGACATGAAGATCGGCCACGAGCTGGTAGGCGATCCTGCCGTTATCGAGCGATGGCGAGCTCACGTCGAAGCCCTTGTGGAACGTGTGCTGCCGGAGGTCCCTGCCGCCGTCGTCCATGGACCAGAGGTTCATGGACCCGTCACGGTCGCTGACGAAGTAAACCCGGCCCTTCCACGTCATCGGGTTCTTGCTCGTCCCGGCATAGCCCGCCGTCAGGGGCAAGGCCTCGGGATCTCCCATGGTGAACTTCCAGAGGCTCTGGGCGGTGCCGCCCTTGTAGCGCTTGGTGTAGCTTCCCTGGAACGGGAGGCGGGTGAAGAAGAGCGTCCGGCCGGCCGGGTCGAAGGACCCGTCCGCGGCCTGGCTGAGCGGGAGGAGGGACTCGGCGTTCGTCCGGGGGTCGAGGATGACGAGCTCGGTGTTGGGAAGCGTCGAGTATTTCTGGGTGGCATAGATGATCTTGCCATCCGGGGTCCAACCGACGGGGACCGAGGTCTGGCCGGAGAACGTGCGGCGGACGGGAAGGCCGCCGGCGAGCGGCATCGTGTAGACCTCGGTCGGCCCCTCGTATTGGGCCGCAAAGGCGACCGTTGTTCCGTCGGCTGAGATGACGGGGTTCGTCTCGAGACCCGGATGGGACGTCAGGCGGACGGCCGTACCGCCCTTGATGTCGACCGACCAGAGGTCGCCCTCTGAGGTGAAGACGACCGTCGTCCCGCGAAGGGCCGGGAACCGGTAATATCCGTTGCGGCCGGCAGAGGAGAGGGGGCCGGCCAGCGCCGCAAGGCCCAGGATGAGGATCGAAATGATGAAGTGCTTTCTCAAGGCGAGCTCCTTTCCAGAGGTCCGGAATGCAAGGCCCTATTGTATGGACGGCGGGCGGGTTTTTTCAACCGATATTCTCCGGATGGTCATGAACGCCGCGCTTTTCGAGGAGTTTCCGGCCTTGTTTTTTCCAGGCCGCCATGCCATAATGAGGCTGCTTGGCAGGCGTTCGGGGTTTCTGTCACGCGGGGAGGGAACAACATGGGAAACACGCAAACGATCTGGGTCGGGGACATCGCCCCCGATTTCACTCTCAAGGACCATCACAACCGTGAATTCAAGCTGTCCGCCTTCGCCGGGAAACGGGTCCTTTTATCCTTTCACCCGCTGGCTTGGACGCCGGTCTGCGCCGATCAGATGAAGGCCCTCGAGGCCAACACGTCGACTTTCGCCGAGCTGAACACCATCGCCGTCGGCCTCAGCGTGGATTCCTTTCCGACGAAACACGCCTGGGCCAAGGAGCTGGGCCTCAAAGACACCCGGCTCCTCTGCGATTTCTGGCCCCACGGGGCCGTCGCCCACGCCATGGGCGTCTTCCGCAAGGAGGACGGTTTTTCCGAACGGGCCAACATCATCGTCGACGGTCAGGGCCGCGTGGCCTTCATCAAGGTCTACGACATCCCTGAACTCCCCGACCTCGAAGAGATCCTCTCTTTTCTGAGAAAATAGCCCCTTCCCGCCGGCCAGAGCGTATCCTTCCCGACCCTCGGGAATCCGACCTCCAGCCAGATCACGTTTTTCCGCCCTCGCCGTCTGTTTTTCCGTGCCCGTCATTCTCCCGGAAAAGGTCCATCTGGCCGCCGCGGATCCTCCGAACGATGTCCCGGAGGACAGGGTATTTCTCGAGGAGGAGCTCCGGGACGTCCACTTTTTCTCCCGTGATCATGTTTCGGATCTGGAGGGCGTTGGCCATGGCCTGTCCCCGATAGTGGTTGTTGGTGATGACGTAGACCTTGCCGCTCTTCTTGCCGAGGTCCTTGATCCTCTGGATCCAGCCGTTGAGCTCGTCCTTCGTGTAGAGGTAATCGTACCGGTCGTCCCGGCCGGCCCCCTCCCGGAACCAGTTCTCGTAGTTCCGGCCGTGGAGGCGGACATAGGCGAAATCCGGGTTCGTGCTCACGGCCGAGGGCCCGATCGAGTCCTTGAAGACCGGCTGGTCGATGTTGCAGAACGCGGCCCGGTTGTCCCTGAGCATGTCATAGAACTCGGGAGTGTCCCAGGTCGCGTGGCGGACTTCCAGGGCGATGGGGTATCCCGCGAAAAGGTTGAACAGGCGGAGGAGGTAGGCCGCGTTCGCCTCCGTGCCCGCGAAGGACCAGGGGAACTGGAGGAGCAGGGCCGCCAGCCGGTTCCGGACCAGGAGGAGCTCGATCCCGGCCTTGAATTCGTCCACGTCCTTTTGGGAAAAATCCTTCCGCGCGTGGGTGAAGGCCTGGTGGAGCTTGACGGAAAAGAGAAAATCCGGATGGCTTTCGACCTTCTTGAGCCAGGAGAGCGCCAGGACGGAGGTGGCTGGGCGATAGAAGGTGCTGTTGATCTCGACGATGTTGATGTAGGGCATCAGGTAAACGAGGGGATGGAAACCCCGGTCCTTGCGGGCGGGGTAGACGATGCCCTCCCAATCCTCATAGCTCCAGCCGGCCGTGCCGATGTGGTATTTCGTCATCGCCGTCCCTATTTTAGAAAAAACGCGGCCAATTTCCAACGAAAATCGACGGCCATTTGACCCGTTCGCCGCCGCTAAGCCCCGCCTTTCGTCCCCTTCGCGGGACGGAGGAATAGGGAACCCCCACTTCGGGGGCAGGCGCTCCAAAGCCTGTAAGAGTCGGATCCCATAGACGTAAGTTCGTGGAGCTTCGGGGCGGGGATAAGAAGCGAGGCTCAGGGTTACTACGGGGAGCAGTAAATATATTACATAATCCTTGCTGCTCCCCGAGTACTAGCCGGGCGATAGAGAAATCTGAAGACAATTATATCCTGCCCGGCTTAGTAACCCCGAATAAGCCCCGGCATTCATGCCGGGGATTCGAGGGGTTGACATCCGCGGCGGGCGGGAATATCTTTGGGGGCCCATGGCGACCTCGAAATCTGATGTCCCGGCCCTCGAGGCGGGGATCCGCGCCGCCCATCAACGGATCCGGAACGATGTCGTGCGCACGCCGGTCGAGCTCTCCGAGACCCTGAGCGACAGGACCGGGGCCCGCGTCCTCATCAAGTGGGAGAGCGACCAGATCACCGGTTCGTTCAAGCTCCGGGGCGCCCTGAATAAGCTCCGGTCCCTGACGCCGGAGGAACGGAAGCGCGGAGTGGTCTCCGCCTCGACGGGCAACCACGGCCTGGCCATCAGTCACGCCGCGAAGCTCGAAGGAGTCTGGCTCAGGCTCTTTCTCCCGGTTACGGTTTCGGATATCAAGAGGAAAAAGATCGAAGCCCTGGGCGTCCAGCCCGAATTTTTCGGGTCGAGCTGCGACCAGACCGAGACCTACGCCCGAGAACAGGCGGACAGGACCGGCCGGGTTTTCGTCTCTCCCTACAACGACCGGGACATCGTCTGCGGCGCCGGCACCGTCGGGCTCGAGATCGCCGAGGACGCTCCTGAGGTCGACGACGTCCTTGTCCCCGTCGGCGGCGGCGGCCTCATCGCCGGCATCGCGGCCTACCTCAGGAGAACGAGGCCCGGGGCGCGGGTGGTCGGGGTCGAGCCGGAAACATCGGCGTTCATGGCGGCCTCGGTCGAGGCCGGCCGTCTCGTGGAGGTCGAGGAGCAAGCCACGATCGCCGACGCCGTCGCCGGAGGCATCGAGCCCGGCGCCCTCACGTTCCCCCTCTATCGCGACCTCGTCGCCCGGACGATCGTCGTACCGGAGGTCCTGATCGCGTCCTCCATGGCCCTGCTTTTCGAACGTCACCACAAGATGATCGAAGGAGCCGGCGCCCTGCCGGTCGCCGGGCTTCTTGCCCGTGCCGGGGACTTCTGCGGCCGGAACGTCCTCGTTGTCGTGAGCGGCCGGAACGTTGCCCCGGACAGGTTCCGGGCGATCACCGGCCTGTCGTGAAAGTGTTGCCCGCGGGCCGTTTTTTGAATATGATAAGATGAGCGCGTCGATGAAACGTCTGCCTCTTCTGTTCGGATGGATCCTCTGCCTTCTCGCGCCCGCCGCTTGCAAGAAGGCCCCAGAGCCCGCCCCGCCGGCCGGGCGTCCCGGGATCTATGTCGTCGGGATCTTCCAGTCCGTGGATTCGCCCACGGCGAACGAGGTCCGGAAGGGGATCCTCCAGGCCTTCAACGACAGCGGCCTGAGGGATGGCGAGAACGTCCGGGTCCGGATCCGGATCGCCAACGGGGACATCTCCGAGGTCCAGCGGATCGCCCGGGAGTTCGTCGAAGAGAAAGTGGACCTCGTCATTCCCCTCTCGACGCAGTGCCTCCAGGCGGCCCTCATCGCCGGCCGTTCGACCCCGATCGTCTTCGGGTCCGTCGCCACTCCTTTTCTCGTCGGCGCCGGGAGAACTCCGGACGACCATCTGAGTTACGTCACGGGAGTGGCTTCGACCGGGCCTGTCCGGCAGGCCGTGAAGCTCATCCACGAGGTCCTGCCCGGAGCCAGACGCCTGGGGACACTCTGGACGCCCTCGGAGGTCAATTCGGAGTACTACTTGGACCTGGCCAAGGACGCCGCCGCCGAGCTCGGCCTGGAAATCGTCGCTATCCCGGTGGCCAGCGCCAGCGAGATCCCGCAGTCGGCCCAGATCCTGGTCAACGCCAAGGTCGACGCGCTCTTCCCGATCTCCGACAATACCATCAACACCTCGTTCGACGCGCTCGGGCGGGCGGCCGAGGAGAACCGTTTGCCCCTTTTTGCCGTCTTCCTCCGTTCCGTGGAGTTCGGAGCCTGCGCCGGGGTCGGATACGATTTCCGCGACATGGGGTACAAGACGGGGCAGGTCGCTGTCCGGGTCAAGAACGGCGAGAGCCCGGCCCGGATCCCCATCCAGTTCATGACCGACATCAAGGTCTTCCTCAATCTGGCCGCCGCGGAGAAACAGAGCGTGGTCTTCCCGAAGGAGATCCTGGCCAGGGCGGCGAAGATCATCCGCCCGGCCCCCGTGACCGGCCCGGCCGGCGGTCCCGGCAGCCGCAGATAAGTCAGCCTGGTCTATTGCATCCCCTGTTCATTTGGCTTGCGTCCGGGCCGGCCGGCGGCTTTTTTTCTTTTGCGGGGATCGAAGCGTCAGAGGGGGAATGAGAAGGCCGCCCGCCCCTTCCCGGCGGGAACGGCTTTCCTGATGGCCTGAGCGGTCAGCCTGATCGCGCGGCGGCAGGCCTCCTCAAGGCCCCGGCCGCCCGCAAGGTAGCCCAGGATGGCCGCGGACAGGAAGCACCCGGTCCCGTGGACCTTTTTGCCGAGCCTCTCATGGCGGAAAACCGCGAAGGCCCGCCCGTCGAAGAGGACATCCACCGCCTCGCCTCGGAGATGCCCGCCTTTGACGAGGCATGGGACGAGGCCCGATCGATGGATCCGCTGGGCCGCCTCCTTCATGTCATCGACCGTCCGGATGGGGAGGCCGGTCAGGGCCGAAGCCTCGTCCAGGTTGGGGGTGATCAGGCTCGCCCGGCCCTCGATAAGCTCGAGAAGCCTGGGCACGGCCTTTTTCTCGAGGAGCACGGCCTCGGAGCTGGACTTGAGAACAGGGTCGACGACCCTGGGGATGGAAGGGTTGGCGGCGAGGATCCGGGCTGCCGCGGTCAGGTTCTCAAGAGTGCCGGTCATCCCCGTCTTGATCCCCCCGAGTCGCGTCCCCCCGGCGAGAGCCTCGTACTGCCCCATAACCATCTCCGGCGGCAGATGGAAGGCCTTCTTCATCTCGGCCGCGTTCTGGGCCGTGACCGAGGTCAGGATTCCAGCTCCCCTGAACCCGAGGTGGCTGAAGACCCTTATATCGAGGCCGACGCCGGCCCCGCCCGAGGGATCGTAACCGGCGATCGAGAGAAGGGTTCTTGCCATATGCCCGGCTCCTCGAAGCGATTCTATCATATTCCGGCCGCCCGGCCCTCACACAACCAGTTGACAACCCTCCAAGAATATAATATAGATTCGGAAC
This sequence comes from Candidatus Aminicenantota bacterium, assembly GCA_963796835.1. Taxonomy (GTDB): domain Bacteria; phylum Acidobacteriota; class Aminicenantia; order Aminicenantales; family Saccharicenantaceae; genus DATKJS01. The sequence goes on along the minus strand of CAWCND010000019.1, from coordinate 30,248 downwards.
AAATCTGGTTTTTGGAGGCAAAGAATGACGAAAAAGCTTAGCTTGGGCTTGGCCATCCTCCTGTTGTCGACGGGCGGGCTCCTGGCCAACGGCCTGAATCTGAACGGGTTCGGCGCGCGGGCCGCTTCCATGGGCGGCGCGTTCGTCGGCCTGGCCGATGATTACACGGCCGTCTTCTGGAATCCCGCCGGCCTGGCTCTGATGAAAACCGCAACCTTCGGGTTGACGGGCGACCTCCTGATCCCCTCGAGCACATACGACCTGGGCACGTTCAGCATGAAGACCAACAACAAGTATTACCCCGCGGGGCTCATCGGCTTTTTCCAGCCCATCGGCGACCGGGTGGTCGTGGGAGTGGGCGCGTACACGCTCTCCGGCCTGGGAGCGGACTGGAACAACACGGGCCTCGAAGCGGCGCTGATCTCTCCCTATCCGACCTCGGCTTTTACTCCGGCGGTTGAGAACTACGTCTGGAAGAGCTTCATCGGCTCGATCACCATCGCCCCGGCGATCGCCGTCAAGCTCACCAACCAGATTTTCCTGGGCGCCACGTTCAACATCAACTACGGTTTCTTTAAAACTGATCAATGGGGCGAATATCAGGTCATTGCCGAACCCCCGATGCTCTTCAACTTCGGCCAGGCGGCGATGAACGTCAACGGCTGGGGATTCGGAGCGACCTTCGGCCTGCTGGTCAAGCCGACCGACCGGATCAGCTTCGGTCTCACCTACAGGCTTGCTTCCAAGATCAAGATGTCCGGGACATCCAGCCTGGAAAACCTGCCCCTTCTAAATTCAGCTCTCCCGGACACGTCCCCCGCCAAGTTGAATGCCACAAGCCCCGCCTGGCTGGCCGGCGGCCTGGCCGTCAAGCCGATAGAAAAACTGACGGTGACTTTCGACCTCCAGTGGACCAACTGGAAAAAGCTGGATTATCTGACGGTCGCCCTGAGTGATCCCACCTGGAATGCGTTCGGAGTTACCCAGAACACCCTGACGCTCAATTGGGCCAATAAGCTCCAAGTACGAGCCGGCCTCGAGTATAAGCTAGGCAGTTACGCGATCAGGTGCGGATATTATTACGACCCCGCCCCGGCTCCCGACTCCACCATGAACATCCTGATCCCGAGCTTCACCTATAATACCGTCACTGCGGGTTTCGGCTACAAGAAAAGCAATTTCGAATTCGACCTGGGCCTGGAATACCTGATGGGCCAAGAGCGGACGATTACCGACTTAACCGCGGCTATGCCTGGGGTCTACCAGATGCACATCCTCGTCCCGGAGGTCTCCTTCAAGTTCGGCTGGTAATCCGCATCCACCTGAACCCGAGAAGGGGGGCGGAAGCCCCCCTTTTTTTTGCCATGTGTTAGAATCTCATCGATGTCCGGAAAGGCCAGGGCCCACGTTCTGATCTCGGGAAGCGTCCAGGGTGTCGCTTACCGCTTCTTCGCCGAGAAATGGGCGAAGGCCATGGACATCACCGGCTGGGTGCGAAACCTCCATGACGGACGTGTCGAGGTCCTGGCCGAAGGGGACCGCCCGAACATCGACCTCTTTCTGGAGCGCCTCAGGGATGGGCCGCGACTGGCCCAGGTGGACGGCTTCGAGGTCGAGTGGGGCGAGTCCCCCGGCGAATTCGCTTCCTTCCTGATCAGATTCTCGGGAGACTGATGCCCATGGATGAGTCCGTGTGACATCCCGCCTTGAGCGGCCTCCTCGCCGGTCAGACCTCACCTCTTCTTTTTATTTGGGCGGGCTCATCCGGTTAGCGGCTCAGCCGGTCCGGGATTTCCGCCGGCATTCCTCGGAACAGAAGAAGCGCTCCCGCCCGTCGCGGACTTCGCGGATCGCTTCCTCCTTCGGGATGTACGTGTTGCAGACGTCGTCCTTGACCATCACGCCTTGGATTTGGCGGGGCGGGGCAGACGGTTTCCGGGCCCGGGTCAGGGCCCGCCAAAACTGGAAAACATAGTAAGCGACATACACAATGAGGGCAAAGAAGAGGAGCCGGAACAAGCCGCCGATCATAGAACGAATTTAGATGATTTCCCTGGCCCTGTCAATTTAGGGGCAGGGGAGGCCGGATGAAAACGTTCGAGGGGTTCAGCTTTCCCGAATCGCTGTTAGGAGAATAGGCGGACGAAGGGGGGATTCCATCTGAGTCCGCAACCTTTTACGGATTGTCATGAACGCTTGATTCGTCACGCATGGGAAAGTAAGATGATGGAGGATGTGTTGAGTCCCATGGACGCTTTTCTCACGGCCGAACAAAAAGCCCTCAGGCAGGACATCCGGGATCATATCCGGGAGGTCGCGTCGGCGGGCCCCGAAAGCGCGCCCTCGGGTCCGGCGGCCCTGGCGGCGCTCGGCCGGAGGTTAAGGGAGCTTGGCTATCCGGATCTCCCGGACCCAGGGCCGCGGGCGGGACGGATGGGGCTCACCGAGAAAGCCCTGGTCATCGAGGAGGTCTCGGCCGCCTCGCTGGAGCTCGGCCGGGTTATTTCCGCGGCCGGCGGAGGGTCGGCCGGCCAGCCTGGCCCCGAGGACCTCGTGGCCGACGTGGCCGGGGATCTCGGGACGGCTGCAGCCCTCATAGGTTCGTGTCTGGAGGCCGCCCGGAACAATGGCCTGTTCGAGAGCGCCCTCATGGACCATCAAAAGGCCCAGATGGACCTCGCGGACGCTCTTTCCGGCCTCGAGGCCGCCCGGCTTCAGGCCTACCGGGCCCTCGGCCTTCTCGATCGGGGGGACGAGGAACGGGGCGACAAGGAGCTCCGGCACGCCGCCGGCCGAGTCCGGGAGGTCCTCAATGAGGCCCGGGCCATGGCCTCGGACTTGGCCGCCGAGGGCGGGCTCACGGTGAAGATCCCTGGACGAGAAAGGAGCCGACCATGAAGCTCGAAAGCCTGTATCGGAAAGCCGTCGCCGTCGGAATGTCCCGCGACCTGAGGGGACCGGACGAGGTCCGCAAGATCCTCGACGAAGAGGACGCGAAATTCCGGAAGCTCTCGACCGAGGAAGCCAAGACGTACGACCAGGACAGGCTGTTCAATCCTTTCGCCGACACGCGGATCCTCGCCGGCGCTCCCGAGACGGAGGTCGGCCGGGTCATCGTGGGCATCGATATGGAGACCTCCGAAGTCATCCTGACGCACGTCCTCAACCGGGACTTCGGGCGGAAGATCGACCTCATCATCGCCCACCACCCCGAGGGTCATGCCCTGGCCCGGCTCCACGACGTCATGAAGCTCCAGTCGGACCTCCTGGCGGCCTGCGGGGTCAACATCTCTGTGGCCGAACAGCTCCTGGACAAGCGCATGGGCGAGATCGAACGGCGGCTCCTTCCGGTCAACCATAACCGGGCCGTGGACGCGGCCGGCCTCCTCGGGATCCCCATGATGTGCGTCCATACGCCGGCCGACAACTGTGTCACGTCCCACCTGAGGGACGTCTTCGAGCGGGAGAAGCCCGCGAAGCTCAAGGACCTCCTCGACCTCCTCCGGCGGATCCCCGAATACCGGAAGGCCGAGCGGCTGTCGGCCGGGCCCAAGATCGTCAGCGGCTCGGACGCGAGCCGGTGCGGCAGGATCTTCGTGGACATGACCGGCGGGACCGAGGGCCCCAAGACGATCTTCGAACAGCAGGCCATCTCGGGCGTCAGCACGATCGTCGCCATGCACGTCAGCGAGGAGGCCCTGGAGAATGCGAAGAAGGCCAACCTGAACGTCGTCATCGCCGGCCACGTTTCGAGCGACACCCTGGGGCTGAACCTCCTGTTCGACGAGGTCGAGGCGGACGGACGGCTGGAATTCGTCAACGCCTCCGGGTTCGAGAGGATCAGGAAAGCCGAACGCTAGGGGAGGATCACAGCCCGCCGTAGTGCCCCTGGGAGTAGAGGGTCATGGCCCAGCGGGCGAAGACCCGGGCTTCGGCCAGGTCGTGCTCGTCGGGATGCGTCGCCGCGGAGGCGGCCATGTCCGCCCAGGCCTCGTGTTCCGGGGATTTCATCAGGACCTCGAGGGCCTTCATCGAAACCTTCCCCCGGCAGGAGAACGTTCCGACGAGGCCGGCCTTGGACACGAGGACCGACGCGTACTCCAGGGCCTCCCGGGAAAGGTTGCTGCCCGTCACGGACCCGTGGGTCGAAAAAAGAGCGACCTTCTTTCCTCCGGGGATCCTCTTGAGGAAAACCTCGGCCGGATAGGGGACGCTATGTGTCTGGACCGGGAACCCGGCAAAGATGTTCTGGTAGGGGGCCAGGTCCTCGACCTCCGCCATGGGCTTGAGGACCTTGTCCCCGGGGATCTCGTCGAAGATCGCCTCGGCGACTTTCTGGGTGTTCCCCGTCCGGCTGAAATATGTCACAAGGGTCTTGGACATGGCGCGTTTCCTTTATCCGCTCCCGGCCTCCGCCCGCTATTGTGCCAAAAAAGGCCGCGGAATTCCAATCATTCCTCGACCGGGAGGTCGATCGTCACCGCCGTCCCCGCCCGCCGCTCGCTTGCGACCTGGATCGTCCCGCCGTGTTCCTCGATGATCTTCTTGGCGATCGGCAGGCCGAGCCCTGTGCCCGAGTCCTTGGTCGAGAAATAAGGGTCGAAGATCCGCTCGATCGTCTCGCGGCTCATGCCCGGGCCCGTGTCGCGGATGACGAGCCTGAGCTTCGATCCTTCGCGGCCGAGGCTGACGTCGACCTCCCCCTTGTGGCTGATGGCCTCGACCGCATTGGCGATGATGTTCCGGAGGGCGGTCTTGAGCTTGGCCGCGTCGCCCCGGGTCCGGAAATCCCGACCGGAATAGACGACCTTGAAACGGATCCTCTCGGAGAGGAGCTTCCGGTAAGGCCGCAGAGTATCCTCCAGGACTTCGGCCAGGTCCAGGGGGTCCTTCTGGAGGATCGTGTCCCTGGAGATCTCCATGAACTCCTGGGCGATCCGCCGCAGGTTCTCGACCTCGCTGATGATGTAGGACATGGACTCCTTGAGGGCCAGGTCGAAGTCGCCCTTCTTGTCCTCGTACACCTTGAGGACATGCTCGGCCGAGAGCTGGATCGGCGTCAGGGGGTTCTTGATCTCATGGGCGACCTTCCGGGCCATCTCGGTCCAGGCGACCTTCTTGCTCATTTCGGCCAGCTCCTGCTCGTGGGCCTTGAGGTTCTTGATCATCGTGTTGAAACCGTCGATGAGGGTCATCATCTCGTCGCGGGACTTGTGGTCGATCCGGACCTCGAGATTCCCCAGGCCCACCTCGCGCGTCCCGGCCAGGAGCTTGCGGACGGGGACGATGACGATCGACCGGATCCCCCGGGAGAAGAGGATGACCAGGATGGTGAAAAAGGCCGCGAGCAGGACGAGGAATTCGACGATCTCGCGCGTCGCCCGGGCGATCTCCTGCTGCTCGAAGGGGAAGGGGAGGGAGATGAAAAGGATCGAATTCTCGAAGGCATAGGGAACAGTCAGCGTCTGGAAGGAATACCCGCCGATCGTCGTCCGCTTCGTATAGAACGGTTTTTTGCCGTAGATGAGGTTCTCGTAGGCTTCCCCGTCGAGGAGGTCCGGAAGCAGTCCGGTGTCGAAGAACTCCCCCCGGCTCGAGGCCACGAAAAGGGCGTCCCGGTAGAGGTTGACGTCGTTCGCGAGGGTCGAGCTGATCCATAGGGCGAGATCCGCGGTCGGGGCGAGGTAGGGGGAGATGTTCTTGTCCCTGACGATGAGGAAGGCCTCGAGGAGGCTCTGGGCGTAGCTAGCGTGGATCGCGGCGTCCTCGACGAACCGCTCCGCGAAGATCCGGTCGAATAGACTCCTCGTGAAGACCGTGTACATGAGGAGAGGGACGAGGGCCACGGCCAAGAAGGCCGCGTAGACCCGGTTGGAGAATGACCAGAGGGGCCGGGAGAGGCGCGCTTTCCCCGCCAGAATGGCGAAAAGCAGGATGAGAGCCGCCGCGACGGCGAGGTCGAAAAAGAACAGCCTCAGGAATTCGACGGCCCTGGTCTCGAGCTTCTTCAGCGGCGTGAACAGCACGTACAGGCGGTCCTGGGACTTGAAAAGATAGGCGTCATAGGACGTCCCCTTCTCCTTGAACCGGGACCAAATGGGTCGTCCGGACGCGGCCAGAGCGTTCATGTCGCCCGCGGAGACCCCGGACGTCAGCTTCTGGGGGTTGAACAGAGGGTTGCCATCGAGGTCATAGATGGCGCAGCCGAAATCGAACTGGTTCAGGGAGGGCATGGGGTCGGTCCGGAGGACCTCGAAATAGGGGTTGGCCGAGTAGAGGAACGGCAGCATCTCCGGGTCCAGCGACACAGAGAGGATCAGCCGGCCCAGGTAATGGTTCTCATCGCTCCAGTCCTTGTATCCGATGAGGAATTCCTTTTCCTTCCCGATGAAGCTCAAGGATTGCCGGACGATGGTCCAGCTCCCGGAGCGCTCGAGCTTGGGGGGCTTGATATAGTACTTGGGGACGTTTAGGGAGAACCAGCTCAGGCTGTTTCCCTCGGCATCGCGGAGCTCGAGGCTCGAATACCAATTGAACTTGGCGACGAGGCTTTTCTGCCAGAGCGCTTGGGAGTAATTGGGGTCGGAGGGATTCTTGAGATAGGAGACGATGGAGTGCTGGTCCCGGTCGATGTCCGGGAAGGACTGCTCCATCAAGAAGTCCCCCCACGCCTCCTGGGCCAGGATGGTCCGTTTCAGGGTCGTCTCGAGGAGGGTGTGGGTCCGGACGGCGGTCAGGCTCTCCAGGGAGTGAGCCGTCCACAAGCCTGCCAGCAGAAGTCCGAGGATGAGGATCCCGCGCCGGCGGATGAGCTCGGGGGTGAAGGCGATGGCGTAGACCCACGAGAGGAGGGCCAGTTGGAAAAGGAGAAGGACCGGGGACCTCTCTCCCCCGAAGAGGAGATGGACGGCCCCGGCCGTCACCGCGATGATCAAGAACGACAGGGCCGGGCTTCCGGCAAGCCGGGCCGCCAGCCTGAATGCCAGGGACAGGACGATGAGCAGGGCCGCCAGGAAAAGGAGCAGGCTGAGGTGGAGGACGAGGAACGGCGCCGTGGGGGTCCAGCGGAGGAGGGAGAGGTTGGAGTTGAAAACGAGGTGCCTGAGGACCCCCAGGAAGCCGATGAGACCCGAGGCCGCCAGCGCGCCGGCCAGGACATGGAGGGCCGGGGAGAGAAGGCGCCCGGCCTTTTCCCGTCCGCCCTGAAAAAGAGATCTTCCATAGACGGCCAGGCAGGCGGCGAGGGCAAAGGCCAGAAGGGCCGTCATGAGGATGTCGGCCGGCGACCGGGTCAGGTTCCCGAGCGACCGGAATCCGGCGGCGGCCGGAGAAAAAACGGGCAGAGACTGGATCCTTTCCAACCGCCAGAGGGGCAGGGCGATGAGCCTCAGCCCGATGGAGAGGAGGGCGATGAGCATCCCCGGCAGGGCCTTGCGTTCTTTGATGAAACCTGGCGACGTCCAGAGAAAAATGAGGGCCAGGATGCCCCCGACGGCCAGGAGAAGGAGAAGGACCAGCCAGAGGTCTTCCCTGACCTCGGTGAGCTTTGAAGCCAGAGAAGAGGAGGAGAGGGTCACGGTGGCCACGATCCGGCCCGCTTCGTTCCGGAGGGGGAAGAAAAGGGTCTGGATCTCGTTCTTCTGCCGTGGCTGGCCGGCGAATTCGTCGCCGTGGCGGGCGAAAAGCTTCTCGAAACCGGACACGTCCTGCTTGAAATCCCAGAAATCGATGTCGAAGTCCGTCCGGAAGGCCCTCCTCAGGGCCTGATACTCAAGGACGGAGGAGGATTGGAAATGGGGGATGAAGGCCAGGAGCTTGAAGTGGGCGAGCAGGCTGCCGTCCCCGCCCCGGGACCTCAGGGCTACAAGGTAGACCGATGACTTGCTCTGGATGAGGAAGGCGGCTGATTGTTCCTTCAATGTCTTGAAGCTCTCCGACGGGATGAGGTCGATGAGGCTCAGGACGTTGCCGTACCAGACGATCGGGTTGCCGTCCCCGTTGGTCAGAGCGATCCCCTCGGTCTCAGGGTCGAGCCCTGATTTCTTGAAGAGCGGGAAATAAACCTCGGGGTCGGCAGGCAGGGGCGCCTTGGCGAAGAGCGCTTCCTTCGATTCGAGCCCGGCCAGCAGCCGGGCGAATTCCTGCCGGACATCCTGGGCCTGGCCCTTCAGGAACGTCAGGCCCTTCCGGTCGTAATTCTTGGACAGGAATCCCGGCAGGGCGAGAGAAAGGAAGGCGACAAGCAAGGCGAGGACGGCGGCGCCGCCCGAGCCCACAAGAAGGGCGTTCCGGCTGCGGGCGCCTTTCCCGGCCATCACAGCTTCTCCGCCCTGATCTCGACGATCTTCAGCACGACCCCCCGAGTTCCGTGAAACGATCCTGGGGGGGCCGGCTCAGGCGTCACGTAAAAAAAGACCCGGAAGGGATACTGGTTGCCCGTCTTCAGGTTCTGGAAGGACCAGCGTGTCCTCAGGATCCCGCCCGGCCTGCCCGGCAGCGTCGTGAGGTCGGGGTCGACGAAGAACTCGGTCGTCTTGAATACGGTAAAGATCCGCTTGAAAACGAGGTAGGCCTGGTCCGGAGAGAGCTGGTCGGCGAGCAGGAGGGGGTCGGGAAGGGAGACCGGGATGTCCCCGCTGGAGGTCAGGAGACCTTTGAGGATTTCGGGTGAATTCTGGAGAAAAGCCATTTCGAGGGGCTTGGTGATGGGGAGCGGAAACGACAAGAGAAGGGACAGCGAGAGGACGTTGAAGATGGTCACTTGCCTGTCCCCATCCTAACACAGAGGTTTGAGGCCGGGCAAGAGAGAAACGGACCCTCCTCCTGGGAAAAGAGGCACCCCGCTGCGGGAGGGAAGGAGCGGCGGGGGAAGAACACTCAGGGTCGGGCCGGGCCGACTCCTTACTTTTCCTCTTTCTTTTCCGCGGTCTCCTGCTCGAGCTTCTTGGTCCTCTGGGCGTCCTTGATGCTGCTGATTCCCGCGATCAGGCCGATGAGGCCGCCGAAAAAGAGGATCGGGGGGATGAAGCCTTCGACGAGCTGGACAAAGGCGTGGCGGAAGGTGGCGGAAACGACCACCAGGGCGATGCCTCCGGCCATGGCGACGAGGCCGCCGAGAACAGCGATGTATTTACCCATAGTTAGACCTCCCTCAACATTCTTCGCCGGGATTATACCAAAAGGAGCCGAAGGAAAGCAACCGGGATCTGAAGGTTTCAGGAACGGCTGGACCCGGTCCCTCCGGTTCGGTTAGAATGTCGCCAGCCATCAAGGAGAAATGACCCGGCCGATGAAGATCAAGGGCGCCATTTTCGACCTCGACGGGACGGTCGTCGAGAATTCCTACGACTGGCCGAAGATCAGGCAGGAGCTCGGGAACACGGACGTCTCCATCCTGCACTATCTCTGCGGCCTCGAGGAGCCCGAGCGGTCGCAGAAGTGGGCCATCCTCGAGCGGCATGAGGCCGAGCAGACGGTCCGGTCCGTGCTCCGGGAGGGCATGAAGGAGCTCCTGGCGTTCTTCAGGCGGCAGGGTGTCAGGTCGGCCCTCGTCACCAACAACTCCCGCAAGAACACGGCCTATCTCCTCGAGAAATTCGGCCTCCGCTTCGACCGCGTGACCACCCGGGAAAGCGGACTGTGGAAGCCTTCAGGCGCCCCCTTCCTGGACGTTCTCGACGCGTTCGGGATCAGCGGCGGCGAATGCTGCGTCATCGGCGATACAAGGTTCGACGTCCTGGCCGCTATGGACGCCGGGATCGGGCCGATCTTCCTCCTCGGGGACGACCCGGACGACTTCGCCGGATTCCCGGTTGAGGTCTTCCAGGAGATCGAACCGCTCCGGCGCCGCCTGCAGGAACTCCTTTGACGGGATCCCCGCGACGGGGCTCCCGGTCGCCGGCTTGATTTATCCCCGCCATTTGGTGACAATGGAACGGAATTTCGGGTGAGAGGAATGCCATGGCGAGTGAGAAGCTGCTCCTGATCCCCGGCCCGAGCCCGGTCGTGCCGCGCATCCTTGAGGCTTTGGCCCGGCCCACCGTCTCCCACGTCGGGCCGGAAATGGTCCGGGAGCTCCGGGGAGCCTGCGAGAACCTGAAGAAGATCGTCTTTTGCGAAAACGGCGAGCCGTTCATCGTCTCCGGCGCGGGGACTCTGGCCATGGAGATGGCCCTCCTGAATACGGTCGGCCCGCTCGACCGCGTCCTCGTCGTGTCCCAAGGGTATTTCGGGCAGAGGATGGGACAGATCTGCCAGGCCTTCGGGCTTCAGCACGACGTCCTCGAGTGCGACTGGGGGAAGGCCGTTCTCCCCGGCGAGCTGGAGGCCCGGCTTTCCAAGCAGGCCTATCAGGTCGTCGTCTGCACGCATGTGGATACGGCCACGGGCGCCTGCGCTCCGGTCGAAGACTACGCCCGCGCCGTCGGCAAAACCGCCGCCCTTTTCATCGTCGACGGCGTCTGCGCCACCGGAGGCATCCCCGAACGGATGGACGATTGGGCGATCGACGTCGTCCTGACCGCCGCCCAGAAATGCCTGGGCACTCCGCCGGGCCTGTCCATCCTGGTCCTCTCGGAGCGGGCCATGGAGAGGCGCCGGAGCAGGACCTCCATCCCGGCCTACTACTCCGATCTCCTGCGCTGGCTGCCGGTCATGCATGATCCGGCCAAATATTTCTCGACGCCCTGCGTCAACGAGATCAGGGCTTTCTACGAGGGCACGCGGATCATCATGGAAGAGGGGATGGAGGCGAGGTTCAGGCGCCATGACACGAACGCCCGGGCGATCCGGGCAGGCCTGGCCGCCCTCGGCTTCGGCTTTTTCACGGACAGCCGGTTCACGGCTTCGACGCTTTCCGTGGTCGCTTACCCCGAAGGCGTCGATGACACGGCTTTCCGGAGCGCGCTCTTCGAAAACGGGGTCGTGGTCGCCGGCGGCCTGGCCCAGACCCTGGGCAAGGTCTTCCGGATGGGGCACATGGGCAACCTGAGCTCCGACGATGTCCGGTTTGCCCTGGGAGCCGTCGAGAGGGCGCTCGAGACCCTTGGCCACGGCTTCACGGCCAGGGCGGCGGTCGCCGCGGCCGAAGAGGCCCTCGGCTCGGGACGGAAAAAGTAGAACCCCCGTGAAGAAAAGCAAGGTCTTCTTCATCCCCGCCGAGGGCCAGGACCCGTCCGAGGTCCTGGCCGACAAAACCCGGAAGATCTATCTGGCCACGGGCTTCAACGACAGGCTCGAAAAAGACGACTTCGCGGCCCTTAAGATCCATTTCGGCGAGGCCCGCGGCATGGGCTATATCAGGCCCCAGTGGCTGACCGGGCTCATCCGGGAGATCGGGCAGAAGACATCCCGCGCTTTCCTGACCGACACGAACACCCTCTACATCGGGAACCGGTCGAACTCGGTCGACCACATCCGCATGGCCTGGTCCCACGGCTTCAGGCCTGAGGTCGTGGGCATTCCGGTCATCATCGCGGACGGACTCATCGGGCATGACAAGTACGAGGCCGGGGGCGCCCAGGCCCGGACCACCTCCTCCAAGATCGCCACGGCCATCCTCGACTCCGACGCCATCGTCTGCCTGACGCACGTTACGGGCCACGTCCAGACGGGGCTCGGGGCGGCCATCAAGAACATGGGCATGGGATGCGCCTCCCGCGCCGGGAAGCTCGACCAGCATTCGACCGTCCATCCCCGGGTCAATCCCAAGCAGTGCCGGAACTGCAGCGTCTGTTTCGAGTTCTGCCCGGCGGACGCCATCGTCCAGGCGGAAGGGCACGTGACGATCGACCCGGCCAAGTGCATCGGCTGCGGCGAATGCCTGGTCGTCTGCAAGCCCGGGGCCATCAAGATGAAGTGGGATGAAGATTCCCGGCGGCTCCAGGAGATGATGGCCGAGTACGCTTTCCGCGTCCACCGGCATTTCAAGGGAAAGGCGGCCTTCCTCAATTTCCTGATCAAGATCACCAAGGACTGCGACTGCATGGCCAAGGACGACCCGCGGATCGTGGAGGACATCGGCATCCTCGGGTCCCTCGATCCGGTCGCCGTCGACAAGGCCACGGCCGACCTGGTGATCAAACACTGCCACGGCCAGGACGCCTTCCGGAAAGGCTACGACATCGATTGGTCGGTCCAGCTCAGCCACGGCGAGAAGATCGGACTGGGTTCGACGAGCTACGAGCTCGTCGAGCTCGGCTGAGCATCGGCGGCCGACACTCTTCCCGGCGCTCCCCCCGGCCCGCGTCTTTCGGTGCTCGATCAAGCCGGTGCCCCGAGTTCCCGGACTTGCATTGTCCATGGCACTCGACTATGATTTTCGCTACGCTAGCCGGACGAAAGACGAGTGATGAAGTCTCTTCGGAAGAAGCCGATCAACGGGAAGAAGGCGGATTTTTCGCCGTCGAACCGCAACAGCGCGGCTGAGCGCAGGCTGGCGGAAATCTGCGGCTTGACCGTGGCCGACGCCCTGGCCCGGCTGAAGACGCGTCCCGAGGGCTTGGCCGACGGCGAGGTCGAGGAGCGGCTTTCGACCTACGGCGAGAATCACCTCGCCGTCGTCCGCAAGCACCATGTCCTCAAGGACCTCCTCCACCGGGCCAAGGACCCTCTCGTGATCCAGTTGCTCGTCATCTGCCTCGTCTCGGCCTTGATGGGGGATACCCGCGCCGCCGGGATGGTCGGCGGCATCATCTTCCTCAGCGTCATCCTGTCTTATATCCAGGAGCGCAGGTCGAGCCGGGCGGTCGACAAGCTCCAGAAGTTCGTCCAGACCACAACGCGCGTCCGGCGGCAGGGCCTGGAATGCGAAATCCCGATCGCCCGCGTCGTCCCCGGGGACATTGTGGTCCTCGCCGCGGGTGATATCGTTCCGGCCGACGTCCGCGTGCTGGCCGCCAAGGACTTCTTCGTCAGCCAATCCGTCCTGACCGGCGAGTCCATGCCGATCGAGAAGTCGGTCGAGAACACGGCCGTTTCCGGAGAGACTTTTGCCCTCAGCAACGCGGGTTTGCAGGGAAGCAACGTCCAGAGCGGTTCGGCTTTGGCCGTCGTGGTCAACACGGGCCTCTCGACATATCTGGGCTCCATCTCGGCCGGTCTCGCGGCTCCGGACGTGGCGACGAGTTTCGACAAAGGCATCCGGAGCTTCGTCGGGCTGATGGTCCGGTTCATGCTCGTCATGGTCTCCCTGACGTTCCTGATCGTGGGTCTCACGAAGCGCAACTGGGTCGAGGCGCTGCTCTTCGGCCTGGCCGTGGCCGTCGGCCTGACGCCGGAGATGCTGCCCATGATCATCACCGTCTGCCTCTCCAAGGGCGCGATCGTCATGTCCAGGAAGAAGGTCATCGTCAAGAGGCTCAAGGCCATCCAGAATTTCGGCGCCATGGACGTCCTCTGCACCGATAAGACCGGCACCCTGACCCAGGACCGGGTCGTGCTCGAACGGTACGTGGACGTGGCCAACAGAATGAGCGAAGACGTCCTTCGCTACGCCTACATGAACAGCTACTACCAGACGGGGCTGCGGAACCTGCTCGATGTCGCGATCCTCGCCCACGGAGACCTGGACGTCGAACGGACCTGCCGCAAGGTCGACGAGATCCCGTTCGACTTCGTCCGCAAGCGGATGTCCGTCATCATCGACTCCGGGGACGCCCACGTGCTGATCTGCAAGGGCGCGGTCGAGGACGTCTTCAGCGCCTGCGACCGGTACCAGATCGACGACGACATCTACCCCATGATCGACATGATCAAGAGCGACCTGATGGAGGAATTCGCGACGCTAAGCGCCGATGGATACCGGGTCCTGGCCATTGCCTACAGGGAGTTCCCCAAAGACAGGGAAGTCTTCTCCTCGGCCGACGAGACCGGCCTCATCCTCCTCGGCTACGTGGCCTTCTTCGACCCTCCCAAGGATACGGCCGCCAAGGCCTTGACAGCCCTCGGAGAGGCCGGCGTCACCGTCAAGATCCTGACGGGCGACAACGAGCTGGTCACCCAGAAGATCTGCCGGGATGTCGGGCTCGAAGTCAGCTCGGTCGTCACGGGGCGCGATCTCGAAGGCCTCGACCGGAAGGCCTACCTGGAGCTCGTGGACAAGGCCAACGTGTTCGCTCGGCTGACGCCCTCGGAGAAGGAGGATATCATCCAGGCCCTGCGGGAGGGCGATCATGTCGTCGGGTTCCTGGGAGACGGCATCAACGACGCTCCGGCCATGAAGGCCGCCGACGTGGGGATCTCCGTGGACACGGCGGTCGACGTCGCCAAGGAATCCGCCGACATCATCCTGCTCGAAAAGAGCCTGATGGTCCTGGAGGACGGCATCGTCGAGGGCCGGAAGATCTTCGGCAACATCATCAAGTACATCAAGATGGGCGCGAGCTCGAATTTCGGGAACATGTTCAGCGTCGTGGGCGGCAGCTCCATCCTGCCGTTCCTCCCCATGGCCCCCATCCAGATCCTGATCAACAACCTCCTCTACGACATTTCCCAGACGGGCATCCCGTCGGACCACGTGGACGAGGAATACCTGGCCAGGCCGAGACGGTGGAACATCGAGGGCATCAAGAAGTTCATGATCTTCATCGGTCCCATCAGCTCGATCTTCGATTACGCGACGTTCGGCCTGATGCTCTTCTTCTTCCACTGCGGCCGGTTCAGCGCGGCGGGGACGACGCCGGCGATGAAGGTCTACTACGAGAACCTGTTCCACACGGGCTGGTTCGTGGAATCGCTGCTGACGCAAACCCTGATCGTCCACATCATCCGGACCAACAGGATCCCGTTCATCCAGAGCCGGGCCAGCGCGGCGATGACGCTGACGACCATGACGGTCATGGCCGTGGCCGTCGTCCTCCCGTTCTCCCCGCTCGCCCCGGCGTTGGGTTTCGTGCCCTTGCCCCCCGTCTATTGGGCCTGGATCGCCGGCTTTTTGTTGGCGTACGGCGTCTTGACCCACATCGTCAAAACGTGGTTCTATAAAAGGTACGGAGCCGTCTGATGAAAAGCCTGCTCACGCGCTCCAGGAAGGCCGCCTGGTCGAGCTGCCGACGACGGTCAAGGACCAGGCCCTGGAATTCCTCGCGCTGCTGATCGAGGCCATCCCGGACATCGGCACGGGCGAGGACATCGTCAAGCGCGGTCACCGCCCGGGAAAAGGCGGCGAGCAGCGCCCTGGGCAAAGGCGTGGCCTGCCCGCACACGAGGACCGTCAGAGAGGGGGACCTGCTCTGCGCGGTGGGCTGGTCGCCGCCGGGCATCGATTAGGGCGCCCCGGACGGCGCGGACGTCCATTTGGTCATTATGTACATCATCCCGGATTCCCAGAGGAACACCTACCTCAAGGAGATCTCCGGGCTGGCCAAGGCCATGCAGACGACGGGCGGCATCCAGGACACCACCCAGGCCCGGGACCTGAATACGGTCAGGCACAAGCTCCTGGACTGGGTGGGCATCGCCCTCGACGCGGCCGTCCCCGACATCAAGGCCCGCATGATCAAGCTCGAGACCAAACAGGCGATCGCGGAGGACGCGGAAAGGGCTAGGCTCGCCCTCCGGCTCGTGCCGTTCTCGCTGCTGAAAACGGGGGAGCGGCCGCCCGTCGTGCTGGCCCAGGACAAGGAGCTTGTGGAGGCTCTGGAAAAGATCGCCAACCTCGCCGACATGATCAGCGGGGACGCCGACGTGGTCGTGCCGGGTTACAGGATCATGCTGCGGTCGGCGGCGACGTTCGCCGGGAACCGGCAGCTCTTCGAGTGCCTGGCCGTCAAGACCTCCTGACGGTGTCGTCGAGCGGATCAGGCCTGGTTGCGCAGGCGCGGGACGAATATCCAGACGAGGCCCGCCGCGAGGAGCATCATCGACGCGCCGATGATGACGGCCGCAGGCTCCCCCAGGCGCTGGGCCGTGGCGCCTATCCCGAGCGCCGCAACGGGCATGGCTCCAAAGAACACGAACGTGTAGACGCCCATGACCCGGCCCCTGAGCTCGTTGGGCGAGAACGTCTGGACGAGGGCGTTGCAGAGGTTATAGATGAAGATCTGCGACATGCCGGCGCCGAACAGGAGAACGAGCGAGAGGGGCGTCCAACGGACGAAAGCGAAGGCCAGGATCAGCACGGGCAAGGATAATGTCCCGAACGTCAGGAGCCGGCCCCGGAAGCGGAAGCGCCCGAGGCTGGCGATGAGAAGGGCCCCGGCCAGGGCCCCGAGTCCCCGGAAGGCCTGGAGGAACCCGTTGGTCTTCGCGTCCCCGCCCAGGACCTTCACGGCCCACGCGGGGAGAAGCGTCGCGTAGGCAATCCCGAAGAGGCTGACGATGGCGACGAGGCCGGTGATCGTCCGGACCATCGGGTGGCCCGCCACGTACCTGACACCCTCCTTGAGGTCCTCGATCGTCGACGTTTTCTCGAGCTTGGGGACGAAAGGCTCGAGCTTCATGAGAGCGAGGGCCACGATGACGGCGATGAAGGAGAGCCCGTTGATCGTGAAGCACCAGGCCGGCCCGAAAATGGCGTAGACCACGCCCGCGACCGCGGGTCCGACCGCCGTGGCCGTGTTGAACATCGCTCCGTTCAGGGCGATGGCATTGGTCATGTCATGAAGGCCGACCATCTCCAGGACGAAGGCCTGGCGGGCCGGGGCTTCGAACGCATTGGCCGCTCCGAGCAGGAGAGCGATGACCAGGATGTGCCAAGGCTGGACGATATGGAGAAAGGTGAGGGTTGCCAGGAAGAAGGCGAGGATCATCATGGAGGTTTGGGTGATGATGATCAGCGTCCTCCGGGGCATCCTGTCGGCAATGACCCCTGCGTAGAGCATGAAGAGCCAGGTCGGGACGCCCGCGGCAAAGCCGACGAGCCCGAGGTAAGCGGGAGACTTGGTCAACTGATAGATGAGAAAGGCCAGGGCCGTGCTCTGCATCCAGGTCCCGAAAAGGGAGAACATCTGGCCCCAGAACCAGAGGCGGTAGTTCGGGTACTTGAGGGCGGTGAAGGCCTGCTTCCAGCTCATCTGCCGCCTCAGCCCGAACAGGCGGCGGACGAACGGCCGGCGCGGCTCGCCGGTCGCTGAGGGGATGGGAAGGGGGGGCATGGCTGGCTTATCGCGTCCTGCGCGTCCCCTCCGGCAGGACCTCCTCGTCCTCCGGCTTCCAGGCAGGGTCGACGATGCAGAGAAAAGCGAGGTTGGTCGGGCCCGTGTTTTCAATGGACTGGGCGTGACCAGGGGGGATGTAGACCGCCTGACCCGGCCTCACTTCAGCCGTCTCCTTCTCGACGTGCATGAGACCGCGGCCTTCCAGGATGATGTAGACCTCCGAGCTTTTGAGGCGGTGGGTCTTGGTCTTCTCCCCGGGCCTGACGACGGCCCGGGCCAGGCTGTACCCGACCCGGAACGGACCCCGGCCAGGATGGAGAAGCTCGCAGAGGGCCGACCCGTCGCCGGCCGCGATCTCCTCGCAATCCTTGGCGTCCTTGATGATCATGGGGGAAAAAGATCGGGGAGGTGGGATTTGAACCCACGACCCCAGCGTCCCGAACGCTGTGCGCTAGCCAGACTGCGCTACTCCCCGATCTTGAGCGACTCATTATACACGTTTCCGAGGCCGGAGTGAAGCGCGAGAAGACCTCGCCGTCCGGCGGCCCACGACCCCTCAAGGATCTTCCGCGGGCTTCCGGTTGTCAATCCCGTCCCGAGATGAGTATAATGTTTTTTTTCGATGAAAGGCTGAGCGTCCGATGAAGAACTGGTGGCACCTCACGGCGGCCGAGATCGCCGGAGCCCTCGGCACGGACTTGAAGACCGGCTTGGCCCGTGGAGAGGCCGGGGCCAGGTTCGAGAAGTCCGGTCCGAATGAGCTCCGGGAAAAGGCGCACCGGCCTCTGTGGGCCATGTTCTTGGCCCAGTTCGAAGGGCTCATCATCTGGGTCCTCATCGTCGCCGCCCTGGTGTCCGGATTTCTCGGCGAGTGGTTGGACGCCCTGGCCATCCTCGCCATCATCGTCCTGAACGCCGTCCTCGGCCTCATCCAAGAATTCCGGTCCGAAAAGAGCCTCGCGGCCCTGAAAAAGCTCTCGGCCCCTGCGTCCAAGGTGATCCGCGACGGCGTCGCGTCGATCGTCCCAGCCCGGGAGCTCGTGACGGGGGACCTTATCGAACTCGAGGCCGGCGACCACGTGCCCGCCGACGGCCGGGTCGTCTGGCACACGGCCAATTTCACCGTCCAGGAATCGAGCCTGACCGGGGAATCCTCTCCCGTCAACAAGACCGACCTCGTCCTCGAAGAGAAGGACATCCCGCTCGCCGACCGGGCCAACATCGTCTACATGGGAACGACCGCCGTCTCGGGCAAGGCCAGGGCCGTCATCGTCGAGACCGGCATGCGGACCGAACTCGGCCGGATCGCCGGCCTCATCCAGGAGATCAAGAAGGAGACGACGCCGCTCCAGAAACGGCTCGAGGAATTCGGGAAGTGGATCATCTACGTGCTGCTTTATCCTGGTGGCCGCCGTCTTCGGGCTCGAGCTCCTGCGGGGGGGGCGGGTCATGGAGATGTTCCTGACCTCGGTCAGCCTGGCCGTGGCCGCCATTCCCGAAGGCCTGCCGGCCGTCGTCACCATCGCCCTGGCCCTGGGCGTCCAGAGCATGGTCAGGCGCCATGTCCTCATCCGCAAGCTCCCGTCCGTCGAGACGCTCGGCTGCGCCACGGTCATCTGCTCGGACAAGACAGGCACCCTGACCAAGAACGAGATGACCGTCCGGACGGTCTGTGACCCCGCGCCGGACCTACGAGGTGACGGGAGCCGGCTATGAGCCGGAAGGGGAATTTCTGGCGCGACGGGCAACGCCGTCCGGCCCGGAGAGTCTCCGGACCTTCTGGGCGTCATGGCGCCGGCGTCCTCTGCAATGACGCCCGCTCGTCGCGAGAGAGAACGGGGTCCTGACGGTGTTCGGCGACCCGACGGAGATCGCCATCCTCACCGCCGCGGCCAAAGCCGGAGTCTGGAAACGGGAACAGGAAGCCGCTCCGGACCTCGTCGAAGAGATCCCCTTTGACTCCGAACGGAAGAAGATGACCATCATCCGGCGGGCGGGGCCGGATCATGCCGCCTTCACCAAAGGGCGCCCCGGACATCCTGCTCTGCGACTGTGCCCGCATCCTGGAGGATGGCCTGGGAGCGGCCCCTGACGCAGGAAGACAGGGACCGGATCGCCGGCGCCAACGACGACCTCTCGGGACGGGCGCTCCGCGTCCTGGCTGTCGCCAGGAAGAGCATGGAGAAGGAGCCGCACTCCTACGAGGCCGCGGTCATCGAGCGCGACCTCACCTTCTGCGGGCTTGTCGCCATGATCGACCCCCCCGCGGCCCGAGGTCAAAGACGCCATCGACGAATGCCGCTCCTCGGGCATCCGGACCGTCATGATCACGGGCGACCACAAGAACACGGCCGTGGCCGTCGCCCGGGAGCTCGGCTTCTTCGGCAACGCCTCCTTGGCCCTGACGGGAGAGGAGGTCGACCGCCTCACGGACGAAGAACTCGACCGGACGATCGAGGACGTGGCCGTCTACGCCCGCGTGTCGCCCGACCACAAGCTTCGCTCCGTCCGGGCCTGGCGCCGGAAAGGCGAGATCGTGGCCATGACCGGCGACGGCGTCAACGACGCTCCGGCCGTCAAGGAGGCCGATATCGGGGTCGCCATGGGGATCACGGGCACGGACGTGACCAAGGAAGTCTCGGACATGGTCATCACGGACGACAATTTCGCCTCGATCGTCGCCGCCATCGAGGAGGGCCGGGGGATCTACGACAACATCAAGAAGTTCATCCATTACCTCCTGTCCTGCAACTCGGGCGAGATCCTGGTCATGTTCGTGGCTTCGCTCGTCGCCCTCCCTGTGCCGCTCCTCCCCATCCAGATCCTCTGGGTGAACCTGATCACGGACGGCCTTCCGGCCCTGGCCCTCGGCGTGGATCCGGTGGACCCGAAGATCATGAACCGGCCGCCGCGCAAGCCCCATGAGCCCGTCATCACGCGGGCCAGGGCCTGGCTGATCATGTCCCAGGGGGCCTTCATCGCTCTTTGCACCCTTTCGGCGTTCGTCTATGTCTTGTCGTTCGAAAAAGAGGGGATCGGCCGGGCGAGGACGGTGGCCCTGGCCGTGCTCACCTGCAGCGAGCTCTTCCATTCTTTCAGCTGCAGGAACCAGATGGAGTCGCTGTTCAAGCTGGGCGTCTTCAGCAATCCCGGTCTCCTGCTGGCCAACTCCGCATCGTTCCTGATTCAGCTCGCGATCATCTACGTCCCGTTCCTTCAGCCGGTCTTCAAGACCCAGGCCCTCGGCCTTGGGGACCTTGTCGTGATCGTGGTTTTTTCGACCCTGCCTTTCTGGGCGATGGAAATCGTCAAGGCCGTCAACAGGAAAGTGGAGATCTATGATATCGGTTGAGCCGCATCGAGGGCATGGGCTCATGAGAAAGCAAGGAGAGAACCTATGAAACGACTCACAGGGGTATTGTTCGTTGTCCTATGCCTAGCGTCCTTGGCGCTCGCCGCGGAGGAGGGCCGGTTCTTCACCTATCCGACCATCCACGGCGACAAGATCGCCTTCACCTACGAGGCCGACCTCTGGGTCGTGGCTGCCCAAGGGGGCGTCGCCACGCGCCTCACGACCTTCCCCGGGACCGAGAGCTTCGCCAAGTTCTCGCCCGACGGGAAGTGGATCGCGTTCACGGCGACTTATGACGGGGCCCAATCCGTTTATCTCATGCCGGCCGAGGGAGGCGCTCCAACGCGGCTGACGTACAATCCCGGCGGCGCCCAGGTCATTGCCTGGACGCCCGAGGGGACCGCGGTCGTCTTCCGCTCGATGTTCGAGAACGTGGTCGGCCGCGATCCCGACCTCTATTCCGTGAGCGTCAAGGGCGGCGCGCCGGAGCGGCTGCCGCTCGACCGGGGCGTCCTCATCAGCTTCATGCCCGACGGGCGCAATTTCCTCTACTGCCGCCGGGGCAACGAAGAATATTACTGGAAGCGCTACAAGGGCGGGGAGTACCAGGACATCTGGATGTACGACGCCGCGGCGAAGTCCTACACGCCGGTCACGGACTACGTCGGCAAGAACAGCTACCCGATGTCGGCGGGAGGCCTGATGTACTTTGTCTCCGACCGGACCAACGGGATCGCCAACCTCTACGCCCAGAAGCTCGGGACCAAGGAGGTCAAGCCGGTCACGAGCTACGCGGACTTCGATGTCATGATGCCCAACACGGACGGCCGGTCGATCGTCTACATGCAGGACGGCCGGATCCATGTCTTCGATATCGGGTCGGGCCAGGACAGGAAGATCGCCGTGACGGTGCCCTCGGACCGTTGGGCCCTGAGAAACCGCGTCATCAATCCCCGCGACTATATCCACTCCGCCAACGTCGCCGACGACGGCAAGGCCGTGGTCCTCGAGGCCCGCGGCGATGTCTTCCGCGTTTCGACCTCGGAGCCCGGGACGGCGGACAACCTCTCCGCGACGCCGGGCACGCGCGAGATCTATCCCGCCCTCTCGCCCGACGGCAAGACGGTCGCCTTCTTCAGCGACAGGACGGGCGACTATCAGCTCTACACCCAGAGCGCCGCGGGCGGCGAGTGGACCCAGGTCACGACCGGCCTCGACAAGACCGTCTATCGCCTGTCCTGGTCGCCCGACGGCAAGAAGATCCTCTTCGGCAACAAGGACTATTCGATCTTCTATGTCGATGTCGCCACGAGGAACCTGGTCAAGATCGACTCCTCCAACCAGATGAAGAACGACGAGTTCATCTGGGAGATGGCCGATTACTCCTGGTCGCCGGATTCGAAATGGGTCGCCTACAGCTTCGTCCAGTCCAACCGCAACAGCCGGATCTTCGTCGCCAACATCGAAACGGGAAAAAAATACCCCGTGACGGACGACTTCTACGACAACCTCTACCCCGCGTTCGACGCGAACGGAAAATATCTCTACTATGTCTCGAGCCGTAACTTCGACCTCCGGATGGATTTTTACGAGGACAATCACGTCATCGCGACTCCCCAGCAGGTGATGGTCGTCCAGCTCCGCGACGGCGAAAAGCCGCCCTTCGCGCCGGGCGGCCCCGCCAAGGAGGAGAAGAAAGCCGAACCGGAGCCCTTCCGGATCGACACCGACGGCCTGGCGAAGCGGACCTATCCGCTCCCCGTCCCCGCCGGAAACTATTTTTACCTCAAGGCCGGCATGGGCAAAGTCCTCTGGGCTTCGGTCCCCGAGTTCACGGAAGCGGAATATGAAGAGATCTTCCGGCCCCGCGGCGAAACGAAATGGGACCTCCACATCTTCGACATGGCCGACCGCAAGGAGGTCACGCTCAACGAGAAGGTCGGTGATTTCGGGATCTCGGCGAATGCCGAGCAGCTCCTCATCTGGAAGGACCCCGACCTCTACACGACGTCGATCGACCGCGCCTTCGCCTCAAAGGCCATGGGCGAGAAGCTGAGCCTCTCAGGCCTGGTCTACACGGTCGACCTGCAGAAGGAATGGAGCCAGATCTTCAACGACGCCTGGCGCTGGTACCGCGACTTCTTCTACGACGCCGGCTTCCACGGCCACGACTGGAAGGCCATGGGCGAAAAGTACCGCGCCTACATTCCCTATCTCTCATCGCGCGCCGAGCTCAACTGGGTCCTGTCCCAGATGGTCGGCGAGCTGTGCGTCTCGCACACCTATATCGGCGGAGGCGATTTCGGCCCGGCGGGCACGCCTGGCTCGCCGGTGTTCACCGGCCTCCTCGGCGCCGACCTGGCCCCGGACAAGACTTCGGGCCTCTACAAATTGGGCAAGATCTACGGCCCGACCGAGATCAACCTCAACCTCCCGGGCCCGCTCGTCCGGCCGGACATCGCAGGTCAAGGAAGGCGATTACCTCCTGGCCATCAACGGCGTGCCGCTCAAGGCGGGAGATGATTACTTCAAGCTGCTCCAGACGACGGCCGGGCAAGAAGATCAAAGTCACCGTCAACGCCAAGCCGACGATGGACGGCGCCAAGACCTACGAGGTCGACCCCGTCCGCAGCGACAGCCAGCTGCGCTACTTCCGCTGGGTCCAGGACAACATCCGGACGATCGAGAAGGCCACCAACGGCCGCGTCGGCTACATGCACATCAACGCCATGGGCGGCGGCGGGATCGGCGAATTCGACAAGTACTGGCGGGCCTTCCGCTACAAGGACGGCATCATCATCGACGTGCGGCGGAACTCCGGCGGCTGGACCGAATATTTCCTGATCGACAAGCTCGAGCGGGTCATGACCTCCCAGAATGTCCTGCGCGGGCATGGTCCCTTTCCGCTACCCCGGCTCGGCCGGCAACGGCAACTATGTCGTCATCTCCAACGAGAACAACGGCTCGGACGGCGAGGCCTTCGTCGACGACTTCAAGTCCCGGAAGCTCGGGACCGTGGTCGGCGTGCCCTCCTGGGGCGGCCTGGTCGGCATCCTGAACCAGCAGCTGACGATCGACAACGGCACGGTCGAGCAGTCGAACAACGCCTTCTACGGACGTGACGGCAAGTGGATCGTCGAAAACCACGGCGCCGACCCCGACGTCCTGGTCGACAACGACCCGGGCTCGGTCATGGCGGGCCGGGACCTCCAGCTCGAAAAGGCGATCGAGGTCATGCTCGACAAGATCAAGAAGAACCCGCCGAATTTCCCGGCCAGGCCCGCGTATCCCAAGAAGTGATCGGGCGACGGCTCTCCAGCTTAGCGACAGAGAGAATTGTGCCTAATCGCAAAGCGAATTTTTTCCCGCCGTTCATCCAGGAACTGTCCGGGGACCCGGTCTCTCTGCTGGTTCTGTCCTATTTCCTCCTGGCGGCCGCGCTCCAAACCGGGAATGGCCATTACAACCCCGCGGCCATAATTCTCACGCTCTCCTCATTCGCCCTGCTCGTCGCCGCGGCGCGCCGGAGACTCGCCCCGACGGCCTCATCCGACTCGTCCGCGAACCCTTCCGGCGCCCGGCAAGCGATCCTCCCGGTCGTGCTCGTCGCCTGCACGGTCACCGGCCTCATCCGCCTTCCCCTCCGCGATCTCAGGGGCCCGCTCCCCTTCGAGATCCTCTATGCCGTTCTGTCCGGCGCCATGGGGCTTCTGGTCGTATGGGCGGTTCTCCGCCGTGGCGGCGAGCTTTCCCGGACGATCTTCGCCTACGGTGTCCTGGCGGGCTTCCTCCTCCGCGTCCTGGTGCCGGTCTTTTCCCCTTCTCCCGCGATCGACGTCTTCCCCATATTCCAGGAATCGGCGCGGCACCTGCTCCAGGGTCTCAATCCCTATCTCGTGCCCGTGTCCGACGTGTACCACGGGACGCAGAGCTTCGGATATAAGGTCCTCGGCTACGTCTATCCCCCCTCGAATCTCTACTTTCAAACGCTCGGATATCTCATTTTTCATGACATCCGGTCCATCTACATCTTCATGGAAGCCCTGGCCTGCGCCGGGCTCTATGCGATGGCTCGCCGCCGCCAGGGGATCCGTTTTGCGCGCTACGCGGTGCTTCTCTTCCTCTTCCATCCGCGCGGCCTTTTCATCATCGAAGAGGCCTGGACCGAGCCCCTCGTCGTCGGCCTGTACGCGATCTGCAACTACCTCGCCGGCCGTTCCCCGGGGTCGCGGCGCCTCGCTGCCGCCTACGGCCTGCTCCTGAGCCTCAAACAGTATCTGCTTTATTTCGTGCTCAGCGGGCTGCTCCTTGAGCGCCGCGTCCGCCGGCTTGCCCTCGCCGCCGCGGTCGCCTTCGCCACCGTCCTGCCGTTCCTCCTCTGGGATCGGGCGAGCTTCATCCAATACGGCCTGCTCTTCCTGCTGCGGACCAAGTTCCGCCCCGACGGGCTCACGGTGCTCGCGGCGCTCCACGCCCTCACCGGCTTCGAGGCGGGCAAGTTGATCTCGCTCGCGATGGGCTTCGCCGTGGGCCTGTACACGACGTTCCGCTTTCGCAGCCTGGGTCTCGAGGGCTGGAGATGGGTCAACGTGCTCACGACCTTTTCGATATTCCTCGTCGGGAGCCAAGCCTTCGCCAACCACTATTATTTTGTCGGCGCGATGATCCTGTTCGCGGCCGCCGGCCATGGCGAGGCCATGGCCGGCCCGAGGGCCTTCGGCGACCCGGCCGCGGAGCCTAGAGGGCTTTCCTCAGCCAGTCCTTGAGGATGGCCGCTTGAAGGGGGTCCGGGTTCGGGACCGCCGTGATCGTGTAGGCGACTTTTGTGTTCCCGCCGAGGGCGATCTCGGCGTCCCGGGCCTCATTCCCGCGTGAATACCTCAACCTGATCCTGTCCCCCGGCTTTTTAGCCGCCAGCCGGTCGCTGAGGACCTTCGTCGCGGCGGAGACGCCGTCGATCTCCAGGATCAGGTCCCCGGCCGCAAGCCCGGCTCCCTCGGCTGGCGACCCGCGATGACGTTCCCGTCACCACGAGCTTCCCATCGGCCGCCCGCGTGTTCAAGCCGAGATACGCGCCGGGAGCCTCCTGCCGCGCCGTCTCTGACCTCGAGGCCGGCGTGGGCGAAGGACTTCGCGTAATCGACGTCTTTCGTTGTGGAGGCGTATTCCAAGACCTCCGTCAAGCGGCCGCCCGGCCGCGCTCTCGCATTCCTGCCCGGAACTCGGCGTCCGTGAAACCGCGCTTCTTCTCCCGATAGTATTTCCGGTAGAGCGACCGCATCACGTCGTCCAGGGACTTGCGGTTCCGGCTGGCGTTGCGGATCTCCAGGTCCAGCATGGCCCCCAGCATGGCGCCGTTGTCATAATAGGATATGGTCGTGTTCCGGTCGCCGCCGAAGCCGGAGCCGCCCCACGTCTCCAGGCTGGAGTCCGCCGCCGACATGTAGCGACGGCCCGGCGAATTCTCGAACCGGGTCATGGCGTCCTGCCATGTCCTCGAGATACTCCCCGGGCGTCATGAGGCCGGCCCGGACCATGACGATGTTCTCGTAGTAGACCGTCAGACCCTCGGAGACCCACAGCATGTCGGTGAGGTTTTCCGACTCGTAATCGAACGGCCCCAGGGCGATCGGCCGGATGCGCTTGACGTTGAAGTTATGGAAGTATTCGTGGGAGATGTAGCTGAGCCAGCCCCGATATCCTTTCTCGCTCGCCAGGCTCTTGCCGTTGAAAGCGCAGGCGGCGGAGTTGGCGTGCTCGATGCCGCCGTTTCCCGTCCCGATCAGGAGGAACGTATAGTGCTTGTAGGGAATGTCGCCCATCAGGCCCGTCGCCGCCTCGACCAGGCGCTTCAGGTCGGCCACCATCTTCGGCCGGTCGACGCTCTCGGGCACGCTTTCGATGACGACCTTGTGCGGGATGCCCCGGACCTCGAACTGGCGGACCTCCTGGTTCCCGAGAAGGCCGGGGCAATCGTAGAGAACGTCGAAGTCCGGCGCGGAGTAGGTCAGGGGGCTGCCCTTGACCGGGTCGAGCCCGGTCGCTATCTGCGTCCAGCCCGCCGGCATCCTGAAGGCCACGGTCACGGGATGATGCGAGCTGCCCGGAGACGTACATGAAGAGGCCCGGCGGCGCGATGAAGGCCCGCTTCTCGTCCAGGAAGTTCTGGGCCACGAACGGGGTCGTCCCCGAAGACGTCGTAGTCCAGCACGACCGCGGGCGCGCTGCCGGTCGCGACGCGCCAGGTATTCCGGGTGGCCTTTTCCCACGGCAGCGCCCGCCCCTGCCCGTCCGAAGCGCGGAAATTCGAGACGTTCTTCTCGTAATCCAGGATCCGGTAGAATCCCGGCATCCAGGCCGGCATCAGGAAGTCCTGCGATCTCGCCCTTCAGGCCCTCGCAACGCAACGAAACATGGAACTCGTGGCTGCCCGGCCGGAGCATGGAAACCGTGAAAGCCATGGCCCCCTCGGCCCGGAGGGGAGGCACCGACAGGACGCCGATCAGGACGATCGCCCACAGGACCGTTTTATTTTGTCGCATCATAATGGAGGACTCTATCGAAGCCGCCGGGGCGCTGTCAAGCCGGGGGCCCGTGCTTTGTCCTGCGTCCCAGAGGCTCTCCTGAGGAGGCTCGGGAGATCCGGCTTTCGGATGCTCTCCGGCGCCGCACCCGAACGGGGAGTTCGTTCTTTCCCCGCGGGCTCACGTCCGCGGAAATCCCGGGAAAGGGATTGACTTCAATCGGCGGCCGGGAATATCATCTTGTCGCGGTGAGCCGGATCCGTCCCGAGCTTGATGGGCGGAAGGCGCATCCCACAAAATAAACGTCTTCCAGAGAACTTGAATCCGAGGAGGTCTGAGATGAAGTCCAGCATGTGGAGTCGGCGGTCGTTTCTCCGGATGGCCGGCGCCGCCGGAACGGCCGCGTTCGCGTTCAACTCGAATGCCCTCGAGCGGGTCACGGAGGCCACCCAATCGGTCGCCAACATGACGCCCGAGGAGGTCGCCAAGGACGAGTTCTACTGGCGCGAGATCCAGCTCGCCTTCAAGCTGGACCGCGACGCTCATCAACCTCAACAACGGCTTCACCTGCCCGATGCCCCGGGTCGCGCTCGAATCCGTCTGGCGCTACATGGACATGATCAACATGCTGCCCGTTCACTACCAGGGCATGGTCGCCGGCAACATCCAGACGATCCGCCGGCGGATGGCCAACGAGTTCGGCTGCGACCCCGAGGAGATGGCGCTGACGCGCGGCGCCAGCGAGTCCCTGCAGATCGTCCAGAACGGGATCGACCTCAAGGCCGGCGACGAGGTCGTCACGACCGAGCAGGACTACCCCCGGATGCTGACGACGTGGGACCAGCGCATGCGGCGCGAGGGCATCAAGGTGACCCGCCTCCAGTTCCCCGTGCCGGCGACCCAGGACTTCCTCTACAACATGTTCGAGAAGGCCATCTCGCCGAGGACGAAGGTCTTCCACTTCACCCACATCACGAACCTCACGGCCCAGCTGTTCCCGGTCCAGCGGCTCTCCCGCCTGGCCCGCTCCAAGGGCATCGTCACGATCGTCGACGGCGCCCACGCCCTGGGGCATTTCCCCTTCAAGCTGCGGGACCTCGAGTGCGACGCCTACGGCGTCAGCCTCCACAAGTGGCTGCTGGCCCCGATCGGCAACGGCTGCCTCTACGTCCGCAAGGAGATGATCCCGAAGTTCTGGCCCCTGCAGGCGGCCCCCGAGCAGCAGGACGACGACATCCGCAAGTTCGAGTCCATCGGCACGCACCCCTGGGCCATCCGGGCGGCGCTCGGCGAGTCCCTGGCCTTCCACCAGGCCATCGGCGCCGAGCGCAAGGCGGCCCGCCTGCGCTACCTGACCCTGCGCTGGGCCAACGCCCTCAAGGCCCAACCCGCGCATCAAGATCCTGACGCGACCTCAGCGAGCCGGCCCAGGCCTGGGGCGTTGCGGCGGTCGACATCGAGGGCATCGACGTCCGGCCAGCTGGCGAAGTTCCTGATGGACAAGTACCGGATCGTCGTCGTCCCGCTCGTCGGCGGCGCCCCGCCGAACTCGGTCTTCGACTACCAGGCCCTGCGCGTCTCGCCGAACGTCTACACGACGCTCGAGGAGATCGACACGTTCGTCGAGGCCATGGAAGACGCCCTCAAGAGCGGCGTCCCCGATACGCCGGACCCGATCCCCGGTTACCCCGCCGACGTCACCGTTTAAGGCGCGGGCTTGTCCTGGACAGGGGCGGGCGGCGGGGCCCGGGCTTGATGGGTCCTGCGGGCCCCGTGTGAAGGTCTGAGTCTGGAGCGGAAAGGAGAATCGCCGATGAAACGTTTCGCCGTTTTGCCGGTCGTGACATTGGCCTTCGGCCTCGCCGTCGGCTCCTCTCTGGCCTATGCCCAGGCCACGTTCAAGGTCCCCTTCGCGTTCGAGGTGGCGGGCCAGAAGTTCCCCAAGGGCGATTATGGGATCGCGGGGGGCAAGGAAGGGCAGATCACCCTCCGCCAGGAATCGACCGGCAAGGAATTCCGGATCCCCGTTCAGAAGAAACTGGCCCAGCCAAATCCGCCCGTCGCGGAACCCCGGCTCGTCTTCGACGAGGTGGGCAACTTCGAACCCTCCTATACAGAGTACTTCACGGTCTATGTCCTGGCGGAAGTGTGGCTGCCCGGCCACGAGGGGCTTGAGGTCCATGTCACGAAGGGCGCCCACAAGAACCAGGTCGTCAAAGGGGAGAGCGCGAAGAAGTAACGATGACTCCCCTTGGGTTCGTCCTGGCCTGTTTCCTCCTTTCCACGGTGGCCGGAACACTTGGCTCCCTGCTCGGTCTCGGCGGAGGAATCATTGTCATTCCCGCCCTGACCCTCCTCCTGAAGATCGATATCCGCTACGCCATCGGCGCGTCCATCGTATCGGTCATCGCCACGTCGAGCGGAGCGGCGGCCGCCTACGTCAGGGAACGCATGACCAATCTGCGCGTGGCCATGGTCCTCGAGATCGGCACCACCCTCGGCGCGCTCACCGGCTCGTACCTGGCCGGCCGGATCAGCGGGCGCTGGCTGCTTCATCATCTTCGGGCTCGTGATGGGGCTTTTCGGCGCTGACGATGTTCCGCAAGCGCCGCGAGCGCCGAGGACGTCGGTGCGCCCGCTCCCTGGGCCGACTACCTGCGCCTGCACGGCAGCTATTACGACGAAGCCCTCGGCCGCGAGGTCGCCTACCGGGTGACGCACGCCGGCTCGGGCCTGGTGCTGATGTACCTCGCCGGGCCCGATCAGCGGGCTGCTGGGGATCGGCTCGGGCGCGCTCAAGGTGCCGGCGATGGACCTGGCGATGCGCCTGCCGATCAAGGTCTCCTCGGCCACCAGCAACTTCATGATCGGCGTCACCGCCGCGGCCAGCGCCGGCGTCTACTTCTGCGGGGGGACATTGATCCGTTTGTTGCGGCGCCGGTCGCGGCGGGCGTGCTGGCGGGGGCGACCCTCGGTTCACGTTTTTTGGGGCGGTTGCACGGGCGCGTCATCCGGATCATTTTTGTCGTAGCGCTCGTTTTCGTTTCGCTCCAGATGATTTGGAGAGGGAATACACCGATGACGGGGAGACCTGGGTCCCCAGCAGCTCCGACATGGAAAGCCGTGTGTCCCGGACGGAGAATCTCATCAGTCTGGTCCTTCGAATCGGTGTGCTGTCGAGCCTGCTGTGTGTCCTGACGGGAACAGTCATCAGCTTTGTCCATCATCCGGAATACCTCTCATCGCCGATCCGCTCCATCGTCTGACGGAGTCCGG